>CAXBMO010000009.1:0-245269 GCA_963977015.1 uncultured bacterium | reverse complement strand
AGGACTGCGATGATCTGCTCTTCACTGAATCGACTTCTTTTCATTTGTTCTGCTTTTGTTAGGTTAAAGCAGAACTTCAGTTTTCAAGTGTCCATTTTTCGGGAAACAGGTCAAGTCAGGCTGGCAGTAATAACTTGATATTGGAAGTCCCAGCGGTCGGTAAGCCTGCTACGGCTTTATGGGAGCTTTGAGGTGATTCGGAGTATTCCGATTTGATTAACCCCGTTGTGCCATTGCCCTCCGATCAAGGTTTGATCGTCGAAGTATACTCCCTTCAAGGTCCACGTTTCAGTGTTGACAGATATTTGCCAGTCTAGTGATCCTGTGACTGGATCGAATGTTCCTTTCTCCCCGGTGGCAGGCCAAGTAAGTGTATTTCCAGATGAGATCGTGACGGTTTCACTGAAAATGACATTATTTTCAGTTAGCAGTGATACAGTAACCGTGCTGGATCCGAACAGTTCATCCAGGTCATTTGGTTTGTAGAGGGCTCCAATCAGATCGACGAAAATCGGTTCAGAGTCTCCATCGATTGTCCAGTTGAGGTCTAGTCCATGAAGGTCACTGATCAGTTGATCTTCAAAACTGAGCAATCCTGTCAGAGTGTCCGCCTGTAGGGTTCCTGAGGCTTCTAGGGTGAAAGCCGGATTGGTTATCGTGACTTGTTGGTTGAGTGTTGAGCCGTCCCCCATTGTAATCACCAATGGCCCTGATAAATTGCTGTCGAGAGTCAAAGTTCCGTAACCTTCTCCGCTATTCGTGACGCCTGTTGGGGGCGGTAGCAATATGGTGTAGGTTCCGGGCTCGGCGGTCGATCCTGTGCCGGGAGGTTGTTGCGCATTGGTTCCAATGCTGGTGGATTCACTGTCTGAATCCATTGTTTCAGAAGTGAGCGTTGGGAGTCCCGCAGGAATGGCGTCGAGGCCTTTGATGGAGATGCTCTCTGTTTCTGATGGCTGATCAAGGAGAGTGGTGGTGACAAAAGAGTTTCTGTTTTGAGAGGGCGCAGTTGTGCCGGTAATGAGGGTTGCGCCATCTGGGATTGGGCGAGGTTCCATGTCGAGGAATTCCTGATTAGCCAACGTATCTTCTGGGGAGCCGACAGATACGAAGAGGCGGTTTTTGAAAGATGCGCCTCCCGGGCCATTCCTTGTATAGACAAGGTCAGGTAGTGTTCTCCAGGTGCCATCAATGAGGTCAAGGGCCTCGACCTCATTGTGATTTCCGGACAGTGATTCGCCGGCGGCGACAATAAGTTCCCGGCCGTGTTGAATCATGGCGACTCCAGCTCGTTGTGTTGGGATGTCATTCGGAAGTGTCGACCATTGATTTGTTGCGAAATCAAAGACATCCACCTGACCGATGGTATTGGCCTTTACATTGTCCACGGGGCGGTTCGTTTGGCGGCCTGCGACAACGTAGAGTTTGTCCTGAACGATGGCTGCCCTGTGGTGGTCTCGAGCGATCGGTGCATCAGCAAGGACTGTCCAGTTTCCTGTGGCGGGGTCGAATTCATCAAACCATGGAACGAACCCGCCTTGGTGACCTAGTGTATTCCCGCCAACAATGTAGATTTTTTCGTTATAGACGACGGCTGCGGCAGCTCCACGTTGCCGGTCTGAGGGAATTTCAGGGCCGACGGTCCACTCTTTTGTCGCGATGTCCAAGATGTAGACATTGGGAACGGGAGGTTCTGAGGAATAGGTGCCGGTGAAGGCCCCGACAATATAGATTTTATTGTTCCACTCGACGGATTGAAAGTGATGGATCTTAATTGGTGGCTTGGGGTAATCGGTCCATGTATTTGTCGAGGCGTCATAAACCTGGACAGGATCTCTACTGCGACCGCCGAGAAGGTAAAGTTTGTTGGAGATCCCGATGTAGTCGTTCTCATGGCGACCTTCGGGAGAGCTGCCATCGGCACTGGGCAATAGTTGCCAATCTCCCGTGTAAGAAGGAACTCCTTCTGCTGCTCCGGCAAGATCAGGATCGGTGCTGGGGCCCCCGTTCGTTGGGTCGGTGGGATAGGGATCGGAGTTGTCTCCGATGCCATCACCGTCGGTATCCGTGGTTTCGGTAGGATCGTTAGGGAAGGCGTCTTCGTCATCATTGACGCCGTCGCCATCACTGTCGACCGGAGTTCCACCGTTTGTCGGGTCAGTCGGGTAGGGATCCGAATTGTCGCCGATGCCGTCGCCATCCGAATCGATTGTCTCGGTCGGGTCACTGGGAAATGCGTCGGAGTTGTCTCCAACGCCGTCGCCGTCGGTATCCGCGGTTTCGGTAGGATCGTTAGGGAAAGCATCTTGTGAATCTCCAACGCCATCGCCATCTGAGTCAGGTTCTGGCGGGCCCGTAACTTTATAAAGTGCAATACCGCTTACTTTGGCGTCATTCACCAAGGTTACAAAGGTCACAGTTATTGCTCCGGATGAGTCTGCAAAGGTGCTGAATGTTTCGACCACTGCTGCGTTCTTTGCCCCGGTGACTGAGATAATGTCGTAATTCTCAAGTACGAGCGTTCCATTGATTAAGACATCAAAGACTCGTTTGCCTGGATCCGAGTGGTAGATTTCAGCAAAGTGAAGTTCTACCAGATGTTCTGTGTTTGGAGTGAGGTTAGTTAGAGTGTAGGAAAAGTTCCCGTATCGCTCGAAACGATAAACATCAGCGGGAACATCGCCGTTTCCTGTAATGACGGCATTGCGTTTTCTGTAGGTGCCGCCATTGAAGTAGTCCGTGTCTGCTTCGAAAATTTCTTCATCACTCCCGCCGGAGTTGATGGCGCGTAGGAACACGGTTTCGCCGCTAGGGGTTCCGTTTCCGTTATTGGGATCGTTTGGAAAGGGGTCGGAGTTGTCGCCGAGGCCGTCTCCATCGGAGTCAGTGGTTTCCGTCGGATCACTGGGAAAGGCGTCTGCGTTGTCCCCGGTGCCGTCGCCATCAGAGTCAGCGGTTTCCGTTGGATCGGTAGGGAAAGCGTCAGAGTTGTCTCCGGTGCCATCGCCATCGGAGTCAGCGGTTTCGGTAGGGTCGTTAGGGAAAGCGTCTGCGTTGTCTCCTACGCCATCGCCGTCGCTATCGGCTGATTCGGCTGGATCGTCAGGAAATACGTCAGTGTTATCGCCAACGCCGTCATTGTCCGTATCCGTAGTTTCAGTCGGGTCGTTGGGAAAGGCGTCTTCAGAGTCGTTCACTCCATCGCCATCGCTGTCCGTGGGGTCTCCTCCATTAGTCGGGTCAGTCGGATAGGGATCAGAATTGTCACCGATACCGTCTCCGTCAGTATCGACGGTTTCCGTTGGGTCATTGGGAAACGCGTCAGAGTTGTCACCAACGCCGTCGCCATCGGTGTCAGTTGTTTCAGTCGGATCGTTGGGAAATGCATCAAGTGTGTCGATGACTCCGTCTCCGTCAGAATCAGGGTCGGATGAGCTTTCGGTGATCTGATAGAGTGTAAGCCCGCTAACTTTCGCATCATTTACCAATGTCACAAAGGTTACCGAAATTTCTCCGTTCGAGTCTGCCGTGGTGTTGACGGATTCGACCACAGCTGCGTTCTTAGCGCCTGTTACAGAAAGGATGTCGTAGTTCTCCAGAACGAGCGTGCCGTTGATTAGGACGTCAAAGACGCGTTTGCCGAGATCCGAGTGATAGATTTCGGCGAAATGCAGATCGAGTCGGTGAGGTGCATTTGGGATGAGGCCAGTTAAGTGATAGGAAAAATTTCCGTAACGCTCAAAACGATAAACATCCTCTGGGATGTTGCCGTGCCCTGTGATGACGGCTTTGCGCTTTCTGTAAGTTCCTCCACCTGAAAAATCGGTGTCTTCTTCGAAGATTTCTTCGTCGCTTCCACCGGAGTTGATGGCACGTAATAGTACCGTGTCATTTCCCGGGGATTGAGCGTGCACACTAATGCTCAGGCACAATACGCCTGCCAATTGTAGTAAGAGCTTCATGATTTGAGTGGTGCAAATAGGGTGGCTGAAATTCAAGTCAGCCTGGTAAAAGAGGTAGCGTCAAAGTTCACCATGAATCGAAGCGTCTGGCATTGTGAGGATTCCACGTGGCCTTGCCGGATTTCTCCTATTGCTGTTGATTCAAAATGCCCAATAACTGCTGCGCTAAAGCTCGCCGAAAGAACGACGAGGTAGAGTTCGAGTCCGTTTTACGGAGAGAAGATAACTAGATTTTGGTGGAAGTATCCTTGAAAGATAAGGTTGTTTGTCCCTGAGGTTCAACGTTGCCCTGCCGTCGTTGATCAGCTCTACGGTGCGTCAGGGGTAATGCGAAGTACTCCAATTTGATTGATTCCGTTGTGGAACTGGCCTCCAACAAGATTCTGATCTTCGAAGTAGACGCCTTCTAATGACCAAGTCTCACTGTTTACGGTAATCTGCCAAGTGATCACTCCGGTAGCGGGATCGAAGATGCCCGTCTCACCAGTAGGTGGCCAAGTTACCGTATTACCGGAAGTGATGGTCACGGTTTCTTCGGCAACGATTCCACTATCATCCTGAAGGGTAACCAGCAAGGTGCTGGTTCCAAACAGGGCGTCGAGATTGCCTGGCTGGTAAAGAGAGCCGATGAGGTCGACAGATACCGGAGTGGGGTCTCCTTCAATTGTCCAACTTAAGCCCAACCCTTGGAGGTCACTGATCGGTTGGTCTTCAAAGTCCAAAGTGCCAGACAGCGTATCTCCGGGTAACGTTCCCGAGGCATTCACCGCGATAGCCTGGTTGGTAACAGTTACCTGCTGGTTCAGCGTGGAGCCATCTCCCATGGTAATCGTAACAGGTCCAGTAAGGTTCCCGTCGAGGGTGAGAGTTCCGTAGCCTTCTCCACTATTGGTGACCCCTGTGGGGACCGGGACCAGCAGGGTGTAAATGCCGGGGCCGGACATGGAGCCGTTGTTGGGGTAGAGGTCGGAGTTGTCACCGGTTCCATCGCCGTCTGAATCAACTGTTTCTGTCGGGTCGTTCGGGAACGCGTCAGCGTTGTCTCCAGTGCCGTCGCCGTCAGTATCCGTCGTTTCGGTTGGGTCGTTCGGGAAAGCATCTGCAGAATCAGCAACCCCGTCGCCGTCCGAATCTGGATCCGTGGCGGTAACTTGGTAGAGAGAAAGGCCGCTCAGTTTGGCGTTGTTTACTTCGCTGATGAAGGTCACCGTGATGGTTCCGCTCGAGTCGGAAACGATGTCGAAGGATTCATCAACGACTGCATTTTTGGCGCCGGTTACAGCGAAGACGTCGTAGCTGTCGAGGACGAGATTGCCGTTGATCAAGACGTCGAATACCCGCTTGCCTGGCTCGCTAAAGTAGATCTCGGCAAAGTGAAGCTGGATCATGTGATCGGCATTGGGCGTAAGTCCAGTAAGGGTATAGGTGAAGTCACCATCACGCTCATATCGATAAACATCGACAGGGATGTTTCCATTGCCTGTGATGTCGGCTTTTCCTTTCTTATAAGTTCCGCCGCCTACAAAATCCGTATCAGCTTCGAAGATTCCTTCGTCGCTGCCGCCGGAGTTGATGGCGCGCAGAAGAACGGAGGTCCCGTTGGTTGGATCATTCGGATAGGCATCAGAGTTGTCACCGATTCCGTCGCCGTCTGAATCCACGCTTTCCGTTGGGTCATTCGGGAAGGTATCTGCGTTGTCGCCAACGCCGTCGCCGTCGGTATCCGTCGTTTCGGTTGGGTCATTCGGGAATACGTCCGCATTATCGCCCGTGCCGTCACCATCGGAGTCGGTTGTTTCGGTCGGGTCATTGGGGAAGGCGTCAACCGAGTCAATGACTCCGTCACCGTCGCTGTCGGTCGATGACCCTCCGTTGGTTGGGTCGTTCGGGTAGGCGTCTGAGTTGTCACCAATACCATCGCCGTCGGTATCAACGGTTTCGGAGGGATCACTTGGGAAGGCATCAGAATTGTCACCAACGCCATCTCCATCCGTATCTGTGGTCTCGTTGGGGTCGTTGGGGAAGGCGTCAAAGGAATCAGTGACTCCGTCTCCGTCTGTGTCCGGATCATTTGGGTCTCCAGTGACTAAGTAGAGAGCCAAACCGCTAAGTAGGGCATTGTTCACCTCACTAATAAAGTTCACCGTGATGGTTCCGCTTGAATCCGCTACTGCGTTGAAGGACTCAACAACGGCTGCGTTTTTAGCACCGGTCACCGAGAAGATATCGTAGCTGTCGAGGACCGTTGTTCCATTGATCTGGACGTCGTAGACGCGTTTTCCGGCCTCTGAGAAGTAGATCTCGGCAAAGTGGAGTTCTAACAGGTGAGATGCTCCGGGAGTGAGTCCCGTCAGTGTATAGGTGAAGTCACCATCACGCTCGTGTCGGTAGACATCAGCGGGGACGTCGCCATTTCCTGTGATCACGGCCTTTCCTTTTCGGTAGGTTCCGCCACCCACGAAGTCCGTATCAGCTTCGAACGTGTCCTCCTCTTTGCCGCCAGAGTTGATGGCGCGTAGCAACACATTGCCAGATGAGGCCCCGTTGGTCGGATCATTGGGGTAGGGATCGGCGTTGTCACCAATGCCGTCGCCGTCTGTGTCTACGGTTTCAGTAGGATCGTTCGGGAACACGTCGGCATTGTCGCCAATGCCGTCGCCATCGGTGTCGGTTGTTTCGGTCGGATCGTTGGGGAAGGCGTCGGCGGAGTCAATCACACCGTCGCCGTCACTGTCTGTGGTCGTTCCTCCGTTCGTCGGGTCATTGGGATACTCGTCAGCGTTGTCACCAATGCCGTCGCCGTCTGTGTCTACGGTTTCTGTCGGATCATTGGGGAAAGCATCGGCGTTATCACCAACGCCATCGCCGTCCGTATCCGCGCTTTCGGCGGGGTCATTGGGGAACGCGTCAACCGAATCGGGGACGCCGTCGCCGTCCGCGTCGGGTTCAGGTGGCCCTGTGACTTCAAAGAGGGCGATGCCGCTGACCTTGGCGTTGTTCACTTCACTGACAAACTCGACTGTAATAGTTCCAGTCGAATCGGCGACGGTGTTGAAGGATTCTACAACGACTGCATTCTTTGCTCCCGTCACTGAAAAGACGTCGTAGCCGTCGAGGACTAGAGTGCCATTGATGAGCACATCGAACACGCGTTTTCCGGACTCGCTGAAGTAGATCTCCGCAAAGTGCAACTGTACCAAGTGGGGTTCATTAGGGGCTAGACCTGCAAGTGTGTAGATGAAGTCGCCGTCTCGCTCATGCCGGTAGACGTCTGCAGGGATGTCGCCATTCCCTGTGATGTCCGCCTTCCCCTTCTTGTAGGTGCCGCCACCCACAAAGTCAGTGTCAGCATCGAAATTATCTTCGTTGTCGCCACCGGAGTTGATGGCTCTCAAAAAGAGGTATCCGCCCGTAGTCCCGTTATTCGTTGGGTCGTTTGGATAGGAGTCGGAGTTGTCGCCGATACCATCACCGTCGGTATCAACCGTTTCGGTTGGGTCGTTCGGGAAAGCGTCTGCATTATCACCCACGCCATCACTATCCGTATCTGTAGTTTCGGTGGGGTCGAAGGGGAAGTCGTCGAGCGTGTCCTGAACACCGTCGCCATCACTATCCAAAGTCGTGGGGATTTCGGTAATCCACTGTTCGAGGAGTGTGATGTAGCCCTCGTGTGCGATGGTGGTACCAATTGGTGGCATTTGCGCGGAAGGATCAGTTCTGTTTCCGTCCCTGTAGTGAAAAATGGAGTTCTGGATATCTCCAGGCTTAATGAGTTTTGGATCGGTCAAACCGAACGTTCCGGCGTTCGCGTTAGCGTTGATGATCCCGGCAAGCCCGATGGGGGTGGTTAGTCGAGCGTCAAATGCGGCCCTTCCGGCGACGCCGCCCGGACGGTGGCAGTTGGAGCAGTTCGAGTCTATAAAGGACCGGACACGTTGTTCGACACTGGCGCTGGAATCTGAAAGATTGTTTGACGTTAGATAGGTTGGAAAGTCGTTCGGGTCCAAATCAGTATGGAAGATGTCCAGTGAGTTAAGGTAGCCGACTTGATTCTGGACGCCTGCTGCGAGGTAGGCCAAATCCCAGTTTAACTGACGCGTATTCATGCCCAGGGCAAAGCCTGCTGCAGGTTGGTGGCAATCCATGCAGCTTGCGCGGCTGGGGAATTCCCAGGTCTGATCTGCCGTTGTTCCGTCTAGCTGGGTGACTGGAACTGTTACAGTGGAGCCATCGGTCTGGAGAACGGCGTCCGTGCCTTCTTCGTTCCACTTGTAGGTCACGGCATACCAATCATCTGCTCCCCGGACGAGGAAGCGAGTTTCTAATCGGATTCGCGACGAAGGGTTCTGCTTATCATCCGCAAGTTCGAAATGCTTGAGAAAGACGGTGCCAATTGGAAAATCCCACACATCTTCTTCGGAAAATACAATTTTCTCGCTGGCTGAATCGTGCGTTCCATCATTGGGGATTGCGACCCACCGATATTTGGAAACCGCATCACTCCAAAGTGGGGCTGCTGGTTGATAAGGAAGAAATCCAGTAGTTGGAGTTAAGGTTGCCAGATCTGAAAACGCCCCTGTTTCAGAGAGCAGGGTTGGGGGCTCAGGGACGTTGGTGTTCGCTAATGTAAGTTTGGAGATCCGGTGGTTTGTATGGCTGATCAGATAGATGGATTCGCCATCCGAACTAATGAGCATTCCCGTAACACCTCCATCCAAATCGAGGAGTAGCTCGTTTTGTGGTGCCCCACCACCTTTGTAGTCGAGAGCCCAGATTCGGCCAGAGTTGTAGTCGTTATAGACAACCTTGGAGTTGAGGCCGGGAAGGGAGTTGCCTCGGTAGATGACACCATCTCCGATGCAGTTCCCGTTTCCGTCAACATGTGCATAGCTCCAGATGTCTGTCGTGAAGGGGCCCAAGGGGTTTGTTGGAGCAGCAATCCCTGTTTCGTAAGTTTTTGAAACTTCCCCCTCCCAATAGGGCCAGCCGAAGTCAGCTCCTTTGGCATAGAGGTTGATTTCCTCATACACAGGGCTGCTGTTGGAGCCGACATCGAAAAAGACAATGTCTCCATCAACCGAATCTTTTGAGAACCGCCACGGATTTCGGACTCCTACTGCTACGTGCTCAGCCAAGGCGTCTGGCTCTGAGACAAAGGGGTTGTCATTCGGAATGAAGTAACCAACTCCAGATAGATTGAGCGCGTCTGCGTATCGTCCTGTTGTATGGCTTTGGGTGGTTTGAATCCCATTGACGATGCCTCCCTGAAGGGTTCGGGTGGGTGGAAAGCTCTTCGAGCTGTCTTGGTCAACATCAATCCTCAGGATGCAGCTTTGGAACATCCTGTCGATACGAAGCGTGTCCAGGAACTCCTCATCAGTGTACTCCAGATCTCCGATGCCCAGCAAAAGAAACCCGTCATTATCAAAGATCATCCCGCCGCCAATATGGTCGAGAGGGGCGAGTTCCTTCATCCGAATCATGACCAATTCAGAACTCAGGGGGGCCGATCCTGTATTTGGGTCGCGCGTAAATCGGGAAAGCTGGAGGTAAAGAGTTCCGTTAATATTGGTCGAATACCATGTGTAAAAGTAATCCTTGTTTGGCGAGTTTGGATCGTTGTACTCCGGGTGGAAGGCAAAGCCGCGAAGTCCCCCGTTGTGGTTGTTGTCGATCAAATTCTTGATGTCCAAGAGTTGGACCTTCGAGGTCGAGGTTGGATCATCTTCGATGATGTAGACTTTCCCGAGCCGTTCCCGAACTGCGATCTGTGGTGGACTGCTGTTCGGGACAAGGTGAGCGTCAAGTGGTTTCCAGAAGCCATTGAGTGCCGGAAATGCATCCTCCAAAACCCATGACGGCCCGCTCGAAGAGCCCGAATTGGATGGAGGGTTGTAAGGCAGAGTCCCATTGAGATATGCACCGATTGCTCCAGCTGTACCCATCCCTTCTGCGGTCGCAGGATGATGGGTGTAGGTTTGTGCATGCACAGAAAGCAATAGGCCTATTGCGCAGGCAAGGTGGAAGAAATGCTTCATGGTTCTAGTCGGAAAGTTGATTGTTAGCTGGGGATCAGCCAGCTTCGGAGAGCTGCATCCAAGGTTTCGCAGTGCATCAATCCGTATTGCCGGAGCATGCCTTCGACGAGGAGGTTGAGATCCGGCCTCTTTTGGATGCTTTGTTGCAGTTCGTTTAGCAATTCCATGTCATCCGGCGGATAGGCGTCGGTTTTGTAAGTGGCGAGGTTTGGTTTGAAGCCCTTCTTACGAGCCAGGTAGAGCTGGTTGATTAGCGGGGCGATTTCAACTTTCGCGATTCTGGTTCCCCATTCTTCGTCTCGCTCAGTGTTCCGAACGAGTGTGACGATAATTTGCTTTGCAATGAGTGATGGATGCTCTGGGTCGAGGTTCTGTTGCTTTGAAGTGGTTGGTTGAACCTCCTCCAAAGTTCTCGCGGCGGGATTGACTGAAACGGGGCGGGTATCCGTTGTTGCAGGTGTGCTGACAACTTCGCTGGAAAGCGGGGTGGGGGGCTCTTCGTTGGGTCCGCTGTTGAAAAGAGCTGCGAGCCCAATGGCGAGAAGAATCATCGCTGCCATTGAAAGTTTCATAAGTTTAGCAATCCCAATTCTTGAAAATGTGGATTGTAGCCCCCAAAAAGGTGTTTGCTCCTGCTTCCCCGTACTCACGGAGCCTGATTTCTTAATTGCCATAATGTCCCTAGGTTCAGGTTAAGAACTATTTGAAATTTATGGTCAATTATACTGAATCAGAAAATTCTCAATTCAAAAAGTCATTTTTGTGAAAAATTTAATTTAGGGCGTGTTTCTGGGTGTGGGTTTTATGGTGGTTTCAATTGAAGGGGGCGGGAGATGAGGAGGGTTGAGCGGCGGCGTTCCGAAAGTAAAATCGGCTTTTCATTAAGGCCTGCTGAATTAGCCTTTCGTCATGGATTTATTGGACGGAATCAGGGGGCGTGCGTCAACGCGTGCGTTCCTGGACAAGCCGGTATCAAAGGAGGCGATTTGCTCGGTGTTGGAAGCAGCCCGTTGGGCCCCTTCAGGAACCAACACGCAACCCTGGCGGGTGGCCGTGGCGGCAGGAGAGGTGAAAAATCAAATTTGCGACCGCATTGTCAGCGCCTTCAGCGAAGGGGAAGATTCAAGGGCGGATTACAAGTATTATCCCGACAAGGTTGCTGAGCCCTACCGCTCACGTCGCGTTGCCTGTGGGATGGCCCTCTATGGTGCTTTGGGCATTGAGCGCTCTGACCGGGAACGCAGGAGGGAGCAATGGGTCAAGAATTATCAAGGATTTGGGGCGCCGGTTGAATTGTTCATCCTGATTGATGAAGATTTGGAACAAGGTTCCTGGGTGGATATGGGGATGTTCATTCAGAACGTCATGCTGGCAGCCCGTGCCTTCGGGCTTGAAACTTGCCCTCAAGCGGCGATGGCGGAATATCCGGATATTGTCAGGGAGATCTTGGATCTGCCAGATTCGCTGAAAGTGGTTTGCGGAATTGCAATGGGGTATCCTGATCGGGATGACCCGGTAAACCGCTACCGGACGGAGCGGGAAGAGGTGGATAGTTTTACGCGCTGGTACGGTTTGGGCTAGAGTCTTTTCCGGAAGGGGAGTTGAAGGCCTGTTGTGGGGCTGATTCGCGCGGTACGCAGTTGGCCAAGTTCCTTCGTCGGGGAGAGGGATTGGTTTGATGGTTGGAGCGGTGCTGGATTACGGATCGTTGAGGGCGAATGCGAGTCCCTTGCTGTTTCCGGGAACTTGAGCGTCGGCGGCGAAAGTTGCTGTAGGCGCGGATGCCGGCCTCGGGGCAGTCATGGTCGGAAAGTGTAAGTTCAAGTACGCAAAGTACGTACGCGGGACATGGAGGGTTCATTAACGCGGTAGTATGCTGAACACCGCATTGAGGGGAGATGGAAGGAGGTTACGATTGGCACTGTAACCAGGAACTAGGAAACACTAACAAAGATACCTGAATGCGTAACGTATCTATATTGGGAATCGGGCAGATCCCTGTCGCTAAACGTGAAACGGCTTCTGTAGGTGCCATGGCGGTTGAAGCTTGTCGCCGGGCCATGGTGGACGCCCGGGTCGATGCGGTGGACGCGGTCTTTGTTGGGAATATGATGGCGAGCGAAATCACCGGGCAATCGCATCTCGGGCCGTTGGTTGCTGCGGAGCTGGGAGACGGTGGTTGCGAGAGTGTGATGGTGAATGCAGCCTGCGCCAGTGGTGCCGCGGCGATCCGCCAGGCGTACTTGGCAGTGGCTTCTGGAGAGCATGATACCGTGATCGCGGTGGGGGTGGAAAAGATGACCGGCACGGGCCGTTCTCAGATTACCCGTTTGTTGGCGAGTGCGGCCGATTACGAGCGCGAGGTGAAGAATCATGCATCGTTTGTTGGGCTTAACGCTCTGCTCATGCAGCGTTACCTCCATCAATACCATCTTGAGAGGCATGATTTTGCGAAGTTTGCCGAAGTCGCACATGAAAACGCGTTGGCCAATCCCAACGCTCGTTTGCGGGAACGGGTGACTCCGCAGATATACTTAAACTGCCGCATGGTTTCCGACCCCATTGCGCTTTTCGATTGTTGCCCCACCGGTGACGGTGCCGCTGCGGTGGTTGTTAGCAAACGAAGCCGACGCAAAAACGCGGTGCACATTCGCGGCAGTGTCAGTGTTAGTGATACCTTGAGTCTGCAGGAGCGCGGGGACCCTCTTTGGCTCAGGGCGGCAGAGGAGTCCTGTCGGGACGCCCTGCGTCAGGCCAATCGTGAATTGAATGAGATCGATTTTTTCGAGCCCCACGATGCCTTTACGATCATGACGGTGCTGAGCTTGGAGGCGTGTGGGTTTGCTGAGCGAGGGCGCGGCACGGAGTTTGCGCGTGAGGTGGGCATTCACCTGAAAGGTGGCTTGCCGCTTTGCACGGCGGGCGGGTTGAAGGCGCGGGGGCATCCGGTTGGTGCAACCGGCGCTTACCAGGTGGTGGAGGCTGTGCAGCAGCTGCGTGGCGAGGCTGGTCCGAACCAACTGGATTCACCATCTGTCGCCTTGACGCAGAGTTTCGGAGGAACTGCGGCGACTGTGGTGACGCACGTTCTGGAACGCGGCTGAGGATGTCTCCAAGATGATGGAAGCTGGTCGCCCTGCCGTCTCAAGCTCGAATCTTAATCAACCAATCTCTCAACTAGAACAACAAGATATGAATATGCACACACTCCCCTTTCAGAACCTACTCGCTCTTGCCGGAATTCCGACAGGTCAGGTATTTTCATTCACCTTTCCGCCCGCTGAATTCGGCGATTCTGCCCTGCCGTCCATGCTGGTATTGGTGAAGTTGGAGGGTGGGCCTTTGGTGATGGGGACATTGGATGGCGTGCGGCGCCAGGACGTGGAAATCGGCTCCGGAGTCCGAATGCTCTGCCCTGACGACGAGGACATCTTCAACGAGGAAATCCGGTTCGAATTGGTCGGAAAAGCCGTGGCGGAAAACAGTCCTGAAAATGGGGTTCCGGTTCGCCGTGAAACTGGTTCTGCCGTGTTGTCCGCCGACTGACTCTTGAATTTCAAAGACAACGATCATGAATAACAAGACAAGCATACTTGCTGGGGCCTCTACTGCGGCCAATGCGCCGCGTCAGGTTCGGGGGCCGAATTTGACCTTTTCAAAGGAGTCGCCTCCTGTGGTGGAGAGCTATACCGGCTGGTTATCCAGTTGGGCGGATTGGGATTTCGCGGATGAAGTTGGCGGGGTCGACTTCGAGCTCAATCCTGGGCCGCCTCATCCGCTGGCGACATTCGCCCCTTCAAGCGGACAGCTTCATAACAACGACTGGCTCGCCGCTTGGCTGGGTTGGTATCAGCACGGAGAGGCCGATGGTTAATGGCGAAATGGAATCCTCACTCCTCATCCGTTTTTTCCAATTCCCGCAGGCGGATTTCCATTTCCTCCAGCCGCCTGGCCAGGTCCTCGGTTGGATGCGGAGAGGACTTGGGCGGCTCGGCTGCCTTCCCGTCCGGCATCATGCCCTTGAACCATGATTCCATCCATTGCATGGGCTGAGTTTGGTTGGGCATGTGCTTGGGAGTGACATTCAGATGATCAAGATAGTGCAGACAGTTCTGAAAATACTCGCGAAAGAAGCTGCTCGCTGCGTCGTTGGCCTGCAGGATCGAGTGCAGCATCGCTGTCGGGAAGAGCGCCATCTTGTCGGGTTGTCGCTCCAGGATGATCTGGGTCAGGACCGAGCGTGTAATGTCCTTCCCGCTTTGGCTGTCGGTGATTTCCACGGTTTTGCCGCCACAGATCAACTCCTCGATCTGGCCCAGCGATACATAAGACTTGGTGCCACGGGCGTTTTTGGAGTCGCGAGCGTAAAAGCGCCGATTTGGATATCGTTTGATCTGAACGGTTTCGGTGGAGGCCATTTGCCTACGAAGCTTCCGAAATTCCGGAATTGCAAACAGATAACGCAATTGCAGCAATTTTGAGGGGTGAATTGAAGATGTTGACTGAAAAACACGCCATGAATCACCATTTGTTACGTTACAAAGTTTCGCAATTGCAGCATTTTAATCTTGACGGAACCAGGGGCGAGTAACAATCTGTATCAATTGTTGAAAGTGCTGCGCCGGTTCAGCCTTTGATGATTGATCAACCAACAACCGGACCATTAACCAGGAAACTCAGCACAAAAGCCATGACTACCAAAACAACAGGCTCGAAAGAAAGAGCGCAAACCAAGAAGGTCTTCGACGATGCCTTCGAATCCATCCGCAAAGCCACGGAAGCGAATGTGGAGATGCAGCAGGAATTTTTTCGCATGTGGAGCGAGAAGTGGTCCACGGTAAGCCAGAACGGCTCTGAAAACGCTTGGTCCAAGAAAGTGACGAGCGCGCAGAATGAATGGCAGGAAACGATGGAGGACATGCTGGCAAAGCGTCGTGAAGTGATCGATGTCCAGGTGCAGAGCGCCGTCGAAGCGATGGAGGGTGCAATGGGGTTGGCGCAATCAACCAGTCCCGAGGAATTTGGCACCAAGGCCCAAGAGTTATGCCGAACCACGCTGGACGCCGTTCAGCAAAGTTCCGAAGCACAGTTGGAGGAATATCAAACCGCCGTCAAAACGTGGGTGGAGATGGCCTCAAAGTGGGGGCCGTCCGCTTCAGCCTAACCCAACACTTCCAGTGGAAGGAGAGGATGAAGTTTTGAGTTCAACAATCGACAACAATTAGCAGCATGGAAGATCGAGAAGTGTTCATCGCGGCAGGCCTCCGGACTCCGCTTGGTTCCCTTGGAGGAACGCTGGCCTCGGTTACGGCCCCTCATCTCGGCGCCACCTGCATCAAGGGGGTGCTGGCTCAAACCGGGGTCGATCCGGAAGATCTTGATGAGGTCATTATGGGCAACGTGCTTTCGGCTGGTGTGGGGCAGAACCCGGCGCGCCAGGCGGCGATTTACGCAGGGATTCCTTCGTCGGTGGGAGCTACCACGGTCAATAAGGTTTGCGGTTCCGGGCTCAAGGCTGTGATGCTGGCTCATCAATCCATTCGCCTGGGAGATTCGAACCTGGTCGTTGCCGGTGGCATGGAAAGCATGACCAAGGCACCCTACCTGTTGCCCAAAGCCCGGGAAGGCTATCGGATGGGGCATGGTAGGTTGGTCGATTCCATGATTCACGACGGTCTGTGGGACATCTACGGCGATCAGCACATGGGCACGTTTGGCGATCTCTGCGCCAAGGAATTGGGCTTCACCCGCGCCGAGCAGGACGACTTTGCCGAGCGTAGCTACAACCGGGCGCGAGTTGCGGTCAAAGAAGGGATTTTCGACGATGAAATCATCCCCGTAACCACGATGGTTCGCCGGAAGAAGGTGGATGTGATTGAGGACGAGGAGCCGGCGCGATTCGATGCCAATCGCCTTCGCGAACTGCGCCCGGCATTCGATCGTGAGAACGGCACCATTACTGCGGGAAATGCGTCCAGCATCAACGATGGCGCGGCGGCTTTGGTGGTGGTTTCGGATGCCAAATGTGCCAGCCTGCGTTTGCGGCCGATTGCCAGGATCGTCGGTCATGCAACCTTTAGTCGCGAGCCGGAGTGGTTTACGTTGGCGCCGGTGGGAGCTATTCAGCGGTTGATGGATCGGCTGGACTGGACGGTTGAAGGCACTGATCTGTTTGAGATCAACGAAGCCTTTGCGGCGGTGACGATGGCGGCGATGAAGGAGCTCGGCATTCCCGGGGAAAAGGTCAACATCCATGGCGGAGCCGTCGCGTTGGGGCACCCCATCGGTTGCAGTGGCGCCCGCATTCTGGTGACGCTGCTCAACGCATTGAAACGAACGGGGGGAAGGCGTGGTATTGCGAGCCTTTGTATCGGCGGTGGCGAAGCGGTCGCCATGGCCATTGAAATGACGGAAAACTAGAAACGCTTACTTCAAAATCAACTTCATCGCATCATGCCTGAAACTAACAGAAACGGCTCACCCTACGGCTTTGACAACCCCATGTTCAAACCCTTCATGGACATGTGGACATCTTACTCCGAGCAGACTTCCCAGAATACGGAGCGAATGATGCACGGGTTTTCGGACGGCATGAATCCCGCAGACGCCTACGAGAAATTTCGAGGGCAGTGGATGGACAGTATGGGGCAGAGTATCGACGCCTTCATGCGCAGCCCGATCTTCCTTCAATGGATGCGTCACAACTCTGACGCGGTGACGAAGTCCAAGGAGCAGGTCAACAATTTCAGTCAGGAAGTGGCTCGCAATTGCAGTATCCCGACCGTCGATGACATCAGTGGACTGTTCGAGCGATTGCACAGCGCGGAGGAGACCATCCTCTTACGCCTGAACCAATTGCATTCCCGGTTGGACAGGATGGAGGCGACGCTGGATGGCCTCGTTCCGGGGAAGGCGGAGTCAGGCTCGGGGAGTGGGGCAGGCCCGAGTCGCTCACGCGCCAAACCGAAGAAGAAGGCGGCCACAAAGTCCGCTTCCACCAAGCGGGCGCGAGCCAGGAAGTCGTAGAAACTCATTTTGGAAGATTCAACCAAAGCTAATCCATGGACAAAGAGCACTTTGATTTTGAAAACGGTTGGGGACTGGCAGGCAAAACCGCAGTCGTGACCGGCGGTTCACGCGGTATTGGCCGTTCCATCGCGCTCACGTTGGCGGCGTTGGGCGCGGATGTGGGAATCACCTGTTATACTGGATGCAAGTTTGCCGAAGATGTGACACGCCGCATCGAGGACATGGGGCGCAAATCCACTTATTGTTCGCATGACGTCGCCAAGGAGGACGAGGTTGAGGCAATGGGCGAGGAGATTCGCGAAGTGTTCCCCAACGTCGATATCTTGGTCAACAACGCCGGTATCACCAGAGACCGCTCCTTCAGAAAGATGAACAAGGAGATGTGGGACGCGGTGATCGCCGTCAACCTGACCGGAGTTTTCATGGTGACGAAACAATTTGCAGACGGCATGGCGGAAAACGGCTGGGGACGAATTGTAAGTATCAGCAGCATCGTGGGTGAGGTCGGGAATTTTGGCCAGGCCAACTATGCCGCGGCCAAGGCCGGAGTGATTGGTTTCACCAAAACGCTGGCCCGGGAATTTGCGTCCAAAGGGGTTACCGTGAATGCCATTGCGCCGGGGTTTGTGAACACCAGGATGACGAAAGAGGTTCCCGAAAAAGCGATGAAGTCCGTGATTGATATGACACCGGTCGGCCGTTTGGCGGAACCCCGCGAAATTGCGGCGGCAGTGGCATTTCTCTGCTCGCCGGCGGCGGCCTATATAACCGGACATACCTTGGCCGTGAATGGAGGAATGAACATGGGCTGATTTCCGGCTTCGCAACATCTTACCCCTAACCCAATACTCTTATGATCCCGCAAAATCCGATGTTGAACATGTTTCTGGATGTCCAGAAGCAAATGCAGCAGGAATACTTTAACGCATGGGGGCGGATGATAAATGTGCCCACGATTCCCAATGTCTATCGTGATCTGGACGCGACAGCCGCCCCGCATGACGTGGTCTATGAGGAAGACTCCCTGAAGTTGTTGCACTATCGCAATGAACACGGAGTGGATTTCGCCGAACCACTCCTGGTATGCTTTGCGCTGGTCAATCGGCCCTACATCCTGGACCTGCAGACCGATCGAAGCGTCGTTCGACAATACCTCAAACGCGGGTTCGATGTGTATCTGATTGACTGGGGAATCCCCACCGCCGCGGATCGTACCATGCGGATCAAGGATTATGTGTGTGGATTGATGAAGAACGTGGCGGATTTTGTGTGCGACGAAACCCAGAGCGATCAGTTGAATCTGCTGGGCTACTGCATGGGAGGGACCTTCTCGACCATGTTCAACGCACGGTATCCGGAGTTGATCCGGAACTTGATCCTGATGGCTGCTCCAATCGATTTCAGTGATCGCAAGAGCCTTCTCAATGTATGGACGGAGGAAGCGAATTTCGACGTCGATACCTTGATCGATACCTACGGCAATTGCCCGGGCTCCTTTCTGCAAACGACGTTCCAGATGATGAAACCTGTGAACAACTACCTGCAGAAATACTCGACGTTTTACGATCGCTTGCACGATGAACGCTTTATTGAAAACTTCCTTGCGATGGAGCGCTGGGGAAATGACAACATCCCGGTTGCCGGAGAAACGTTTCGGGAGTTCGTGAAGTGCTTGTATCAGAAAAACCAACTGGTGAAGGGAGAATTCCGGTTGGCTGGTGAAAATGTCGATCTCGGGCAGATTACCAATCCGGTGCTGGCATTGACTGCCGACTCCGATCACTTGGTTTCGCCCGAAGCCACCCTGGCGTTAAGGGATCATATTGGCACGCAGCATTGGCGGGAGATGTCGATCAACGCCGGACACATCGGGCTGGCAGTAAGCCGCAAAGCGCATCACCGATTATGGCCGGATGCCGCGATGTGGTTGGCGGATGGCTCGACGGCAATCTAGCGTCGGAGGCAACAGTAGCGGTCAGAAACCTCAATCGTGGCGACATTCTTCACGCTTTGATTGGGCATGGCAAAAAAGTGTGAACGAAAGTGCTGCATCGCGAAGTGCTTGCTCATAGCCAATCGCGTGCCTATGTCCTCCCGCCGTATGGCAAAAATTCTTACCAATGACTTCTACATCTACAATGAAAAACTCCTTCTTGTCCCTCCTCACCTGTTCTTTGCTACTTTGCCCATTGGCGACTCCGGTCGTGATGGCGGAAGACGGCTCGGTTGATCTTTTGGCGGAGGGGTTGAGTCACTGGACGCTCGACAAGGAGGGAGCGTGGGTGGTTCAGGATGGCGAATTGGCCGTTTCGGACAAGCCGGGCGGCTACATTTGGTCCAAAGAGCCTTACGAGAATTTTGAACTTTCCGTGGAGTACAAGACTTCCGAGAAGTGCAACAGCGGAGTCTTTTTTCGCACCAATCCGAAGAACGCGGTGCAGGGAGGCTTTGAGATCCAGGTCGCATCGGCGGGAATTTACTCCGGCAAGCACGTGGTTGGGTCCCTTTATGATGCCATGGAACCAGCCGAGGCTGCTGGCAAGCCTGATGGAGAGTGGAACAAAATGACGCTGACCTGCAAGGGGCCAATGATCACGGTGGTGCTGAACGGGAAAACCGTAATCGAGGCGAATATCGACGAATGGGACACGGCGAATCTGAATCCCGATGGAACGAAGAACAAATTCAAGACGGCCCTCAAAGATCTTCCGCGCTCAGGCCATATCGGATTCCAGTATCATGGACATCCGGTTTGGTTCCGCAATGTGATGTTGAAGACGCTGTAATTTCGGCGCCTTGGTCAGGACTGGAGCGCTTCGCCGTGCCGGTCCGGAGACGAGGATCAATCACACGGTTCCCGTGAAACCGGGAGGCGAACCCGAGGGGGAATATCTGTCTCGGAGATCGAACGCTCTGGAAACTTTTGGATCTAAGTTGCCGGTGGCCAAAATGATTAAAACCCTCATTGGTTGTTGGTTCGCGAGTGCTGCTTCGGTGGTAATCGCGGATTCCTCGGCGTTTCAAAAGGAGATTCAGCCCTATCTGCAGGAACATTGTGTGCAGTGTCACGGGCCGAAGAAACAGAAGGGAGACTTCCGGGTCGACAAGCTGGGCGAGGACTTCACTGACCGAAGCACCGCAGCGGCTTGGATCGAAATTCGGGACAAGATCAATCTCGGCGAGATGCCGCCGGATGATGAGCCGCTGCCGGAAATTGAGCATTCGGAAACGGTTTCGCGCTGGATTGCTGGAAATCTGCGCGAAGCTGAGCGGCTGGCCATCAGCACGGGAGGCAGCGTGCTGATGCGACGGATGAATCGACACGAATACACGCACACGGTTTCCGATCTGCTTTCGATGAAGTTTCCAACCGGAAAAAGCCCGCTCGAGGTTCTGCCGCCGGATGGAACCGCTGAGGGATTCGACAAAGTCAGCGCCGCGCTCCTTCTCGATCCCTCGCTCATGCACAACTACTACGAGGTGGCCCGGCAAATTGCCGATCGCGCGATCGTCGATGGTCCGCCGGAGTTTCCCACTGAGACGATGCGGATGGAGTTTGAGGAAATTGCCCAGAACACGGCGATCCGCTATCAAGTCAGGAGTTTGGGCATGCAACCCGTTGAGGGCGGTTTGCGGCTGATCGATGGGTCAACGCGCTCCTTTGCGCGCCTCAAGTATCCCGATACCAACAAAACCACGCCGACGAGCGGATTCTACCGGTTCACGGTTCGCGTCGGAGCACACAGGGGCGAGGATGGAACGCTCCCCCGGTTGCGAGTTTCCCAGGCGCATCCGGATGAAACGCAGCGAACCATCATGGAATTTGACGTCGAGGTGCCCTGGGATCAACCCAGGGAATACTCCATTGTGGTTCCGCGAGACAAATTGGGCGGCGAGGTCAATGTGTCGATTCTCAACGGAACCAGCCTCAACATGAGCCAACGGCCGGGCGAGGCGTTCATGCGCCGAAATAGCGAGGTGGGTTCGAAGGGCGACTTCACGGAGACCATTCGACTCTCCGGTCGGAAAACGGCGGAAGGTTGGGATGGAGAGCGCTCGACTCCGGATCCCGAGAAGCTGGACATCACCAAATACCATCGCGTTTTTCTCGACTACATCGAGGTTGAAGGCCCGCTCTACGATCAATGGCCGCCCAAGAGCCACACCACGCTTTTGTTCAAGGGCGATGATGCAGAGCAGAGCATCGATTACGCCCGCGAAATCTTCACGCGGTTTCTGCCGAAAGCCTGGCGTCGCCCCATCTCCTCCACCGAGGTCGATCCCATCGTGTCCGTGGTCAAAACCGAATTGGAAAACGGTCAGGATTTCAACGACGCCATTCGTGTTGGTCTCACCGTTGCTCTCACGTCGCCGAAGTTTCTCTACATCGTTGAGCCGTCGGCAAAGACGGAGAAGCGGCCTTTGAATGATTTTGAGCTGGCATCGCGGTTGTCGTATTTCCTCTGGAATTCGATGCCTGATGACGACTTGTTCGATTTGGCCGAGGCAGGCAAACTTCGCAATCCCGGGGCGCTGCAGGATCAGATCGATCGCATGCTTGAAGATCCGAAGTTCGATCGCTTTGTGGAAGGATTCGGCGCTCAATGGCTAC
This sequence comes from uncultured bacterium, assembly GCA_963977015.1. Lineage (GTDB taxonomy): Bacteria > Verrucomicrobiota > Verrucomicrobiia > Verrucomicrobiales > DEV007 > JBCDHN01. The sequence continues at coordinate 223,628 of CAXBMO010000009.1, read as the reverse complement.
GGACCGATACGTTTTCAGCCTTCGAGCCCAACGAACGTGTTTACCGAGATTACGACTACACGCTTGGGAAGGCTGCGGTTCAGGAACCGCTCGAGTTTTTCCGCGTTTTGCTGAAGGAAAAGAAGAGCGTGCTGAACTTTATCGATTCGGAATTTGCCGTCGTGAACAAGCGTTTGGCGAGGCACTACCAAATCGAGGGCGTGGACGGCGACCACTTCAGACCGGTTGCGCTCCCGGCGGACTCTCCGCGTGGCGGATTGCTGGGAATGATGGGCGTGCATCTGGCTGGCGCGGACGGAATTCGCACCAAACCGGTTTCCCGTGCCGTTTACGTGCGCGAAGTCCTTTTCAATGATCCGCCAGATCCGCCGCCACCAAACGCGGGCGAGGTGGAGCCCAACATACAGGGCAAAAAACTTACCGTGCGGGAGCGATTGATCCAGCATCAGGAGATCGAAACCTGCGCGGCCTGTCACCGTTCGCTCGACCCTTATGGCCTCGCGTTGGAGAACTTCAATGTGATAGGTTCCTGGCGCGAACAGCAGGACGGGGAAAATTTCCGCGGCTCAAATACGCCGCCCATTGATCCAAGCGGCAAACTTCCCAACGGGGAAACGTTCACTTCCTTTGAGGAGTTCAAGGCCTTGCTCTACGACCAGAGTGATCGGTTTCGCCGGGGCTTGGCGGAAAAGGTCCTTGTTTTCGCGTTGGGACGCCCCACGGAGCCAACTGACGATTCCACGCTCAGCACGGCCGTCAATTCCATGAAACAGGATGGCGACACCTTTCAAGCCTTGATCAAGAGCCTCGTCGCGAGTCCGCAATTTCTCGAGAAATAACCACATCGTTCAATCTCAATCCCATGAACATCCAAACTCGTTCACCGCTTCCCCGCCGAACCTTCCTTCGTGGCGCGGGGGCAACTCTGGCCTTGCCGTTTCTGGAAGCCATGATGCCGACAGGCCTGCGGGCTGCTTCGTCACCCAACGTCACGCCGCGGATGGGGATGTTTTACTTCGGAACCGGCATGAACATGCGCCAGTTTTATCCGGAGGGTGTTGGGATTGATGCGAAGATGTCGCGAATCCTGAAGCCGTTGGAACAACAGCGTGGGAATTTCACGGTGCTTTCGGGAACCTGCCTGGAAAAGGGTGGGGGACACGAAGGCGCGTATCCCTTCTCCACGTCAATCGAGCGCGGTGCCAAGCAGATCATGTCTCCCGATCAATTGGCGGCTGAGCTTCACGGGGTAGAAACGCGTTTTCCGTCCCTCCAGTTTTCGGTGAAACGCGGAACCGGATTTGGAAGCCAGGCCTTGGCGACCATTTCCTGGAACGGACAGGGAGTCCCGCTGGCGGCGGAAAACGATCCCAAGACGATCTTCAATCGACTCTTTCGGCCAAACAGCGAGGAACAGCAGGCCGCGCAGAAACATGAATTTCGTCAGCGTGGAAGCGTGTTGGACGCGGTGATGGGGGACGCCAGGCAGTTGGAAGGGAGATTGGGAAAAGCAGACCGCGAACAGCTGGATCAGTACTTCAATTCCGTTCGCGAAGTGGAGAAGGGCTTGGAACGTGAAATCGCTTGGTCTGATAAGCCGAAGCCCGAACCCAACCTGAACGGCTACGGCGATTATGATTCCGCAATTTCTCCTGAAGGGAATGGGAAGTTCATTTACGATGACTACGCGAAGCTGATGTATGATCTGATCGCGCTTGCCTTCCAGTCGGATTCGACCCGCGTTATCAGCTACGTCGTTCGCACGGAATTAGCCGGCGGTGTGTATCCGGAATTTGGGGTTTCCAAAGGCTATCATTCGCTGACCCACCACGGAAACGATCCGAAGAACCTGGAGGAGTTGGCCAAAGTCGACACCATCTATATGAAGCATTGGAATCACTTCCTCAATCGCCTTGCTTCGGTCAAGGATGGCGACGGAACGCTGCTGGATCATACCATGCTCGGGTTCTCCAGCGGCATGGGAATTGGTCACAGCAAGACCAACCTGCCCACCGTGCTCTCCGGAGGAAGCGGTTTGGGCATCAAGCACCAAACCCACGTCCAACTCAGAGAAAACACCCCGCTCTCTTCCCTCTGGCAAACGATGGTGGAGAAGATGGGGGTTGAGACCGGCGATTCATTTCAGGATAGCCGCGGCGTGATTCGTGAACTGGTGGGATAAGAGCAGATGCGCGCAGTTCTCCATTTTGTTTTCGCCAGTCTGCTTGGAATCCAGGCTACCGTTCTTGCTGAGCCCAATTCCATCGGCATGGAATTTGTGCCAATCGAACCCGGGGAATATGTGCGGGGATTTGTTGACGGCAATGAGGCCCATCACTTTGCGCTCGTTCATCTCTACAGCCTGTCCCAGAACACGGGGCGAGAAACGCCTCAACATCGGGTGAAGATTTCCAATCCGTTTTCGATTGCGAAGACGGAGGTGACGGTGAGCCAGTTCAAGGCCTTTGTCGAGGATTCTGGTTATGTCACCACTGCGGAAAAATCCGGGAAAGGGGCATTGGGCTGGTTTCCGGATGAAAAAGACTATGTGGACCGCTTTCATTTGGAGCCGGGTGTCACTTGGAAGTCACCGGGTTTTGAGCAAACGGGCGATCATCCCGTGGTTTGTGTGAGTTGGGAGGACGCCAAGGCGTTCTGCGCTTGGTTGAGCAAAAAGGAGGGGAAAAACTATCGTCTTCCAACCGAGGCTGAGTGGGAATACGCTTGTCGCGCAGGCACCGAAACCTGGTATTCCTGGGGCGAGCAACCCGATGATGCCTACAAACATGGCAATGTTGCCGATGGTGCCTTGGAATCCCGGTTTCCGAAGACCACCCAGTTCCAACGGGCGCTCCGGCTTGGCGCGGATGAAGGTGACGGCGTTGCCCTGACGGCTAAAGTCGCCAGCTATCTGCCGAACCCCTGGAAGTTGCACGATATGCACGGCAATGTTTGGGAATGGTGCGAGGACCGCTGGAAAGGCGATCTCTACGATACCTATTTCGAGGGCGTCAAACGCACCGAGCGCAAAGACGTCGTTGTTACGGATCCACTCTTTGAAGAGAAGACGGCGCAACATGAATACGGGGATTGGCGTTCCGTTCGGGGTGGGGCGTGGACTTGCGCGCCTGCCGCCGTCAGGAGCTCCATTCGGACCTTTGCCGAGGCAAAGGACGCATCGGTTTACACCGGATTCCGGGTGGTAAAGGAGTAACGCGGGAACCAGCAAAAGGTCGCTGATCTTGGGAACCATTCTTGACCTCGGCTTGGTTCACGTTCAAAGGAAGTTGCATGAGCAACGTTGTCAGCATTCACCCCTATTTCAAAACCCACGAAGGGAAGCTTGAAGCATTCAAGCAACTCATTCCCAAGTTCATCGCAGCAACGAGCACTGAGGAGAAATGCCATTGGTATGACTTCACCGTTTGTGGCGACGTGGTTCATTGCCGGGAAGCCTACGACGGAGCTGAAGGGTTACTGACACACCTTGGCAACGTCGAGGCAGTCATTGGTCAAGCGCTTCAGGTTTCCGATTTGGTGCGAGTCGAAGTGCACGGACCTACGGCTGAACTTGAGAAGCTGAAAGAGCCACTCAAGGATTTGAATCCAGACTACTACGAGTTCCTCTCAGGCGTTGGAAAGCCGTAACAGGGGGGGCGACAATACGAGAGGGCGAAAGGCGGACGAACGCTATTTTTTGCCCGGCCACCGGAAATCGATCGGGCTTGCCGCTGGCTGATTGAGATCGGCTGCACTGGGAAGTGCGATGACTTCCATCGGCTTCTTCGGGTCCAGATTCTCATTGAGCTGGGCCGCGGTGACCGCCTCGGATTGAACACCGCCCTCAGGCACATCAAGCTTCGCGGTCCACACGATCGCGTTTAACACCGCGCGCCGAAAATCGTCGATCGCCCAGTTTCGGTGCCAGTGTCCGCCGGTAAAGCCGACACCGCGCCCACCGTCGGAGCGCTCGATCGCCCACATGAGGGTTTGCTTCGTTCCAAGGGCTTTCTCGCCAGCCGGGGTCCAATGGATGTAGCGATTGATCTTTTCTCGCGTGGGGGTGGAAGTGATGACATCCTTGGCCGTTTTGGGCTCGGCAAATCGCATGTTGTAGTAAAACTCATCGTTGGCCGAAAAGGCTGGCACCCCCTGAGAAATCGGATGTTTGGAATCGGCTGCCAACGGTGCGGTCCAGTGCGGATTGCAGGAAAAGCCGGCTTCATAGTGACCCCCGATCCATTTCTTAAAGTATTCGCCTTGTTTGCCGGCCGGAACTTCCACCCCGTAGTGCATGCACATGAGGCCGATCCCGGCATCGATCATCGCGTCCATCTTCTCCTCATGTCCATTGACGGGGTGCCTGGAATTGCCATCCGAATAGATCACCACCGCGCTCGCTCCATCAAAAACGGACTCATCCTCGGGCCACCCATTGTGGACCACATCCACCTCTACGGGCAATCCACTTTGCTCGTTCAGCGCACGCGCCAGAATCACGGCACCGGCATTGAACTCATGCTGTCCCGAAGGATGACTGGGCTTCCCTGCAATCAGGACAATCCTGGTCTTCTTTGCGGTCGATTCTGCTTGAGAATTCGAGCAGGAATTTAGGGCAAAAGCGGCAAACACCGCGAAGGCGGCGATGCAAAAGGCAAGAGCGGGAAAGGAGGCTTTTCTCATGAAGAGCAGCATGGAAGTAGATTTTGGCCTTTTCCAGCAAGATCTCTCGCATCATCCCTGCAGGATCGGGAAATCCCGCCTCTCGTTCCAATAAATTTATAAAAATCACCTTTGCATTCTTTCCGGGCTTTATTAGAACGGAGGGGACGGAGGTTTCCTTGAAAGGATGGGACTCGACTCTAGAATTCTTGCCCAACCTGCGAAATTTCCTTCAGCCCGTGATGATTTTTAGATTTTGCGATGGATAACCCTCAGGACCAGATCTCCTTGCCCGCCGAATTTCGGATTGAGGGGTATCAAATTCTCAAAGTTCTGGGCAAAGGCGGCTTTGGCATCACCTATCTCGCTCAGGATATCGACCTTGGGCTGAAGGTTGCCATCAAGGAGTTGCTGCCTGACGGGATCGCGATGCGGGGGACCGGTTGCACCGTCATTCCCATCACCATCGGTCACAAAGACGAGTTCGAGTGGGCGCGAGACGCCTTTATCGAAGAGGCGCGGACCTTGGCCAAGTTCAAACACCCCAACATTGTCGGCGTTCATCGCGTCATTCAGGCCAATGAGACCGTCTACTGCGTCATGGAATACGTGGAAGGCGACGATTTGGGCAAGCGTCTCAGCAAGTCTGAGCGAGATCGCCTTCCGTTGGAGGACGTGCGCGAGATCATCCTCCAGTTGGCCAATGGTCTTGAGGAAGTGCATCGCAATGACGTCCTGCACCGCGACATCAAGCCCGACAACATCATCATTACGGAGAAGGGCGTGCCCATTTTGCTCGACTTTGGCGCTGCCCGGCAGGGCATTGCCGAAAAAAGCCGCTCCGTGACCAGCATCGTCACCCCTGGATACGCTCCGTTTGAGCAATACTCGGGTGATCCTCAGCTTCAGGGGCCCTGGACGGACCTCTATGCCCTCGGCGCGGTTTGCTATCGCTGCCTACTCGGCGAAAAACCAACCGATTCCAGCCAACGCGCCAACGCGCGGTTGAAGAAGAAACCCGACCCGGTCGAGAAACTCGCCAAAATCATCAAGAACCCGGATCGCGCCGAGCTGGCCTTCCTTCGTGCGATCGACCGCGCGCTTGAAGTCGACGAAGACAAACGCCCGCGGACCGTTGCCGAGTGGCGGGGACTTTTTGAGCACGTCGTGGCTGACTCCCCGGAGTCCAAAGACCCTGCGGCGGTTGGCGCCGGAATTGGTGAAGCCATTGGCAAGGGACTCAAATTTGGCGCCTCCGCCTGGACTGCCACCAAACAGAACGTCGCCCGCCAACTGGAAGCCGCCTCCGCCAAAATAGCCGAGGCCAAAGCTGACAAAGTCGCCACGGAAATGGATGAAGACGGTGTCATCCTCCGCAAGGAAGGAAGCGAGTCTGCCAAGATTGCCCAGGATGCCGAACCCGGCGGCACCATCCTCATCGATCCCAAGCGTCAAAGCGGGGCCAAAGCCATTACGCCGCCGTCCCTGCCCGAGGAGCGTGAACCCGTCCGCCAACCGCTGCCCGATGATGATGACGACGATGAAACAGCGGCCGAAGCTTTAGCGAAGAAGCAACAAGAGGAGGAAGAACGCCTCGCCAGGAAAAAAGCGGAAGAAGAGGAGCGAAAAGCCAGGGAAGAAGAGCGTCTCGCCAAAAAGAAAGCCGAAGAAGAAGAGCGTCAGGCCCGGAAAAAAGCCGCCGAGGAAGAAAAACTCGCCAAGAAGAAGGCAGAGGAGGAAGCTCGCCTTGCGAAAAAGAAAGCAGAGGAGGGGGCCCTCGCCAAACAGCAGGAAGAAGAAGCCGCCATTCTTCGCGAAGAAGAGCTACGGCTCGAGCAAGAACCCGAGTTCATGGGCCTCGTTCGCGAGTTTAGCAAATTTCAGCCCTTTGTCGTCATCCTCGGTATCGTCGGCCTCCTCGTTTCGGGCTTCTTTGCCTTGGGGGCTACCGTGATGATTTTGGGCGGAGTTCAGGAAGAAGAAGCCCCCATTATTGGCTTCGGCAGCTTTCTTGGCGTCCTCGCCATCATCCTCTTCTCCATTGTGCTCTCCCAGTTTCAGATGGCCATCTCCATCGGTCGCGCCAAACAAGCGCCCAAAGTCTCTTCCCTCAACAAGGTCCTCAAGAAGCAGCGTCTCGTTTGGGCCGGCATTGGCACCCTTTCCCTTCTCACCGCCATCTCCCTCACCATCGGGGTCATCGTCATCGTCTTTCAATCCCTGAATTAACGCGCAACCCGAATGAGACGTCGCAAAAAGGTCGATCAAATGGAGCGGATTCAAAATACCGCTCATCAAACACGCGATTGGGTTCGCCTGACCTCCACCATCATTGGGGTTTACGCCTTTTTTGGCGCCATCCTCGGGGGCGCCCTTATCGCAGGGGTTCCCTTTGTTATGGAACTCAATCTGGTGCCGGCGTCGGCCGCCACGACTACCGGCATCGTCCTCATCGTCGTGGCCCTGCTCGGCGTCTACCCCGCCATCAGCCTTCATCGCTTTGCCGTGTGGGTCTCCCGCTTCAGCCAAACCGGACACTTTCCGGATCTGGAGGCCGGGCAACGCAACCAGCGCCGGTTCTGGATCTACAACCTGTCCCTCAATCTCCTCCTGTTCCTCTCCGCCGGCGTAGCTATTGCGCTGACCTTTGCCTTTTAAGCTGATGGTCCGCTCGTCAATGAGGCGAAATTGATCGCTGCATTTTTGCGACATTGTTAGCTCGACGGGCACTGGCAACGTTCAATCATCCCAACATCGCTGCGTCTCCCGGGTGATCCAGGCCAACGCAGGAAGTTGAGTGGAGCAAATGTTAGACAATTATTTTGACGGGGTTTTCCTGAATCCTTATTTGTTCCCCAAGAGATATGGAAGCACCGCCTCAAAAAGCGACTCCGTTGGCACCGGCAACGAGTCTGGGACAATACAAGATTCGTGAACGCCTCGGGACGGGAATCCTTGGCTACACCTACCTGGCCTGGGATACGGTGCGGATGCGTGAGGTGGTGGTGAAGGAGCTGCTTCCTGAAGATTTGGCGTATCGCGAGGCATCCAGTCAGCAGGTGCTGACGTTTGAGGGCAACCCGCTGTATGCCGACCTTTTTGCAACGACGTTGAAGGATTTTGTGGGCGAGGCAAAGCAGTGGCTGGAGTTTGACCATCCGCGACTGGTGCGAGTCTTCGATGTTTTTGAGGCGAATGGGACGGCGTATTGTGTGTTGCAGTATGTGGTGGGCCGGTCCCTGAGTGAAGAGATCCGCAGGCGCGAGAGTGAGGAGGACTGGTTGAGTGCGGCGGAGTTGTATGACCTGATCAGCGGCGTCCTGAATGGGGTGGAATACCTGCACGAGAAAGGCGCGCTGCATCTGAACCTTGCCCCGGATAACGTCGTTCTTTCTGGACCCAAGAAGGAGCCCAAGATCATTGAGTTTGGCGCCGCCAAGGCCGCTTACGAAAAGAATGATGATGGCGAACGGCTCATTTCGCCTTACTTGCCGATCGATCGGTTCATGACCGATGTGGTGGAGGGGCCTTCCAGCGACCTTTATTCCCTGGGGGCGTTGTTTTATCACGTCGTGTCGCGGCAGCGTCCAACTCCCGCGCCAACCCGGTTGACCAGTCCGGAGAAATCGCCCGCGTTGGCCGGGAATGAGGAGCTGGTGGATCGCTTTGGGGCGGAGATGCTCGGGGCCATCGATCGGGCTTTTGCCGTCGATGCGGAAGATCGGCCCGCGTCCGTTGACGAGTTGAGGAAACTGTTGGGAAAGCGTCCCGCACCACCGGTGGTCGAGGCTCCGGCGGTAGAAACGGAGGATACAGACGAGCTTGATGGGACTTCCCAGCCTCCACATGAGGTGGCTTCGCAGGACGCTGGTGCGCCAGTGCCGATGCCGGTCGCACCCCCGGCGCCATTGCCATCGTTTCCCGTGCCTGCACCTGTCCCGGAGCCTGAACCGGAGTTGGAGAAGAAAAAGGAGGCCGTGGTGCCTCCGGTTGCGCAACCCGTCGAACCTGAGGAGTGGGCGAAGGAGCCGGTCGCAGCCAAGCCGGCTATTGAAGTGACGGACGGCCTGTTTGACGACGGTGAAGACGGCGAAATTCTGGAGGAGGTGGCCGGCGAGGAAGGGTTATATCCGCCGGAGAACGTGCAGTTCACCACCTATCGGCCCAAGAGTCTCCCGGCGGATGTGTGGAGCCAGATGCTGGTGTTCACGCACCTGGATGATAAGCCGATCGACGCTCCGGCCAACGCCGCGCACCCGGTTGAGGAGGTGAGGGCGCAGGCGGGGGATGTTTTGGGAGAAAAGATCAGCCAATACCTCGACACCACCAAGGACAGTAGCCTGGCGATTCCGCGTGAAGCGGAGATTCGGCTGGTGCCCCACGTGCCGGGAGTCCGTTTCAATCCGCCCTCGCGCTCCTTTTTCTGGGTCCGGGGCGTCAACGTCCACAAAGAAGAGTTTCAGCTTCGCCCCATCGGCAGCGGCGCAACGGAAGCGGCGGGCAGTCTCTCCATTTATTTGGGCAGTCTGATGGTCGCGGAAGTTCCCCTCCGTTTTCAGATTACCCCGGCCGGAGTTTCCCTGCCTTCGGAAGTCGAGCAGGTTTCCGATTCGGCGGCGCTCTATCGGCGGATTTTTCCATCCTATTCCCGGCAGGATTTGGCCATTGTCGAGCAGATCGAGAACTACGGCAAAACGTTGGGCGATCGCTACCTCCGGGATTTGCTGGAACTGCGCGCGGGCGAGGCCTGGCACCCGCAATTGATGAACCTGATTGAGGAAGCAGACGTGTTTCAGCTCTTTTGGTCATCGAATTCCCGCCAATCAGACGTGGTGATGCAGGAATATCGGCACGCACTTTCGCTACGGCGGCAGAATTTCATCCGGCCAACCTACTGGGAAATGCCGATGCCGGTGGCCCCGCGAGAGTTGTCTTCAATTCACTTTCAAGCGCTCAAGCTCGCAAGCAATCCGCTGGCCGACTACTCCGCGTCCGTCAACCGTGAGATCCCATCGCAGACGCGAATCATTGAGCGCAGCGAGGAAGACGATGAACCGGCTCCCGTCTACGGTGGGGGAGGCGATGAAGAGGAGGCGACGCGGCTCATTGGGCGTCCGGAACCCAAAGCATCGACCAATGAGGAGAAGTTAGAAGGGCCGGAACCGAGCTTCGAACCTTCGGAAACTACCGAGGCCGAGGATGGAACGGTAAAGGAGATCATTTCCGGAAAGGACTTTGATATTCATGACCTTGGCGGAAACCTACAATTTGAACCGGGCGATAATTCGATGGAAGAGGAGCCCCCAGTTCGCCGGAGTGTTTCCCCACCACCTGCCCCTCCCATGCCCGCGCCGGCTGCCACTTCGCGTCCCTCCGCCGATCTGGACCAGACGCAGGAATTCAGGCTTCCTCCAGCGGCCTGCAGCCTCCCGCCGCAAGCAACGCCACCGCGTTCGGGACTCAAGATCGTCTCCATCCTCATCACCCTCCTGGTGATTACCCTCCTCGCCACTCTTGCGGTCCTGGCATTTCGCTCAGGTTGGTTGGGATAGAACGGGAGAGTCGCTATTCAACCGTGGTAGCGCAGAGCGGTCGCGGAATTTTGGGCGCTGGATGACTGGCTGCCGTTCGCTCCTTGCGGAGGCGTTCGTGCGGGTTTTCGGAATTCAATTGCTGCTTCCAGACGGCAAGCAACTTGCGGCTCGGAGCGTTGCTGTGAATCCAGACTGCCGCCTGGTCCTGATCTGAAAAGAAGAGCTGGAGGGCCCTGAAATCGGACGATTCCACGGCCAACTTCCGAGCTGCGTCTTCGGCGATCGTGTCGCGTCCGTTGACGAAAGCCCATTGAAAGAGCCCTTCGAGGTCGATCGCGAATTTCTGGGGATCGTCAGCCCTCCGCGGCAGGGCTTCCTTGGGCCAGGACAAAATGAGGGACAACGCTTCGGAATCTCGAACCGCCTCACAAAGAATGGACTCGCCGTGACAGGGATTCGCGCCACTGGAGACAAGGTTCTCAGCAAACTCCGCCACCTTTTCCGGTGGGCAACCTTCGCGAAGCAACCACACCATGAAATTCATGGCGACCGGTTCGCGAGGTTGGAGTTTTGCCCGCAACTCCCGGGTTTCATTGGTTTTCCGGACAACGGTGGCTGCCGTTTCGATGACTGACGGGGCGGGCGAAGTCCGAAATCGGTCCGTTTGCAGGGCGATCCATTTTCCAAGGGCACGATGTTCGTCGAGCACCGCTTTGAGTTTCCAGTCATCGACACCGGTTTGCCAGGGGCCGTCTTCCTCAAGAAAGGCTTCGGTCGTCTTCTGATACCAGTTCAGAATCTTGGCAGCTTCGTCCTCTTTGAGCGGAAGCCAGAGCTGTTTCGAGTGGTGATGCAGTTGAGCAATGTCCTCAAACCGGGTTCGTTGCTTGATGCCGTCCCACTCAGGTGCGTCGCCGAATTCGCGGTCGAGGATGGCCAACCAGAAATCATAGGACTCCAGGATGCTGCCGCCGTAAGCTGCCAGCTCCGATCGAAGAGCGGATTCGATGTGGGACCAATCCGGGTTGTCCCGGCGGCTCAACATCGTTGTGGCGATGGCATCCAAAACCTCCCTGCGCGCAGAGCCTGCGTAGTGAAAGTCGTCGACCACTTGTTTCATCACTTCCCATTCGCCCAGTCGAAACGCATATTCTGCGCGAGCAAGATAATCCATGGAAGACGCGGTGGTGTTTTCTCCGAGATACTCCGCCAGGTTGACTTCCAGACCTTGTGGGCAATTGAGGGCGCCGCAATGGGGGAGCCATTTGAGAACTCGGCGTCGGTGATAATCGTGGGCGAAGTCGTCTGCCGCCAGGATTGCCATTTGGGCCAGGGCTTCGTGAAGTCGGCCGGTTCTGCCAAGAATCATGACATAGTCGCTCCCGAAAAGGCTGTTTTGGTCAGTCAATGTGAAGGCTTTCTCCGCCATCGTCGCCGCTTTGTCGGTCTGACCGCGATTGTCCAGGTACTTGGCCTGCCGGACCCATCGACTCGCTTGACGACCGGCGATGGATAGAAGTGGAGAATTGTCGTACGAATCAGGAAACGCGAAGACTCCGTCAAAAATGATGCCGAGCACGAATGCGTTGATGTGAGGCACGGCTTCGGGATCCCCTTCGCGAATCAATTCGCGGATCTCTCGAATCAGAGATTCATCAATCCAGCCGAGAAAGTTGCTTTGCTGAACCAATTCAGGGTCTTGAATCGACTCCTGCAATGCGTCGATGAACATGACACGTTGGTCTTCTGATAGGGAGCCGGAGGCGATGCTGTCGCGAATTGTGGGACACTTTGTCAGGATCCCGGTCGCTGGAGTACACCGCACTTGAGCGCAAAGCGTCTGCAAGTCTTCGCACAGCCATTGCCAGGATACGACCGTGGTCGGGGTAATCTGAATCGGCGCGAGAAATCGGCTCGGGCGATTCAACTTTTCGTTTCCAAAGCGGTTCAGTTGCCGCTTCATGGCACTCGCTTGGGAGACGCCAAGGTCTTGGAAACGCTCGTAGGCGGACACGGCAAGAGAAGCGTGACGGTTCACGAACTCTTGGCGGATGTCATACCAGTTGAGTTTCCATGAGCTTGAATAACACAACTCTGGTTTGTCGGGGATCTCGTTGTCCAGCCAGTACAATATCCCCAGGATTTTGAGGTATGGGAGAGTGTGGGCGGTGAGGTCGTCTTTGGGAATGGCTGCGCCCTCCGTATCAAGCCAGTCAAAGTGCTGCTCCGCCGTATTGATCCACGAGATGACTTCTGTTGTGAGGCCTTCAACCGCTTCGAAACCATCAAGTTTTGCCAGCACTCCCAACTCTTGACCGGTGGGAGTGGCTTCCTGGTTCAATTGAAAGAGAGCGTAAACATAGCGATCCACCATCATGACCGAATCGAAGGTGTAGTCGGTGTGCCGGGCCAAGACGAGGGCGTGCTCCAAGTATCGTTCTCCGTTTTCGATCAACCCCGAATAGGCTGGGGTTTTTTCCGATTCCACGCGTTGATCAAGCGCGGCGAAAAAGCCTTCAAAATCGAGGGCTTTGCTGATGGCCGAATCATAGCCACGGATCGGTGAATAAGCTTCGCAAGAAACCAACAATGCAAAGAGAGATTCTGCTCCGGGATGGATCGTGAGATTTTGATTGCGCTCGTGATTGATCAGGAGCTGTAATTCCGGCAGAACGACGGTCTTTGGTGTCGGCAACCAGGATCTCAGAGTGAAGCGCTCGGCAAGAAAGCGGATGTTCTCTATCAAATGGCGAACTTCCGGAGGGGCCGATGCCTGTTGCTCAAGCATTTCGAGAAAGACCAGCGACCGGGCTGCGTAACGAAATGCAGATACCTCGTCAATCCTGCTATAGTAAGCCGCATGCAGGGCTGACAGACGGGCCAGACCTGCGAGCGGATATTCCCTGGCATTCGATGTGGGGCTGTGGAGTTGAGAAGCCAGGGCATTGTAGGTCGCGAGCCTGTCGGTGAACCCGGAATCGAGCCAGGCGGAATCATTGGGATACGGAGAGCGAGGGGCTTCTGCGTTGGGTTCGGGCGGCAGGGCGGGTGATTGATCGGGGGGATCGGTTCCTGCCCATGTGTAGACCTGCTTCTGGATTTTGGGCCAGACAGCTTTTTCCCCAGCGGCGAATTCAAGAAAAGAAGTGAATTGCTCCGAGTCCTTGGACCGGATCGCAATGCGGATGTTGCTGGAACTGAGATGCTCGATGCGAAAGCGAACCTCGGGATGCAACTCGGCCGGAAGTTCAAAAGGAAGCGCGTTGGGAAGTCGGAAGTCGAAATCAGTGGTTGGTGGCGCCAGCAGTGCATCAACGGCAACGGGATGACCGCTTTGTTTCAAGGCGAGAACGAGCGCTTCACGGATTTGATGGCCAAGGAGGATTTCCGGGCGAGAAACCGGTTCTTCGTAGGATGGAAAATCGACGAGGACGTTGGGTTTCCCCAACGCAGTTGGCAGGGCAACCAACCAGAGCAATGTGAACCAGGTCAGGAGTATCTTCTTCATGGATGAGAAGCGTTTAAGAGTGGAGGCGTCACCCTGCGCAATCGCAGCGGTGGTTTGGTTTGATGGATCTGTCCGTTCCTCAGCTGCAGCCCCAGTTTTTGTTCCAATTCTTCGGCGGTGGGGGCCTTGGCCGTGAAGTTCGGCAAATAAATGATTCCGTGACATTTGCTTCCCAACCACCGGGCCTGTTGTCGATCCGGATCGACGTGGATGGAGGAGACAAACTCATGCACCGGGAAGTCGGTGATAAATTCGCCGCTTTCCCAATCCACTGCGCTGATCCGTTGTTCGCGCCCAATCAGGACGACGTTCGATCCGGGAACGGGAGACATGTCTTCGATCGGGCGGATTTCCGATTGCCCGGATTTCGGAAGCTCAATGCGGCGCAACAGCCTGTTCCCGGCCACATCGACGACGAAAATCTCATCTTCCGAACCAACCGCGATCACTCCCTGTTGATTCAGAGATCGAAGAGACCGTGGGATTCCAGGCAACGCGATCTGAGCAATGTCCGGTTGATGAGGATGGCCGGTGATTCCGTAGAGAAAAGGGCGATCCTGGGTTCGATCCACGACCGCGAAGGTCTCGCCGGATTTCGCCATCGAAGTAATTCGAGTGTCGGAGCCAAGTTGCGGCCTCCAGGTTCGCGAGGTTTTGAGTTTGGAAGTTCCATCTTCAGGCACTTCGATTTCCCAAATTTCGGATCGAACCGCGACGGCAAAACTTCTCCGGCCCGTAAACGTCAGGGTGCCCGGTTGGGCGGCGGGCAACGCCAGGATTCGGGATGCTGAAGGTTCAATGCCCGCGTCAAAGAACGTTTTGCCAGCATTCTCCTTGTCCAGTGTCCAAGCGACGACGGCCTCCCAATCGAGCGCGAGAACCAGATCCTCTCCCGGGCCGACAAACACTTCCTCGAAACTTTCGGAAGACGTTTTCTCGGGAACGAGAGTCTGTGATGTCCCGGATTCCCCGACGATCACCACGGTGCGGTCTTTGGGGTGAACAACTCCGTTAGGCGTGCAGAATGCGTGGGAGCCTGTCGATTGTTTCCCCACATCGTCATCAAAACGCGACAGCCGCATGGAGTTGCCGAGTTGAAAGAGTGCCAATTCCCCTCCCGACTCGATCAGTACCGTTTGGTTGGGAAGGGGGACCACTTGGTTGGGAGGTTTTGTAAAGGGTGAGAATGTTCGTTTCTCGGCGTATTTCCCTTCCTTGTCGGGACGGAAAATGGCCAACGCGTTGGTGCTTCTGGAAAGGAGAAATTCCTGGTTTGGAAGCACGTGAATGGAGGCGACGGGTTTGTATCCGGAAGGTGAAATGGGTTTCACAGCCGGTTCGGGAATGACGAGGGATCGTTCGTGGCTGGATCGAAGTGTCAGATCGAGCCCTTCCGCCGAGCCATCTTTGTGGCCCAGCAGAAGCCACCTCCTGTCGGAGAACTGAAAGCTCGACGTGTTGATTGATTCGGGATGAACCGGATGATAGAGCATGCCCTGATTCCCGGAATCACGATGGACGAAGATTTCCATACGACCTCTTGCTGTATCGAGGTTAGCCAGCCAAAGATCTTGAGTGTTCGGCTCGAATGCGGCGGCGGCAGGACTCGAGTTTAAAATCCGCTGGCTGCGCTTCAGAGTTGGGGCATCAAACATGTGAAACCCGTCGTTATAGGGAACCGCGATTTGTTGCCGCGAACCATCAAAAGCCATGGGGCCTTGGTCGACTCCGTAGACGCGAGCTGATGGGGCCGGATTTGAAATTTCGGAATCAAAAAGCTCACTCCATTCGTAAACCTCCAGAACTCCCGGGCGACGCAGAAAGACCAGCCCGGCTTCCTCTTCGACCAAGACGTCATCTGCCGAAATCAGACGGGAGGAGAGCAAGTTCCCGTCTTCCATCGACCGAATCTCGAGGCCGCGACGGGTCTGCAACAGGAACCGGTCTTGGTTGAGTGCCTGGATGTGCCGGACGTCCCTCCACCAGGATTGCGTGAACACCGGTGGCGTGTCGAGCGATTGGTAGATCGACAGGTTGTCCCCGGCTACCCAGGTTGTGTCTCCGACTTTTGCGGTCGCGCTGGTTCCATTCGCATCGGCAATTCGTTGGGTGTTGAGGAAGTTGCCGTTCCAATCCCAAGCCCTGATGGCGCCGTCCCGGCAAACGATCTGGACGCCTTTTTCACGAGCTTGGAAGACCGACATGGCGTCCCAGTGCATGGCAATTCGAATCGGATCGCTGAGGCCGGTGAAATTGCGCAAGATCAACTCATCGTTACCTCGTTGGTGGGAAAGGAGCGCGATGCCATTGTCGTGGCTGGCGAGGCTGCCTGCATACCAACCCGAGTAGTCGTCTTCGAACAGGAGATCTCCGGATGCGAGGGACCAGGCCATTTGATGGTTTTTGTCCACAATCGCGAAGACTTTCCCTTGCGCGGCGTCGATCACGGCGGCGTCAATGGTCGACGCGGAGGAAAGGCCGGTCTGCATGGAGACCTTGACGGTTCCTTTGGAGGGATCAATCCCGAGAAGCTGATTGCCCAGCCAAACCCAAACGTTTTCGGTCACCGACAGGGCAGGCGAAAACTCACCTTCGTCCGCCGCAAACTCCCAAAGCTGCGTCATGGAATTCACGTTCATGGCGATGAGTTTTTGTCTGGTGATGACGAACAGAATGCCTTCGTCTCCGGGCGATGGGGCGATGGTGAAGACCGGCTCGCGGATCGCGTTCAATGCTTCAAGGTTCCAATCTCCATCTTCGTTTCGTGTCGCGTGAAGCAGATCCCGGGAACCGAGATTGAGAAAGACGGATTCGCCCGAAGAACGTGGAACGATTTGCCGGACTCTGCCATTGCTCGGCAAGCGCCAGCGAAAGAAATCTAATTCCGGTTCCAAGGCGAGCAGGCGAAGCTGATCCAGCCGGTTGGGTTGCCCCAGGCGTTGTTTCGCCTCAATCAAGGCGACGTCCCAAAGCGCGGCCTCCGCCAATTTGTGCGATTGTTTTGCAGATCTCGCGTTGCCTTTCAAGATTGCCAGGTTTGCCGCTTCGGTGGCCTGCCGTTCTTCGACCGCCTTCGCCTGCATGCGATTGGCAAAGATGGCAAAGCCGATTGCGATCAGGGCGAGCGTGGAAATTCCGGAGAGGACGGTTCGGCGAATGCGGCGATTCCGGTTTTCCACGCGGTGGACCGCGGCGCTGGAGAGGCGGATAAAGGTGCGGTCTCGCTCGGCCAAGGCGCTTCCATATCGGCTTTGAAGCTCTTCCGCCTCAGCGAGAGGGCGGCCGTGATCCAGGAGAAAGTCCGGGTGTTCTTTGGCGGCTTCCCACGCTTTTCGAGCGGTTTCGAGCCGGGCTCGCATTTGCAGGAAATCGCGGTTCTCCTCAATCCACTCGGTGATTCGTGGCCAGACGCGAAGCAGGGCTTCGTGAGCCACGGAAACCGTCGCCCGGCCCTGTTCATCCTTGCCGGTTGTAAAAAGTCGGGCATCCACGAACGCTTCGATCAAATTGGAAACGGCCGGATGGGTTGCGACCAGGTCGTATCTGGCAATTCGTCGCACCGGCTTGCTCTCTTCGCTGACTCCAACCGTGATCAGGCTTTCGAGCACATCGTCCAGGACTTCCAGGGAACTGCTCTTCAACTGGCCCAGAACCTGATCAGCATGTTGGGATAGAGCGCCCGAAAACTCACCCAGCTTTCGATAGTCTTCCCACCGAAGCCAGCCGTCCTGACGTTCTGCTTGAAGCTGGAACAGCAACTTGAGAACGTGCTCCAACAAGGGAAGACCTTCGGGGCTTTCCATGGCGGCGTCACGCAAGGCTTCGTCGAGCGATTGATTGGTTTCCGCATCGATCTCAAACTGTAAACCGGCGGCTTCCGCGGGACCTCGGATCATTTCCCCGATTTCAATGGGTTGAGGCGGGGTGAGATCGACTCTCCCCGTTTCACCGGCAAGGTTGATCAGCAAGGGATAGCGCTGGTAGGACGCATAGAAATCCGAACGCATCGTTGCAATCACCGCCGTCTCTCCCATTCTCGCGAAACAGTCGATGACCCGCACAAACTCGATTCTGGCTTCTTCGGAAATGGTCGAGGTAAAGAGTTCCTCAAACTGATCGACCAAAATGACCAACCGGGTTTCCGGGGCGGCCATCCCCTGGATTTGCGCTTCCAGTGTCGCCGCGTCCTGACTCCGCCCTTCCCGGCTCAGTTGGCTGGCTTTCTCGTTCAGCTTCACTTTTTCTTCCACCAACCAGGTGTGCCCGGCCTGACGAAGTTCGTCTCGGATTCTATCGGCGACAAACTCCGGCATGGTTCGCAGTTCGGCGGCCAATTGGTGAACGCGCTCGGAATCTTCGATGGGGGCGAGGTTGGGCAGGGCTTCGGGGGAGAGGAGGGCGGCTGACAAGGCATCCATCGCATCGCCGGAAGACCGGCCGGGCATGATCGAGGCACGCCGCCAAAGCCCGACCTTTTCGACGACGCCGGGTTGAATGAGGAGAGGCAACACCCCGGCGCGAACGAGGCTGCTTTTTCCGGTTCCGCTGGCTCCCAAAATCAGGGTGAAGCCGCAACCAGCGTCCCATCTGGACTTCAGGGCATTGAGAACGGACTCGGTTGCCCGGGTTCTCCCATAAAGAATGGCGGCGTGTTTGAATTCGAAGACCTCCAGGCCGCGATAGGGATTTCCCTTCCAACTGGCCTTCCGCTTTTCGGGCGGGGCCAGTCCGCCTTCGGGTCGGTCACGGAGCTTCTTCTCGATCAGCTGAACGATCTGTTTGTTCAAGAGATCCTCAAATTGATCGAGGGAATGGTATTGATTGAACGCGCGTTTGTTCAGGGTCACCGACTCATCTTCTTCATCCTGCTCAAAAAACAATTGAGCCAAAAAGTCGCGGAGCTTTTGGAGTTGAGCCAATTGACTTTGCGCGGCACTAAGATCTTGGGTCGGCACCTTCCAATCCGTCTTGTTCAAAAAGATGCTGAGAATGGGAAGCCCCTGTGGCGGTTGATCTTGAGCTTCAATGGTGGTCAACACCTCAAACTCGGTTCCGGAGTTGAAGCGCCTCCCTTCCGTCGTTTGATATTGCGGTCCGAGACGAGTTCCCAGCCTCGTCCAAAGGATGCAAATGACGAGATCGAATGAGGAGGTTGGGGGAATGTTGCCCTGAAAATCCGCCGAAGACTGGAGCGGTTCGTGTTCCCAAAGATAGGGTTCAATCTCAACTTGTCCGGCGAATCGATTCTCGACCCTCGCCATGACGCGCCGGGCGATTTCCCGTTCGCGGGCCACATCGCCGGGAGAACTGACAAAAACTTTTAACTTGATCATCGAAGCATGGATGAGGGGTTGAGAGCAGGGCTAGGCCATGAACCTCAGCTTGGTGTTCCCAATGCGAATCAGCTCGCCGCCGCGCAATTCGACAGGAGCCAAAACGAGCGACTCGTCTTCCCCCAGATAAAGGAGTGCTGCGCCGGACACGTTGGGTTGCAGGAAGAAGGCTTGTCGCTTCGGGTCGCGCAGGATGAAGGCGTGGGCAATCTGGGCAACCTGTGCATCGCCGAACTGAAGCGGAATCTCGTTTTCGCCGCTGGAACCGATCCGATTGAGGCCTGTGCCGAGAGGAAGAGAATTGCCCTGCCCGGGACCGGCGATGATCTCCAGCGAGGTGACGGTTGGTTGGGCAGGTTTTTGCGGGATCTCCTCAACGGGAGCCGGAGGAGGTAGCGGGGCAACGAGCGGCAATGGCACGGAATCTGGAGGAGATTCTGGAGGAGATTCTGGAGGAGATTCTGGAGGAGATTCTGGAGTGGGGGAGGAATTCGCGGCAGGGGAAGGGATTTCGTTTTCGTGAATGGCTTCCACGGGATCCTCTGGTATGGCCGGTACTTGGTGGTCCGGGACCGAAACCGGTAGGGGGACCGGTATTTCCAGAACTTCGTCTACTGCGGAAGGGGGCTCAATAATTGGGACATCCGCCACCAGGGGCTTGGAAACTGGTGGCGGCTCGGCTGGCAAAACTTCAGGGGGGGCGACAACGGGGTCAGGATCAATGGCGGGAGGCGGTTCGATAATTGCTGGAGTGCTTTGAATCGCCTTGGATTCAACGGGGGCGGACTCACCGTCCTGGTGAAGAAGCTTCCAAAACCCGTTTCCAATTCGCCAACTTCCCCCCTTTTTTCTCCGTGTCAGGATTTGCGCCGGTTTGGGATCTGCTTCATGAGGAGAAAGCAGTTCAGGCAACTCTGACCATTCGGAAGCACTCTGTGGCCGAGTTGCGGGATTTTGACTGGATCCCCGCTCGAGTTCCCTCAAAAACGCAAGGCCATAGCGGTTGATCAGGATCGAGTCACCACTCAGTCCCTCCGCTCCGGATATTTGATCGCGTTCCGGAGAACTTTCGATCAAGGCCCGATGGATCGTTTTGGCGAAAGCATAGATGTCGGAGTGCGGGCCCGCTTCATCGGGCACGGAAGGTGAAAGCTCGGGAGCAAGGCAGTCGCCCGCGATTTCGGAGTTCGTCCAACCGGAGTTTCGCAACTTGGCGCGGGCGATCCCGAATTCCGCCAAGACGGGCCGCTTCGTATCCTCCGCCACCATGATCGTGACCGGTGAGATGCCGAGGTGAGCAAACCCGCGTTGATGGATGCGTTCGAGTCCGGCCAGAATCTGGCTCAGGAGTCTGCGTAGCGTGTGAGCCGGAATGGGCTTTTCGGCAAGGCTCAGAAACGTCTCCAAATTCGGCCCCCGCACGTGCTCGACAACGCGATAGGCCGTGTTGTTTGCCTCAAACAAGCGCAGGACGTGAATCACATTGGGATGAGTGATTCCGGCGACCAATTTCGTTTCCGCGATAAACGCCTCTTTCGCCTGGGCGAACGTAACCGGGCATTCACCATTCGATGGCAACACCGCCTCGCCCGAGGAGCGACCAGCCAGGCCCTGCGGAACCAATTCCTCGACCACCACCGGTTTCTTCAACTGCAGATCGTGAGCGAGATAGGACACGACGAGACCTCCCTGTTGAAGGACTTGGTCGATTCGGTAGTCACCCAATCGAGACCGCGGTTTCAATGGTCGTCGCTCCTGTATCGCGTCCATCACTTGGAATCCTGCCGTTTGATTATCAATATAGCCTACGATCGTTTTTAAACCGTGAGCGCTTTCGTCGGCAAGCCTAATCTTACGAGGCAATCGAATTGGAGCCTCCTACCGCCCGCTTCCGTTGAACTTTCGATGTCGGGAAATGCGAAGTTACGCTTTTACCTTCCTTGGGATCACTTCGACTGGATGCATTTCGAATTCCGGTCGGAACTGTTTGCTCCGAATGCGAAAAAAGTGTGATTCCGGTATTGGGCGAAGGCTTTTGGCGGGGCCTTGTCAGATTGATACTTGAGGTTGACGATCTGATCGATTAGAACAGTTTTTCCCAGATCGAACTTATGCAAAATGGCAGGACATGAGAAAACGCAGCCGCACGATTGAGACGTTCAGTCTGTCCATGGTTGACCTTTTTGCGTGTGCGATGGGGGCGTTCATGCTGCTGATGATCATTCTGACGCAGTATTACCAGAAGACCTCGCGGGATTTTGAGGAGGCTCAACGAAACGTCTTTCTTTTGGAGCAACTGCGGGCGCAAGCGGAAAGCGCTTCCAGAAAGGCCGTTGAAGCACGAATCGAAGCCGAAAAAATGGCTCGGGTGAACGCCGATGAGGCAGAGGCGATGCGGCAGAAGGCCAATCAAGCCCAGGCGGAGGCCCGCAGTGCCGTCGCGAGTTTGGAAGAAGCCAAGAAAAAGGCGAATCGGCAGGTAAAAGACCTGGAAGTCGCTCGTCGCAATGCCGAAGAACGCGCCAGATCCTTGGAACGAGAGTTGGAAGAGGCCCACCGGTTGGCTTTTCTCGGAATTGTGACCCAAGCCAAAAAGCTCATTTTTGTGGTGGATATGTCGGGAAGTATGAAAGAATACAAAACGATTACCGAACAGGCCGTGGCGCAAATGGTCGATCCCATGGATTCCGGTTATCAGATGTCGATGCTGGGGTTTCATACGGACAGTACCGAGGCGACCACACCCATTTTTCACGTTTGGCCGGAACCGTTTCCAACCTTGCGGACGATGAACAGCAGCGGGATTTCGGAAGCCAAGGCGACGGTCCGCAAGTGGACCTCGGAGTTCCGGGGGCAAACCCCAACCCTGACCGCGCTCAAAAAGGCGCTTAACAGCTCGGCGGAGGCGGTCATTCTGTTCACTGATGGAAATCCCAATGATGCGACCCACGACGAAATTTTGAGCCAAATCACCAGTCAAAATGCTGGGAGGAAGGAAATCCACACGGTGGCGGTTGGGGATTATACCGAGGATGCGGAGTTCGTATCCTTCCTTTTCAAGCTTGCTGATCGCAATGGAGGACAATTTGTTGGGCTTAGTTCTTTAGGAAACTAAATGCCGGGTTCAGATGCGGGAAAAACAAATCGAATTGGACTTGACCGGAATACAGCCATTCGTTACCAACATTTACCAAGGTTCGGCTCACCGGAGTTTGGATTTCAACAAGCCGATTTTAGCTGTGTTAACGTTGGGGTCCTTCCTGACAAAAGGTTATGATCGTTCGAAATCCCAACCAGAAGGGCTGCCCAGTTTAATCATGCTATGAAATCGATCGCGACAGGATTATTTTCGCTGTTAACATTTGCCGCGCTTTCTTTGGGCGGAGAAATCATGGTCCTATCGGGACCAACTCATGATGATGAGGCCAATACCATTTCGATCGACTTTCGGTTGTGGGATCCGGAGGCCATTAACCCGACCCTCATGGATTCCAAGGCTGTTACCGTCAAGAAGGATTCGATCAAGGCCTTGAGTGGAGACGCAGAAGTGGCTGTGAAGTCCTATCTGCCCTTTGTCGAGGTGGAGGGAGTCTCGAGCGATATCGCCTTGTTGATTGACCTGAGTGCACCGGAGGCGGCGATTTTTAAGAAGCGCAATGATTGGGAGATCACTCACGCCAAGCGCATGATGACGCCAGCATCGCCGGTTCATAAATTTGGAGTCTTTACCATTGAAGCCGACACGCTCACCACCGTGGCGGAGCTCGGCCAAAATTCCGGGTTCGCGATTCGCGAGCTCGAGAAACACAAGGCAAAGGGAAAGACCACCCAGATTTTCCAGCTTACCCGTGAATTGATTGCGAAACTGGCCAAGAGCGACGCGGATCGAAAGCATCTCATCATCTTTTCCGACGGCGAATACGAGGACCAGGGAGAGTTGGTTGACCTTGTCGCCGAGGTTGAGAAACAGGCAAAAAAGGCGGGCGTCGTGATCAGTGCTCTTGGGTATGCTCAGAACGAGAAGGACAAGTCCCAGTTTTTGCAGTCGTTACGGCGAATGGTTGAGCCAACAAAAGGGCTTTATAAGCGGGCTGAATACGGCACTTACAAGTTGCCGGAGGATTTCGACAAAGAGGTATTTTATCCCTTTGCTGAAAGTGGAGGCAGACTGGTTCTCGATGCGTCGGCACTGAGCGGGAATTCGAAAGTGACGATTGAGATCGAAACCGAAAAAGGAGACAAGATTAAGCGGGAAATTGAGGTGAAATCCTCATCCGGGGCCGTTGGTGCCACCGGGGGGGACGATCCTAATGGAGGCGAGGCCACCGATAATACCGTTCTCTACATCATCATTGCCGCAGTCGCCGTTGCCATTGTGATTTTGGCATTGCTGCTGCGCAAACTTTCGGGAGGCAATGACGTTGATCCGGTCATTTCCGGGGAAGCCACAGAAATTTATGATGATATTCCGGTCGCTCCCCAGTTCTCGAATCACGTGTATGGATGGTTGGAGATGTTGGATGCTGATGGGAGCCAGGAACAGATCACGATCACCAACATGCGAATCGGGAGGGGGAATGACAATGATTTGGTGTTGCGCAACGACAGTGTTTCCAATAGCCACTGCGTGATCAATCAGAGTCGAGATGGCAGTTGGTCCGTAACGGATCTGGACTCAGGAAACGGAATTTACGTGAACGGAAAGCGAGTGGAGCAGTCGGCATTGCGCGACGGTGACACGTTGGAGCTGGGAGAAGTGAAAATGCGCTTTCGCGTGAATTAGTAAAAGAATGAGGAAGTATGGCAAACCGTAAGGTCTACATTGTTGGTCGAAAGAACCATACGAAACCCTGCGACATTAGCGTGCCGGAGGATCAGGATGCTGTGAGTCGACAGCATTTGGAGATTACGGATACAGGGGGAAGAGATTTTCTGGTCGTGGACATCAGTGGCCAGAACGGAACGGAAATTTGGGAGAATGGGGATTGGGTGCCAATCAATCAGGGGAATGTCAGGCGAGATACTCCGTTGCGCCTCGGGCAGCAGTACCAGACGTCTGTGGGGGATCTGCTTGACCTGATTGCTCCTCCGTTGCACTCACCGGAAGATCCGCCTGCCGCACCGCCTGAACCGGAACCTCCGGCCCAGCCTTCACCTGCTCCACGGCAGGGTGGTGGTGCATACCTGGATCCAGAAACGGGAGAAATTATTCGGCGATGAATGATCAGTCAGACAGCGTTTTTGATGCGCAGCGCTTGGTTGTGGGGCTCATTGCCTTCTTGGTCGGGGTGGCGATCATCGTAACCTTGAATATGATTCCTCCGATTCAGATAAAAGGCGAGGATGCGAGCGGTGAATACACGAAGGTGGATTTTTCCCAGATCCTCATCAACCGCCGCGTTGAGGATGGAAAAGAGGAATACGGATATTTTTCAGTTCAGGCCTTCATGTGGATTGCCCTTTGTTTGGGGCTTGGTGAATTGTGGTTGCGGCATCGGGCCGCTTCGAAAGAAAAGCATCAACTGAGTCTGGAATTTTTGCCGGAAGACGAACAAACGATTCTCACTCACGAGGACCTCACTCCAATCTACAAACGGGTCAACAAAGCGAATCAAAGCTATTTTCTCCCCAAATTGATTCGGAGAACCATCATCCAATTCCGGAAATCGGATTCCGTTGATCAAGCCAACAACTTGCTGAATTCCAACCTGGAACTCTGCCTTCACGAACTGGATTTGCGCTATAACCTCATTCGTTACGTGGTTTGGGTAATCCCCACCATGGGATTTATTGGAACTGTGATTGGGATTGCAGATGCGTTGGCTTTTGCGGGCAGAGACGGGATCGATCCGGATAATCTTCTGGGACCGACCACGGCGCGATTGGGCGTTGCTTTTTATACCACCTTGGTTGCCCTGGTCATGAGCGGAGTCCTGATGTTGGTGATGAACTTCGTGCAAGGCGGAGAGGAGCGTTCGCTCAACCGTGCCGGCCAATACACGTTTGATAATTTGATTAACCGACTTCTTGAAAAAAAAGCCCGCTAGGGCGGAACTCAACCTATACTAAGTAATGAGCAACGATGACACGACTCGAATTATTCGTAGACGCCCAAGCGATGCGGACTATCAAGAACAGAGCCAGGAGATCAGGAGAACCAGTAGCGATGATCCGGAAGCAACCCGAATTGTTGAGCGCTCAGGCATCCAGGATGACAACACCTCAGTGATCAATCAGCCTGCTTCGCAGGGTGGGCCGGGATCGAATTCTGGAGCTGACAGCGACAAGACGCGTTTGGTTAGGCCTGTGGCGGCAGGTGGTATCGAGCCCGCACCAGGAATTGCTCCTGCAGGCGGCGTTGCACAGGGCAATCCCCAAGCTCCCGGTGAAATCGAAGACCCGGTTGTTGGCTGGGTTGTCATTGTTGCGGGACCAGGCCGTGGCAGCGCCTTGACTTTGGGTTATGGCATGAATCAAATCGGTCGTAATCCTGACAACCGCGTTCCGTTGCCGTTTGGTGATCAGGAAGTTTCGCGAAGTGCCCACGCGATTATTACCTATGATCCGCGCAGTCGAAAATATTTCGTTCAACCGAACACCCAAGGCAGCAACCTCACCTACCTGGGCGCCGAGCAAAGCCCGGTTTTGACTCCTGTTGAGCTTGCTGGCGGAGAATTGATTCGAATTGGAGGGACCACCCTCAAGTTTGTTCCTCTGTGTGGCGAACAATTTGACTGGAGTGACAATACCCTCGTCTAATGGAGCCTGAACGGGATATTGCTGGAAGGCAATCTCAAGGTGATCGTCCCTATCAGGAAGACTACTATCAGGTTGCAATTGAAGATGCGCTCGGAGTTCGGGGCGGAGACCTACTCGTCGTCGTCGCGGATGGGATGGGCGGACATGCGGCCGGAGATATTGCAAGTCGAGTGGCAACGGAAAATTTCCTTCGCGAATTTTCTGAGTCGCTCGACGTCGATACGGTGAGACTATCAAAGGGCTTGCGAGGTGCCAACGAGGCGATTCGCAAGTTGTGCGAAGAAGAGCCCCAAACCTACTCGGGCATGGGCACCACGCTGGTTGCGGCATTCTTGAGGGACAACATGCTGCGTTGGACGAGCATCGGAGATTCCACCCTCTATCATTTCAGCAGAGCTTCCAAGCAATTCAAAAGGCTCAACGATGACCATTCGATGGCGCCAATTTTGGCAGCCCAGGTTGAGCGGGGTGAAATGACGGCTGAGGATGCTGAGAATCACCCGGATCGAAATGTCCTCCGATCAGCGATCATTGGTGAGCCGTTGACGGAAGGCGCTCTTGATCAGGGCAAACCTCCGGTAGAAGTGGAGAAAGGTGACATGATCATTGTGGCTACCGATGGCTTGGATACGCTTCCTTTGGAGAAACTGCGGGCAACGATTGAGATTCATGAAGCATCGGATGCATCCGTTGTCTGTAAGCAACTGATCCAGACAGTGGAATCGCGCCGGAAAGACCGGCAGGACAATATAACCGTCGTTGTCTTTCGGGTTGTATGATTTTCGGCAACCCAAAAAGCAGGGCCAAAGGTGCCCCGCAACCTAAGCTGAGTTCAATTTTGAGACACTAGAAAAATGGCAGAGATGTTTCAACTGGGGCGAAGTTCGAATAACGATATGGTGCTGAACAACGCCTACGTTTCCTCGACTCATGCACGGATGCGCCGTCGGGATGGCATGGTTTATCTTGAAGATGCGGGCAGCTCCAATGGGACGTTCCTCAATTCGCTCAATTCTGAGGTGCGAGATGGATTGGTGGAGGTTCGCCCGGACGACATCTTCTATTTTTCCGAGAATTACCGTCTGCCTGGCAATTTGCTGTTAAAGCGATTTGAGGAATGGGAGCATTCGGGAGGACAGGCGTTGACATCCGGGGCGGGAGGATCCGTCCAGAAGTTCAATGCCGCAAAAATCCGGTTTGGTTCAGGGAGGAACAACGAGGTGATACTTCCGTATTTGAGCGTCCACCCAAATCATGCGGAGCTCAATATTACTCGCGGAGGCGTCCGCTATATTCGTCCCAAAGGTGCACCTGTATATATTAATGGGGTGGCCTACGCGGACGGCAAGATCCAGATCAACCCCAGTGACCTGTTGGAGTTGGGTGGGGTATCCATTTCGTTGAATTTTGATCCGGCGAACCCCGAAAATATTGTCGTGGGGACCGAGAGGGAGGGGATCTACGTCCAGGTTGATCAGCTGACTTTTGAAGTTACTGATCGAAGGACTGGTCAGCCGAAAAAGATTCTTCAAGGTATCGACCTTTGTGTTTTTCCTGGTGAGTTTGTTGGCCTTCTTGGGCCATCGGGTTGTGGAAAGACGACACTCTTGAATGCGCTGAGTGGAAGCGTGCCGGGATTCACGGGTGATGTGCTCTACAATGGTATCGACATGCTGAGCAACCGTCGAAGGTTTGAGTCCCAAATTGGGTATGTACCTCAGGACGATATTATGCATGCGGAGCTGACCGTCCGGGAGGTGCTTTTTTACAATGCCAAGCTTCGGTTGCCAGCTTCGACTTCGAGTGAGGCAATTCACGAGAAGATAGATCAATTGTGCGAGGATCTGGGATTGTGGGATCCGAATGGTAAACTGGACCTAAGGGATGAATTGGTCGGCTCGCCCGAAAAGAAAACGCTCTCCGGTGGCCAAAAGAAGCGGGTAAATCTCGCGATCGAGTTGCTGACCGACCCGCGGGTTTTGTTTCTTGATGAGCCAACCTCCGGCCTTTCCTCGAAAGACACCAGGGTGGTGATGGAAATTCTTCGGAAGCTTGCCGATTCCAAAGGTATCGCCATCATTATCACCATTCATCAGCCTTCGACTCGAGTTTACAAGCTTCTGGATAAGACGATCTATCTCAAAGCTGGGCACCTTTGCTATTTCGGAACCGCCTACCCAGATTCGATCCAATATTTTGTGCCGAATCAACACCATGATGCAGCCGGTCCTGATGGGATCATGGAAAATATTGATGATCTTCCTGAGGAGGACATGGCTCACCGTTACCGTGGTTCATCTCACTATGAGAAAAACGTGGGACAACGGTTTGCTCTTCTCAGCCGAACTCCGCAAGATAAGCCCAAGAACCGGGCTCCGTCGGAACGAGCCTCCGCAGTTACGCAATATTTCCAACTGACCAAACGCTACGTTCAATGCAAACTGCGCGACCGGTCATCTCTCCTCATACTTCTGATTCAGGCTCCCTTGGTGGCGATTTTTCTGGCATTGGCCTTTCGTGACAAAGCAGTCAATCCTCCACTTTTTCTTCTGACCTTTGTCGCAATCTGGTTTGGTACCAACAATTCAGCGCGAGAGTTGGTCGGCGAGGTAAATATCTTCAATCGGGAGGCTCGCTTTGGGCAATCACCGTTGGCGTATTTGATGTCGAAAATTTCCGTCCTGGGCGTGATTGGGTTGGTGCAGTGTGCAATTTTGGTGTTTCTCACCGTTCATTTTCTGGATCTGACGATCAATCCTGTTGCAGGACTTGCAGTGTGTTGGCTTGCCTCAATGATCGGAGTCGGGTTGGGACTGTTGGTAAGTGCGTGGTCGAAGACGGAAGTAACGGCCATTGTCCTTATTCCGATTATTCTGATTCCGTTTATCTTTTTTGGAGGGTTGTTGGCGCAATACGATCGAGCCGGTGTGATGACGAAATCGATTATGGAAGTGATGCCGTCACGTTGGGCTTTTGAAGCGATTTCTCACTTGGAGGCGCTCAATTACGAGGGATATATTGGCCCGCCAACAAGCCGGGATCCGGATGCAAAGGCTCCGCTCGGCAATTTTTCTGAAGAGAAAATCGACGACGTTGATGGAAGTGTTGATAACTATCGAAAAAGCCGAATTGCTCTCAGCCTTTTTCTCTTTTTTCCCTATTTTGGCGGAGCGCTGTTTGCGACCTACTTTCGTCTACGCAAGATGAAGTTGACGGAGTTGGGTTTTCTTCGCAATGGGATCCGTATCCCAAATTTGCGACCCAGTTAGTCTACGGTATTGAGAGGTTTATCAGTTGGCCGAGTCGCGGATTTCATCCCAATAGTCAGCCAGAAAACGCAGGTTCCAGCCGAAATTTTCTGCCACCATCAGGAAAATGAGGACCACGATGGCGAGTACCAAGCACCATATAATGACTCGAAAGGCGACTGGCGTTCGCCCGTCGGAGGATCTTTTGCCAAGACTTTGGTCTATATCATAGTCGTCGGGAACGTTTTGGGTTTTCCGGCGTTCATACCCTGACTTGGCGCCTTTGGAGACAACGGTCAGGGTTTCGAGCGTTTCTGGTGGCAGTTCAGTATTTTCAACCGTTTCGACAATGGGGCGATCGCGCGCATCAATTCGCACAGTCTTCTTGGCTTCCCGCGCCATTCGCTTCATCGGGCGATCCAAACGTCGGCGCCATTCCGAAATCGATTGAGGGCGGTCTCGAGGTTGGATCGCGAGCGCCCAATCAACCGCTTCGAGAAACTCTACTGGATAGCCCTTTCCTTTGATGACGAGTTGGCTCAGCGGGTAATAGGGATCCGGTGCTCCTTTCACGACCCGATCGATGGCTGACGGGATTTTGCCGCCAGTCAGACAGCGATAGATCACGGCCGCAAGCTGATAGATATCGGTCCAGGGGCCAATCTCCCCGGAATGCTCCGGATACTGTTCAATTGGGGCGTAGTATTCCGTGAATGGGACCAGTGATTCGTGGGCTTGATAAAGCCGTTCGTTGACGGCGTGGCGGGCTGCACCAAAATCCAACAACACCGGGAGAAAATTTTCGCCAAGATAGATGTTTCCTGGTTTGATGTCGCAGTGGACGCAATGCTGGTCGTGGGCGACTTTTAACGCGACGAGCAGACCCTGAAAGAGCCTGGCGATGCTTCCGGGAGTAACCTTAAAGTTGCTCGATTTATTGCGAAGATGCTGATGGAGAGGGAGGCCTGATTCATATCGCATAACGATGTAGGCAGTCCCATTCTGTTCGAACCAATCCAGCCCTTTGAGCAGATTGGGGTGATTGAACCCGCAAACCATTCTCGCCTCTCGAACAAAGCGTTCTTTAATATATTCAAAATCTTCCTGATCGCCGGGTTTAGGCGAAACCCAGTTGTCCGGGCTACGTCGTGAGAACTGCTCAGGAAACAATTCCTTGATCGCAACAAGTTCTCCATTTTTCGCCCTTGCGGCGTAGGTAATGGCGTAACCTCCCTGCCCCAAAACACGTTGAACACTGTAGGCTCCAATTTGGGATTTGAGGGGCAATGAAAGGTCGGCTCCCATCAGACAAATTATCGTAAAGGCAGAAACCTCAACCTGACTTCTCCAAGTTTGACTTCAGAATTCTCTTTCAGCTTGATTGCCTGGATTTTACCACCAAGGCGCTCACCATTGACAAAGCTACCGTTTGACGATCCCAAATCTTCCAGATAAAGGCTGGTTTTGCGCAGGAAAACTCGAGCGTGAGGTCTCGAGACGCTACTGTCGTCGAGCTCAATGTCTGCGGATTCGCGTTTGCGACCAATTTTTAATCCGCTGGTGGATTGGGACAATCTCCGATTATCCAATTCAAGGCGGTGGTGCCTCCCGTCGGGGCCATTTCCTTCCAGGACCCAGCGGTTGCGCCCATTGCTTTGCGCGGGCGGCATGCCCCGGCGATTGCCGCCTGATCCGGCGATTTTGGTGTCAGGAGACCTCCGGCCCAACACTTCTCCCCCAGTTCCCAAGGTGAGGGCTTGATCGTTCTGGCTGGGCGCATGGGGAGTTCGGCCATCACCTCGAACCAGGACGGGCCCTCTGGCGCCGGCTGCCGCACGCTGTTTATGGACGACAAGCAGCGTGCCCATGCCACACAGGGCCATAACCAGCACAATGAGGAGTAGAATTTTGGGGTCAGCCAAACTCAATGCGGTGACGGTGTTGCCGCTGATGATTGGGTGAATGTCGTGATCCTTGAATGCACGGGCATCAATGAGTTCCGTGATTCTTCCAGAGAGCCGGAGATTGTTGTAGGTTTTTTCGTCGGCGTTTCCCGCGGTGTTGATGCCAATGACCCGGGTTTTCTCATCAAAAAGGGGGCCACCGCTATTCCCGTGAACGATCGAGGCACTGTGCTTGATGATTTCCAATTCGACTCCGCCGCCACTTCCGGTCGATGCCCTGAGCCAGGAACTGGTTGATACTTGTTCGATGAATCCCGGCTTAATGGACACGTCGAGCGCATCTTCCGTCGTGCTATCGATTTTACGGTGTATGGGAAACTCATCGGCGCTCATGATCTTGTTGAGCAGCGCGATCAAATCCTTAATATCATCATTCTGTCCGGGAAACCCTGCGGCATAAACTCGATCCCCCTTGGGCGGGACTTCCGTTGCCAGGGTTGAAATGGGTCCTCCTTTCATTCCCTTCGCCTTGATGATGGCCATGTCGAGACCTGAGTCGTTGAACAGCACCTCAGCTTTGTAGACCCCCATTTCCTGGGGCGATTCCTTGCGAATGACCAATAGAGTTCCGGCACCTCGAACCACATGATTGTTGGTGACGACATGTCCGTCCCGACTGACGACGAAGCCTGATCCGTGACCGGAATATTTTCCGCTACTCGTGAAAATCGCGACTCGCACCACGACGTCTTCGGCAGTTTTCGCATCCCATCCCAGTGAACTGGATTGAAGAGCGGCCAGTAGCAGGGCGATGAGTAGGTGAAGGCGCTTCATTTGTCTCTCTTAATCGGATTTAACTTTTCGAATCCTTTGCGAATAATGCCCTTTTCCTCGTCTGCCGGTGGTGAGTCCGGCGACATGGGAGGAACCTCGCCGGTGTTCTCTGGCGTCGTTGGCTGATCTGTAGGAGAGGTGGGCGGGGGCGTGGGTTCGACAGGCACCTCTTCAACTGGGGAGGCAGGCTCCACGATAGCTGTGGGGGCATCTGGAGCCGGCTGGATAATATTGGGGATAATCCTTACTTTTGGCTTTCCTGTTGTTGGATCCAGTGCCTTTGGAAGGGGATTTTCACCAGCCTCGCGGATATCTTCGCTTTCGTTCGGAATGGGGGCTTGATCAGCTGGAGAAGTTTTGGGGCCGCCGGAAACCACTTGGGATGCAACGTTTTGGACTGGAGCATCGGGAGGTTGGTTGCCTGGAGAGCTGTCAGGCTTGATCAGATACATTACAAGATAGGTCACCATTCCCGCCAACAGGCAGAACAAGGCAACTGCAGCCCAATGGATTCCTCCCATGAAAAAGGCCGGCCGATTGGCGGCAATGTTGTAGATCGCCAGCGCACTTGTATTGTCGGCTTTCTGGCCGGCTCGACTGACGGCCGCGTGAGCGAGCTTCTTAATCAGTTTGGGAGGCTTTAATTTTCCGGGAACGGAGAGTTGGGCAATGGCTTCTTTTGGCAGGTGTTCCCAGAAGCCGTCAGAACAGAGAACAATCACTTCATCACCCTGAATATTTGCGCTCCCAATATCTGGTACTTGATAGTCGGAACCTCCCAGCGACTGAAGCAGTCGACCTTGGTCGGGGTGAGTTCCCATTTCCTCTTCACGAACCTTTCCCTGATCGACGAGGATCTGCACCACGGAATGATCTTTGGTTCGCTTGACCAATTGACCTTTCCGAAACAGGTAGAGTCGAGAATCTCCCGAGTGCCCCCAAACTGCTCTTTTCCCGTTGGCATAGACTGCCACGACGGTTGCCCGCGGTTCGATGCCTGCCTTTTTTCCGGTCGCCGTAATTCGGGCTTGGGCGTGGGCAAAAAAGTCGAGTAAAAACGTTTCGGGGTCGGGTATTTCTCCAGCGGCGGTTTCCCACCGTTTGGTCGCGACGGCGACGATCGCTTCCGATGCCAATCTCCCCCCACTGTGACCGCCTGCGCCATCGGCCAGCACGGCAAAGACTTGGTCCTTGGTTTCATTGCTGAGAACAACGAGGGCGTCCTGTTGTTCGTCCCTTGTGCCAATGTGACTATAATCTGTGCCTAACCAACTCATCAATCAGCCCGGTAGTAGCGTTCGCCTCCACGGTGTTTTGTGAAAAGTTATCATGTTATTTCCCAAGCCTGCCACCAAGAACCCCGCCTTCTCTGGCGTGGCGAGAGAAGGCGGGGAAGATATTCGTGATCGCTACTCCATGACTACATGCGGCTTTCAATCCGGCGAAGATCCGCTTCCAACGAGGAGATATCACCTTGGAGTTGGTTGATTTCTTTGGTGGTTGCGGCCACGAGATCCGGTTTTGACTCCTGCTGAGCGCGTTTTTTCTGCTGCTGCAAGGAACTCAATTGCGACTGTTTGCTCCGCAATTGGGCTTTGAGGCTGGCCTGTTCACTTTGCAAACGGCTGTTCTCCCTGTTGAGCGAACCAAGGGTGCCGCGGAGATCGTCCTGGCGTTGAATTGCCTTGGTCTCGCTCCAGTTCCAGTAGCCGCCTGCTCTTGGATCGCCGGTTGTCTCACATGCGGTGCCGAAGATCAACACACCAGCGATGCCTGTAACTCTTAGAGTATGATAAATCCAATTCATAGGGTGGTTCGTTGTCGTCCTACTCCTCGAAGGTTATACCTTGGAGATTTTCTCCAATTCCTCGAGCTCAGCAATGCTGTTTTCCAGCTGCTTCTTTTGTTGAGCCAGGCTGTTCTTCTTCTGGGTAAGCGTGTTTTTGGATGGACCACTTTCCGCATTTTCCAAAAGCTTGGTCCGTGTGGTCATTTCCGAGTCAACCTCTTTCAGCACGGCGTTTGCGGTTTTGATCTGACCGCGAATCGCAGCACCGTCGGGACTTGACTTAGCAGAGGCGATTTGGCCCCTCAACTTGCTGTTATAGGAAACCAAGGCGGAGTTGAACTTCTGCGCATTGCTGATTTGGCCAGCCAGGTAATCTTCGGTTGCCGTGTAGCTCCGCTTTTTCTCTACCGTTTGCGTGCCTTTCTGTGTTCCAACTTGATGTCCTGCCACCAGTCCTGCAATACCGCCCCCAATTGCGGCATTACGAATCGCCGTCGAGCTTCCGCCACTCAATGCCGCGATGCCTGCACCCACGGCTGCTCCTGAAATCGCTCCGGCTCCAGCCCATGTGATTTTGGCTTGGCGCATCGTTTTCAGTTCATCCGGGGTCTCTGCGATGTTCGTCGTTTGGCAACTGGATAGGAACAGTGCGGGAATCAGAGCCAGGGCTACAATTCGTATTTTCATTGTGTTTTTGTGTGTGTGTTTTGTTGGTTGGAGAGTTGTTGAGAAAAGTCGTCCATTATTTCTGCAATGCAGAAAGGCCTTTGATTCGTTCCCTGATGGCGTTTGCGTTCACGATCAAACCCGCCTTTTCATCCTTATAAATGGACTTTGCGATTCCAAGAAGTTTCTGTTGAACTTCCGTATTAACCTTGCGCTCAACTCCGGTTTGCTGGATTTGGCTGAGTCTGGCGGCAAAGGCCTGATCCACTTGCGACTCTTCGTATTTCATCAGCTTCGCGACGTCGAGGCGAACGTCCTCGCAGTACTGGATGACCTGATTGTTTCGGGCGGTGAAGGCTTCCTGGAGTTTGGTCTGGTTGGCCCGAAATTCCGCTTCGCTCATATCCGGATCACGAAGGTTCATCTGCGGTTGGATCGACGCTCGAATGATTCGGTCCGCATACCAGGCATCCCACAGTCGGCGGTCCACAGCGGTCACGTAGTCGACCAACTCATCGAGTGAAACTGATTCTACCGGAGGCTTGGTCTCGTCCGGCGGTTTTGGAGGAGTCGGTGGGAGGATGATCGGGGATTCGGTTTGCTTGTCCGGTTCTTCCTCGGAAACGTCGGGCTTGCTGTCGTCCTCGGGAATTGGGTTGGGTGGTGGAGCCCCAGTGTCATTTCCGCCTGTACCGTCGTCAATGGGACCGGATGAATCATTGTCGGATTCGCTGCTATCGAAGAACGCGATGAGATCGGGGGAATATTGGCGCAGCGCCACAAATCCTCCCAAGCCGAGAAACAGTGCTGATCCCAGAAACAAGGCGGCGATGAGACCTGTGCGTGATTTCCTGGGTTCGGAAACCGCTGAAGAGGGGCGAGGTTGAGTCAAGACCGTTTCTTCTGTGGATCTTCTCACAGGCCTCGACGGGGCGCGACTGCCTCCGGCCACCACGGTTTCTGAAAAGTGATCGGTGGGGATTGGTGGAGCGCCTCCCGAAACCGTGAAGTGGTCGACCCATTGAGCAATGGTTTGCGGTCGCCGTTCCTCGGACTGTTCCAAGGCCCAGTCAACACAGGTCAAGAACGCGTGATCAAAGCCCTTGATGCGCTTTTCCGCCAACGGTTCGTAGGTATCGGACCGAATCCGGGTCGTCGCGTCAGGTGGGGCATCGCCAGTGATGACTTTGTGGATGACGGCGGCGAGGGAATAGATATCTGACCACGGCCCCATATTCCCATCGCTGGAGTATTGCTCCAACGGCGCGAATCGGGGCGTGACGATCGCCGTCATGTCCCGGGTTTTGTTGCCAATGGCTTGGCGGGCCGCTCCAAAGTCGAGAAGAATGGGGATGCCCTTGTGATTGATGTAGATATTGTCGGGCTTGATGTCGCGGTGCAGAAATCCGCTTTCGTGGACCAGCTGCAGTCCATTGAGGATCGGGAGAATGTAAGTGTTGATGTCTTCCTGATGAAAGAGCCCTTTCTCCTTTAAAAACGTATTGAGATCAGCTCCCTCTTCATAAGAAGTCACCATGTAGGCGGTGTTTCTCGAGATGAAATAGTCGTGGATATGAATGATGTTAGGATGATCAAATTGGGCGAGTACCCGTGCTTCCTCAATGAAGCGATCCTTGGCCCACTGGAGTGAGGTTTCCTCTGACAGCGTTTTTGCGACGATCTCCTCGGAGTCCCAATCCCGCATCGCAAACTCGCCTGGCATCAACTCCTTGATCGCGACTTTGCGATTGAGCGTATTGTCGATGGCGAGATAGGTGATTCCGAATCCCCCGCTTCCGAGTAACGAAAGAATTTCGTATTTTTCGCCCAAGATGGTGCCTGGAATAAGTGCCTGTCGGTTTTCTAATGCCATTTATTGAAAACTTGAGTCGTTATTCGGGCTGGTAAACCAGTTTCACAGTTCCCAACTGGAGACAATCACCGCCTCCGATTGGCTGAAAACCGTCCTTAGCCGTCAACTTTTTGCCGTTGATTCTGCAACCATTTGCAGAGTTTTCATCACGTAGTGCAATTTCATTATTGTCAGGGGAATAACGGAGGGATGCATGCACTCGAGAAATGCTGGGATGTGGGATAGCTATCTCGACGTGATTGCCTGTCCTGCCGACTTTCAAGCTATCGCCCCTTCCCTGAAAATCGGAAGCAGAAAGTTGAAAAAAGTAGCGTTTTCCTTGCTCGTCCGTGCCCGATAACGAGCCGAGTAATCTTCCGTTGGATTGGTGGTTGGACCTCTGGTTTCCGACCGTGGCTCCCTTCTCTGAAGCCGGGGCAGAAGGGAACTCGCCCGCGATTCGTTGATGAGGCTTTCTGCGTGCGGTCTTTGTTGAGGTCCGATCTCCCAACAGCAACTTGAGCGCGGGAATAACCAATACCACGGCCAAACCGATCATTACAAAGGGCAATGCTTTGGCCCAAGTGGGAGCCGCCTCTTCAGCTGTGGAGGTTTCCGAGCGGGAATTTCCTGGTTCGACTTCACCGGTCGTCTTGGCAGGAATTTCGTTGTAGGGAATGCCTACGGATTCCAGGACTTCGATCAGTTCGCTGACGGCGAGGCCCAGGCCGACTTTTTTGCCCTGTGAGGCCTTGGTTTTGTCATCACGTGCCTCGGCATCGCTGGCGGTATGCACTCCGACAATTTCGTTGGAATCGTTGACCAGAGCGCCTCCGCTATTTCCACTGGCTGTGGGTGCGTTATGCCGAATGATCGTGCACCGGGCATTGTTGTCGCGTCCCCAATTTGATTGAATCCTGACATCCTCCACATTTCCGCGGATCACGGAGGGCCGGACGAAATTCACGTAACCGTCTTTCAGTGGCAAGTCGCGGAACCCGGATTCCAGCAACGCATTGACGAAAAAATCCTTTTCCTGTTGGGCATCGGCCATGCCAGGGAATCCGATCGTAATCACTTCGTCGCCAGGGTAAGGATCGTTCTTGGCAAGGCGGATTGGAAGGCCCCCGAGCTCGGGGACCAGCAGGACTGCCAAGTCCTTTTCCCGGCTTTCATACACCACGGCGCCGACTCTCCAGACTTTGACTTTGTTGTCCCGAAGTTGAACCGCAAGAATCCTACCCGGTTTATCGATCATATGCTGATTTGTAACGATATGACCTTGGGAGGAAATGACGAATCCGGAACCTAGCGAAATCATTCCCTTGCCCGTCGTTTCCGCTTCCTCACTCAACACGACAATTCGGACCACTCCATCCTTTATTTGTCGGAAATCGAACCGTGCCCACCCCAGAGCAACCATCCCGATAAAAAGCAGAAGAAATCCCAACCTTCTGAACGCAACGTTCGTGCGTCTGGTCGCTAGCGGTGAATTAACCAAGAATGTTCGCCCCTCCTTTTATCATCATTGGCCTATTGCTAGCCTAGTTGGGTTCTCCTGGTCAAACCAAATTCTGGGTTTTTGACCCGTAGAATGCGACCCTGTTGCGAGGCTGACTTCGTGCTTGACTTTCAGGGCCAAAAATTGAGAGCGTCAAGGGGAGAAAGGTACAGGAGAACATGAGTCAAACCGCTAGATCGCATCGGTTGGCCCTCGCTGAGGGAACGCAATTGAGTCATTACAAGTTGGGCCGAATTCTGGGCTTTGGAGGGTTTGGCATCACCTACGAGGCTAAGGATCTGGAGCTCAAAAGAAAGGTGGCAATCAAAGAGTTGCTCCCGTCTGATTTTGCCACCCGCGATGGAGTGAGGGTGGCGCCGAAAACCCAGGCTGATGTTGATACCTTTCAATGGGCGCTACAGCGATTTATGGAGGAGGGGCGCATCCTTGCCGCCTGCGACCACGAGTCCATTGTCTGCGTTCATGAAATTTTCCAGGCGAATGGCACCGGCTACATGGTAACGGACTTCCTCGACGGTGAGAGTTTGGGAGACTGGTTGGAAAAATTGGACCGGACTCCTTCGGAGGATGAACTCTGGACCATTCTCAGCAAGCTCATGGAAGGATTGGAAGTTGTGCATGAGAATGGCTATCTGCATCGCGACATCAAGCCGGAGAACATCATCATCACGCGCGATGGCAGTCCGGTGTTGATCGATTTTGGGAGTGCGAGACTGGCGGTGGGCGGAAAGACCCGGGCGATGACCGCTGTCCTGACACCTGCTTATGCCCCGTTCGAGCAGTATCATGAGAGCGGGAATCAGGGACCCTGGACGGACATTTATTCGCTGGGTGCGGTCATGTATCGGGCGATGGTTGGCAAGGCTCCTCCGGAAGCTGCCGGCCGGACAAAAGCGGTCGATCCGTTGAACTTTCAGAACTTGGACCTGGGGGATTTTTCGAGCGGTTTCGTTGACGGCGTCGATGTCGCCCTATCTTTCGAAGAAACCCATCGCCCTCAAACTGTGGGGGAATGGCGGGAATGTTTCGAGAATGCCCGGAAACGACGAACCGCACTCAAAAAGCGAACAGAACGATTGGCCACCGGACGTCAACCGAATCGGAGAAGTGGTCTTCTGTTTGCGGTCGTTTTTGCCTCCATTGCCATTCTGGGAGTAGGAGGATGGTTGGCCTGGGAACGTTTCCATCCTCCCGGAGACGTGCAGAGCACAACCGCTCGCATCACCTATGCTGCCGATCCCCCGCCAAAGGTTGATCCCGTCGCCGGCTTCGTTCCGGGAAGCACTTCGCCAACGGCGATGAGGGATCTACGACAATCGGTTTCGACCACCTTTGCCACGATTCGCAGCGAAAGGGATCGGGCAGACGGCTATTGGATTGCCATTAACAAGGAAACCAGCACCGCTTCGGGGGGCAGGCTGACGGCACTTCGTAGCCAGGCCAGAAGCAATGTTGATGAAGTGGAAAGAATGACGAATCAAGCGTCAGCCAACATGGACCGAATGGACGAATTGTTGTCGATCTCCAAACGCCAGGGCGCCTCGGCTGAAGTTCATGCCGAAGCAAATCAATTGGCGGACGAAATGAGGAAGCACTCCAAGTCCGTGACCAAACTGAGCGACCGGGTTCGAAAAATTCGAATGGACGTAGCCAACGAATTGGCGTCGGTCGCCAAACCCGTAACTCCGCCTCCGGATGAGCCGAAAACCGAACCCGTCAAAGAAGATCACAGCGAAGCGGTCAAAAACTATGCGCTCGCCTATTTGAGCGCCGGCGACAGTGATTCGGGTCAGGACCAGCTTCGCTTTTTTGCGAACCGGGCGCGCTATTTTGACTACGGTTATCTCGGTCGAGATGAAATTGCCGAGAAGCTGAACGCGTACAATTCGAGGTGGACTCAAAGGACGCATGAAATTCTGAGTGAGCCCCATGTGAGCGAGATTCGGAGCGAGCGATATTCCGTTTCCTTGAAGGCCCGCTACTACGTTTCTGATGGGGCAACTCGCAAAATCATTACCGGAACCAATTACTTTGAGATCAAGTCGAGCCGAACTGATGATGCCGGGTTTATCCTTTCCGCCCGCATTGAAGACGCGGAAATTTCCTTCCCGGAGAATCCAACGCCGGTTCAGCAAAGTCCAGCCGTGTCCAATTATGAGGTGGTCTATGCGGGAAAAGAAGGTGTCACGGTCAGGGCGGCCGCTGACAGCGATGCGGCCAGTCTGGGCGCCGCGTTTCGACAGTTTTCGGTTCCTCTGGTCGCAACCGGGCGAACCGCAAACAATCGGTGGGTCGAAGTTCGAGTGAGAGGGTGGATGGTGGCCGAGGGGACCCAAACCACCTACATGAAGTCGACCGGCAACGGAACCTGGAGTGTCCAGTCAAGCGATGGGGTGCTTTCCATGCGCGCAGGCACGGACACGGGAAGTGACAAAATTGCTGAGGTGAACAACTACGTCTACGTCAAGCAACTGAGTGAACGGTATGTCGATGGGAAGCATTGGGTTTACGCCGAATTGGTCGGATGGATGGCGACGCGGCTTCAAAGCAGTGGTAAAATCTTGATGCGTCCCAAATGATGTTGGTTCCGCTCATGAGAATTCTGATGCTCACCGTTGGCATTGTAAGTCTGTCTTCGTCGGCAACTCGGGCCGCAGACTTGGTTTGCATCAATGACTTCATCCCCGGAATCATTGTGGAACTGCCGTATGCGACGGCCAACAACTTTTGTGGCAGACAATTTTACCCGGAGCATCGGGCCTACCTGCTTCGCCCGGTCGCGGAACGGTTGGCCAATGTTCAGGCTGAACTGGAAGACCAGGGACTTGGGTTGAAACTCTGGGACGGATATCGGCCTCTCGCCGTCCAGCGGGAGTTGTGGAAGGTCATGCCGAACCCCAAATTCGTGGCGAACCCGGCCAGAGGCTCACGACACAATCGAGGCGCGGCGGTTGATCTGACACTCGTCGATGCCATGGGCAGGGAGCTCGAAATGCCGACTGGCTACGACGTCTTTACGCCGCAAGCCCACGCCCAGTATCTCAAACTCAAAGGCCGCGTTCTCGAGAATCGAAAGACGCTTCAATCCGTCATGGTTCGCCATGGGTTCAAAATCATGAAGACGGAATGGTGGCACTTTGATGCGGTGGGGTGGGAGCAGTATCCGGTGTTGGATATTCCGATGGAAAGGCTCTATGGCAAAGCTCGCTCAAAAACCCCGATTCGGGCGACGGTCATCACCCGTTGAGGTGCGGTTTCGAGAGAGCTGCCGCCGTTAGAGAATTTTTCGCCAACGTTCGATCTGGAAGGCGACGTTTTCGGGGGATGGCGCACCGATTCCTTTTCGGGCTGCCAGGGCCTTTTCGACGTTGAAGAGATCGAACACGGAATCATCGAACGCGTCGCTGAATTGCCGGAATTGGTCGAGCGTGAGATCCGGGAAACCGCACTTCTCCTTGACGCAGTGGGCGGTGGCTTTCCCGACGATTTCGTGAGCCTGGCGAAACGGAATGCCTTTGAGAACCAGGTAATCGGCAATGTCCGTTGCCAGGAGCATTGGGTCGCTGGCCGCCTCGCGGGTCGTTTCCTCATTGATGCGCATTTCGGCGATCATTTCAGTGAAAACCTTGAGGACGAGTTTGGCGGTGTCGATGGAGTCGAAGAGCGGTTCCTTGTCCTCCTGAAGGTCGCGATTGTAGGTCATGGGAAGACCTTTCAGCGTAGTGATGAGGCTGACGAGATTGCCGACAAGCCGTCCCGACTTGCCGCGCGTCAATTCCGCGACGTCCGGGTTCTTCTTCTGCGGCATGAGACTGGAACCGGTGGTGTGGGCGTCGCTCAAGGTGACGAATCCGAACTCAGCGCTGGCCCAAAGCACGATGTCCTCGCTCAATCGGGACAGGTGAAGGCCGAGCAGGCTGAGGTCGAAGAGAATTTCGGCGATGAAATCGCGGTCGCTGACGGCGTCCATGCTGTTTTGACTGATCTTGGAGAAGCCGAGCTCTTTGGCGACCAGTTCTCGATCAAGGACGATGGTGGAACCCGCCAACGCGCCGGAACCGAGCGGCATGACGTCAATCCGGGTTTGTGCATCGGCAAGGCGATCGGCGTCCCGGCTGAACATCTCCACGTAGGCGAGCAAATGGTGGGCGAAGAGGACGGGTTGGCCGCGTTGCAGGTGGGTGTATCCCGGAACGACGGCTTTGGGGAAGCGTTCGGCGCAATCGAGCAAGGCGGTTTGGAGACCGGAGATCAGGTTCCCGATTTCGGCGACCTCATCCCGGCAATACATGCGTGAATCCAGCGCGACTTGATCGTTTCGGCTTCGCGCGGTGTGAAGCTTGGCCCCGGCATCGCCGATTCGAGCGGTCAATGCGGATTCAATATTCATGTGAACGTCCTCAAGCTCGATCTTGAACTCAAAATCGCCTTTCGCGATTTCGTCGCAGATTTCCAGCAGTCCCTTTTCAATGGCCGCTTGCTCCTCGCTGGTTAGAATGCCAGCATTCAGCAATGCCTTGGAGTGAGCGATCGATCCGCGGACATCATGACGATAGAGTCGCCAATCGAACGAGATCGATTCTCCCAGCTGTTGAACAAGATCAGAAGTTTCAGTTTCAAAACGGCCTTTCCACATAATCCCGGACCAAAGCGCGAACACCTTGCGGTGAAAACCTGTTTTTAGCGATTGGTTCACCAAATCTGCTGATGATTAAATTCCAACCATCTGCCTTCGTTATTCTGAAGCTCTGGATAGCCGCGTCAATCCTGGCGCAGGATTCACAACCTCCGTTGGAGGTCATGCGCGGACAGTATGAGGCGATGCTCGACATTGTTTGCGAACCTTTTGAGGATCGGGAGCGAACGCTCTTTGAGCAATATGCCGTCGCGGTTGAACGGTTGGGGCAGGCATTTGAAGAGAATGGCGATGTTGAGAATGCAACGTTGGCAAAAGCTGAAGCCAAGTTGGCCCGAATGCGGCAGGAAATTGGGAAAGGCGAATTTCCTGGCATTGGCCCCGTGCGGGAAAAACTCAGTCAGGAAGCTGCAAAAATCCAAGCCGCACGTGATGCCAAGCGGGAAACGATTCGTGTTCAGTATCTGGAACGGCTCAAAACATTGCGCAGTTCGCTGCTTTTAGCCGGAGAATCTGAAGCCGTGAACGCGGTGTTGGAAGAAGCCCGCCGCGTCAGTGCCGGCAGTTCCAAGGCAGGTGGATCGCGGGAACCCAAGTCCTGGGAACAGCGTGATTGGCCGGTTGATCGGGAGTCCTCGCTCGTTTTTGCCTGGAAATGTGGAATGGATGAAGAAGCCGAAATCGGAGGCCTTTCGCGAAACAAAGTGCGGCTCATGGCGCGAAACGAGGCGGTGTTTGACGATGAGGGGAGGATGCGACTCGTGGATGGGTCCTTTCTCGCTCGCCGGGCGAGCCGTCCCCTGACCTCCGCGATTGGCAGGGCAGGGGAGATGACCTTGGAAACCGTTTTTACCAGTTTCGATCTCGACCAGAGCGGCCCCGCTCGCATCATAACTTTCTCAACGGATGGAGATTTGCGGAACTTCACTCTTGGTCAGTCCAGAAATTCGCTGATTTTGAGGTTGCGGACGGTTGAGACGGGATTGAACGGCAGCCGCCCTGAAATCAAGCTCTGCCCCATTGAGGCCAATGTCTCGCACTACGTTTTGGTCACCTACCGGCCGGGAGAGTTGGTCACTTATCTGGATGGAGAAGAAGTGCTTCGCACCCAGGATGTGGAGGGCGATTTCAGCAATTGGGACGTGCAACAGGAACTCGTGTTTGGAGACGAGTACCTGGAAGGGCGAAATTGGAACGGAATGATCGAGGGAATCGCGATTTCCAGCCAATTCACGGAATCAGACGCGGCATACTCAAGTTATCAGGCCGCGTCCGGCCTCGAGTAGTCTACTGACCTTTCCGGTCGCATTTT
Organism: uncultured bacterium; assembly: GCA_963977015.1. Lineage (GTDB taxonomy): Bacteria > Verrucomicrobiota > Verrucomicrobiia > Verrucomicrobiales > DEV007 > JBCDHN01. The sequence goes on along the minus strand of CAXBMO010000009.1, from coordinate 180,069 downwards.
CCGGTCTGTTGCAGTTGGTCGCAACTGGCCTCGACCCGAACGCCTTTGTTGGAGGGCGAAAAGCCCATCCGGCGGGCGATGCAGTCCTCCAGCACTTCAAGGTGCGTGTCCTCAAACTCGAACACATTTTGGCAATCGGTGCAGATCAGGTGGTTATGGTGCGGCGAATCGACGAAATTCGGGTCATAGCATTTCTGATCCCTGCCCAGATCAATTTCTCGAAGCAAGCCGCTTTCGACCAGAAGGGAGAGGGTACGATACAGGGTGGCTCGGGAGGTTGTTGAGTCGAGCTTGCGCGCCATTTCCCACAACTCCTCCGCAGTGAAATGGTCATGCGTGCCAAAAGCGGCTCGGATGATCACGTCCCTCTGGTTGGTACGGCGCAGCCCTTTGAGTTGAAGAAAGGCATCGACTTTTTCACTTACGGTCTTGTCCACGTTCTGAAACCCTAGCTTTACACGGCCAACCGTCAATGCCGGGTCTTTTCCCGATTCAGAAAATTTCGGAAGGCGCGGTCCCATCCAGCGACGGAACTTGAAATTTGATCGGGAACGGAGAGACTCCAATTTGTGGCCTTTGATTTGAACCAGCCTTCGCTCCCGCATCCATCCAAGATTGTTCCAAAGATCGTGATGCTCGTTTTTTTCCTGATGGCTTTTGGGAACCTGATTCGGCATTTGGCGATCAAGCCGGAGTATCCAAGTCCAAATCGGGTCGGATTGATTCTTACGGAAACGAAAGGTGAGGCGTTGGAGCTTCTCAGGACCGGGCTGGTGTTGCCGTCGCCGCTCGAGATGGCTCAAGTTCCGCGTGCGGCTCGGCTGGATCAACCACTGGGGAGTGAGCACGCGGCGATGACCTACAACGCGAGGCCATTTCGCGAAGTCGGGCATCTCGGCGAGGATTTGAACGGGATTGGAGGGGAAGACTCTGATCTGGGGGATCCCGTTTTTGCCGTAGGGAATGGGCGGGTGATGTATGCGGCAGAGGCGTCTGAAAAGTGGGGAAAAATCATCATTCTGCAGCATCGCGGAGCGGACGACCGCGTTTTCCAAACGGTCTACGCGCATTTGGACACCATGCGGGTCACCGTCGGTGATCTCGTGAATCGTGGGCAGCAGATTGGCACCGTTGGAACCGGAAATGGGAACTATCTGGCCCATCTCCACTTTGAAATGCGCCAATCCATGAATCTGGACGTTGGCGACGGCTACTCGCCGCTGGCGTTGAGTCGGCTTGCTGCGGAGCAGGTGATTCGCAAAGAACGCGGAGCAAGAGCGTCACTGCTCAATCTGTCTCTCGTTGAACTCACGGACGTTACCGATCCGGAGCGGGGAGTGGAGTTGGGGCGAAAAGCCGGCGCGTTTCAATTGAAGGGAGAAGAGGCTCCGTAAAAAAACACGGTGGGTTCGGGGAGAATTTTGGGGAAGAATTTCCGCCTTTCCCATGATCGGCTGCCGGCCGGGAGGATGAAAAATGCCTGCCAGAAAGCCACAGCAATGCAGGACATGCTACCGTTGCTCCCGTCAGGGCCTGGCGGGGTTCACAAACCGACAATCCATGGTCTCTGACAGACCCCTGAATATGAAACCGAAATTTTTGTCTAACAACCTGAATTTGTCCTCTGTTTTTAATAAAACAACGCAGGTCCCTTTTCGGGCCCTGTGGCGAGGTTCTGCGAAATCTAAAAAGAAAAAGCTAGGAAAACCCCCGACTTCCTAGTAGAACCTGCGACTTCACCGGAAATCGCCCTTTGAAACCCGAATTGAGAGCAATAAAAAATTGGGAGTACAGTTGCAAAAATTTTACGATTGTGTTTCAACTGGCCCTTCCTGTATTCTAAAGCGCCCTTAATCTCTCATCATTTACCTCTCTAAATAGTTATGGAACCTTGGAAAGTCCTCCTTCTCGTCGCTGCCATCCCGGCGCTGGCCTCTGTGTGGCTGTCATACGATAACGGCCAAGCCCTCAAAGCCCAGATCGCAGAGCGCGAAGCTCAGGAAGGTCGAGTTCAGCGAACCGAGGAGAATTTGGTCCGCAAGCGCGACGAACTCGCCAACACGCAGATGGAAATCCGGACTCTGGAACAGGATACCGAAGCGAAAACCACGCAGTTGGCCGCAACCGAGACCCAGGTTTCCGAAATGAATCTCCGCAAGCAGCAACTGAACGACGACATTGCCGCTGCCAACGACAAGATCGCCGGTTTCAACCAACTCAAGGAGATTGGAACTCAGATCGAGACCATTGATCGCCAAATCGCTGAGGTTGAGCAGGAAAGCCAAATGCTGCAGGACGATATCAACAACGCGAGTAATCTTTTGGCGGTTGCCAATGCGAAGCAGGAAGAGACGCAGCGGGAAATTGACCGCCGCGAGAGCGAAGCCAAGAATCGCAAGGCTGGCATCATGTCAAAGGATCTGAATTCCACGATCAAAGCTGCCTACAACGACTGGGGCTTTGTCGTGATCTCAGCGGGAGATGCCGATGGGCTGGTTCCGGCTGCGACCCTCGACGTTTCCCGGCAGGGAAAACCCATCTGCAAGCTTCTCGTGACCGAAATCGAGCCCACCCAAGCCGTTGCCGACATTATTCCAGGATCGCTTCTTCCCGGACAAATGGTTCAGGTTGGTGACTCCGTAACCAAGCTCGCTTCCGTCAAACTCCAGTAAAACCGTTCTTCACTTTCCCCCAAATTACTCAACTAACTTACCAGCCATATGATTAAGTTTCTCATGGCCATTTCAATGGCGGCCCTCATCGCGTCCGCAGTTGTTGCAGGCTTGAACAACAAAAAGCTCACCGGAGAGCGAGAGCTTTACGCCCAACTCACCGTCAAGCTCAACCAGTTGACTTCCGACCTTGATGAAGTGCAGCAGAATCTGGAAACAGCCGAGCAAGAGTTGATGGTCGCGAAAACTTCGAATGACCAGGCCAGTGCAAATCTTTCGCTGGCTCAGGAGTCGCTTCGCCGCGCCAACACCGAGGTTGAACGTTTGGTTGCTCAATTTGATAGCAAGAAAGCGGAATTGGAAGAGTTCGCGATGCTCGAGAAGAAGCTGATGGGCCGTCGCCCTGAAACGGTGCGTGCGGAATTCGAAGGTAAGAAGATGCGCCGGGATCAACAACGCCAGGAGTTGGATCAAGTGCGGGGGGAAATTGTTTCCACCAACAACAAGGTTGAAAAGAACGAGTCCCGGATTGGAGACCTCGTTCAGGAAGAGAAAGAGCGCCGGGAGAAGGTTGCTTTGAACGGGATGGAAGCGGACGTGATCGCCGTCAATCGAGAGTATGGCTTTGTGATTGTGAATGTCGGGTCAGACCTTGGTGTCTCGTCGGATGCTTCGCTTCTCGTTCAGCGTGGGGTCGACCGAATCGGTCGCCTGCGAATCGTTTCGGTGGAGCCCAAGGTGACCGTGGCTGACATTATTCCGGGAACGATTAGTCCCGGAGCCCAAATCATGGTGCGCGACAAGGTCATCTTCGAGAACACTCGCTGATTGTTCGAGTGCTGGAGCAGGGCGAATTTTGCTTTCGCTCTTTAAGAGTCGTGATAGGATCCGTTGAATTCTAACCTACCCCAACCCATGAACGTTCGTTCCATCATCATTTCACTTGCAGCTGGAGCTGCCTTATTTCTCGCTAGTTGTTCGAGTGGTCCCAAGCCCTACGATGACAATGTGAGCAATCTTCCTCAAAACAGTCCTCAAGGCTGGGAAGGATCTGCTGCGATGGGAAGCTTTTTTCCGCAGACTCAGTAGCAACCCGCTAACACTTTTTTCAAAGGCCGAGCGTGAGAAATTCTCCGCTCGGCTTTTTTTGTGCTTCTTTTCCGGTCAGACCTCCACGTTCTTTTTCTCAAACCAACGGAGCAAGGGGCCGAAATGGGATTCGTAGCCTTTCAGCTTGTCGCCTTGAATCCGCAATCCAATCAGACTCTTCTCTGACGAGCGGCGATTCGAAGTCAGCCACCTTCCACCGCGGATGACGACTTGTGTTTTCATCAATGTCTTGGAACGGTCAAGCGTCACGTCTTCGAGGAGTGGATCGTCTTCGGCAAGCGTCCAAAGAATCTGAAACCGGTTGTAGTCATCCAGTTCGAGCCCCTCTCGAACTTCCACTACGATGAGTCGCTTCTCTGATCCAACCAGCCAGCGATGGATCTTCGAATTCCCGAGGCCGGGCAACCGGATGGATGCCAGCGCTGAAGGTTCGGACTCGTCCTCTGCCCCGATCTTCGCGTAGATAAAGCTGGGGAACTCTTCCCGGTCCAGGATGCGTGGCAGCGCCATAATCAACTGAGGATGGAGCGTCTGCTCGGGGGATTCGGGATCAAGGAGTCGGCCCAACCGTTCCGCATAAGCCTTGAACAGCTGTCCTTCAAGAGCTGGGCGGTCGCGGCGAAAATACTCAGCCGCTTCGCGAATGGCCCAAAGCCCCTGCAAGTCTTCCGGCCGAACTTCCGTCTCCAACCGCATCAGATCCTCAAAATAGACCGGAACCAGAGGGTTCTCAGGATCCAAATCGGGAAAATCGAAAAACATCGGAGGTCGTTCGACAAGATCATCGATCACTTCGTCGCGGAGTTCGGGGGCGAACTCGGCTGAGACCTGACATTCGAGCAGCTTCTCCCTCATCTCGGGAGGCGGCATTTCCTTGACCGCAGACAGGAAGGCCCCCAACGACGCCAACGCGCTGCCCAAATCACGTTCAGATACGGTCTGGGAACCTCCATCCAGCACTTTGAGCGGCATGCCGAGACGTTCGCTGGCGCCGGCGGACCACGCGGCGACGCGATCGTGTCTGCGGCCATGGACGTGGTGGCGGAAAAACCGTTCCAGCCGTTCCACAATCTGACGCCGTTGCTCAGCAGTGAGTGCTTCCTGCTTCACAAAGGTCTGGGGCTTGGGGCTGCGCCCGGATGCAAGGCAGCGGTAGAGAAATACCCGGTCGTAACTATTTCGCAGCGGGAGATTCCCAATCTCACAGAGTGCCTGCTGCAAGGTCTCGCGAGAGAGTGGAAACTGGTAAACCATCTCGGTGAGCTCGAGGCCGTAGACCCAGTTGGGATCGCGATAACGAAAATTTTCGTCAAACGTCATCGCGGTTTCGTTGGCGATGATCCGGATCGCTTCGCCGGTAAGCTTCAGTGAGTAGCGGTCGATGTATTGCTGCGAAATTTTCTGGCCGGTTCGCCGCACAATCTCGGAGCCCAACATCCAGGTGCCCGTCAGCACCGGGTTGGCAAAGCCGAGCACCATGCGGCCGAGATTCCACGTGTAACTGGCATAGGGGAGATAGGGGCTCACCGACTTGTAGGCGTCGTAAACGCGAGCCCCGGTCCGAATGTGCTCGTAAGCCTTCGCCAAACTGTAATCCTTCACGTTCAAGGGCAGTTGCTCCAACTGGAAGAGCAGTTGGAGGGAAATGTGGTTCAGCGACTTGAGCAGCTTTTCGACACTGGTTTCCAAAAGCGGTTCTTTGGCATCTGGCTGGTAAACCCGGGCAATGTCGGTCACGAAAAGCAGCACCTCATCGGTCAGGAGCCGGGGAACAAACTGGCCATCCTTGCTGTAGCGGTCTTTGCGAAAGCCTTCGAAAATCGAGTCTGCGGCTTCCTGGACGAGCGCGAGGACCTCTTTATCCCGGGCATCAATCTCATCGTTCACCTCCTCGGCCTTGGAGATCTCCTCCATGTTGGGGAACTCGAGCCATTCGTGATAGGTCATCAGCCGGTCCTCGAATTTTTGCCGACGTCGCTCGAAGGCCAAGGCTTCCGTCTCCAACTCGCTCTTCAGTCCCTTAAGCTGTTCATGCTCAACGTCTCGCTGTCGAATGGCCTCGATCGCTTCGTGATGTTCTTTCGACAAGCTGACCCGGAAAAAAGCGGCAGCCCCTGCGCTGAGGAGCCCACCCAGCAGCAAACACACAAACATCGGCCAGTTTCCTGCCGCCGCCTGAAACCCCGCCACGGTCCACGCCAACACTGCTCCCGTCCCGGACATTGCCACGGGAATCCAAAAGAATCGGGTCGTCTTTTGGTTAGGGTCAGACACGAGGTACGTTAGCCATACTTCTCGCGTTCGTATAGGTCAAATTCGACTTCTGGGAGAGTCAAATGGAGCGGTGACGGCGAAATCTATCCAAACAGGGAAGCCAACGGCTTTCCTTTGTCTGCCACCGTAAACGGGCGCATGGATGGGGAATACAACACATGATCCAGCGGGAGCCCGAGCGCATAGGCGATCGTCGCGTTGAAATCCGGAATCGTAATCTTTCCATCGACGATTTTGCTCCCTGTTTGGTCGGTTTGGCCCCAAACCTGCCCCCCCCGAATACCGCCACCTGCCAACAGGCAGGAAAACGCCTGAGGATGGTGATCCCGGCCTTCATTGGAGTTGATTTCCGGGGTTCGGCCGAATTCGGTCGCGAGGACAACGAGGGTTGAATCGAGCATGCCACGCCGCTCGAGATCGACCAGCAACGCGGACAACGCCTGATCGAGTTCTTCCGCTTTTTCGGGCAGGTTCACGAAGTTGGCATTGTGGGTGTCCCATCCGCCCAAGGAAACTTCGACGAACCGAACGCCATTCTCCGCCAATCGGCGCGCGAGCAGCATTCCCTGGCCGAATCGATCCTTGCCGTAGCGTTCCCGAAGGCCTTCCGGCTCCTGCTTGATGTCAAAGGCGGCCAAATCCTTACTCTGCATCAACTTCAACGCATCGTCATACATGTCGCTGTAGGCGCGGACATTCTTTTGATCGTATTTTTGGACGAATCCGGCATCGAGTTTCTCCGCCATGCTGATCTGGCGGGTGAACGTCTCCTCATCCAGCCGTTTGATGCGTTGGCTGTTCTTCAAGCCTCCCTCCGGATCGCTGATCATCAACGGATTGAGCCGCGACTCAAAGAACCCGGCGCCCGGGTGCTGGCTGTCGTTTCCAATCATGATATTGCCGGGAAGCGCGGGATTGTCGTTCTTCTGGAACTTCAGCATCCAGGCTCCCATGGCGGGGTGCCGGATCGAGCTGCGCAGCTCGTAACTGGTGTGCATCATGTAGTTACCCTGTTTGTGGGCACCCTGTGTGGAGCTGAGGGAACGAATGATGGCCAGTTTCTCGGACAGTCGCGCCAGTCGCGGAAGATATTCGCTAATCTGGATGCCGTCCGTTTTGGTCTTGATCGCGCGGGTCGGCCCCATCACTTCCTGGCCCGGTTTCGGGTCAAAGGTGTCGAGATGGCTCATCCCACCGCTCAGGTAGACGTAAATGACGCGTTTCGCGGTTTGGACCTGCTTGAGTGCCGAAGCGCCTTTGCCTGCCGCCAGAACCGAGTTCCCGAACATCATGCTTGCCGGGAGGGTGGAAACTCCGAGCAGGGTTTTGGCTGCGTTGGAGACGAAACGGCGACGAGTGAGTTCTCCGGAGTTGGATAGCAGGGCTTTCATCGATGATAATGTACAGCCAATCACACGGGGCGAACTTGGCATATTCTTCAATGATATACGCGGCCGGCGAAAAACGGAATGCAGAAATTAAGGCAGCGCGGCGGCGAACTGAAGTTCGGCCCGGGCCTGGTGAAAATCCCGCAAACTTTCGACCGCAATTTTTTCCAGATTGAGAGCCCGTTCCTGAGCCTGACGAAGGCGGAAAAAGTCGACCTTGCCGATTTGCCACGCTTCGTTCACTTCGCTGACGTGGCGTCGTGCCAATTGCAGCGTTTCTCCGCTGGCTTGTTGCCAGATCCGGTGACGCTCGGCCGCGATTTGGTTGGCGGTCGCGATTTCATTGCGAATTTGAGCCGCCAACGCCGCGGTGGTGGCTTTGGCCATTGCTAGTTCGCCGCGCGGTTCCGCCGTCAACCGATCAACCGGTGTGCGAAGCGGAAGTTGAAACGACAAGCCGATTCCCAAAAAGGTGTTGCGCTCCAAACCGTCGGGCTCGTCGACGCCGGCTTCACGCTCCATGAACAATTTTACGGCAACGTCCTGCCAGCGCTGGGATTTGGCCAGGGCAATTGCCGCTTCGGCTCGTCCCTCCTTCAGCATGTGCAGCTGCAAATCCGGTCGGCGCGAAAGCACCTCATCGGTGATCGTAATCGGAACAAACCTGGAGGAAATGCCCAAACGCCCCGCCATGTTGACGGTCGCATCAGGAGGCAAACTCATGTGACTGCGGAGCTTGCCGTTGGCTTCAATTTCCTGAGCCCGCAGTCGCCGGGACTCGTCAATCTGGCTTCTCAGTTCCAATTCCGAGTCGGTGACGTCGAGTTGGGAGGCTTCGGCCGCTTGAAACGCTTGTTTGATGGCGCTGGCCACTTCCTCGGCTCCCGCTCGAAGCTGCTCCTGCAAATCGGCCTTGGTTTTGATGGCCAGGGCGTCGATCGCGTCGCGCCGGACGATCGCCGCAAATTCCCATTCCTTCATCCGCACTTCGGCTTGGGCGAGGGCCAGATCCGCAGCGGAAAGATCGCGTTCCCGTGCCAACCGGTGGGTCAGGGGAAACTCCTGCGCGATGGCGACTTCCCAGACGCTTTCGTCGTCGTTCAATCCAAACTGATCAATGCTCCCGCCAATCTCAATCTCCGGATCCGCCAATCTACCCGACCATTTAAGGTTTGATTCCGCGATCGCGATTCGTTGCCGAGCAGCTTGAAGCTCCAGATTGTGGGAGACGGCAAATTCAACGTCGGAATCGACCGTGAAAGACCGGACCTCAGCCTGAAGGGATGCGCAGATCCAGAAAGGAGCGGAGAAAAAGAGGCAACGCCCAAAAAAGCGATGGATTCGAGAATTAATACCACTAAGAAGTAAACATATCCTAACAAAAGTCAACTTCCGTGGGAGATGACCCGGGTAAGTTCTTCCTCAAGGAAGTTGATGATGTCGTTATGTCCCGCCCCGGGGACGGACTGAAACTTCACCACCGCCGAAAAATTCTGGCTGAGCTGTTTGCCCATCTCAAACGGAACGATTTGGTCGCGATCGCCGTGAAACATCAAGACCTGTGCCGTTCCTTTCTCGTGGAGGGAGCGAAGGGAACTGAGGTTGTCATAGCGATGGGTTAACAAATTCGACAAAACCGGTCCGACCGTTCGCGACGCCATCGCTTTCATTGTGGTGAATGGCGAAATCGCGACCACCAACTGAAGGTCAAAACGCGCCGCCATTTCCAGGGCAACCGCCGCCCCGAGTGAATGGCCCAGTGTCGCGGATTTCTGCAGCAACAGTTCCTCGGAAAGGTTCAAGCGTTTTGCGACCACCGGAATAAGGCGATCAATCGAACGCCGAATGGAAGAGGGATTGGGACGGCCTTCACAAATGCCGTAACCGGGATAATCGACCATGACAAAGATGACTCCGGGAGCATTGACCGCTTCAATTTGATCAAGCCAATCGAGCGCGAGCGAGCCATTCCCGCCGAAAACCCACCAAACTCTCTCAATCGGCTCATGACCCTTGTTGATGAGAAACGCGGTCTGGGATTTGCCGCGATTCTCGAACTTCAAATGCTCAACGCGCCGCAGATAGGTTCCGTAGTTGCCGTAGGTCCGGGGAAAATAAATCAATTTGGCCTGCACCAGGTAAATGAGAAGCGGAACAACGACGAGCAGGACCAGGATGATCCGAAACACCGGCTTGAGAAATTCCATGGGGCCAAACTAACACAGGCCTCTACCCAAACGTGAGTAGAGACCTGTGATTCGTGGATAAAGGTTGGAAGCGCGTTTTCTAGTCCTTCAGTCGGACCGCGAGAATGGTGCTTGCCCCTTGCGAACTAACTCGCAGGAGTAAGACGGACCCTTCAAATTGAAGCCGCGCCTTCATGGCGTCGTTTACAGACGATACGGCAATCTGGTTCACTTCAAGGATCACCTGACCTTCACGCAGTCCCGACTCGGCAGCGACGGAGTTGGGATCCACGCTTTGGACGAGAACGCCTTCGATGTCGTCCGCGATGTCGTTCGCCGCGCGGTTTTCCTCGTTGAGATCCGCAATCTCAACCCCTTCGATGATTTCTTCGATTCCCGGGCCGCGTCCGATTCCCATGACGGAGGCGGGATCTTCGGGAAGCTCTGCGAGAGTGACTTTGACTTCCATTTCCTTGCCTTTGCGGAAAATGCCGAACGTCACCTCTTTGTTGGGGGGCGTGTTGCTGATTCGCAGCCGGAGAGAGTCGAGCGAACGAGCCTGTTCACCTTCGAAGTTCGTGATGATGTCGCTGGCTTCCAATCCTGCGATCGCGGCCGGCGTTTCCGGACCGACTTGGGAAATCAGGACGCCATAACGCTTTTTCCAGTCGAGTCCCGTCGCCAGATCACGATCCAGCGGCTGCAAGCTCACTCCGAGGAAGCCGCGTCGAACCTTGCCGCCGCCCTCGAGCAGTCGATTCACGATATCGAGCGCCATGTTGGAGGGAATCGCGAAACCAATTCCGACATTGCCCCCATTCATCCCGCCTTGAATCGCGGTGTTGATGCCGACCAATCGGCCCTGGGCATCGACCAGCGCTCCACCCGAGTTTCCCCGGTTGATGGCGGCATCGGTCTGAATCAGATTCGCATATTCCAGGATGCTGACGTCACTACTGCTTCGACCCAGCGCGCTCACGATTCCCATGGTCACGGTTTGAGCGAGCCCAAACGGGTTGCCGATCGCGAAGGTCACGTCGCCCACCCGGAGCTTCTTGCTATCGCCGATGGGCATGACTTTCAGGTCCTTCGCGCCTTCCAGCTTGATCAGCGCCACATCCGATTTCGGATCCGCCGCGATCAGTTTGGCATCGTATTCTTCATTCGTTGCATCGAGATGAACCCGGAGTTCCTCGGAAAGCTCAACGACATGGTTATTGGTCAAAATATAGCCGTCCGAGGTGATGACCACGCCTGCGCCCGTCACCGGAATGTTCGGCATCTGATCCGGGAAGAGCCGCTTGAACAACGGATCATCCATCATCTCGTCCATTCGCGGGTCTTTGCCCCGCTTGGAAAAAATCGTGACCACGGAAGGGGTGATTTTCTCCAGCATGTCCGCGTAGCTGCTCTGTGGCCCCATCGGCTTGATCGGGGAGGGGTCAAACGTCAGCATCGGCTCCAATTCCTCATACTTGAGTTCGACCTTCGCTTCTTGAGCGTGGACCGAAAGGAATCCGGTGACCATGACGGCCAGACCGAACATCCATCGAGGTTTCCAAAATGTGGTGGTAGTAAGCATATACGTCATTACGGTTGCGAAAAGCTGGACGCAACCTGACTGATTGAAAAGCCCAACGATGTCTTTTTCTCCCCTCATCCCGACCGAAAAAAGCGAAGCGGTTGACCTGTCATCCCGCGAGTTGGAACGCTACGCGCGACACATCACGATCCCGGATTTTGGCGTTGAGGCTCAAAAACGGCTTCGGGCCGCTTCGGTTCTCTGCATCGGCCTTGGCGGACTGGGGAGCCCGGCGTCCCTCTACCTGGCCGCTGCGGGGGTTGGAAAGTTGGGCTTGGTCGAGTTTGACCACGTGGATCGCTCCAATCTGCAACGTCAGATCGTTCATGGCGAAAGCGACATTGGCCGGTCCAAGCTGGAATCGGCGAAGGAGACCTTGCGGGAGATCAATCCGCATCTCGAACTCGTCGGTTTTGAGGAACGCCTTACCGGCGAGAACGCCAAATCGATCGCCGAACCCTTCGACCTCATTCTCGATGGAACCGACAATTTCGCGACGCGCTATCTCAGCAATGATTTGGCGGTTTTGACCGGGAAACCGAACGTCTACGGCTCCATTTTCCGATTCGAAGGCCAGGTTTCCGTTTTTGCCCCGAATTTGGGAGGGCCATGCTACCGCTGTCTTTTCCCGAACCCACCGGATCCGGGCTCCGTTCCGTCCTGTGCCGAAGGCGGCGTTCTCGGCGTGCTGCCCGGCATCATTGGCTCGATGCAGGCGCTGGAAGCGATCAAGCTCATCACCGGAATCGGGGATCCACTGGTCGGGCGACTCGTTCATTTTGACGCGCTCCAGTTCAAGTTTCGCGAAATCCGGTTGCGCCGCGACGAACAATGTCCTGTTTGTGGGCCCAACCGCTCGATTCATGAATTGATCGATTACGACCAATTCTGCAGTGGCCCCGATCCGTCCCCTGACTCCATGCACTCCTCATCACCACTTCCTGAAATCACCGTATCTGAGCTGAAAGAGCGCATGGACCAAGGTGAAATCACCTTGATCGACGTCCGCGAGCATTCCGAATACCAGATTTGCCGGATTCCGGGCAGCACTCTCATTCCGCTTGGTGAAATCGCCGATCGCCTCGATGAAATCCCGCGCGATCGCGAGATCTACATTCACTGCAAAATGGGCGGACGCAGCGCAAAGGCGGTAAAACTCATGCACGAAGCCGGCATTGATCGCAGCATCAACATTGCTGGTGGGATCACCGCCTGGGCCGAGGAAGTGGATCCGTCGATGCCGAAATATTGAGGCGGCCTAAAGCCTGGGCGACGTTCAAAAAGGCATCCAGACGCCAAAATACACGGAGGTAATTTGTCCAAAAAGCGTGGCATTGGCCTTCTTGCCTTGCAGATGCGGAATTCGCGCCTGTTTATCCATCCTCAAATCATGAATCCACGAAACCCCTTTCTTGCCTTCTGTTCCCTGCTCGTTGCAGGAATTTCGATTTCGATCCTCAAGGCGGAAGAGCCGATCAGCATTTCCGGTGTTTACCCGCATTTGACGATGCGAAATCTGGAAGGGGAATGCGGCACGGGGGCGATTGTTCCCTGGCAGGGGAGTCTCTGGGCGATCACCTACGCGCCTCATGCACCGAAGGGCTCGAGCGACAAGCTTTATGAAATTGGCGAAGACCTGACCCAGACGATCTTTGAGGGAAGCGTGGGAGGAACGCCGGCAAATCGACTGATTCACCAGGAATCGAATCAGCTGCTGATCGGTCCCTATTTGATTGATGCCGAGAAAAACATCCGGGTGATTCCATCCACGCAGATGTTGGGGCGGTTGACTGGCAATGCGAGGCATCTCACGGATCCGGAAAACAAGGTCTATTACGCCACGATGGAGGAGGGGCTCTACGAAGTCGATGTTCATTCGTTAGGTGTGAAGAACCTGATTCTGGACGGGCATGCCGCGAAGGGAAGCGAGGGAATCGCGAGCACGTTGCCTGGCTATCATGGGAAGGGACTTTATTCCGGGCAAGGCCGGCTCATGTATTCCAACAACGGTGAAGTTGGAACTGCGGCCAAGACGGATCCAACGAGTTCATCGGGCGCGTTGGCGCAATGGTTTGGCGAGGGAGATTGGCAATTGGTCCGCCGGAATCAATTCACGGAATTGACCGGCCCGGGCGGAATTGAGGGAAACGCCAATCCTGAGAAGGACCCGGTTTGGGCAATGGGTTGGGATTCGCGGTCGTTGTTGCTCGGGTTGTTGGAGGGCGGCGAATGGCATTTTTACCGGCTGCCCAAGGCGAGTCACAGTTACGATGGCGCCCATGGTTGGAACACGGAGTGGCCGCGGATTCGCGAGATTGGCGAAGATGATCTGCTCGCGACGATGCACGGAACGTTTTGGCGCTTTCCAGTAGAGTTTTCGCGCGAAAATTCAGCTGGGATCGCGCCACGTTCGAACTACCTCAAGGTGATCGGCGATTTCTGCAAATGGGGCGATCGGCTCGTGCTGGGTTGCGATGATTCCGCGAAATCGGAGTTCCTCAATACGCGGCACTTCAAGGCTGCGCATGCCTCGCCCAAGCAATCGAACTCCAACCTCTGGTTCATCGACGCGGCTCAACTCGATGCCTTTGGTCCGGCGATTGGCCGTGGCTCGGTCTGGCTTCGCGAAGACCTCGAAGCCCAGCAAACGAGCGATCCGTTTCTGTTCTCCGGCTATGATTTCCGCCAGATTCACCTGACCCATCAATCGGAATCCGCAGTGACGTTTCAGTTGGAAGTGGACCGGGCGGGGAACAACGATTGGGAAACGCTTCGCGAGATTACCGTTCCCGCGAACGGAGTGGAATCGGTGGTGTTCAGCGAAAGCGAAGCCGGGGCGTGGATTCGCCTGACCAGTCAACAAGCAGCAAAGGCGGTTACCGCCAATTTCCAGTTTCGCGATCGCGATGAACGCGATAATGAGAACGCGGCTGAGTTTGCCGGGATTGCCACGCCGGATGAACCTGCCAAGTCCTTTGGCTTGATGCGCAGTCTCGCCTTCGACCGTCTCGGGTTGGTCGCGGCTTCTTCTCCGGACGGCAGCGATGCCGCCTACTACGAGCTGAGCCAGAAAATGGAACTGGTTTCGGTGGACGAGCCCGCCGCAATTTCTGAGATCGTCTCGGCGGTAAGGCAACCGCTTCGTTCGGTTCAGGTTGATGCCGCTTCCGTCATTGTGGAGGAAGATGGGCAACGTTACCGGCTTCCGAAGAACGAACGCTACCAGGCATCGGTTCAAGGAGAGCCCCGAAAAACGTTGGCGGATTTCCTTTCCGAAAGTCTGGCGATTGGAGCCGCCGTCACGGCGAGTTCTACCCACCTGACCTACGACGCGGCCAATGCCGTTGATGGAAGCGTCGCAGAGGACGATCGTTGGATCAGCCAAAACACGGAGATTGCTTCGATCGAACTGGATCTGGGCGAGCAGAAATCCTTCCGCAGCCTGTGGGTGGTTTCCGGTTGGAACGACGATCCGCAATACGCGATGTCTGACTTTGATGTTGAGATTCGGAATGGTGGCGAATGGCAGCTTGTTCCCGGCGGGGAGGTTCGGGGGAATTCTTCAGTGAAACGGCGACTCCTTTTCGACGAGCCGGTTTCAGCTCAGCACCTTCGGATTTCAGCGAAGAAAACCGGGTATTCGCGAGTTTACGAAATCGCCCTGTTTGAGCAGGTATTGGAGATTGCGCCTCCGACGGACGGTTTTGGCGTCGCTCGCATTTGCCGGGAAGTCGCGACCGAGCGGGATCTCCTCAATCTTCACGGCAGTTTTTACGAACTTCCGGCCCGGAACGCGCAAGGTCTTGCCAAGATCCGGCCAATCTCGACCCACAATCTCGCGATTCACGACTTCTGTTCCCACAACGGCTTGCTGCTGTTTACCGGACTTGATGACGATACCAAGAGCGAGCATGTCTTCCGCAGCGCCGATGGCAAAGCCGCGATTTGGGCGGGCGTGGTCGATGACCTCTGGAAGCTTGGAAAGCCCCGGGGATCCGGCGGGCCGTGGTTCGATTCTGAAGTTGAAGCCGACGTTCCCTCAGATCCCTATCTGATGACGGCCTACGATCAAAAATCGGTCGAGCTTTCGTCCCGTAGCAACGCTCAAATTCAGCTCGAAGTGGACATCGACGGAACCGGGCTCTGGATTCCGTATCGCTCGTTCGCGCTGGAAGCCGGGAAATCCATCCAACACACCTTTCCGGAAGGATTCAGCGCTTACTGGGTGAGGGCCGTCAGCGATTCCGCGACCACAGCCACGGTGCAGTTTCGCTACGACTGATTTGGCGAATGTGAGGAACGGCCCAGAAATTTTGCAAGCCGTCGCAAGCCGGTCGTCTCTAACCGCTCAACCCAATCGACATCGTCCTGCGCGGCAATGTCAGGAAGAATATTGATCCTATGAAATCACTACCCAAATCCATTGTTGCTGTCTGTGTCGTCTCCATGTTCATGGTGACGAGTGGTTACTCCAATCCCAAGCGTGGGGCGATTAAAGGCGGACTGAGCGGAGCCGCGATCGGCGCGCTTGTTGCTGGAGACGGAAGGCGCGGCAAAGGTGCTCTCATTGGTGGAACGATTGGTGCGGTATCCGGAGCCGCCCTCGGCAGCCGCAACAGCCGCTCCTATCGATACAAGCCCCAATCCTACAGCAAGCAGCAGAGAATCCATGCCAAGAATCAAAAGCGTTTTGTGAAGCAGCAGCAAAAGTTTGCGAAAAAGCTTTCTCGGAACAGCTATCGTACCGTCGGTTATCGGAGGTAGTCATCGAAGGTGAAGCTCCGATTCGGTTGCCGGTCATCTCTCCCGGCTTGCCGGAAATTTGGGGAAATTCTCCGGTGCATTCGTCCCTGCCCAAGGCTTGAATGGGGCGAATTATGGATACTGATCCTGAAAGCCGCCAGCCCCTTGTCGCCAGCGTTTGCGGCACCTTTCTCAAGCCGGAGATGCAGAGCATCTACCGCCAAATCGTGGGATTGAAGCGATTTCGGACGATTGTGTTCACAGAGGAACACAAAAATCCGGAGCAATTTCCTTTCGAACCGGTGGAGGTGATGACGAAGTTGTTGCGGCCCAAACCACGGGGGAATTTTGCGCTGCGGTTTTACTACAAATATGTGGTGAAACAATGGCCGCCTCCGGTTCGGATCGAAAAGGATGTGAAGCCGTATTATCCGTTCGATCTTCTGCCGCGTCTTGACGCGCACCGGCCGGATCTGATCCACGTTTACTACGGCCACAAGGCGGTGACGTATCGGAACATCCTGCTGAAGACGAAAATCCCCTTCGTCGTTTCGTTTCACGGTGTTGATGTGGCGCATTTCGCAAAAGGGGATCGGACGGAAGAGTTCGAGAGCGTGCTCGACCGTGCTCAAATCGTCCTGGCGCGGAGTGAGTCTCTGCTCGATGAACTGGCGAATCTGGGCGTGCCGCGGGAAAAGCTCCGTTCGAATCGAACGCCGATCCCGTTGGAGGGAATTGCCCCCAAGGTTCGCCGTGCACCGGAGGACGGTGCCTGGAGGTTGGTCCAAGCGTGCCGGTTGATCCCGAAGAAAGGAATCCTGACGGCGATTGAAGCGCTGAAGCCGGTCGTGGAACGCTGGCCGAATTTGAAATACATCCTTTGCGGCACGGGGCCGCAGGAGGATGAAATTCGTCAGGCTGCCCGCGAAGCAGGACTCGAGGCGAACGTCGAATTGCGGGGCTGGATGGATCAAACCCAGCTTCGGGCTGAGTTCGAACGGGCACACGTTTTTCTCCATCCCAGCGAGCTGACGGCCTCAAGCGACCAGGAAGGCGTCCCCAATTCCATGCTCGAGGCCATGGCCGCAGGCTTACCGGTGGTCGCCACCTTGCACGGTGGAATTCCGGAAGCGGTCGAGAACGAAGTGGACGGCGTGCTCGTTCCCGAAAAGTCACCTCGCGAGTTAGGCGACGCGATTTCACGTTTGCTGGGTTCGCCGGATTTGCTGGAATCCTGGTCGCGCCAAGCGCGGGAGTCCGTCGTCAAAAAATATGGGGAAGCGCAATCAATCGCCGCGCTCGAGGATGCCTATGCCGATGCGATCGAACGTTCGAAGCATCAGTCCTGAGTGGGTGGGAGTCAGTAGGCGCGAAGACCCGCGTTAGAGACCTTCTGGCGCCGGTTGCTGGTATTGCTGCAAGCGCTTCGCGATGTCTTCATTGTCCGGGGCAAGCTTGGTCGCTTTCTCCAGATATTCGATCGCCTTTTCCTTCTGTCCCATTTCGAAATAGGTCTGCGCGATGTGATCGTAGATGACCGGGTCTTCCGCATCGCCCATGAGACGGTCGGCGCGCAGGAGTTCGCGTAGCGCGGCTTTGTAATTCTTCTTTTTGAAGTGCCACCACCCGAGACTGTCGGCGTAGGCGTCGGAATCGGGAACGAGGTTGTTGGCCTGCACGATGAAGGTGCCGGCTTCGTCGAGGTTCTTGTCCAAATCGAGCCACATGTAGCCGAGATAATTCATCGGCATGGCGGCGCGTTGCGGATCGGTGACCGGAACGCGTTCGATTGCCTTGCGAAAATTTTTCTCCGCCAGATCATACTTCTTGAGGCGTTCGGCAGCGGCCCCGTAGGAGAAGTAGAAGGAGTCGTTGGTGATGGTGGGATTGGTCTGGCCAACGCGGATTTCGAGGCGCTCAAACGTCTCAAGCGCGAGTTCAAACTGCTCGGTCGCGTTGTAGGCGATTCCGAGGTCCGCTTTAATCGGCAAGCTGTCCGGATGTTCTTTCTCGCCTTCTTTGAGAAGCTCAACAGCTTCGTCAGCGCGATTTTCGATCAACAAAAGTTGGGAGACGAGTCGAAATTCCTGTGACGTGCCGGGAGAAAGCTCGAAGGCTTTGAGGAACGTCTCGATGGCTTTGGGGAGATCCTGGTTTTGCAGGTGAACCTGGGCTTCCTCGCGGAGCTTCTCGGCTTCTTCGATTTGCGAGAAGGCGATGGACCCGGCGAACTGCAGGACGCAGGCGGAGAGAAGGATTCGAATTGGAAAAGATGACGCTGGGAAGAGCGATCGGCGAAAAGTGGGAGTCATGGGGGTAGGATGGGTTGGTTCGGGCCCCGGCGAAAGGAATTTTTTTACGCCGAAGGTGATTCGTCGCCGTTAGACTTCGCCCTTGGGAAACGCGAGGTAGAAGCGATTGGTGGCCGAGAGCGGCTTGCACCACGATCGTCCGCCGTGGGCTTCCGCGACGGCTTCCACGATCGAGAGGCCAAGGCCGGTTCCGGGGGCCTTTGGCGATTCCCGGTCGCCGCTTGCTCGAAAGAAGCGTCGAAACACGTCTCGGGTTTGATCCGGGGCGATTGGCGTTCCGGTGTTTTCCACGCTCAACCAGATTTCGTCGCCATTCTCTTCGAGTTTGATGCTGATTCGACCGTTTTCCGGAAGGTTGAACTTTTCGGCGTTGCTGATGAGGTTGCCAAGCGCTTGGCGAAGCAGGCCGGGGTCGCCACGAAGCTTCAGCTCGGGAGCGATATCGGATTCCACGGTGATTCCTGATTCGGAGAGCGCAGATTCGAAATCCTGAACCACGTCGCTCGCCAGCTTCGAAAGATCCAGCTCGTCCGATCCGATCGCCAATTTCCCAGCGTCAGAACGCGAAAGCAGCAGGAGCCCATTGATGATCCCGCGGAGTCGCTCGGTCTGGTCGAGAAGGCCGGCCAACTCGACGGCGTGGTCTCCCTCCGCTTTTTGCAGCGCTTGTTCGAGTTGGCCGCGGAGGATTGTGAGTGGCGTGCGCAATTCGTGAGAAGCATCGGACGAAAAACGGTTGGCCTGACGAAAACTGGATTGAAGCCGGCGCGTCATCTCATTAAAAATCCGGGAGAGACGATCAATCAGGTCTCTCGCGTGCGTCAATTCGAGCCGCTCAGTGAGATCTCCGTCGGCCACGCTCTCCATGGCCGTTGCCAACGTGTCGAGCGGTTTGACAATTCGTCTCGCCGTCCACCAGCCGCCGATTCCCACGAAGAGAAGGGTCAGGGGAAGGGCAGAGAGGAAGGTTTTGCACATGCGCCAGACCTCCCGACGAATCTCGTAAAGGTCCATCGCGAGGAGAATGCCGTGATCACCGTGCGTTTTGGCGGCGTAGGTTCGCCAGACGTCGAGACCATTCCACACCGTGCGCTTCTTTTTTTTGAGCCAGTCTTCGTCCTGAATCCAGTCGATCTTCCACTTCGAATCTTTGGTCGTCCAATCCATGTCCGGGCTGGTGTAGCGAACGAGTCTGACTTCGGCGAGTTCAGCGTTCAGTGGCGCGCTGAACTTGTCGTTCTTCAGGTCCTTGGTCGAAGGTGCTTTCGCATCGAATTGGGTGATGAGGGTTTCGCTTCGTTCCGCCAAAACAAAATCGGCCTCTTCCATCATATTGTCGAAGACGATTGCCGCGGAGGCGATGATGAAGATCAGCAGCACCAGGCCGGACAGAAGGGCGGCCGTCATGCCAATGCGCACGCCAAATGGGAGACGAGCAGGCCAGTGGACGAAGGGATGCCGGATCTTCGCCACGACGGTTATCCAGAGAAGGGACGCTCGGTTGACCGGGTAGCAACCAGCGCCAGGCGAAATACGCGACGCTCGGCACTCGAACCGCCTCGATCATCACTTTGCCAGGAGTCGTTGCTCCGATTCTCATGCTGGGCCGGCAGGCGATAGTATTCGCTTCTTCCAATCAGTCCTTTCGCGCGATGGACCTGGGTCAGCCAGTTCGCGAAGTCCATGGCCTCATCTTTTGTCACGCGAGCGTAGCTTCCGGGGACCATGGCTCGGCTTTTGGCGCTGGCGTATGGTCGAAAGTAACTCGTCGAAATCTGGCGGGTGGAAAGAAACACGGGATCTTGAGCAACCGGAATGAGCAACGCGAACCTGGCTTCTCCAATTCGGCGCTGACGCGGGATGGGGCGGTCCTGCGGGATTGGAAGCGGAGGCTGCATTCTCGGATCAGCCGGTTCGACGGAGGCGACGGCTGGTTCTTGGGGCCGCTCGGGAATGGACGCGACTTCGGGTGGCTCCTCGGGCGCCGGTTCTTCGGAAATCGGAGGTATTTCCGGAGGCTGAGGTAACGGTTCCGGCTCGGTTCGAGCAATTTCCGGTGGTTCCGCGTTCGGCTCAAACTGGGAGTCTGTAGGCGGCGAATCCTCTACACTGGGGAGCACAATCGTGGTCGGCAATTCGCGAGGGACGGTGGGGATATAAGCGCTGTGATTTGGCTCGACCTTGACCTCCGGTTTTTCGATTTTTGCGAGGTGAGAGTCGTTTCGCGCGGCGCTTCTTGAAGCCTTGATGAAGGTGACGACGATCCCAAGGCAAAGCAGTCCGCCGAGAAAAAGGATCGGCAGGGGGCCCATCCCCCGGCGCTTGCGCTGATTGCCGGTCTTCCAGGTCAAACCGGTATCCCCGAGATCGAAATCGGAAGTCGAAAAGGATGGATCTTCAAAGGGAGAGGGCATGCAAAAGCATTTTAACTTAGACGGAAAGACTCCGCCAATCACGCAACTTGCGGTTCAACTTCTAACTTTGTGCTCAAACATCAGACTGTTCCATGTGCATGAAGCTCAAATCCTCGTTGATCCGTACGTTTCCGTGTCTGTCATCGCCCGGTTCCCGAACTGACCAGATCAACGCCCTTTTGCGACTTCAATCATCCCGAGAACGTTTTCCCAGCGTCGAATCGTTACGTCGACAAGGAGAACGCCGAGAAAAATGCCCATCAGATACGGCCAAATTTCGACGTAGCGGGAAACATCGGTTCCGGTGAGCGCAAGCTTGTCATCGGCTGATTCGAGAAGCTGACCGCCAGTCGTTTCGGCCGCAGTTTTGAGTAGCTCGCGATTGATCTGGCCGGTCGCGACTTCGCTGGAGGGGTTGTGAACGTGACCGGCGGAAACCATTTGGGCTCCCGTCTTCGCCCGCACCAGATAAACGCCGGCGTCGGTGGGGCGGAAACTGGTGGAATACAACCCCGGTCCTTCCTGTTCGAGCTGTTTCGTGGCGACCGGTTTCATGCTCGAACCCAGAGCATTGGCCGGGACGAAGAAGATGTCGCAATCGACATCAGCGTTGTTTTTCCGCGTTCCGGCGTCTTCCAGCAAATCGACCACGATTTCCATTTCCTCACCTTTGGCCTCAAGGCGCAAATCCATGTTGCGCCCCTGAGGCGGGCGCGCGGTTTCTCTCAGAATCTGCGCCCAAAGGCGGCTGTATCCATCCCATCCATTGACCCACAGGGCTCCCCAACGCGATTTACAATCGCTGGTGAAGGCCGTGACTTTGCCCAGCCCAAATCGCCAATGGGCGAGGAGGGGATCGCCCGATTCCGTGACGAGGGGAACTTGGGAAGTCGCTTTGCGGTTCGTCTTTACGTATCCGAGGAGCGGTGGAGCCGGCGTTTGGTCCCAATTTCGAAGCATGGGATGTTGCTCGACCAATTCCGCTTGAAAGGGCTCCTCCTGAATCAACCGCCCGGTGTGCATCATCGTATCCTGCGTGAAAATGCGGGTGATGGCCGTGGGATCCATCGTCACGTAGCTTCGACCGCCTCCAGCCGCCGCGATTGCCTGCAAAAGCCCGATTTGCGCGCCCGATCCAACGGCCACGGTCGAAATCGTGATTCCTTCACTCTGACATTGCGCCGCGAGCGCCTGATACCCTGAGCCCGAGGTTTGGCCGTCGGTCAGCACGATCATGTGCCGGATCTTGGCTTTCACCTTGCCGAGCTCCTTCTTTGCCGTGGTCATTCCCGGATAGATGTTCGTTCCGCCACCGGAGCTGAGCATGGAAATTTGATCGGCGATGGATCGGCTGGAGCCGACCCGGCTCATGGGCATGACGGTGTGGACGCTGGAATCGAAGGCATAAACGCCGATGTGGTCCTTATCGTTCAGCAATTCCGCCGTCGCGATGGCCGCCGATTTGCAAATCTCGATTTTCTGGCCCGACATGGATCCGGAACGATCGATTACCAGAGCCAGGGCTGACGATTGCTGCTCTTCGTGATCGGGGCCGCGCAGTTTCAGGGGAAGCAATTCTTCGATGGGGGTGCGATGATAGCCGCCGACTCCGAAGGAGTTGGGACCTCCGATCATGACGAAGCCGCCACCGAGTTTGTCGACGTAATCGCGGATCGCGATCATCCGGTTTTCGCCAATTTCATGAGCTGCGATGTCGGAGAAAACGATCGCGTCGTAACCCGCGAGTTCGCGGAGATTGTGGGGAATGCCGTTCGCCGCCCGAACATCGAGACGAATTCCTTCCTTGGCCATGGCACGCACCAGGTACTTCGATTCTCCGGCCTCGCCTTCGATGTAGAGAAGCAGCGGTTTGCCGCGCACATCGACGATCGCGAGCGATTCATTGTTGTCGGGAATGGCGTCTTCGCGATCAAAGCCCTCGATCACCGCACGGTAATTGTAGATGTTTCGTTGATCCGGCGAACGACGAAAGCGCAGCGTCTGCGATTCGCCGGGAGCAACGGTGATATCCTGGCTGTCGACTTCCAAACCGTTTTCAAAGAGGCGAACGCGTCCCGAACCGGTGATCGAGGATTCGATGGTGGCGGTGAGGTCGACGGTCGCACCTTCGTTGATTCGGCTCTGGGAACTCGCCAACCGGGTGACTCGAACATCGGGCCGTTGTTCTCCACCAATGGGCAGCGCGTGGATCTTGATGCCGGTTACGGCGGAGGCCTTGGCTTGGGATTCGAGACTGCCGGTGGTTTCCTGGCCATCACTCAAGACCACGATGTGACGGGATGTGCCGGCCGGAAAAATCGCGGAAGCGAGAGTCACAGCTTTCGACAGATTCGTCGCGGCGCCGTCGCGATCCATCACCGCCTTGCCGATACCAGCATTGGGAGTGGGTTTGCCGGGATAGGTCAAAACTTCACCGTCGCGACCCGCTGAGACGACTCCGATTTGGACGCCTCCGCCGATTTTTTGACGCAACCGGTCAAACTGCTCGTAAAGCGAATCGAGCCCCTTTTCTCCGAGGCTTTGCGAATGATCGAGCACAAATACGACGGCCTGTTCGCGACTTTTGACCACCCAAGCCGGATTCGCCAACGCCACGGTGACGAGAATCACGAGGATCGAGCGGGAAATCAGCAACAACCGATGACGCAGCGGCGACATCGGGTGGGATGACCGGGAATCGACGAATATCAAAAACGCCAGCGCGATCGGAATGATGAGGAGAAGATAGGGGTGTTGCCAGTCCATGGACGGTGGAGCGAAAACTTGGGGAGAAAATGGCTCCCGTCCAGAATCGTATCTCCGAATCCGCCAGGTTGCGCCGCCTCAAGCGGCTATGACTCGGTTTTCGGCTCGTTCTTCTGCGCTTTCGGGCCATTTGGCCCTTTGACGAGTGGAGGACGGCGTTGCTCGGGAGAGTTGCTTTGCGCTCCCTTGATCGTGATTTGATCACCATTGCTGACGAAGGGAAGCGGAGTCAGCGAGATCTGATCACCCGCATCCAGGTTTCCGCCAGCTTTTGCGATCAAAAAGTTCGCGTCACCATCATAGATCACATCCAGCTCCTGGAACTCGACTTTCTGATTCTGGGTCACCCGCATCACGTGGTTGCCCGATCGTGTGGCCGTGCGAGGAATCACAAACACGTCTTTGAGGAGTTTCCCTTCAATTTCAGCTTCCACGAAGGTGCCGCTGGGAAGGGGAGGTGAGTCAGCCAGAGAAAGATCGATCGCCGCAATCACGAAAAGCTGGCGGCTTCGCGCATCGACGGCGGCCTCCGTCCGCTCAATCCAGGCGGGCCACTGGGCGTCCGCACTTGCTTCACCGGAAAGGGCGACGGCAGGCTTCCGGCCGTCGGCGCGTTCCAATTCCAGAAAAGCCAGTTGATCGTTGCGAAGAGGGAGGCGGACCTCGAACAACTCGGTGGAATAGATTTGCCCTAACATGGTTCCTGGACTCACGAATTGTCCGACATCAACCAGTTTCTCGAGGACGCGACCGGAGTAGGGAGCGGAGATTTTGCAGCGCTCGACGTTCAACTTGGCCTCGGCGACATTTGCTTCCGCAGCTTTCACGTTGGCTTCGGCTTCCCGCAATTGGGGGATTTTCAGGTTGAGATCGGTCGGCGTCCCTCTCAGACCCAACCGTTTCCAGTCTTCACGGGCCCGGTCGGTCGCGGCCTTTGCCAGCGCCAATGCCGTCTGGGTGCGGGTGAGCTCCGCTTCGGTTCTGGCCAACGCGGTTTCGTAATTCCGCGCATCCAATTCGACGAGGACTTCCCCCTTTTGGAAGAACGCGCCGTTGAGAAACTGGTTGGGAATATGGGCGATTTTCCCGGAAACCTCAGCGGTGAGATCGGTGTTGGTGCGGGGCGTTACAATTCCCTGTGAGGGAATCCTGACCTGAAAATCGGACCGCTCCAGCTCCATGACCTCGATGACGGGATAGGAGCGAATGGCGGGGCGTTGCTCAGGTTGCGGACCGGTCTTGATCAAATAGGCATAGTAACTGGCGCCCGCCACGAAAATGAGGAGGGCGATCGCTGCGCGAATGATCAGGGCTTTGGTGCGATTCATGAAGCAATGGAGGAATCTAGGTGGTTCATAGCGGTGCGTCGAATGGAAACCCGTATGAGACGATGAGTTGCAGGGATTGTGGCGAGGAGGTGAGTCCAAGGCCGATCCATGGAGACGGATCAGAGTTGCATCCCCTCTGAAACTACTCTTCGGTGCCGCCCATGAAACCCTTCTTTGTCTTTCTCTCGGCGTTGAGTTTTGCTGTTTCCGGCTTCGGAGCCGAAAAGCCGAATCTCCTGTTCATCTTCGCGGATGATCAGTGTTTTGACACGATCAACTCCTTGGGAAATCGAGAGGTTCAGACTCCCAATCTTGATCGACTGGTGGCTGGAGGGACGACCTTCACGCATGCCTACAATATGGGGAGCTGGTCGGGGGCTGTTTGCGTCGCGAGCCGAACCATGTTGAACACCGGCAAGTTTATCTGGCGGGCGAACCAATCGGATCTGAAGGTGATGCAGGAGGAAGGTCAGATGTGGAGTCAGGTGTTGCAGGACGCAGGTTACGACACCTATTTTTCAGGCAAGTGGCATGTGAAGGCCGACACGCAGCAAATTTTCTCGATCAGTCGGAATGTTCGTCCCGGCATGCCGAATCAGACCAAGGAAGGCTACAATCGCCCGATCGACGGGAAACCTGATCCCTGGAGCCCTTCTGATCCCAAGTTTGAAGGCTTCTGGAAAGGTGGCAAACATTGGAGTGAAGTGCTGGGGGATGACGCGGTCGATTACCTGCAAGTGGCAGGGGGAATGAGCACGCCGTTCTTCATGTATCTCGCGTTCAATGCGCCACATGATCCCCGCCAGAGTCCCCAATCCTACGTTGACCGCTATCCCTTGTCGGAAATCGCGATGCCGGTCAACTTCATGCCGGAGTATCCCTTCAATGAAGTGATGAAGTCCGGTCGAGGGCTTCGCGATGAGAAGCTGGCTCCGTTTCCGCGCACAGAGAATGCGGTGAAGGTCAATCGGCAGGAATACTATGCGATCATCACTCACATGGATCACCAAATTGGGAGAATTCTGGATGAGTTGGAAGCTTCCGGAAAAGCGGACAATACCTACATCTTCTTCAGCGCTGATCATGGTTTGGCTGTTGGCCAACATGGATTGATGGGAAAACAGAACATGTTTGATCATAGCCTTCGGGTTCCCCTGATGGTGAAGGGACCGGGAATTGCAAAAGGAGCAAAGATCGACGAGCGTGTTTATCTGCAGGACATCATGGCGACGACGATCGACCTGACGGGAGCGGACAAGCCGGACTACGTCGAGTTCAACAGCTTGATGCCGATTCTAAGAGGCGAAGAAAACGGCTATGAGTCGATCTATGGGGCTTATCTGGATGGGCAGAGGGCTGTGATTCACAGCGACTACAAGTTGATTCTCTACCCGAAAGAGCCGGTTGCGTTGCTTTTCAACCTTGCCGACGATCCGCACGAAACCAAGAACCTGGCAAAGAATCCTGAGAAGTTACCAATTGTTAAGCTTCTCTTTTCCAAGCTCTTGCAACTCCAGGATGAAATGGAGGATAGTTTGAACCTGAAAGCGATCTACCCCCAACTTCATTAAGGAGTCCAAAAAATTCGGACTTATTGCTTGCTAATCCTGACAGATTCTCAATCATGGGCGGTTATATGGATAAGCACGCCATGCCTAACCCCTCTCTCTCCCCCTTTCAGAAAGTAAATTTTGAGCGCCAGAGCTGCTTCAATGGCGATCGAAGGATCCTTGAAGAGTCTCACAAAATCATGCGGGCTTACAACGCATCAGTGAGCGCCTACAATTCGGGGAGTTGGGACGCGTCTGTCGCCTTGTGCGGCAAGGTGCTTGAGAACATTGCCAGGACCGAGCTTTCCTTTACCGAGCAAAATGGGAATCTGGCGCAGTTGGTCGAGAAGTTGATCAAAGCCGTCAATACGGACCAGCCTCTGGTTGAGTTGGCCGCGTCACTCAAAGATGGCCACGGATTGGGCGCGCATTTCGACATGGAGCGCGAAAGCAATCAGCAGATTGCTGAGATTACGCTTGATTTGATCGAGTGCTTCATCAGCTACCTCTACGTGTTCCGCCTTCGGATTCATCAGTTGAAACAGCTCAGCGCTCCCCAGGCTGAACCGGAAGACGAGCTACCCAAGTCTGGAGTGTTGACCGGGCTGGACGTTCCTATTTTTGAAGATGCCGGGAGAATTGATGATGCGGACTATCATCCACCGACCAGCGGCAATTCAGGAGACCGGTTTGCTCAGCCGATGGAGGGGAAACCCACTGAATTTCAGCCTTGAGGTTCTGAATTCAATCGGCGAGCATCATCAGATGCTCTTGAGGTTCAAAGCTATCCTACTGATAAGTCTGTTTGTGGCCGGTTGTTCACGTGAGGATGCTCCTCTCGTGGATGTTGATCCGATTTCTTCGGATGACGAGGAAATCAACGCAGCAATGGATCATGCGAGGGATACCTTCGCGGACTTTGTGGCTACCTCACAAGATACCGAAACGGAGGGAACCGGATTTCTGGCAAAGGTGCGGATCGGAGAAGGTGATGTGTTTGAGGATCTTTGGGTCAACGGCATCAAAGCCGAGGAAGACGGATTCAGTGGAATCGTGAACGAAGCGCCCATGAAGCTTCAAAAGGTTGAGGCCCTTGAGGAAGTTCGCTTTACCGAAAACCAGATTGTGGATTGGCAGTATTTTGCTGATGGGAAAATTGTTGGAGCATTTACCACTCGTGTGGAACGAGGTCGAATGACCGAAGAGGAGCGAACGGAGCATGACGAGCTCTATCCGTTTCCATTCGACTAGGTTGAAAGCGTATAAGGATTTCCCTTATCTTTTCCTTGGATTATTCCCGTAGTTGAGAAATAGTCACATAACACCCCTTGTAATTTGAAACCTAGACTCAACACCAACACCTCCGCGGACCACCCCTTGTTCTACAAAGAATTTTTGGCCGAACGGGAAGAAGTTCTGAAACACAAATGGCTGCGGAGTGAGGACGCTGGAAGGGATATTGGTTTTGACGCGGCCCTGATCGATTGGGTGATCAATCATCGGGAAAAGTGGGTCAATGAACGGCCTCAGCGCGCGGGGAATGAAAACGTTCTTCAGGGCGCGAACTAGTCAGCCGGCTTGAGGAGTTTCAGGGCTGAGACTTGAATCTGCCGAAACTCTGCGATGCGAAGCCCGAATTTGGCGGGAATGGATCCGGATTTTTATCCAGACCAAGCCGAACTGGATCCATTGCATCACCATTTCACGGAAAGATCGTTTTCCCCATTTCTCGTACTTCTGGCGCTGGCGTAATTGGTCGAAATAGGAGATGACGTGTCCACTTCCGAATGCGTTGCCATACCAATTCAGGAAAAGCACAATTCCGTAGCCGCGCATCATTTCTGCCCAATTGAGTGTACGAGATAGTTCGATGGCCTTTACGAAATCCGACCGGAGAATGGCGCGTTCTCCGGTGATTGGGCCGAACGCTGCGGCCCAGATTTGACGGATGGGCCAGCCTCGAAGCCATTTCGGCCAATCCAGCGGCACGCCGCGTGAACTGAGCGATTGGGTGACTGTTTCCTGGCGAAACCTGTGAATCAGCGTCTCCATGTAATCGGGCTTCAAGCCCACCAAGTCCGCATCGCACCAAAGAAGAATGCACTCGTCTTCAATTTCGGTGAGGTGATGCATGATGGCTTGACCCACCGGAACCCGCTCTTTCAGGGAGATCACTTTGATGCCTCTCGACTCGGCCTCAAACCGGGTTTGGTCAGTTGAACCGTCATCAACGACCTGCACTTGATCGATCATCGGACACTGCTTCAGAACATCCACAATTTCCCCAATTGTTGACTCTTCATTATAGGCCGTGACGAGAGCCACGACTTTGAGCTCGGTACGAGATGTCATTCGGGAGACACCCTTTGTCAGCAGGAGGCAGTCCTAGTCAAGATAAAGGAATCTCAAACCTGCAGATTTGCTTAAGATTGCTTTAAAATCTGTTTCTCTTTACATGTTATAATCTTTATGATTATTGTGGACGGAATAATCATGAAATCGAACCTCCTATACGGTCTCATCTGTGGGACAGTTTTGCTCTCGGCTCAGAGCAGTGATGCGGGCATTTTTCGCCGCGATAAAGCTTCACCATCCGCCTCCACCGGCCTTAAAGGCTCTTCGAAACGGGTTGCCAGTTTATTCCGAAGCGTCATTCCGGTCTCTTCCAATAAAAAGCTGACCCAAGATACCCGCTATCGTGCGCAACCGGTACTCAGGACAATGCAACCTCAGGTGCGACCGCCATCGTCGTCATCGACGCGAATTCCTGTGGCTTCGTCATCTCTTGCCCAACGTTCCCAACCCACCATTCGGCAGGCCGTCGATTCCACTGTCGATACGAGGATTGGCAGTTTGGCAAGATTGCGTTCCAGTTTGATCGCGCCTCCCGAAAATCTGACTCCGGTCTCGGGGGCAATGCGCCGAACGGTTCGGACAACGGCCTACACGCATTCGGAAGCCGATCACAAGGAATACGGACGCTCGACTGCGATTGGAACGAAGTTGAGGTCCAGCCGCAGCCACAATTCGGCGGCCGCAGACTGGTCGCGATTCCCTTTGGGAACAACCTTCCGGATCGTAGGGGAGGACAAGATTTACGTCGTGGAAGACTACGGAAGCGCCTTGGTTGGAACCAATACGATTGACATTTATCACCCCTCGAGATCCTCCATGAATCGCTGGGGAGTGCGTCAGGTGGAAATCGAAATTCTAAAGTTGGGGTGCTACGATGACTCCCGTGCGGTGCTTTCCAGTCGCCTCAGTCATCCACATTGCCTGCAGATGTATCGCGCCCTCGCCAGATTCCAACTTGCAGAACCGGTGCAGCCAATCCAATTGGTTCGCCGATGAAGCTTCTGTTTGTCTGCATGGGAAATATCTGTCGCTCTCCCTCCGGGGAGAACGTGATACGCCATCTGCTTGAGCGTGAACGTGCGACGAGCGAGATGGAGTTGGATTCAGCGGGGACGATCGGAATGCATGCCGGGAATCCGCCGGACTCGCGCATGACCAAGGCGGCGCAGGCCCGGGGAATTGAAATGCACGGACGCGCCCGACAAGTGCGACCTCAGGACTTGGACGATTTTGACCTGATTCTGGCGATGGATCGCGCGAATTTTGTCGACCTTGAGAATTTGGCTTCCAACGGGGATCAGGTGAAAAAGATCCGGTTGTTTTGTGATTTTTGCACGGAGCATACTCACAAGGAAGTTCCCGATCCCTACTACGGTGGGGAAGCCGGATTTGAGTTGGTTCTCGATTTGCTTGAGGATGGCTGCGAGGAGATTTTTCGCCAGTTCAAAGCCGGCAAGCTGGGCTGCTGACACAGGAACTGGAAATTCGCACTTCGATTCTCCGCATTTTGGCGCTTTGTTCCGACCATGCCGAGAAAGCTGAAATTAGGCGTAAACATCGACCACGTCGCAACGTTGCGACAGGCGCGGTATTCCACCATGCCGGATGCTCACAACGCGGAGCCCGATCTGTTGGAAGCTGCGAAAATCTGCATCGAGGCGGGGGCTGACTCGATCACGATGCATTTGCGGGAAGACCGTCGTCATATCCAGGATACGGATGTCGTTCGCGTTCGGGAGATCCAGAAGTTCCCCCTGAATCTGGAGATGGGAAACACGCCGGAGATTGTAGAAATCGGGATTTCGATCAAGCCTGATTTCGTTTGCCTCGTTCCGGAGAACCGTCAGGAGGTTACGACGGAAGGAGGGCTTGATGTCGTTGGGAATGCCGGGGAATTGCAGGGCACGATTGATCGACTTCAGGAAAATGGCACGTTGGTCAGCCTCTTTATCGATCCCGATCCTGAGCAAGTCGCGAAATCCGCGGAGTTGGGGGCAAAAATGATCGAACTCCATACCGGAGCGTTCGCCAATGGCGCTCCCGCAGGTTGTCCCGAGGAATTGAAGCGCCTCATCGCGGCGGCGGATCAAGCCCACCGGGCTGGATTGCAAGTCAATGCCGGGCACGGGATCAATTTGATGAATTTGCCGACCCTCTTTCAGGTTCCCTATTTGGCGGAATTAAACGTCGGTCACCATCTGGTTTCGCGGGCTGTCTTTGTGGGATTGAAGCAAAGCGTTGCCGACATGTTGGACTTGATGAGTCGCTACGATCCCGGTATCTAGTCCCTATGATGATTTTTGGCATCGGCGTCGATGTCGTCGAGAACGCGCGGATCCGGCAGTCGATTGATCGGCTTGGCGATGCGTTCCTTGATCGTGTGTTCACGGCTTCCGAGCGCAAATACTGTGATGCGATGAAGTTCTCCAGCCGGCATTACGCAGCCCGTTTTGCGGCAAAGGAGGCGATCGCCAAGGCGTTTGGAACGGGAATCGGTGCGGATTTAAACTGGACCGACATGGAAATTCTCCGGCGCGATTCCGGCGAACCTTATGTCGTGCTTTGTGGGCGCGGGAAAGACTATGCCAAGCGGAAGAGCATCACCAAAATCATGATTAGCCTCACCCACACCGATCAATATGCCGCCGCGAACGCGGTCATTTGTTGCGACGAAGATGGATTCTGAACACGCGGAGAAAATCGGCCTGTGGCTGGAGAGGATCATGCGCATTTTTCTGGGAGGAATGTTCGTCTTCTCCGGCTATCTCAAGGTTCGAAACCCGGAATTGTTCGCGAA
The DNA here is from genome assembly GCA_963977015.1 of uncultured bacterium. Classification (GTDB taxonomy): domain Bacteria; phylum Verrucomicrobiota; class Verrucomicrobiia; order Verrucomicrobiales; family DEV007; genus JBCDHN01. The sequence continues at coordinate 148,592 of CAXBMO010000009.1, read as the reverse complement.
GTCCGTTCTTGATTTCAATATCGTGGGTGACCCCTGGCCCGCGATCATCGGTGTGACGTTGCCGTGGTTGGAGATCTTTTGCGGCATCGGGTTGATCATCCATCGATGTTATCTGGGAAGCTTGGCGATTTTGGGAACGTCGATATTTGTTTTCAATCTCGCGTTGGGATCGGCGTGGATGCGCGGTTTGGAAATCAGCTGTGGTTGTTTTGGCGATTCAGAGGAAGTGACCAATTATGCGCTCGCCATCGGGCGGAACATCGTCCTCCTGGGAATCGCGCTGGCGCTTGTGATGATGGATCGCGGAGCGTGGTTCTGGGGCCGGGAGGAACCGGCTGACGGTTAGCTCGGGGTTACTTCAGCGGGTTCTCGTACCAGAATACGCCGAGGTTGTGGACCTCCTCACAGGTGATCAAATCGAGATCGCCGTCTCCATCGAGGTCCAGCATCTCGATCCGATCGAATTTCCGGCCTTTTTCATCGCTGATTCGATGATCACTCCAGGTGCCGTCCTCGTTCTGCTCCATCCAGGCAACGGACACCATGCCCGGTTTTTCACGCTGAGCTTCCGACGTGGTGATCAGATCGGCTCGACCATCCAGGTTTACATCGGCAATGGCGACGCCTTTCCCAGCGGTGAGTCCAAAGGGGAGGGGCAAGACCGATTCCTTCCAACCATCCTCCAGTTGCTCAAACACCAGCAAATCGCCTTCAAGCGTCGCGCAGACGATTTCCGGACGGCCTTCACCGTTTAATTCACCGGCCGTCAGAAACATCACCTGACGCCCGGCGCCTCCAATCAAGTGGCGGGGCCACGTTTCGCGAATTTGCAAGGATTCCGGCCCCGGATTTTCGATCCAAAAAACGCCGCAATCATCCTCATAACGGTCGCTGAAGACAATGTCTTCATCACCATCTCCATCCACATCCAGATTTCGCAGGGACATGATCCAGCCGGCCTGAGTCATGGGATGGAGGTTCCAGGTTTTGAGATCCCGGGCATCGGCAGGTTGTTCCAGCCAACCCACGATCGCATTTCCTTTCTTCGAGCCGACCACGATGTCGAGTTTGCCGTCTAGATTCACGTCCATCGGCAGGGCAAACATCCAACGCCTTTTGGCCGTCGCGGGAATGGCTTCGGTTGGCCAGTTTCCCAGTTTGGGATCGATGGGCGGAGCGGGGGCCCAATGGATGAAGACGCTGTTGACGCGGCCTTCCGCGCAGGAAACGACATCGACGTTTCCATCCGCATCGAGATCGGCAAAGACCGCATCTTCAACGCCTTTGACGTTTCCCACCGTGAAGGCCGGCCAGATCGTTGTGGCGGCGTCCGGGCCGGGATTGAGGCATATGCGAACGGCGCCTCCCTGCTCCCAACCCGTCGCGATATCCGGCAAACCATCGCCGTTCGCATCTGCGAGACGAACGCCATCGGCCCCTTTCTTGCCCGCTTCCGGTTCAAACGCGTCAATGGTGTGACGTTTCCACGGCTCTCCCTGAGCGGTGACAAGCGTAAGCAAAACAAAGGCAAGGTGGGGTTTCATGACCTAGCTTCCAACTGACCGTCGAAATCACAACTCAGGAGAAGGTCGATTCCTGACGAATGTGAGGGGAATGCGGAATTTTCTTTTGATCCGGATGATGGGAGGGGCGAAGCCTTACGAATATGAGTTCCAATTCCGGAAGTAGCACAAAATGGGATGTTCAGAGAGCGATGACGGATCGTGCGCCTCTGCTGCATCCTTTGGCGGGTTGCGATCTCGATACCTATCTTTCTCACTTGCGTTTCAACTCCCAATTTAGTGAGCGCAGCCTGAAGCAGCGAATTCTGGCGACGGCTGTCGTCGGGTTGCGCCAGCCGTTTACGGCGCTGGAGAACTTGAACTGGAAAGCGCGAATTCGGGACTACAAGTTACCCAACGACCCGATCTTTATTGTTGGGCATTGGCGTAGCGGCACGACCCACTTGCACAACCTCTTGAGCCGTGATCCCCAGTTTGCGTTTCTCGATTTTGGGCAAACGGCGATGCCTCACAACCTCTTGAGCCATAACAAATTGGGGCGCCATTTTATTTCCAAAGCGTTGCCGAAAAAGCGGGGGTATGACAACGTGGAGTTGGCCATTGAGGAACCGCAGGAGGAGGAAATGGCGTTGGGAAGCCTCAACCCGCTTGGCTACTACAGCGTGTATTACTTTCCGCAGAACATGAAGCAGCACTTTGAGCGCTCCGTGTTCCTGAATGGGACAACGGAAGAGGAAGCCGCAGGGTTTTGCCACGCTTATCAAACCTTGGCGAAGAAGCTCAGTCTGGCATACAACGGGAAGCAGTTGCTGTTCAAGAATCCGCCTTCCACGGCTCGGATCACGTTGTTAAAAGAGTTGTTCCCGGGCGCGCGTTTTATCTACATCCACCGCAATCCTTACGAAGTTTTTGCATCCAGCATGAATCGCTACTTCAGGCTGATGAATGTGTTTGCCTGGCAGGATTTCGAAGACGTCGATTTTGAAGAGATGGTCTTCTACAAATATCGGCGACTGATTGGTGCGTATCTCGATCAGAGGAGAAAAGTTCCTGATACCGATATGGCCGAGACGACCTATGAAAAAATCACCGAAGATCCGATGGGTGAGATTGAAAGGCTCTTTGATCAATTAAGGATTCCTAACAAAAAGCCAGGCTTGGAGGCCATTTCTCCCTACGCGGAAAAGAAAAAGACCTACAAGCGCAATGTGCACCAACTCACTCAGTGTCAGGTGGACCGAATCCAGAAAGACTGGGAATTTGCGCTCAAGGAGTGGCCTTACGAAATTCCCGAGGGAATCGAGGTGGTTTGAGTGGTGGATTTCCGGTCGGTATGTGAAAAAAATGCCACGATTTTGCTAGCCGTTTCAAGCAAAGTCGCAGTAAGATCTCGACGGTTTTACAGGACTAAGATTAACCTTGCACTATGCTTGGTTTTTTGGTTCTGTTAACAATTACCCTCAGCTTCTCCTCAACTCTTTTTTGTGACTAAGACAGTCCAGCTCATGGATTCTGTCAGGCTGCGTAATTGGGCGAAAGTTCGTCCTCTCCGCAATTTGCTAGGAATCTCAATCGATTGGTTGTGCATGATTTTTGTGCAGGCTACCGGCATATTCATCCTGACCCATCTTGATGATTGGGGACTTACGGGGAGGGAGCGCGTGCTGTGGTCAATTCCGATTGGTGCTCCCTTTGTCATCCTGACCGGATGTCTCATGCATCGTATCGGTTTGATGGGGCATGAGTCTTCTCATCACATGCTATTGCCCAATCGGCGAGCGAACGACATTCTGGCAAACCTCATCTGCTTCTTTCCGCTTTGGAGCAGCCTCTTGAGCTACCGGGCCAAACACTTGGGGCATCATTTACACCCCAATGATCCGGATAAGGACCCCAACTTTGCGGGGACCAAGGACGAACTCATCTTTTCCAAATTCCCGATGCCGCGGCCTTCGTTTATTTGGAACTACTATGCCAAGTTTTTCTGGCCACCATTCGTCTTCCGGAACTTGGCTGATCTGTTCCATGTCTTGTCGGTCGGTGCGGAGAAGCCGAAGAATCTTCCGTTTTTCCTGTCTCCAACGAAGCTCGGAATCGTGTTCCTCTTCACGATGGTGGGGTTGATTTACGCCTTCGAAGCGACGGGAAATCCACGTTTTGTGATTGGTGGACCCATTGCGGTTTACTTGGTTGGTGTCGCAATTTGGTTGGTGATCCCGGGGCAACATTTCCGGACATCATCTTCAAAGTTAAGCTACGATCCCAAGTTGAGTGGCCTGCTACGTGTCTCCTTCTACGCGGTGGCGTTTGTGACCATCAGTTGGATTCGGCATTTTGGAAACTTTGATCTGGCTCCGTTCTATTTTGGTTTCTGGCTGCTTCCGCTCATTTATGTCTTTCCCTATCTGATGCTGTTACGGGAGGTTTATCAGCATGCCAACTTGGGGACCGACCGGCTCAACAATTCACGAATCATTATCGCGGATCCGTTTACGAGGTGGGCTGTTCTTGGTTATGGAAACGATTTTCACCTGATCCACCACATCTATCCCAATATTCCCCACTACAATCTGAAGGAAGCTCATCACCAGCTGATGGAAGAGTCCTCGGACTATCGAGACAGTATCAAGGAGACCGTCGGAACGTTCCGGGCTCCCGAAGGTGGCGAATCGTTGATTGAGTCGTTGGGAGTTGGTTCCAAGCCGTAATTCTGGATACGGGGAGTTCTTCCGTATGAGCCATGGCACATTTTTTTGAGCTAGCTGAAATCGAAGCTTCGGAGGTGGAATCGCACTCTGACGTTTTTGATCAGATAAGGCGACGAGAACTTCAAGGCGTTCTGGTTCACAATCTCTACCCTTCAGAAATCCTGAGTGAAGTTGTGGCGCGGCTGGAGCGCCATGATCCTCCGTTTGTTCAGACCTGGTTTCCGGAAAAGTTCCGATCCTGCTTTTACGGAATGAATTTGAACCTGACGAATCCGGAGCAACTGCCGGGTTATTTTGCGGAAACGGAGAAATTTCACCGGCAGTTGGGCGAACTGTTTCCCTCACCCTGGGGAGTCTTTGAATACCTGGCGCCGTTCCTTTCCAAATTGGACCGTGGAAAACCATTTGTCGCCCCACCCGGGCCGCGGGCAGGTCAGTCCTATATGTTTACAACCATCCGGGCTCATGACCAAGGTGGATTCATTCCCCCGCATTGCGACAATGAGCAGGCTTATCGTCCTTCGTTTGCGCAACTTCACACGCAGATCCGGCCTCCGATGATGTCTTTCGTCCTGGCCTTATCCTGTCCAACTGGCGGCGGATTTTTGGAGGTTTATGACTACCAAATGAATGCGGTTTCAAGTGACTCGGTTCAACCCGCGCGTTCCCGGCAAGCTCCTGATTTTTCGACCATTCCTTCGGTGAAACTGCAGTTGCAACCCGGATCCTTGATTGTGCTGGACTCGGGGCGCTATCTCCACCGAGTCAGTAAAATTGAAGGGACCCGAAAGCGGTGGACGCTCTGTAGTTTTCTGGCTGAGAACCGCGCCGGAGATCAAGTTTTTTGCTGGGGTTAGTCAGGTGAACCCATCTCTTCCCGTTCCTCCCTATTTTGATCACCTGATCGAGGCGTTTTATGAAGGTGGAACTGGCAGGCACGTACATTTAGGTCATTGGGACAACCCTCCGCCGCTCAGCCAGCCTCCGGTTCCCGGTGAATTCGAGAAGGCTCAGGCACGGCTGAATGCTGTTTTGCTGGAGATGGCAGATTTGGGAAATGGCCAACGGGTGTTGGACGTGGGATGCGGCTTCGGTGGAAACCTGGCTCGAATCAATTCCATTTACTCCGAGATGCTGTTGGCGGGAATCAACATCGACTCCCGGCAGCTCGACATTTGCCGGAGCATCAAATCAACAAACGGAAATGAGTTCCGTTGGGTCAACGCGGATGCCTGTTGCCTGCCTTTCAAAGAGCAACAATTTGAGCGAGTGTTTTGCATTGAGGCGATGTTCCATTTTTCCTCTCGTGAACGATTTTTTGAGGAAGTTGCGCGCGTCATGTGTCCGGGCGCGAGCCTGGTGGTGTCAGACATTTTGGTTGCCGACACCGTTACGGGTTCCGGAGTTCCGGGATTTATGGTGGAGAAGCTCTTGCGGGAAGGATACAGCCCCTGGCCTCAAATATGGGAGAGTCGCGTGAACTATCAGGAAATGGCATCCAGCAATGGGTTGAAATTGATGGGGATTCACGATGCCACCTCGGCAACGTTGCCGACGCACCGTTTCACGGTTCCGCCGGGAACCAGCGAAGATCAGGATCCAGTAAATCCAATGCTAACTTCTGCGCTAACCCTTCGTTGGTTGCATCGGGAGGGGCATCTTCGCTACTTCTATTTACGTTTTGATAAATAGGTCCGCCCAATTCGCCTTCACGGCCCAGCCTCGCTTAGGCGGAAGAGAAAACGCAAAAGGGTCAAGGCTCCGGATTTTAGCCTCTTAACGAAGCCGGTGATGGGCCGAAAACGGAACGGATCTCTGCTTCCTTCCTGAAATGGAATTGTCCCCGAACTTGCAAATTGCCAAAAATCGTGCTCATTCCCCGCCGCCCGCCTAAGGGCCGCTATGCAGCCTACTCCTGACCAAATCCGCAACATTGCCATCATCGCACACGTTGATCATGGCAAGACCACTCTCGTGGACCAGCTTCTCCGCCAGGGCGGAGCTTTCCGAGACAACCAAGTCGTCGAAGAACGAGCCATGGATTCGATGGATCAGGAACGCGAGCGAGGTATCACCATTAAAGCGAAGAACACATCGGTTCGCTGGAATGGGAACATTATCAACATCGTCGATACCCCCGGCCATGCTGATTTTGGGGGCGAGGTCGAGCGGGTGATGAAAATGGTCGATGGAGTCATGTTGGTGGTTGATGCCTACGAGGGGCCTCAGGCACAGACACGATTTGTTCTCCGGAAAGCTTTGGCGGAAGGACTTACGCCGATCATTTTCGTCAACAAGATCGATCGTCCCAACGCAGACCCGGTTGCCGTCCATGACAAGGTGCTGGAGCTGTTTCTGGATTTGGAGGCGAATGATGAACAGTTCAATGCCCCGTTTCTCTACGGGAGTGCGAAGAATGGATTTGCCGTCCAAAATTTGGGTGACGAGCAAGACACGATGGTTCCGTTGTTGGAAGCCATCATGGAAGTCATTCCTCCGCCAGATGCGAATCCGGACGAGGATTTCAAGATGCTGGTTTCCAATATCGACTGGAGTGACTATGTCGGTCGTATTGCCATCGGCAAGGTCCTGAGCGGAAGCGTAAAGCTGGGTGACAACATTTGGCGTATGAAAGTCGATGGAACGCGGGAGCGGGCCAAGATTACCAAGGTCTTTGAATACAATGCCCTGGCGACGACGGATTCCACGGTCGGGATCGCTGGCAACATTATTGGTCTTTCCGGATTTGAAGACACCGATATTGGCGAAACGCTCGCGTTGTCAGAGGACGCGGAACCATTGCCATTTGTTGAGATCGATCCGCCAACGGTGCAAATGGCATTCTCGATCAATGATGGTCCATTTGCAGGAAAGGAAGGCAATCGCGTGACGTCGCGTGAGATCCGCGATCGCTTGCTGCGTGAAGCCCGAACCAATGTCTCCATCCAGGTTGAGGACACCGACGAGGCTGGAATTTTTCGGGTCAGCGCTCGTGGAGCGATGCAGGTTGCCGTTCTTGTCGAATCAATGCGACGGGAGGGCTATGAGGTTCTGGTTTCCAGACCGCAGGTCATCGAGCGCGAAGTCGATGGACGACGCTGCGAACCTTACGAAACAATCTATGTTGAAGCTCCTGACGAAGCTGTGGGAGGGATCATGAAGTCGCTCGCAAATCGGCGCGGCCAGATGGATAACATGGAAGCCAAGAACGGGCGCACCACAATCGAGGCGACGATTTCAACCCGTGGTCTGATCGGCTTCGAATTCGAATTGCTCAACCTCACAAGTGGAGAAGGCATCATGTCCCACCTGTTCAAGGAGTATGGTCCGATTGCCGGCGAAATCCGGACTCGAAATACCGGAACACTGATCAGCATGGAGAAAGGCACTTCAATGGCCTACAGTCTCGATAGCTTGGAAAGTCGCGGGAAGCTCTTCATTGCCCCGGGCGAAGAAGTCTACGAAGGCATGATTATCGGCGAGAATCCACGTGCTGACGACCTTCCCGTCAATCCGACCAAGGCCAAGCACGTCACCAACCACCGCTCCAGCGGCGATGGAAAAGGAATCCAGCTCTCTCCTCCACAGCGTTTTTCTCTGGAACGTGCGATCGAATACATTGCTTCCGACGAGTTGGTCGAAGCAACGCCCAAGAGCCTGCGTTTGAGAAAGAAAATTCTTTGCCGGCACGAACGAAAGCGCGCAGGAAAGTCGGCCGCGTAACGAGTTAGAGACTATTTCTGAATCGTCGCTCGCACCGTGAAGTTTCCGGAGCTGACGCCACCAGATTGCGTTCCGCCAAAGAAGAAGCGGTTGAATTCCGGCGTGGCCTTTTGGAAACCGCCGATTTGGACGGATTGACCGTTCCGAACCGTGACACTGGTATTGAGCTTGGTGTAGGTCACGTATTGCTCGCGACCCGTGAGGTAGTCGTTTAATCCGCGTCGCCGCAACGCTTCGGGATCAACGATGACGACGGCTGAGATTTGCGGCATGATCTCCAGATGAATCAGGTCGCCTTCGATTGTCGGGCGCACGAGGAGTCGACTGCCGGCTTTTTCCCAGCGAATTTCGGGGACTTCGAAACGGCCTCCACCGAGTGGGAAAAGTAGATTGTTTCCGACCAACCTTGGATCGATTCCCAGGACGCCACCGAAACTCCCGTCGGCGATAAATCGGGTAAAATAGTCGATCATTGGGATCTCACGCGCTGTTTCGATGAATCCATCACGGCCAGCTCGAACCAAAATGAATTGGCTGTTGAGTCCCGCTCCCCGATTCGTTTGATTGATGAGGTCAATCTCGATGGCGCCGCGGCCGCCGGAGTCAAAGACCGTCACGCCCCCGGGAGTGACCTGGCGGGAAATGTCTCCGCGGTCACCTCCGCCGATGGAACGCTCAAAAACGCCGGGAGTTCCCGGATTTTGGCCCTGAACGGCAATTCTACCATTGCCACCTCTGATTACTCCGCGAACCTGGCCACCGGCGAGCCTGGAGTTGTCCACCGTGCGCGAAGTGAACTCGATTTTCACGTTCGGTGCGGCTTGCGAGATATGCGGAAGCATCTGGCGAATGGTCTCGACGTGCTCGGGCTTGTCGATCACCCGAATTTTTCGCTGCGTTTTAAAAACGTGATATTTTCCCCCGGGGGACAGGGTTTCCTGGCAGAGCTGTTCAACCAGCGTCAGGTCGGCCATTCCGAGAGAGAAATCCCGCCGAACCATTCCCGAAGGAACGCTGAAGTCCGGCAACGGAGTCTGCTGAGCCCACGAGAAACTTGTGAGGAGAGAAACCAGCAGCAGTCTTGCGATCATAAAAGAGTCTAGGCCTGACTGGATTTTTTGGCAAACTCAGCGTAACAGCCCGAATGTCGAATCCGGATCAAAGCCCCCTTCGTGGACTCCTGGTGACTGGTGGTGCTGGCTACATTGGAAGCCATACAACGCGGATGCTGGTCGAGCGGAAGATTGCTGAAAAGGTGATCGTGTTGGATGATTTGAGTGAGGGCTACAAGCAGGCCATCGTATCTCCGGAAGTGGAGTTGGTTGAGGGAAATGTGGCTGATAGAGAGGTCGTTCGCTCGATCTTTGAGAAGAATTCCATCGATGCGGTGATTCACTTTGCGGCATTTATCCAAGTTGGTGAATCGGTGAAAGATCCGCTGAAATACTATCGAAACAACACAGCTGCCCCGCTGACGTTGTTGGAGGTCATGCAGGATGCCGGGTGCGCCAAGTTCATCCTGTCCTCAACTGCCGCAGTTTATGGCGAGCCCGAGAGCATGCCGATTGATGAGACGCATACCAAGCACCCCATCAATCCGTATGGGGCGAGCAAAAGCTTTCTCGAGGATATTCTGGCCGATTGCGACACGGCCTTCGGCTTGAAGAGCGTTTGCCTTCGTTTCTTCAATGCGAGTGGGTCGTCTCCCGATGGTCTGATTGGAGAAGCTCATCAACCCGAGACGCATCTGATCCCTCGCATCCTAATGGCGATCAATGGCGAAACCGACTCCTTCAGCGTTTTTGGAACGGATTATGAGACGCCGGATGGAACCTGCGTCCGGGATTTCATTCACGTGCTGGATCTGGCGAGGGCTCACATCAAGGCTCTCAAGTATCTCGTTGGGGGAGGGGAGTCATTGCGTTGCAATTTGGGAACGGGAACGGGATTCAGCGTGAAGGAGATGATCGAGGCCGCTGAGAAGGTAACCGGGAAAACCGTTCCGGTGAAGTATGGAGAGCGCCGTGGCGGGGATGCTCCGACGCTGGTCGCCAACCCAGAGCTTGCCGAACGTGTCTTGGGCTGGAAAGCGGAGCACACGGATGTCTATGACATTGTCGAGAGCGCGTGGAGGTGGTTTGGTGCCGAGCACCGGGGCAAATACAGTTAGGACCGGGCCGTTTTTCGCACTTCAGGTTGCGATCTGGCACTTGGGGCACCAGCAAGTGGTTCTTCCCCTTAAATCTTCACGGATCAGCGGCGTTTTACACGTGGGACGCGGGCAAACGCCGCCATCCTTCCAGCGATGGTTGAAGAGCCAGGAATCTGGAGGATCGCTCCAGTCCGTTCCAATGATGGAAAGGGCTTCAAAGCTCAGTTTCCGCACTTCATCTCTCAGGAGATGAGCTTGGGATCGGGGAATATCACGGCCGCGCGTCGCGGGGTGAAGCCGAATGCGCCAAAGCACTTCGTCCGCCATCCAATTACCGATTCCAGGAAAACCTCCCTGGTCGAGAAGAAGGGCTTTGATGACAGACTTGGGGTGGCGAGCAAGGTAAGCAGTGACCCGGTCACGGCTGAACTCTGGTGATATCGGTTGAGGAGGCAACTCGGTCCACCACGAAGGAGGCGCCTTGCCCTGATCGAATCGAATCCTGCCAAATTTCCTTGAATCACGAAAGATCAGGGAATGATCGGGCTGATAAATCACGAGATGATCGTGTTTCTCGGGTTGGTGCTCGGGGCCCGCGACGAGGAGCTTTCCGGTCATTCCCAAATGAGCGGCCAACCAGAGATTCGGCTCGAATCCGAACAGCATCTGTTTGCCGTGGGCTTCAGAAGTTCGGAAGGTCGTGCCCGGTAGCATTTTGCGGATCTTGCGAGGATTGGCGTCCCGATAAATTCTCGCGCTTCCGTTCAGGTGGATGCGATCGACGGCTTTCCCAATGCCACAATCCCACTGCTTTCGATAAAATTCGACTTCTGCCAACTCCGGCATTGATTCAGTAGGGCTGAATGCGAATCAGGCCGCATTGGGCAGCTCTTTCGCAGCTACGTCCGTTTTGGGATCGGGAGCAACAACGGGTTGTGGCTGCTCAAGATCCGATTGGGTTGATGCCGTTTTCGCTGCGAGATACTCTTTGAGGCGCTCTGCCATCTCCTTGTTGTCCGGCTCCAGTTTCGAAGCCTTTTGGGCGTAGTTGACAGCTTCCTTGATGTTGCCCTGCATGAAGTAAGCTTGAGCGAGGTGATCATAGACGACGGCGTCTTCTTCTGGGGGATCCTGGGATTCCATGAGCTTGATCGCGCGGAGCAACGTTTCAACGGCACTATCATGGTCCCCCTTCTTAAAGTAGTACCATCCCAGACTATCGACATAGGCCCCGGAATCGGGTCTCAGATCATTCGCCATGATGATGAGTTGCCCGGCTTCTTCAATTTTCATGTCCTGTTCCAGCCACATGTAGCCAAGATAGTTGTAGGGCATGGCGGCTCTTTCCGCATTGTTCTGTGGAACGAGATCGATCGATTTCTGAAAAAGCTTCTCCGCCTCCTGAAATTTCTTTAACCGTTCAGCCGAGGCTCCGTAGGAAAAATAGAAGCCGTCTGTCAGTAACTCAGGCTGAGATTGTTCCGCCAACTCTTCGGTTTCCCGGAACAGATCGAAAGCCTCGTCATAGCGGTCGGATGCATTGAGAGCCACGCCCATTTCGACCTGGAGTTGAAGGTCTTCCGGATAATGGAATTGCGCTCGCATGAGCAGGTCCACTGCTTCGTCGGCTCGGTTTTCCCAAAGCATCATCGTGCTGACGATGCGATATTCCAGAGGCTGGCCGCGAGATATTTTGAAGGCCTTCAAGTAGTGCTTGATCGAATTCGACCAGTTCTCCTTGTCGTAGTAGATCCGGGCCAGAAACTGCTGGGTTTCCAGGCGGTGGGGATTGATTTGCTCCAATTCGACGAGCGTTTCCAGAACCTTGTCTTCCTGACCCAGCAAACTGTAAACCCTGGCCAGCTTCTCCCGAACGATGAGTTCTTCCGGGCGCTCTTTGATGATCGTAATGTATAAATCGCGCGCCAATTCGAATTGACGGGTCAGGCTGTAATAATCAGCAACCCGGTTTTCGACTTCGGGATTCCCTTGTCCAAGAGCCAACGCCTTTTCATAAATCTTGTTGATGAGAACCGGGACTGGTTGCTGCTGCAACGGATACAGTCTTTGAGCTACCCTTGCCATTCCAAGCCAAAACTCAGGATCGGAGTTCGAACGCTCCAGGGCCTTGGTTAGTGTTTCCCTGGCTTTGGCGCGGTCCTTCTTGGCGAGATGCAGGGTAATGAGGCGATCGTAAATCGACGGATTGTCGGGAAACTGTTCGGCGGCATCCTCCACGAGTTCAAGCGCACGTTCCCGGTTGGAGCGCTGATTGTTGTGATAGGTCCAAAGATACTCGGAAAGGCGCAAATAAGCGGCCGGAAGATGCCGGTTTGATTTGAAGCTGGTTTCGAGGATTTTGCGGCCTCGTTCGCTATCGCCAAACTGTCCAGCCAAGTCTGCAGCTTTTCCTGCCAAGCGGAGTTGACCCGGGCTTACCTCCAGAACTTTCTCAAAAGAGTCCAAGGCTCCCTCGATATCACCCGCTTTTTCGCGCGAGAGACCCAGGTAATATTGTGAAAGCGCCTGACTTTTGGCGGCACCCTCTTGGTTTAGAAGATGCCGTGGGTCTGGAGGCGTGTAGCGATCGACCGAGGCTTCGGCGAACTCTTTACTGGCGACAGCCGACGGTTCCCGCGACAACGATTGCGCGTGGGCACCATCAACGGCTCCAAGACAAATCAGGGCCGCAACGCCAACATGCGCTAAGCGAGAAGTTCTGCGACTTTTACCGGAGCGGCAGAACAAGGTGATATTCCGTCCCGGTTTCATGGAGCACAATCCTAGCTTCCTAGGATTTGTAACGCAAGCGCTTCTTGTGGCGGTTAGCCTTCATGCGCTTTTTGCGTTTGTGCTTGTTGATTTTCGTTTTTCTTCGTTTTTTGAGCGATCCCATAGGAGTCGTGATACTTACAAGTTTAGTCGCCAGGGTTCCAGATAGCAGGGGTCACGGCACGAGCTTGTTGAGAGGGTATTCGATAATCCCCTCTGCCCCTAAATTGGTGAGCTTGGGGATAATCTCCCGAACGACAGCTTCGTCGATTACTGTTTCCACTGCCACCCAGCCTTCTTCAGCCAAATTAGCTACGGTCGGACGGCGGAGGGAGGGTAGGCAGTCCAGAACGTTTTGCAAATCTTTTTCAGGGAGATTCATTTTCAAGCCGACTTTGTCCCGGGCATTCTGTGCAGAACGCAAAAGGAGCGAAATCTGCTCGATCTTCTGTCGCTTCCAGGGATCAGCAAAGGCAGACTTGTTCGCAACCAACTGAGGAAAGGACTCCATCAGGGTGTCGACGATTCTGAGATTGTTGGCGCGCAGTGACGAGCCTGTTTCGGTGATATCAACGATGGCATCAACCAATTCGGGCACTTTCACTTCCGTTGCGCCCCAGCTGAATTCGACATGGGCTTTGATTCCACGGGCCTCCAGAAGTTGTTCGGTCAGGCCCACGGCTTCGGTCGCGATCCGCTTCCCAGCAAGGTCATCGATGCTCTGGATGTCGGAATCTTCGGGAACGGCAAGAACCCAGCGTGTCGGGTTCGATGTCGCCTTGCTGTATTGAAGATCGCAAATGACCTCGACGTCAGCTTTATTTTCAGCAATCCAGTCTTTGCCAGTGATTCCGCAGTCCAAAAAGCCATGATCGACATATCTTCCGACTTCCTGAGCACGGATCAGGCGAAGTGTGAGACTGGGATCATCGACGCTAGGCTTGTAGCCGCGACTGGAAACATAGATGTTGAATCCTGCTTTTTCGAAGAGGTTCAGGGTAGCGTCTTGGAGGCTGCCTTTCGGGAGGCCCAAGCGGAGTTGAGGTGAATTCTCAGCCATAAGGCTCGCATAGTGGTGGTGGCAATTCCTCAGTCAAGCATTGGTGGCAGGAAAATCCTGATTTTTTCTAAGAAGCCTGTTAAGAATTGCGTCTTGACCGAGGTGTTCCTCAGGGAGAGACTGCGACAGTCTCTGCTTGATCCCAGAATTTTTTCCCAGATTGCTTGTGAGTTCAGACGAAATCCCCTTCCTTCTTAGTGCGCTTGAGGCCGAACCGGCCAACTGGAATACTCGGCGCTACATCGCGGAGCATTATCTTCGGCTGGGAGACGAGTCGAGCGCCCTCAGTTTGGCCACGACAGCGCCGGTTGCTCCTGATACCGAAGATCATGCGCTCTTTGCTTGTCAATTGGCAGGTGGACACAGCATCAAGAGGGCACACCAACTGATTGACAGCTTTTTGGTTCATCACCCTTCGAGCGCTCGGGCGCATTTGTTGAAATCCCGGCTGTATGAACTTCAGGGGCTGGATGCCAAGGCGGAAACCCATCGGAAAGTCGCCTTGGTATTGAATCCGCATTTGGGCACGGACGGTTACGACCCCTTTGCGGTGGCGCCGATTCAGATGGAAGGGTTTGAAGAAGCTGTTCCTGTCGCTCTTCCAGGGTTGGCAAAAGCAGCCAAGCGGACGACGAGTCATGTTGTCGTTGCTCCAATTGCGGAAGCGCTGCCCGTTGATGAAACTCCAGTGCCCACGGTTCCTGGGGTTGCTCCAATTCAGCCGCCAACTTCTCCAACGAGTATTCCTGCGGCGGTGTCGGCTGAAGCTGATGAAGAGATTGTCGCCGCGATCGTTGATGACGATTCGGCAGTGGAAAGCACCAGTGCAATTGATGAGATTCCGGCCCTAACGCCGGATGTGGTTCCATTGGGAGCTCCTCAAGCTTCGCTTCCGAAGCGTTCTGCGGAACAGATCAAGATGGAAGGAACGGGCCTCGTTGTCACTCCCATAAGCGCGACCGAAGATCCTGCTCTTGTCGTTGCTGCGGTGGATTCAGAAGGAGATGAGGAGCCGGAAGATCTGGTTTCGCAAATCGTTGGGAGACAAACCGCAATGGTGGCTGCGATGTCGGGAACGGTAGATGAAATGAGCGCGAAGCCTCAGGTCAGGGAAGTCAAGAGCACGAATGACAAAGTCTCCTCAATTGCGATTGCGGTGGTCGCGCACGTGGTCATTCTGGGGTTGTTCACGCTGGTGGCGATGAATATCCCCCAAAGCAAGCCACCGGAAATTTATGCCTCTGTTTCGTCTGCCGATTCATCGGAAGACATGCAGGCGAACGAAATCAAGAAGCCGCAGATGCAGCAGACGGCTCCGGCGCCTGCGACCCAGCAGGTGTTGACCAGTTCAATGTTCTCCGACATCGCGATGCCAACGGTGGATACGGCGGCCACTTCTGCCGTTGTCGGGATGGGGGCCGAGATGGGCATGGACTTTGGAATGTCCTTTTCTCCTCCGGGAGGAGGTGCTGGAATGTCCAGTATTCCGCCTTCCATGGCTGGCCGGTGCAGTATGGGGCAACGAATGGCGCGTTTGAAAGAGAGCGGAGCCACCACCAAGTGTGAAAGCGCGGTTCGAAAGGCCCTTCGTTACCTGAAGGAGAACCAAAACGAAGATGGTTCGTTCGGTCGCGAATATCAGGCTTCCATGACGGCATTGGTGGTCTTGGCGCTTCTGGGACACTGCGAAACTCCCGATTCGGTGGAGTTTGGTGAAACCGTAACCAAGGCGACGTTGTTTTTGATGGAACGGGCAAAGGACTCCGATCACCCGACCGGAGCGATTATGTCTGAGGGTGGAAAGGCTGCCTACGAGAATGCGATTTGCAGCTACGCGTTGGCTGAAATGTACACGATGACAAAGGCTTCGGGAGCTGCGAAACGCATTCCGCGACTTGAGTCCACCATGAAAAAAGGAATTAAGGTGATTTTGGAAGGGCAGCAGAAAACTGGAGGTTGGGATTACGGCTACCGCCAAGGAAATAATCCCGACGGATCGGTAAGTGGTTGGCAATTTCAAGCTCTCAAGGCTGCATCCAATACGGGTGAAAGTATTAGCGGACTTGAAAAGGGGATGGAGAAAGCAATCGAGTATATGAAGAGGGCCCAGGACCCCAAGGGTGGATTGCTGTATCGGGTTGAGGGAGACAAGAACAAGGTCAATCCAGGTCTCGCTGGCGTTGGTGCGCTGGCCTTTTTGATGAAGGGCTTGGACGATGCCCCGGAAACTCAGAAGGCTTTCGAAGGCATGAACAAATACCATTTGGGTAAGGGCAATGTTCACGCCTACGGCTGGTATTACATCATGCAGGCTTATTTTCTGAAGGGGGGAGAGGACTGGAAAAATTGGAATGAATTTGCGATGCCGAAGATCCTCGCATCCCAGGACGAGAGCGGTTTCTTCAAAGTCAACGGCGGGCATGGTCCAAAGGATCCTGTTACTGCAGCTATTTACCACACCTGCCTCTGCACCCTGATGCTGGAAGTTTACTATCGCTACCTGCCAACCACGCAGAAGAATCTTGGGTGATTGGGAAAGGCGATCCCTTTCAAATTTGGAATAGTTCATCAAAAAGGCGCTTCGCAAGAAGCGCCTTTTTTTGATTCCGGAAGATTGATTTGAAAAGGGCGATGTTACGCGATCCGCTCCAGCAGAAAGGCCAGAAGGTCGGAAATCGCGACACGCTCTTGCTCCATGCTGTCTCGGTGACGAAGGGTGACGGTATCTTTCAACTCGTCTCCGCTTTCTCCCAGGGTGTCGAAATCGACTGTCACTCCGAACGGAGTTCCGACCTCATCTTGGCGGCGATAGCGGCGGCCAATCGCAGCGGTTTCGTCATAAAAGACCGTCATGTGCGGTTGAAGTAGCTTCTGTACTTCGCGGGCTTTCTCGACCAATTCGGGCTTGTTCTTAACCAATGGGAAGATGCCGCACTTGATCGGTGCCACCCGAGGATGGAAGTGCATCACGATCCGGGTCTCTTCCTTCCCTTTCTCGTTCGTTATCGTTTCTTCGTCGTAAGCCTCGCAGATCAACGCGAGAACGGTTCGGTCGCATCCTGCACTTGGCTCTACCACGTGAGGTATGAACTTTTCCTTGGTCGCCTCATCGAAATACTCCATCGGCTTGCCTGAGTGTTCCGCATGCTTCTTGAGATCGTAATCTGTGCGATAGGCAATTCCCTCGAGTTCCTGAATCCCGAACGGGAATTCGTATTCGATGTCATAAGTTTTGCTCGAGTAATGAGCGCGCTCACCATCTGGAACGTCGAGCACATGTAGCTTCTCGCGCGGAATCCCGATGTCTTCATAAAAGCTCAAACGTTCTTCGAGCCACTCATCGGTAAGGCGGAGGCCGTCTTCTCCGCGGCAGAAGTACTCGATCTCCATCTGCTCGAATTCGCGCGACCGAAACGTGTAGTTTCGGGGATTGATCTCATTGCGAAAGGCTTTTCCAAGTTGGGCGATCCCAAACGGCAACTTCACCCGATTCGAATCCTGCACGTTCTTGTACTGGGTGAAAATGGTTTGAGCCGTTTCCGGGCGGAGATAGGCAACCGCGTTGGGATCATCTTGATCTGCAGATGCTCCCATGGTGGTCTTGAACATGAGGTTGAACGCGCGGGCCTCGGTCAACCGTGAGCCGGTTTCGGGGTTGTAAGCAATTGAATCGGTGACCTCTTCCGGCTTTTCACCAGTAAGCTCCAATTTCTTCGGGGAGATTTGTTTGTCGCTGAGAAACTGGGAGTAGTAGAGCTTGGCCGTCTTGCGGGCTTTGGCTCCTTCATCGTTCTCCCGGATCAGCACAGAGTAGTTTTTTTCCACCGACCAACCGGATTCTTCATGCGAAGCGCC
The DNA here is from genome assembly GCA_963977015.1 of uncultured bacterium. Taxonomy (GTDB): domain Bacteria; phylum Verrucomicrobiota; class Verrucomicrobiia; order Verrucomicrobiales; family DEV007; genus JBCDHN01. Next base: position 130,799 of record CAXBMO010000009.1, on the reverse strand, counting down.
CGTGAAGTGGAGGACCGTTCCGCTTTGAGGTTCAATTTGATCTGCTCGCAGACGCTCTTTCGTCAAGAGGTCGTCGCACATCGGATCATTGAAGGTGTCTACATGCCCCGATGCTTTGAGGACGGCATGATGAGTAAGGATCGAGCCATCCATCCCGACGACATCTTCGCGATTCTGCACATTTCGCCTCCACCAGTAATCCTTCAGATTGCGCTTCAATTCGGCTCCAAGCGGACCGTAGTCCCAACAACCGTTGAGTCCTCCGTAAATCTCGGCCGATTGAAAGATGAAGCTGCGTCGCTTGCAAAGGCTGACGATTTTCTCCATTGATTTGGCTGAATTGGCTGGTTGCGACATGTTAGAAGGTGGATGACTGTTGGGCGCGCAACTGAACAACTCCGCTGCCTTTCTGGCAACATGGAAATGAACTTTCCCGAAAACTGAACGTCTGCTAGCCTGATCTCGTCCGAGTCTTAACCTCCGCATTTGTATGCAAAGTTCCGAGTATAGTTGGCAATCGGCCAAAAATGCAGCCGGCTACAAGAGCCAGCCGATGAAGAATTACAGCGTTTGGGTTTCCCTTGCGGTTCTTCTTTCTGTTTTGGTTCATCTCGGGCTTTTTCTCATGTTTGAGCGGGTTCAGGTCATGATGAAGACGGCGGCAGAGGCGATCCAGATCAACACTTCCCCGCGGGATCGAACCGTGGTTGATGAAGCGGATTTGGAACGAATTTTTGCCGAGGAAGCCCCGATTGAGGAGACCGCTCCCACCAAGGATACCGACCTGACGTGGGATGAGGAGCCTCCGGAAATGCCGGAATCGTTTCCCGAAATCGTGAAACTGACCCCCGAGACCGACACGATTAAGAATCTGTTTACCTCGGAATCGCCCATTGTTCCCCAATCCGTGAACGTTCAGGCGCTCGATGCAAAGATCGATACGCAGGCCTCAGAAGCAGAATTGGGGGCCATGCGCCAAAAATTGGCCGAAGCGTCTCGTGTCTCGATCAATCAAAAGTCGTTGATCATTGAGGAACGGGATTTTGGAAATGATGGTGCGAATTCCGATGAGCTCATTGATGCGATGACCAAGGGAATGAGCAGCCAGGCCCGGGCCAACATTAAGGGGCGCTTCAGCACCCTGGAAGAACTGATGGGGAAAGGGGAGAATCTTCCGGAGCGGACTGAGGCGATGATTCCGACCGATCTCCTTTTTGAGTTTGGTCAGTGGGAGCTGAAGGAGGAGGCGAAACTGAGCCTGATGCGTCTGGGGATTATTATCACCAACAACAAGGAGTCTCAGTTCATCATCAAGGGCTTTACCGATTCCATTCCCTTCAAACCCAAAGTGGGGGTCGAGGATGGCCCGATCAACAACATTCAATTGAGCCAGCTGCGGGCAGAAGCCGTTCGCGACTATCTGGTCAAATCACTCTGGCTCAATCAGTATGATATCCGTGCAATTGGATATGGAGCTCGAAATCCGCTGGTGATGCCGACTGGCGATTATGCGCGCGACCGCGTTCTGGAAGCGGCAAATCGCCGGGTAGAAATCGAGATTCGCAGCGGCAGCCAGAAAATTCCGTAGGGCGTTTCAAATCAGTGAGCGGGCAGTGGCAAGGGGCCGGGCGAGGTCTTGTTTGACCAACGTGCGATAGGTTTGGGAGGTTGACGACGCAGTTCGCCCAGTTGGCGAAACTCATCCCAAACCATGCAAGGAACAACCTAAGCGCACTACGGGAAAATCAGGATGCCTGGTGACTTTGAGGTGGTTCTGGATTGTCGTTTTTATTAGAGTTTTGGTGATTTGAATCATGAAAATCGCGAACACTCTCGATCCCATGCTGAACCGTGGACGGGGAACGAAAAACTAAATTCCTCGGAAGAATATCATCGACATTTTCCCACCTGTGTTAATGTGGCGCCGATCTTCCGGCCCCGTGGGTCGATTCTTCGTGTCCTCCTATGAAAAAAGGTCCAGCAACATCGAATAAGAAAAAGGCAAACGCGTCAGAAGCAGACGAAGGACCATCTGACGCTGAACTGGTAACACGGAGCCAGGGAGGTGATATGGCAGCCTTCGATATGTTAGTTACTCGCTATCGCGGCAAAGTCTACGCCATGATCGTTAACATGATCCACAATGAAGCGGATGCTTGGGATCTAGCTCAAGATGCATTCGTAAAGGCATGGAAAGCCCTGCCTCGGTTCGAAGCACGATCAAACTTCTACACTTGGCTTTACCGGATTGCCCACAACGTGACCTACGACTGGCTACGCAAAAAGAAAGTGCGCGGAGATGGCACGGAGTTTGACGATAATGTCCGCTCCTCCATGGAACTCAGTGCACCGACTGCGCCGAAAGGCGAAAACCAGCCTGACGAGAACGCGCAAAAGGGTGAGCTTCGGGATCGGATTGAAGCTGCGATCGAGAAACTATCGCCGGATCATCGCGCGGTGATCCTTCTAAAAGAGGTCGATGGCCTGAAGTATCAGGAAATCGCGGATCATGTCGGTTGCTCCATCGGCACCGTGATGTCGCGCCTCTTCTACGCACGCAAGAAACTACAAGTCTTACTGAAAGACGCTTACACACCAAGTACACAATGAAGAACCTAACCGACGAAGATTTCCGCGTAATGCGGTGGATCGACGGCGAACTATCGGACGATGATGTTGCAGACCTACTCGAAGACCGTCCTGAACTCGTTGAAGAAAAAGAATCCATGCACCAGCTCGGTGCGATGATGGAAGATTCTCTCCCGAAGGAAGTTGAAGTCCCCTATGGAGACTTCTTCAACCATCGGATTATGAATCGCATTGAGGAAGAAGGGAAAGCTGCCGGGCAAAAGCTCGATTCAATCACTCTTGATACGGTGATTCCGACTCTCTCCCACTTCTTTAGCTCCTTTTTCAGCTCTCAGACTAAGATTCTGAGTGGTGCCGCCGCGATGGGCGTCGCCATGTTTTGTATCGGCCTTGTTACGGTTGCCAGCATGAATGGCGAGCGCACTCAGGTTACGAGCACCTATGTTCCCCATGAGTCGTTCACTGCGGATACGCATTTCGATCGCAATGCCAATGCGGCTGTGTTCGAGATTCAGGGAATGGAAGCCTTGTCTGCCCACCATGAAGTGAGCGGATATTTCCCCGGGCAGAGTGAGGTCGATCCGCTTTCCGGAACGACAACGGTCTTTTCTCCTGATGGAAAGCCCTTGCTGATGTTGACCACGGATGCAAATGGCACACCGACAATTCACGAACTAACGATTACTGCTGGATTGTGAATCGAAACCTCATTTTCTTGGGCGCATGGTTGGGGCTCTGTTTCAACCTTGCTGCTCAAACTGATGAATCTTCTGAGGCGCCCCAGCTATGGGGCGCCCTGATTCGTGCGACGGATAGCCCTTCGGCATCCGACCGTAAAGTCTCAGAGGATTTGGCTGGCCGGCTTGGAAAGTCATTCGACTTCTCCACGTTTGAAATCATTGGCGAGCACACCCAACCCATCGGCAAAGAGTATCATTCCTGGGTTGTGCCTTCGAGTGAACTCTTCCTTCGTGTGGATTATAAGGGGATTGTCGAAGGGGGGCGCAGTTTACACCTCCAGTTGTGGCAGCAGGAGAATGTGGTCGTGAAGACGGATGTCCTTTTAAAGTCCGATAGCCCTATTTTCTTCGCAGGCCCGGCTCAAGGCGATGATCAGCTGATTTTTGTGGTAGAAATGAAGCGGTAATTGGCTGGTTCATGCTTGCCCGAATCGATCAACTCTGCGCCCTTGCGGTGCAGCATGGAGCTGAAGACATTTTTCTGAAAGCGGGCGAGATTCCTCACTTTCGGGAACTTGGAAAGATTCGGCCTCTCTCTGAAGAACCGATAAGCTCTGAGGAGTTGGCGCTGTTCTGGCAAGCCTGTGGAGGTATTCCAGAATCTCTGCACGAGCATGATGCCAGTTGGCAAAGCTCCTCGGGATTGCGTTTTCGGGTTAATCTGCACCGGCAGCTTGGAATGCTCGCCGCGGCTATGCGTCCGATCAAAACGCAGATTCCCGATCTTGGCTCTTTGGGGCTTCCTGTCGAATTGCTTCAAGACTGGGGAGGCCGAAAAGGCGGGATTATTCTGGTGACTGGGGGAACGGGGTCCGGAAAATCAACGACCATTGCCGCGTTGCTCAATTGGATCAACCATCACCAGAGCAAGCATATCGTTACCATTGAAGATCCCATCGAGTATCTGATTCAGCCTTCCGGTTGTATTGTAACTCAGCGCGAAGTTGGCACCGACACGGAATCTTTTGCCTCGGGGTTGAAGGCTGCGCTGCGACAAAGCCCGGACGTCGTTCTTGTCGGAGAGATTCGCGATGTCGAAACGGCTCGGATCGCGATGCAGGCCAGTGAAACGGGGCACCTGGTGTTTGCCACGCTTCACGCTGCGGATGTTCCCGAAACGTTTGAGCGAATATTGGCCCTCTTCCCTGAAAGCGAAAGAAATAGCGCGTTGATGGTCTTGGGAAGTCAGCTTGTCGGGGCGCTGTGTCAGACATTGGTTCCCAATACGGGCAATGGTCTACATTTGTTAACGGAGCACTTGGAAATTTCAGGCGGCGTCCGTCGATGGCTGCTCAAGGGAGATTTTGGCCAAATTGGCGAGTTTATGGAACGGGAAAGCTCCCTCGGAACGCAACGATTCATCGATTCCGCGATCGCATCGTTTAAATCTGGGGTAATCAGTGAGGAGACCGCCCGACAGGCGTGTCGAAATCCCAACGAGTTTGATCAGCGCCAGTCCGGAATGCGGGGCGGGTCTCGCTAGCTTAGGCGGGAAGACCTACGGGCTCGTAGATTGCTTCGAGCCCGCTGCTGACAACATCGCGTGTTGTGAGGTAAAAGATGACCCGCGAGGTTTGCCGTTGGTTGAGGTGCTGGATGATCGCATCCTCATCAACAGGTTGATAAGAGGCAATATGAATTTCGCGAGAAGCCGGGTTGCGGAATTCTTCTGTTTTGAACGGCACAATTTGCCATTCTTCAGCGTTCTCTTTGCTAATCACGCTCGCCAATTCGCTGGACCAGTTCCAACCAATTTCAGGTTCCCACCAATGCATCATCAAGTTCTGGGAGAGCTGATAGAGAAAAGACTTCTCGTTGAGTTCTCCGGACTCCAGAAACATATCGATCACTGAGCGATTGCTGGTTTTTGCTGCCCTGACAAGCTGGGCAACTTTGGAGCTATCGTTCAAACCGCAACGTTGTGCGGTAATGAGGAGCATGTGATTCATCGGGGTATTGGTTAGCGGTGTAGGATAGTTAATTCTAACTAATAATTCTTTCAAGTCAAATATTGTAAAAACCTTATTGTTTGAGATTACTGAAAGCTCATTGTCAGGATGCATTGATTGCCTGCCCGCTTAGGATTCTGAGCATCCCGAAGCCCTCGCTTGACGCTCCCCGAAACCGGATTAAACTCGCCGCGATATGCCTATCGCCACACCAAAACAATTCGCAGATATGCTAGATGCCGCTCAGCAGGGTGGCTATGCCTATCCAGCGATCAACTGCTCGAGCATTCCAACTCTCAATGCTGCGTTGAAAGGGTTCGCTGATAAAAAGTCTGACGGAATCATCCAGTTCTCAACCGGCGCTGGTCAATTTATCTCGGGACTGAATCACAAGAACGCAACGCTCGGAACGATTGTTCTCGCGGAAGCCGCTCACGCCCTGGCTGAGCAATATGATGTCTTCATCGCGTTGAATACCGATCACTGTCAGCCCGAGATGGCGCCGAAGTTCTTGAAGCCGTTGATCGACGCAACGATCGCGCGCCGGAAAGAAGGGAAGAACAACCTCTTTCAGAACCACATGCTCGATGCGTCCATTCTTCCCTTGGAAGAGAACATGGCGATTTCAAAGGAGTACTTGGAAATCTGTGCCGAAGCGGAGATCATCCTCGAAGTGGAAGCTGGAGTTGTTGGCGGTGAAGAAGACGGTGCCGCTGGCACGGAGGACATGCCTGCCGAGAAGCTTTACACGACTCCGGAAGACATGCTCGCTGTTTACGAATCACTTCATTCGCTTGGTCGCTTCACGTTTGCTGCGACTTTCGGGAACGTTCACGGTTCTTACAAGCCCGGCGCCGTAAAGTTGAAGCCGGAGATTCTGAAGCAAGGTCAGGATGTCGTCATGTCCAAGTATGGGAAAGAGGCGGAGTTTGACCTGGTTTTCCACGGTGGATCCGGAAGTTCATTGGAGGAAATTCGCGAGACCCTCGACTATGGAGTGGTGAAGATGAATGTGGATACGGATACCCAGTATGCGTTTACCCGACCAATCGCGAGCCACATGTGCGAGAACATCGAAGGCGTCTTGAAGATCGACGGCGAAGTCGGCAACAAGAAGGCCTATGATCCTCGCGCCTATCTCAAGAAGGGAGAAGAGAGCATGGCAAACCGAATTGGAGTTGCCTGTGACGACCTGCTCTCGACTGGAAAGAGTATTTTCGGTCAGGCTTAGAGTTCTCCTCGAGTTCTCTTGATAGATTTCAGGGCTTGGTTCGGTGCTTTAAGCAGCGAACCAAGCCCTTTTCTTTTATGAGATCCTCATTCTTCTTGTTTTTCTCGGCACTGCTTTCGGTCGGCTCAATCATCGCAGGTCCAAACGTCTCCAACACCTCCGGCGCCATGAGTGCCCGCCAATTGGAGGGATTGACGCCCGAGCAGCGAATTGACTACCTGGTTGAGTCCAAGTTGAAGGAGCAGAAGATCGAGCCGAACGCAGCGGTTGATGATGCCGCATTTGTTCGACGCGCTTATCTCGACATCATCGGTCGAATTCCAACCATTGAGGAAGCTGAGAGTTTTCATGCCGAAAACTACGACAACAAGCGTGAGCGTTTGATTGAGCAGTTGCTGAGCGGCGAGGGGTATGTCGCTCACAATTACAATTTTTGGGCCGACGTTCTGCGGGTGAATCGCAACCTGACCAACAGCGGTGCCCAGGCTGAGGCGGCTTACCAACTGTGGATCAAGCAGGCGTTGCGGGAAAACATGCCTTATGACAAGTTCGTCTACGAGTTGGTTCGCGGGCGAGGTCACATTTGGGAGAATGGAGCTGCGGGCTACTACCAGCGTGATCGCGGAATGCCGCTCGACAACATGTCGAATACGGTTCGAATTTTCCTGGGGACTCGACTGGAGTGCGCCCAGTGCCACAACCATCCGTTCGATAAGTGGACGCAGATGGATTACTACAAAATGGCCGCGTTCAGCTATGGAATGAGCGCAAACGGCTACGGCGTGGAAAATCGGTCGGCGATGAGTTCCTACATTCGCGAGAAGCGCAATGAAACCTTCCGCAAGGCCGTTGCCAAACACGTCAATTCGGAGTGGGCACCCAAATTTCCGGTGTTTTACCGCGAGAGAGATGTGGATCGCTATGTGAAGGGCAAGAATTACCAGAAGTATCTCGACCGATACGAAATGACGGACAAGCAGTTCAAAAAAGCCGCCAAAATCGGGATGAAGGCAACGGAAAGCGTTGAGAAGGAATACCAGGCAATTCGCGATGCCGAGAGGCTCCTTTATCAACGCGTGCGATACACGACTACTTCAGTCAAAGACAACGCCGTGTTGAAGCTGCCTCACGACTATCAATACACGGATGCAAAACCCCATGATGTTGTCTCCGCCGATACGATGTTTGGGTATGATATCGATATCGAAAATGTTTCAGGGGAAACGATCGATGCCTACGCCGAGTGGTTGACGGCAGAGGACAATCCCACCTTTACCAAGGTGATCGCCAATCGGCTTTGGAAGAAGGTTTTCGGATTGGGTGTTTTTGAGCCTGTCGATGAGTTGACGGACCTGACGAAGGTATCCAATGAGCCGCTCATGGAGTATTTGGAACAGTTGATGCGGGAACTGGATTACGACATCAGAGGCTATCTGAAAATTCTATACAACACGAAGGCCTATCAGCGGACTGCAAATAATGAAGAGATCGTCATGGGGGCTCCCTACTACTTCCAGGGGCCAATTCTTCGCCGGATGACCGCAGAGCAAATGTGGGATTCGATCGTCGGTTTGGCACTTCCGGAAGCGGATAGCTATAGCCCGCGCTTGAAGACCCAGCTTTCCAGTATCGAGAAGCTGCGACTCATGTATTCAAGTCTCGCCGACATTTCTCCTGAAGAGTATTTGGCGATGACCCAGGAAATTGGAGAGGCGGTTAGCACGATCAATCCCAAGATCGATGAAGTTCGCAAAGAGCTCTACAAGGCCCGCGAAGAAGAGAATAATGAACTCTACAAGGAAAAACGGTCCGAGCTCAGCATCCTGTCAAGAGAACTGAACAAGATTGTATCGGACATTGGGTTCAAGAAACTCCACCAGGCCGTTGATGGTGAGAATCTCCTGGCTGCACTCGGAATGAGTGAAATGACGATGAGCAGCATGGGTGGGGAGATGAGTATGGCGGAAGGTGCGGCCGGGGGTGGTGCTGCGGTTCTCACAAAACTGCCAAAGCCAACGTTCCCCAAGCCTCCAGCTGATTTGCCCCGCGACATGCAGAAGAAGTGGGTTGCTGCCAAGAAAGCGGACTACAGCATGTATACCAAGCTGGTTGCCAATATGGCGCGGGCATCGGAGTTGACTTCACCGGCTCCTCGCGGGCACTTCTTGCGGGAGTTCGGACAATCCGATCGTGAAGTGATCGAAAATTCGTCCCAATACGCTTCGGTTCCCCAAGCCTTGAATTTGCTCAATGGAAACATTGTGGAAGCGCTGACCAATGAGTTTGCGGTGTTTGGCAACCGTGTTCATGCTGAAGGGAACTCGGAGGACAAAATCCGGATGATCTTTCAAGCGATGCTGACACGCCAGCCCACGGATTCTGAAATGAGCCTTGCCATGGCCGAGGTGGAAGCCAACGGCGATTCTGCGTATGAAGCGCTCGTTTGGGCGTTGCTGAACACCCAGCAGTTCATGTTCGTTCAGTAAACTTGGAAGTCCTCACAACTCCACGCAGAGAGAATCGGAAGCCATGTAGATCTTGGTCGGAAACCGGTCGGGCCCATCATGGTTCTGGATGTCTCGGTAGGTCAGCGAATCCTTGAGAAAGGTGTCGAGCCACTCGTCGGTCGCTTCCGGATCATGGTGGACCATGCAAAGGTTTTTCACTCTCGCACGTTGGCAGAGGTCGACTCCGACAACATTGCTGCTATGTCCCCAATCCTTTTTGAGGATGCAGGCTTCGGCGTAGCTGTATTGGGCGTCGAAAGCCACCAGATCCGCGTCTTTAAAAAACTCTACAAACGGATAATTCTCCTGGCTGGTTCCCTCCTGATGCTCGGAATCCGTTGAGAAAACGATCGCTTTTCCGTTTTTTTCAAACCGGTAGCCGTAGGCGATTCCCGGGTGCTGTTGCTCGATGGTGGAAATTTCAAAGCCTGCTGCCGAAAAGGCGGTTCCCGGCGGGCGAATGTCGAATTCCAGATCGGCTTCCATCGCATCGATTGGTATCGGAAAGAATGGAGGTTCCATCTGATATCTCAACACATCAGGCAGTGATGCATGATGGCCGTGAAAAACGATTCGGTTGCCGGGGATGAAGGCGGGAGCAAAGAAGGGGAACCCCTGAACGTGATCCCAATGAACGTGGGAGATGAAAATGTGGAAGATCGCTTTTTCGCCCTCTTTGCCCGCCGCCATGTAGCGCTTGCTGAACTCGTGAATTCCGGAACCGGCATCAAAGAGGACGTATTCCTGGGAAAGGTCGTCGTCTTGAATCTCGTAACACGTGGTGTTGCCTCCGTAGTCTCCAGCTACAGCGAAGGGCAATTCGTCAATAAAGCGGTCGAGATCGTCATCCGATTCCAAATTGCGTCCTCTTGCGGCAAGCAATGCCGCTCTTACTTTGTCGCGAATTTCATGAGCTGCGTGGGAAGTTGGCAGCGAGCCGCGAGTTCCCCAAAAGTATACTTTCATACGCTCGTGAAACGGGTTCGTTAGGGACCCTACAGAGTCCTAAGTTTCGATCAACGAGGAACCAGAATTTTTACCGAGGCAGGACCATCGAGGCATCATTCAAGGAGTGATTGAGGCGAAAAACCGGGAAGCAAGCGTTCCGGAACGAGGGACGGGCTGGCGGTTTTAGGGATGTCGTTAGGGGGCGACGGCGAGGCGCTGGGTTTCCAGCTCGGTCTCGATTTGGAACCCGTTTTGCTTGTAAACTTTCAGCTGGAAATGGGTCGCTGTGGAAAGGACTCCGTCCAGCGTGCTGAGTTTCTCTGAGATGAAGAGCGCGACATCACGCAGGTTCTCCGCTTCCACCGTGACCGCCAGGTCATAGCCTCCACTCATCAAAAAACAGCTGCTCACTCGGTCGAATTTTGCGATTCGGCGTGCAATGCGATCAAATCCGCCATCTCGTTCCGGAGTCAGTTTGATCTCGATCAAAGCGGTAACGTGGGTGGCGCCGGCACGGTCAGGATCGACGACCGCTTGATACCCCAAAATCGTGCCATCCTTTTCCCATTCCTTAATTTGGGCTTCCACCGCAGCCTCTTCCCGATTTAACATCTTAGCGAGCGAGCCGGAACTGGCTCGACTGTCGCGTTGCAGTTCTTGAAGCAAAGGATCGACCATAATCGGGAGTTTACTACAAAACCGACCGGGTGCATTGAGAATCCCATTGCCAAAAAAAACCTTTTCACTTGATTTGATCGAATTGATTTACGTCAAAGCTCCACACAAACCCAAACGTTCCTCCCAAACCGATGACCCGCTACTTTTTAGGCCTTGTCCTGCTCGTTACTCCAGCTCTTGGCCAGGATTTGTTCACCCCTGCTCTTAAGCAGTATGGAAAGACGATCAAAATCACCAGCCCGATCGTCGTCAAGTCAGGGGATTCCATCGACGGGCGACTTTCCAGCGGGAAATTCACTCGTTATGTGGCGGATCGGAAACTCATGGGAGATGGGTCTCAAAAGGAATCCCAGAAACCCATGTTCATCCTGGAGCCGGGCGCGACCTTGAGCAATATCATCCTCGACACCCCTTCTGCTGATGGAGTTCACATCATCGTGGCAAATGGCAAAACCACTCGATTGACGAATATCCAGGTTCGCGATGTCGGCGAAGATGCCTTGACGATCAAAAGCGGGAGTGGAGGAAACGTGATCATCTCACGGTGCTCGTTTTTGAAGGCGGCGGACAAGGTGGTTCAAATCAATGCGGTGACCAATTTGGTGATTGATGAGTGCTACGGCCAGAATTTTGGCCGGTTTGCCAGAACCACGGGAACCGGCCCAAATCTGGATTACCGGGTATCGATTTCGAATTCAGGCTTCCGCAACGGCAATTCCATCCTGAAGATGACCAATTCCAAGTCGCGAGGGGAACTCAAAAACGTCATCTACGAAGACATTGATACACCGGTGATTGCTGAAAATGGCGCAAAAGCCGATCTCGACAATGTAAGTGAGAATAGGCGGAGAAAGATCAGAGGCTTTGTCGATAAGATCCTTTCCGCGATCGAGGAGTAGGGCGGCACTTCGAAAACGAGCTGTTTGGCCGAAGTCAACTTCCCTCCCTGAGTGAAGTGATATTGATGGGGCTGCCTGTCCCAAAGAGAAAAATGCCAAAGAAAAAAATGGTGGAGCATAGCGGATTCGAACCGCTGACCTCCTGCATGCCATGCAGGCGCTCTACCAACTGAGCTAATGCCCCACATTAATGGGAGAAATCTGCTGAACGCAGACCGCAAACGGGTGCGAAAGCTAATGCGAGCCGACCACTCTTCAACCCATTTTTTTGTTCTCGGCAAAACGAAACGCTCTATCATGTGGAATGGGTTCACTCATTGCTCTTCTTATTATTGTTGTCGTTTCGCTCATTATGGTCCGTTTCGGATCCAATGCGCTGATGCTGACTGGGCTGAGTTGGGATACCGCAAGCTTTCAGGCATACTCCGCCTTTTTTGGGGTTGGGTTCACGACGAGTGAAGCGGAGATGGTTGTGAATCACCCGATTCGCCGCCGCATCATCAGGGATCTCATTCTTGCCGGAAACGTGGGGCTGACTTCAGCGGTTGCGACGTTGATCGTAACCTTTGTCGAAACCAAGGGAACGGAGCCGACGCTCATTAAGATCGGAATCATTCTGGGCGGTGTCGTGGCGTTGTTGCTGATTTTGAGGCTGCGATTGCTCAAGCGGGTGATGGATTGGTTGATTCATGCCACCTTGAAGCAGGTTGGTATGGTTCGAGCCTTGGACTATGAACTGCTCCTTCAGGTTGAAGCTGGCTATTGTATCAGTGAAGTCGACATCCTTCAGGGAAGCGCCTTGGAGGGGCGAAGCCTCCGCGAGAGCCGGCCTGCGGACCATGGGGTGATTGTTTTGGGCGTTACCGATACCAAAGGCAAATTTCGAGGAACGCCGAATGCGGACCAAGTTCTGAATTCAGGGGATGTGGCCATCATTTACGGAAAGGAAGCCGATATCCGCAAGGTTTCGAAGGAGCGGAAAGAATGAGGCATTTCCCGGTGAATGAATTCTCCACTGCTGCGTTGCGAGTGCCTGAGAACTTGGTAAGATTGCCGTCGTCTTCATAAATTCATGCTGCCAGATATCCAAACCCTTCTCCTGATTCAGGATCGCGATCAGAAAATTCTCTCTCTCAAACGCGAACTGGCGAATATCCCGAAATTGGCAGAGCAGGCGAGGGGACGGCTTAACGCGGATCTGGCAGCCCTCGATAAAGTAAAGGCGGAAAGGAAGAAGGTCGAGGTGGCGACGAAGCATTTGGAGTTGGATGTCGAGACGAGACAGGAAACGATTCGGAAGCTGCGCCACCAGCAATACGAGACGAAGAAAAACGAGGAGTTTCGGGCGCTCGGGTTCGAGGTGGAGCGCTACCAGAACGAAATCAAGAAGTTGGAGGATCAAGAGTTGGAGTTGATGGAGAGTGGCGAGGAAATTCGGGCAAAACTTGAGGAGGCCGAAGCGAACTTGGCCAAGACGCAGGAGATGGTGAATCATGAAGTCTCCCAGCTCACCGAACGGAAGAAGAATGACGAAGCGGCCGTCGCTGCGCTGGAAGAGGAAAAGCGGAACTTTGCCGGAAAGGTCGAGGACGATTTCCTCTTCAGTCTTTATGAGCGACTGCTCGTCAAAAAGGGGGATGCCGCATTGGTCCCGTTGGAGAACGGGAAGTGCAAAGGCTGTAATCTAAGGGTCACAAGCTCGACGGTGATCAAGGCGAAAGCCGAGAAAGAGGTCGCCAACTGTGAAAACTGCGGTCGCATTCTTTACTTCAGCGAATAGAGGGGATGGCTGCTCGGAAAGGACGCGTCCAGGTTAAGAAAAAAGTGGCTCGTCGCCGCAAGGAGCGTCACCCCACCAGCCAGACAACGGAAGAGGCCGGGAGTGAGGGGCGCATCGAACCGAGGCAGGTTCAACTAAGCAGTACGGCAACTGGTGTTCCCGAGGATTTGATTGATGAATTGGTTCGGACCCAGAAGTCGCTTTCGTTTGCCCGCATCATCCAGTTTTTCGCCGCATTTCTTTTTCTCGCGCTTGGCGCGACATGGCTGGTTCTAAACCTTCGATCCGATGCCGGTGGTCCCAGCGCAGAAGCCGCAACCTTGAGCGCTGGCGTGTTTGTATTGGCGGTCCAGCTTGCCGCATGTGCCATCGCCTTCACCATTTTGTGCGCCATTGGCTTTCGCATGGGGCGATTCATGAAGTCGATCGATTCCCTCGAATCCAGCCAGAATGAGACCGATCTGGAATTCGTCGTGGGCTATCTGCGCGGGATCTGGGTGCTGATTGGTGGCTCCTTTACCGCGGTTCTCGTGATCGGCGGAATCTTCAGCTTCTTTCTCGTCAAATGAAGTCGACCGCCTACATGCTCGAAGCGGTCCGGCAAATCCGGCCCTGGATCACGTTCCTGGCGTTCATGGGATTTGCGATCGTCTTGACGATGCTGGTCTCGGCGGGAATCCTGACGTATCAGGGCATCACCAGCGCTGAATCTCAATTGGGCGCGGCAATGCGTTTCACCATTGCAGGCACCTTCATCATCAATGCCTTGATGGCGGTGCATCCCACCTTGAAGCTCTGGTCCTTTGGCGAGGCCTGTAGCCAGTTTTTAGCCACCAAATCCGCAAGCGCCCTGGAATTCGGGTTTGCGGAACATCGCCGCTTTTGGGAATCTTGGACGTCCTTGACCCTGGTCGCGCTGATCCTCAATTCGACGGTCACTCTTTTGCTCATCTTTGTAATCGGAAAATAACCAATGTCAGACCAGTCAGGACTATCCAATATGGCCATTTTTTGCGATTTCGAGAACATCGCAATCGGGGTTCGTGAAGCCAAATATGCGCAATTCAGCATCGACAAGGTGCTTGAGCGTCTTCTGGTCAAAGGCAATATCGTCGTCAAGAAAGCCTACTGTGATTGGACGCGCTACCAGTCCTACAAACGCGGGATGCACGAAGCCGCGTTTGAGCTCATCGACATTCCGCACGTCAGCCAGAGTGGAAAGAACTCGGCGGATATCCGCATGGTGGTCGATGCTCTGGATCTTTGTTACACCAAATCGCACGTCGATGCGTTTGTCGTCGTCAGTGGCGATTCTGATTTTTCTCCCTTGGTAGGGAAACTCCGGGAGAACAATAAGTTGGTGATTGGGGTTGGCGTAAAGCACTCCACGTCCGAGCTTTTGGTGAGCAGTTGTGACCAATTTATCTTTTACGATGACCTGGTTCGCGAAGAGAAGCCGCGCAAATCGACAAAAACGGCTCAACGGAAGAACGCAAAGAACGGGGGACAGGAACGGACTGAGAAGATGGACAAGGCTGTGAATTTGGTGGCCGAAACCGTTGAGACCATGTTGGAGGAGCGGGGGACCGAAGATCGAATCTGGGGCTCGATGGTGAAGCAGGCCATCAAGCGTCGCAAACCCGGGTTCAACGAGCGCTATCACGGATTCCGATCCTTCAACGCGTTGTTGGAAGAGGCCGAAGATCGCGGACTACTTCGTCTGAAAGCCGATGAAAAAAGCGGCGGTTATTTGGTCAACTTGGGCAAAGGCGAAGACGACTCCGAAGAAAGCTGAATTTTTGCTCTGGATGTTGCTCGCGATTCGCGTTCGAATGTCGGGATGAATCAGGATTTTGAAGTGGTTGCCAAGGGGCCCTATTCGCTTGGCGAAGGCATCATGTGGGATGCGCGGGTTCAACGGTTGAGTTGGATTGACATCAACGAGAAGAAACTGGTCTGGCAACAGGATGGCAGGACGCAGGAAATTGAGCTTCAAGGAATGCCGGGAACCGCGGTTCTGACGAATGATCCCAATCGCATCCTTCTGTGTCTGGATTCGGGAGTCGTGAGTTTTGAGTTTGTTTCAGGAACGTTTGCGTCGCATCTCGATTTTCCGGAAGGGGCTGAGTTGCGTTTCAACGATGGGAAATGCGATCCGGCGGGACGGCTCTGGGTTGGCACGATGCATCGGGATGGAAAGGAGAATGCGGGAACGCTTTATCGCATCGATCCCGATTTCTCGATTCGTCCGATGCTCAGGGACGTCACGATTTCGAACGGCCTAGGTTGGAACGCGGCCGGTGATCAGCTGTATTTCATCGACAGTGCAACCCGCCGGATCGATGCCTTTGATTTTGACAACGCGAACGGTGAAATCTCGAATCGGCGCACCGTGAATCAGGTGCCTGAAGACTGGGGCTATCCTGACGGCATGACGATTGATGCGGAAGACAAACTGTGGGTTGCGCATTGGAATGGTGCCTGCGTCGCGCGCTACGATCCGGAGTCCGGCCAGGTTTTGACGCGTTTGGAGCTTCCGGCCCCCAAGGTCACCAGCTGCTGGTTCGGCGGTGAAGGGCTGCAAACGCTTTTCGTCACCACCGCTCTGGGGTCACAGGATGGTGGTTGGGCCGACACGGAGCAATTTCCACTGAGCGGAGCCGTCTTTGCGGCCCAGGTTGGAGTTTCAGGAGTTGCCGTGGCCCGCTTCGGTCAGGTTTGAAGCGAATTTCCCCTTTCCAAGGAGTGGTTTCTTGCTTAGATAGCCGACCGATCCAACCACAAGAAAAATGGCCGAAACTACCCTAATTTTGCTCAAGCCTGACTGCATCGAAAAAGGCAACTGCGGAGAAGTCCTTAAACGCTTTGAATCTGAAAGCTTTAAGATTCGCGGTGCCAAGATGCTGGCGCTCACTGATGAAATTCTTGCCGAGCACTACTCCCACATTGCCGACAAGCCTTTCTTCCCCGATGTCCGCAGCTTCATGCAGAAATCGCCGGTCATTGCCGTTGCGCTCGAAGCCGACAATGCGGTGCAACGCGTTCGCGATCTGTTGGGACCAACTGACTCGACCAAGGCTGAGAAGGGAACGATTCGCGGTGACTTCGGTGTCGACATGATGGTGAACGTGGTTCACGCGTCCGATTCTCCCGAGAATGCGCAAATCGAATTGAATCGCTTCTTCAACGACGGCGAATTGTTTGATTATTAATCGCGTCGAATTCCGCAGTGTCCTCCCCACTCATTCTTCGCCTCGTTGCGCTGCTCATTGGCGGTGCGTTCCTGACCAGCTGCAAAACCGTTGATTCCGATCAGCGAAGCTTTCTTTCCTCTTACGATGGATTCACCGCAGCCTCCAAAGGCGGTGCGTTGGTGTATGCGGGGGATCGTTCGAAGCTGAAAGGCTACGACAAGGTCCATGTCAGCGACGTCGAGGTGCTGGTTGATGTCGAGGATGACAACAAGACGAGCCGTGCGGAATTGAACCAACTGGCCGTGAGCTTTGAGTCCATTCTCAAGGAAGAGTTTGGGCAAAAATTCGAAATCACGCGTTCACGCGGACCCGGAGTTTTGGAAGTCCGGGCTGCGTTGGTTGATGTGGAGCCGAATTCTCCTGCCTGGTTTCTGGCTGGGTACGCTCCCGGAGTTTTTGTGGCAACGTCAGCGCTTTGGGCGGCGACGGGCGACAATCCCGGTTCCGGAGTCACGACCGTCCAGGTTGAGGTTCTCGATTCCGCCTCCAAGGAACGACTTTATGCGATCATCGACGAAGAGCGCGGCGGAAAGCACAAGGTTCGCGGCGGCCTGAGCCGATGGGGCCAGGCTGAAATCTCGTTCCGCAAGTGGAGTCAGAAAATCGTTGAGGCGGTCTCCCAGCCTTAATCGATTCCGCCGAAACCGTTTCTGATCGAGGCTTGCTCTAAACCTCGATTTCCCAGCCGGGCCGGTACTTGCGCCGGATCAGGGAACTCAATTCCGGGCGCCCCTTCACCTCCATCTTCTCGGCATTCCACTCCAGCTTTTGACCGGGATTGCGCTGGGCAACGCAGCCCAGCAGAACAACTTCCGTGAATGGTCCGGCAAGGCCAAAATACGATTGCCCGTGCTCGATCTTTCCGTGAATCGCATCGAGCCACTCCGTGTAGTTGTTTTCGCCGCGAGCTCGGGGAATGGAAGGCTCCGGCCAGTTGTTGAAGCCGTCCAGCGCCTTGCTCGGTTTGACGATCCAGGTGTCGTGGAACCGGTTGAAGAACAGTTTTCCTTCCTCGCCAATGAGGACGCTTCCATATTTTTTGTAGTCCATTCCTTCCAGAATGTCATCGCCCGGGCGGTTGAACTCCCCGGGGATCAACCGCCAGTTGTCGCGATCAAATTTCGCGCCCTTTTGACCATCGTACCAGGTATACTTCACGCCCTTCTTCCCGAAGTCGTAGGTCACGGTCGAATTGATGGGAGCTGAGAAACGGCTGTTTCCTTCCTCGATTGCCTCGATGCTGGTCGGGGCGCCAAGTTCCAAGGCCCAGTAGGCCATGTCCATGATATGACAGGCCATATCGCCCAAGGCGCCGGTTCCATAATTCCACCATCCCCGCCATGCAAACGGCGCGATCCTGGAGCTGTAATCCACATAGGGCGCAGGACCAATCCACTGTTCCCAATCGATTCCGGCTGGAACCGCTTCCGCAGCCGGCGGGGTCTGGAAACCCTGTGGCCAAATCGGCCGATTGGTCCAGGCGTGAACTTCCTTCACCTTGCCGATGATTCCGGCCCGGACCAGTTCCACCACGCGTCTCATGTGGCTATTGGCGTGCGCCTGGTTCCCCATTTGCGTCTGCACACCCATCTTGGCGGCGACTTCGGTCAGCATCCGCGCTTCCCAGATGCCGTGGGTCAACGGTTTTTGACAATACACATGTTTCCCGGCCTTCATGGCCAACATGGCGGCGTGAAAGTGGTGGTGGTCCGGCGTGGAAACGGTGACCGCATCGACCTTGTCGCCCAAATCATCGAGCATTTCGCGATAGTCGGTGTAGAACTTCGCGTCGGGATGGCTGTCGCGGGTTGAGCGCATCGAGCCAAGCCTGGATTTGAGTTTCTTGGCATTCGGATCCGCCTCCTGAATCCGCTTCACATCCACAATATCGACGAGAGCGACGACATCAAAGCCCGACTTTGCGGATTGCTCGATGTCCGTCTTCCCCTTTCCGCCCGACCCGATTCCAGCCAACGCCGGTCGCTCATTCGCGCCGAAAACGCGGCTGGGAACCACTTGGAAACCGAACGTTGTTGCCGCTGCCGCCGTCGAAAGCTTGGCAAATTTCCGGCGGGAAGGTTGGGAGGATGAGGGTGAAGGGGTTTTCATCCTCAAGAGGTTGGAGCGTTGAATCCGGTTGTCCAGTCCGGGTTCTTGGGGATTGGTCATCTATGTCAAAAATCTCACTCTTCCTTTGCTGTATGGTCGCTGGGGTTTCCGTTTGCCGGGCGGAAACCGAGAAATTGGTGGAGCATTTTGATGAGGCTCGACCGGCGAACTGGGGCGTGAATTTTGGCGTTTGGGAGGTTGCGGATGGCAATCTGGTTTGCCGCCAGGTTGCCGCGGACAAGCATGCGGCGGCGAGTCGATGGAAAATTCCAATGCAGGACGGAGTCATCGAGGTTCGGCTGAAATTGGATGGAGCCTCGGCGTTCCATGTCGGGTTTGATCCCAAACGCGGAACGTTGAAGAAGAAGGGCCATCTCTATTCGCTCATCATCAGCCCGGCGGGTGCCAGGATCATGAAACACCTCGACAAGGCCGACCCAAATTCAAAGAACGAGATCCTGGCCGAATCCAAGGTGGACCTGTCCAAAGCCGATTGGATCGAGGTTCGGTTGGAGGCGAAAGGAAACGAAGTTTTGGCTTCGGTAGGGGAGGGAATCAAGCTGACCGCGAGCGATCCGAGTTTTGGCGTTCCGAAGCCGGGAATCGTCTTTCGTTGTGTCGGAGAAACCGCGTATCTGGATCAAGTTGCCGTGATGGTAAAGAAGTGACATGATTTTTGGAGGAATCCCCGTCAAACGGGTTCCTCATGAGCGCACATGACACGAGTAGCAACGTCGCACCCTTGCCGACAGTGAATTGGAGGACCAAAGAACCGAGGCGAGGACGCTTTCGGGCCCTGATTTGGATCAGTGGAATTCTGCTGCTTCTCGTTGCCTTGTTGTTTGGTTATCGCACGTTGGGAACCGTGTTTATTGCTCCGGCAGAGCCAACGGGGGCGCCCCTCAGCAGCGTCACGGAATTGGTGCCTTCAACCTCGCGACTGGCGTTGGAGGCAAGCATTCCAGTTTCCGTTTTGCAGGAACTCCTCAACCAGGAGGCACCGACGCGATTCAAGGGCAAGCAGGATCAGAACCTGCTCAGGCAGATGAAAGATGGTTGGATTGAATTCGACATCGAGCGGGGAAACATCACGATGGCGAGCGACGGGAAAAAGCTCTTTGTCGGAACGCCGTTGGGTGGCCGGGTCAGTGCGGGGGGAGTGCTGAGCCTCCCCTTCATTGGTGATACGCCTGTTCGCGGGACGGTCGACCTCGATGCCAAGGTAACGGGCAATCTCGCGCCTGAGTTGGAAGAGGATTGGACGTTGGAGCCGAACATCGTCGCCAGACTCGACATTGAACGTGCGAATCTGAATCTGGCGAACATCGCCTCCGTCGACATTAGCAGCTCGCTGGAGAAAGCGATTGAGCCGGAGATCGCCAAAATTCTGGCAAAGCTGGGGCCGGAGTTGAACAAAGAGAGTGGTTGGAAGCGCAGTCTGACGAAAATTTGGGGCGATCTGCATCGCGTGGAGAAGATTGATCGAGAGCCGCCATTCTGGGTTTCGATTCGTCCGACCGGCGTTGTGATGAGTCCGCTCGACTACTCGGACAAGACACAGATCCAGGCCGTTTTTGGAATCGATGTGGAGGTGATCGCTCATTTGGCCGAGCCACCGGTGCCATTTTACGAGCCGCTCTCCAATCTGACGGTTCAAGAGGACCTTAGTCCGCGTTCCGATTTGCAGATTCCCGCCGTCATTCCATTGAACGTTGCGAACGAGCACATCAAGCAGGAAACCATCGAGATCGAAATGGGGGATTCCGATACGCTGAGGCTGTCGCAGATTGATCTCAAGGTGTTGGATTCCAACGAAGTGCTGGTTCACGCCGACTTTTCAGCAACACGCGGTTTGTTGAGGCGGAAGACTGAAGGCGTTTTGTTGTTCCGGGGAAAGCCGATGATTGATCTGGAAACCCAGCAATTGGCGTTCTCGAATCTGGACTTCACCTTGGAAACCCAGGGGATTCTGGAGAAATCCGCAGTTTGGTTGCTCAAACCGGGATTGCGCAACGAACTGGCGAAGGCGCTTCGCTTTGATTTTGCCAAGGAGCTGGGAAAGGTGACCGAAAGTGCGAACGAAGCGTTTCGGCAATTTGAGCGGCCAGAAGGACTGGAAGGCAACATCGAGCTCGAGAATCTCAAGGTTGAAGACGTGTACCTGATTCGGACGGGCGAAGCCACCGGTGAGGACGCGATCGTGGTGTTGCTCGGCGCGGAAGCCGCCGCCACGTTGAAGGTTGGAGTTCTGAAACTTTAACCTGGAATCACTTGGCTTTGCTCTCGCGGTAGAGACGATCCAGTGCGAGATAGAGTCCCTGCAGTTCGCGGAGTTGCTCGACCGATTTGCGACCGGCAATGTTTTCCAAAACCTGGATTCGGCCGCGCAACCGCTCGATTTCAGCAGCTTGTTCTTCCGAAGAAATGGCGGTTTCGGTCTGCAGATTCATGACAACCTCCAACGGTTCTCTCCAAAAGCTCGGTGGGCGAAAATCAGGAACCTTCTGAGCGATGAGTGTATTGGCCTGGTCGAGGAATCCTTGAGCTTCGGTAGTGGTCTTGATGTTGCGCGCCGCCATTGACGAACCGAGAAATGCCGTGATTCGCAATCTGACCGAGCTGTCTTCCTTCAGCATGGTTCGCGCCATCGAGAACGCTTCCCAAGCTTCCTGATGCATGTTCGAGTAACGATAGGCACAGCCAATTTTCAGGAGCACTTCGCCAAGTCGCGATTCGGAAGGAATGTATTCGAGTGCAAAGCTGTAGGCTTGGGCTGCCGTCTCAAACACATCTTCCGCGAGGTAAAGGTCGCCGCGCAAGGTCCAGGCGATGGCCAGATCGGGACCAAACCAGACCGTCCAGGTTTCATCCCTCATGCCGGCTTGGAGGGCTGGAAGTGCCGCGTCCAGTTCCTGAGCCAATGCGGAGGCATTCAGTTTTTCCTGAAATTGAATCTGGCGAATCCCCATCTGGGCAACGAGCGCCTGAAGGATGGGAGTCGGGCTCTCCGTTTTGGCCAATTGAATGCGACCGTCTTGAAGCTGTTTCCGCGCTTCGGTCAGTTTCCCGGCCTGCTCAGCCAGGCGGGATCGCAGAAGGATCAGTTGGCCGGCGAGCTCAAGCGGTTGTTCCGGAGCCGGTTCGACTCTTGAGTTGGCGCCGGAAAGCCAGGCATCGACGGGCTCGTAGAGGAAGGGAAACCGGGACGCGAACGCAATAAGGTTTTCGGCGCGAACCATCACGCGATTGGTGTCGCCCCGGAGCTTGGAAATCCAGATGACCAATCGCAAAGCGCTTTCCCGCCAGGCTTCGTTGGGCGAAACCGTTGCCAGGATTTCAAACGCCTCGCGTTCCTGGCCAACCGGGTTCTCCAACGGGATTGAGGTCCAATGTTCCACCGCCGTCAGCAGATGCTTCGCAGCCGCGTCCTTGTCGCCGCTGCTTTGCGCGATCGCCGCGCGAAGGGCATGGAAGCGATAGCGTTCGTGGCCGAGTTCTTGTGGCGCGAACAGCCCAAGCTTGGCTTCGCAGGTATCGAGCCAGAAATTAGCGTCACGAAGTTGATCGGGTAGATAGTTCTCCGCGCGATCGAGCCACGCTCTCAATGCGACTTGGGCTGCGTCGGCAGATTCCACGGGAACAGGGATCATCTCCGCTTTTGCCGAGGCTGCGGAGGTTGGAGTCAGGTTCTCGTCTGGAATGGAGACCGGGCCGGGTGGGGGCGATGGTGTCTCTACAGAGGTTTCGGTAACTTCCTCCGCGGAAACTGGCGGCGGTTCCGCCTCGAGCCATGGTTCCACCAGAGGCGAAAGGTTTTCTTCATACCCGGGCAAATTTGCCAAAGACCATTCGTGAACCGGCTGCCGCCATGTCCAGATGGCGGCGACGAGGGCGACAAGAACCGCCGCGACGGTTGCCAGCGTTCGCTGAATCCCCATGGATTTGGCGCGAAGGCTGATATGCTGGACCAGTTCTTCGATTCTTACGCCAAGCAACGCGGAAATCGCAGCCGCAGGGGCCGCGTATTCCCAATCGCAATCGCGAGCATCAACCCAGTATTCAGCATCGGTCCGGTTAAGATTCTCGGGAAGACAGGGCTTCGCATAAGCCTGAAGCGTCGCCTCGGGTTCGGGTTCGCCAGACATGACCAGCGGGATAATCCGGCCGCGTGGATGAGCCGTGTAAAACGCATCTACCTCAGCCCGAATCCAGCGGGAGACGGAAGTGTGAGGGCTGCAAACCACGATCATCGTTCCACTTTTTTGGATCTGATCGAGGATGTGGAGGGGAAGCTCAGATTTCCGGGGATTCTCTTCCTCGTGCCGAAAAAGCTTTCGAGAGCTCTTAAAATGCAGGTAGGGCCGGGGGACCTCCAGCATTCGGGGAACTTGAAACCCGCGAAGGCCGCGTTGCAGGGCTTTCGCCGCATCGGCGTCTGCCTGCGATGCACTGATGAAGATCTGGTTGGTTCGGCCCATTCAGAATTATAAAACTGGGCTGACTCTTTCAGAAAACCTTGCCGATTTCAAGCTCAGAGAACCGAAAATTTAAACAATGTTAGGAATCAGGGATTCCTGGATGTTCGCGAAGAATGCGGAGTTCCGCCCACCTCTTCCGGCCCAAAAGAATATCGGCCGGAAGCTTTCGTTTCCCGGATTTGAATCCGAAAGCTTCCAGACCGATTGTTTCCAGAAGATTAACCGTCAGGTAAAAACGGTTAAGTGTAGTTGTTTGTGCGTTAAATTGGCTCTTCAATTGGTCTCCAGCTCAGGGATTTTGCGAGCGGCTGAGATCGTGAAGATAACTTAGAAGTCTTATTAGGTATAATAATTATAATTTTTATAATAACAACTCTTTTTCTTCATGTCGGAGGCTTCCAGTGCTCAAGAAATTACCAAAAGTGCGAAATCGAACCTCGCGTTCGCCCTTGCCTGCCTGCCTCGCCAGCGCCAACTCGACATGAACGTGTTTTATGCGTTTTGCCGAATCGTTGATGACATCGCGGACGAGCCCAATCGACCGGTAGACGAAAAGCGTCGCGACCTGGCTCATTGGGATCAGCTCGTCACCGGCGAACTTTCCCCGGATTCAGAGTTGGAGCGCACCATTGTCGAGGTTTTTGAACGGTATGAAATCGACCGCGAAACGGTCCGCGAAATCATCCGGGGCATGGAAATGGATCTGGAGATTCATCGATACCAGACCTATTTGGATCTGGAGACCTACTGTTTCCGGGTCGCGAGCGCGGTGGGCTTGGTCAGCATTCGCATTTTTGGCTGCGAAGCACCGGAAAGCGACGTTTACGCCGAGGAACTGGGGCACGCCCTTCAGCTGACGAACATTCTGCGAGACGTGGGGGAAGATTTGCGGGAAGACGACCGGATCTACCTGCCATTGGAGGATTTGGCGCAGTTTGACGTGACGGAAGAGGATTTGAAGAACGGCACCAATCGGGAGGGGCTGTTGGCTCTGATGGAGTTCGAGGCTAACCGCGCCGAACTCCGGTACGAGAATGCGCGCAACGCACGATCGGCCCAGGACCGGTCCTGTCTCAAAGCCAGCGAACTCATGCGCTCCATCTACTTCGCCCTGCTTCAAAAGATGCGCCGGAGCGGATTTCAGGTGCTGGATCAGCGTTATCGCCTCTCCGGGTGGCAGAAAATGATGCTGCTGACGCGGACGATGGTTTTCGGGGCACCATGATTTCCTTCTTTTCCGGCCTCATGATCCGAGGTATGCAAGGGGAGTGAAAACCACGATTCTGATTCTATCTCTCGGTGCCGCGTTTCTTGTCGGGTGCCAGGAAGAAACGGCTGATCTGCCGGAACCGACACGCTACGGCGAATTCGATCAGGCACCCAAGGTGCTTTTTCGTCAGCCGACCGGGGATGTCGTGGCCTATCTCGACAACTTCAAGAGCCTTGCTGATGACCAGAGTGCTTCGAATCATCGTCGGATCCTTCAGGTTCGGGATCAGGATCGCATCTTAACCGCAGTGGTGACGGACGTGATGTGCGATGAAGTCCACGTTTCCGGCCGCATTGGAGACTCGATCTTTCCAAAATCGCCGATCGATTTCATCAAACTCCGCGATGCCTATGGCGGCGCGGGGCTGTATTGGACGTTGGTCAACGAGACTCCCCAATACGGGGAAGGAGGTTCTACGCTTGGTGGTTTCCAAACCTGGGAATCGCTGGATGGAACGGCGAATGCCGAGGTGACTTGGAGGTTTGATCAGCCCGATGGGCGAAATGGCGCTTACGAGATGGAGTTCCGAAACGCCGGCAAAGTCAGCGCGCCCGTAGCCGTGCGTTGACTTGAACGGCTGCCTGTTCGCCCTCGAAAGCGCTCAGGGTTGAGCCCGTTCCGAAGCCGCCATTGCTGATGTTGCCAAACTCCAGTTGGAGTTCGTAGCGAACGCCGTTCACGGTCGGAAGACTAAAGGTCTGGTCCGTAAAGATGACGCTGTCCGCACTGGCGAACGGGTCGTCGCTGTTGGGGGAGCTGACGAGGCTGAACGGGATGTCGATCGCCGCTGTCATGGCTGGCTCGTTGAAGGTAAGATCCAGCCGCAGGGTGACTTCGGATGCATCGCTCTGGTTGAACGTGGAGCCGTTGTAGTAGGTGAGCATTCCCATCTGAAACGTCTGTCCCAGGCTGACTCCGCCGAAGTTCGAGGGCTCAAAGCCAAGAGAGTTGGCCGTGCCGACCCGCTGCTCGACACCGTTGACGACGATCGTGGTATTTCCGTGGACGATGCTGCTGCTGCCGTCTCCCGGCGTCGTGATCTGGTGAACCAGGTTTGGTCCGCCGACGGGATTGTGCCAATATGTATTGGCCATTCCTTCGAAGTTCTCGACGAGCGGGCGGAACGTCCGGGAGCGCGTGGAACTGTCCAGCCAGTTGACCGAATCCGTTGTCTTGGCCTTCGCCTGGAGCCGCTGGTTTGGATGAATCTCGACCGGGGAGCCGTTGTAGGACTGCCAGCTTCCACCATCGACCCGATACTCAACGTAGGAAACGGTCGAGGAATTGGGATTGCTGATGGAGATGAACAACGGAAACGACGAGGCCGCGTGATAGGCACTGCCGGGGTTGAAGTTCGGCCGACTCAAGCGCTGTGGGGAGATTTCATCGTCAATATCACCGGATGGATCGTCCGAGCCGTTGGGGCCGCCATGGCCGTTCCCGGGATTGGAGACATCAACGCCATCTTCGTTGTTGCCATGGCCATTGTTGCTTCCTCCATTATTTCCAGAGCCTCCATCGCTGCCGCTCGAGCCCGAACCGCTGCCCGTTGATCCAGAACTGCCACTGGAACTGGATCCTGGATTTGCCAGCGTAATCGTTGTTGGAGCCGGTCCCGAAATCGGGTTGGAATCGCTGTAGGTCCAAACCCATCCATCATTGGGATTGAGATCGATGGGGGAAGCTTCCCGGTTTTCGGTTCCGTAATCGCCAAGCGCCAGGGCGTCGTCCAGCCGGAAGTAACTCACTCCGCTTGCCCCGGATTTCTTGACGACAAACCGTGACGTCGTCGCGTCCCAGATCGCTCTGGTGCGGGTGGTTGACGCTTCCGTGGACGACTGCATCACCACCGCGAGGCGCTTGTCGACCATCGATGAGCGAAGACCGGCGAATCGCTCTGCGGAACTGTCGCTCCTCCGCGTTTTGAGCTTGTCGATGATGGATTGAGGATCGGAAACTCCCGTGAGGTCGCCGCCGTTGGCAAGATAGATCTTGATGGCGGAATTCAGGCTGGAAACGTCCGATTCCAGCTTGGAGAGCTTGGCCGATTCATTGATTCCGCCGGTCGAAACGACCGCGATGGAAGAAAGGATTCCGATAATCGCAACAACAAGGAGCCCTTCCAGCAGGGAAAAGGCGTTGTTATTATTTTTGCGAAAGCTGAATCCAGAAAGTGAGATCAGGTTCATGATTGAGAGTGGTTTAGTGATTCTAACGACAACTTTATCCATAATTATTATAATATTCAAGATTTTGATTCTCGAATTTTGGAGAAATGTGCTTTTTGAGAATCAGGCGTCGGGCGTTATAGGAATGAAATGCTGCCAAATGTTGTGATCGAGCCATGAAGAACCCCCTGATTCAGGCCTGGAAGAAGGGCCAGCCGACTTTGAATGGTTGGCTCGCGATCCCGAATCCGTCTGCCGCGGAAGCAATGGCGCACCAAGGCTGGGATTCCCTGACCATCGACATGCAACACGGGTTGGCGGATTACCAAGTCGCGCTTCAAATGTTGATCGCCATCTCCACCGCGCCCAAACCGGTTGTCGCGATGGCGCGCGTTCCCTGGCTCGACGAAGGGATCGTCATGCGGATGCTGGATGCGGGATGTTTCGGGATCATTTGCCCGATGATCAACTCAAAGGACGAGGCGGCGCGCTTTGTGCGGTCCTGCAACTACGCGCCGGTTGGCACCCGCAGTTTCGGGCCGATTCGGGTCGGGCTTTACGAAGGGCCGGAGTATTACCAATCTGCAAATCAAGAGATCCTTTCCATCGCGATGATCGAAAGCCGGGAGGCGCTCGAAAATCTGGATGCGATTCTCGATGTGGATGAACTGAAGGCGGTTTACATCGGTCCGGCGGATTTGTCGCTCGCCCTGGGATGCACGCCCAAATTCGATCAGGAGGAAACGCCTGTCGTGGAAGCGATCGAACACATCGTGAAGACCGCGAGAGCGAAGGGGAAATGGGTTGGCGTTCACAACGCGACCGTGGCCTATGCGCAGCGGATGGGGAAATTGGGGGCCAATTTCGTTTCCGTAAGTTCGGACATGCGCCTGATGATGGCGGGAGCGGCGGGCGTGGTTTCTGAGTTTCGCGCTGGTGCTCCAGACTCGAATTCAGAATCCGCGTATTGATGCCGGTCTTCGAGACAGCGCAAAGGCGGCTCTTCTACGAGTGGAATGGGCGGGATTCGGGGCCGGTTTTGGTGCTCTCGCACTCTCTTGGGGCATCCCACAACCTGTGGAATCCTCAAATCGAGGAACTGGGCGAACGCTTTCGACTCCTCGTTTACGATCAACGGGGCCACGGCAATTCGAGCCATCCGGCGGGAGCCTGGTCGATTGCAGAGTTTGGCCGGGATGTGATCGAGTTGCTGGATTTTCTCGATTTGGAGCGAGTTTCGTTTTGTGGCTTGTCGTTGGGAGGAATGGTTGGACTTTGGCTTGGCCAGGAGACGCCGGACCGGATGGAGAAGCTGGTCTTGGCGAATTGCGCGGCCAGAATTGAGGATCCCGGCTTGCTGCGAAGCCGCGCTGACCTGATTCGAAAGCTGGGGCTTTCCTGCATCGCTGAAAATGTGCTGGATCGTTGGTTCACGAGCGGGTTTCGAGCTTCAAACCCGGGCCTTCTTGCAGAGATTCGCGAGATGCTGCT
This sequence comes from uncultured bacterium, assembly GCA_963977015.1. Taxonomy (GTDB): domain Bacteria; phylum Verrucomicrobiota; class Verrucomicrobiia; order Verrucomicrobiales; family DEV007; genus JBCDHN01. Next base: position 102,708 of record CAXBMO010000009.1, on the reverse strand, counting down.
GGCGACGAAGGCGGAAGGCTACGCCGCCACTTGCGACGCGCTTTGCGCAATGGATTTGATGAAAGGGCTGGGCGAGATGCGAACCCCGAGCCTCGTCATTTATGGCAGGCACGATCGCGCGACGCCGCCGGAATGGACGCGTCAGTTCGCCGGGCTCATGCCCGATGCCCGAGTCATCGAGCTCGATTCCGCTCATTTGTCGAATCACGAAGCGAGCGCTGCGTTCAATGCGGCGGTTCTCGAATTTCTGCGTTAGGGCAGAATCGGATCCATGCCCAAACCCGGTCCGTCCGGAATCAGGATTTTTCCGTTCACCGGCAGCGGCATATCCGGGAAAAGCCACGTTTCCGGCTCAATGTAGAGATACTCAAATTGCGCAAACGCCGGTTCGAGGGCCGCCATTTGCAGCGTCGCGAGATAGCCGGGGCCAAAGTACGGTGAATGTGGCATGAGCGGAAGATTCGCCATCTTCCGATTCAACTCGGTAATCTTCAAAAACTCGCTCACGCCTCCAACTTTCGTGATGCTGGGCTGGAGATAGTCAGTCGCTTCCAGACGGAGCATCTCCTCAAACTGAAAAGCGGTGCAGGCGTTTTCACCCGTTGCGATCGCCATTCCGGATTCCGCGCGCAACTTGGCCAGGGTGCGGAAATCCTCCGGCGGGAAAATCGGTTCCTCGAGCCAACGGGAGCCGAGCGCTATCAGCTCGGGAATGACTTCGCGGGTAAAATCGAGCGTCCAGTTGCAATTCACATCAACGGTCATTCGCAAATCCGGCCCGATCGTTTCGCGACACTTCCGGATTTCGGGCATCGTAATTTCATGCAGCTTGATCTCTTCGTAGCCAGCCGAGGCTGCGCTCTCGCATTTTTGGGCGACGAGATCCAGGTCGGCGTAGCGCACGAGGCTGGCGTAGGCGGGAATCTCCTCGCGAACCCGGCCGCCGAGCAACTCCGCAAGCGAAACGCCTTCCGCCTTGGCCTTCAAATCCCACAACGCCAGATCGACGCCGGAAAGCGCGAAAATCGTGATCCCGTATCGCCCCTGCAGCACCAGCTTCCGTTGGATTTCGGCTCCGAGTTCGCGAGGATCACCCAGTTCGCGACCGATGAGAAGCGGTGCAATGGAGCGCTCGATGATCGCGGCGGTGCTTTGGCTGCAGAAATAGCCGAAACCTTCGCCCCAGCCGGTCAAACCGGAGTCGGTCTCGATTCGGACCAGACAGAAATCGAGCGTGCTCCACGTCGTTGGCATGATGCCTTCGCCCGAACCTCCGGCATCAAAGGGAATCGAGAGGACGATTGGTTCTACGGCTGTGATCTTCATGGTTAGGCGGCGAAATGGCCACCGATATAGATTCCCTCCGGTGAATTGGGATCGGGTTTCGCCTCAAGAATCGCCGGGTCTGCGAGGTGATCGACAGCCCGGTCGAGCGGCTGGTAGCCAAGGCGGGCCGCGTTCGTGTTGTCGAAAAACGGCTCTGTGATGTCGGAGACTCCGTAAACCAGCTCAAAACCGAGATTGGGCGTCGAAAGGCCGATGTGGACGAGTTGCGCCAGGTCGCGGGGGCTGATCCAGGTGTGAAGGCGGCGTTCGTCGATCACTTCGTCGCCGACAAACCCAATCCGGATCGCCATCACATTCAGCCCGTATTTGTCGGCAAAGAACGAACCGGCCGACTCTCCGTAGGCCTTGCTCAAGCCGTATTGGCTGTCCGGTCGCGGCGCAGTCTGGTGGTTGATGAACTCTCCCCGTTTAAGGAAGCCCACCGCGTGATGGCTGCTCGCGTAAACGACGTTCGGCACGTTCGCGAATCGTGCGGCGGTCAGAACGTTGTGCGTTCCGACGATGTTGGGTTCGAGGACTTCGTCAAACGTGTAGTCCGGGCCAACCATCCCCGCCAAGTGGACGATCCCATCCACGCCGTTCGCCAAATTCCGAATGAAATCCAGATCAGCGATGTCTCCGAGCGTTACCTCTTCATTTTCAGCGGGATTCGTGATCGGTGCGCGATCCGTGGAAATGAGCGTTTCATAGCGTTGGGCCAAGAGCGGACGCAAGGCGGTTCCCACGATTCCGGCGGCTCCGGTGAGCAAAACGCGTTTCATGGAGCGATGATTTACGAATCGGCGGGGATTTGCACGTTGGAATTCGGACTTCGTCGCTGTTTTTCCGGCTGAATAGATCAGCAGGGCTGAGCTTCCAAAGTTGCAGCTCCCGCGATTTTCCCGATTTACGTATTCGTTTGGCGAGTGTTAAATTGCGCGCTTCCCTCCCGATGTTTTTTGGAATTGATACGGTCTTCGCACTCTATTGCCTGCTCAGCGGCGGTCAGGCAGCAGTCGCCTCTTACGATCAAGCTCTGGACCGGCCAAGTTATGCCGCTTTGGATGCGGCCTGGGCTGCGATCGCGCAGGAGAAGATTCCCGTTTCATCCATCGAGACACTCGCCGTGATTGATTTCACGAAGCCGTCTTACCTGAAGCGGATGGACATTTACGAGCGGGGTGAATGCCGGGCAAAACGCTTCTTTTGCGCGCATGGCCGGAATACGGGGGGCATTTTCGCGACGGATTTCTCAAATCGCTCCGGATCCAAACAAACCAGCCTGGGGTTGTATCGCGTGGGTTCGCCCTATCGTGGCAGCTGGGGAAAAAGCCTGAAGCTCCACGGGCTCGAATCTGGGGTGAACGATCGTGCCTATCACCGCAAAATCGTGCTTCATTCCGCGTGGTATGTTTCCGAAGAAATCATCGGGCAAAACATCGCGGAAGGTCTCGGGCCGAGGATTGGCCGCAGCCTCGGTTGCCCGGCGGTTCGCCAAGAGGATCTGGAGTTGGTCACCGGATTGCTGAAAGACGGAACGTTTCTCTACATTCACGGAAACCCGTGATCGGTTGATTATGGTTGAGCGAGGATTTCCTTTTTGCGCTCTTCCAGTTTCTTGAGCTCCGCCACCTTGCGGATGATCTCATTCTTGACCGCTTTCCGCTGGGAATTCGGCATGTCGGGATGAAGGCGTTGTTGCACTTCCTCAATTCTCTCCTCCTGACGGGCGATTTCGAGATCCAGATTGCGCAATCGCACCTCGCGGGCACTTTCTGCCGTGGTGGGAGCCTCAGTGGTGTCGAGCGGTTGGGAAAAGGTTGTCGGAAGCCGGGCGAGAAATACCTGGTCCTCCACCGACAAATTCTTGATTGGGTAGGTGAAGATCTCTCGGGTCGATGTTCCCAACCGATAGAATCGGACATGCGAGTCAGAACGCCCAATCAGGTGAGCTTTGATCGTCCGGTCCTTGTTGTCCACCAGGGACCGGGTAATCGGGAAGCTCTCTGTTACCACGGGAGCAGGGGCGGGAGAGTCTGGAGCAGACGGGGATGCGTCGGGCTCGGGCTCTGAGAAACAGCCGACCAAGGCAGAAAGTGCGACGGTCATCGCGATTCCGAACCTAGCATTCATTCCTCCATGTTCCGGAGGAGTCTCGCCAAGCGCAAGCCGAATTTACTCAGCGGCGGCTTCGGTCGCGGGGGCCGCTTCCTCTGGCTTCACTTCCTCAGGCTCGGGCTTGGGCTTGGCTTCACCCAATGCGAGGCGATCATCTGTTTCCAGGAGATCGGAAAGCTCGGACCAGCCGCCGGATTGTTGAAGTTGGAAGACGTGAAGATAAAGGGCGACGTTTTCTCTCGGGTACTTTTTAAGGAGCCCATCGACTGCGGACTTGAGCTTCTTGGGTTCCAGTTCGTCCGGCAAATCTTCGGCGGTGCCTTCGTCATCGTGCTCGATTCCGAGATCGTCGAGAAACGACTTCAGCATTTCCTGCTGCGACTTGAGCAGCCAGATTTGGAGAAGATGTTCCGCAACGCTGTTGCAGGGGCGCAACTTGCAGCTGTCGCCCATCCACTTGATTTGCTGAACAACGGGTTTGCGCTGGACGAACACCGGACGCAGCCGTTTTTCCTGGGCGATGGAAACGAGGATGCTCTTGTAAACATCGCGGTGATTTTCCCGCAGATCCTCGAATATCGTGGTTCCGAGTTCTGGAGAAAGGGATTGGAAAATTTGGTAGGCTTTCACGCGGTATTGGTGATGCCGTTACTGGCCTACTTCACGCCGACCGTCAACCCGCCCGAGTGCGTATGCGGTAAAAACTTGGCGGATTTCGTCTCGAACCTGGCGAAATACCTGCATTTTCTCTTCGTCGGTGCCTTCCGCGTAGGCGGGATCAACAAAAGGCCAGTGATAGCGATTGATTTGGCCGGGAAACTCCGGGCATGCCTGATCGGCATTTCCACAAACCGTAATGATGGTTTCCACGTTTCGGTCGAGAAACTCGTTCATGTGCTTGGACGTGCCACTGGAGATGTCGATCCCAACTTCCTGCATCGCGACGACCGCCGAGGGGTGGACATAGCCACTGGGGGTCGACCCGGCGCTCGCAACTTCCAGACCATCACCGGCAGCTTCACGGAGGAAACCTTCAGCCATCTGGGAGCGGCAGGAATTCCCGGTGCAGAGAATGAGAACGAGTGGTTTTGACACGCGAAAAGCGTTAGGGTTAGTTGCGCGAGGGGGCAACTGTTTTGTGACGGCAAACTTGAATTTCGGTTTTCCTTTCGCACGAGATTGGCTCAACCTTGGGGCGTGGCGCAACCGACCATCCTCATCGTCGAAGACGAACCTTCCATTGCGGAAAATATCGAGTATTCGCTCCAAACCGAAGGCTTTTGCCCGATTCATTGCCCGACGGGACGGGAGGGGCTCGAGGCGTTTGAGAGTGAGAACCCCGCTCTGATTGTGCTCGATGTCGGATTACCGGATATCAGCGGGTTCGATGTGTGCCGCGAAGTCCGCAAGTCGTCTCAAATTCCGATCATCTTTCTGACGGCGCGGGAAGGCGAAATCGATCGCGTAGTCGGCCTGGAACTGGGCGCGGATGATTACGTCGTCAAACCGTTCAGCCCGCGGGAGCTGGTGGCGAGGGTTCGAGCCGTATTGCGGCGGTCGTCAGGAAATTCATCCAACAACGCAGACCCGGTCGATGACGAGGCCGCCTCAGCGGCGTTTGCGATTGATGAGAAGCGGCTTCAGATTCGATTTCGCGGTCAAGCCATCAGCCTGACACGTTATGAATTCGGCCTCCTGCGATTGCTCGCCGAGCATCCGGGCCGTGTCTACACCCGCGATCAGCTGATGGATCACGTTTGGGAGGAGCCGGAAGCGTCGCTGGATCGAACCGTCGATGCCCATATCAAAACCTTGCGGGCCAAGCTTCGCGAGATTGATGAATCGGTCGATCCAATCACGACGCATCGTGGGGTGGGTTACAGTTTGCGGGAAGATCTGGGGAGTTAGCGGCGAAAAAGCGTAAGATTCGGCCTGGTTGTGCAGTTATTAGTGCACATGCCCCTTCGTGCGTTCCAGTTTCTCCTTGTTTCCTGCCTGTTGGGAAACAGCTTTGCGGAGGTCGATTTCAATCAGGATGTCCGCCCGATTCTCTCGGACAAGTGCTTCAAATGCCACGGTCCTGACGCGAAGAACCAAAAATCGGAGTTCCGGCTCGATAGCTTTGATGCGGCGACTCAGGACTTGGGCGGCTATTTTGGAATCGTTCCCGGAAATCTCGACAAAAGCGAAGTTCATTGGCGGCTGCATACCGACGATCCCGATGAAATCATGCCGCCTCCCAGCGCAAAAATGACGCTGACCAAGGCCGAGCGCGAGGTCATTGATCAGTGGATTCGCGAAGGGGCCAGGTATGAGCAGCATTGGTCGTTTCGCCCCCTTCCGGAAACCATTTCCGTACCGGCGGAAGGGGAGGGCTGGGCTCGCAATCCCATCGATCGCTTTGTCCTGCGAAAACTGAAAAACGCGGGGTTCGAGCCATCGGCGGAAGTCAGCCGGGAAAAGTGGCTGCGCCGGGTCACGTTCGATCTCACCGGCCTGCCTCCGACGATCGCGGAGATTGACGCCTTTCTCGCCGATCCATCTCCGAAAGCCCATGAAGCGGTGGTCGACCGGTTGCTTGATTCGGACGCCTACGCCGAGCGCATGACGAGCGAGTGGCTCGATGTCGCCCGCTATTCCGACACCTACGGCTATCAGGTTGACCGCAATCGCACCGTCTGGCCATGGCGCGATTGGGTGATTCGCGCGTTTCGGGAGAACCTGCCCTACGACGACTTCATCACCTGGCAGGTTGCCGGCGATTTGCTTCCGAACGCGACGCATGACCAGATTCTCGCGACATGCTTCAATCGCCTCCACCCCCAAAAGGTCGAAGGCGGCAGCGTCGAGGAAGAGTTCCGCATCGAATACGTGTCGGATCGCCTGCACACGTTCGGGACGGCGTTTCTCGGGCTCACGATGGAGTGCACCCGCTGTCACGATCACAAATATGATCCCCTCACGCAGCGCGACTATTTTTCGCTGAGCGCGTTCTTCAACAACATCGACGAGGCCGGGCTCTACTCGTTTTTCACCTCATCGGTTCCGACGCCAACCCTGGAGTTGCCGACCGAGAGGCAGAAGGACGCATTGGCAGCGGTTGAGCGCGAAATTGAAATGCTCGAAGCGGAGATCTTGAATGCTCCGCCAAGTGAACCGGCCAAGCTCATTGCTCATCTCTCGTTTGAGGAATTGGCAGGCGGGAAACTTGAAAATCTGGCCAATGCGGAGCAACCGGCTTCGACCAATTCCAACAACCAAATCGTTCCGGGAAAAATTGGGAACGCGATTCAACTAACAGGAGACGATGCCGTCAATTTGCCGAAAGGCGTCGGAGATTTCACCCGCGATGAACCCTTCTCCATCGCGCTCTGGATCCAAACACCGGACGTGAAAGAGCGCGCCGTGGTCGTTCGCCGTTCCAAGGCTTGGACCGATGCGGCCAGCCGTGGTTACGAGCTCTTGATCGAGGACGGTCGCCTTTCGGCGGCGTTGATCCATTTTTGGCCGGGCAATGCGATTCGCGTTCGGACCACGGAACCTGTTCCCGTCAACACCTGGACGCATGTTGCGGTGAGATACGATGGTTCGAGCCGCGCCAATGGCCTGCAGATTTTCGTGAACGGGTCTAACGCGGATACGGAAATCGTTCGCGATCATCTGACCCGGGAGATTGCCGGTGGAGGTGATCCGTTTGTCGGATTGGGGCAGCGGATGCGAGACAAGGGATTCAAGAACGGACGTGTGGACGAATTTCGCGTCTACCGCGGACTGTTGTCGTCGGGCGAGATTGGGGCGCTTGCCGGTGTGAAACCTGGAATTGAAGCGGTCGATCTTCGTCCATCGCATTCGCCGCAACTCCAAAAGGCGCGCGAAAGACGCAGCCAAATCGCCAAGTCGATTCCCGAGATCATGGTGATGCGTGAGATGCCGGGAAATCGCCCCACCTTTGTCCTCGAACGCGGCGAATACTCGAAACGCGGCGAACCCGTCAGCGCCGCTACGCCGAAAGTGCTTCCCGAAATGGATCCGGAACTGCCGCCCAACCGGCTTGGACTCGCGAAGTGGCTGACCGATCCAGCTCACCCGCTTACGACGCGCGTTACCGTGAACCGCTATTGGCAACTCATGTTCGGTCGTGGTCTGGTTTCGACCTCGGAAGACTTTGGCAGTCAGGGCAAACCTCCGTCCCATCCCCAATTGCTCGATTGGTTGTCCCGCGATTTCATCGCCCATGGTTGGGACCTCCATCATTTACTCAGGCAAATCGCGCTTTCCGCCACCTATCGTCAGGATTCACGGGTATCGCCGCAAATGCGCGAGAAGGATCCGGAGAATCTGCTGCTTGCGCGAAGCCCGAGCGATCGTCTTCCGGCGGAAATGATTCGCGACAATGCGCTCGCCGTGAGTGGTCTGCTTTCCTCAAAGATTGGCGGTCCTTCCGTGAAACCCTACGACCTTGAAGTTTCATTCAAGCCGATGAAGCCGGACACGGGCGAAAATCTCTATCGCCGCAGTGTCTACACGTTTTGGAAACGCACCGCGCCCGCCCCGGTCATGATGACGCTCGACGCGAGCAAGCGCGATGTTTGCACGGTGAAACGCGAGAAAACGGCTTCGCCCTTGCAAAGTCTGGTGCTGCTGAATGGGCCGCAATTTGTCGAGGCCGCGCGTGTCACGGCCGAGCGGTTGCTGGATGAACACGGCGATGACGAGAGTTCACTGATTCGGCACGCATTTCGGCTGATGACGAGTCGGCATCCCGAACCGCGCGAGCACGAAATTCTCGCGTCGCTGGTGCACGAGCAATTGGCGGTGTTCACCGCGAATCCCAACCAGGCGGCTGAGTTTCTGAAAGCAGGCGCCAGGCCGTCGGCCGGGAATCATCCGCCCGGGCGGCTTGCGGCGACCACGGTGCTGATTTCAACCTTGATGAACTTCGACGAAAGTTACACCAAGCGTTAACCGGTTCTCCCAACGGCAGCTTGATTGGGGCGAAGTTCGCTTCCCGAGCCTGGCGCGGAATGAAGCAGAACCTCTCCCGCGTTTGGAATCGGGATCGGTTGATCGGCGGAATCGTTTGGCGAGTTGAGTCGAGCCGCGACCCAGACCGGACCGTAGGACAACTGATGGAGCTGATGCTCTGGATCATGGTGAACGGTGAGGTTTTCCGCGTTCAACCAACCCGCGTTTCGCCATTCCTCGCGAATGCCGAGCAAGGCCCGATACCACTCGCGCAGGCTCGAATCGCCGTCCTCACACGATGGCAGCTTGGAGCGCAAAAACGCCTCCTCTGAAACCGGTGAGACGAACTCTTTCCAGTTTTGGTGCGCGTAGTCACGTTTCCGCCCGGCCACGACCGCTTTGCGCAGTCGTTCATCGCCGTAATCGACGAAAAAGCAGAACGGCGTTGTCGCGAATTCCTCGCCCATGAAGAGAAAGGGAATCGCGGGATGCAGGAGCGTGAGGGCCACGGCCGCCTTCTGCGCGTCGGGCCCGGCCAGGGCATTGATGCGCAAGCCGCTGGGATGATTTCCGACCTGATCGTGGGTCTGCAGTCCCTGAACGATTCGCGATAGCTGAGCATTCGCGGCAGTCTCTTTGCGATGAATCCTGCCGTCGCGATATTCGTAAAGAAAGCCTTCGCGAAGGCAATCGGTCAACGCGTCCGGGCCGGAGTAATTGCGCCCCGCCACTTCGTGCTGATCAATCACGATGCTTTGAATTCCGTGCGGAATTTCGTCGCTCCAAACCGCGTCATATCCCGCTTCGAGCAGTTCATTATCGTAAACGTTGGTTTCCCCGATTAGATGGATGGTGCGCCCGGTGGCTTTTCGGATTTGATCGACGGCGGTGGCGATTTCACGAACGATCGGCGTCGGGCTATCGTCGAACATCAGCCGAATCGCGTCGAGGCGCAGCCCGTCGAGGTGGAATTCTTCCAACCAGTAAACCGCGTTCCCGACGATGAAATCGCGAACCGGTCCGGCGTTCTTTTCGTCAAATTTGAACGCCTCGCCCCAGGGCGTGCGATGCCGTTTCGAGAAATAGGGGCCGTATTCCGCAAGGTAGTTTCCCTCCGGGCCGATGTGGTTGTAGACGACGTCAAGCAGCACGGCCAGGCCGCGTTGATGACAATCATCGACAAAGGCCTTGAGCGCATCGGGCGGACCATAGGCACAGGCCGGGGCGAACAGGTTGACGCCATCGTAGCCCCAGTTCCAACGGCCGGGAGTTTGCGCGACCGGCATGATCTCCACGGTGTTGATGCCCAACTCGATCAACTCATCCAGTCGCTTGCTCGCTGCCGGGAATGTTCCTTCGTTGGAAAACGTGCCGACGTGGATTTCGTAGATCACGAGGTCGTCGCGTTGCAGGCCTTTCCACTTCGCATCACGCCAGCGATAGGCGTTTTCGTCGATCAATTGCGATGGCCCGTGAACGCCTTCCGGCTGGAATCGCGACGTCGGATCCGGGCGCGACACGTCGCCGTCCAGTCGATAGCGATAGCGTTCGCCCGCCTTCGCGCCCTTCACTTCACCGGTGAAGAACCCGTCTTCGCAGCGTGTCAGGGGATGATGTTCGAGGCTGTTGTCGCGAATAATTTCGACTTCCACGGTTTTGCGTCGCGGAGCCCAAACCCGGAATTGGGCGGTCGACGCATCGAGCAATCGGGATCCGGGAAGCTGCTTTTGGTGGATTTCGTTCATGAGGTGGCGGGAAGTTGGGAGCCGAGCTGGAGACGGACTTCATCCATCACTTCGGCGAGGCGAATTGAATCGTGGTGATGGTGTTGCGGGCATTCGATCCGACCGTGATCCAGGCTCTCGAGAACGGCTTCGATCTCGGCTTTCACCATTCCGCCCGAGTCATCGTCACAGGTTTCGATCACGGTTCCGTCGCGCCAAAGCTCCGCTCGGGTCGCGGCGTGAAACTTGGGAATCCGGATTTCGCCCTCGGTTCCGAGAATCACGGCGTCCATCGCTTCTGCCGCCTGGAAGGAACAGGTCATGGCGGACGAAGCCCCGTTCTCGTGTTTCGCGATCATCGCCGCGGAATCTTCAACGCCGGTCGTGGCGAGTGATCCGGTCGCGTGAATCCCGGAAATTTCTCCGAGCAAAAAGCGAGCGAGGTAGAGCGGGTAGATCCCGACATCCAGCACCGCGCCACCCGCCAGGTCCGGATTCATGAGCCGGTCCTTGGGATCGCTCGGCCCACGAAAGCAAAAATCGGCCTTGGCCAATTTCGGTGTGCCAATCGCTCCATTCTCGATCCAGGTTTTCGCCTGAAGCATGGCGGGAAGGAATCCGGTTTTCATCGCCTCCATCAGGAATCGGCCCTGCCGCTCGGCAAACTGAACCAAGTCCCGGGTTTCCCTTGCGCTCGGCGTCAGCGGTTTCTCGCACAAAACCGCCTTACCCGCGCTGAGAGCGGCTTTTGCGAGTTCGGCGTGAAACACGTGCGGCACGACAATGTAAACGATGTCGATATCGGGATCGGCGAAGAACGCGTCGTAGCTTCCGTGGGCTCGTTCGAAGCCGAATTCGGAGGCAAAATCCTGTGCTCGTTTCTCATCGCGCGACCCCACGGCGACAAGCCGGGCCCGCTCGACGGTTTTGAGTTCTTCGGCGAATTCCCGCGCGAATCGTCCAGGCCCGATCAGTCCCCAATTCCAGGTTTTGGCATTCGACTTCGGCATCTGCACTAACGATGGGCGAAACCCCGGACTGATCAACCTCTACAGCGGGGATTTACTCGCGACCGTAAGGACGATAGGATGTTGGCTATTCCTTCGTGGATGAAGCTGATGACTTGCACTGGATATGAATCCCCCCTTGGCCTGAGTCGCCGCGCCGCTTTGCAACGGTTTGGCGGGGGGCTTGGTTCGCTCGCGTTGACCGATTTGTTGGCGCAGGAGAGCGGATTTCATCATCAGGCCAAGGCAAAACGCGTCATTTACCTGTTTCAGTCGGGCGGTCCGTCGCAGATGGATCTTTTCGATCACAAACCGCGTCTCGTTGCGGAAACCGGCCAGGAACTCCCGGATTCCGTCCGCCAGGGTCAGCGTTTGACCGGAATGAGCGGCAATCAGGCCAGTTTGCCCTTGGTCGGATCTCCCTTCAAATTTCAGCAACACGGGGAAAGTGGGGCCTGGATCAGTGATTTGCTGCCGCACACCGCGAAAGTTGCCGACAATCTCTGCTTCGTGAAGTCGATGTATACGGAGGCGATCAATCACGGCCCCGGCGTGACCTTCATGCAGACGGGGTCCCAGTTTCCCGGCCGCCCCAGCATGGGGGCCTGGCTCAGTTATGGACTGGGGACCACGAACGAGAATTTGCCGGCATTTGTCGTGCTCGTGACGAAGAACAAAGGTGGGCAGCCGCTGGTTTCGCGACTTTGGGGAAGCGGTTTTTTGCCCGGAAAACACGCCGGGGTTCGGTTTCGCGCCGACAAGGACGCGGTCCTCTATCTGAACAGTCCGAACGGGATCGATTCCAGGGGGCGTCGCCAGATGCTCGATCGATTGAACGAATTGCACGAAATTCAGCGGGAGCGAACCGGCGATGTGGAGCTGGATACGCGAATTTCGCAATACGAAATGGCCTTCCGGATGCAGTCCTCCATTCCTGATGTTACCGCGATTGAGGATGAGCCGGAATCAACCTTCAAACTCTACGGCGAGGACGCGAAGAAACCGGGAACGTTTGCGGCCAACTGCCTGATGGCTCGTCGCCTGGCGGAGCGCGGGGTTCGTTTCATCCAACTCTATCATCCGGGCTGGGATCAGCACGGAGGGCTTCCCGGCGGGATCACGCGTCAGGCGGGGGAAACGGACCAACCCAGTGCCGCTTTGATTGAGGATTTGAAATCGCGGGGGATGCTGGACGACACGCTCGTGATTTGGGGCGGTGAATTCGGTCGAACGAACTACTGTCAGGGCAAGTTCAATGCCAAGAATTTCGGTCGCGACCATCATCCCCGTTGCTTCACCATGTGGATGGCGGGAGGAGGGATTCGGCCCGGTCACAGCCATGGTGAAACCGATGATTACTGCTACAACATCGCGAGTGACGGCGTTCATATTCACGATTTTCACGCCACCGTGCTCCATTTGTTGGGGATTGATCACGAGCGACTCACCCATCGCTATCAAGGCCGCTATTTTCGCCTCACCGACGTCCACGGACATGTGGTGAAGCCGATTTTGGCCTAGCCCGGGCTAGCGGTGAGGCGTTTTATTCTCGCGAATCCGGCACTTTGTGGTTTCATCAGGAACCAACTTTGTGACGGATCAGCTCGACACCCTTCAGAAGATTGAGATTGCCGAAGGCGCAGAAATCCGGTTGCGGGTGGCAGGCCCGGCGGTGCGCAGCCTCGCTTTCATGGTCGATACGTTGGTGAAATCGGCGATCACCTTTGCCGTGGCCGTGGTGATTTTTCTGATCACCGGTGCCGCGATTGGCGGGGAAGACGGCAATCAAATCGGTCAGGGATTTCTGCTGTTGGCCCTTTTTCTGATCGAGTGGGGGTATTTCGTGTGGTTTGAGCATTCGCCGAAAGGAGCAACGCCCGGAAAGCGCGCGTTTGGCCTTCGGGTGGTGCGGACTTCCGGTGCGCCAATTTCTCTGACGCAAGCGGTGATTCGGAACGTCCTAAGGTTTGTCGATGTACTCCCGTTTACCTATGGAATTGGTCTTGCCTCCTGCCTGATGACGAAAACGTTTCAGCGATTGGGCGATTTGGCGGCCGGAACCCTGGTCGTCTATGCGGATCCGAAGCCGAAAGAACGGGAAACCAGCCCGGAAGCGGTGATTCGCGCCCTTCATCCTCCAAATCCATTGAGTCGCGAAGAACAGGGCGCTATTGTTGCGTTTGCCGACCGGATTGAGAACTGGTCGGAGCCTCGCCAGGAAGAATTGGCGAATCTGGCAGGCGCACTGACGCAAGCCGAAGGCCGGTCTTCGGTTGAGAAACTGGAACGGATTGCCCAGTGGGTCAGGACCTCGGGCTAGGACGAAACGGCGATGAATTCAAACACCTTCCAAAATCAGAACGAAGATCGTTGGCGAGACCTTGAAGGGGTTTTGGACCGGCTGGACCAGGGAAAACCGGAGCCGGAAGATGCCGAGCGATTGCCGGGGCTGTTTCGTCAGGCCTGTAGCGATGCCTCACTCGCGGAGCACCGCATGTATGGGCTGAGTTTGAGTGAGCGGCTCAACCGCCTGGTCATTCGCAGCTACCATCACATTCATCGTGAGGTGAACCATTTCTGGCGTCGTGGATGGCGCTTTCTCGGGGCCGAGTTGCCGCAGATCGTTCGCAAGGAATGGCGTCTTTTCTGGCTGACGATGCTGCTGTTCTGGGCGCCGTTTTTTGCGATGGTGGCCTCCAGCTATTTCGATCAGCGTTGGGTGGAGTCCATCCTTTCTCCCGAACAGATGCGGATGTTGCAAATGGGCTTTGGTCACGATGCGGACGTCTCGGATTTGCGGGACAACTTTGGTTCGAACTTCGCCATGTTCGCCTTTTACATTCGCAACAATGTTGGGATTGATCTGCGGATTTTTGCCGGTGGCGCCTTGTTTGGATTGGGCACGATCTTCTTTGTGATTTTCAATGGTCTGGCGATGGGCGCTTCAACCGGATACCTCATGCAGGCGGGCGACCCGATGAAGTTTCTCAACTGGACCAGTGGTCACGCCACGCCGGAGTTGATCGGGATGATTTTCGCGGCCATGGCCGGTTTCAAGATCGGTTTTGCCATGATCAAACCGGGCCGGTTCTCCCGGAGAGATGCGTTGGTGCGGTCGGGGCGCGTGGCGATTCGTCTCCTTTTTGGAGCCGCGTTCATGACCACGTTCGCCGCTGTGATTGAAGGCTTCTGGTCGCCGGTCGCGTTTCCCGAGAACGTGAAATACACCTTTGGGGTGGTCATCGTCGTCACGATGACGGCTTACTTGCTGTTGGCAGGAAGGGGGACGTTGCGTGGAGCTTGAGAAGTTAACCGCCGTGATTCGGCCGCGTAGCGATTGGGAGGCGGTCGATCTGGGATGGGCGTTGGCCCGTCGCCATTACGGAGTGATTCAACGCTTCTGGCTGCTGTCCGTCATTCCGGTTTGGGTGGTGATTCTCGGAGTCTTTCACAACCGGCTCGATGTCGCGATCGTGTTGATCTGGTGGCTGAAGCCGATTTACGAGCGGGTTCCGCTGTTTGTGCTGAGCCAATCGCTCTTTGGCAACCCGCCGCGAACCCGGGATTTTCTGAAGAACGGATTTCGACTCTTTTTCCGGGACCTGTTCATGGACCTCTTCATTCGCCGATTTACCGCGCAGCGAACCTTGGTGATGTCCGTCTCCCAGTTGGAAGGGCTTCGTGGGCGAAAGTTTTTTGAGCGGGCAGGCGTTCTCTCGCAGCGGGCGGGGGGCACCGCCTTCGCAATGCAGATCGTGTGCCTAATCTTTCTCCATTCCATATGGCTGGGAATCATGGTTTTGATCTACTTCATGGTTCCGCCGCAGTATCAGCCGCATCCTGATCTGTTCGAAAGTGGCGGAATTGTCGAGACGATTCAAGGTGCGCCGCTCTTCTTCATCTGGACCTGGATCGGTCTCTATCTCACCGCGCTCACCTTGATGACTCCCTTTTATGTGGGAGGTGGATTTGGGCTTTACCTCAACACGCGAACCGAGATTGAAGGCTGGGATGTCGAGATCGCGTTTCGGCGACTGAGCGCCAGATTGCAGAACGCTCTCACGGTCCTGGTGCTGGTTTGGTTGGTTGGTATCAGTGGGTTGCTCGCGCAGGACAACGCGGCTCCGTCGTCCGATCCCAAGGAAGTGATCACGGCGGTTCTTGAGCACGACGACTTTGAAATCCGCACCGAAACCCGTTGGCGGCACAATCCGGAAGGACGTCCGGATCAGGGCCCGAGCTGGCTCGATCTCGGGTGGATGTGGAGCGGAGGTGCCGGGTTGGCGGAGTTGATTCGAATCGCGTTGATTGCGGTCGGCGTCGTTTTTATTCTCATCTTGTTGATTCGGCTCGCCCGGTCGGGAATGAGAACGGTGGAGGTTCCCGAAATGCCCAAGGCCAAAGTCGTCATGGGCATGAATGTGCAGCGGGAGTCTTTGCCGCGCGATATCGCGGGCAAGGCGCGCAAACTCTGGGAAGCTGGTGACCGCCAGGGCTCGATCAGCATGCTGTATCGCGGAGCGATCAGTTGGATGATTAACCAGGCAAATGTCCCGATTTTGGAGAGCGACACCGAGCATGAGTGTTTGGAGCGGAGTCGTGCTGGAATCCAGGATAAGCAGGCCGGTTATTTTGCCAGATTGACGCGAATCTGGGTGGGGATCGCCTACGGCAACAAGGAGCCTTCGAGCCCCGAGATTGGCGATCTTTTCGAAAATTGGCCCTTTGACTTTAACCCACGAAAGGCGCGGTGAAGAGGGGCGTGAAAACGAGGGTATGGGTTCGGTGGTCGCGGTTCGCGGCCGTCGGAGTTTTGGTGCTTTCAAGCCTGGGGTGCCGGGAAGACATGGTGAAGGAGGAAGTCGAACTCGGCTACCGCGGTGAGGCTCGGGTGAACCCGTTTCTCGCCGCCGAACGGTTCCTCACCCGGATGGGACTCGATGCGAGCCGCCAATTCAGCCTGGTCGAACTGCCGAATTTTGATGTGGTGATGGTGGTTCCCAAAACGGCGATTGAAAGTTCCAATCAAGCCTGGCGAGTCCTGGAGTGGGCTGAGCAAGGTGGGCACCTCATTTACATTCACCGGGATCGGAACGATTTTCTGGGAGCCTGGAATGCCGGAATCGAATCCGACGACGAAACGGAGGCGGAATCCAGCGAAGCGGAAGAGCTTGAGGACAGCGAAGAACCGTTGCTGGATTGGCTGAGTATCGAGGTCAAGGAGCGGAGACGGTCGACAAAAGCGATTCGTGTCAATGGCGAAAGGCTGGAAGTGAGCGTGCCAAAAGGAGTGGGATTTCAGATCGAGCCGGAATGGATGTTGCAGGGCGATGTGATCAAGAGTGGCGGCAAAGGCGGGTTTTCCTTTGCCAGTTATCCCTACGGCGCGGGACGCCTGACCCTGCTGGCGGACGCCTATCCCTGGCAGAACCGGAATGTCGGTGACAACGACCACGCGGAGTTCCTTTGGAAAATCGTGACTCTGCAACCGGGCGCAGCCGCGGTTTGGCTGCTGCGAAGCGCGCGCACCTCGTTTTGGGCGCTGCTGTGGAAGTATGGTTGGATGCCGCTTCTCAGTTTGCTGGTGTTCGTGATTTTCTGGCTGTGGCGAAGCGTTCCCCGTTTTGGCCCCAAACTTCCCAGTCCGGAACCCGCGCCCCGCGAGTTCACGTCGCACCTCGCCATGAGCGGCGGATTCTTGTGGAAGCATCATTGTGTGAGCCCGCTGCTGGGACCAATCCGGCGGCGCATTCAGCGTCGTTACCAGCAGAAAGCGCTGACCTTCGGTGAAGCCGATGTCGAAGACATGCTCGTGAGCCTCGCGGATTCGAGCGGTCTGCCGGTAGAGAAGGTGCGCAAGGCCATGCAGACGGAGACCGTCAGAAAATCCGACCGCCTCAAAGAACTCCTTCGCGACCTCCAAAAAATTGACCTTTCCCAATGAGTGACATTGATCCAACAACTCCTCTGAGTCCAAGCCCACCACCGCCGCCCCCAGCGATTCCTCAGGCACCGGTTTCGGTTCCAGCCGTGTCCGCCGTGCCCGTGGCAACTGCCCATCCTTTTGGCGAAACCGCAGCGCTCTTGGAGCGAATTCGAACTCAGGTTCGCCGCGTCTTTCTCGGCCAGGATGAAGTGGTTCGTCAGGTTTTGGCGTGTCTGATTTCCGGCGGTCACGTTCTTCTGGAAGGAAAGCCCGGGCTGGGGAAAACCCATCTCGTCGTTGCGATGGCCCATACCTTTGGCGGCAGTTTTGGCCGAATTCAGTTCACCCCGGATTTGATGCCGAGCGACGTCACCGGACACACCCTGTACGACATGAACGCGCAGGAGTTTACCGTTCGGAAAGGGCCGGTTTTCGCCAACCTGCTCCTTGCGGACGAGATCAACCGCGCGCCCGCCAAGACCCAATCCGCCCTGCTCGAGGTGATGCAGGAGGCACAGGTGACGATCGACGGCCAAAGCTTCGTTCTTGATCCTCCGTTCATGGCGATTGCGACGCAGAACCCAATCGAGCAGGAAGGAACCTATCCCTTGCCCGAGGCGCAGCTCGACCGATTTCTCATGAAGGTGCTGATCGACTATCCGAGCCTCGAGAACGAACATCAGATTGTCTCGGCGTCTGCGAGTGGCGCGTCCGGGCGAGGCCTTCGTCCCGAGGAAGTGGATCAGGTTTGTGGGAAGGAGGATCTGATTCGAGCGCAGAATGACGTCGCCAGCGTCAAGGCCGTGGATGAGGTGGTCAGTTATGCCCTGAATATCGCGCGGGCAACGCGGACGGCGCAGGGAGTCGGTCTTGGTGCCGGAACGCGTGGCGCCATCGGACTGGTCCGAATCGCCAAAGCGTATGCGGTGATGGATGGACGGGAATTCATTACCCCGCACGATGTGAAGCAGGCGGTTCTCCCGGTCTTGCGACATCGGGTTGCGCTTTCGCCGGAGATGGTCATCAGCGGCCAGACCATCGATCACGTGCTGGGGCAAATTGGAGAAACCGTTCCGCCACCAAGAGAGTAGGCTTCTGATGTTGACGCGTTGATGAGACCTACCGCCGGTTTGCTCACACTGATTTTGATTTGGGGTCTAACCGGCCTTGTCGCTTCGTTTGTGCCCATCATCGAGCCTTACTGGCTTTACGGGGGGGCGGGGGTCGGGCTGCTTTCGCTCCTGGATATGCTCACCCTGGCGACCAAGCGCTCGCTGAAGGTGAGCCGCAGCGTTCCCTCCAGATTTGCGCTCGGCGTGGCGCAGGACATCGAGTTGACGATCACGAATAATGGTTTCACCAAGGCGCGCGTTAGCATTTTTGACGGAATTCCGGCTGATGTCGAAACCGATCAAATGCCGTGGAAAGGCGCGATTCCCCGGCGGGGATATTTGCGGGTGAGCTACTCGGTGAAACCCCTCAAACGTGGTCAGCTCGAATTTGGCGAGGCTCATCTCTTGAGAGCGTCTCCACTTCGCCTGTGGAATTTGTCCTCTCATGCTGCGCATCCTGAGGTGATCCGGGTTTACCCCAATTACGAGCCGATCATCGAATACAGCCTGCTCGCGTTGGAACACATGGAGACGAAGACGGGCATCAAGTATCGCAATCGTCAGGGGATGAGTCGCGAGTTTCATCAGCTTCGCGACTATCAGGATGGCGACGTGTTGAACCAGATCGATTGGAAAGCCACCGCGAGGCGCCGGGAACTGATCAGCCGCCAATACCGGGAACAGCGCGATCAGAACCTCATTGTGATGATCGATTCCGGTCGCCGGATGCGAGCGGTGGATGGCGACCTTCCCCAATTCGATCACTGCCTGAACGCCACCTTGCTGATGGCCTTCATTGCCTTGCGCCAGGGCGACAAAATGGGAGTGTTGAGCTTTGGAGGCACCAATCGCTGGCTTCCTCCGATCAAGGGGCAACACGGAATGACCGAAATCCTCAATCACCTCTACGACTATCAAACCAGTCGTGAACCGTCGGATTTCGGCGAAGCCGTGGAGCGATTGATGACCTATCAGCGTCGTCGCGCCCTGGTCGTCGTCCTCACCAATTTGCGCAGCGAAGACGCCAGCGATGTGATTCCGTCACTCCAGGCTCTCCATCAGCGCCACCTCGTGATGCTGGCGAGTCTGCGGGAGAAATCCGTTCAGGATTGTATTTCGGCCCCGATTCGAAAGTTGGACGATGCTCTGCTCTTTGGCTCGACGCATCATTACCTGGAGGAACGCCGCAACGTCTTCGAGGAACTGCACGGTCACGGAATCGTGACGATTGATGCCGTGGCCGAGGAATTGCCCATCGCGCTGACCAACGCCTATCTTGAAGTGAAGCGCAGCGGTCGCCTGTAGGTGCGTTTCAAAAGCCGAAACCGGCTCGGAGATCTTTTTCCAGAATCTTGTTAACCTTTGACTCGAAACCGGCATTTGCGGTTGAGTTTACTGATGGAAAATCCCGAGACAGACCAAGATTCCGAGTTTGTGGCCTTGCTGACCGAGCATCAGGCGGCGCTAAGGCTCTACGTGGTTTCGCTTTTGCCGGGAGATACCGCCGCAGCGGATGTCGCGCAGCAGGCCAATTCGACGATTTGGCGAAAGCGCGCCGATTTTGAACTCGGGACGAATTTCAAAGCGTGGATTTTCAGCATCGCACGATTCGAAGTGCTCAACTTTCGGAAACGTCAGGCCAAAGACGCTCGTCGGCTGGTGTTCAGCGAAGAACTGGAAGACATGATCGCGGAAGAGTTGCCCGCGCAGGCGGATGATCTTGCCGAACGCCAATTGGCGCTGCGGGGTTGCCTGGAGGGATTGAAATCCGGTGAGCGGGAGTTGATTTTAACGCGCTACTTCAAAGACACGCCGCTCCAGGAATATGCGAACGAGATTGGAAGAAGTGTTGGCGGGCTGAAGGTGACCCTGCACCGGCTTCGAAACCGGCTGCAAACGTGCATCGAGCAAAAACTTCAAGTGAGGAGGATCGGAGCATGAGCACGGCGGAATTGATTCAATTGATCGACGAGCTGCTCGATGGGGTTTGCTCCGAAGCCGACTTTCTCAGGTTGGAGGCGGAATTGCATGTGAACCCCGAGGCTCGCAAGCTCTATTACGAGCGGCTGAAATTGCACACGGCGTTGCAGCTCGAAAGTGTCGATCAAAACCCGGTTCCTGAGTCGAGCATCATTCGGTTCGTCAATTTCCGAAGGCAACTCCCCTGGATTGCGGGGATTGCTGCGGCGATTTTGATTTGGGTCGCCGGCGGATTGGGCTGGCAGCTTGGTCGCGGTGGTCACGCGGGTGAAGTGGTTGCCCAAGAGCCAGCGGCAATCGGGTTTGGCGTCTTGGCAGAGCAATCCGATGCGGTTTGGGAAGATCAGAAGTTGCGACGCGGGGATCTCCTTCCCCAGGGAATCGTGAAGCTGAAATCGGGGATGGCGCAGTTGGAGTTGTTCAGCGGTGTGACGGTGATTCTTGAAGGGGATGCTGAGTTTGAGGTTCATTCCGCGATGGAGATGTCGGTTAATTCCGGCAAGTTGCGGGCCATCGTTCCAGAGCCGGCCAAGGGCTTTCGCGTCAAAACCAGCAAGGGAGACGTTGTTGACCTGGGAACTGAATTTGCGATCGACGTGACGCCGCAGCATGCGGATGTGCACGTTCTCGATGGTGAAATCGAATGGCATTCGAACGCCGATTCAGTCAGTCATCTCATCGATGGTGATTCGTTGCGTTGGACGGCGAGTGGAGAGCGCGATGAGGCCGCGGTGGAGTTGGCGAATTTTCCGGGGATTACCGAAATGCAGACGGAACGAGGGTTGCGCCGCGAGCGATGGGAGCAGCATCGCAAGGAATTGCAGCGCGATTCCCGATTGCTGGCCTATTTCACGGTGGAGCCCGGTCAGGAGACGTCGCGGAAGCTTGCCGACAAATCCGCTTCACAGAATGATGGGGTGATTGTGAGGGCGAAAACCTCTGAAAGCCGTTGGGAAGCTCCCAACACGGCGCTGGATTTCAGCCCGACCGGAAGCCGGGTTCGATTGACCGTTCCTGGTGAGCATGGTGCGTTGACGTTCTATTGCTGGGCGCGGATTGACAGCCTCGACCGTTGGTACAACTCGCTCTTTTTGACGGACGGACATGAGTTGCAGGAGCCGCACTGGCAGATCATGGATGACGGGCGGCTTTTCTTCTCCGTTAAAAAACAGGAAGGGGGCAAGGGACGCAAAGACAAGCACATCGCCTATTCTCCTCCGATTTGGACGCCGGCCTTGAGCGGCCAATGGATGCAGATTGCGACGGTCTATGATGGCGATGCCGGGACGACGACCCATTACCTCAATGGTGAGCAGATTAGCCGGGACAAGCTTCCCAAAGAGTTGGTCGTCAAAAAGGTGAGAATCGGAGCCGCTTCGATCGGCAACTGGAGTGAACCCATGCGGCAGGATCCCCACTTTGCGGTTCGCAACCTGAATGGAGCCATTGATGAATTCGCGATATTCGCGGAGGCGCTGACCGCCGAAGAAATCAACGAACTGTATCTCAAAGGCAGACCCTGACTATGATGATGAAACCCCACTATTTTGTTTCCGTTTTTGCGATGGTCGCGCTGTCGGCCCAGGCTGAATCTTCGAAGTTCAGCGAAATCGACCAACTGTTTACCCTGAAGATCAAACCGTTGCTGGCCGAGAAATGCAATGGCTGTCATGGTGATGACCCGGACGATATCAAGGGCGAATATAGTATGTTGAGCCGCGACCTGCTTCTGGCGGGGGGCGAGACGTTTGGGGCCGAAGTCGTCGTCCCAGGTGATGCACAAAAAAGTCTCCTGGTTGAAATGATCAAGTGGGAGGATCCGGAATACGAGATGCCCCCCAAAGAGAACGATCGACTAACCAGCGAACAAATCGCGATGGTCGAAACCTGGATCAACGCTGGCGCGCCCTGGCCGAGCGAAGAGACCCAAACCGCCGTGATTCTGGCGGACTCGCGCCAGGAAGTGACCGAAGACGGCGTGATTGTTTCGACCTCCGGCGGACTGGGCGATGAGTGGACCTATCGCCGGTATCAACCGGAAGATATCTGGGCCTTTCAAGCGGTTGAGAAGCCTGCGGTCCCGCAATCGAACGGGCGAAACCCGATCGATGTCTTGATCGGTGAAACGTTGGATCAAGCGGGTTTCCGGCCAGCCGAACGGGCTGATTTTCGAACGCTGATTCGGCGGGCGACATTCGATCTCACCGGGCTGCCGCCGTCGCCCGAGGAGATTCAACAGTTTGGCGATGCGTTTGCGAAGAACCCGGATCAAGCCTGGAGTGAACTGATCGATCGCCTCCTCGCGAGTCCGCACTATGGCGAACGCTGGGCGCAACACTGGTTGGACGTGGCGCGCTATGCTGACACTGGTGGTTATTCCAACGACTACGAGCGATCGAACGCCTGGCGCTATCGGGACTATGTCATCCGCGCATTGAACGAGGACAAATCCTACGATGAATTTGTGATTGAGCAGATTGCCGGTGACGAGTTGGCCGATGCGTCGTTGCGCGGTCGAATCAAGGATTGGAACCAGTATCAGAAAGCCCGAACCAAGGGAGAATACAACGATGAGGAGAGCGAGTGGTTGATCGCGAGTTCGTTTTTGCGAATGGGGCCTTGGGATCCGGCGATGGTGAAACAGCCGGAAGCCCGGCAGCTCTATCTGGACGATGTGGTGAATGCCGTGGGGCAGACTTTTCTCTCAACCACGATGCGGTGTTTCAAGTGCCACGACCACAAGTTCGATCCGCTGCCGACGCGCGATTACTATCGCATGTATTCAGCCTTTGCCGGCACTCAGCTTTCGGAACGTCCGGCTCCGTTCGTCGATGAAGAGACGCTGGAGGGATTTGAGGACGGTCTTGAGATGACCAGGCATTTGTTGGCGTTCGCGAAAGGGCGCTTGAATGAACTGACCACCAAACGTGAGAACGCGGCGCGGGCCTGGTATGAGGAACGGGGACTGGAGTATGTGAGCCACGACAAGCGGAAGAATCTTCCCGATGAAACCAAGCCGCCCCGTCATGTCGGGTTGAGCCCGGAAGAGCAGGGGAAACTCAAGGTGCGAGAGCAGGACGTCTGGATTTGGACGCGCCGCCTTGAGCGCTATCAACCGATGGTGCAGACGGTTTACAATGGACCGGATCCCAAGTTTCTCAATGCGCGCAAGTTGCGGATGGATGCGCGGGCGAACAACAAATGGCGGCCCGATAGCCACATCCTGACCGGTGGGGCGTTGGAAGCTCCGGGGGAGAAGGTGACGCCCGGAGTGTTGAGCGCGCTTGGCGTCCCGGTTCAGGAGGCGTCTGAGGATCCCTTCCAGGTGACGGACGAGCTTGAGGGACGGCGCCTCGCCGTTGCCAAGTGGATTGCCGATTCGCGAAATCCGCTGACTTCGCGTTCCTTCGTCAACCGCGTTTGGCAATATCACTTTGGGAAGGCGATTGCGGGGAACCCGAACAACTTCGGGGTGAAAGGCGCCAAGCCGACCCATCCGGAATTGCTGGATTGGCTCGCGGCTGATTTTGTCGAAAACGGTTGGAAGATCAAGCGCCTCCATCGCCTCATCATGACGTCAACCGCGTATCAGCAGGCCGGTCATCACTCGAATCTGGAGGAACTCAGCAACGCCGACCCCAACAACGATCTCTTTGCCTATTTCCCTTCACGACGCCTCTCTGCCGAAGAGATTCGCGACGGCATGCTGAAGATCACCGGAGAACTCAACCCCAAGCCGGGCGGGTTGCCGGCGATGCCGGAGATGAATCTGGAAGTGGCCCTTCAACCGCGCATGATTCAGTTTTCGCTCGCTCCCGCCTATCAACCTTCACCAACCCCGGAAGAGCGGAACCGGCGCAGTATCTACGCGTATCGTGTTCGTGGGTTGGCCAATCCGTTTCTGGAGACCTTTAATCAGCCCAACCCCAACGATTCCTGTGAGGACCGGGATTCCGCCTCCGTTTCTCCTCAGGCGTTCACCTTGTTGAACAGCGACGTCACGACCGCGCGCTCCATCGCGTTTGCTCTCCGGGTCGAACGGGAAGCAACGACGTTGGAGGAACAGGTGAATCGGGCTATCGAGTTGGCCTTCGGCAGAACGCCACCCTCGGCGGAGCACAACAAGCTGGTTTCCTACGTTCGGCAAATGCAGGAATACCACAAGAATACCCATCCGGAGCCGAAAGACTACCCTACGCAAATCACCCGCTCGCTGGTCGAGGAGTTCACCGGGGAACCCTTCGAATACCAGGAAATCCTCCCGGTGTTTGAGAACTACGAGCCCGACCAACAGGCCGCCGACGTCAGCCCCGAAACCCGGGCCCTTGCCGACCTCTGTCTCCTTCTCTTCAACAGCAACGAATTCATCTTCCTCTACTAAAATGACCTCCAATCTTTGCTCTCGTCCACTTTCAACCTCCGCCAGCCGGCGTGAATTCCTCTACGGGCTCGGTGCGTCGTTGGGATCGGTTGCCATGTCGGATCTTCTTGCCAAGGAAGCTCCCCTGGCTCCCCGCGATCCCATGCTCCCGGCCAAGGCCAAGAACGTCATCATGCTCTTCATGGAAGGTGGTCCCAGTCATGTGGATACCTTTGATCCGAAGCCGAAACTGACCGAGTTGCACAAGACCGAGTCGAAAAGCACGAGGAGTCTCGCCAACGGGTTCAAGTTCTATGTCGGAAGTCCCTTTGGCTTCGACAAGGTGGGCCAGAACGGAATCGAGATGTGTGATCAGTGGAAGTACCTTCGGGACCCCGAGGTCGCTGATGAACTCTGCAACTATCGTGGTTGCCAGGCCGAGTCGCTCAATCATCCGGAGGCGCTCTTTCACATGAACACCGGCAGCCGTCTTGGCGCAGATCCAGCGTTAGGCGCTTGGGCGACCTACGGCCTCGGCAGCGTCAATCAAAACCTGCCCGGTTACGTCGTGATGACGGAACTCGCATTGCCGCAGGGCGGATCTCGCAACTGGTCCAACGGGTTTCTCCCCGCGTTCTATCAGGGCACGCGGTTGCGCCCTACGGGATCACCGATTCTGGATCTCAAATCGCAACCCTACAAGACGCGCGAGCATCAGCGCAAAGCCCTCGACGCCCTTGCGTTTCTCAACGAGCAACACGCTGCCAAAAATCCGCAGCACGAGGAGCTGGCCGCCCGAATGGATTCCTACGAGCTGGCCTACCGCATGCAAATGGAGGTTCCCGAGGTCATGGATCTCAAGGGCGAGCCCGAGCATATTCGGGAAATGTATGGCATGAACGACAAGGCGACCGCAACGTTTGGGAAGCAGTGTCTCATGGCCCGGCGCATGGTGGAGAAAGGCGTCCGGTTCGTGCAGATTTTCTCAGGTGGATGGGATAGTCACGATTATCTCGAACGCGGACACAGCTCCCGGATCCGGAGCGTCGACCGACCGATGGCCGCCCTCATCAAAGACCTGAAACAACGTGGAATGTTGGAAGACACTCTCGTCATCTGGACCGGAGAATTTGGCCGGACGCCCGACAACAACAAGCGTGGTGGCGTCTACTCCCTGGGCCGCGGTCACAACGCGGACGCCATGTCGATGCTGATGGCCGGTGGCGGCGTCAAACCGGGAATCGTCGGGGCCACCGACGAGATCGGAGCCGAAGCCGTGGATGTGAATCGACCCATTCGCGACTTCCACGTCACGCTGCTGCACCTGCTGGGATTGGACGACAACAAATTGACCTACTTCCACGCCGGGCGCTACAAGCAGTTGTCTCAGTTTGGAGGTCAGGTGATTCCCGAGTTGATCGGCTAGCAGGCAGGACGAAGTCGGTAATATGAACCTGCGGGGGAACTGCCGATGCAGAAACGCTTCTCGGGATGGGTGGCAAGAGATGTATCCTGCGTTCCTCCGTGATTAGTCCTCATCTGCGCCAACGTTGACTGTCCTTTTCTCGTCCATAATCATTTTAATGTGTTTCCTAATTACTTCGATAGGGACGCCGTCGGCTGCCATTAGTTTTTCAATGACCGGTTCCGGAACTTCTATAGATATCATATCATCGATCTTCGAACGAATTTCTGAGACACGTATTCGCTTTCTAACAGGTTTGGGACGGTGAGTTTCATTGATGGCGGTATCAGACCTGGATTCCATATTCCGAAGTCGGTGTTGCATTGAACGAACGGTGTTTAACACTTCGGCTAAGAGGCTTTCCTCGGACCTGGGCTTTGAGGGCTCGGATGGATCGTTTTCGTCCAAGGCCTTTTGAAATCCTGTTTCGAATTGAGGCCAATAGGTTTCAAACACCTTTTCGAGAACTTTCTCGCGAAGTGCCTTTTCACCGAGAGCGTTGTTCAACGTACGAACTAATTCCCATAGACTCTCTTTTGTTGGCAAAGTGTGGTTGAATTGAGCCAAAGGATTGCCCACGTCCGCGGTTTCTAGATCGACCAGAAGCGTACAAACCCGGTTGCTGGTGAGACCTTTCGCCAGAGCACCAGACTCAAACAAGATCCACGGTTTGCTTTTGTTGTCTTGGGTTAGACATACAATCCCTATCTCAGTGTCTTTAAGGGCATCACTCACCTCTGAAAACCATAACGAACCCTTGTCAATGTCTTTGCTAGACATCCAAGGCGTCGCAGCTTGAAGTACGCATTGAATCCAATTATCGAGAAGCTCTGCAACTGCGCGGCTACGATCTCCTGACCAACTAATAAAAACTTTCAAATGAGCATTCCTTTCTCGGATTGGGCAATTTTTCGGTTGAAGAATTGCTAAACAGGATCGCGAATTTAAAACGGAATTGGACGCCGATCGTTCGAAGTGAAACCGTGGTGAATCTGCTTTCCTGGGCGCATACAATCCGATGAAAGCGGACTGGTCAAGGGGCGTTTTTGGAGATACAAGATGTTGGGCAATAGGGACTGTGCTCTCGGTGCCACGCGAGGACCCGTGTTCGCGATTACGCAACCACGTTGTGGTTGATGGTAATGGTGGCTGCGTTCCCGGGGTAGGCCGCTTCGCTGGGCCAACCCCGGGCTTTCCATACGCAATCCCGTTGGGATTGATCGATGGCGCAAAAGCTTTGCCAATCCCAACGGGATTGCGAAATGGTGCGATAGTTGGTGGGGTGGCAGGCGTCTTCGCGATGATTCAGTTGCCACCAGCCGGAGTCGTGGATTGTGGAGCCTTGGCAGCTTGAACTCTCCGTTGGTTGAGCGTAGCAAAAGGCGCGTCCATGACTCACATTGCCGCCATTCTGTATTTCCTCATCTCAGGGGGGCGATTGGCCATCAGTTCTACTTGATTGCCAGCGCGCCCCGTTGGAATTCCCGAGCCTTTTTTCCTTCCGAAGGGCGATTCGACGACCACGACCGTCGTAACCTTGGTTTGACATCCCTTCGTCAACAGCATTAGCCTCCCAAATTCCCCATCCAGCACTATAGAATTCGCCTGCAGGAATGTTGAATACGCAAGAATGGGCTGCAATTCTGCAATCGTTCCTTACCGTTCGGCTGAGAATTGAATGAAATCGCTGTTTTGGTTCCTCGTCGCTGCTTTTGCTGAAATTGCGGGCTGCTATGCATTCTGGATGATGCTGCGTCTTCAGAAAGGCCTCACCCCTTTGGTCTGGGGTGTTCCAGCTTTGCTTGTTTTTGCCTATGCCCTCACGAAGATCGATGCGGCGCAGGCCGGGCGCGTCTATGCGGCTTACAGCGCAATCTATTTGATGGCTTCACTGACTTGGATGCGAGGCGTCGAAGGCGTATCCCCGGATCGATGGGACATGATCGGAACCGCAGTTTGCCTTGTGGGAGCGGCGATCATCATCATGGCGCCGAGGTGAAAAATCCGGACGAATTAGTCCGTGGTGGTAACGGCGGATAATGCCGAGAGTTCGCTTTGCTCTGGACGCCTTCTCTCCGCCTTGCCACGCTTCAAGCGTCAGTCTTCAAAGAAATCCCCCCCAAAAAAACGATGACCAAAATTGATTCCCCAGCTGTCCTTACTGACCTTGTTGAATACCAGGATGGTTCAGTCGTAAGCAAAACATTGATCGACAAGAAAACCGGAACCATCACGCTCTTTGCCTTCGATCAAGGCCAGGGGTTGAGCGAGCACACAGCGCCCTTTGATGCCGTGGTGTGTGTGCTTGATGGCGTAGCCGCGATCTCGATCGACGGGAAGCAGCAGAGCGTGGGCGCCGGCGAGATTCTCATATTGCCGGCTCAGATTCCTCATGCGCTCCAGGCAAACGAGCGCTTCAAGATGATGTTGACCATGATCCGGTCGTGAAGGTTGCCAAGGTTCGAATCGGTGGCGGGAGCAAGTCGCGCAACCCGATTCCGTACGATTTCCTGTTTCCGTCTCGGCATTGTGTCGAAAGGGCTGTGCCCGCGCGACTTGAACTCGCCGTTGGTTGAGCGTAGCGGAGGGCGCGTCCATGACTCACGTTGCCGCCATTCTCTATCTCCTCATGATCGGGGGAGTGATTGTCTTTCAGGTCTGCCTGATGGCGGGCGCACCTTGGGGGCGCATCACGCAGGGCGGTCGTGTTGAAGGCGCGTTGCCACTGTCCGGGCGGGTAATCGCCGGGGTGTCTATCCTATTGCTGATCTTGATGGGGGCGGGAGTTGCCTCAGCTGCGGGATTGACGGCGAGCTGGCCGGGGTGGACTGCAGTTGCGGTCGTGGCAGTGCAGGGGCTCAGCGCGTTTCTCAACTGGATCACCCCATCCCGGCCCGAGAGGTTGTTGTGGGGACCGGTGACCACGGTGATGCTGGCGTTGGCTGTTTACGTGGTGTTTGGAGGGTGAAGGAGACGATGTAATTTTAGTTGGCGCGAGATCGTTGCAACAAATCGGAAGTGCTGTTCGTTAGCTCTTCACAGTGTCAATGTCTTCTCCAGTTGTTGCGGTTGCCGGAGCCAGTGGGTTCGTCGGTTCGTGGCTGCTTCGCGGATTGGGAGGATCCTTTGACCTGATTGGTCTCTCACGATCGTTGCGCGCCTCTTCCTACGAGTCTCGAGTTTCCTGGCGTCAGGCGGATTTGTTTTCGATGCCGAAGTTGACCGAGGCGATGAAGGGCGCCGATGCCGCGGTGTATCTGGTGCATTCCATGCTTCCGAGTTCGCGATTGGTGCAGGGCAATTTCGCCGATCTGGATCTCCTGCTGGCCGACAATTTTGTTCGGGCAGCTGAGCAAGCCGGGGTGAAGCACATCATTTACCTGGGTGGACTGATCCCCGATGACGATGGTTCGCTTTCGGAACACTTGGCGAGTCGTAAGGAGGTTGAGGAAGTGCTCAGAAGCCGGTCGGTTGAGGTGACCGTGCTGCGTTCCGGATTGATTTATGGCAGAGGTGGTTCATCGATCAGGATTCTGCTTCAGCTGGTTCGTCGCCTCCCGATCATGGTGCTGCCGCGTTGGACCCGCCAGCTGACCCAATCCACCGACGTGCGGGACGTGGTTCGGTCGATCGAGTTCTGCCTCACGGAATCCCGGTTTCAAGGCGGCACCTGGGATATCGCCAGCCATGATCCCATGACCTATCGCGACATGATCTTGCGGTCTGCCAAGGTGTTGGGTCTCCGCCCACGCACGATCGATTTTCCCGCCAACTTCATCGGGCTTTCCAAGCTGTGGGTTTCGCTCATCAGCCAGTCGTCGCCAAGTTTGGTGAATCCGTTGTTGGCCAGTTTGCGGCACGCGATGCTGGCAAAGGACAACGCGCTACTTGTTGAGTTGATGAAAGAAGCAGTGCCGTTCGAGCAATCCGTCAAGGATTCGGTGGATGAGAATGGCCGGCCGGTTGATCTTGCCGCGCCCGGTCATCGACGTCGAAAACGCCGCCGGCTTCGAAAAGCGCGTCGTGTTCGTTCCGTTCAACGGATGCCGCTTCCGCCGGGTTGGGATGCTCCAAGAGTGGCGGACGAATACGGCAGATGGCTGACGCGAACCTCCTTTACGATCATCAATGTTCAGAAACTGGAGGACGGAACTCTGCGGTTTGTGTGGAGATGGCCGGAGGTCTCCATGTTGGAATTGCATCCGTCAGATCTGACGCGCCATCAGCAGGGGCGGCGGGTTTTTTACATTCGGGGAGGGCTGCTCACCCGCTCTCGCGAAGAGCCGCCCGGCCGCTTCGAATTTCGAGTCGTGGAGGAGGGGAGAGCGATCATTGCTGCGATTCACGAATACGCTCCGCGATTGCCTTGGTTCATCTATCAGTTTACCCAGGCGAAGGTGCATCTTCTTGTGATGCGTGCGTTTGCCGCTCATTTGCGGAGGGAACGGGCCGCTGGTAATCCTTTCATTGAACGAAAATAGGTGATTACATCGAACCATGTTAGCCGCCCAGATCAGGACCCTTGGAATCGTTTCCGTTGCTCTCATGCTTTCGAGCAATGGCCAGGAGCTTGACCAATCCAATTTCCGAAAGAGTCCGCTGTTGAACCAGCGGATCAATCTGGCGAATCCCGACGTCGCTTCGATTCAGTTGGCGGTTGCGTTGGTGACCAATGAGGTTCGGATCAAGAATCGGCGAAAACCCCTGTTGCTGAGGGCGGCATTGGTTCGCTCGGCCCAGATGCATGCCGATGATATGGCGAAAGGTGGGTTTTTTAGCCACAACAATCCGAAGGACCGGTCCAAAAAGACGCCCAAACAGCGGGCGGCGCTCGCCGGGATTGCGAATCCGTTGATCGCGGAAAACATCGCGCAGAATTTTGGTATTCAGTATGTGGCGGGCACGTCCGTTTCGTTCGGTGGTCCCGGCGTGCTCATCGACAAAGGTGGAAATCCCATTCCTGCGCATACGCCCCTGAGCCTGGCGGACACGTTGGTTGAGCAATGGATGAATTCACGCGGGCATCGGCAGAACATTCTGTCGAAGGATGCGCTGGAGATTGGCTGCGGGGTCGGGTTTTATACCAACGCGAAATTCAATCAGTCGTCCGGGGTCTATGCGGTGCAGAATTTCCAGCTGTTCCAGCCTTCCCAAACGAATTAAGAAGTTCGGTCTGCATTTCAGGCTTAGCCTTTCTTCTGTTGGAACTTGGCCCACGCGTCCTTGAGGGTGACGGCGCGATTGAAAACCGGGTTTTCGGAGGTGCTGAGTTTGGTGTCCTTGCAGAAGTAGCCAAGTCGCTCGAACTGGATTCTCTCGCCGGGTTCGATGGTTTCCAACGACGGTTCCAATTTTGCTCCCGAAACGACTTCGAGGGAATTGGGATTGAGGTGCGTGGTAAAGTCCTTATTTGCTTTCTTCCCGGTCGGGTCCTCGATATCGAAGAGGCGATCGTAGAGGCGAACTTCGGCGTCGATGGCGTGGGGAGCCGAAACCCAGTGGAGCGTTGCTTTGACCTTGCGACCATCTGACGGATCGTTTCCACCTCGAGTCTCAGGATCGTAGGTGCAACGAAGCTCGACGACTTCTCCGCTGTCATCCTTGATCGCTTCCTCGCACTTGATCCAATAGCCGTAGCGGAGGCGAACTTCCCTGCCTTGGGTCAGGCGGAAAAACTTGCGCGGGGCGTTCTCCATGAAGTCGTCCTTCTCGATGTACAATTCCCGGCTGAAGGGGACTTTGCGCTTCCCGGCGCTCTCGTCTTCCGGATTGTTGACCGCGTCCATTTCCTCGACCTGATCTTCCGGATAATTGGTGATCACGACTTTGAGCGGGCGCAGCACGGCCATGTAGCGCGGAGCTACGGCGTTGAGATGCTCGCGGATCGCGTGTTCGAGCAGCGCGATATCGGTGGTGCTGTTGAACTTGGTCAGCCCAATGGTGTCGATGAACTTGCGAATCGCCTCAGGCGGATAGCCGCGACGCCGCATTCCGGAAATGGTTGGCATGCGGGGGTCGTCCCAACCATCGACCAACTTGTCATCGACCAGTTGCTTCAAGAGCCGCTTGCTCATGACGGTGTAGTTGAGATTGAGCCGGGCAAACTCGATTTGGCGCGGTTTCGCGGGGACCGAGCAGTTGTCCACAAACCAATCGTAAAGCGGGCGATGGTTCTCGAACTCCAAACTGCAAAGCGAGTGGGTGATCCCCTCCAGGGCGTCACTCAGCGGATGGGCGAAGTCGTACATCGGGTAAATGCACCAATCGTCGCCCGTGCGATGATGATGGGCCTTGAGAACCCGGTAGATTGCCGGGTCACGCATGTTGAGATTGGGGTGCGCCATGTCGATTTTGGCTCGCAAAATCACGGCTCCTTCGTCAAAGCCGCCATCGCGCATCTTTTGGAACAACTCGAGATTTTCCTCAACGCTGCGGTCGCGATACGGACTGTTTTTGCCCGGTTCAGTCAGCGTTCCGCGATATTCGCGCATCTCTTCAGCGCTCAATTCATCCACATAGGCGAGGCCTTTCTCGATCAGCTCGACCGCGAATCCATGCAGCTTCTCGTAGTAATCGCTCGCAAAGTAGAAATTTTCACCCCAGTCGAAGCCCAGCCAACGGATGTCTTCCTGGATCGACTCGACATATTCGGTGTCTTCCTTGACCGGATTGGTGTCGTCCATTCGCAAATGGCACCGGCTGTTCGGGACTTCCTGGGCGAGGCTGAAGTTCAGACAGAAAGCTTTGGTGTGACCAATATGGAGATATCCATTCGGCTCCGGGGGAAATCGCGTGACGATATGGTCGTGCTTGCCGGTTTTGAGGTCGTCGCAGATTATCTCCCGGATGAAGTCTCGGGGCTCAATTTTGGGTGTCTCTGACATTGTTAGGAATGTGGCAGGAGAGACGCGGGGTGCAAGTGGAGGTTCACGAATGGGCGTGACGGTAATTTTCGGCGATTTTTGGGAAAATTGGCTTTGGCGAAAGCCACCTCAATGGGCTTTTCGATTTGACCGGGCGGCTTGCTTCGGGCAAAGCCAACGGATGCCCAAAACCCAAGCCCCGCTGACTCGGCAGCACGGCAAGAACGCCTTTCTGTTCGTGATCGTGACCGTGGCGCTGGATATGATGGGGTTTGGGCTGGTGGTTCCCGTGATTCCATCGCTTCTCAAAGAGGTGATGGATTTGGAACCGGAGGATGCCGTGGCTTGGGGCGGCGCCCTGACCGCGACCTACGCCCTCATGAACTTTCTGGCGACGCCGATGCTGGGCAATCTCTCGGATCGGTTTGGCCGCCGCCCCGTGTTGCTGGCTTCAATCGGAACGTTGGTGATCGATTTTTTGGTGATGGGAGTGGCGAACACGTTTTGGGTTCTCCTGCTGGGGCGCGCCTTGTCCGGAATTTCATCGTCCACGTTTTCCACCGCCAACGCCTACATCGCGGATGTGACGACTCCTGAAGACCGCGGGCGCGCGTTCGGCATGATTGGAGCTGCCTTTGGGGTGGGGTTTGTGGTTGGCCCGGCGATGGGGGCGGTTTTCAGCACGATCAGCCCTCGCGCTCCGTTTTTTGCCGCGGCCGGGCTCGCCGCGATCAATTTTCTCTACGGCTGGTTCGTTTTGCCGGAGTCGCTCGCCAAGGAGAATCGGCGGAGTTTTGAGTGGAAACGGGCGAATCCGTTGGGAGCGTTTCAGCACTTTCGCAAACTGCCCAAAGTGGTTTGGTTCATTCTGGCGGCCGGGATTTTTGGCTTTGCCCATGCGGTTTACCCGGCGACCTGGAATTTTCACTGCAAGATTCGCTATGGCTGGGAAGACTGGGAGATTGGGCTTTCGCTCGCGCTGGTGGGCGTTGGGGCCGCAGTCGTTCAAGCCGGGTTGGTCGGCGTGTTGGTGAAGCGGTTTGGCCCGTTCAAGACCGCGTGGATTGGGATTTTGATCAACGCGTTTGCGCTGGCCTGCTTCGCCTTTGCGGAGAAAGCATGGATGGCCTACGCCATTATTCCGATCTCCGCGCTGGGGGGCATTGGCGGCCCCGCGATGAATACGATCATGTCCAACCTCACGCCGAAGAACTCCCAGGGTGAATTGCATGGCGCGACCGCAAGTTTGGGAGCGTTGGCGATGGTCATCAGCCCGATTGTCATGACCCAAACGCTCCATAATTTTTCGAAAGCGGATGCGGAGATTCATTTTCCTGGTGCCGCCTTTCTGTTGGCTGCCCTGATCACGCTCTTGGCCATGTTGCCCTTTACGGTTGGGCTTCGCGCCAATGGGGAGCAAATCAAGACCCCGGAAGTGACTCCCTCGGCCGTTCCGGATGCGGATTAGGCTTTTTTGAGCAGAACGAGTTGCGAAGGGGAGGAGCATCGCTTCGGTCTGACGATGAATTTGCTGGTCACCCCAGATTTCCAACCATGGCGAAGGTAGTTCTTCTCGGCAGTTTTGCGCCGTCGTTGGTCAATTTTCGGGGGAAACTGATCCAGGATCTGGTGAACCGGGGGCATGAGGTGATCGGCTGTGCTTCCGGCGAGGATGACGCCATTGCCGCTGAGCTCGAAGCGTGGGGAGCCCGCTACATTCCTCTCAACCTGGAACGAACCGGATTGAACCCCATCGCGGACCTCGGTTCAATGAACGAGATGATCCGCCTTTTTCGGGAAATCAAACCGGACGGCATTTTCGCCTACACCATCAAACCGGTGGTTTACGGATCAATTGCCGCACGTCTCGCTGGAGTTCCCAGGATGTTTTCCATGATCACCGGACTCGGCTACGCCTTCATGGGAAGCACCCGAAAGCAGCGGATCGTGGGGGGAATCGCCAAGCTCATGTATCGAACGGCGCTGAAGACCAATACGAGCGTCTTTTTCCAAAACGAAGACGACGCCGCACTTTTTGCCGATCTCGGCTTGATGGAATCCGAAAAGGCTGTCCTCACCGGTGGTTCCGGTGTCGATCTGGAGCACTATGAACTGGCGCCGATTCCCGATGGGCCGGTGCGATTTCTGATGTGTGCCAGAATTCTTGTCGAAAAAGGTGTTCGCGAGTATTTCGAAGCGGCGCAGCTGGTTCACCAGAGTTTTCCCGAAGCCGAGTTTGGTTTTGTCGGCCCTTTCGACGTGGGAAATCCGTCCGCGATTGATGAAAAGGCTCTCAATGCGATGAATCCGGGTGGACTCGTCAAATTGCATGGGGGAACTGATGATGTGCGCCCCTGGTTTCGAGAATGCAGCGTCTATGTGTTGCCCTCGTATCGCGAAGGCACCCCGCGAACGGTTCTCGAAGCGGCGGCGATGGGACGGCCCGTCATCACGACCGACAGCCCGGGAGGATGCCGCCAAACCCTTCGCGAAGGCGAAACGGGAATGCTGGTCCCGGTTCAGGACAGCAACGCATTGGCCGACGCCATGAAGTGGTTTTTGGAGAACCCTGAGCAAATCCCCAAAATGGGCGAAGCCGGACGCAACTACATGGCCGAGCGTTTCGACGTAAAAGTGGTCAACCGCACGATTATCGATACCATGGGATTCTAGAGCAGTTTAAGTGAACTTGTAGCCAATGAATGTGACTGGGATCAAGAAAGAGTGCGGCTTCGCCGAAGGAAGAGAATCAGCGGAATCTTTGGCCGCCTGTTGCGTTCTTGCTCAGTCACAGAGCTCGCTCTGCTCCCTCCCAACGCCTTGCAGGAAGCCAAATCTCCTCGCTGCATTGGCGACACCTCCACTTCAAATGCTCTAGATGAAGCGCGCTTTCGACATCGTGGTTTCCTTCACCGCACTTCTCGTTCTGAGCCCTTTGTTGGGAGTTCTCGCGATCCTGGTCGCCATGAAGCTGGGGCGTCCCGTGTTGTTTCGGCAGCCCCGCCCCGGTCGGAATGGCGAAATTTTTGAGCTCCGAAAGTTTCGCACGATGACGGATGAGCGCGATGAGAACGGTGAATTGCTTCCGGATGCGGAGCGGCTCACGGGGTTCGGAAAGATGCTTCGCAAGACGAGTCTGGATGAGTTGCCCACGCTCCTGAACATTCTGAATGGTGAGATGAGTTTGGTGGGGCCTCGTCCGCTCTTGGTCGAATATCTTCCGCGCTACTCCGAACGTCACGCCCATCGTCACGACGTCCGCCCGGGGCTGACTGGATGGGCCCAGGTCAACGGGCGCAATACGCTCAAATGGCCGGATCGCTTTGAGATGGATGTTTGGTATGTTGAAAACCAGTCGTTTTGGTTGGATATCAGGATTCTGCTGCTCACGGTCGCGACGGTGCTCAAGCGCGAAGGTGTGAGTGCGGAAGACCACGTAACCATGCCCAAATTTACCGGATATGAAGAAGCCTAGAATTCTCGTTTTTGGCGCGTCGGGCCATGGTTTGGTCGTTGCCGAAGCTGCTGCGGCTTCCGGTTGGGAAGTCATCGGTTTTGCCGATGATGGCGTGGAAACAGGAACCCGGGTTGGAAGCTGGAACGTTCTCGATGCGGCAAGTCTGGGAGAGCACGATCTCAAATGCATTGTCGCGATTGGAGTGAATGGGACGCGCCGGAAGGTGGCGGCGCGATTTCAAGATCAGCTGGTCAATGTGATTCATCCATCGGCGATGATGAGTCCGAGCGCGACGCTTCAGAAGGGGATTTTCGTAGGGCCCAGAGCCGTTGTGCATGCGGAGGCCAACCTGGGCGAAGGCGCAATCATCAATTCCGGAGCGATCGTTGAGCATCATGTTGAAGTCGGTGCCTATGCCCACATTGCGCCGGGCGCGGTTCTGGCCGGGGCTGTCAAAGTGGGGGAGGAGACCTTGGTGGGGGCCAATGCGGTCGTGATCCAGGGTTGCGAAGTGGGAAGCCGAGTGAACGTTGGCGCCGGAGCTGCGGTGATTCGATCTGTCGCAGATGATCTGACGGTGGTCGGAGTTCCCGCACGAGCCCTTTCTTAGTTCATGAGTGATCCAAATTCCCGAATCTACCTTTCGCCACCCTTCATGGGCGGCTCCGAACTTGACTATGTGCGGGAAGTCTTTGACCAAAACTGGATCGCTCCGGTTGGGCCGCATTTGACCAGATTTGAGGAAGTCTTCGCCGAGAACCTGGGGGGGGGATATCCGGTTGCCCTGGTTTCGGGAACGGCCGCGGTGCATCTCGGGCTGATTTTGGCAGGGATCGAAGCCGGCGATGAAGTGATGTGTTCCTCGTTCACGTTTGTCGCGTCCTGCAATCCGATTCTGTATCTCGGAGCGAAGCCGATTCTCGTTGATAGCGATCGGGAATCCTGGAATCTGGATCCCCAGTTGCTGGAAACCTTTCTGAAGAAACGCGCCGCTGAAAACCGCATTCCCAAGGCGCTCGTGCTCGTTCATCTTTATGGGCAGCCGGCCGATTTGGATGCGATTAAGGGCATTTGCGATCGATTTGACGTCATCCTGATTGAAGACGCCGCCGAGGCGTTGGGCGCCCGCTACAAAGGGCGGGCGTTGGGCCTGGATGGCCTTTCCGGCGCTTACTCGTTCAATGGCAACAAGATCATTACCACGAGTGGTGGCGGAATGTTTGTGACGAAGGATCCGAATTTGGCGGATCGTGCCCGATTCCTGTCAACTCAGGCTCGCGACCCGGCCCCCCACTACCAGCATTCCGAGGTGGGATACAACTATCGACTCAGCAACGTGTTGGCGGCGATTGGGCTGGGACAAATGGAAGCCTTGGAAGGTATCGTGGCCAAAACCAAGCACAACTTCAATGCCTACACGGAGAGCTTTGCCGGGATCGAGGCGATCGACATGATGCCCGTGCCGGAGTGGGCCGATACGACGCATTGGCTCAGCTGCATCACGTTGGACCCGGCGAAAACAAAGGCAACGCCGGAAGATGTGAGGTTGAAATTGGAAACGCTCAACGTGGAGTCGCGTCCCCTGTGGAAGCCGATGCATCTCCAACCGTTGTTCGAGAGCGTCGAAGCCGTGGGCGGGGAGGTTTGTGCCGATTTGTTCGAGCGTGGGCTGTGCCTGCCATCTGGCGCTGATCTAACCAGGGAAGACCAAACTCGAATCGCGGAGGCGGTGATCGATGTGGTTCGCGCGGTTTAGCCCTCAGTTCAGCGGATCAACGACGAGGCCGGCCAACGGTATGTTCGGAGTTTGGTCGGGCGTGTCGAGCAACTTCACTGCGGGAATGACGGCAAGTTCCCGGTTTCGCTCCGATTGAGCAATGAGGCGATAGCGTTCTCGATTTCGCTCCACTTCGTCCTGTTCCAATTTCGTGGCGTATCCCTTTGCCACAAGTGGCTCCATGCGCTCAGCGCGACGTTCCGCAAATTCCCGAGCGGCTTCCAGGTGAAGGATCAGACCGGGATTGGGGCGTTGCCGAGCAGCGGCAATCTGAGACAACAACTGAGTTCCATTTTCGCCGAGATCATGAATCGAACGCAGTTTGGCGCTCTTGCCGATCGCGAAATGGAGTTCCTGTTCCAGGCTGTGAATTTCCAAGCTGGGTTGGAGGGATTCGAGGGTTCCTTGAGCCATCGCCAGTCGACTCCGATTTTGAGCAACTTCGTAGGCCGTTGCCGCGCCTTTCGCGTGAACCTTTTCCAGCTTGGCCACGTGGTTTGCCTGATAGTGAAAATATGCGGCGCGCTGAGTGTGGATGGCTCTCAGGAGTGCTTCGTTTGTTTTTGCAACCTGGAGGCTTGAGGCAAGAATCGTTTCAGGAATGGGCTCATTGGTGGAAGCTCTTGGTTTTCTCGCCAATTCGGCGATGGCGATCCATTGGTCGAACTCCAGTGCTTTGAGGTGAAGCTGTTCCCGGGCTGCGTTGCAAACGGCCCGGGCCAATTGGGCCTTGAGCGTTACCTTGCGCCGCTCATTTTCGGTCGTCTTCTTGAGCGCGAGAATGCGCTCGGTTTGCGTTTCCTCAAACTGCTGATTTTGCCTGGCGTTTTCCCAGCTGTTCCAAGCCCGAAGCCAGCCTTCCAGGTTTTTCAGCCATCCATAGACAAACTGTGGCGAATCCAGCAACGGCTCGAGTTTCGCGTTCGCGAACTTCTCGATCTGGGCCAGTTCAGTCAAGTGAGGTGGTCCGTGGGAGACGGGGGGGCGATCGAGCAACCCAAGAAGTTGCTCATAGCGGAGTCGATGGCCCGCAGCTGAGGCTTGGTTCGCGGCAAGCTGGGTTCTGGCGACCGTAAGTTGAATCTGTGCGGCTTCCAACTCCAGATCGGAGGCGACATTTCGGGTTCGAGCCTGCGTTTTCACCTTTAAACGATGTTCCGCCAATTCCAGTTGAAGCTTTGCGAGCTCAATGGGTGCCGTCGCGCTTTCTTGAGCTTTGGCTATCGGCAAACACAGTGCGATGACTTCGGGCGAAGCTTCGGTCCCGCAACGCCAGCCGGACCCGAGCAGGCCGAGTGGTTGGCTGAGCCAAGGAAAGCTCGCCACGTTCTCGAGAGCGCCGTCATCGACCGCTCGTTTGAGACGGGCAATGTCACGTTCCAGTTGTTCGATACCATGCTCAGAGTCAGCGTGATGGGATGCTGCGTGAAACAATTGGGACTGATAGCGGCCAACGTCACTCGCATAAGGCGAATTCAACTGCTCAATGGCTTCGCCCAATCCGGAAAGAAAGTTTCGGTCCAACTCGCCCAGTTTTTTCCCGAGATTTGTCGGGACTTTGCGTGCTTCCAGATACGCGATCGCGGATTGCAGTTGAGCTTCGCCGGGCTGGCACCGTAATGTGAACAGGTTGATGTTCCCGATTCGTTGAGTGATCCCGGGAACTAGGACGGAAGTCTGATTCGTAAAGGCGGGCGAAGAACTTTCCTGAACGCGAGTTTCCGCAGTTGAGACGGCACGGGCAAATGTTTGCCACATCAGAACGAGGGATTGGTTCCCGGCGACCCGCTGCCGCTGCTTTTCGACGACCGGCGTTGAGCTGAATCCCTTTTCCTTGAGGTCTTCCATCTTGGCGAGCCGGGATTGAGAACTTTGGACAAGCGCGTTGGCGAGCCAGATCTCCTTTTGGCAACGCTCCTGCATGGGCTTCGTTTCCAACAGGAACTCGAAACGGGAAAGGGGGCTGAGATAGATCTCCTGACCGGTCGCTTGAGGGGTTACGACCGCCAACAACAACAAAAAGGGGCGATACATGGGGCGGCTCAGTTTAATAGGACAGCCGCCTAACGCACCAGAAAAAACTAAGCTCAGGGCATAAAAAAAGCAGCCCGATTGATGGTTCCGTGAGAAAAAACCCCCAAACTCACAAAACACAAATCAATCGGGCTGCCTGATGTTTCAGCAGTTGCTGAAGACGTGAGGAACATGCAGAAAGCTGAAGAAAAGGCAAGCTTAAAATTGCCTATTTCTCACTTTTCTTCGATCTGGTGCAATTCGGAGCAATTGTTGGTCTCAAAAATCTTGGAAATCGAGTGGTTATAGGCCCGCGGCTCCAACGCGCGGGCTTATTTCGAGCGCTTGTTCCGAAAAAGAGGCTAAATTACTCCTCCGAGTCGGCGACGTCTTCCGTTTCCTCGTCAAAAAGTTCGTCATGTGCCTCCTGAGCACGGCGGGCGTATTCCGCCATCATCTCCTGGTCAGGCTTCATGAAGCGCATCTGACCGCAAAGGTTACCTCCATCTTCGAGAACGACCGTCGGGGCGGTGCAATCGCCAATGACCGTAGCGGTTTTCGTGATCTTGATCTTCCCGTCGCAGATGATGTCACCTTTGACTTCGCCGTGAATCTCCGCCGTTTCGGCGTGAATTCCCGGCAGGAACGTGAGGTTGCAGATCTTGTGAATGATCAAATGCTTGCAGCGAAGACTCCCCACAACTTTCCCAGAGCAATGGAAGAAGGCGTCTCCTGTGCAATCGATTTTCCCGGAGATCTTTCCGTAGACTTTCAGGTTATCGCAAATGACTTCGCTGGCGGTGAGTGAGGCCTTGCGTTGGATCGCCACATTGCCCCGGGTCCGGATGTTCTCCCGCCGGTGATTGGCGATGGTGAAGTTTTCCAAACTGCAGTATTCGCTGCAATGGGGGCAAATCGTCGATGTCGCGTGCTTGCTGACAAACAGAGTCTCGCGACAGCCGACACAGAGAATTTTCCGATCCTTGGGATCAGGCTTTTTCGGAGTGAAAGGAGCCCCGGCAGTTTCTACCGTGGTGTAGGCTTCGACTTCGACAAAACGCTGTCCATCGATTTCCACTTCGTCCCCTTCATTCTGGCGAATTGGTGGAGGGGAGGGCAGAGGCCGGGGAGGCGGTTGTGGTGGCGGCACGAACTCATCTGCCTCATGCCATTCCACGCCATCAGCGGTTTGGTTGAAATCGTCGTGATTGTCTTCATCAGACTCCAATTCATCGCCGGAATCTGATTTGGACGGGGCGTTGGTCAGGGACTCGGTCTGACTGACCGGTCGATCAACGGCGGGTTGGAAGGGCGACTTATCCTGACGGCTTCCGAAGATCCCAAACCCAAAGGAACGTTTGGGGGGAGGCGTCAGCTTGAAATGCTCTCCGCAGTTCTTGCAGAAAGTAGAAACAGCGATCGAAGGCTCAAGTTGGTCTGCCCCACAATGGGGGCAGACGGCCTTGACGAAATTCTTGTTCGACGCTGTTTTTGACGTGTCCGTACTGAAAAGCGGGAGGTAAGAGCCTTGCGGCTCCTGAAATTACTGAGGTGGTGCTGGTGGCTTTGGCAATCCCCCTCCTGGAGGTGTGGATGCTTTGGCGGCAGCGCCAACGGTTGAAGCTCCCATGAAGGCAGCTCCCTCTTCGATAGAAAGTGTTCCAGCGCGGATGTCTCCAACCAATTCGGCGTTGGATTTCAGCTCGCAGCGGTCGGTAACCGTAATGTTTCCTTCAACCTTGCCGAAAACCGTCACGGATTTCGTTTTGATTTCCCCTTTGACCTTGGCGTTTTCGCCAACGGTCAGGTTGCCATCTGAATTAACTTCACCTTCGATTTTCCCATCAATGATCAAATCGTGAGAGAATTTTAGATTTCCGACGATTTCGACATCATTCGACAAGATATTTTTACTGGAACTCATCAGGCTGGCAGTTGTAGACGGTTGTTGTACGGTTTGGGCTTGCGGTGCAGGTTCGGCGTAGGCAGCGGGTGCCGGAGCTGGCTCTGGCGCAGGCGCTGGTGGCGGCTTGGACCCTGCAGGATCTTGGTTGATAATTTGCTTGAGCACGGCGCAACTAAATCAAGTTGTTATGGAGATGTCAATGTCCAACTCGGACTGACGTTTCATAGTTAGAGTGTTCTTCAAAGCAACTCCGAATCTTAGGATTCAGTTGTCGGCTGCTTGTCTGGACAGACGTGATCCTCACGGTAATTCATCAAAAGGGAAGCGAAAATTACGCCATTTTTTCAGCCAATTCCTCCGCTGGATAGGTCCAAATCTCACTGAGCGTGGGATGATAGTGAGGAACTCGCGCCAAATCTGCGGAGGTCGCGTGAAAATGCATCGCCACGACAATTTCGTGGATCAGATCCACAGCCTCCGGGCCAACGACCGAGCCTCCTAACAGCTTGCCCGTTTTGGGTTCGGCAATGAGCTTGACGAAGCCGTGCGTTTCTCCCATCACCATGGATTTTCCATGATCATCAAACGGATAAGTTTCGACGTCGTAGGGTGTTCCGGCGTCCTTCAGTTCCTTCTCGCTCATGCCAACCGCAGCCACTTGAGGCTCGGTGAAGACGCCAAAAAGCTTTAGCCGGTAATCCATTGTTTTTGAAATTCCGGAGGTCTTCTGAAGATGAAGGGCGGCATTGAAAGCGGCGGCTTCTCCCTGTTCGATTGCCAGGTGAACCACTTCCAACGGACCGCAAACGTCTCCTGCGGCGAAAATGTTAGGGGCTGAGGTGGCCTGTGTGGGCTCGACGTTGACGCGCCCGCGACTGGTTTCGACCCTGGCGGCTTCCAATCCCAACGACGCAGTGGCGGGGGATCGTCCCAAAGCCTGCAGAATTTGCTCAGCCTCAACCGTTTTGACTTCACCTTCGTGCTCGAAGTGGATCACCTTGAGATCGCCCTTCGATTCGGCCTTGGTTAGTTTGGTTCCGGTATACACTTCCAGGCCTCGTTCGCGGAACGCGGACTCGACCACTTCCGCCAAATCGTCATCCATCGAGCTGAGGACGTGATTGCTTCGCTGAACAACCGTGACTTTGCTTCCCACTGCCTCCAGATAGTGCGCCATTTCCAGAGCAATGGGTCCTCCGCCCAGCACAATGGTGGACTTTGGAATCTCCTCAAGGTTGAGGATGTCATCGCTGATCAAATACCCGGCCTCTTCCAAACCCGGCAATTCCAGTTTGGAAACTACGGAGCCCGTTGCAATTATGCTCGTTGCCGCTTTTACAGTTTGGGTGGTCCCATCATTCAGCGTCACTTCGAGCTTCGTCGGATTCAGAAATTTGGCGCGGCCACGAATGAGCTCGAACTTTCCGCTCTGGAGCTGTTCCTGGCGATAGCTCGCGAACTCGTCGATCAACTTCCGTTTTCGCGCGATGATCTCGGAGCCATGCGCTTTCAGATTGTCGGCGCGGAGGCCGAACTCTTCGGCGCGGCGCAACGTTCGGAAGCGATTTCCCGATTCAATCAGCGTCTTGCTCGGCATGCAACCGCGTAGAATGCAGAGCCCTCCCAGTTCTGCGGCGCCATCGATTACCGCGGTCTTCAAACCAAGATCGACAGCAGTTCTTGCCGCCGCGTAACCCGCGCTACCGCCGCCTAATACAACAAAGTCAAAATCCATAGAATCTTAGAAGTGCTTGCAATCCCCTAACTTAAAACGGAAGGCTTGAAACCTGAATTTCCCTAGAAATGGCCAAAGAAATTGAAGAAGGAACCCAGCTGAAGCTGGACTTTACCAAGCTGCAGAAAATCGCGGCGACAGGCTCGGAAGTCGTTCCCGCCGTCGCACAGGATGTCGAAACCGGTGAATTGCTCATTGTCGGGTACGCCAACCAACTCGCGCTGGACACCGCCCTGAAAGAGAAGAAAGCGACATTTTGGAGCACGAGCCGCAATGAACTCTGGATCAAAGGGAAAACCAGCGGCGACTACCTCGAACTCATCGAAGTCCGCGTCAATTGCGAGCAAAACTCCATCCTCTATTGGGTCAAACTCGCCGGAGCGGGTTCTTGCCACACCAAGGGAGCCGACGGCAAAGCGCGGCATGGGTGCTACTATCGCCGGCTCAACGAGGATGGGAGTTTGGAGTTCGTATCAGGAATGGAGTAGCTCAAGAAGGGC
The DNA here is from genome assembly GCA_963977015.1 of uncultured bacterium. Lineage (GTDB taxonomy): Bacteria > Verrucomicrobiota > Verrucomicrobiia > Verrucomicrobiales > DEV007 > JBCDHN01. Next base: position 58,474 of record CAXBMO010000009.1, on the reverse strand, counting down.
TATTGCTTCACCCAGGGAGCGCGGGCGTTTTCCGTGATCTCAGCGTCCAACTCGGTCATCCGCGCCTGAAGTGTTTCCACGATTTCGGGATTTGCCTCCGCGACGTTGTTCATTTCTCCAAGGTCCTGACTGAGATCAAAGAGCAGAATCTCGGGTGGTTTGGGGGCTTGAGGGGGCGCGTTTTTCTGATTGCGGGGGGCGCGCGGTTTCTTCACCAGCAGCTTCCAATTTTTCCGGCGAATTCCTTCGAGATCGCCCCGCGACGTGTAGTGAACGAATTCCTCTCGCGGAGATTTTTCTTCTGTGCCCATCCACAATCCAGAGACATCCATCCCGTCGATCGTTTTTCCGGCAGGTAGTGGCTCGCCGGTGATGGCTGCAATGGTTGGCAACAGATCAATCGTTCCCGTCAACTCCTCACAAACCGTTCCTGCTGGAATTCCCGGTCCACGCATGAGGCAGGGAACGCGCTGGCCGCCTTCGAACGTGGTGCCTTTTCCATTGCGCAGAGGTCCGGCAGAGCCGCCGTGGTGATTGAAGGTCAACCAAGGGCCGTTGTCGGTCGTGTAAATGACATAGGTGTTCTCCGTCAGTTTCAGCTCATCCAGAACGTCCAGTAACCTACCGACTTCCGTGTCGATGTGCTCGATCGTATTGATGTAAGCATTTTTGGGATCGGGATCGCGCACGTCATCCGGCACATAGAGCGGGATGTGTGGCATGGAATAAGGCAGGTAAACGAAGAAGGGCTCGTCCTGGTTGGCTTTCACGAAGTCGATTGCTTTTTGGGTGCAGCGACGGGTGATGGTTCGTTGGTCAACCGGCAGTTCCACAATCTCCTCATCCTCAAACAACGGAGTTTTCCACTTGGTCAGGGTCGATTCCGGATCATTCCAGAGCAAATCCATGCCATTCGGACCGCCCTTGGGTTTGCCTTTGTTGTCCGGGTGATTCATGTCGTTGGAATACGGAATGCCGTAGTAAGTGTCGAACCCGTTCGAAGTTGGCAACACTTCCGGGTGGTGGCCCAGGTGCCATTTGCCAAAGCAGGCCGTGGCAAAACCCTGTGACTTCAGGTGATCGGCGATGGTGTGTTCCTCAGGATTCAGCCCCTTGGTGGAGGAGGGAAACAGGACATGCTGGTGCATGCCGACGCGTTTGGGATAACAGCCCGTCAGCAGCGCAGCCCGCGAAGGTGTGCACACGGGTGAAGCGACCATGAAACTGGTGAACTTGCGGCCTTCCGTGCTCAACCGGTCGATATTCGGTGTTTGGATGGTTTCGGAGCCGAAACAACTCAGGTCGCCATAGCCTTGATCATCAGCGAAGATGATGATGAAGTTCGGTTTCGCAGCTGCCGCAAACTGGGAAGCAAGAATCAGGGTGGTGGCGATAAACGCCAGGATGCTGGTGGGGGTTTGTTTCACCCCAGACCAAACTCGCAGTGCTCAACGTAGATCAAGCAATTAGTCTGATTTTTGGGAAGTTTTCTCAGGTCCACAGTTCGACGGCTCCCGCAGCGATTCCTTCCCAGCGCATGGCTTCGGAAAATTCCGATTCCGCCGGGAGTCGAACAATCCCGACGTCGTATTTCCGCCCCAGGTGTTTCCAATGGGCAAAATGCCGATCGTAGGCTTTGCGGTAGCGTTCGAGGAGGCTGAATTGGACGCGGTGGGCGTGTTTGGAGCCATCCTCGGAATCGACAAACTCGTAGTTTCCGCTCCAATCCGGTCGCGCTTCGCTGACGCAAAACGGCGCGAACACGGTTCCGAAACCTTTGCGGCTGACGAGAGCCTGGAGAATGGGCTCGACCTCACTGTGGAAAAGCAAATCGCTCACGAAGATGCGCATGGCTTGGGCGCGAACCGGGATGGGAGCGAGGCGGGGCGGCTCTGAAGTGGCGGTGGCGGGCATGTCGGCGGCAACGTCGACCCAGGCGTGCGTGTGAATTGCTTCATCGCGCAGAAAGCGGTGTTCGCTACCTTTCACGAGGAGAAACTTGCCGCTGGCGCCACTTTTGAGGACCGCGTGAACCACAAAGTAGAAGAGCTCGAGACTGCGCTGCTTTTTTGCCGGCTCGAAGAACATGGAATCGGAGACATCAAAAATGACGTCGATGAGAGGGCGGACTTCCTCGCGATACAGCTTCATGGTGTAATTGCCACTGCGCGCGTAGGCCTGCCAGTTGATGTGGCGGGGATCGTCGCCCGGGGCATAGGCCCGATGATCCTGGAAATCGAGTGAGGAACCGACTCCGCTGCCCTGAAAATCTCCCGTCATTCCGCGCCAGGTTCGTTTGCCGAGCGGAAGTTTGTAGAGATCGGCCCAGGCTTCCGCTTGCCGGCCAATTTTCCCGAGCTCGTCTTTGGCGATGTTGAGATTACTCATCGGTCGCGGTGCTCAAGGATGGAGACGGTTGAGATTTGGCGAGAAAGTCTTGTCGGAAACTCTTGATCTGCTGAATCAGAGGCGCAGCCCGCCAAAGGCAGACGAGGATGGTGACGATGAGAGTGAGCAACGCAAGAACCAGCAGCATGGAGTCGTAGTTGTTGTTGCTGTCGTCGACCGACATGAGGAAGTTCACAAAGGGGATGGGACTTCCCGCCCACATGAACGCCGGAATGACGTCCTGGACCGCAAGCAGACAAAACCCGACTGCGGCAACTGCAACCTGGACAAAAAAGTAGGTCGCGAAGAGGTTTTTGGGTTCCGTGAAGAAAAGGTGGATGATGAGGAGGGGAAAGAGCAGCGTTCCCGTAATCGCGACTCCGATGGTGATGGCTTGATCGGCACTCCAACTGAAGTCGGTCGTTCCGTAAGCCACGGCAGCCACGGTATGCATGAGGCCGAGGCAGAGAACGTAGAACACTCCGGAAAACCATCCCGGAGTGAGGAGAAACTGAAGCGCAAAACCCAGCATCCCTTTCCGGTTGAAGGGGAGGTGGAGACTGCGGACGCCGGACGGGGCTTCCGTCAACGCATCCAGTGCAAAAAACGCGATGAGGATTCCCGCGATGACGTAGCAGGGCTCGGAATCGATGCTGGAAGAAATCAGAGGCAAGCCCAGAACGATGGCTGTGACCAGGAAGGAGATGAGGCGTTTGAGCGTGCTGTAGTTGTCCGCCTCTGTCGCGATGCGGGTTGCTCCCATCGCAAGAAAGTAGTAGGTCAAAAACGCGGAAATTGAGAGAAAAGCCGCCATTCCCCAGCGGAATTCAGGATCGTCGAATGCGAAATTTTCGTTGCTCATTCCGACCATGGCGCTGCTGAATGAGATCGCGGCAATGCTGGCGCCGACCGCGATGAGTGCGCGAACCAGGAAATTGGGGAAGGCCGACAAGCCGACCATCGCGGCGCTGAGGACACAGGAAACGGTGAGGATGAGCCCGAGAAAAAACAGCTCGCTGATCGGGTTTACCCCACCGAAAAAGTAGCGCAAAACGACATAGGGCAGCACCGCGACCGTCAGCAGAGCCGTCTGGCTGACGAGGGCGGCCCATTTTCCGGCGGTGATCCGCCAGGAACTCATTCGCGTCAGCGCGATCAAATCCATCGTGTTCAGCCGAATTTCGGAGCTCAAGGCGGCGAAGCCCCGAAGCGGCATGACCAGCAGCAGGGTGATGGAAATGAGGAACCAGAAAAATCCCGACGTTCCGGCATTGGAGCCGCTCCCCTCGGCAAATCCGATCATCACGAACAACACCATGAATCCCTGGAGCACGATAAAGGCGGCCGTGAAGAGCCGGGTTCGCATTCCCTGGCGCAGCTCCTTCACGATGATGGGGCTGATCCAATCCTTGAAATCGCTCAGTTTGTCGGTGGCGGTCACGAAGTCGTTGGAATTTCAGGTGGGCTGAGAGCTGCTTTCTTCAGCTCAGCTTCGCGTTCCAGGTTCCCGACGATTTCGATGAAGGCGTCTTCCAGGTTTCGCTCTTCACGGTGGAACTCGATGATGGGAAGGCCGTCGGTTACCATCTTCTTCAACACGCCGGCCACGATCTCCGGCTCGCCGGAGTCGATCTCGATGCGCCCGCCGTTTTTCCTGGAGTCCACAAACCGGACGTGAGGGGAAAGGGCGGCCCATTCCTCAAGCTTGGCGGATTCGGCATCCAACTGGACATCGACCAGGACACCGGCGTCTTTGTGCTGCTTGAGATCGTCAGCGCTTCCATGGTGAATGATCTGCCCGTTGTTGATGAAGAGGAGGGCATCGCACATTTCGCCGAGTTCACTGAGAATGTGGGAGCTGATGAAGATCGTTTTTCCCTCTTCCGCCAGAATCCGGATCAAGTGTTTCAGCTCGACGCGCGCTTTTGGGTCGAGTCCCGCAGCTGGTTCGTCGAGAATGAGGACTTCGGGATCATGAATCAACGCGCGACCGAGGCAAAGGCGCTGGCCCATCCCTTTGGAGAGCTTGTTGATGAGGCGGTCCGCCAATTTGTCCAACTCCGTGAATTCCATCACGTCGCTGATGCGCTGGATGCGCTCCTGATCTTTGAAACCGAGCGCGCGGGCAAAGAAGTCGAGGTATTCGACGACGGTCATGTATTCGTAGGTGCCGAAATCGTCCGGCATCCACCCCAGAATTTTTCTTACCTCGGCCGGGTAATCGACAACATCGATTCCGAGAATCTCGACCGTGCCCGTGCTCGGATAATCGAGCGTGGCCAGGATCCGCATCGTCGTGGTTTTACCGGCTCCGTTGGCGCCGACGAAGCCGACCACCTGGCCTTTGGGGATCTCGAACGTGACTCCGTCGACAGCCTTGAGCGTGCCGAAGCTGCGATGCAGGCTGGTAACGCGGATTGCTGGGGTATCTCCGTTCGTCGTGCTCATTGTCCCTCCGCGTTTTTGGGTTCACGTTCAATCGGGGAGCCGACGAGGAGAAGGCGATCGCCATCGGTTCCCGTTCTCCACCGGATCGATTGAAGCGTTGGGATGAGGTGATCGCGTGGTTTTGTGGCCACCGCAAAAAACGTGTCGCGTTCCAACTCGACCAATTCTCCGATCTTCTTCTTGAGCGTTTTGGTGAAATCTTCGCGCGCCGAATTCCAAAACGCGGTCAGCGCTTCCTGATCGCTTTCCGCCAGCTCGATTTCCTGGCCCGCGCTCACTGCGTCCTTTGCCTTCCAAACCTTTCCGTCTTCCGCGATGTAGAAAAACTCCCGCAATCCAAAATCGATGCTGGAGAAAAAGCGGGGCGTTCCCTCGGCGTCCGGATCAAGGCGCTCAATCCGGGCTCGCGTCGGGCGAATGGTTTGCGCGTAATGAGCCTGCTCGCTTCGACTCTGAAACCAGTCTCCGCCGAGATCATTGCCGACGTAGCGGAACGTGGCTCCGAGTCCACTGGAATCGTCAAAATGGGTCCAGCGTGAAGTGTTCATGACGGCTGGCGTGATGAACGTGGGTTCGTCCATTTCAAACGAACGATTCAGCAAGACTCCGGTTCGCGAAATCTGCTCCTGGATGACGTAGGCGCGTCGCTCGTCCGGTTCACTGTTCAGGAGCATCAGTGCCGTCCGGATTCCACTTCCGCCAAATCCATCCTGAAAGACGATCAGCAGGATCAGCAGAAAACTGGCGGCGAGCGAGATGATCGGCGTCGTGATGAACAGGCGATGCCGCATTCCAGGTTTCGCGAGCACAAACAGGTTCACCGGCCCAACCGCGATGGCGAAGGCGATCAAAATGAGGAAAACGGCGATTGGATTGAAGTTCCGAAACCCGAACGTTTTCTGGAGTCCCCATTTGGAAACAAAGTTTTGGTCAAGTTGAGTGGTAAGAACGGGAGCCTGGATGAGTTGGTTTGCGGTTTCCTTGAGATTGATGCGGTCGCCATCCCATTGATTGATCCGGATTTTGCCCAACGAGCGATTGGATTTGGGGCCAATGTCGTTGATTCCAAACGAAGCGGCGTTGGCATTGGCAGCGGTGGTGTAGAGAAACAAGTGCCCGCCCAAACGATTCCAAGCCAGGATTTCGCGGCGAACCGACGGCTCCAGGGCCATCCACTCCGTATCGGTCAACATGATTGCGTCAAAGCCGGTGTAAGCGCGCCAGTCTGCGGACAGCGCTTCCGCTTCGAAGAGCGTGGCGGCGGCTTCATTGCTCGAAATCTTCTTCGCCACGTTTCGAAGATGCGTGCTGAGTTGATCCAGGTTGTCGCGGCCGTCCAGTTCATCGCTGAAGGCAATGCTGGGCCAGTCTCGATGGTGAAATCCCTCAATGCTGCCGGATCGAGGGCCGACGCCACGCGAAGAGAGTCGCATGATCACCTCCGTGTTGGGTGAGCGATCGAGGGAACTCGGAATTGGAACCATCAATTCGTGCTCCGTTTCCGATTGCCCGGGCGTGGTGATGGAAAAGGACGATTTGGAGGTGATTCCGTCGCCGTAGCTGTACTGGGGTTTGGCATCAAACGAGATGCTCCACCGGCGCTCGGATTCGAAACCGTTCCGGATTTTGACCGTGACAGGGAGATAGCCGCGGTCCGGCAAGCCTTCGAAGGCGGAATAGACTTCAACCTGGGTTTTGGTCAGGCCATCCACCGTCCAATTGCCAAAATTTCCCCGCGCCCAAGTTGGGGAAGGGGACAGGAACGAGAGCAGGGCCAGGACCGGGAGAAATGCCAATCGCGACCTCAAAATGAGAGCGCTCGCCAACTGGTTCATGTCCTCCGCCATTTTCAAGGATTCCAATACTGATACTAGGCTGCTGTCTCCGTTTCTTTCAATGTTTTGGGGACATTCATGGATTGGGCAGGAATCTCCATCAGCAATTCAGCAACGATTTGACGGTTGGTCTTCCCATCAATTCGGGCGTTGTAGTCCAAAACAATTCGGTGCTGCAAAACGGGAGTTGCTACCATTTTGACGTCTTCAAAACTTGCGTTGACCCTGCCATTCATCAGCGCCCGCGCCTTGGCTGCCGACGCGAGACTGAGGGCGGCTCGTGGGCTGGCTCCAAACTTGATGCCCTTGGCGGCTTCGCTTTGACCGGGATGGGTTCCGTCGACCAGACGCGCGATGTAGTTGGCGACGACATCCGGCAGGTAAACGGTTCGGACCGCCTGGGTGATTTTCGCGAGTTGAGCGGCTTCCATCACCGGCTCGATCATGGGCTCAACGCCTAACTCGCGATGGTTGACGATTTTCTCCAGGGTTTCGGCGCTGTTGCGATAGACTTCGACCTTGAAGAGAAAGCGATCCAGCTGGGCTTCCGGAAGCGGGTAGGTGCCTTCCAACTCGATCGGGTTCTGGGTCGCCAGGACGAAAAAAGGATCGGGCAACGTGTGGGATTGGCCCAGGACCGTAACCCGGCGTTCCTGCATCGCTTCGAGCAATGCGGATTGCGTCTTGGGCGAGGCCCGGTTGATTTCGTCCGCCAGGCAGAGATTGGTGAACAGCGGTCCCGGTTGAAAGACGAATTCCCGTCCCGAGGCGGTTTCCTGGAGGATCGGGTTTCCGGTAATATCGCCCGGAAGCAGGTCGGGCGTGAACTGAATGCGTTTTGTATCCAGTTTGAGGGCCTTGCTTAACCCTTTGACCAGTTCCGTCTTGCCCAATCCGGGCAACCCTTCCAACAGCATGTGGCCGCGTGCGAGCACCCCGGTCACAACCGTGTTGATGAGTTCCTCCTGACCAAAGAGAATTTGATTGAGCGCGTCGGTGAGTTTTTTGATCTCAGCGGCGTAAATCGCCAAGTCCTCTTCGGAAGGGTGCGTCATTGTAGGCTGGTCGGGTTCGTTTACTCGATAGATTAGTTAGCAGTCTCGTGCTTGGAACACAAGCTTCAGAACCTGAATCGGCCAGATTTGACCGAATCCCGCAGTTACAATTTCTGGATCGAATTCTACCACACTCCCAAGGCTTCGAGTTGCTTCGTCGCGGCTTCGCTCCATCCGCGATTCGCGGCGGGGCTGGCGGGGCTCGGATGGAGAACTCTGCCCAACTTGGCCGAGTAGCCGGCTGTCTCGGCCACACGCTTCAGCGCGGTCTCCGCATAGGCTCCCACACCAATGAGCCACTCGGGCGCCAAAACCGAAAAGCAGACGGCCAAATATTCGTCGCAAGCCTGCTGGATGGCGGCGGTTTCCTTCGCGGATAACTTGTCAGGTGTGATGTTGCGACCGGTTTCCGCCATGAAGACGAGCGGGCAATAGTTCAAGACGAAGTGGTCCTGAAAGAAGGCGTCGGCTGACTCGAATCGTTCGGCGAAGAGCCCCCACAATCGCCGGCCGCTGACTTCCGACCGCGTGCAGTCGAATCCTTCAATCGGGCGTTTTGGGTTTTCGACACGAGGTTTCTTGACCGTTTCGTGAATTCCGAGCCAATCCCTCACGGCGGGAATCTCTCCAAACGGCACCCCGGTTTGGGCCATTCCCCAGGGACCTGGATTCATCCCTAACATCAGAACCTTCTTGGAAGAATTTCCGTATTGGCGGAGGTAGGCTTCGTGCGGCGCCCGCGCATATTCCAGCGGGTTGTAGACATGGGTGACCGGCTCGCCAACCCTCAATTTCTTGAGGCGTTGGCAAAGTTGATCAGTGGCCGCGAGAATTTGATCGGCTTGCATTCGTGATTCGGCGGTGCGGAATCCTAGATCCGAAACTCTTCACCCGTATCTGCATCCGCGATCATGATTTGCTCGCGATGGTAGGAAGGATCACTCCGGAACGTAAACCGGGCCTGATGGCGGCGTTCCAGATCGACAATGTGCTCGGTATCCTCAGATTTGAGCCGTTGCAGAACTTCCGGATGAACCACGATGAGGAGATTGTTGACGCCGCCTTTTTTGCGATACATCAGCGCGTTGATTTTCCGTTGGATTTCAACACTCATGGTCATGGTGGACATGACCACGCCTTTCCCTGAGCAGTAGGAGCACTGCTCGCTTGTGGTGACGCTGAGGCTTTCATTGAGACGCTGACGAGTCATCTCGAGAAGACCAAGCTGGGAAATGGGAAGGGCCTGGGTCTTGGCCTTGTCGAGCCGAAGGCGTTCCTTCACCACTTTGTAAACCTGCTGTTGATCTTTGCGGCTGCGCATGTCGATGAAGTCGACCACGATCAATCCGCCGATGTTCCGCAAGCGCAATTGACGAGCGACTTCTTCCGCTGCCTCCAGGTTTGTTTCCAGAATCATCCTGTCACCCGTGCCCTTGTTCCGGCCGGTGTTCACGTCGACCGTGATCAATGCTTCCGTTTCGTCGATCACCAGATAGCCGCCACAGGGCAGCCAGACCTGGCGGTAAAAGGCGTCGTCAATCTGGCGCTGGATTCCGAACTTTTCGAAGATCGGCTCCGGCGAATTGTAGAGACTGATTCGGTTGCGGGAACGACGGGAAATCTGCCCGACGAGGTCCTTCATGCGTTCCGCCATCTCCGGGTCGTCGATGATCACTTCCTCAACGTCCTCGGTCAGAAAGTCGCGAACGGTTCGCTCAATCACATCGGGTTCGCGGAACACGCAGTGGGGCGCCGGATTGTCGTCATACTCGTCTTCAATCTTCTCCCATTGCTCCAGAAGAATGCTGAGGTCGCGGATGAAATAGCGCAGCCGTTGGCCTTGGCAAACGGTCCGCAGGATGATGCCCATGTGATCGGGAAGCTCAAGGCGCTCCATGATCTTGCGAAGGCGGGCGCGTTCTTTGGGATCATCAATTCGGCGCGAAATACCAAACTGATCGTTTCGTGGCATCAACACCATGAATCGGCCGGGAAGCGAAATGTTGGTGGTGATTCGAGGCCCCTTACTGCCAATCGGTCCCTTGCTCACCTGAACCATCACTTCAGACCCGATCGGATAGAGAGATGGAATGTCCTTCGCCGAGATTCGCTTTTGCTGCTTTTTCTTCGGCTTGCGGACTTCTTCCAGCGTCTCGTCGTGTTCGTTCTGTAGATCTTCGAGCGCTTGCGGAATGGCATCCCAGAAGTGGAGGAATGCGTTTTTTTCCAAACCAATATCCACGAACATGGCCTTCAGGCCGGGTTCAATGTTCTTGATTTTGCCTTTAAAAATCGAGCCAACGATATTCTCCTCGTTGGCGCGTTCGACTCCGTATTCTTCAACGGAGCCATGTTCGAGAAGGGCTACCCGGTTCTCAAGCTTTTCACAGTTAATGACGATTCTCGTTCCTTCATTAAGTCGCTTACCTCCAAAGAGTTTTCTGATTCGTTTCAACATTCGGTTGGTTCAAAGATTCACAAGGGTTCAAACCAATTCCGTTCCTTGAAACAACATCGCGAAACTTCATCAAGAGAAGGACTTCGGGGACGACAGGGGGGCGAGAGAAGAATTGATGATTCATCGGTTTTTCTTCTTCCCTCCGAACAATTTGTTCAAGACTCCCTTGGGACGCTGTGCAGGAACTGGTTGGCGGACATCTTTCCATTTGTCCACTTTCTTGGCTTGATAGACTTTTTGTTTTTGGGCTACGGATCCCCGTTGATCGGCCGTTTGGGTGATCGATGGTGAATGATAAGTTGATCGTGAAGAACTGGAAGAACCGTCAGAAGAAGGAGTCATTCCTTCGGGGAGTTCTACCAATCCGTCGGCGTCATCGCCGTCCATGAAATTATCAAGACCCGTATTGTCGAAGTCGACGAGTAGGACGCGCTCGAAATGCCCCGTTGCCTCTTTCAGAGGTGCGAGAGCAATATCGCGTTTGCCCAATTTCATCGCCATCGTTTCCTTTAAGATTCGCCCCGCAATGGGAGCGCCGCACCTACCACCTGAATCACCGTTGTGTACAAAGACACAAACGGCCAATTCGGGCTCTTCGTAGGGTGCAAAAGAAATAAACCAGGCATTGGTGGGCTCAGACGGCTTCCCACTTTGTGCCGTTCCCGTTTTTCCGGAAACGATAAAGTCCTCTGATTTGGCCCGCCTTGCGGTTCCGCCAGCTTCATTGACGACCTTATACATGCCACGCTTGACCAGTTCCAGTTCGTCCTTGGTCAGCCCTTCCTCGGAAAGGTCATATTTCAGTTGGGGTTCATCGGGCACGAGTTCATTCCAGGCAACCTCATCCAGGTCCTTGCCTTCGGCTCGCTTGACCCAAGTTTCGACTTCGCTGCGTAATGCTCCTGTCTCTTGAGCTACGTCGTCCATACTTTGACCTGCGCGAACCTTCTCAACCAACTTGCGGCGCTCCGGGCCATCCTTGTCGACGATTTTCTTAATCAGGCGAGGTTGATAGACTTTGCCACCGTTGGCGACCGTGCAGGTGGCGGCTGCCATCTGCAATGGTGTCGCTTCCGCGAACCCCTGACCGATGGAGGTCATTGCGGTGAAGGCGTCGCTCCAAAGTTGACCCTGGAGCTTCAGCCAGTTTGGACTCGGGACGAGTCCCGGGGCTTCCCCATCCAATGGGATACCGGTTTTACGACCCAGCCCCATTTTGCTGGTGACCTCGACAATGTTATTGATGCCGGTGTGATTGCCGTATTGGTAGAAGTAGCAATTGCAGGACTTCTTGATCGCGTCGCTGAGATTGATGGAGCCATGTCTTCCGCCCTTGCTCAAAATCCAGCACTTCATGAATTTTGCGCCGTATTGGACCCCGCCTCCACAGTAAAAATTGCGGCGATGGGAGTCTGACAAACATCCGGCAAGCGCGATCGGAATTTTGAAGGTGGAGCCAGGCGCATGTTGGCTTAGCGCACGATTATACATCGGAGCAGAGCGATCGGTGGAGTATCGCTTCCAGTCATCAGGAGAAACCGAAGGCACAAAATTGTTTGGATTGTAGGAAGGGACCGAGACCATGGCCAAAATGTCGCCATTTCGGGGATCCATAACCACGACGGCGCCACGGCCGGAAGTGCCATCTTCTTTTGGCAGGATGTTCCGCATCGCCTGTTCCGCAATGTATTGAATCTTTGCGTCAATCGTCAGGTAAACGTTGGCGCCCTGTTTCGGCGATTCGTAGGATATTTCGTTGCGGATGATTCCCTTCTCATCGCGACGCAGCACCCGCTTGCCAGGCTTGCCCTGAAGGTACTCGTCCATGCTTTTTTCGATCCCGGCCCCGCCGTAGTCATCGGGAACGTAATGATCGAACTCAAGCCTCTTATCTTTTGGGACTGTTTGGATGTCTGGGAGATTGACGTAGCCCAGGAGATGGCATGCCAGGGAGTCATAGAGATAAATTCGGCTGGGTTTGACGGCGACATCGACGCCGGGGACGTCAAAGTCGTTTTCGGCAAACATGGCAAAGTCTTCGAACGTCAAATCCCGGCGATAGGTGTAGGGAACAATACCGCTGGTGCTTCGGTAGTGAATTTGTAGCTGCCGCGAGTTGAAATCCGTGGCCAACCCAATCTGCATCATCTTGGGCAGCACGGTTTCCTCAACAATGTGAAGAATATCCGCTTCCCGTTTTTCCCGCTGCATTCCCGATACTTTCGCGTCGAAGAACGTCATCGGAACATTCTCAAAGTTGTCCTTGTAGTTATCGATGATCGATTTGAGATCGAAGATCACCTCGTAACTGGCCTCATTGGTGGCTAGGACTTCTCCATTGCGATCGAGGATTTCACCACGTACACCGGGAACCCGGACCGTGACTTCCTTTTCTCCGGGAAGCTGGCTCACCCATTCTTCATGCTGAACGATCTGAACGCTGTAGAGCCGGTGAACCAGAATACCCATTCCGGTCACGACCAGAATCGCGAGCAGATAGATTCGGAGCTTAAATCTGGTGACCATGGCTGTAGGCTCTTCTGAACATGAACTGTTCGAATTCTAGCTGGTAACCGCACCGTTTGGCAACCCGGCTGATGATAATTAACAAAAAAGGTGCCATCAACATGGCGGCCAGCGAAGTTGCGATCATCGTCATCCAGATTTCGGCGGAAAACTGGAATTCACCGGCGGCAAAACTAATGAGAAGAAATTCGCTGATGCGCTGAAAGAGGACGGCCAGCCCAACCATAATGATTGGGAGGAACCAATGCCCACGTTGAAACAAGGGGCGGATTCCCTGCATGAATGAGCCCATCAGCGCGAACAAGATGACTCTCGTGCCGAACGGGAGTGGTGACTCAAGGGGCAGGCCATGCCGGGCGTCCCACATCAAACCCGTGGCGAGGGCAAAAAACAGCATTACGGGGTAGGGGACCGTGAGTGCGATGACGTAAAAGAAAGACCAGGGCATCAGAATCAGAATCTTGATGCCGCCCAAGCCCAAGACGGGGAGAAACTCCTGGATCATCATCGCCAGGATCAGAAAGACGAACATGAGCGCCGAAAAGATCATTTCTTGGTTCCGATGATGGCGAACACGAAGTCCAAGTTTGAAAAATCGACGCTGGGCTCAATTTCCGCTTCGGTGGTGATGTCACCCGGGTGAACGGATTTGACCTTGCCGAGGGCCAGGTTGGGCGGGAACACGAGTCCTTGCCCGGAGCTGATCACATCCATTCCGGGAGTAATCGGCGACGTCTTGTCCAGGTAGCGAAGGCGCAGAGTTGGCTGATTGTTGATGCCTCCGCGTTCTCCGCTCACGGTTCCCTGTCCCATCATCACTTCTCGATTGTCGCCCAAACTGCGATTTCCCTGACCGTGCATGATTCCGCGCTGATCAGTTCCCATGACCCGGGCCGTTACCTTACACGCCTCATCGGTCAACAGGAGAACCGTTGACGTCTTCTCGGAAGCGAGCGCGACCTTCCCGACCAAACCGCTGTCGATAATGATGGGGTCGTTTTCCTTCAGGCCGTGTTCGGTCCCCTTATCAATCACAATGGTATGATACCAAGTTGCCGTCTCCCGCCCGATGACTTCGGCAGCGACCAACTCAAAACTCGGCATCTTCTTCAGTGCCAGCATTTGGCGAAGGCGGGCGTTCTCCTCGTAGAGTCGTTCAACCGCGTCGTTTTCGATCCGGAGTTGCTTCACTTCTTCGGTGAGCCGCTGAATCTGATCTTCGAGCTCTTTCCTCGGCGTTTGAGCTTGGGAAAATTTTTGAGTCTGTGCCTCGACGTTGTGTCGGGTTTTGATCAAAGGTGTCGCCGCTGAAAGCGCTCCCCGCTGCCATCCTTGGATTGCATTATCACCCCAGGTGAGCACCCAGACAACAATCGCCACCAAAACGGCAAGGGCTATGATGTTGACCCGACTCATTGGTTGTAGATTCGGGATGAATTTAGCTTAGCGCAGCCAACTTGAAAAGAGGTCGTATTTGAAAAGGTGAAAATCACCCGTCGAGATTGGCCACTTTTTTGAGGAAGGACAGTTCGTTGAGGACTTTGCCTGCACCTTCAGCTACAGCACTCAGGGGATCTTCAGCCACGTGTACTGGCAGGCCAGTCTCTTCCGTAAGGAGTTTGTCGAGCCCGCGAAGCAGGGCGCCACCACCGGCCAAAACGAGTCCTCGATCGACCAAATCCGCAGAAAGTTCCGGAGGACAGCGTTCCAGTGTGACGCGAACGGAGTCAATAATCGTATTGAGGGGATCGAGCATCGCCTCGCGAACTTCTTGGGACGTGATCTTGATCGTCTTGGGCAGACCGGCGACCAAGTCGCGACCTTTCACTTCCATTGAAGCCTCTTTGCCTTGAGGGTAAGCCGATCCAATCCGGATCTTGATCTCTTCAGCCGTTCGTTCGCCGACCATCAGATTGTAGGCTCGCTTCAGATACTGGACGATCGCTTCGTCCAATTCATCACCCGCGACTCGGACGCTTCTGCTGTAAACGATACCGGAAAGGGAAATCAGAGCCACTTCAGTGGTTCCCCCACCAATGTCCACGATCATGTTGCCGGATGCGTCCTGCACCGGGAGGCCAACTCCGATCGCCGCTGCCATGGGCTCTTCGATCAGGAACACTTCCCGAGCACCTGCGTTTTGGGCAGATTCCCGAACCGCTCGCTTCTCGACTTCGGTAATTCCGGAAGGAACAGCGATGACGACTCGAGGCCGGACAAAGCCTTTTCGGGAGTGGACCTTGCGGATGAAGTGGCGAAGCATGGCTTCGGTCACCTCGAAGTCGGCAATCACCCCATCTTTCAATGGCCGGATTGCGACAATATTACCGGGGGTCCGTCCGAGCATGCGTTTTGCATCGTCTCCGACAGCAAGGACCTTGTTGGTTCCTGCTTGAACTGCGACAACAGAGGGTTCCCGTAGAACAATGCCGTGGTCCTTGACGTTGACCAAGGTATTGGCGGTTCCGAGATCGATCCCGATGTCGTTCGAAAATACTCCGAATAGTTTTCCAAACATCTAGTGATGAAGCTTAAAGCCTGGGCAAATCGTTGGATCGCCAAATATCAGTAACCTGGGCAACCATGTGGGTGTGTTTCTTGGAGGCATTCTGGCCTCTTCGGCGAAGGGTTCCACAGGCACCAAACCGGGCGCCTGCAGAGGCAATTAACTCAAGGAAAAGGTCATTATTGTCAAATCATTTTACCTTTGACTGAAGTCTGTTCCTTTTCTGACGTAGATCGTTCTGAATTTCCATGTTTTTTTGGCTTTTCTCTGGAGGAAATTGAAAATTGCCATGGTTCCGGTTGCTTGCGCGAAATGCTCAACGCGGTTTAGTTCCTCCATGCCAGCCTCTTCGGAATCCAGAGATGTGTTTTACCAATGCCAGCGCTGCGGGAATTGTTGCCGCTGGCCTGGGGAGGTGGTTTTGACTGAGGAAGACTTGGAAGCATTGGCGAAGTTTAAGAACGTGTCGCTCTACGATTTTGTTGCGGAATACACGGCTCTTCGCGAAAACCGGACCGGGCTGACGTTGACGGAAAAAGAGAATGGCGAGTGCGTCTTTCTGGACGGAATCGATTGCACCGTCAATTCCGCCAAACCGGCTCAGTGCCGCGGTTTTCCAAACGAATGGAATTTTCCTGGCTGGCGGGATTCCTGTGAGGCAATTCCTGTCCCGCTTGATTCATCCAAGCGTTCGATTGCAACGGAATCAGAAGTCCGTTAGTCTGAGTTTACGATGACGCAGCAGCAACGAGCACGAGAGTGGCGCAGCGCAATTTCGAAAACCCGGCGCAAGGTGAATGTGGGTTGGTGGCTCGAAATACTCGGGCCGATCAGTATCGGCTTTGGCGTTCTTGCTGCGAGTTGGCTCCTTTATTTCCGGACGCAGATCTGGTTTGAGGAGAACAAGGAGATTGCTGCCTACATCGCGATCGGGGTTCTGCTCGGTTTGCCGATCATTGCCTGGTTTGTTGCGCGCCGACGATTCATCACCACCAAAGAGGCCGCCGTCAGATTGGAAAGCGAGATGAAGCTGCACAACGCGCTTTCCGCGGCCGACGCCGAGATTGCGCCATGGCCTGACCCGCCTATGAAGCCGAGCCTGACCGATGGCTTCGCCTGGAATTGGAGCCGACTTGTCATTCCGCCGGCTCTCGCCATCACCTTGGTGGCTGCCGCATTTCTGATTCCGGTTGAGCCCATCGAAGCGAAGGCAAAATCGCCGAACGAGCCGATTGCTTGGGAAGAAATGGAGGAATGGTTGGAAGAGTTGAAGGAGGAAGAAGTCGCAGAGGAAGAGAAGGTTGATGAGATCCTCGAGCAAATCGGAGCCTTACGAGACCGGCCGGAGGATGAGTGGTTCAGTCACAGCAGTCTGGAGGCGACGGACTCTCTTCGCGAAAGTCTGCAGCGATCCATCAACGACATGGAGAAGAACCTTTCGACGGCGGAGCGGAGCCTGGGGGCATTGGAGAAATATTCCGATGCCATGAGCGAGTCGGCCAAGGATCAGCTCATGCAGGAGTTCAGCAACGCGCTGAAAGGAATGGAATTTGGGAACTTGCCCGCCAATTCAGAGATGATGGATGCGCTGAAGAAAATTGATCCGGCACAAATGCAGCAAATGACCGCCGAGCAGATGGAGCAATTGCGGAAGGCGATGCAACAGAATGCCCAAGCCCTTCGCGAGATGATGGGTGAAGGCGAAGGGCAGGGGGAAGGCCAGGGACAGGGCGCTGGATGGGGGAGCAAAATGGAAGATGAGGATGAATTGATGAAGCTGCTCTTTGGCGAAGGCTGGAGAGAAGGAATGAAACCGGGCCAAGGGGGAATTACGCGGGGAAAAGGAGATGCCCCCATGTTCCACAATGATGAAGAGTCCAATCTCAGCACCAACAAGCCGGAAGAAGTCCAAAACCTGGATGTATCGCGGGCCGCTCCGGGCGAAGTGATCGCAGAGGGAACGGCGGAGCATGACATCGACGAATCTCCCGTCGGTCCGACTCAGGGAGGTCCGGTGAATTCCGTGGGGCAGGGTGGGGAAACCGTCTGGGACTCGAATTTGTTGCCAAGCGAGCGGGCGGTTTTGGAGCGTTATTTTAAATAAGTGTTTCCCAAAACCTGAGGATTTCTCTGGAAGGAAGAACCAACTCGGGCGAGAACAGCCGCCGACTTGATCCCACTTCTCGAAATCACACCGGCGGTTTATGCGCTTACACTTCTCGGCGCTTTCAGCCTCGGGATGTCGAAAACCGGTTTGCCCGGCCTGGCGTTGCTCAACGTCATCATCATGGCGCATCTGTTTGGAAAGGAATCGGTGGGAATCGTTTTACCAATGCTCGTGTTTTGCGACTTGGTGATCTATCCGATTTACCGCCGCTATTCCAGTTGGGGGAAGGTATGGCCGCTCATGATTCCAGCCGTGGTTGGTGTATTGATCGGTTATTGGATTCTCGGTCAAATTCAGGACGACACGACGATGAAGCGGGCGATCGGCTGGACGATTGCGGCGATGCTGGTTCTGCAGATCGTGCGTGCGCGAAGTCAGTCTTTTCTGGAGCATTTGCCGGATTCGCGAAGTTTTCTCATCAGTTCGGGATTGGCGATTGGAACTTCGACAACGGTCGCAAACGCCGCCGGCCCTGCGTATTCTATCTGGGCGTTGGTCAAAAACCTGTCCAAAGAGGATTTCCTCGGGATTGGAGCCCGGTTCTTTCTTTGTATCAACCTCCTGAAAGTGCCATTCAATCTTGATCTTGGAATCATCAACGAGCGGACGATAAAACTGGATCTTGCCTTGCTGCCCGCCATTCTCCTGGGAATCTACATCGGTCGCCAAATCGTGAAAAGAATCCCCCAAAAGGCCTTCGAGTGGGTTCTTTTTTGCCTCTCGGCAGCCGGCGCGGCGTGGCTGATCGTAACCTGACTGCGATGAAGTTGCTACGCCAGGAACAAGATGTGCCGATGAGTTTGGATGAGGCGTGGGAGTTTTTTTCCTCGCCACGAAATCTGCAAAAACTGGTGCCGCCGTGGATGAAGTTCCAGATCACTTCGCTGGAAAGCGAAACGATGCACGAAGGGCAGATCATCGGCTATAGGATTCGTCTCGCACCGCTGATTTGGTCGACCTGGATCACCGAGATTGTCCACGTTGAGAAGGGCCGCGAGTTTATTGACGATCAACGAGTGGGACCCTACAAGCTTTGGTATCATCGTCACACCTTCGAGGAAATTGAGGGCGGAGTGAGGATGACGGATGTGGTCCACTATCATGTGGGGTGGGGGCCGATCGGATGGATTGCCCATTGGTTGTTCGTGGACCGGGTGGTCGCTGGAATTTTTGCGCATCGCAGGAAGGTTTTGGAAAAAGCCTGTGAGGATGGCACTTCGCTCTTTCAATTGTGAAACGATTCGGGGCTTCGCCTCGTGGTTGGTTGCAACTGAAGGGGTTTTAGTTTCCACTTTGGGCCGCCATCAAACTATGAAGGGATCTGCCACGTTCGTTTTAGCGCTTTTGCTTGCCAGCCAGCTTCACGCTGGGAAACCGCTTGGAGATGATGCGTTTGGTGCGCTTCGTGCAATGGAGCCGCTCCAATCAACCGTTGAGCCGATCGGTGAACGATGGGAGCCCCGCGTTGGCGAAGTCATTGCGTTTCTGGGAGGAACGAATGTCGAGCAGGAGCAATTTGGCGGTCATTTCGAGGCGCTGCTTCATCTCGCCTGGCCCGGGAAGAAGCTGCAATGCCGTAATCTC
The DNA here is from genome assembly GCA_963977015.1 of uncultured bacterium. Classification (GTDB taxonomy): domain Bacteria; phylum Verrucomicrobiota; class Verrucomicrobiia; order Verrucomicrobiales; family DEV007; genus JBCDHN01. Next base: position 39,507 of record CAXBMO010000009.1, on the reverse strand, counting down.
GCCTGGCAGGCCGACACGGTGTACCGCCAACAGCGCCCACTGTATTTTTATGACTCCGAAAACAGGGATCAACGGCCAGGAAGCACTCACGACACTCGAAAGCGGGTTCAGCCGGATACGATTTTCGTTCGCTTCGGCAAATTGGAATCGCTCGATGGAATGGACGCTCTTCCGCAGTTTCGGGAAGTCTACGGAAAGATGCTCGATGCGTTGATGGAGATCACTCCTCGCGTAATTGTCGTGACGCCGACGCCATTTTTCGAGACCGGACCAGCTGCGCAGTTGGCGGAAGAGCGCAATCGGGTCCTCGTGTCGTATTGCATGGCCATTGCCGAACTGAGCGGCGAACGGGATCTCTTTTTTGCGGATTTGTATCAGTTCGAACCCGATCGCGCCTATTCGACCAACGGGATTCATCTGAATGAGGCAGGAAAAGAGGCGATCGCGGAACGCCTTGTCATGCAAGTCACCAATCGCTCCACCGACATCGACTGGAGTTCGACGGTGTCCCTGCGGTCGGTGATCCAGCGGAAAAACCAGATTTGGTATCAGTATTTTCGTCCGACCAATTGGGCCTTTCTCTACGGTGATCGTCAGCATGTCCCCAGCAGCCGGGATCATGAAGACAGCGAGAAGCGTTGGTTCCCGTTCGAATTGGAGCGGGCTTTGCCGATGATCACCAAGTTGGAGATGCAAATTTATGAAATGGCCAACCCCTAAGCTCCTTTCCGTCCTCTCGATTGTTGGTTTTGGAATCGCCGCGCACGGCGCCGAACGCGTGGGAATCTCGGTCGCCGAACGAGCCGCCGACAACTCACCGGAGGCCGAGATGGCGCAGTTTGAACTCGCCGAAGGTTACGAAGTCAATCTGTTCGCCTCGGAAGCGGATGGAATTGCCAATCCGATCGCCATCCATTGGGATCCGGCGGGGCGGCTTTGGGTATTGACCACTCTGGCTTATGCCCAGGTAGAGCCCGGACGGCAGCCCGATGATCAACTTCTGATTCTGGAAGACACCGACGGCGATGGTCGAGTCGATCAAACTCAGGTTTGGGCGGATGGACTGAACATGCCGACCGGTTTCGCGCTTGGCCATGGCGGAGTTTACCTGGCGGAAGGCGAGGGCCTCTATTTTTTGAGCGACAGTGATTCCGACGGCAAAGCCGATCAGCGGGAATTGCTTCTGACCGGTTTCGGGACGGGCGACACTCACCAGAATATCAACTCGCTGAGTTGGGGACCGGCTGGCGACCTCTGGTTCTCCCAAGGGCTCCACAACTTCAGTCGCGTTGAAACGCCGTGGGGAATTGTTCGGGGAGAAGAGGCTGGGTTTTGGCGATTGCGGATTCGTGAGCAAAAGCTGGAGCCGTTTTGCATGGGAAGCATGGCGTCGCAGAATCCCTGGGGCATGGGCTGGGATCGATGGGGATCCATGTTTCTGAAATCGAACAATACCCAGTTGGGTTACGTTTCTCCGGGAATCATTCCGACAATGCATTACGAGGAACTGATGCAACGCGCGACCGTCGCAACCACCCCGGGAAAGAGCATGGGATGTGAATTCGTCGAATCCAGTCACCTCCCGGAGCTGAACGATCATGTGCTGATTGCCGGATACTTTGCCAATCGGGTCACCGCGTTTCCCTTGGAACCCGACGGTGCAGGATTCCGCGAAACGAAGGGGACCGAGTTGCTGATTTCGCGGCACACCAGTTTTCGCCCGGTCGAGGTCAAGGTCGGTCCTGATGGTGCGATTTATGTCGCGGATTGGTTTAACCCGATTATTGGGCATTACCAGGCGTCCTTGCGGCATCCGGATCGAGATACCGTCCATGGCCGGATATGGCGAATCACGAGAAAGGGGAGGGCGCTCATCGAAACTCCCGACCTGGAGAGAGCAAACGCCCGCGAACTGCTGCAAACTCATCTCCAATCTCCGGAACGCTGGGTGCGATACCAGGCCCGGCGACGACTGGCGGATCTGTCGTCCGAGGATTTTACTGAAGCGATGGATTTCGAGCCCAAAGGGAACGTTCATGCCATGGAGGTCACCTGGGCACGCGAAGCGCAACAATTCCGAATCAACGACGACGCTATTCGGCATTCTCTCAAGGCGCTGGGCGTTCCCCAGAGAGCCTATGCCGCTCGCATGATTGGTCGCTGGGCTGAGCATTTGGGGGAGCCGGAAAAGCTGCTCGAAGTCGCGATTGCCGACGAAGATCCGAGAGTGCGGATGGAGTCCATCGTCGCGGCAAGCCATGTCGGGACACCCGAGGCTCAGAAAATTGCGCTGCGCGCGCTCAACGCTCCTCGCGATACCTTTCTCGACTACGCGCTGGTTCAGGCAACCCACGCCCTCAGCGACGCCTGGTTACCGGCCTTGCAAACGGGAACGTTCAATTTCGATTCGTCGAGGCACCTTGCATTTGCGGTGGAAACTCTGGGAAGTTCTGAAGGAATCCAGGTGCTGCTGGATTTGCTCGATTCATCCACGAAATCCGAGAAGCGGGAGCTTTTCCTTGCTCTTGCCCAGGTTGGTAAGCCGGATCACCTGAGGATGGCATTGGAGGCTCTTCCTTTGGATCAGGAATTGCTCAACGTGTTGGGACAAACCACACGGGTTCGGCAAACTCAGCCGAAGGGAGACCTCGCGGCGTTGTTGAAACCAGCGTTGCATTCCGATTCGAATTCCTTGCGTGTTCACGCCATTCAGTTGGCCGGACTCTGGAAGGTGCAACCACTTGCACAACCCATCGTAACGCTGGCTCGCGATCCTGCAGTTGCGGAAGAGGTTCGGCAAGCCGCCCTGCTTGCCGCCGCCACCATTCCCAAGGCCGGAGACCCTGCGCTTTTTGCCAGTGTCATCGCCAGTGATACAAGCCTGACCCTCAAACAGTCCGCAATTGCGGGATTGGCGAATCTGGATTTGGAAAACGCCGCGAAACTCACCTCCGAGCTACTTCCCTCGATTCAAAATGCGGATGAAGCGGCTTTGCTCCTTGCTCCATTTCTCGAGCGTGACCATGGAAGCGCCATCCTGGCGGAACAGCTGAAGGAGCGGGACCTTCCTCTTTCCGTCGTCGATTATCTAACGCAGGCGCTCGCCAGCCTGGGGCGAAGTGATCAAGGGCTGGTGTCGGTGCTTCAGAAGAAGCGTGGAACGTCAGCAGTCGCGGCGACCTATCATGCGGACTTTGTTCAGAAACTTGCTGAGGAAGTCCGCAAATCTGGAAATGCGGACAATGGGAAGCGAGTCTATGAATCTCCCTTGCTGAGTTGTGTCGCCTGCCATGCGATCGAGGGGAAGGGCGGCGTTCTGGGGCCACAGCTGACAACGGTTGGCGCGGGCTTGCCGGTTGATCTTCTCATCGAAGCGATCCTGTGGCCGGAGCGCCAGCTCAAGGAAGGCTATTTCTCCGTCTCCGTCACCACGAAAGAAGGGCGCGTTTACAATGGATATCGGGACCGCGACGAGAAAGGAGTTCTCTGGCTGCGCGACGTGATCTCGGGAAAGAGCGAACCGATTCGCCACAGCCAGATCGCGAATCGAAACGATGTTGGAACGTTGATGCCGGCTGGGCTTACGGCGAGTTTGTCTCGCGAAGAACTCCGCGATCTCGTTCGCTATTTGAGTGAGCTGCGCTGATTGCCGATTCCGAGCTTAAGCGGGAAACATCGGATGCTGCCGCGCAACATAGAGCGCCGCGTAAATCTTGAAGTCTACATCCTTCCCGTCATCGGCGCAGCGACGCGCGAAATCCAGGACTTCGCCAATGGGCACGTGATGCAGCTTGATGCTTTCGTTTCCCACGCCAAAGCGATCGCGATCACTCACTTTCGTGAGTTCGGTGGCGAGAAAGAACGTGATCGCTTCATCGCTCATTCCACTGGAGGTCGGGCCAGCGAAGAGGCTCCACCACTTTTTCGCTTCGTATCCCGTTTCTTCGTAGAGCTCCCGTTTCGCGGCGCTGACGAAGGGTTCCTCTTCCTTGAATGGCTCGTCACCGGCCAGTCCGGCGGGGAGCTCGATCACGTTTTTGCCGAGAGGTGGTCGGAATTGTTCCACCACCAGGATTTCCCGATTCTCGGTGATTGCCAATACCGCGACTACCCCGGTCGCGTTTGCCCGAGTCACGTACTCCCAGGTCTTTCCCTCATCGTGGCCGAGTTTCAGGTATTTCCCTTCGTAAAGAACGTGATCCATACAGAGTCTACGAATAAAGGCTGCCGGCCATTCGACTTCTTCCGCGGCGGGTGTCGAAAAGGCGATCGGTCGCTAACATTCCGCCACCATTGAGAATGAAGAAGACGTTGATCAGCAGAAAGAGGAGAATGGTCTGCGACGTCAATTCTGTCGCGGAGAGCTTGTCGCCCAGGTCATTGTAGACGGCGACGAGGATTCCGATGAAAATCGACAGCGCATTGAGACGAGTCAAAAATCCGAGCGCCAAAAGAAGCGGGCTGAGGAAGAAAAACACCGCGATCATCACGGAAAAGAAGATTGCGACAGGTGTCGGGAAATCCGCGAAGTGCAGAACGAGTGGCCATGGATCGTTCTTCCAAACGTGATTCCATCCCAAGCGGACTTGGGCCCAACCTTGATAATAGATGAGAATTAGTCCGCTGAAACAGCGGAGCAGAAACATACTGAGGTGAACAACGGGTAAAGGTCCCATGAAATCGGCCAATTAACTTTAGGAAGGGGGAAGGGCAAGCGTGGGTGCTTGGCGGCTAGCAAACACATAACGCTCTGACTTGGCAACGCCAAAGTCTGTGTCGTTTTTTCCGGATATCCGGAGAATTGGCTAGTTGAGCGATGGTTCGGGAAACTCGGTGCTTTCGGCTGCAATGAGCGCCGCCAGAGAGCTGGCGAGATTTCCGGAAAGCGGCGTTTTTTCGGTCTCAAGAACTGCGGCGAGCTCAGAGTGAAGATAAACCCGCAGGTCATGAACCCGCGAAAGCATCTTTTGCCGCTCAACCTGGACCGGACCAAGCTCCGGTGAACCCGCAGGAATTGACACTCGTGATTCGAGGCGATCGATGGCTTCGGAAAGATGAGCCGCGGTTTCTTTGACCCGCTGGGGAATGTCGTTGGAACCTCTCTCGTTTTCCTTGCGAAGTTGAGTTACTTTGCGCGCCATCTGCATGACGATCTGAGCAATCAAGCTTTGGACTTCGTCGAGATGATTGGCGGGGGTTGGATCAGGGCTGTTGTGCTCGGACATAACTAAATATTATAAAAACCATAATTTTATCGTGAGCAAAGGAGTTCTGCAAGAGGAGAAGCCAATTCTTTAAGATAAAAAGGTTCTGTGGTAGTGCGACACGTAAAAGATTTGCGAGTCAGAATTGACCTGTTTGAAGGTTCGCCCTCCAATAGTCGAGCTAAAACCAATTCAAATGGATAAAGTCCCCAGAATCATCACTACGGAAGAAGTCATGTTTTTCGATACTGACGTCGGTGGAGTCGTCCATAACATCGCGTATCTTCGGATGATTGAGACCGCACGGACGCGTCTTGCTGCTCAGATGGGAATGAAGCTTGTCGAAATGGCTGATCGGCAGGAATACCCCGTGGTCGTGCGAACGGAAATTGACTATCGAAAGCCGGCGCGACTGGGCGATGTCATCGAAATCCGGGGAGAGTTGGAAAGCTTGGAAAGAGTCCGGTTCTGGATGCGTTTTGAAGTGGTTCGCCCAACCGACGAAGCTCTATTGATTACCTGCCGACAACAATTGGCGTTGGTTCAAATGCCCAAAGGCCGACCGTTGCGGATTCCCAGAGAATGGACGGAGTTGTATCAAGGAGCCCAGTCTTTGAGCGATTCGAACGAAAACTGAACACGGTGTGGACTTGCCGTTTGGTGGGGGAAATTTTGATATTATGACTCGTAGTCTGAGTGAATTCTGACAGACTGAAAATCAGCCAAACGCACGCATGAGCACGAAAACGGACTTACCGGAGTATCAAATCTTCTCGATCCTTCGCGGTGGTGAGGAAGATCCGATCGGACCTTACAGCCAAGACCAAATCGTCAATCTCCTGAACGATGGCGACATTTTATCGTCGGATTTGGTGTATTTCGACGGCCTTGAAGACTGGAAGCCGCTCGGGGAAGTCTTTGAGCTTCACGAAGGCATTTCCAATTTCGAGGACGAAGGCCAGGACCGGTCTCTGGTTGGCCAGGTTTTTGCGGATTTATCGGACGTCACGGCCAAAGACGAAGAAATCTACTACATTGCGGTTCAAGACAAGCCGCCGATCCGGCTCAAGGGACCGGCCGTCATCGCGGTAACGGATCGACGTGTTTGTATCGCCCACCAGAAGCTGAATGGCAGCTTGAGTTTCGATATCTACTACTGGAGCGACATCCACCTTGCCAGCGTTCGCATCAAGGGAAGGGAACACCTCCGCGTATTCTCCATTCTCCTCCGCTCAGGAGAACGGATCGAAATTGATCGCATTCCAGTTCCCCAGTTGGAAAAGCTTGAGCAGCTCGCCAACGATTTTGGCGAAAACGAACGGAGTTTGAGAGGTTGAGACTCAAACGGGGCTTAAGCCCGTTGCCCGATTGGAACGGCTTTTGCGTCGTGACTTCCCGTGTAAAGGGTCAGTGGACGATATAGTCGATTGTCATCGAGCTGTTCCAACACTTGGGCTGTCCATCCTGCCGCACGAGAGATCGCGAAAATCGGGGTGAACAAATCGGTCGGGATCCCCAGGGAATAGTAAACTGTGGCGGAGTAGAAATCGACATTGGCGTTCAGTCCTTTGCGCTCGCGCATGATTTCCGCGATTCGCTCAGACATTTCGATCCACTTGGTTTCGCCGAGATCTTTCGTCATCTCGATCGCCATTTTCCGCAGGTGCGGGGCACGAGGATCGAGAACTTTGTAAACGCGGTGACCGATTCCCATGATCTTCTCCTTTTTGGCCAACCTTTCTTCGACCCAGGCATCTACCCGGTCAGGTTCGCCAATTTCTTGAAGCATGTGAATGACTCCTTCGTTGGCTCCACCGTGAAGTGGTCCCTTCAGCGTGCCAATTGCTGACGTAATGGCGGAAAACATGTCGCTGAGAGTTGCGACCGTAACGCGAGCGCTAAAGGTGGAAGCGTTCATGCCGTGGTCAGCATGAAGGATGTAGGCAACATCCAAGGTCTTTGCCATCGACTCCGTAGGCTCTTCACCGTTGATGAGGTAGAGGAAATGTGCCGCTTCGCGAAGGTCCTTCCGAATTGGAGGAACTTCGAGGCCTTGGCGGACCCGGTGATAAATCCCAATGATCAGCGGGATCTTGGCGCAGATGCTCAAGGCCCGTTCTTCGTTCAGATCCCGGTTCTGGTCGTCGCCGCGGGTGTCGTAGAGTCCCAACATGGAAACTCCGGTGCGAATGACATCCATTGGACCTGCGTCCTTTGGCGCGTTGTGCAGATAGTCGATGACGCCTTTGGGAAGGGTCCGCTGCTCCCGCAAAATCGTGTTGAGCGCGTGGAGTTCACTCCGATTCGGCAGTTTGCCGCGATGCAGGAGGTAAAGAACTTCTTCGTAAGTCGCGTTCTCGACCAGATCGTCAATGGTGTAGCCAAGATAGAACAACTTTCCGTCGGCCCCTTGAACGTCGCTCAACTTGGATTCGTTGGCGATAATTCCTTCTAGTCCGCGGGCAATTACAGGGTCTGACATAACGATTTTGCTTGGCTATTCTTAGGGCTTTGAGAAGTGTCTGAACACTTTAAATAGGAATCGGCAGTAGTCTACCGAGTTGTCTTGGTGAATTTCAAACAAGTTACCCGAGAGCCCGTTTCAATGCTGCTCCCATTTCCGAAGGCGTTTGCGCGACCGAAATACCGGCGTCCTGGAGTGCTTCGATTTTTGCTTCAGCAGTTCCCTGACCGCCTGAAATGATGGCTCCGGCGTGACCCATGCGACGTCCGGGAGGCGCGGTGGCTCCGGCGATGAAGGCCGCGACGGGCTTCTTGCAGTTCTCCTTGATCCAAGCGGCGGCTTCTTCCTCGCGAGTTCCGCCAATCTCCCCGATCATGATGATGGATTCGGTTTCCGGGTCATCGTTGAACATTTTCACAACGTCCAAATGCGAAGTTCCGTTGATCGGATCTCCGCCGATACCGACACACGTACTCTGGCCGAGGCCCATGTTTGAAACCTGCCAAACGGCTTCATAAGTCAGCGTTCCAGAGCGGGATACAATGCCAACATTGCCGCGCTTGTGAATGTAACCGGGCGCGATTCCAATTCGGCAGCCGCCGTGAGAATTCTCGCCACGACCAGGAGTCACGACTCCGGGGCAGTTGGGGCCGATCAGCCGCGTTTTGGACCCCTCCATGGCGGCTTTGACCTTCATCATGTCCATCACGGGAATTCCTTCCGTAATCGCGACGACAAGATCCAATCCGGCATCGACACCTTCAAGAATCGCGTCTCCGGCAAACGGAGGCGGAACAAAAACGGCGGAAACCGTTGCGCCGGTTGCTTTGACCGCTTCATCGACCGTGTCAAAAATCGGAACTTGGTCGGCGAACATCTGGCCTCCTTTTCCGGGGGTGACTCCAGCGGCAACCTGAGTGCCATAGTCGAGGCTGAGTTGCGCGTGTTTGCCTCCAAAAGAGCCGGTGATGCCCTGAATGAGGATCTTGGTGTTTTCGTCAACGAGAATGGCCATAGTAGTTAGGTTGAAAAGTCTGGATGTGCGGGTGAAGGGCTATGAAAAGGAAAACGTCGTGTTGGTTGAGACGGGCATTTTGTCATGAGACTCGGCTCTATTCAGATCGGCAAGCGGATGGCCAATCGATGCGATTTTTTTGATTCCAATGCTCATCTCAGGAAGGTTGCGGAGCCTCAAAATCGTTAATGCTCAAGTCTGCGCGATTCCACCAGCGATGGTTACCGTCTTCCACCACGCGCCCGTTGGGAGGAAGGAATTCGACAGCGTTGGTCGGAGTTTCCTGAATCGTCAAACTCTGGCATTCGAGTCCAGGATTATCCTTGCTGAGAAAGGCGGACATTTTCGCCGCAAAACAAGCTGCTCTGATTTCTGTGGTCGGATCTCCCGGTGTCACCAGGATTTTGCGGAGCAGGTGTGGTTCATTCTCCTGAAAATACGCAATCAGCGGATCGCTTTCGCCCAAATGGAAGCTGTGATCGACTCCACGATCGACCCAATCAAACCAGCGGCCTTTAACCTGGGAAAACTCCGCCAACATATTGGTGTCGGGATCCAGATCCCGAGAACCGGCGACTTCCACGCTGACCACCTCATCGTGACCGTGCGGAATTTGGCAATTCGGAGCTACACCCGAGTTCAGCCGGTGAGCCATGCTGTAGCGCCGGTCAAACTTAAGGACGAAGCTGTGGTTTTGACTCATCAAGAAGCTCGAAACTAGGCAGCAATCGCTTTCACGACTTTCTGGGCCGCATCTGCCAGGTCATCACCCGCAATCAAATTCACGGTGGAAGCTGCCAACGTTGCCTTTCCTGCCTCCACGTTGTTGCCCTCCAGGCGAACGACCAAAGGCAGGTTCAATTCAACCTCCTGGCAGGCGGCGACAATTCCCTTCGCGATCACGTCGCAATCCATGATGCCGCCGAAAATGTTAACCAAGAGCCCTTTCACGTTCGGGTCACTCAAAATGATCTTAAACGCATTGCGAACCTGCTCCTGGGTTGCGCCACCACCAACGTCGAGGAAGTTGGCCGGTTCGCCGCCGTAATGCTTGATGATGTCCATGGTTGCCATGGCCAAGCCCGCTCCGTTCACGAGGCAGGCGATATTTCCATCCAAGCCAATGTAGTTGAGATCGTATTCGGATGCGGCGACCTCGCGAGGATCTTCCTCTTCCGGATCGCGCATTTCCGCGATGTCTTTGTGACGATACAACGCGTTGTCGTCGAAATTGAATTTCGCATCCAGGGCGAGAACCTGACCGTCGGTTGTCACGACCAAGGGATTGACCTCCACCAGCGAACAATCACGTGCGATGAACAGTTTGAAGAGGGCGGCAAAGAGCTTTCCAGCGGCCTTGGCCTGATCTCCTTTCAATCCAAGGAAGGCTGCAAGCTTCCTCGTCTGGTAAGGCTGCAAGCCCATCAATGGATGAACTGGCTCACGCAAAATCTTCTCTGGGGAGGACTCGGCCACCTCCTCAATGTTCACACCACCTTCTTCACTGGCGATGATGACCGGGCGTTCGGTGTCGCGGTCCATCAGGATCGCAAAATAGAGTTCGTTGGCAATATCAACCGAGTCAGCAACCAGAACCTTGCGAACCAGCTTCCCTTCTTCACCGGTCTGGTGAGTAACGAGAACCTGACCAAGCATTTGGCCCGCCTTTTCGGCGACTTCCGCAGGCGAGTTGCAAAGATGAACGCCACCTTTGAATCCATTTTTGAAGGTGCCCTTTCCGCGACCGCCGGCATGAACCTGGGCTTTGACGACCAGTCCTGCCCCGCCCAGTTCTTCGGCAACTTTTTGAGCCTCTTCAGCCGTTTCGGCCACTTTGCCGCGCGGACTGGCGACGTTGAATTGATCGAAGAGCTCCTTGGCTTGGTATTCGTGAATATTCATCAGTTAGGGTCAGAACGAGCGCCGCACCATAAGGAATGCTAATGATCCGTCAAGAGGCGATTCTGAATGTGAGTTCCGTCGGTGAGGTCGCGATGCTTGGCAATAAAAAAGCGCCTCTGGAACTGACTCCCAGAGGCGCTCCTACTAGGTAGGGCGGGGTTTTCGATTTCGCTAGGGGTTTATGAGCGAAAAATTTTGAAATGGGCTGTCCGTGTGGGGCGTATTTAACCGGGGCGGATCCCCGGCAACCTGCTCGCGTCCTGTGTTCAACTTCCCATGCTTCCGGCCATCATCGACACCTCCGCCAGCAAGCGCAGCGGCTGCCAATCCCGGAAACGGCGGCTGGGCTAAGGATAGGTGGATAGACTTCAAGAGCATTTACTGGGTAATACCCATAAAACACGCCGTGAATTCCCCCGTCTTTCACCCCGTTTCTTAGGTTACGGGATTTTTTTTCCCAGGTAGATTGGTTGCTCAGTTTTCGGGACCAAATCGAACGATCACATGGGGCTTGTTGAGGAAATGCCGCTCGGCGGTTTCCCGAACCCGTTCACCGTCGATGGCGTCCATCATCGCCGGAGTTTTGTGTGAGTGATCCCAGCCAAAGTCGTAAAGCTCATCCATTGCGTGGGTGCGGGCGCAGCTGGCCAAGCTCTGGAGTCGGTTTTTGTGGCTTCCCTGCCAGGACCGTTTTGCCCGGGTCAACTCATCCGGGGCAATGCCGTTCTTTCCAAGATGCTCGATTTCAGCGAGAAGGCCTTCCTCAACCTCATCAGCCTGTTCCGGTGAGGTTGCCGTGTAGAAATAGAAGCAGCCGCCGGCAAAACCGAGGATGCGACTGGTTCCAACCATGTATGCGGCTCCCAGTTCTTCACGAATTTTGACGTAGAGACGGGAACTCATGTCACTGCAGGCATCGTCAATCAGTTCCAAGGTCAGTAGGTCCTCGCCAAACACGCCGTCTGTGGGAAACGCGACAAGCACAATGGTCTGTTGCTTTTGGGATTCCGTTTCAACGATGCGCTTGGTTTCCTTAAACGCAGGAAGCGCTTCCACTTTGGAAAAACGACGTTCACCGGACGGGAGTGAACCAAAGGCTTCTGCTACCGCGTCTTTGACTTCATTGGCATCGATATCGCCGTAAACGGCAAGCACCGCATTTTTCGCGAGCACGTTTTCGGACTGGTATTGAACGAGACTATCCTGGGAAATCTGCAACATGCTTTCTTCGGTTCCCGAAAGCGGATTCTCGTAGATGTGACCGGCAAACAGCGTTTCGCGCATGCGCTTGGCCGCCTGTGACATCGGGCGATCAAGCTCGGATCTGATACTGGCGATTTGGAATTCGCGTTCCCGATCCAGGGTTTCCTGAACGAATTTCGGCTCATTGAGTCCATTCGCGATTGCCTCAAGCCCAATCTTCCAGTCGGGAGCCATCAATTCGGAACTCAGCCCGAAACTGTTGAACCCCGAGAAGCTGTTGAAGTCGCCGCCGACGTTTTCAATCAGGTTGGCAACGTCTTCAGCGGACCGGGATTGGGTATCCCGGGTCAACAGTTTGGAAAAAACGCGCGTCAATCCGGCAGGTGCATGTTGTTCCGCGAGCAATCCTCCGCGAAGCGCCGTGTGAACGGTGACCAACGGTAACCGGCGATCCGGGCAAACCAACAATGTAAGCCCATTGTCGAGCATAACGCGCTCGGTTTTACCATCGGCTTTTTTGGATCGCCGCTTCTTGGTTTTTGCGAGGCTTCCTTCCGGATTCAACGAAACGGTCGTGAAATTGTGAGGATGAACCCAGCGTTGTGCGGTTTCTGCGACGCGCTTTGTGGTAACCGACTGAAGGTCCCTGAGGTAGTCCTGGGTAAACTCAGGATTTCCGGTCAGCATCCAACTTGAGCCAATGTCGCTGGCAACCCCGCGCGTTGTCGTCAGCGAATCGAGGGACTCACTGAGCGCCATATTCAAGGCCTTGGCCAATTCCGGTTCGGTGATGCCATTTTGGACGGTTTCGTTGACCAGTTTGAGAATCTCGGCCTCCGCTTCCTCCCGTTTATCCGCATCAACTTCCGCTGAAATGACGAATAGGCCGGTGTCGGGCATCGAGTAGACAAACGAGGAGATGGAATGGACCAACGCCTTTTCATCGCGCAATTTCCGATAGAGCCGCGAACTCCGGCCGTTACCCAGAATGCTGGAAAAAAGGTCAAGAGCACCCGTGTCCGGATCCGTGACTTCCGGTCCATGCCAGAGCAGGCGAAGCTGCGTGTGCTGAGTGCTGCCTTCGATGTGATTGATTCGGCGGCCTTGCTGGCGCGGTTCGGGCGGCAGGATTACCGGCGGCAGCGGTGCTCTCGGGATTTTCCCAAAAACCGTTTCGATCTGTTTGAGCAGCTTCTTGCTGTCGACCGGTCCTGACACGACCAAAAACATATTGTTAGGCACATAGTGTCTCCGGTAGAAGCTGACGAGATCGTCATGGGTGATTTGATCGAAGACTTCGCGGTGCCCAATCACGGGAAACTTGACGGGATGAGCCTGGTAAGCGGTCGAAAACATCAGCTTGCTCACCACCGAACCCGGGCTGTCATCTCCCATCGCCATTTCGCGGCGGATGACGTCGAGCTCCTTCACGAACTCCTCTTCCGGAAGCGTCGAATGCAGTGTCATGTCGCCCAGAATTTCCAGGCAGTTGTTCGTTTCCTCCGGCGGCGTTTCGATCCAGTAAACGGTGCGATCGAACGACGTGTAGGCATTGATGTAGGCACCGGCTGCCTGGACGTCTTCGGAAACCTGACGGGAACCCCGTTTTGCGGTTCCATTGAAGAGCATGTGCTCCAAAAGGTGGGACATGCCCGCGCCCAACCAAATTTCTTCGTGGATGCTGCCGACGCGAACCCAGACTTGCAGGCTTACAATCGGAGCTCGCGCGTCCTCTTTGATCAGGTATTGAAGGCCGTTTGGAAGCGTTCCTTGCTGCGGCTCGTGCGCAGGGAGTTCAATGGTTCGTTTTGCCATTGAGCTCAGTCTTGATTCTCGCCCTGGTGATTGGATAGATAAGCATCGCCGTCTTTACCCGGCTTCTTCGAACGGTCAGGCCGCTCCCGTTTTCTGGCGGGGAGAAAGGGAGCGGAAAATGCGTCGTGAAAGTCAAAAATGTCTACAAAGTCTTCCGGATTGTCATCGTCGGATTGAGCGAAGGTCCCCTCGCCAATCAAATTGAAAACCATGTCGCCGATATGGCTGGTTTGAGTAATGCCCCATTCACTGAGTACCGTCGGAGCCATGGGACCGAAATTCTCGAGCGCCATTTCGCGGAAACCATTGAGCAATTCAGGCCCCCGAACGTGGCGCGCGGGCTCAAGACTGTTCTTCTTCCCCAAACTCTTCACGGTGTGATCAAGAGACTCACGGAGGAAGTAGTAGGCGTCTCTGTGATAGCGTGGATCTCGTTTCGTGATGATGTCGATCGAGTCGTCGAAGCCAATTTTTTGCATGGAAATAGGGTGGGGGGTAGGGCCTGAACCGGCAAATTCAGACTACCTCTTATGCCGAACGGTGCAAGCCTCACGCAAGCAAAATCCCGAAAAAGCAACGAAGATCCTAACAGAACCGCAATGGGGCTCTAATTCACATGGCGTAACGCTTCGATTGGATTCATCGCCGCAGCCCGGTTGGCTGGGTAGATTCCAAAAACAACCCCAACAACCACTGAAATCCCGAAGGCGAGAGGAATGGACCATGGCACAACGATCGGAACCATGGTCTGGATCGACTCCGGGGCGGCTTCCATCAAACTGGGAGCACTGGATTGGACAAAGGCCCGGAGGCCGATGATTGCGGGCTTGGCCAGAAAGCCTGCAATAATGCCAACCAATCCGCCCACGACGGAAAGGATGATGGTTTCGACAAGAAACTGGCGGGTAATGTCGTTCTGCTTGGCTCCCAGCGCACGGCGGATTCCGATTTCGCGGGTTCTTTCCGTCACGGTCGCCAACATGATGTTCATAATCCCGATTCCGCCGACAACCAGAGAAATTGCGGCAACGAGTCCCAGCATCGAAATAAACATAATGCGCGAGCTTTGCGCCTGCTCGAGCAAGTCCATCGGTACCAGAACATCAAAATCGTCTTTTTCGTGAAGTGTGTCGAGTCGCTGGCGAATGATATCAGCAGTTTGCTGGACCGCATCCTGGTCCGTGATCTGAAAGGTGACCGAAGTAATGGTCGGTTCTCCGTTCTCGGATCGAGAGTAGAAGTCGTAGACGTTTCTCCAGTAGGTGGACAGCGGGATGAAAGCCATGTTTGCGTCGATCTCGCCCTCCAAATCTTCGTCTTCGAGATTGCTCGGGCGCGTCACCCCGACGACCCGATAAAAGTCGCTCAGGTCGTAGGTTGTAACCTGGACCGACTTCCCAATGGGGTCTTCGTAGGGAAAGAGCTTGTCGGCCAGCAATTTGCCCAGTACCACGACTTTGCTTTCCTGCGCATAGTCCGCGGCAGTGATGAAGTGGCCCGCGGTCTCCTCCATGTGGTGAATCTTGAGATAATCGGTCGTCACGCCTTTGATGGGTGAAGATTCCGTTCGGCCCATGAATTGGTAGTGAGCTCGACTGTAGTAGCGGTAGGGAATCGCCCGTTCGATCGTGGGAATCGTTTCCGTCAGCCCCTCGAATTCGGATTTCGTGACGCCATACAAGCGGTTGTAGGGATTCTTCGGGTCACGCGGGGGGCGTACCGACGTAACGATAATATTGGTGGCTCCAAGCTTGGCGATCTCTTCCTGGGCTTTCGCGCTAATTCCCTCACCGACAGCAAGTAACCAGATGACGGAAGCAACCCCGATAAAAATGCCGAGGACGGTCAGGAGCGAACGCATCGGGTGAAGATAAAGACTCTTTATCCCCAGCAGCCATGGTCGAAGGAAGCGCTTCGATGCGGTGTTGAGACGGTCCTGAGTGTTAAGTTTTGGAGGTTCGTGGACGTCCGGCGGCTGTGGATCTGCCTCGATTTCCTTCAATCGCTCGTCGCTTTGCACCAAGCCATCCCTAAGCCGGATAATGCGACGGGCGCGCTCGGCAACTTCAGGCTCGTGAGTGACCATGATGATGGTCTTTCCCTCCGCGTTCAACTCGTCGAGCAGATCGAGAATCTCCTCGGTGGTCACAGAATCCAGGTTTCCGGTCGCCTCATCCGCCAAAATAAACCTGGGATTGTTGATCAGGCTTCGGGCGATTCCTGCACGCTGCTGCTGGCCGCCAGAAAGTTGGGCAGGCCGGTGGTCCAGGCGGTTGGCCAATCCGACTTTGGTGGCCAAATCGACGCTTCGCTGGCGATCTTCAGCCGTGATATGGCCCGCATAGAAAAGGGGGGCCTGGATGTTCTCTTCCACCGTCAATGTGGTGATGAGATTGTAACTCTGAAAGACGAAGCCGATATTCTGCGCGCGAATTTCAGCAAGTCGATCATCATCCAGGGTGGAGACTTCCTCGCCTCCCAGTAAAAACTCACCGCTGGTGGCTTGGTCGAGGCATCCAAGCAGATTCAACAGCGTACTTTTTCCAGAACCCGATGGCCCCATGATCGCGACGTAATCTCCCTCGGGGACGATGAGATCAATTCCCTTCAGGACATGGAGTGGCTCGCCGCCGACGATGTAGTCTTTGCGCAAATCGCGGATTTTAACCGCATCAGGACGATCCGAGGAAGGGCTTGAGAGCGATTCAGTGCCGGAGTCTGCAACCATCACTTCTATTTGGCTGCCAACTGCTTCTCGGCAGCCTTGCGGGCCGCTAATTCTGCCGGATCCGGCAGTTCGATATCTTCCAGAAAGGTGTCGGGACTGAGGACCACTTCTTCGTCAGGTTCCAAACCAGCTTCGACCAGAACGTATTTCTCGTTGGCCGCACCAATTTCGATTTCGCGAGCGGAGAGTGGAGATTCTTCGTCTTTCACCAGGCAGAAGTAGCGTGATTCGCGCTCAAAAACGGCAGGAACGGGCACCTTGGTCGCCTCGTCACGTTTTTGGACCATGATCGCGACCTCTGCGGTCATTCCCGGGCGCAATCCTTCGGGGGGATCGACAATCATGATGGTGGCTCCGTAGTTTTTAATATGGGCCACGTAGGAATTCTTCCGAGGGAGCGGATATTCCGTCACCTTTGTAAGCTTTCCAGTGAGCTCAACGCCGGGAAGAGCATCGACGTTGATGGCAACATTCATGCCTTCTTCGATCAGATCGATCCGGGCTTCGTTGACCTCAGCCTGCACCTGCATCCGTTTCGGATCAGGAAGGCGGATGATCTGTTGGCGCTCGATCACCGTTTTGCCTTCTTCAATCTGTGGCTCTCCGCTCGAGGTTGCCTTGTTGACGTAAACCACTTGGCCAGCGGTCGGAGCGTAAATGACACATTTTTCGATCTGGTTTTCCTCTTCGAGCATTTGCTCATTATCGATGGTGAAAGCCCTTTCGGCTGAAGCGAGACGCGCCGTGCTGGTTTCAACCGCAGCGGCAAGTTGGGTCAGCATTTTTTCCCGAGTGTAGTTTCGGAGCACTTCCAATTTGGTTCGGGAGACATCCAGCTCTTTGGTTGCTTTTTCGACCGCGAAGCGATCCGCCTCCAACTGAACCTCTGAAACATAGCCTTTTTCAGCCAGGCTTTGGCTGTAGCGAAGATATTCCTGTGCCCGGCGGAGGTTTTCCTTTGCCACAAACTCTTCGCTCTCCATTTGCTCTTCCTGCTCGCGAAACGTTCCCGATTTGTATTCCTCCAGCTCCAGCTTGGCTTTTTGAAGGTCTGCTTTTGCCTGGGCGAGCGTCGCGCGGCTGCCATTGACCTCGATTTGGCGAATCACGAGTCGTTCTCTGCGCTCCGCGTCGTCCAGGCGGACCAAAAAGTCTCCCTCTTCAACATAGGTCCCTTCCGGAACGATCTCCAAAATCGCGATTCCGCCAGATCCCGTATTCACTTCGCACCGGATCTCTACATTGCTCGAACTCTCAACTTCTCCGCTTTCGATCACCTCTTGAATGAACTCGCCAACCTCGACTGGGGCGGTCAACACGGTCGCCGGATCAACTTTCCCTTGCCCTTTGGTGTTGGCATTGAACAACCAGAAGCCGCCCAACACGACGGCGCAAAGTGGTGCAGCCCATTTGATGGCACGTTTGATGGTTCCAGGGCGATTGGCAGGAGCGTTGCTCATAGGTGGTTTCAGCTTTCAGCGGTAAGAGGCAGCAGACCTAGGTTTCGACGACGAGAGATCGTCAGTCATAGCCACGTAGGTTACACGCCATTGGGAAGCAAATCTTTCCATCGCGCAGGAAAATCAGGACAGTTGTGGGGAAGAAAGTGTTTGGACACTTTTTTGTGGGTGGATTAGTAGGAAGACGATTATGAAACCCCTTCTAATTTTCAGTTTTCTCGTGTTTATCACGGTTGGTCGCGCGCAGGATTTGCCAAACATCGTTTTTATCAATGCGGATGATCTGACGCATCGCGATTTGGGATGTTATGGCGGGCAAGCGCACACTCCCAATATTGACCGGCTTGCGACCGAGGGGATGCGATTTACCCACTGCTTTCAAGCGGCCCCAATGTGTTCGCCCACCCGGCACAACATTTATACGGGGTTGTATCCCGTGCGGAGCGGCGCCTACCCCAATCACACCTTTGCCAAGGCAGGAACGCAAAGCATTGTGCATTACCTCAAGCCGTTGGGGTATCGCGTGGCGCTGAGTGGAAAGACTCATATTGCGCCGAAGGAGGTCTTCCCGTTTGAGTATTCCGGCCTAGGGAATAACCCCGATATGGCGAAAATTGACACCCTCATGGCGGAGTGTGTGGCGGAGAACGTTCCGTTTTGCCTTTTTGCCTGTTCCAACGAGCCGCATACTCCGTGGAATAAGGGGGATGCTGGGCGATATCCGCCGGAGGAAATCGTCCTTCCTCCCTATTTGGTGGATACGCCGGAAACGCGAGATGGGTATTCGCGATACCTGGCTGAGATCACCTACTACGATGAACAGGTTGGCCAGATTTTGAAGTTGTTGGAAAAAAATGGACTGGTCGACAACACGCTCGTGATGGTGACCAGCGAGCAGGGGAACGGCATGCCATTTGCCAAGTGGACGCTTTATGATTCGGGGCTGCAGTCCGCACTCATCGCGCGATGGCCGGGCAGGATCGCTGAGGGATCTCTGACGGATGCGATGGTCGAGTATGTCGATGTGACACCCACATTGGTCGATGCGGCCGGAGGTGAGCCTGCGCCCGGCTTGGATGGGAAAAGCTTTTTGCCGGTGATGCTCGGTGATTCCAAGGAACACAAAAGTCACGTATTCGGAATCATGACGACACGCGGAGTCATCAACCACCCGGGCCACTATGGGATTCGGTCGGTTCGTTCTCGCCAGTTCAAGCTCATCCAGAATCTGACTCCAGAGGTGGAGTTTACCAATGCGTGCACGAAGTCTCCTGAGTTTTTGAGTTGGGTGCTGAAGGCGGATGCGGGGGACGAGGATGCCAAGGAAAAAGTTCGCCGCTATCAGAGGCGCCCGGCGTTTGAACTCTTTGATGTCAGCAAAGATCCGCTGGAATGGACGAATCTGGCTGCTGATCCCGAATATGGGCCCGTGATGGAGGAACTGAAAGTGACGCTGGCGGCCTGGATGAAATCGCAGGGAGATATGGGCCAGGAAACCGAGATGGCCGCCTATGAACATCAGAAGCGCGGCAAAAAGTCCAAAAAGGACGGCAAGAAGTGACGAGGGTTCCGTGTTCAGGCCTGATCAAGGCAATCGATGAACACCCGGAGATAGAACATCAGAAGCGCGAAGTTAAAGTCGTCCAACTCTGGATTCCGATCGCTGTGAGCGGTGTCCAGATGCTCAAATGTGAGACGGAATAAATGGCGCTGGGGGAGATCGCTCGAGTGCTCCATCAACATGTCAAAACGATCCTCGAAGTTGGAATGCAGGCTGGACTCATCGCTCAGGAGTTGGAGAACGGACGCATTGGAGCGCTCGAGGTCCTCAATGTTTGCTGCCATGATGCGTTCCAATTCGTCATCGACGCTGAAAAATAGCCGCCAGATCAGTGAAGCGGTTTGTTCCAGCAATTCTGCGACCTCCGGCTCAAACCGGCTCTCCGAGCGATCCACGATGTAGTGGTAAAGAGCAGGCTGGTGAACCTGAAACTCATGCCAGGACCGGCTTCGCTCTCCATCCAGGAAATTCAAGGACCGAGACCACAAGTCTTCGGCATTCTGTTCAGATAACTCTTCCACGCGTCTTCGGGATTCTGGCATTGACTGGGAAAGTTGACAATCGCGAAGATCCTGCTGGTAAATTCATGCGTATCATTTTATGGGGTTCATCTCTTTAGACCGAAGCCATGCCAGCCCAAATCCGAGAGTTTCCATTTCACCTAATTCGGAACGATATCGCGAAAGTCGAATCTGACCTTGAGAGTCAGGTGAAGGCGTTCGATCCAGCCGTCGAGGGCTACGTTTCCTACGTTTGCGGAGCAAGCGGTAAACGCATTCGTCCGGCGCTGGTGATGCTGGCGGGTGGTTCGACCGGGGCAACCAATCAGGATCACACGAGGTTGGGAACGATTCTCGAACTCATTCACATCGCGACGCTGGTTCACGACGACATTATCGACGGGGCCGAGAAACGTCGGGATTTACTGACGGCCAGTGCCAAATGGGGCAACGGATTAAGCGTTCTTCTCGGAGACAGCTTGTTTGCTCACGCGCTGATGCTCTCCACGGAGTTTGATGATTCCGAAATCGCCCGAAAGATCGCGAGATCTGCATCTCAAGTCTGTCAGGGAGAGATCATTCAAACCCAGCGACGATTCGATCTCAAACTCAGTAAGGAAGACTATTTTCAGATCATTGAGATGAAAACCGCGGCACTTTTTCAGGTCGCGACGGATTTGGGAGCAAGAGTCAATGGTGCGAGTCCGTCCGTTTGCAACAACTTGGCGGAATACGGGCGCAAACTTGGGATTGCCTACCAAGTTTACGATGATTGCCTGGATTTGATCGGCGACGAAGAAGCTGTCGGCAAGACGCTGCGGACCGATCTCGAGAAAGGCAAGCTGACGCTTCCCATCCTGAATTTGCTGGCTGACGCCACCGACAAACAGCGTGAAAAGCTTTCAAGATTGCTGGTTCAGAAGGAGCCGTTCGACATTTCAGCACTGGCCAACATTGCGGACTATGAAGGAGCATTGGAAAACGCAGTCAGTACGGCAAAGGGGCTCTTGGTCGAAGCTCGGAGCCATTTGATCGTATTGCCCGGAAACGAGTACAGTAGCGCGTTGGAACAGATTACGCATTTTCTGGATGATTTACTGGACCGCTGCCGCCTTTCTTGAAAGGGTCGTAGCCAATGGAGGAACAACTTTCCAGTCGGATTCGGGATCTCCCCGATGAAGATCGTCCGCGCGAGAAACTTGCCAAACGGGGAGCCTCGGCGCTGACCGACGCAGAGTTGCTGGCGATTTTTTTACGTGTGGGGATTCCGGGGATGAATGCGGTGGAGTTGGCGCGTGGCCTCATTGAAAAACATGGCTCTCTGGCGGGGCTGGCGCGTTGCTCCGTCAAGGAATTGGCGGGAACCAAGGGCGTTGGTTTGGCAAAGGGGGCGCAAATGGCGGCAGCCTTTGAATTGGGAAACCGGCTTGCGGTTGAGCGAATCCGCACCGTGAAGATGGATGAACCCCAAAAAGTCTATGACTTGCTGGGCGCTGAAATGCGCTCCCTGCGCCAGGAATCGCTTCGGGTTGTTCTCCTCGACACTCGTGGAAACTTGATACGGGTTGCTGAAATCACGAAAGGGACGAAAAATGAAAGTCTGGCGCATCCCGGTGAGATTCTCCGCGTGGTGCTCATTGAGTCCGCTCACTCTTTCATTTTGGTTCACAATCATCCTTCAGGTGATCCTTCGCCGAGCGAGGCCGATCGAAGTATGACCCGGCGATTGATAAGAGCCTGTCAGGAGATGGGGGTGACGCTTGCGGATCATATCATCATAGGAGCTCCCAATGATCACTCTGAGCCCTACTTTAGTTTCCGAGAATATAGTCTGATTTAGTTCGATGAGCATCCACCCCACCGCAGTTATTCACCCCCATGCCAAGCTTGCTGAGGATGTGACCATTGGTCCTTACTCCATTGTTGAGGAAGGTGCGGAGATTGGGGAAGGCTGTGTCATTGCCGGGCACGTCCAGATTTTGGGGCGCGTAAAACTGGGGGCGAATTGCGAAGTCAACGGCGGTACGATTTTAGGAGGCTTTCCTCAGGATTTGAAGTTTGACCCGCAGACCGTCAGCGGTGTCGAGATTGGTCCTGAAAATCGATTCCGCGAACATGTTACCATCCATCGGGGAGCTACTGAGAATGGGTGGACGCGGGTCGGGAAGGGGAACTATCTAATGGTTGGCAGCCATTTGGGGCATGATGTTCAGATTGGCGATGACAATGTGTTGGCCAATAACGTTCTATTGGGCGGGCATGTGAAGATGGGAAATCGTAACTTTTTGGGCGGAGGATCAGCCTACCATCAATTCATTCATATTGGAGACTACTGCATGGTGAAAGGGAACAGCTCGGTGAGCCAGGATGTTCCTTCCTATGTCATGTGTGCGTTGGTCAACGAAGTCCACGGGTTGAATGTGGTCGGCCTGCGGCGAGCTGGTTTTGATGCCGCTGCGCGTAAAAATTTAAAGGAGGCTTACGAACTCATTTACCGTGGAGGCCTCAACCTTTCTCAAGCCTTGGTTGAGGCTGGGAACAGGGAATGGTCCGAACTGGCTTCTGCCTTTATCAATTGTTTCGTGGAAACATCAGGCAAGGGAGTGTGCCATCCTCCCAAACGTTCTTCCAAGGCATAAAAAAGCCGGGCGAGAAAATCCCGCCCGGCCCTCTTAATAGCAGGAATGAAATGCTTCTTCTAATACTGAAGCCAGCGTGCTCGGCGTTGCATTTTTTCCAGGCGGTTCTGGATTGCGAGCAGTTGTTCGTCGTAGCTCGAAATCGCATTGGCAAGTTCGGGGCTGGCTTCAGCCCAGGCTGCGATCTTGTGGCGGGTTGAGCGGACCGAGCGAAGAAGGACGTTGATGCGCTGCTTGTGAATTTCTTCTGCATTCAAATCATCCAAGACCGTCTCGAGAATTCCTGCCTCCTGATTGACTGAGACCAGAACCCCCTGAAGCTCGTCCAAGCGATTGATCAAAGTGCCATCCTCTTTAAGTTGAGGTGGACCAGGGTCGTGAGGGGTGACCCGATTTGTTGAGATCGGCTCATCAGGCAAGCCGCCATTCTTCGTATCGATCACGTTTGGCGTGATCATAATCATGAGGGACTTCCGCTGGCGTCCGCCTCCTTTGGTTTTGAATGCGTAACCAAGAACCGGAATCTTGCGAAGCGCGGGAATCCCCGACTCCTGCTGGCTCCAATTGGCTTCATCCAGTCCGCCGATGGCAACGGTGTAACCGGGATCGACTTCAACGGGAGCGTTGTAGACTCGTGAACTGGCGATTGGGAAAGGGTTTCCATTGATGATTTCCTCTCCGATGATGCTTGAAATCGTCAGAGCGATGTTGAGCTGAATCTTCCCGTTTCCGAGCCTCTTGGGAAGAATATTCAGAACCGTTCCAATGGGAAGATAGGTAATCGACTGAGTGCTCGTTGCGCCGGCGCCCAAAGACGTGCTCGAGGTCGCCGCCAGCACAGGCTGATTGACCACACTCCGGAGCATAACCTCGCGGTTGTTCGTCGTGATCATTCGTGGATAAGAAACGGTCGTCGTTTCTGAATTGGTGGCGAACGCTCTGATCTTGGCTTGGACGAACTCCAAGTCGAGCAATGCAGTCGTAGGGAGTTCGAAGTCTCCGAGTCGCTGAGGGTTGATGAAGTTGGTAATGGACGTTGCGTTGTTAAAGCTGCCATCGCTGCTCACCAAATCAGGAATGTCATCGGTGGGGTCCCCCATCAACGTTACATCGTATCCATCGGCAAGCGTGCCGGACCAGTCGACCCCGAATTCAACGGATGGATCGCGACTCGTTTCAACAAACTTCACTTCGAGGGCGATCTGATCTTGTGGTTTGTCGGAGGCTGCCAGGTAACCCTCAATCCATTGGTGCTGCTGTCTGGTGGCTACGACATAGAGAGTATTGGAGTCGGAGCTCCAAATGACCTTTGCGCCGGAATCGGTTCCCGGTTCCGATCGGCTTAAGCTGCTGATCGTGGAAGGCATGATGATGGTGCTTGCTCTTCCTTTGCCTGCGGCAAGCGCGTCAACCGAAGTTGCTCCCGCCATAATGCCGAACGCTCCAGTTGGAATATCCAGAAGTTCACGAATGTCTTCAAGAAGCTGACTAGGCTCCGTCTCAAAGGATTGAGTGGTTCCCTGTAGGTCGATTCCGGACGTTGTGTTTCCACCCGTTGTTGTACCTCCGACCTGGCCCAAATTTCCACCAACGCCGCCTGTTGTGATGGCTTCGCGGGAGTTATACTGAATTTGGTAAACCCTTCCAATCAGCTGGGTATCTGTCTCGGGGCGGAGATACCAGATGCCATTTTCGTAAATCAATGCAATTCCGTTCGATTTAGCCAGTGTTTCCAAGGCGAGAAACGGGCTGGCGTGAATGGTAAACGTTACGATTCGATCCCCCGCTTCCGTTCCATTGGGAAGTGAGAAGAATGAAATGTTGGCTTCGTCGGCCAAAAGTTGAAGCACATCCGACAGCCTGGCCTCGGTGAATTTGTATTCGGCTCCCGGAGCATTCCGAAGTGGTCCCGCGGCCGATTCGTAGGACGGCGAGTTGGGAAGTGTGGAATAATCGGTTACTACCTGAGCCGTGCCTTTGAGGGGCGATAGGCAAAGGACTGCAGCTAGCAAATAAAGCGGATGTTTCATTCTTGCTTTGATTAAGACAAATTGAACTTTAATTCAAACTTATCTTAAATCTAGCTAAATGAATTGTCAAAAATAAGTTTTTCTATAAGTATTATAATTCCGCTTTGACCTGGTGCCCCATTGCCGGGACTATTTCTTGGAAAGTCATTCCTACTTTCCAATCACGTAGATGGTTCGTGAAACTTTATCTTCATAAAAAATTTACTTTATAGTAATTTATGTTAATAATGGAAAATGCAGTCAATTCCCGGTTCCTGATTGATCTGCTCTCATTTTCCTAAGCATCAGTTTCAATCTCATGGACGAAATCAACGAAAGAACTCCACTCGGGCATCGACTCCTGCACCTGTCGCAAGATTCTGCGGTCAGTGACTTTTACATTACGCCATGGGAGCAGCTGAGCTTTAAATACAACGGGAAGCTGCATTTCGATTCCTTCGTCTATCAGCCGCAGATCGAATTTAAGTTTGGACCAGGGTGTGAGGACTATGCGCTTTCGCTGGGCGGGAGAAGGTTTCGAGTTAGCCGGATGGTTACGAAAGGGCGTCCCCGTTGGGTGATGCGGCTATTGCCAGAGTCGATTCCTGAACTCAGAAATATTTTGGTCCCACCGGCTGCGATTAAGTCCTTTTTGGAAGCCAAGAACGGTTTGTTTCTGGTTTGTGGTGCGACGGGAAGCGGAAAATCTACCACCATTGCATCTCTCGTCTTGGCACGAGCGCAAAGGCGCCAGGAGCATGTCATCACCTTTGAGGACCCGATCGAGTATCTTTACCCAGACAACCTGCCTTCGTTGATTTCACAGCGAGAAATCGGAACGGATGAATTGGACTTTGGTGCATCACTTCGGGCCGCCTTGCGTCAAGCTCCTGACGTCATCGTCGTCGGAGAGATTCGAGATGGTGAAACGGCGGAAATCGCGCTCCAGGCTGCAGAGACCGGTCACGTAGTGGTTGCGACTCTTCACACATCGTCTGCCGCGCAAACCGTCCAACGCTTTCTGAAGTTGGTTCCCACAGAGCGGGTGGAGAACGCCATTCTATCATTCGCCGATTCCATGAGAGCGATTCTCTGTCAGCGTCTTCTTTTGGATGAGACAAGAGGAAAGCGCTTCCCGGTGCACGAACTTCTCCTCCAGTATGACTCGGTTTGTGCGATGATCCGGCGAGGAGAATTTAAGAAGCTCGATCAAGAACTCGAAGTGGGGCAGAGCAAGGGGATGTACAACTTTGATCGCAGCATTGAACAGCGTCAGTTCGAGGGCTGGCGGCCATCTGGTATGGTTTATAGCTCAGGTTACTCTGATCACGAGGTCCTTGAATATCTTGAGCGTGAAGAACTCCTCCCAAGTTAAAGCGTATGAAACTCGATGATATAAAAGACGTCCTTTCCTTTCAGGCTTTTCGTCCTGACCCCGATGATAGTAGCGCGGCAATTCCCAAGCGCCTTGCTGGAAAGAAATTTGTCATCCTCAATATCAGCAAAGGTTACGTCACCTGGCGCCCTGTTGATAAAAAGGGTGTTCTTGGTCAGTTGGTCAAGGTGGACGGGGAGTTTATGAATATCGCTGCTGAGATGGCTGATGAATGGCGGAATCATACTGACAGCGGTTGGGTGGTTTTGTCCCTCAACAATCGTTTCATCATTACCTTGGAATCCAATCTTTCTCGAAAACCAGGCGCAGAGCGCATGATTCGAGCCAATCCTCGTTCTGTTATTGGAACCAAGTATGATCGAGGCAAGCGTTATGCGTTGCATCATAACCCTGAGACAAGCGCCAGTCTTCTTCTCGCTTGCGAAGAATCCATGATTAAAACCGTTGAGGATGCGCTTCTCGACAACGGTCTCAAACCTGCACGGATTTGCTGTGGCCTATTCGCGATGGTGGAAGATTATCTGCGAAGAGAACACGCAGCCCGAAAAGGAGGCTCTGGCAAGGATATGGCCCTTATCGCCTGCTGTGATGGTTCGGTCTGCGTCTTGGTGCAGAAGAAAGGGCAGTGGAGCGAATTGAGATCGCGAAGTGGTCTATTTAGTGGCGGAGATATTGAGCCGATCATGACAATCGCAACGCCACTGCTCAGTGGTATGGAAGCAGGTTCGTCGATTGTCCTGCTTCATGATCAACCACAATCTCAGGTTGCAACCAATCTTATGGGTCATCTTCAGCCCTATGGCGCTGTGGACGTGACGCAGAACGATCATCTTTGGATGGTTCTGGCTCAAAATTAATCACTAACAAACTCGAGTTATGGAATCAGGTATTTGTCATGATTTAAAGTCGGAACGCAGGGAGATCTCCAAGGGGTTGTCTCCAGCGTTGCGATTCGTCCCCATTCTTTTTTACCTAGCGCTCGTGCTCTGCTCGACATCGCTGGTCTGGTTTGAGATGGGGTATTCAAAATCCAAAACTGCTCGTGAAAAGTGGTCTAGCCAGTCTCGCCAGTTTCAGGCCAAGAACGTTCAAGTAGGAACTGATCGGCAAAAAATTGAGGCGCTGAACACTCAAGCCAGAACCGTTGCCAAGTGGCTGGAGGGAGCTCATTCGCTGCAACCCCTGTGCGTTGCGATTTCCCGGAGCGTTGGAGACGAAGCGACCGTGGCGGAGGTTGCGATTTCACGAAACGGAGAACTCCCCAGGCAGCTCAAGCTGAACTTGAAAATCGACGGGGTCAATAGCTCGGTCTTGGAGCAGGTGCTGAACAGTTGGATGGCTCTTGACTTCAGAGCCTACTCGGCTCAGCAGCAGAAGGAGCAGGATTCCGTAGATTATAAAGCCACGCTGGTCTTTCAGAACAGCCAAGTCAAGACTGGTAGCTAAGAACTGAAAAAAATTAGATAAGATGAAGGATAAACAAACCGCGTGTCTCATTCTACTGCTCATTATTGGCTGTTTGGTATACGGAACTCAGAAGTCGTATAAAAAAATGACGGCCATGAGGACGGATGCAGCAGAGGAAAAGCAGAGTGCCATGCAGGCGCAACAAGCCTACATGACCGCTCAACGGGCCCTGGATACATTGGAACTCCAAACCAAGGGACTTCGAAAATTCCATTCAGAATGGGAGCCATATCTTCGCGCCACCCGCAGTCCCCAAGCATCAGAGCAGCGGGTAATTGATCTTGTGAAACGCGCTGAAGTATTCGCCGTTTCACAAAGATTTGAACTGATCAACCAACTGAATTCTCCGGTCTTTGACTACATCTTGAGGGCTCATGTCACGATTGAGGATGAGTATTCAAAAGCATTCAATTGGATGGCTTCTCTGGAAGAGGAGCTGCCGACTAGCAGAGTTACAACCTGCCGGATTCTCCGGGGCGAATCTGGAGACGATCTCAGGATGGAACTTATTATCGATCTTCCGATTCTGAAGAGTTGAATCATCAAGCACATTTGTCATGAAAGCATTAAAAATTCATCTGCTCCTGTTATCATGTTTCGTTCTGCCTGTTCTGGGGGATGATACTCCTGTTGGCGGATCCGATGGAGTTCAGGAAATTGGAATTCTTCCGAGTTCCAAACGCGGAACCAGGGTTGACGTTGCCGAGCGGAATCCCTATGCGGCGCGCACTGTAGAGAAGCTTGGCCCTGAGGACGCGACCAGTGAGGCGTCGCAGATTATCCAGATTTTGGAAGGGCTGCGAGTCAGAGGGTTGAGTCGTGATCGGAACGGCAATGTCCGGACCGTTCTCTATGGGGATCTTCGACTCACCGAGGGTGCAATGGTTCCTCAACTTCTTCCTGATCAGAATGACGAATTGATTGTCTCAAGTCTCACCAACGAGGAAGTGGAACTTGCATGGTTGAGCGAGGGAGGAAATCGGGAGGCGGATGGACGGAAGATTCTCATCGCAATCGAACTCGAGCCCAAGGTCCAAATCGTGCTTCCCGGTCAGGTTGATGTGAATGGAGAGCCTAAGAAGGCCTGGATTGGCCTAAAGGCGGAAGGCGAAGAGGATGAGGCGAAGGCAAAGCTTGCTGCCAAGAAGTAGAGAGGTCATATCCACTTTTGCGCGAAGAATTGGATCCCGGTTGTGTATCGGGAGCTCTTAGATTGAGGAGAGAAAAACGAGACTCAGAATGTCATGCTAAAAAAAGTCACACTAACCAACGTTCACACCAAACGTTCAATCCCATTGATTGTGGATACCTTCAGTGACGAAAGGGCAATCGTCGGGTCGGGGCAGACGTCGAACGAAACTGCTGAGATTACTGATGTCAGCGGCGTTGATGAGATGATCCAACGCCTCACACTGCCAAAACCATCTCTGGCAGATCGTGTGGCGCTCTTCAATGGTCTCGCAAATTGTTTTGAGCGCAGTATTCCCACCATTAAATCGTTTCAACTGCAGACGAACAGAGTCAAATCGCCCAGGTACCGCGGAGCAATCGCGGACATTTGTGCCGATTTGCAGTCCGGGGATACGATCAGTGATGCCATGTCAAAGCATACTGATCTGTTTAGCTCTGATGTCATTGCCCTACTTCGAGCAGGGGAAGAAGCAGGTCAATTACCGACTGTATTTCGTCGGGTTGGGTTTTCTCAGAGAAAGACCCTCGCGATTCTAAGGAAACTGAGGTCAGGAATGATCTATCCGGCGATTGTCGTCACTCTCGGTATTGGGGTCATCATCGCGATGAGTTTTACCCTGATCCCTGCGATGGCAAAGCTCTACACCTCTCTGGGGTCGGATCTTCCTTTTGCTACCAAGCTGTTGATGAAATTCTCGGATACATTGGTTATGTACCCCTGGGCGGCGGCCATCCCATTTATCGGCTTGTTCATCTTTTTCAAAAAATGGGGAAAAATAGCCAAGCATCCTTCGGTTCAGAAACTCTTCATCAAAATTCCGGTCGTTGGAAATGTGGTCCGGAAATCGGCCGCAACTACAAGTTTTCGGTGTTTGGCGATGCTTGTTGAGGCCAACGTTAGACTCAATTCCGCTTTGGAGATTACTTCAGAAAGTGCGTCCCACTTGTATTATCGCGAGTTTTTCTCGCGAATTCGTAATCATATTAGCGTTGGGAGAACTCTTCCAGAGAGCTTTCTCCTGGAGTCCCATTGGTTGGGAGAGGATAGTCGAACCATTTGTGGGGTGATGGAAATTGCGGGCGAGACCGGAACTGGTGCCGAGCCTCTCAATGAGATCGCTGATGATTACGAAGAGGAGTTGGACGTTATCGCCAGCCAGATCGATAAAATCATCGAACCGGCCACGATCGTGGTTCTCGGAAGCATGGTCGCATTTCTGGTCTATGCCATCTACTCGCCAATCTTCAGCTTGGGCGATGCGCTTCTTTTCAAGAAATAAAAAAAATAATTATAAAAATTATTGTAATTATAGCTCAATGGGCGATATTTAAGCTCTCTCAAACAAATAAACCATAACTACTATGACACAAACAAACCTTAAGGCACGGAACGGTGCCTTCTCACTCGTCGAAATGCTCGTTGTTATTGCCGTGATCGGTATTCTTGCAGCTGTTGCTGTTCCGAATATCGGACGGATTAACGACGCTGCTAACGAATCCAAAGATCGTCGTAACGCACAACAGCTCTCTTCTGTTTGCAACGCAGCTCAAGCAGCTGGACACGACTTTGTTTCGGGATCAGACGTAAGTGCAACGGTTGCTGCTATCGTAACCGGAAGCACCATCACTGACACCAGCAGCCCATTCTTCAACACCTTCTTTGGTGTTCCAAACCTGAGCTCTGCTGAGCAAGACAAGTCAGAAAGTTACTTGTCGATCGCTAATGGAATGCTGATCTACCAGGAAGATGCCTGAGCCTAGCGCGGTCCATTGTTAAGACCGCACTAAGTATCTATTTGGGGGGTCGGCGCTGGCCGGCCCCCTCTTTCTAAACCAAAAATTTTGTGATCAATGACTGCAATAATGAAACACGGTAGCAAGACAAAAGGATTTACCTTCATCGAATTGGTTATCGTGATTGCAGTTGTTGGTATCATGTCGGCTCTGGCCATAGGCGCTTTTTCAAATGGAGCTGAAGATGCTCGCGAAATCGTAGCGCGACAGCAACAGGCCGCAATTCAGACTGCTGTGAATGGATGGGTTGTGGGGCAGATTTCCAGTTCGCAATCCATATCGCAGATCCGGACGACCTACAATACGAGCTCGACGAGCGAAACGAGACTCAATCTGGTCCGGGATTACTTGGATGACGAAAGTTATACTCATTTTTATGAACAAGGTCAGATTGCCCCTTCAGATGAGGTTACTTCAGAGGCTACCCGGAGGTTGGGGTGGCATATAAGCTTGGGAAGTTGGACCGATGGGTCATATCCCAAAGTTGATTTAGTGAAGTCCCTTCCTTGATTTTTACCCTCAATTTACAATGAAAGTTCAACCATCCAATACGAAAGACTCCAGAGCATTTTCACTTGTGGAGGTGCTTACCGCAACAGTTTTG
Organism: uncultured bacterium; assembly: GCA_963977015.1. Taxonomy (GTDB): domain Bacteria; phylum Verrucomicrobiota; class Verrucomicrobiia; order Verrucomicrobiales; family DEV007; genus JBCDHN01. The sequence continues at coordinate 8,555 of CAXBMO010000009.1, read as the reverse complement.
CTTGGCATCCTGGCTTTCATTGCGATTCCAAACATCGTTCAAATGCAGGAAGATAGTGAGGTCAACCTTGCGATCGCAAGGGCTGAAGCAATTAATATGTCTCTTGCTTCCTTTATTCAGTCACAGGGGCGATCGGCAGCGGTGACCGCATGGGATGCCACTACCACTGCGGCGCAACGATATACCTTGATAAAGCCCTATCTTGCTTTTGCGCCAGATGCATTCACTGACTACATGCCTGGTGGATACACAATCACATTGCCAACTTCGATTGCCACTTTAAGCAAAGTCGCCCTCTCTGATCCGTCCAGCACCGCAATCACCTATTAACTATGATTTCCAAAGTTCTGACTAGCGAGAAGGGGAAGATGGCAGGGATTTCGCTGCTGGAAATGATTGTTACTGTTACCGTAATGGGGATTCTTGCGGCGAGTGCTGTTGGTGTATATGAGCGGATTTTTGAAACTTCGAAGAAGACGGTCGGAGGGAACCACGTGGAGACATTGAACAACGCGGTAAAAAAGTATGTTCAATTAAGAAGTACTGACATCCTTTCGGTTCCCGCAAATTCAAGTTCTTCACTTGAGGAGTTTGATATTTTAAGAGCCATGCAATGGAACCACCCGGATTCATCCCAAGCAGATCCGGGGGCTCCATATATGCGGCCGGACTATGATCCACCTCTCTCCAGCGATACTAATGACTATCGAGCAATTTGGAACGGAACTTTCTTTGAGTTACGAGAGCCTGGAGAATCTGGGGCGGGCTTAAAGATTGTCTTTGATGCATCTGATTTGGGTAGGTCTGTAGTTTTTCCCAACAATTTTGAACCTTTGAGTTCTTACTAGGATATGGATTTTCCAAAGCAGCCCAGCCTACCTCCAGTTCGAAATCCAGGGGCGAATAGTGATTCATCCGGTGTGGCTTTAGCCGCGGAAGACATTTTTGAAGGATCGTTGGTGTCGATTGAAGGGGTTGCCGTTCAATTCGGCCTGGTGCCGATTGATTTGCTGAGGGAGGCCTGTACCGCCGATGCTGAACGCTTGGTGCGGCTGCTTGGGAGATCTCCTCGCACAGAGTCTCCTTGGCTTCCTGTGTCAACGCTGGGTCCTCTCTTGGTGATTGCGCATCACAACCCAAAGTGTGAGGATATTTGGGGGGTTCCTGACTTTCTGGTTGTAAAGGTTGTTGTTTCCCTACAGCAATACGAAAATCTGAAGGCGGATATGGTGATGCGTATCACTGGGATGCCTATCGACGAATCCAATGAGTTTGAGCATGTTCAGCGCCCGGAGAATGAGAGTGGAGATCTAAGGGGGGCTTTTGATTGGTTTATCGAGCACTATCCACTTGAAAAACAGCAAGCCGAGCAACTTCGAACCAGCTACCGGGAGTTGGTGGAGAAGAATCCGGATCCGAGTGTCTCGGAGTTCAACGGGTTACAGAAGCATCTTGGAGTGGCCTTGTACTCGATCGGGAGTAGTACGCCGGTTTTAGTTTTCAATCCTGATGAAGCGCCGCGTCAAGAGATGTTTCCGATGGCGCTGTTGGATAAGCATGGAGTTTATCCGTTGTACTGTGGGCGGCAACGTGTATATCTCCTGACTGAGAACCTTGATGTTTATCCATTTGAGGATGAGTGGCTGTCGAGCGGCTCAGATCCGATCGAAATGGTTCCCGTCTTGGCTGATGATAAGGTCATTAGGCATGCGATCGCTAAATATAGTGGAGCGAAGGATGGTTTTGAGATCGACATCAAGGAATCTGATTTCGAGGTTTCAGATGATGCCAACTTGGTTGAAATCATTCCAGAAGATATCCTTTTGGTTAATCCGAAGAATGTAAATCATACTCCAGACGAGATCGTAAAATGGGTGCTTTACCAAGCGTTGAATCTTCGTGCGAGTGACCTTCACCTTGAGAAATACTACAATACGGTAAGATTCAGAGCGAGGATTGATGGACAGTTGAAGGTGATTTTCGCCGCTTCCGAGGAACTGTTGCCGAGGTATGTGGCGATGATTAAGAACTATTCCAACCTGGGGCAGAGCCGTCAGGAAGCGCAGGATGGGCGGTTTGGGATGTCGATCGGGAAGCGGAGAATTGATGTTCGAGTTGCGGCGGTTCCTTGTCGCGGGGAATTCCAGAAGATCATCATGCGATTTTTGGACAAAGATGGGGGGATGATCGCGTTGGGGGATCTGAACTTGTCTCAGCGCCAGTCCACATTGTTTGATGGTGCGATGTGCAGAGATCAGGGGTTGGTATTGATTACGGGGCCAACGGGAAGTGGTAAGACCACAACGCTTTACGCGCTTCTTAATAGTATTAATGAGGACCATATCAATATTCATACCATTGAGGATCCTATCGAATATCGAATTGAGGGGCTAAACCAAACGCAGATTGACCACGTCAATAACATTTCATTTCTGACTGGCCTTAGAGCCTTGCTGCGATCCGACCCGGATGTGATTCTAATTGGAGAGTGTCGGGATGAAGAGACCGCTACAGCTGCGGTGACTTCCGCGCTGACCGGGCACTTGGTGCTGACGACGCTGCACGCAAATGATTCACTCAGGGCAATTTCTCGTCTGCTCTCAATGGGCGTTCCCAACTACTTGTTGGCGGATTCGCTGGTGCTTTCTCAAGCTCAGCGACTCGTGAGGAGGCTCTGCAACTATTGCAAGCGGCCGGTTGCCATGACGGAGGACATCCTGGAGCCGATGGTTCGATTTGGCATTGCGGACGGAAATGTATCGACCCCTGTGTATACAAAGGTTGGTTGTGATGAATGTCATCATACCGGCTACAAGGGGCGAGTCGCCTTGATGGAGATAGCGGAAATCAATGCCGAGGTGAAGGATATGATTTCCGAGGATGCCCCAATGCGGGAGATCCGCAAGAATGCCCGGCACAATGGATTGCTGAGTCTTTATCAAGAGGGCCTGATACAAGTGTTACAGGGCACTACCACTATTGAAGAAATCAAAGGTCTTGCCTATGGCTCAGCCTGATACTGAGCACAGAGTTAGACATTATTTTACGCAACAAAGAAATGAATTCGATACTTCCAGACGTTGTTCCTGATCCAGGTAGTAGCTGTAGCTACGTTCTCGTTGTTGATGATGACCAAGCCGTGCTCGCGATGACAAAAGCGATTCTGGATTCGGTTGGGTTCACGGCCATTGGAGCAACCAGCGGCGAATTAGGATTGCAGTACTACCAGCAGGGTGTGGCGAATCAAACCCCTTTTCTTCTGGTTCTTCTCGATCTGACGCTGCCGGGTGGAATGAGTGGTCTGGAGACTCTGGACGCGATTCGGGAATTTGATCCGAAGGCACGAGTGATTGCGACAAGCGGCTATTTTGATGATACGGCCGTTGTGGCACAGGGAGCAAAACAGCGGGGCTTTGTTGGTGTATTGCCGAAGCCGTACACCGCAGAGCGGCTGATGAAGCTGGTCCAGTGGGGTGTCGAGCGAAACGCCGCCTGATCCGAGCAAGGCAATCGAATTACGTAGCAGATTCCCGGGCAACGGCAGCCGAGTAATCCCGATTCATTTTGCTGATCACGTCCACACTGATCTCTTTCGGGCAAACGGCTTCGCATTCATATTGATTCGTGCAGTTGCCAAATCCTTCCTCGTCCATTTGCTCAACCATCGCGATGGTCCTTTTGTCCTTCTCTGGACGGCCTTGAGGCAAGGTATTCAGATGAGTGATTTTTGCTCCCACGAATAGCATCGCAGACGCATTCTTACACGCCGCGACACAGGCACCGCAGCCGATGCAGGCAGCTGATGCAAAAGCTTCATCCGCATCATCTTTCGGAACCGGAGTGCCATTGGCTTCCGGGGCTGCTCCCGTTCTTACGGAAATAAAGCCCCCGCTTTGTTGAATGCGGTCGAAAGCTCCTCGATCTACCACCAGATCCTTCACAACCGGGAACGCCCGTGCTCGAAATGGCTCAACATAGATGGTGTCACCATCTTTGAAGCTGCGCATGTGCAACTGGCAAGTTGTGGTGGCTCGCTCGGGACCATGGGAAACTCCGTTAATCACCAAGGAGCACGTTCCGCAGATTCCCTCTCGGCAATCGTGGTCAAAAGCAATTGGTTCGCCCCCCTTCGTGATGATCCGCTCGTTGACGATGTCGAGCATTTCGAGGAATGAGGCAGTTTCAGGAATTTCAGGAGCATCGTAGGACTCGAGCATTCCTTTCGAATTGGGCGAAGCCTGTCGCCAAACTTTGAGAGTGAGGTTCATCGCGATCGAATGATGGTTAACTTATTTGTAACTCCGCACGGCGAGTTCCACGTTTTCAAATTCCAGTTGTTCCTTGTGAAGATTGGGTCTGGTCCCAACTCCGGTGAATTCCCATGCCGCAGCATAGGCGAATTGGTCATCACGCCTCTGCGCTTCGCCTTCATGAGTCTGATATTCGGTGCGAAAATGACCGCCACAGGACTCTTCCCGCTCCAGAGCATCGAGACACATAAGTTCTCCAAACTCGAGGAAATCTGCGACCCTCCCCGCTTTTTCCAGTTCGGGGTTGAGAGTTGCGCTATCGCCCGGAATGCGAACGTTGCTCCAGAACTCATCTCTGATCGCCGGAATTTTCTGCAGGGCCTCTTGAAGACCTTCCTTGTTTCTGGCCATGCCACAATGTTCCCAAACAAGAAGGCCCAATTCGCGGTGGAAGCTATCCACACTGCGAGATCCTTTGATGTTGAGGAGTTGCTCAACCCGCGCGTTGACGCGCTGTTCGGCTTCTCGGAAGGCGTCGTTTTCGGTGGTTATCTTCCCTGGCGTTTCAGGAGCGAGATAGTTGGGAAGCGTTGTTGGAATCACAAAGTAACCGTCCGCGAGTCCCTGCATCAACGCTGATGCTCCAAGCCGGTTGGCTCCGTGATCGCTGAAATTCGCCTCACCGAGGACGTGCAACCCGGGAATCGTTGACATTAGATTGTAGTCTACCCAGAGGCCGCCCATGGTGTAGTGGACTGCCGGGTAGATCCGCATTGGCATATCATACGGACTTTCTCCGGTAATCCGTTGATACATATCGAACAAGTTGCCATACCTGGCGCCGATGGTCTCTTTGCCAAATTCTTCAATTGCTTCAGAAAAGTCGAGGTAAACGCCCTGGCTTTGGCCTCCGACGGCGGGGCCAACGCCTCTGCCTTCGTCACAAACCTCTTTTGCAGCTCGTGATGCAATGTCACGCGGAGCCAGGTTTCCGAAACTTGGATACTTTCGCTCCAAGTAGTAATCGCGGTCCGATTCGGGGATGCTGGCTGGCGATTTTCCGCAGTCAGCAGCATTCTTGGGCACCCAAACGCGACCGTCATTACGGAGCGATTCGCTCATCAACGTGAGCTTCGATTGGTAGTCGCCGGAACGCGGAATGCAGGTTGGGTGAATCTGGGTGAAACACGGGTTGGCAAAGAAAGCCCCCCGTTTGTGGGCTCTCCACGTTGCCGTAACGTTGCAGCCCATGGCATTGGTGGACAGGAAAAACACATTTCCATATCCACCCGTGCAGAGAAGGACTGCGTCTCCAGCGTGGCTTTCAATTTTACCGGTTTGCAAGTTCCGGGTGATGATTCCCTTTGCGTGGCCGTCTACCAGAACCAGATCCAGCATCTCGGTCCTTGGATACATTTTGACTCCGCCGGTCGCAATTTGCTTGTTCAGCGCGGCGTAGGCTCCCAAAAGCAGTTGCTGGCCGGTCTGGCCTGCCGCGTAGAAAGTCCGCGAAACCTGGGCTCCACCAAAGGAGCGGTTCGCTAACAAGCCACCATATTCCCGAGCGAAAGGCACTCCTTGCGCAACACACTGGTCAATGATGTTGGCGCTGACCTCAGCCAGTCGATGAACGTTTGCTTCGCGAGAGCGGAAATCTCCTCCCTTAATGGTATCGTAAAAGAGACGGTAGGAACTGTCCCCATCATTTTGATAATTCTTGGCAGCGTTGATTCCTCCTTGCGCTGCAATGGAGTGAGCACGGCGCGCACTGTCCTGGTAGCAAAAGCAGCTAACCTGATAACCCAGTTCACTGAGAGTTGCCGCAGCCGAAGCGCCAGCCAACCCCGAACCGACAACGAGAATTTTGTACTTACGCTTGTTCTTGGGATTGATCAGCTTGGAAGCAAACTTGTGCTTCGTCCACTTCTCGCCAAGTGGCCCATCTGGTATTTTTGCGTCGAGGACGGAACTCATTGGTAATAAAAATCAAAGATTGGCGGTTACTGCTTCAATGGGTTTCACAAACCCGGCAAGAACGCTGATTGGGATGGAAATGTTCCCGACAAAAATCACAAGGGCGTAGGCGATCCCAACCGCCTTAAAAATTCCCCTTGTCTGCCGGGTGCTTAGTCCAAGCGTCTGGAATACGCTGGAAAATCCGTGAGTGAGGTGAGCGCAGAGCAAGGCCATGGAAAGAATGTAGAAGCCGCTCACCAAGGGGTTGCTGAATCCTGCCACGACCATGTTGTAAACGTCGTGCTGACCATTGGGGAGGGGCGCAGCCTCGACTCCGGTCGTTTGGATCGTGAAATGAAGCAGGTGATAGATAACGAACGAAAGAACCACGAGTCCGCTTAAAATCATGGATCGCGATGCTTTGGAGGCTTGGACCGTCGCTCCCTGCGCATATCGCTCATCGCGAGCCCCCCGGTTTTCTTGGGTGAGTTTGATGGTAAACACCACGTGGACCACGAAAAACACTAACAAACCGATCCTGGCCCCCCAGAGTAAGCCGCCATGAAGCGCGTGCCTTAGTTCGTAGGCGTAGGAATTAATGGCTTCTGGACCAAGGTAAATCAGGAGGTTGCCAACCAGGTGACCTGCCAGGAACAGCAACAATCCCAAGCCCGTTAGGGCTACCAGGATTTTTCGACCGATCGATGAACCACAAAACGCGGCGATAACTCGAAAGAAACTCATAAGCGTGACTTCCTAAAGCATTACGCTCACGAATTGCAAGGGGATCGACGTTCAACGTACTTTTTCAGCAAAATCTGGAGGGACTGGAAGAATGCTAGGGAGAATTGAAATTGAGGAACAACTTGCGCGTCCGTCATCATTTTCAATCGCTCCCTAGGGCTTCAAGGACGGAATTCGATCTCGAAGCCATTGAAAACGAGGGGGGAGATAGCCGACTTCGTGCGAATCTTGATCAATCAGGTAGCGACCTTCTTTGGATTGGGAAACGCAATCAACCCAGAGCTCATTGACCGAAACGTTTCGGCCGGTGGAAGAAATGGCATCAAACGTCAGCGGCAAAAAAGGATCAGCCGTGCTCAATTGAGTCAGGCGAAGCAGCGAATCTCTCTTGAGTTCACGATGATAGGGGATCACGACATCAAAGAGATTTCGGACATCGTCATTCACGGTGGGGGTGCCTGGGATCGGGCCAAGTTGAAATATCGCTTTCTTTAGAAATGGACGGAACCGGATTCTGAACTTGGAAATCTGTTCCTTTGGGACCGCTGCCTGGAAGAAGGCAAATTCCTCAGACCCAGGAAAAAACGGTTGGGCCGTGTGGATTGAGCCGGCATGGGTGACGATCTCGATTTCGCTCCAATCCAGCAGTTCCGGGGAAGACCATGATGCGATGAAGATCGAGGAATTTCTTCGTTCGTCGGCATTCTCCCGCAGTCGAAGGTGGGGCCCGTCAAGGGAACTGATCCGTCCTGCGATCCGCCCGGGAATGACCTCATGGATAATGAATTGAAAGTGCGGCGAGGTCGCTGTGGCTCCCGAAACGGGTTCCAACAGATATTCCTCGAACGGCCCATGCTGAAGGTTGATCGAGGAGACGGCCGAGAAGGGATGCAGAGCAGAGAGATAGAAGGAGTCGTAGAAGATTTGATCCTTCACTTCAAACGCGCCCAAGCTGCGATCCAGGATCGAGCCCGTGGCGTGGTCCCATAACCAGTTTCTGTCCACGGTTTCGGCATCGGGAATTCCGTCCAATTCGTAGATTAAGGCCAGGTTGGCAAGGGCTCGGGAACCGATCCTGCGAATGGGCCAAAACTCGACGAGTTTCACGATTTCTGGTCGGAATTCCTTGAGAGGGCCCGTAATGGCTCCACTCAGGGGATCGAATTCGGTCGTTTCCAAAAGATAATCGCCTTCAGCGCTATCAATCGCATAACCGTAAGAGGCGGCGATTGGACGGATTGAGGTGCCATCCGCAAAGACTGCAGCTTGGCCGAAAGGTGCGACCGCGGTCGAGACCCTGGGCCACGCTGAGTTGCTGGTTCTGAGTTTCCGTTTTGCGCGAATCCAGATTTCGTTTTCCGTGATCTTCAGCTCGATCTCTTCTCGAAGCAGAAGGTCGGGCGCTTCTGGCGTTGACGAATCCGGTGGATCCAACCACGGCGAATCCTGAACCCGTTTGGCCGTCGGAGAACTGTAATACTGAGGCCCTCGAAGCGCGATGACAAAGCCGACGGCGACCATCGCGAAGAGGGCGATGAATCCGAGAAGTCGACTCTTTCCGAGTTTGGGCATCCTTAGACGAATACAGGAATGGCGCGAGATTTC
>CAXBMO010000008.1:0-250328 GCA_963977015.1 uncultured bacterium | reverse complement strand
TGTCGTTGTCGCTGCCTGTCGATCCATAAAGCGTTTCGACGATGCGGCCGTTCGGATAAACCGTGGAAGTTCGCCGCGCCGTGTTGCCGGTTGAGCCGTCGGCGTGCGTGTAGCTGACGGCGGGCGTGGAACCATCGACCGCTCCGGAATGCGCCTGGCTATCCTTGGTCTGTTGGCCGAAGTCGTCGTATTCGTAGGCGACCTGATTGACCACGTTTCCGACTCCAACCCCGGACTGATCGTAACTGGTGACGGTGGCGACCATGCCGCGCACTTCATAGCTGGTGGCGATGCGCTTTACGGCCTGATCGATGTCGTCGCCGAACGCCACGACCCGGTCTTGGGTCTGGCGGCCGAGCAGGTCGTAGTGATAGGCATGGACCGTTTCATTGGGATCCTTCATCGTGGTGATGTTGCCTTGACGATTGTAGGTGTATTCGATCCGGTTGTAGATGCCGTCGAGCCCGTCATTCAGCGGCTCGCCTTCGTCATCGCTCTCGGGATAGAACTTGGCGCGGAGGGATCCGTTTCAATCTTGATTCTTTCCCGATTTCGCCAACTTTGCACCTTCACCATTAATGCGGCGCTCCAAGACAACTTGAAAAAACTCGCTCAGAGGGATAGTTTCTTGAAGTCTACTCCAGTGTGGAGGTGTAGTGACCTCCTCTTTTAGTAGCGCAGATCGGTGTGAGTAGTTAGGGTGCGTAGCTAGTAATGTGAAGACCTCGGCAAATATGGCATTGTCTTTCTCGCACTCTAACGTAACAAGCAACGCTGCAGCTCCAGCTACAGATCTGGATTTTCCGCTTATTGCCAACATCATCATGGAATACGGATCTTCACTATATGTATCTACTTGCGATATGGAAACACCCCACTCTTCAGTAATTTTTTGACCGCTAGGACCTCGCGACGAATCCGAGCTTCCATGAAAGAAATTTATCCATCTAATGATATGTGAACGAAACATCGATGGACCATCAATATTATCTGTCTGCGCACTTGAAGCGCCGATGGAGATTAGCAAAATAACGAAGAGCGTTTTCATGTGTACATTAGGGTGCCCCAGGGTATCCCGCGCAATCTACGGGGCCACCAACTTCACCAACTGAACATATTGTGACCCCAGGATTCTCCCGGGCTACATCATGATCGGGATCGGAAAGGCCTGGATACACTGGGTGGCGGGTTTCTTCAAGTGCCTTGCTTTTACTTACGTTGTTATACTTTGCGTCGATTGTCAAAATGTTGTGAGAATGAACCAATACGGTTGCGAAGCCGTCGAGTCTTCCCGCATAAACACCACCTTGGTGGCCTTCCCGGGTTTCTATATCATCAGGAAGGGCGCCTTCCACCAATTCCCGCAAGTAATACCCATCATATCTGCAGTCAATAATGATCGCAGTTTCTACTCCTATGTGCTCTCGGTAGTCCGTAAAGCCGGAATCATTTCCCCTCGCGTATCTAGCGTAGTATTTACCTCGGAGGCCTACTTTGGTGCGAACTCCCCAATCTCCGCTGCGGATTTCATCGTCGCGAGTTTGCAACCCAAGATCAACCGTGCGGTCGGTTTCTCGTGATACCTTGTCCGCAGCTATTTGAATAGCTTTGTACTTGTCGGAATAGGGGCCATCCTCAAAAGCAAGACCAAGGAAATCTAATCCACTAATAGACGAATTATCAACAAATCTATACAGACTTTCCCCTCCACTCTCCTCGATGGGATCGCGATTGATCCATCGCCCGATCTGCGGTGAGTAATACCGGAACCCGTAGTCGTAGTATTCGGTTTCGAGATCGAGGAACTGTCCCTGGAATCCAAGCTCCCAATCGAAGCTGCTCGTTGCACGAACTGAGAAGTCCGCTCTCATGATCCGCCGAACACCAAACGCACTGTAGCCGTAGCGTTCCTGAACTGCGCCCGACGTGTCGACGATGGCGGTCGGGTTGAAGTAGTCGTGAGTGACGTAGAGCCGCTCGTCGAGCGTGCCGTTGGCGGTGGTGTCTCGGTCGCGCAAAACAAGATCATCGCGGTACCGATTCCCCCAGAGGTATTGCCGCTCGGCGTTGGTGCTGGCATCTTGTCGTTCTTCGACCGGTCGCCACTGATCGTTGTAGTAAAAATGCGTCGTGGTGCCGTTGACGGTTTTGGTGGTGCGGCGGGTGGTGCCGTCATACGCGTAAACCGCGACCACGGCTTCATCGACATCCTTCACCTCCACCAACCGATTCCACGCATCCCACTTCAACCGATAAAACTTGCTCCAATCGCCGTTCTTGTCCGGCGGCATCTGAGTGGCATTGCCCGCCCGGTCGTAGAGGATGCCGGAGTTGGAGCCGTCGATCTGGGTGATCTGGTTGTCCTGATTGTGAACCCGGGATTGGTCGAGGGTTTCGGTGCCGTCGTCGGCGTTGGTGAAGCGGTCCCAGTTGCCGGTCGGATCGTAGGTGAAGGTTTGGGTGTTGTCCGGGATGGCCCCGATCGCGGTGAGGTTGAAGTTCAGGTTGCCGCGATCAGCTTCAGTCACCTGATAGAGCTCGTCATACCCGTAGTGTTCGTCCTGCCCGGAGCTGGCGGCGAGGTTGGCTTTCCAGGTGCGGTTGCTGGCCCGGTCGTAGCCCCACACGAAGTGGTCGCGCTCGGCTTCGCCCGGCGTGGTTTCCCAGAGCATCTCCACGGTGCGCCCAAACCGGTCGTAACCGGTGTAGGGATCACCGGCGTCGCCAACGTGTTGGCTCGCGGCTTTGATGTAGGTCAGGTTCACCGAAGGTTCAGGATAAAGCACGTTCACGTACCAGCCAAGCCCCAAATATTCGTAGCTGGCCGCGTTCTGGCCTTCGCCCTGGATCTTGAGCGCTTCGACCCGGCTCAGTTTGTCGTTGTCGCTGCCTGTCGATCCATAAAGCGTTTCGACGATGCGGCCGTTCGGGTAAACCGTGGAAGTTCGCCGCGCCGTGTTGCCGGTTGAGCCGTCTTCGTAGGTGTAGCTGACCGCTGGAGTCGATCCATCGGCCGCCCCGGAGTGAGACTGGCTGTCCTTGGAAAGCTGCCCGAAGTCATCGTATTCGTAGGCGACCTGATTGACCACGTTTCCGACTCCAACCCCGGACTGGTCGAAGCTGGTGACAGTGGCGACCATGCCGCGCACCTCATAGCCGGTGGCGATGCGTTTGACGCTCTGATCGATGTCGTCACCGAACGCCACGACCCGGTCCTGAGTCTGGCGTCCCAGCAAATCGTACTCATAGACGTGAACCGTCTCGTTGGGGTCGCGCATCGTGGTGATTCCGCTCTGGATATTGTAAGTGTATTCGATCCGGTTGTAGATGCCGTCGAGCCCGTCGTTCGACCAATGTCCCCCATGATGCAGACGCAGGTGTCAGTCGCCTCTAGGTGAGCTATCATCGTATAACAACGTAGTTGCTCGTCACCAACTGGGAACTCGCCAGTTGGTGCCAGTGTTTTGCAGATTGCGCGAAACTTTGAGCGCGCTTTTCTGTGTGAAACACTTTAAAACTAACACGGGTATCTACCCTAATTTTGCAGCCTGGGTATACGCCATAGTCGTTACTGTCTATTGTAAACTCGAATCGCCCTCCGGGACGCATGACCTTCAATGATCCATCGACTCCCTCAAAACTAACCAACATCCCTTGGTAGGGAATATCGTTACCATCCGGAGCTTTGACGTTATAGTAAACTCCACTTGAGGGCGGACCCGTTGGCAGGTCGATTTTTGAAACAACTAAGAACTGCGTGGAGATATTTTTGATTATACCATAAATCTCGCCGTCGTCTTTCAATGCAAGCTCCGCAGTCATCATCCTGCTTGGTTGTTTTGGGTGTTGAATTAATTTACACCCACCTAAGATCACTACAAGCGCCACAGAAAGTGAGATTGTTGTCTTCATGTATTGATTTCAAAGTTGGGAGAAGTATTTGTAGTTGTCTGCATTGAGGTGCCCTGTGCCACCTTTTGCGGCATCCTTTGCATTCCCCTGCCCATAACCTCCTTTGTCTAACACCTTTCCCGGTGCGGCCTCGCGGGCCAACTCATGGGTAATTTTGCCATCGGTATTGTTCCAGAACGCGGGACACGTGAATATTTCGACTTTGCCTCCAGCGAGAACGTAGGCACCCACCCTTTCTACATCCACATTATTTGCCTCGGCAATACTTTCGCATTTAGTTTCGCAGCAATCAAAAGCGATAGTTCCTGAAAAATAGCTCTTCATTGTTTCAAACACTTGCTTCACATAGGCAAGATGCTTCTGGTCTCCGAACCATGTTTTGAACTGGCTATCAGCGCGTTTCGCTTTTGAGAATATTCCACCACTGGTTCCTACCAATTTTAAACGTTCTAGACTATTTTTGATGTCGTTCTCTGAACTTGGAATAGCTTTCCGAATTTTCGATTCCTGACCTTCATCACAATCCTTAAAGGAAAGCGTCACTAAGCCTAACCAATCAATTCGATTGTTAGGTGCATTGATAGAATTTAGGTATAAATTCTCCCCTCCCTCTTCTTCGATTGGATCGCGGGCAATCCACCGACCAATTTGTGGAGAATAATACCTAAAGCCGTAGTTGTAATACTCAGTCTCGCGATCCAAAAATTGCCCGTGGAATCCGAATTCCCAGTCGAAGTTACTCGTAGCTCGATTCGAGAAATCCCCTGCCATGATCCTCCTGATCCCAAACGCACTATACCCATAGCGCTCCTGCACGTTCCCTGAGGTATCGAGAATCGCCGTCGGGTCGAAATAATTATGGGTCACATAAAGCCGCTCATCGAGCGTGCCGTTGCCGTTTGTGTCGCGATCACGTAGCACGAGGTCGTCGCGGTATCGATTACCCCACAAATATTGGCGCTCGGCATTGGTGCTGGTGTCGATCCGTTCTTCGATGGGCCGCCATTGATCGTTGTAGTAAAAGTGCGTCGTGGTGCCACTGACGGTTTTGGTGGTTCGGCGGGTGGTGCCGTCGTAAGCGTAGGTGCCAACGACGGTTTCATTGATGTCTTTGACCTCGATTAAGCGGTTCCAGGCATCCCATTTCAACCGGTAAAACTTGCTCCAATCCCCGTCCTTGTCCGGCGGCATTTGGGTGGCGTTGCCGGCCCGGTCGTAGAGGATGCCGGTGTTGGAGCCGTCGATTTGGGTGATCTGGTTGTCCTGATTGTTGACCCGGGTTTGGTCCAGGGTTTCGGTTCCGTCGTCCGCATTGGTGAACCGATCCCAGTTGCCGGTCGGATCGTAGGTGAAGGTTTGGGCGTTGTCCGGGATCGCCCCGATCGCGGTGAGGTTGAAGTTCAGGTTGCCGCGGTCGGCTTCGGTGACTTGATAGAGCCCGTCATACCCGTAGTGCTCGTCCTGACCGGAACTGGCGGCGAGGTTGGCTTTCCAGGTGCGGTTGCTGGCCCGGTCGTAGCCCCACACGAAATGGTCGCGCTCGGCTTCGCCCGGCGTCGTTTCCCAGAGCATCTCCACGGTGCGACCAAACCGGTCGTAGCCGGTGTAAGGATCACCGGCGTCGCCAACATGTTGGCTCGCGGCTTTGATGTAGGTCAGGTTCACCGAAGGGTCAGGATAAAGCACGTTCACGTACCAGCCAAGCCCCAAATCTGGAAGTTCTGGAGGGCGATGCTCCTGTCATCGCCGATATTTTAAGTGGCTCGGGTGGGGTGCGGAAACCGGGCGCGGTGGTGCAGGAAGCCACGGCGACGACGGAGCGGTCGCCCTCCAAGTTTCGATCTTGTTCGCCTCGACGTGGCCCAAGCCAAAACGAACCTGTCCATACGAGATCTCCGGTTGCCGGTTTCGTCGTTGAAGAGGGTGAGGCGGATCATCTGGCCGTCGGCGTTGTAGGCGAACTCGGTGATTCTGGGGGCTTCGGGGACGACGTTTTGACAAACACCGCTACATTCAATGCCTTCCAAGAGACGGATGCGGCGACCGACCGCGTCGTTGACCCAGCGCGTTTCGATACCGTTGGGATCAATCGCAGCAACCGCCTCGCCGTTCTTGCCGTAGCGGGTGCTATTCACCAACACGATGTCCGAGGGTTGCCTTGAGGGGAGGAAGGGAGGAGACGTATTCGATTACGAATCAAGGGGGGTGGCAACGGCGGGGGCTGAGGAGGGGTGATGGTCTCGCAACGGCGCTATGAGCGCGACGGCGGTGATTGAGGGGCTGGAGTGATTGGGGATTTGCCTAACCGGGTTCGTATGAGACTTGAGCGGTCTGCCCAAAAGGCAGCCTTGAAGGGCTGAGACATGCCAGCCCCGGCCAGAGGGCGGGACGCCCGGCGGGCCGGGGTAAAGTTCGATAAATATCATGAGCCCTGGAGGGCCTGGACATCGGTTGTCGGCCCCTTTCAGGGTCCGTTTCTTCCCTTCGGTAATCCCAGGGCGGCGCTCGTTTCTCGCTTGCCTCTGGGCTGGCATGTCTCAGCCCGTTGGGCTGCTGCGGAGCGTTCGCTACAGCTGGGGTGGCTGGGGTGGCTGGGGTGGCTGGGGTGGCTGGGGTGGCTGGGGTGGCTGGGGTGATGGTCTCGCAACGGCGCTATGAGCGCGACGGCGGGAGGCACCTTGAGGGGAGGAAGGGAGGAGACGTATTCGATTACGAATCAAGGGCGGTGGAAACGGTGCGAGGAGTTTGGGTGATGGTCTCGCAACGGCGCTACGAGCGCGACGGCGGGGGACGCCTTGAGGGGAGGAGGAGAGAGGGAAGGAATGGAGGAGACGGGGGGGGTTGAGTGGCTGGAGTGATTGGGGATTGGCTAACCGGGTTCGTCTGGTTTGCCCGATGGTTCGGGGGATCTGGGGGGGATTAGTGCATCATCCGGAAACTAACCGGCACACTAACCGTTTTGGATTAAGAAATAGGCCCTTCGCTTCGCATGGAGTGGAGATCGCGGATCTTTTGCCCGATTTCTGCGTTGCTTCATCAGTCCCGAAGCTCGCTTCGTTCCTTCTTCGCGCCTGGAACTCGAACAAAATCTCTCGCGAAGTATTCCGGTTATTTCCCGGATGATGCACTTGATCTTCGAGGAAATGGCCTCTCCAAAACTGAGAATTTCCCTTAAAGCGACGGTTCCGACTTGTTAGGAAGTGACTTTGTCTCTCACGATGGGAGCTTCGGCTCGCAGAACTGACGTTTCGAGTGGCGTAAAAGAGGCTTCGGGTGGGGCGTCGGAGGTTTCGACTCGCACGTTTGGCGCTTCGGCTCGCAGAACTGACGTTTCGAGTGGCGTAAAAGAGGCTTTGGGTGGGGCGTCGGAAGTTTCGACTCGCAATTCTGGTGCTTCGGCTCGCAAAACTGACGTTTCGGGTGGCGTAGAAGAGGTTTCGAGTGAGGCGAAGGAGGTTTCGACTCGCAGTTCTGACGTTTCGAGTTGGGGCGTTTTTGGGTCGATAAGGGGGATTCGGGTGTGGGGTTTCGCCCTGTTGATGAGGATTTTCCCTCAGTCGTGTTTTCTTTTCTGATTCGTAAGACACGATGCTGAAAATACCGGGGTCCGGACGCCGGTTGGGAGTTGGAGACGTTTTTGGCTGTCCGTTCAGGACAGGATTCAGGGGCGAACTCGATTCTTCGGGTTAAAATCCGAGGCTGTTGGCGAGGATGCGTTCCGCATCGTTGTTCGGTTTTACCCTGGGGAGCGTTAGAAAATGACGACGACGTGCGAGTTGTTCCTCTTAACGGAAATTGGCTTCGCGTCTCGACCTCATTTTCAAACGCGCCCAAGTCTAACCGCATTTCAACCTCGCGAAGCAACAGGCTCCGAGACGGATGGAAGATCCGCACCTCCCTGCCCTACCGTCACGTGATGGGGGGCAATGACAGGACAGGCAATGCGTATGGGGACAGCCCGACGGGGTTACAGGTAGGGAGAAGGTGGTGGCGCTGCGCTCTTCGTGAGCGCGACTGCCAACGCGCCCGCCATGCCAAGGCCGACAAAGGCAACAACGAGCCACATCTTCCGTTTCGGGCTTGAATTGGTGAGGCTGAGGATCGCGAGGGCAACGGCCGGCCCCAGGAGGAGGATGAGGAAGGCGCCGAGGGGCAGGTAGTCGGTGAAGAAGTAGACGTAGACGAGCAAGGCCCAGACGACGGTGGTAAGTTGGAAAATCGCCGATGCGCCAAGCCTGGCTTCACGCTTGAGGGCGATCAGAAATCCGGGGATGCAGATCAATCCCACGACGGCGATGACCTGTGCCCATTTGGAACTGCCGGCGATGAAGAAGGAAGGGATGGCGGCCGCGATGACGAGTCCGTAGACCAGAAACGTGTTCCAGGCGGGAAGATTGGCAATTGCCGGGCGGAGGTTCGCAAAAACCATGCCCAACACAAGCAGGCTGGTTCCGCCGATGACGAGGATCGCTTCGCCGGTCGACCAGTTGGGGTAGGCCGAGGCGATTTTGCCGAAGAACAGGACGAGGAGCACCAGGGTGAGGCCGAGTGCGGCGAGTCGAAAGACCCTGGAGCAGCAGCGGGACGCCGGACCAAGAACGAGGCCGAGAATCAGAAGCCAGGGCAGCCAGTGGATGATTCCCCGTCCCGGGTTCGGAACCCAGGTTTGGTTGATGACGAGGTAGCCCCAGAGAAAGGCGACGGAGACGCCCAAAGCGCTCCAATCGGGCCAATATGCGCAACACTGGGGCGCAATCTCGTTTCGCCGCCGAATCCAACCGACGGCGAAACTGAAAGTGGCGAGAATTCCCGCGGGAAGAAAGGCCAGGGCGGCCAGTTTGAGCATTTCCTGCATGCGGGGATCCCGTGAAGCGGAGGAAGCTTATTTTTTGGCGCCCTGAAGCGCGACCGTGATCGTGACTTCGTCGCCGAGCGCATCCGGGGTGCCGTAGCTCATCCCAAAATCGGTGCGTTTGATGACGAACGTTGCCTCTCCGCCGGCAATGGCTTTGCCTTTGACGCCGGTTCCGGTCCCGAAATAGGCGAATTCCGCCGTGACCGGTTTGGTGATTCCGAGCAAGGTGAGGTCGCCACTCAATTTGTACAGGCCCTCTTTTCCATCGACGGGTGCGACCGAGGTGCTTTTGAAGGTGATTTGCGGAAATTCTTTGGCGTTGAAAAAATCCGGCCCGCGAAGGTGATTGTCGCGATCCTCGATGCCGGTATCGACACTGGCGGCCGCCACTTCAAACTCAATTTTCGCCCCTTCGGGTGATGCGGGATCTCCCGTGACGGTCCCGCTGAACTCGTTGAAACGGCCAAAAGCGTTGCTGACGCCAAAGTGACGAACCTTGAACAGAACGTAGGACATTCCGGCGGAAACTTCATAAGTATCGGCGGCGAAAACGGGGGAACTGAAGGACGAAAGGAGGCCAAATGCGGCGATAATTGATGGAATGAATTTCATGGGTGCAATTTTAACGGTTGAAAGTGCTTACTGTGTCGGGAGAATGGCAGCGACCTTACCCAAATTAAGTAACGGTGTGTGAGAATCGTAATTCCCAGATTTTTCCCGCTGGATACACTTGACGACAGGGTCAGGCCCCAACACGCTAGCCAAGAGTGAAGAAGACACCTAAACGTACGCCAAACCAACAACCTTTGGAGGAGACCGCTTTGGACTTAAAAGAGATCAGACAAATTGTGGAGCTTATGAACAAGCACGAGCTCTCCTACTTTCATGTAGAGAAGGATGGCTTCCGTTTGAAGCTGAAAAAAGGTGCCGATTTGGACGCCATGCAGGATATGCTGCGCGCTGCGGGTCCGCCTGCGCAACTTACGACGGGCCCCGTTGCCCTGCCCCCGGTCCAGCCGATGTCGCCTCCCGCTGGAGGAGATGCCGCAGCCGAGCCCGAAGGAGATCACATCAAGGCACCGATGGTGGGAACGTTTTACTCGTCTCCGGATCCGGAATCGCCGCCGTTCGTCTCAGTCGGCAGTGAAGTGGATGAAAATACGACCGTCTGCATGATCGAAGCGATGAAGACCTTCAACGAGATCAAAGCCGAATGTCGGGGGACGATCGTCAAAGTGCTGGTCGACAACGCTCAGGCAGTCCAATACGATGATCCGCTTTTTGTGATCAAGCCCGCTTAAGGGCCAAGTTTCGCTTTTTACCTAGAAAATCATGTTCACGAAAGTTCTGGTGGCAAACCGGGGGGAAATTGCGCTCCGGGTAATACGAGCCTGCAAGGAACTCGGCGTCCGTACGGTGGCCGTTTATTCGACCGCTGATGTCGATTCCATGCACGTTCAACTGGCTGACGATGCGATTTGCATTGGACCTGGCCCAAGCTCGCAAAGTTACCTCAAGGCAGACGCCATCATCAGCGCGGCGGAGATCGCCAACGTTGAGGCGATCCACCCCGGGTACGGTTTCCTCTCCGAAAACGCCAAGTTCGCCCAAATTTGCGATAGCTGTAAGATCAAGTTCATCGGCCCTTCCGCAGAAGTCATCGCCATGATGGGTGACAAGAACCAGGCACGGGCAACGGCAACTGCAGCCGGGGTGCCGGTGACGCCAGGAAGTGACGGCATCGTCGCGACGGAGGAAGAAGCAATGCAGTTGGCTGAGGAAATGGGGTATCCCGTCATGATCAAGGCCACTGCGGGTGGTGGTGGTCGTGGAATGCGCCCGGCCAACAACGAAGCGAGCCTGCGGACCGGATTCAACGCGGCGCGCGCCGAGGCCGAAGCCTGTTTCGGCAATTCCGATGTCTACATCGAGAAGTTCATCGTCGATCCTCACCACATCGAATTCCAGTTGGTCGCCGACGCCCATGGAAACGTCGTCCACCTTGGCGAACGCGATTGCTCCCTGCAACGCCGCAACCAGAAGATCATTGAGGAATGCCCCTCCCCCCTACTCACCGAAGAACTGCGGGTCCGGATGGGTGAGGCGACCGTCAATCTCGCGAAAAAGATCGGTTACGAAAACTGCGGAACGATCGAGTATCTCGTGGATGACGACGGCAACTTCTACTTCATGGAGATGAACACCCGGATTCAGGTGGAGCATCCCATTACCGAGGAAGTTCACGGCTGCGATTTGATCAAGGAGCAGATTCGGATTGCCGCGGGTTACCCGCTGAGCGAGCACGTTCGCAACAGCCAACCGCGCCATCACTCCATCGAATGCCGGATCAACGCGGAGGATCCCTACAACAACTTTACCCCCAGCCCTGGTAAGATTGACTTTTTCTACACGCCGGGCGGAAGAGGCGTTCGCGTCGATACCCATGTCTACACCGGCTACGAGGTGCCGCCTTACTATGACTCCATGATCGCAAAGCTGATTGTGACGGGCGCGACTCGTGACATCGCAATTGCCCGGATGACCCGCGCGCTCAGCGAATTCAAGATTGAAGGAATCAAGACGACGATTCCGTTCCAGGATTCGATCCTCAAGAACTCGGACTTCCGAAGCGGCGAGTACAACATTGGCTGGGTGGAGCGCTACCTTTCGATGCAGCCGCCTCAGGATGGCTAGGTTAGCTTCAGTGGTTGTTTGACTCGCCTAACATCAGGTTGTAGCTCTTTGCACACATGTTAAAGGAAGGTCAAAAGTATCAGATCTCTGATTATTCGGTCCCGGATGCGACTCTTACCATCTGTAAGATCGAGGAAGATCCGACTTTTGGTCGCGTGGTTCATCTGTGCCTCGATGGAGTGATGGTAACGACACCGTATTCGCCACTCGGATTCACGACCTGGCTGGCCCACATCCCGTTTACAGAGGAGGCGGTCGAAGAAAGCGTTGGTGAACTCATTTGCGAAAACGCGGCTCCCCACAATTGGGAAAAAAGTTACCGCGAATGGAAAACCGCGTTTGAGAACAGAAAAGCGCATTTGTGGATGACCACCGTCTCACATGCCTTGCTTTCCCTCGCGAAAAGCCTGGAAAACAACGCTTCCGACAATAGCTGAGTTCAGCGCAGGCTGAGTCCCTTTTTCGGTTCGAGTCACCAAAACGCACTCTTCGCATTGGGCACTTTACGTACTCTCTGCTACGCGATAGGATAGTTCCCGCGATGAGTGCGGAACCTACCAGCAACCAAAGTGATCGGCCTGTATTGGAGCAGATGGTGTTTGATGGTCGTCACATGGTCTTACACGACGCAGATTGGGACGACTACGACCGCTTTACGAATCGGTTCGAACAGCTTGGCTATGGCCGGGTGAGCTACTGCGACGACATCCTTGAAATCGTTCGATCGTCCGATTCGCAGGCAAAGATTCGCCGGATTCTCGGCCGGTTGGTTGAGGATTACTCGATTCGCCTGAGCATGGATTTTGAGCGACGCTCGTTGTCCAAGATCGGCTTCCAACACGCCAAAGCCTGCAAAGTTGCCGATGAGGCGTTTTGGTTCGGAAAAAATCCCGACATGGGTGAACGTCCGGATCTGGTGCTGGAAGTCGTTCCCAGTAAGGCGATTTACTACGACAATTTCTATGCGCGGTTTCGGGTACCGGAACTTTGGATTTGGGAATACAATCAGCTCTCGGTGTATCTGCTCAACGATGAGGAAACGGACTACGAGACTTCCGAGGAAAGCGAAATTTTCCCCCAGCTGAACATCACGCTGGTGGAATACTGCGCCCAACTTCCATCCGTTACCCGCGCCATTCGCGAGTTTCGCCAAGGACTGAAGACGACCAGCGTCTAAGAAGCATGGTCATCCTCAAAACGTTCTCCACGGCCGAACAGGCACACGTCATTCGAACCGTTCTCAGCAATGAAGGAATCGATGCAACGGTGATTGATGACAATGCGTTCGGTGGCAACGCTCTTGGCGCGATACAGTCTTCGATCCGGATTGAAGTTCCCGAGAACCAACTGGATCAGGCTCAGGAGATTCTTGATCGGGGGTTGCCCGAATCGGAATAAGGCTCACGGCGCTGCGCTACGCCGCGCGATCATGGTCGCGAGAAGCGGGATCGAAAGCATGGATTCCGGTTAACATGTGATTTTTTCACACATTATGCTTGTCACGCATGTTGATGTGTGATTTTCTCACATATCCATGCACGAACCCCCGGAATCTTCTCCCCCAGTTGATGCTGCTGAAATCCCCGATTTCAACCGTACCCAGCTGCATGTTCTGCAGATTCTCTGGAATAGCGATACTGCGCTGAAGCCCGCCGAAATCGAGGCGCGCTTTGAATGGCCGATCGAGAACGCGACGCTGCGTTCCGTGCTCGCGGTGATGCTGGAACGTGGCGACCTGGAGCGCGAAAAGCAGGGTAAAGCCTACTTCTACGTTGCCCGCCGGCCCAAAACCACGGCGATGGCAGAAATGTTGACCGGACTCGCCAAAGTCTTCGGAAGCGGTTCTCGCATCGGACTCTTTGCGCAACTTTTGCAGGACGAATCGCTGAGCGCTGAAGAGGCGCGCGAACTGCGAAAAATTGCAGAATCTTTCCCCACATCAACCCAATCCCCAAACTCCAACAAAGACCAATGACCGAAATACTCATCCGTCTCACGCTCTTGCTTCTGGCGACAGCGATCCTCATTTTCGCCCTTAAACGCGCTGAGCCGACCTGGAGGCTTCTTCTCACCCGATCGGTTTTCTTCGCCGCACTCCTGCTAATGATCACAACTGTCATGGGACCGAATTTGAAACTGCCAGTTTGGAAGGCCGCCGCAACGACAGCCATTCCGACGTCTCAAGCTGCGGTTCCGGAGACGTTTCCGATGAGTGTGGCCGCTCCCCAATCTCCTGAAACAACTGCAATCGCAGCGCCCGCCGCGACCGCGCCGTCACTTTCTGCTTCGACGATTTTCGGTTTGATCTGGGCCGTGATCGCCGTCGGCCTGCTGCTCCGACAGGTTGCAAGTCAGATTCGAGTCGCAAGCACAGAAAGACTGATGAAACCCGCGCCGCAAAAAATCCAGCAACTCTGGTCAAACGTCTGTCACGATTTCGATCAGAAACCGACCGCGGCTCTGATTGCCGATGACGCTCGCTCCCCTCACCTGACTTCCCGTGGAGACCTCATTCTCCCGTCCGATGTCTCGAACGATACGGAAGTGGATCTGGCTCTGGTTCACGTCTTGCGCCACGAAGCTGCACACCTCCGGGCCAACGATCATCGCTGGCTTCCGCTCATGAGCGCCCTCACCAAAGTGCTCTGGTTTCACCCCCTGGCGTGGTGGCTGAACGCCCGTCACCTTCAGGCCTGTGAGGATGCCCGCGATGCGGCTGCAGCCCGGCATGGCGGTGCCGATGCGTATCGGGCAACGATTGCCCGCTTCGCCCTCCTCTGGATCCCAGTTCAGGGCGTTACGCCAAGTTTGTTTCGAAAGAAGTCGGATTTGCGGCGTCGGTTGGATGGTGTGCAACGAACGGTGAAACAAAGCCCGGCCTCAGGCTTCCGCCTGCTTGCATCCTGCGGTCTGGTCATCGCCCTCGGCATCTTCTCCGGCAGCGTGGTGTTGGTTCCGCAACAAACTCTGGCGGCGAATCCGACGACCGGCACGGGAATGCTCGGCTCCTGGCGAGCCCTTAATCCCGGCAGTGACTACATGAAGCAGATCGATCTTGTTGCCGATGATGATACCGTCGTGATGAAACTATGGCCGTCCACGGGGCAGGAGATCAGCAAGAGCCCAACCCTGATTCGAATTCCCGTCCTCGTTGATCAGGTCCGTTCCGCCACACCCAATTCCCCAGCGGTCGAAACCACCAAGACCTACAGCTTCAAAACGGTGCACTACGAACTCAGGTTAACCGAGAAGGCACTCGTCCTGAAGTCATCCACCCGCTATACCGATGACTCCGGGCGCGGAGAACGTCAGGGTGAATACTATTTTGTAAGGGGAACCTACGCGGAAACGCAGCCCCAGGAGAACGCACCAGCCACGACTGACAATGAGGGTAATGAAGGTTGGTTAGGTTACTGGCGCAATCAGGACGAAGGTAGCCGAGGAACTCTCCAACTTCGAATCCACGATGTCGGCGATATCACGCTTAGCGTATGGGGCATGCAGGGTGGCGGGATCTCCAAGTCACCAATCTCAAGAGCAGTTCTCCCCATCGACCGTGAGTCGGCCTTGGCTGGAGCCAACGCCCAACCGTTGAAGGTGACGGTTGATCACGGCTTCTGCAAAACGACCTACATCTTGGAGATGAAGAAGACGGAGCAGATTCATCTCACCGTCCTGACAGACTACACCGACCCCAAACGTGGAGACCAGGAGTTCCTCTGGATCTTCGAGCGCGGCAAATTCGGTGCCTAGTGGTTACGCCAGCTCCGGCAACGCGCGATGCCCGTCAACGAGATAGTGAGGACGACCGGTGAAATCCGGGATCGTCGTCCGGTGAGGATCAATTCCCAAGTTCTGATACATCGTCGCAAAGACTTCGCCGAAGTGAACCGGACGTTCCGTAATCTCGCCAGCCGTCTTGTCGGTCGCGCCAATCACCTGGCCGGTTTTCATTCCACCACCAGCGACAACGGCGCCGCCGACGCGGGGCCAGTGATCACGTCCGCCATCCTTATTGATGATCGGGGTGCGGCCAAACTCGCCCCAGGCAACCACGGTTACGTCATCGAGCATGCCGCGTTCATGAAGATCCTCGATCAAGGTGCTAAGCCCCCGGTCGAACAGTGGCGCATGAGAAATCGTGCCTCCCCGGTTGTTGCTGTGGAAATCCCAACGTCCGAAATTCAGCGTGACACAGCGAGCCCCGGCTTCGACCAGGCGGCGGGCCATCAGGAAATGCTCGAGGTTTCGAGGCGCGCCGTCGCCCACCTGCCTGGCATCGCCCTTTCCATACCGCTCGCGGAGTTTCGGGTCTTCGTTGTCCAGATTCAAGGCTTCGGCAAGGCGGCTTGAGGTCAGCATCCCCATCGCCTGTTGACTGAAACTGTCCATTCCCTCCATCAATCCGCTGTGATCGGCCTCACGACGAAACTGATCAAACGCGTTGAGCAACCCCTTCCGTTCATCAAGCCGGGATTCCGGGATTCCGAGCTTCATGTCCTTCATCGCCTCCCCGCTCGGCTTGAACGGTCCGTAGGAAGCACCGAGAAAACCGGGTTTCCCGCTGGATCCATAAGGGGGGTGCCGGGCTTCGGGCGCCAGCCCAACAAACGCGGGCATCGAAGGGGAGCGCGAACCCATCAACTTTGCGGTCACCGCGCCAATCGACGGCCATCCGCCGGGAGGCTGGCCGTTCTGGTTGAGCGTGGAGCCGACCTTGCCGGTGTAACACATGAACGAGTCGTGACTGCCGTTGGGGGCGCCATACATTGAGCGGATGAACGCGACCTTGTCTGCGTTTCGCGCCAAACCCGGCAAGAGCTCGGAAATCTGGATTCCGGGGACGTTGGTGGAAATTGGCTCAAACTGGCTCCGAATGTTCGACGGAGCCTCGGTTTTGATGTCGTAGAGCTCCTGGTGCGGTGGTGCCCCCGCCATGTAGATCATGATGATCGATTTCTGCGAGCTCCCGAGCTTCGCATTCGACTCAGCCTGAAGCAATTGCGGCAAGGCGAGCCCGCCCATTCCCAAGGCGCCAACACGCAATACATCGCGGCGAGAGCGTCCGTCGCAGAGTCGGGATGAAGAAGATCCTTGAATCGTGAGCATGGCAGAACCCAACACGCGATTGGCGGAGCGATTTTTCAGTCAGTTGCGGACCTCAGCCATAAATCCCATCCAATTTCCAAGCCTCCTTCTCGCGATAGAGTCGATAAAGACCACCGCCGTCCAGTTGAACATCCCAATCCTGGCGCACCCAGGAAAAGCGATCCCACCAATCCCCGGAACTGAGCCAGGGGCCGCGGCTGCGAACGATGGCCCCCTGAATCGTGGAGCTGACCACGTTGCGAGGGCGTTTCGCGGGATCAAGCTCCACCCGAACGGCTTGCGGCGGACGAAACCGGCGCAGGGGCAGCCCCAAAAACGGCGCCGTCGGGAGATTCGACGCCGGAGGCGACTGCGTGACGGGCGCGGGAGACGTGGAATCGCCAAATCCCGTCATCCGGAAGGAATCCGCCCGATGCGTGGGAAGCAGTTCGGGAATCCCGACGTTCTCGGAGCCGAGAAGCGCCTCAAGCCGGGCCAGCGTATCGGCAAAGCGGTTGGGATCGCGAATGCTCGATTCAAAGAGCTGAAACTGATGCTTCCCGGGCTTGGTGGGAATCACGTCCAAGCTTGCTGCCACGATGGGCGATTTGGCGACAAAATCCTCCAAATGCGTGTGCAGCATGCCAAAGAGAAGCTCCACGTTAGCCGAAGGATCGGGAACACGAAACGAACGCTCATGCATCGTCCCGTCATCAAAACGCAGGGAGAGCAACAGGCGTTCGGCGACCAGGTAACCGGCATTGAGCCGCGCGACCGTGGTTTCGAGCCAGCGTCGCAGCAAAAACAACAGCGGTTCCAGCGTGGTGATCTCGAATTCCAGCTCCGCCGATTGCGCGAAGTCCGCCGGCGGCCGAACGAGCTGAAGCAGGCGGCGACAGGTGCCCGAGGCGTGATCCCACAACGTGCCGGTTTCCGGCCCAAGCCGCTCCGTCACTTCATGCCGGGGAAGCCGGGTAAATTCTCCCAGGGTATCAATTCCCCAGGAATCCAGCACCTGGGACACTTCCGGCGAAGGTGAAAGCGCGCTGATGGGAAGCGGATCGAGAAAATCGCGTCGCGCAGCCTTCGTGTTCTCGACGATGGTAACGGGTTTGGCGAATTTCGCGACCAACAAGGCCAAATCCGGGTTCTCGGCAAAGCCGACTTGAGCGGGCAACTCGGCTCCGGCGAGCCAATCGACCATGCTCTGGCCCAATTTCCGCGGGGATTGCGGCGCGCTGAACAAATCCAAGGTCACAACGCCATCCGTGGTCGCTTCAAAATCCGGAGTGAACGCCGCCGCGCAATCGAGCAAATCACTTTGCGCCCACGCCTCGTCTTCTGCGTCGTGATTCAACAGATGGAGCGCGGCACATCGCGCCTGGGCTTGAACCGCCGTCATCCCCAGCTCCACATGATGCTCGGCTGCGGCACGATTTCGCTGCAAAACGCGGGCTTTGCCGCGCAACTTCCGGGTTTTGCCGGAAAGCGCGCTATCGTCCAGCAACACGACGGGTTGATCTTCCAAATCCGGCCGATTGCGCAATTGGGCCGTGAGATGAAAATGGGGAATGGTGAGGGCTGCGAACATCGGTCTGGAGTAGGTTCTCCGTCATTACGCGCTCATGCGGCCATCCCAGGTTTCCGCGTCAAACCTGGCTCGAGCGACATTGGCCTCGACGTTGCGCTCCAGCTCCGACTGCAACGCATCCAGCGCATCGAGGCCGAAGTCTTGCTCCAGCGTCACGCGTAAATGCGCGCTTGGAATCGTCCGTTCAGGCGTTTGCACCACCAGCGTCGTCCCAGTTTGCTCAACCAAGGCCCGAAGCCGGTGCCAACCGCTACTCGGCAGACGCCGGATCTCGCGAACCGGAGTCTGCTGCAAATCCAGGACGACATGCGGCAAATTCCCGTCGCGCAGCAGCCAATCCGCCGCCTTCATCGCATTGCCGATTTCGCGACACCGCACCCAGAACAGCCAACGGCAGGCCTCCACGCCCAGGGATTGCGGATCGAAGCTGTCTCGCGCATCGATCAGGGCCAGATACCGGCTTTGGCTCGCCATTTTGCGCAACAAACTGGCGAACACCAGCCCCGCGCCCCGGCTTTCGCCCGGGCTCACGATTTCCGTGATCTGCCGTTGCCCGACTCCAATCTGATCGAGCGCACGAATCCCGGTTTCGAGCGGATCGCGCACCTCTTCCTCCGGCTTGATACGATGCGCCTCGGGAAAGCGCTCACGCAGCAATCCCCGCAGCTCGATCATTTTGTCCGATGAAGTCGTCGCCATTTCCAGATTTCAAAATAACTGTTCATTAGAACAGTTATATCGTCCAGAAATTTTTGCCGAGGAGTTGCCTTTCCCGCAATCGAATCCCAATCTTTCGCCCATGAACAAACCGCTGAATGTCGCGATTCTGGGCCACCGCTTTATGGGCCGAGCTCACAGCAACGCCTGGATCAAGGCTCCGCTCTTTTTCGATTTACCGGCCAAACCCGTGCTGAAGGTCGCGACGGGGCGGGATCAAGCCGCCTTGACGGAATTTGCGGAGCGCTGGGGGTGGGAGGAGACCGAGCAGGACTGGAGACAGACGATCCAGCGCGAGGACATCGACATCGTCGACATTTCCTTGCCGACCCATCTTCACTTCGAAACGGCTCTGGCTGCGGTGAAAGCGGGAAAACACGTTTTTTGTGAAAAACCGTTCACCCTCACCACCGCCGAAGCCGAGGAACTCGCCGAAGCGGCCGAAGCGGCGGGCGTGGTTCACTACCTCAATCACAACTACCAGCGCTGCCCCGCCGTGGCGTTGGCAAAGCAATTCATCGATGAAGGCAAACTCGGGACGCTCTACCACTGGCGTGGCGCTTATCAGCAAAGCTGGTTGATTGATCCGAACAAGCCGGTCGACTGGAAGCTCAAAAAGGCAACGGCGGGAGCTGGCCCGCATTGGGATCTGAGTTCTCACGCCGTCGATATGGCATTGTTCCTCATGGGCAAAATCGATCGCGTCCATTGCCTGACCAAAACCTTCACCAAGGAACGCCCACTGGCCGGAAATCCGGACCAAACCGGCGAGGTGGAAGTGGATGACGCTTCCCTGATGACGGTTCAATTCAGCAACGGCGGTGTCGGCACGATCGAGACGACTCGTTATGCGACCGGCCGACGCAATCATCACACGTTCGAGATTTATGGAAGCAAGGGCGCCCTAACCTGGGATCTGGAAGACATGAATCGCCTCAAATTCTGGAACGAGAGCGATGAGCCGAGTTCGCGCGGTTGGCGGGACATTCTCGCGACCGAGCCGGTTCATCCCTACGCCGCGAAATGGTGGCCTCCCGGACACGTCATTGGTTACGAACATGGGTTCGTTCACGCCGTGGCCGACTTTGTCACCGCCATCGGAGAAGGAACCAGCATTTCGCCGAATTTCCGCGATGGTGTGGAAATCATGCGCGTTTTGGAGGCAGGGCTTCAGTCCGCGGATTCCGGGGAAATGGTCCCGGTTGGCTGAGGCAGGGAGCGGCAAACCAACGTGCGCCGCCCGGCCACTTCCCCGTCGCCGACTACTCGTAGGAACTTTCCACGAGATCGGCCACGTCGCGGTAACCGTAGTCGACCGCGTAGATCTCCTTCATGCATTCGAGCGCAGCAGCCTTGTCGCCGACTTTCTGATGAATCTGACCGAGTGAGTAGAGCAGCTCCTTCTTGGTGTCGTCCATGATCTGCAACTCAGCCGCCGCCTTTTGGAATTGGTCGATCGCCAAGTCGTTCATGTTGCGACCTTCGTAACATTTGCCGAGCAGAAGCATCGCCTTGGTCCGCAGGTTCGGGCTGGATTGGGCACGCTGCAGTTGCGGAATCGCATCCTTCAATTCGCCAGCTTCAAAGAGCGCCTCGCCTAATTTAAAGCGCAGCGAATTATCGGTCGGGTTCCGGTCGACCTGCTCCTGGTAAGCATCGATCTGGGCTTTGAAGTGCCCGCCTTTGAACTCGTTGTAATCGGCTTTGACCGTATCGTAGTCAGCATGACCTTCGTTTTCCGCTAACCAGCCTTCGTATTCGCGAATCTTGCGAGCCCGCTGGGTTTCCCGCGTTTCGATCACCTTTTTCTCCAGGGAAACGTCCCCGTTACTGAGGGTGTGAGCCCACTCGTAATAACTCAGCGCGGAGTCAAAATCCTCCAGCTGCTCATACAGGGCGGCCAGTTCCTTCACGGTTTGGAGATTGTTCTGATCTTCGGCATACTTCGCCTGGTAGGTCGCAATCTGCTCTTCAAGCTGATCGCGAGTCATTCCGGACCGGTTCTGCTTCTCAAGCTCAGCCGCGCCTTCCGCGTCACGCAGGTTGTTGCGCAGTCCACCGTCTTTCTGCTTCGCCATGGAGGCCCGCGCGGTCGCGTTCTTCTCTTTCTGGGTCGCGTTCAGGTCGGTCGGATCAAAACTCGTGATTCGGGCAAACACGATGGAAGCCTGCTCCCAGAAATCGTGATCCATGTAGAAATCACCCAACTGGTGCATGTATTTGGTGTTCTCAGGATTACCCTGCACCAAGGTCTCCAGCGCAAATCCCGCCGTCATCGGCATCGATGCGGCGCGGCAGGCATCAAAGAGCAGTTGGTTGCCCTGGGGATTGTAGGGCTCCGCAGCCAGGACTTCTTTTTCGAGAGCAACGATCGCTGCAGCAGGGTCCTTCTTCACCATGGGCTGCAGCTTCATGGCGCCAATTCCGCCAGTCTTGATATTGATCCGTTTGCTCTCGGCTTCCTTCTTCTTGATCGCCGCTTCGCGAAGACGCTTGCGGCCCATGAGAAACCTCGGCTCCTCCTTCAACACGGCCTGAAGCAGGTTGATCGTGTAATCAAAGTTTTTCTGATCCAACGCGCTCATCCCTTTCATGAAGAGTTGACGAAGCTTCGGGTTAATCTGTTCTTCGGTCACCACTTCTGAGCCTGCAGCCTGAGTTGGGTCAATTGAAGGGGTCGCGGAATCTTCAGGTATCATAACAATCCGAGGTATTTTTGGGAGGTATTGGAAATTTTGCCTGGCTATTCGACGTGATTGCCAGTCGAAAACCGAAACGTTTTCTAGAGAATCATAGCACGCCTGACAACCGTTTTCTTCTGAAACTCAATTGATCCGTCAGGTTCTCCCCTGGTTTTTGGAGTGAATCAGGGCTCCACCAGATCCGTCTCGCTTGAAAGGACCTTCAATCAGGGTTCTAATGATGTCATGAAACGCGGTGCCCCTGTCCTCATCCTGCTCGCTCTTTGTCTGCCCCTACTCGGGTCGGGAAAACGGAGCGACGGAGTTCTGGTATCCTTTCACGCGGAAGGGAAGAAGGAAGAATGGCCCAAATTCGCCCAAGCCGTCAAAATGAGCGACGGAAAGCAATACTACTTCCGGATCATGCCGGTGGTAACGGACGCAAACGTCGCCTGGTATTACCCGTTCATTGCTCCTGACAAGACGTTTGGGGTCGCGTTCAAGCTCGATTCACGCGGCACCAACGCGCTCACAACTTACACCAGCTCGCCCGAGAACCATGGTCAGCTGCTCGCAGCGGTGGTCCATCCAATCAGCCAGCAAACCGGTGGCGTCCGCAGCTATCTGCAGATCGACAAGCGCGTCACCGACGGAATCATCGTGATCTGGAGCGGCCTGACCGACAAACATTTGAGAGTCTTTAGCGCGCGGTATCCGCACGTCCGCGATTTGATGGGTGACGCGGATCAGTAAATTTGGCGTCAGAAAATCGCAATCTCTGACAGAGCCACCGTCTGGGTGGGCATGACAGACACAACGAAGACTGACTCGATTTTTTCCCGCCAAACTCGTCCCTCTCAAGGAGCCCAGGCCGTGGCGATCTCCAGCAAGGAATATGGCTACATCCGCTTGCTGGCCGCAATTTCCGGCGAGCCTGAAGAAGTCCTGTTGGCCGACTTTCTGGCCAACAAGGCAGAGCGACGCCAGTTCTAAGTTCCCCTTTACCTCCCCTACCCTCGTTGGCCTCAGGCTGACGGGGGTTTTTCGTTTTCAGCTTTTCATTCGATGGAAGACGCCTATCTTCCGGCGAAATCTAGAAACCGTCCTCAAACCCTGGTCAGCATCTCCCAATTTCACGCTAGCGTCGCGATTTCCGTCCTTCTCCTGACGAACTCGTGGCTTCTCGCTGCGAATGGTCCTGAAAACAACCAGGTCTTGAACCTGGAGATTGGCGAGACGGAGTTGGTTACGAAGTTCGATTCACCGGTCGTGGTTCCGGTGACCATCCAAAACCTGAGCACCGACACGATTTCAGGAACGGTCGTCATCGGTGGTCCGACCGGAGGAATTTATCCGCTGTCCGAGCCATCCCAGGAATTTTCGCTGGAAGCCGGCGAATCGCTAACCACCGCCTTTTCCGTCGCGTTTGACACCAGCTGCTCCAACGGCCTCTATCCCATTCACTCCTTCGTCGATCTGTCGAACGGACGCGATTTGCGAAAGCGAGCGGCCACCCTTCTGGAAACCGACTTTGCCGACTCCGAACCGTGGGCAGGAAGGAATCCTGAGGTGGCTGAATTTCAGGATCGGCGTTCCCGATCTCCGGTCGACGCGTTTTTGAAACTGCAACGCATCAAGACACTCGCAGACTTCATTCGGGAAACCAAGGATCTCAATCATCATCAGGCGTTCCGGTTGGGAGCAGATCTCGATTCGTTTGCCGTGCTCGTGCTTCCCGGAAAAAACGGGCTCCTCGACGGGCTGATCTCCTTCATCGGCCCGAATCAGGAACTTAGTTTCCAGGGACTCACCCTCGGCGTCGAAACTCCGGTTGGAGTTGACGGGGAACCTCAGATACAGGTTGATGAGTTTATCTCGACTCAGGTCGAGAACGGAATCGACGTGATGCATCGCCTCCGCATTGGCGACTTTGCAACCGAGGTGGTCGTCCAACTGCGTTTGCTGGAAGGCGGGGTCAAATTGCGGGCGGTTTCGCCGGATCCGGTCTCCAGATTCGGGGTCGGCAAGGCCAACCGAAAACCAACCACCCTAACTGCCGGATTGGGATATCACTTCAACGCTCCCGGCGACTGGACACTGGGAAAAGACTCGCCTCTTCTCTCTGCCAGCCATGCCGGTTTCGACTTCGAGAACGGCATCAGCCTCATGCAGGCAAGTTCGTCGCCGCTCGAGCAAATCGAAATTTCTCCGTCGCAGAATCTCGCTCGCATCATCGCCCCGGGAAGTGGCTGGCTCTACCTCATTCCAAGTGAAGAAAGCGTGTTCGATGCCGCCGCGAAATATCGCGAACTGGGAGAATGGGAGGCGGCTCCGGGCGTTCCCAACTTTGCCGGCAGGTTCGTGATCGATAGTTCCCAAACCCACTTTGCCGATTTGGCCGATCGCGTGGAAGAACTGCGTCGTTATGGCATCAACCGATCCGCCCTCGTGGTCCGCAATTGGCAACAACACGGCCCCATGGAACGCAGCCCGGATGTGTGGCCGCCGAATGACGACCTGGGCAGCCTGACCGACCTGCAGATTCTCGCGAAAACCTGCCGTGAATGCGAAATCCTGTTCGGACTCGAAGACACCTATGCCGCGATTGACCCGCTTTCGAAAGAGTTCGACTACGAATCCGTTGCTTTCCAAGCCAATGGTTCGCCAACTGCGCTGAACGCCAATCCGGGAGGGAACCCGACCTTTGCCCTGAGACCGGATCAAATTGAGCCCTACCTCAGCCGCAATCTCAAACTCATCCGCTATTACCTGACCCCGACACTATTCGTGATTGATGGTTCAGAATCCGGTCGTTCTCCCTACTTCGACCGCGAGGGCAATCGCTACAACCAGGCGTATTCCCAGGAAATCTGGCGTCAAACGGTCAGTTACGTGCAGGGTTACCTCGGCCCCACCTCCGCTTCGGTGGCCAAAGGCGGCGGAGACTGGCTCGTTGGGGCCGCTGACGGAACGGGATTTGAAGTTCGTGCTTCCGATCTGCCCGGCCCGGCCCAGCGGGTTCCCTGGTTTTCGATCGTGCACCACGACCGACTCCCGGTTTACGAAATGGGGGCAGACCTCGATTCCGGATCCGGCGAAGCCCTGCTCCGCGAAGTGACCGAAGGGAGCCTTCCCATGGCCGACGACCAAGCCTGGGGCCACAGCATGATTCGAAAAGCCTGGTTGATGCAGCCGGTGGCCGAAGCGTTGGCGGGATCCGCAGTGAATCGGGTTTCCCGGCTGGAGGATGATCCCCGGCGCATGCGTTGTTTGTGGGGCGAAAACGGTCTGCTTTGGATCAATGCCAGCAATGAGGGATGGCGCGTTTCGGGCCGCGAAGTCGCGCCGGGCGGCTTCTATTTAAGTTCCGGCGAGACTGAGGTGAGCGTGGAATTGCGGAACGGCGTGTATTGCGAGCAAAGCATCAGCCCCGCCGGCTGGTATGTGAATGCAAGGCCCCGGCATTGGTCGGCCCTGCACATTCAACCGAGCCTGAAAAACGTCAGCGTGGCGGAAGGCAACGCGCTGATCAGGCTGGGATGGACGTGTGAGGAAACCTTCCCTCCCGAAACCGAGTTGCTTTTGCAGATCCATGATTCGGAAAACCCGGAAGTCATCTGGGCTGAGGAAGTTCTCCAACCCAGCGAACCGGTTTCCAGTTGGATTGGTCAGAAAGAAATGGAGGTCCCGTTGGATCTGACCTTGATTCCTGGGGTCCGCGCCGTGGTTTCCTTAACGGCGCGAACGCCAAACGGTCGACCGATCAAAATGCTGGCCCAGACTTTGGACGTCGGTCGCTATGCCGGTTTTTCCGCGCGATTGGGCCAGATTTCGCTCGGTTTTGACGGAAATGGCGAGTTGGCCGGAATCGAAGCCCTTCCTTCCGATCCAGCCGGCCTGGAATCCGTCGAACAGATCAACAGCTCGCTCCGCCCGATCGATTTTGGATGGACGACGACCAATGGAGCCTTTCGCCTGACGCAGGCCGCGGACGGATTGGTCATGATGCCGCTGCCGGATTGCCCTCCGTTTGAGGCGACCCTCAATCTTGGAGCCCTGAAAATCGATCCAAACCGCGTTTTGGGAGTCGTCAGCCGGGAGGTTTACTCCGCCGGGTGGAAACTCTCCCAGCCCGAACTGGCCGAAGGAATTCTGACGATTCGTCACGACCCGAAAAACTTCTCCTACTCGATTCTGCTCCGTTCAGAAACCGACCGTGCGGGCGACGAAATCTCCTTGCTGGATTGACTGCACCTCCACTTCAAATGCTCTAGGCCACAAGCTCTTTTTGCTCCGCCAACAAGCGCCGAAGGTTTTCGAGTCCGTAGCGATAGCGGGATGCCACCGTATTTTGGGAATCCCCAAGCTGTTCGGCGATTTGGGCAAAGGTCTGTTCCCCCCAAATCTTC
This sequence comes from uncultured bacterium, assembly GCA_963977015.1. Taxonomy (GTDB): domain Bacteria; phylum Verrucomicrobiota; class Verrucomicrobiia; order Verrucomicrobiales; family DEV007; genus JBCDHN01. The sequence goes on along the minus strand of CAXBMO010000008.1, from coordinate 224,381 downwards.
AGGGTGATCACTTCGGCGTATTTCGGCGAAATCTTCTCCAGGGCTTGCCTGATCGTCTCCGCGTAGGCCTTGTTGTCCATGTCGAACTCGAAAAGCGCATCCTCGGATTGGGGCGTCTCTTCGGCCACGCGTTGCTCGCGATCAGCCCGACGATCATTGGAACGGGCCCGGTCGATCGCGCACCGGCGGATGTTGGTGTAAACCAGACTCGTGGTCTCATCGCGGATTTCACCATTGCAGGTTTTCCACGTTTTTAGTAAAGCATCTTGAAGGACATCTTCAGCGTCAGCCTCAGTCCGCGTTTGTTGACGAGCAAACAGGAGCCACTTTGCGCTGTTCTCCGATAGCCATTCTTGCCATGTGCGCCGTTCCGTCTTCACAGGTTTTTTGTCTCGCAGGGAATTCTTCCCTGCAAGGTACAACAATTTGCTCCCCTTGCTCATGAATTGTGATCGTTTTTTGTTAGCGTGCTCCCGCAAATCTCTAGCTCGATCCGTTTCGCAGCTCGTCTCGGTTCTGCTCGTGATGTGCGGTGTGTTTGGTAGGACGACGGCGCAAACGCGGGAATTCGAAGGAATCCGTTATCAGGTCTATGTGGTTGATCCGGCAAAAGAAGAGTTAAAATTGTTCTGGAAAGATGAGACGGGCCAGCCCTTCACGACCTTTCGCAAACTCGAGGCGAATTTGAATCAAAAGGGTAATCAGCTCCGCTTCGCGACCAATGCGGGGATCTATGAACCGGGATTCATTCCAACCGGCCTCCACATCGAAAACGGCCGGACGCTGGTGCCCCTGAACCAAAAGCCAGTTCCACCTTTGAAACCCGGGCAATACACGCCCAACTTTTACCTCAAGCCGAATGGTGTTTTCATCATCGACGAGACCGGACCGGCCGTTCTCGAAACCGAGGAATTCGCGAGAAGCGGTCGAAAACCGCATCTCGGCGTCCAATCCGGCCCGTTGTTGCTGCATCAGAGCAGGATCCATCCCGCGTTTCGTGCTGGATCAACCAGCCGGCTGCTGCGAAACGGGGTTGGGGTGAATCGAGAGGGCAAAATCGTTTTCCTGGCGACCGAGCGGAGCGAAAAAGGTCAGATCAATCTTCATACTTTCGCCCGTCTTTTTCTCGAATGGGACTGCCCCAACGCTCTCTACCTCGATGGCGATATCTCGGAATTTTACGACCGGGAAACTCATCCTGAAATCCAAACGACTACGAGCTTCGCGGCAATTTTTGCTATTGTGAAAAAAATGGATTAAGGATTTTCTATCAATAATTGTTATTTTTTAGATAAGAATTGTTGATACTTAGGAAAAATTAGGCATTATCATAACTGAGGCCAATTTTCAGTTTTGCAGCCTTCCAGCATGCCAGATTTAGAGAAATTCGGCCGTTACGAGATCTCCCGGGACTCCAACGGCAAGCCAATCGAGCTTTATCAAGCTCGTGGCGAAACAGTTTGCCTGGCCTACGACACCGGAAAACGCAATCTCGTTGAGCTGCATCTGCTGCAAAAGCCGACCAAATTTACCGCGTTCGAGCACCACTGCTTTTTTGAGCGCTTCCGGTTGGTCCGGGCCCTTCGCGGCAATGCCGGGTTCTCATCTCTCCTCAAAGGCGATTCGCTCAACGGCAGCCTGTTTTACACCGCCAACATCAACAATGGCGAACCGATCACGGAATATGTCCGCCGGATGGGCCCCATTCCAGTGGAAACCGCGCTTGGGCTTGCCGTCGATCTGAGCGAGCGCCTGACCAGGTTGAGCAACAACTATCAGCGCGTTCTCAGTTCGATCAGCCTGAACAACGCGATGCTGACGGTCGGCGAAGGCGGAAACCTCACCATCCAGATTGTCGATTTTGGGTTGGCCTGTGAAGAGCCGGATCCGTCTTTGGGGGATTCCAGTCTGGTTCGGGAGTTTGCCTGGACGCTGCTCACCATGATGACCGGCCAGGAACGTCCGGCAGATGGCGAAACCGGTGCGAAAATCAAACTGAGCGGCCTGCCCCTGGCTCTGCGCCGGCTGATCAAGGACCTGCTGACGGGCGCCGTTTCCGGGCCTCTCAAGCTTTCCGCTCTTGATGAGGCGCTTCAGGAAGCGTTCAAATCCGTTCAACGGAGTTTTCTGGCTCGGACCCAGCGACGTCATCTGGTTGTCTCCAGCAAGTTTTATCCCCGCACCACGCTTGAGCGACATCTGATTCCCGATCCGGCCCTGCCCACGGAATTGACCGAGCGATTTCGAGACGATGAACGCGCGTTTGGCCCGAAAGATCCGTTCCGCCGCCATTTGGTGGAGTCCGACACCGGTGACCGCGTGGGCATGCAGATTTTGCCGCCTTTCCGCATCATTTCCTCGCAGCACTACACTCCGATTCCGCCTCAACTCGACGAGGCGGATATGGCGCAGTTTCCCCATTTGATGGACGTTTTTGAGGGGTGGGAGTCGAATACCGCCATTTATCTCGCGGAAGAAAACTGGCCGGGTTTCCCGCTTCCCTATCTCCTGCGCATCAAAGGGCGACTCAAGCCGGTCGAAGCCTTGGTCTTGCTGCGTCAGGTCGTTCACGGGCTCAACCAGGCCACGGAATGCGGAATTGACGTCCGCCAACTGCGCCCCCGCGATTTCCAGGTTTGCTTCCAGCAACGAACGACCCAGGCCGATTTGCGCCAACTGCTCGAACGCCGTATCGAAATGTGGCCCACGTTTGTGGTCAAGCTGCGGACCCACGCCGCGATGCGAGCGCTGATTCAGCCGGAATCTGAGATTGAGTCCGCCATTGTCGATCTCAAGCAAGGCCATCCGGAATTGCTTCACCAACGCTTCATCGCGCTCGCGATTGAGCTGCTGACCGGCAGAACCGGCGAACTTCCCCGTGAGAGCCTTTCCGATGGTCTCTTCAGCCTTTTCGAGAGTTGTGGTCGCAAAATTCGCGAAAACGATCCCGTCCAGACTCCGGCCGAGTTGGTCGCCGCGTTTGCCGCCGGCATTGAAGACGCTCCGGAAGAGCCCGCGTTCAGCTCCTATCTGTGGGCCGGTGCCCCCAACGGCAAGGTCGTGACGGATGCGGAGTCGGCCAAGTCCTCACATCCTGATGAGGACGAAAAAGAGGTTCCCGAGACCGTCGCGATTGGCATCAAACGCCGTGCCTTTTACAAGGGCGAACTGATTGATGAGGAGAGCGGCGAAATCATCCCGGCTGCACCTCTTGACGAAGAGCCCGCAATGCTTTGGGCGCGCGGCGAAATGGATTATCGCTATGAACCGCCCCTTGGCGTGGGCGAAGCCATGCTCGCAGCCGCCGCCGAACGAGAGGCTGAAACTGAAGCCACCCAAGAGGCATCTGAAGTGAAACTCGAACTTCCGGACGAAATTGCCGCAGAGAGCCCCGAAGCGGATCCGAAAACGATCCCATTCAAAAAGACGGAGGAACTGGAACCGGAAACCGATCGCGCCGACACGCCAACGGCCCCTCTCGGACGTCGGATCGCCTCGACCACGTCGCTCGTCGCACAGGTCGCTGCCATTTTGCTCATCCCGCTCTTCATTTTCATCGGCATTCCCGAGTCGAACCGGAAAGGGCAAAAGTCTTCGCAAATCCAATCAACGGATCAGCCCGTTGAGGATTCCGCGAAAGTCAACAAGCCGATCACGGTGCTGATCACCTCGACGAAGAATCTGCTGACCGCGATGACCCGATAGTTTTCTCAAGCCTGGAAAACTCCGGAAAGCCTTGCCGAATCGCCCAATTCCTGCTCTTTAAGGCGGTCAACCCCCTTCAAGTCTCGCGTAGGCTGTGGCATTCTGCTAGAGTCATTTCGCAAGTCGAATGACTCGCCAAATCGAGACCTCCTCAAAAATCCCTGGGGACTTTTGGTTGAAATCGGTTAACTCTTGTTAACTGTTACTGAGAACACGTTTCGTTTACTCCCAAAAATCCATGTCCGTAAATTACCGCGAGGAAGACATTAAAACGCTGGACTGGCGCGAACACATTCGGCTGCGCCCCGGCATGTATATCGGCAAACTTGGAGATGGCACGTCTCCTGATGACGGCATCTACGTGCTCCTCAAAGAGGTGATCGACAACTCCATCGATGAGTTCGTCATGGGATACGGAAAGACGATCGACATCGAGCTTGATGGGCCCAAGATGCGGATTCGCGACTATGGACGCGGCATTCCCCTCGGTAAGCTGATGGATTGCGCAGCCAAGATCAACACGGGTGCCAAATACGACTCCAAGGCCTTCAAAAAGTCGGTCGGCCTCAATGGAGTGGGTATCAAAGCCGTCAACGCGCTCTCTTCCGACTTCCAGATTCAAGCCTTTCGCGAAAACAAGACCAATCGGATCGAATTTACCGGTGGTGAAGTCGTGAAACAAATGAAGCGCCCCGAACGCTGCAAGGCGGAAAGTGGAACCGAGATTGTTTACGAGGCCGACGCCAGTGTCTTCGGCGAATACAGTTACAACCCTGAGTTCGTGGAGCAGATGCTGCGAAACTACTCGTATCTCAACCGAGGACTCACGCTCCAGTTCAATGGCAAAAAGTTCGTCTCCAAAAACGGCCTGCTCGACTTGCTGAACGAGAACATGAGCCAAAAACCGCTCTACCCGGTGATCCACCTTTTGGGTGACGACATCGAAATCGCCTTCGCCCACTCCGACCAACACGGCGAGGACTACTTCAGCTTCGTCAACGGCCAGAACACGACCCAGGGAGGGACCCATCTCGCCGCATTTCGTGAATCGATCGTCAAAGTCGTTCGCGACTACGCCAAGAAAGCGTTCGACGCCGTCGACATCCGGGAAGGCATCGTCGCCGCCGTCAGCCTGCGGGTCATCGAGCCGGTCTTCGAGTCCCAGACCAAGACGAAACTGGGTTCAACTCACATGGAACCGGACGGACAGACCATCCGCACGTTCGTCAGCAACTTCCTCGGTCAGCACCTCGACAACTTCCTCCATCGCAACGCCCAGACTTCTGAAAAGCTGCTCGCCAAGGTCGCGCTGTCAGAGAAGGAGCGCAAAGAGATGAAGGGCATTCAAAAGGCTGCCCGCGAAGGAGCGCGCGCCGCCAAAGTGGTGAACAAAAAACTCCGCGACTGCCGCGTTCACTACAATACCAAGCACAAGCTTGGCGATGAAACCATGGTCTTCATCACAGAGGGTGATTCTGCCAGTGGCTCGATCACGACCGCTCGCAACGCGGATCTTCAAGCCGTGTTCAGCCTTCGAGGCAAGCCGCTCAACACCTATGGCAAATCTCGCAAAATCGTCTACGAGAACGAGGAGTTCAACCTTCTGCAACACGCTCTGAATATTGAAGCAGGCATTGACAATCTCCGTTACAACAAGGTTGTCATCGCCACGGATGCCGATGTCGACGGCATGCATATCCGGCTTCTTCTGATTACCTTTTTTGTGCAGTTCTTTCCCGACCTGATTCGAGATAATCATCTCTTTATCTTACAGACACCGCTCTTCCGGGTTCGGAACAAGAAGAAGACCCTCTATTGCTATAGCGACGAAGAGCGGGTTCAGGCGATTAACGAGTTGAAGCCCAATCCCGAGATCACCCGATTTAAGGGCCTTGGTGAGATTTCCCCCGGGGAGTTCAAGGACTTCATCAACGAAGACATTCGCCTCGATCCGGTCGAGCTTCCTCCCCAGAACAAAACAATCAGCGATCTACTCGCGTTCTATATGGGGAAAAACACCGAGGAACGCCAACAGTTCATCATCAAGAATCTCCGGGTTGAAGCTGACATCGTTGAGGGAGATGAGGGTGCCGAAAAGTTGGTCGAGGTCGCGGCCTAAAACGACAGGCCCAGTGCCTGAATCGATCACGCATGAAGTTCCTGGACGCACATTGCCATCTCCAGGATTCGCGTTTCGGCAATCGTCTCGATTTCGATGCTCTCCGGGATCTCGGCATTGGTGGCTGGGTCGTCAACGGAACCCGGGAAGCCGATTGGGCTGATGTCTCCCGGTTAGCTGAAGAGGTGCCCGAAGTCATGCCCAGCTTTGGACTTCATCCCTGGCATGTCGATAACCGGTCTTCCAACTGGCTGACCAAACTCCAGGAACTTCTGGATTCTCATCCCCAAGCCGGGATTGGCGAGATTGGGCTCGACCGCTGGATCGAGAACTACGACACACCAACCCAGGAAGACGTCTTTCTCGCCCAACTCGAGCTCGCCGCGCAGCAGAATCGACCGGTTTCCATTCATTGCCTTCGCGCCTGGGGCCGAATGCTTGAACTTCTCCAAGCCCATCCCCTCCCCGACCGGGGGTTCCTCCTTCATTCCTACGGTGGTTCCGCGGAGATGATCGATGCCTTTGTCGATCTCGGCGCCTATTTTTCCTTCAGCGGCTACTTCCTCCACCCTCGCAAAGCCAAAACTCGAGAGATCTTCAAGCACGTGCCTCTTCACCGCCTGCTGATCGAAACGGACGCTCCAGACCAATACCTCCCTGAAGACCTCGACCAATTCGGACGGAATGATCTCAAATCCGGGAAACGCATCAACGATCCCGGGAACCTCGTCACGGTTTACGAAAGCGTGGCGTCCCTTCTGAAACTCTCCCTACGAAGTTTGGCTGATGAGATGGAAACGAACTTCACCCGGCTCTTCAGGTAGCCCTCGAGAAACTCCTACCAACAGGTTCTGACCGACCCCATCGCTTCTTCGTCAATTCGACCAATTGATTTTTGATCATGAAGCCGGTTGGTAACCTCGCATGAAACCCCTCCTTTCCTTTGTCCTTGCTCTGCCGCTTCTTTCGCTTGCGGCTGAACGCCCCAATTTCATCGTCATCATGGTCGATGACATGGGCTATTCCGGGCTGAGCTGTTTTGGGAATCCCTATTTCAAGACTCCAGAGTTGGACCGGCTCGCCAGCGAAGGAATGAAGCTGACGGACTTTCACAGCTCCGGAACCGTTTGCTCGCCGACCCGCACCGGGCTCCTCACGGGACGCTATCAACAACGGGCCGGAATCGAAGCGGTGATCCATCCGGTCTCGGATCATCCCGAGCATCGCAAGGGTCTTCAGCTTCAGGAAACGACCTTCGCCGAACGTCTTCAAACGGCAGGATACCAGACCGGCTTAATCGGTAAATGGCACCAGGGCTATCCTCAAAACTCCGATGACTTTCACCCTCAAAATCACGGCTTTGATGAGTTCGTCGGGTATCACAGCGGCAATATCGATTTTATCAGCCATGTCGGCGATCACTACCAGCACGATTGGTGGCACGGCCGAGAGGAAACCGAGAAGGAAGGCTACTCAACTCACCTCATCAATCAATACGCGCTCGATTTCGTGAAGCGCCATGGCCAAACCAACGAGCCTTTCTGTTTGTACATCGCCCACGAAGCAATTCACAATCCCGTTCAGGTTCCCGGCGATCCGGTGCGGCGAACTGAGGACCATTGGGAACGCTGGAAATGGCGTGAGGTCAGTGCCGAAGAACGAATCGAGAAGTATCGGGGAATGACGCTGCCGGTTGACGAGGGGGTTGGTCAGTTGCGAAATGCGCTGATCGAGCTCGGGATTGAGAAGAACACGCTTGTGCTTTTCTTTTCCGATAATGGAGCGGCCGGAGATTTCCCCAGCGGCAGTCCCGAATTGCGCGGCTCCAAAGGCTCGGTCTACGAGGGCGGCCACAAGGTTCCAGCCATCGCGTGGTGGCCAGGGACCATCCCAGCGGGTTCCATCTCCAATGAAACCATCATCTCCCTCGATGTGATGCCCACACTCCTTTCCCTTGCCGGAATTCAAGCTTCCAAACCGGCCCTCGACGGAGTCGATTTGGCGACCGTTCTTCGAAACCAGGGGAAACTCAAACCGCGCCCTCTCTTCTGGGCGTCGCTTTCCAACAATGGAGCGCGTTCTGAAGCCATGCGCGATGGCCCGTGGAAGTTGATCGTCAAACATCCCAAGGCGAAGCCGGGAACTTTCGAAAACGAGACGCTGGAGCTCTATCATTTGGGAACTGATCCCAAGGAGTCCATGAACCTCGTTGGCCAGGAACCAAAACGAACGGCCCTGATGGCGGAACAACTCAAAACATGGTATTCGGAAACCCAGGCTGGCGCGACGCCGCAACCTGGGGGTTGGTAAGTAAAAATGTTTGGTTCCCAACTGGAAATGCCAAACGAATTAGGTCATAGCCGGATTTGGCTCCTCCATGAAAAATCAGCAAGCAAAAAGTCATCCTCACCTCGGCCCTCCCGAGGGCAAAACCCATGTCGTCGTTCTCGGTGGCGGCTTTGGGGGTCTGGAATTCTGCAAGGAGTTGGACAATTCCGAGCGCTTCCACATCACCCTGATCGATCGCCAGAATCATCACCTCTTTCAGCCCCTTCTCTATCAGGTGGCAAGTGCCGGGCTGGCAGCCCCCGAGATCGCCCAACCTCTGCGGGCGATCCTGAGCGAACGGACGAACCTGGATGTGCTGATGGAAGAGGTTACCAGCATCAATCTGGAGAATCGCGAAGTCACGACCAGCGAACGAACGCTCAACTACGACCATCTCGTGATCGCGCTCGGCGTCAAAACAAGCTATTTCGGGCATGATCATTGGGCGAAGCATTCTCACGCCCTGAAGTCCCTGCGCGATGCCACGCAGATTCGAGCGGCGATTCTCCGGGCCTTCGAACTCGCGGAAGCCAGCGACGACGAAGATGAAATCCGAAAACTGATGACGACGGTGGTGATCGGTGGTGGACCAACCGGCGTCGAGCTCGCGGGAGCCTTTGCCGAGCTTGCGAAACGAGTCATGGCTCACGACTTTCGCCGCATCAATCCCCGTGATACCCGGATCATTCTCGTCGAAGGGATGGACCGTCTCTTGACGATGTATCCGGAAGATCTGTCTGAGTACACGAAGCAACGCCTGGAGGGAATAGGAGTGGAAGTTCGAGTCGGCGCCATGGTCGAGGATGTTGGCGACGGCTACGTTGTCGTGGCCGGTGAGCGGATCGAAACGGCCAACGTCTTGTGGGCCGCCGGGGTCGAGGCTCCGGCCATCGTTCGCAATCTCGGAGTCGAAACGGATCGCGCCGGTCGCCTCAAAGTGCGTCCCGATCTCAGCCTCCCCGGTCATCCCGAAGTCTACGCCATTGGTGACATCGTCTCGTTGATCGATGCCAACGGCAAGGCCGTTCCCGGTCTGTGCCCGGCAGCGATTCAGATGGGCGATTACGTTGCCCGGCAGCTCGGTCGCGGGCAAACCGGCCCCTTCAAGTATCTCGACAAGGGGAGCATGGCCACCATCGGACGAAGTGCCGCGGTCGCCACGAGCGGAGGAGCCAAATTCACCGGCTTCATTGCCTGGCTGATGTGGCTCTTTATCCACCTCCTTTTCCTGATCGGTTTTCGCAACAAGGTCGCCGTCTTTTGGCAATGGGTATACTCCTACATGACCTACAAGCGGGGCGCCCGAATCATCACCGGAGTGGAGACCACGACCAACTAATCGCGACTTGATCTGAACCGGCGGAGTCCCCAAACTTGGGGATGAGCAGCCACGTTTACGAGTTTGGTGCAGCCGGTGACGGAAGCACGGATGATACTGACGCGATCGAACATGCGATCCGTGATGGTGAAGGGTCCGTCCGATTCAACCGGGGCGATTACCGGATCACCCGCACTCTGGAGATCTCGCTGGCCGAGTTCGGTCGAATCGGGCTCGAAGGTTCTGACGGAACCGCGAAGTTGGTGATGGCTGGCCCGGGTCCCGCCATTCGCTTGGTGGGAACTCATGGCGGCACGGCAAGCCCCGGAAGTGTCAAACCCGAAGTCTGGGAGCGCGAACGGATGCCGCAGATCTCCAATCTGGAAATCGAGGGAGCTCATCCTGAGGCTGACGGAATCCAGCTCGCAGGGACGATGCAGGCGGTGATTTCCCGAGTCGGGCTGCATCGATTGCGGCACGGCATTCATCTCCACGAGCGCAATCGCAATGTGATCATCACCAACTGCCAGATCTATCACAACACGGGAATCGGCGTCTTTCTCGACCGCGTCAATCTCCATCAGATCAACATCGTCGGGAGCCACATCAGTTACAATCGGCTTGGTGGAATCCGCATCGAGGGTTCAGAGATTCGAAACCTGCAGATCACCGGAAACGACATCGAATACAACAACTACAAGAACTTCGACGTTGGCAAACCGGATGATCCCACCGCCGAAATCTACATCGATTCCCGAGGCACCTCCAAAGACGTCCCTCGCCCTTCCGTTCGTGAATTCACCATTGCCTCCAACACGATTCAAGCAACCCATAGCCCAAATGGCGCCAACATCAGAATCATCGGGCCTGATCCCAGTGGGCTGCTTCCGGTGGGGATGGCTGCGATCTCCGGAAACCTCATTGGCAATCAGGCGATCAATCTCCATCTGCAACACTGCAGCGGCATCGCGATAACGGGAAACCATATCTACGGTGGTTACCAACATACTCTGCTGGTTGAAGACAGCCGCGAGTTGACCATCGGGTCCAATATCATCGGACACAACAACTGGACGGTGACCCGCCAAATCGACAACAACATCAGCCTTCGCAACTGCTCGGATTGCGTTCTCAGCAATCTGCAAATGCGGGGCGCGCCGGCCGGAAAGACGACCTGGGACGAAACCTGGCACGGAAAACCACCCCGCGTCCACCGCGCGCTTCTCGAGATCGTGAAGTCCAAACGCATCACGGTGAATGGCTGTCAGTTTCTGGATCCCAACCCCGTCGGTGTCCACCTCGAAGACAGCCACTCCATCAGTTTAGGGGCTTGTCAGGTTCACGATCAGAGAACTCCCAGCCTGATGAAAAAGTCCGTCACCTGGAAGGGCGTTGGCAAGGGCAACCTGATGAGCAACAACATCGTTGGTGCTCCACTGGAGATTGGTGCGAACGTTGAACTTCTGAAATCGGGAAACCTGGAGTCCTAAGCTTCTCGCAGCAGATTCTTGGCGAGGCGATAACCTTCCTCATCGGCATTTCTCCGCGATTGGGCAAACAGGCCAGCAATCCGCGCGCGGGAATCCTTGCAGGAAAACCGCACGGAACGCAGCAGCTCTTCCGGGTTTTGGTCTTCGTCGTTGAGAAGCCTCTGCGCCCGGGCACAAGTCACGCTCATCGCAAAAAGCTCGGCGCCGATGTCGACGAAACGCCCCAACTGGGATTGCTTCTTCTCCAGCTTTGGGCCGTGCTTCATCATCGCGTGGAAGAGCCCCCGCGCCAACTTCCGGCTCAGTCCCCTCACCCGCTTCAGCTCGCGCCGAATTTCGGGATCCAGATCCCGGGGCAATCCACCGAGTCGTGGCAACCAAAGCATCGGGTACCAGCGGCTATAGAACAGTGCGCTTCGCCAAACGGCTCGAAGCCGGGTTTCGCGATCCAAGGTGGTATTGAGCACCGGACCGCCGATCTTCAAATGCGGATCCAAGGCTTCCCGCGCAATGAAGAGGCGCATGATTTCGCTGCTGCCTTCAAAGATGGTGTTGATTCGAGCATCGCGGAAAAACCGCTCGATCGGGACCGCTTCATCGCCGCGATTGCGAAGACTCTCGGCGGTTTCGTATCCCCTTCCGCCGCGAATCTGCATGGTATCATCCACAATCCGCCACCCCCGTTCCGTTCCCCACATCTTTCCAAACGCAGCTTCCAGACGAATGTCGTTCTTCTTGTCTTGATCGACGAGGCTGCTGGTAAACCGTGTCATCGCCTCGATCGCAAAGGCATCACCGGCCATTCGCGCGAGTTTCTGGGCAATCGCGTCATGCCGCCCGATTTGCGATCCCCATTGCACGCGTCTCGACGCCCAATCCAGGCTCCATTCCAGACAACGATTTGCCATTCCCGCGCAGGCTGCCGGGAGCGTGATACGTCCGGTGTTGAGCGTGCTCAGCGCCACCTTCAGTCCTCGGCCTTCACCCAGCACGATATTCTCAACCGGAACGCGAACATCCGAAAAGGTCACCACTCCATTGTAGAGCGATTTGAGTCCCATGAATCGACAACGATGTGTCACCTCAACACCCGGCATATCCATTTCAACGATGAACGCCGTGATGCTGCGACTCTCCGCAAGTTCCGCCTCCGATTCTGCGCTCCGCGCCATCACAATGATCATTCCGGCTTTCACGCCGTTGGTGCACCAGAGTTTTTCACCATTGATGACGTAGGACTTCCCGTCCGGACTGAGAACGGCGGACGTTTTCATCTTGGCAGGATCGGAACCAACATCCGGTTCCGTCAACGCAAACGCGGAAATCTCGCCCGCCGCACACCGGGGCAGAAACCGCTTCTTCTGGTCCTCGGTACCAAACGCGATCAAGGGCTGGGGAACGCCGATCGATTGGTGCGCGCTCAGCAACGCGGTCAGGTTTCCGCAGTAGCTCCCCAACTCCATGGCTGCTCGCGAATAATTCGTCTGGCTCAATCCCAGGCCGCCATATTCCTTGGGAATCTTGATCCCGAACGCTCCCAGCTTTCGGAGTCCGTCCAGGACCTCATCCGGAATCTCCCCTTCCCGATCGATGGCATCGGGATCAACATGCTCAAGCAGGAATCGGCGTAGCTTTTTGATAAAGACATCACCTTCGGCCTTGTCTTCCGCGCTTTGTTCCGGAAAAGGCAAAAGCCGGGAAAAATCGGGATCGCCCATAAAGAAAGAGCCGGCGAAGCTGCCACCGCGAGTGGTCCGTTCGCGAGCGGCTTCCGCCATTTCCAAGGCGGCACGTTCGCCTTGGCTCATCTTTGAGGTATCAATCAGGTTGGAAGAGTCCTTGGGTTTTGGGGAGGTTTCTGACTTCATGAATTTTTGCGATAAAGGTTAGGGTTGAACTCCGTTCTCGCGGACAGCATTCCGGGCAGCTTCAAATCGTTCTTCGAACTCGCGCTCACCAATCGTCTCCAGATAGCGCATGGGACCGCCACGATAAGGAGCCCACCCCGTCCCCATGATCATCGCAAAGTCGACATCATCGGGTGACTTGGTGACTTCCTCGGCAAGACAAAGTTTGGCTTCGTGAATGGTCAATCCCGCCAAAAGCGTCGCAATAACCTTGCGATCGAGTGGCTCCTTCCCGCTTTGCGATTGCGACGATAGAGCCTCTGGATTCACCGTCGGCTTCGCCTTCTTCGCCCCGTAGCTAAAGAATCCGGATCCCGACTTTCGTCCCAGGCAGCCGTGATCGACCAGCCGTCGAAGAATTTGAGGTGTTGCGAGACGCTCTCCGAAGTTCGATTCCATCGAGTGGGCCACATGCATGGCAACGTCGAGCCCGATTTCATCGAGGAGACGAAGCGGCCCCATGGGCATTCCAAAATCGAGCATCGCCTCATCAATCTCGCGCGGATCCACGCCCCCCTCAAAAAGCCTTCCCGCCGAGATCAAATACGGCATTAAAATGCGGTTCACGAGAAAGCCCGGAGAATCCGCGACCACCACCGGGAGCTTCCCGATCTTCTTCACAAACCGAAGCGCAGCTTCTGCGGCTTCCGGAGCCGTTTGCTCCGCCACGACAATCTCAACTAACTTCATGCGGTGAACGGGATTGAAAAAATGCAGGCCCAGGATTCGGCCGGGATTCGTGATTCCCTCCGCCTTCGCCAATTCACCAATCGGGAGCGCGGACGTGTTCGTCGCGAGAATCGTGTCCTCGCGCGTTCGCGAACAGAGGTCCGCAAAGATCTTTTTCTTGAGATCGAGATTCTCAACCGCCGCCTCGATCACGACATCTTGATTCGTCAGCGGAACAGGCGTCCCCGCAGGCGAAATTCCGTCCATCAGCCGCTCGGCCTCGTGCTGGGAAAACAAGCCGCGCCTGATGCCTCCCGAGTAGGTCTTGCGAATCGCTTCCATCCCGGCGGCAACTCGGGCGTTGTCGATATCCTGAAGCACAACCGGAACCCCACGCGAACTGATCCATTGGGCAATTCCGGCGCCCATCACTCCCGCGCCAATCACCGCCGTTCGCTCCACCAATTTGGGAAGCGGTTTCACCGCCGCATCGTGGACCAGCTTCCGCGAACGCTGTTGCAGAAGGAAGACCCGGATCAGATTTCTGGCCGCATCGGTCTTCAGCAACTCTTGCAACGCCAGCTGTTCCCGCTTCAGCGACTCTTCCAGGTTGCCGCTCGCCCCACGGCACACCACTTCGAGGGCAACCACCGGGGCTGGATAGTTATTTCGCGTCTGCTCCCGCAGCTTCCGGCCAACGATCGCCTGGAGAATCAACGCGCTAGCCGGGTTGTTCGTCCAAACCCGCGAAAGCCGGGTTGCCTTTCCTCGCGCGATCCACTTCCTCGCTTCCTCCAACAGGTGTTCGCGATGAACGATGGAATCCACGATCCCAAGTTTTTTGGCGCGCTTTCCATTCAATCGCGATCCGGCGAGAATCAATTTGAGCGCTTTGGGTAGGCCGATCAATCTGGAGAGTCGCGTGGAGCCGCCCCATGCGGGAAGGATCCCAAGCTGCGTTTCCGGCAATCCCAGTGACGTCACGTTTGCAGGCGTCGCGATCCGCCAATCACAAGCGAGGGCGACTTCGAGTCCACCGCCCAGGCAGGCTCCGTGAATCGCAGCAACCGTGGGCACCTGAAGTTTCGCCAATCGTCCGAAAACCACCTGCCCCTTCTCCGCAAACTTCTTCAAGTCAGCCTCTGAGGCCACGCTCATCGTCTCAAGATCAGCACCCGCCATGAAAATTCCCGGTTTGGCACTCAGGAGGACCACGCCCTCAAGCTCCGGTTCCCCTTCCAACCAATCCAGATGTTTCCCCAGCTCATCAAGGGTCTCATCATCAAAGATATTTGCCGAACCTTCCGCGCGATCGAACCTGAGAACGGCAACTCGGTCGTCCCCGAACTCCAACTGGATGTTGGGAAGCTCCCACTCGGTCTGAGATGAAGTGGGTACATCCTGATGAGGAGATTTTTCAGAAGTTAACATGATTTTTGGGGGGCGAGAATTCACCTGACCATCAGGCGATCTGGCAAAACTCCATTCCGCAGCCCTCTCCTGGATACCCGGCACCTTGGGAAGAACTGGGAAATGAACTGCCAATACATTGTCATACAATCCGACATTTTGCAATTTCCGGCGACCACTTTGACTCCCAACTCCCGAGCTTTCAGCCTGGTTTCCTCCATCGCCCTTCGGCCCAACTGTCGGGAGTTTCGCCCTAATCCTATTGCGTTCTCCACCTCTCTCCTGAAGGATGCCGTCATGTCAGAGAAGCCGCCTCATCGCGAATACTGGGCCTTCATCAGCTACAGTCAAATCGACACGGATTGGGGCAAATGGCTGCATCGGGCTCTCGAGCAATATCAGGTTCCGAAGCGCCTGGCGGGTCGTGAAACGGAGCGCGGCTACAAGGTTCCGAAACGCGCGTTTCCCGTCTTTCTCGACCGCGAAGAGCTCCCGACTTCCGCCAATTTTGGTCGGATGATCGAAACCGCGTTGGAGTCCGCCAAGTACCTCGTGGTGATTTGCTCTCCCAATTCGGCCAAATCCAAATGGGTCAACGAGGAGATCCGCGCGTTTAAAAAAATGGGCCGCGAAGACCGAATTCTCTGCCTCATCGTCGATGGCGAGCCGAACGCCTCCGATGGCAAGCCCGGCTTTTCGGTGGAGGACGAGTGCTTCGCGCCGGCTCTTCGATTTCAGGCCGACGAAAGCGGATCCCCAACCGAACATCGTCTTGAGCCGTTGGCGGCCGACGCGCGACCTGGCCGAGATGGGAAGACCAACGCCAAACTCAAGATTCTGGCCGGTGTGTTGGGCGTTGCCTACGATGAATTGGTTCAACGGGATCACGCCCGCAGAATGCGCAGAATGTGGAGTTTCACAGCCCTCAGCCTCGCGCTCATGTCGATCATGGCAGCATTGGCGGTTTTGTTTCTGTTAGAGCGCAATCGCGCCCAGGAAGCGCTTTCGGCGCGCTACGAATTGGCAGGCCGGGAAACCTATCTCGACTCGCAGTTCGGTGAATCGATCCTCTACTTCGATGCGGCAAGAAAGCTGGGGCGGGAGTTGGAAAACGATCCGGCGTTCGCATCCGCCTGGAGCCATTGCCGGAATCTCAGGGACCAATTCCGAACCGGTCGAGCGCCGGTATTTTCCACGTTCACACCGGACTCTACTCAACTTCTCGTTCAGGATCAGCTGGGAGGGATACTGATCCGTGACCTGGTGAAACGGGAAACGGTCTGGCGATCGCTTCCCGGATCGGTCGAATGTTCGACTGCGGCATTCAACGGCGATTACGCGATCGGTTTGGTCAATTCGGCGAACGGGAAGCAATTGGAAGTTCGCCAGATTTCCACCCAGGCGCAGGTTTTCACCAAACCGTGGCCTGAGTCGTGGACGAATGTGAGAGACTTGATGGTTTCACAGGATGGCCGGTATGCCTTCTATCGCAAAATTCCCGCGGTCCCCGGAGAAACTGAACGCCAGGCAGTGATCGCCCTTCAAGAGGACGGCCGGGAAGTCGAGATTGATTCGGTCAAATCGCTGAACCTAGCATCGTGGTGGTTTGGACCCGACGCAACGTTGCTTTATCATGCGGAGGTCGAAGGCTTCACCGGAATGGCGCTTCGCGTCTGGAGCCGGGAATCGGGCAAACTTCTTAAAGAGATCGCCATCCAGCAAAAAATCCAATCTCATGCCCAGACCGGCGACCGCCTGGTGCTCGGATTTGAAGGCGGGATGATTGGCTGCCTCAACCCGGCTACGCTGGAAGTCTTGTGGACGTGGCAGAGTGATTCCATGCCTGCACCAGCCATCGAACTGGCCATACTTGGCGAGCACGTTCACAGCGTGGATGGGATGTCCCAAATGCGAACGCTGAGTCTTCTCGACGGAACGTTGCTGACCGAATCGCAAGGCAGCCCGGGGGCCATCGAAACCGGATCACTCGGCAACGGCAGTCTAACGACCGGAGATCGCAACGGCGTCTTGAGGATCTGGAACGAAAGCGGATTGCAACTTGAGGAAGCCTGGCATCCCGACGCACTTTCGACCGTTGCCTCCTCTCCAGATTCCGAGCTTGCCATGGCAGGGGCTCGAAACGGTTTGGTGCGAATTTGGGATGTGCAATCGCCATCCAGCACCTCGGGAATTCAGGTGCTTCGCCAGGATGGGGATCCGTTTCGAATGATTCAAAACGTGGTTAACGGCGAATCCGGTTTCCTGCTGGCGACGGACGCCGGTCTCATCCGCAAATCTGGAAACGGAGAAAATGAGGCGATTGGCAAGGATCCTTACTGGGATCTTGTTCCCCTTCCAAACGGCGAGCTTGTCGGAATCTCGGCGAAGGGGGAAATGGTTTGGCTCTCTCCCGGCGGAGCCGTGAAACAGCGATCAACGTTGCCGGAAAACTTCGCCGGTTCACCCTTCTACAAGCTGGCGGTCGGAGGCGAACGCCTTTTTGTCCTCGCGACTGAGAAAGGTTGGGCTCCCATCTCGTCAGACGGTTCGACCGGAGAAATCACGGAACTTCCATCATCCTTGTCAGGAAAACCGGTTTCCGCGTTTCGGACGAACTCTGATGGTAGCGAGGTATTGGTTGCCGGATTTGGGGGAATCGCGCGTTGGGATGCGAATGGCGACCTTTCGACGCTCGACCAACCCGTCGCCGTCGAGCGCATCTTCGAGTGGAAAGGCGATACCGTGCTTTGGAGGAACCCCGGCTTTGCCCTTCAGCAGGCAAATTTCCGGGACGGCAAGGTGCGGACACTGGCCCCGCAGGTTGCCTCCGCCACGCTCCTTCCCTGGAAGGCTGAAACCTTGGTGGCATTCTCAACTCCCAAAGGCGAAGTCTCTGTGCAAACCTTGGCGGGTGAGCAAATCTCCTGGTTTCAACATCCTCAATCCAAGAGCGCCGGTTCCGACGTCCTGCTTCAGAACGCCGCGCAGCCCGGTGGCGGCATGGTTTTGAGCCCTGACGGAAGGTTTTTGGCAACCAGCCATGGTTTCGCCGCTTACCTTTGGGATTGGCGCAAGGGAGCACTCGCTTGGAAAAGCCCAAAGCTACCGGCAGGAATGTTTGGTCAATTGACGATCGATCGCTTTCTCCCGGATCATCAGCTCCTGATTTTCGAGGGGATGAGCATGCCCGGGCAGGGATTTCCCGGCGCTTATCTGCTTTCGGTTCCCCTGGAGACACCCACATCCGAGGAGGTGATGCAGTTCGGAGCAGAGATTCTCCAACTGCAAATGGAGAATGGACTGCTTCATCGCCTTCCTTGAAAGCCACTTAACTCGCTAATTGTAAGATACTCGTGAAGCAGCCAATTCACCAGACCCCCGATCTATTCAATTTTATTTCGTAAAAGTTAATATTTCTAGTTGCCTGATTACCCGAAATCGCTTAAGCTCTTTTCAACAAAGCTTCGGTATCCACTGAAGAATTGTTAAATGTGTTGAGGGGTTAAGGGGGCGGCGCACGAGTAATCGCGCGCCGTCTCTTTTTTTTCTTCCAATCCCTCTCCCGGCACTTTGCCGTTCTCCCGCAAATCGCCTTACTTCATCAAGCTCGCAATCTCTCCCTGCCAGTTACTTCCGGGATCATTCTTCTCAAAGAAGCTGGCCTGTTCGCTAAGCCAGTGAGCTGGACCATCCGAATCAGGTAACTCCTTGAGCATGGATCGACATTTGTCCCAATTTTGCTGCACAAACGCATCGAGCGCGGCCTCATACTCCGCGATCTGCTCGGCGTTCGCGCCACTTCCGCCAACGGCTTTGGGCAAAACCAGTTCGTAAATTGGGTAGGAACGATTGAACCCGGCCGGCCGCAAAAAGCACAGCTTTCGAACCGTCTTCCCCGAATTTTTCATCAGCGCCATCGTGTCTTCGCTGAGCAATGCCGGCACCCGGAATTGTTTCCCCAACGCTTCCAAACGCGCCCCAAAGTTAACCACATTTCCGAAGACGCTGATGTGGACCTGTTGAACCGGGCCGGTATCGCCCACCGCGATTCTCCCCGTGCTGATCCCCATGCGAACCGGGGCTTCCGCCAGTCCCTCGGAATCCATTTCAACCCGCGAAGCCAGCAGATAGGCGATCGATTCCGCGGTAATCACGGCTCGAATCGCATGATCGTTGCTTTCGACTGGCCATCCCCAAAGTGCGAGGACACCGTCACCGGCAAAATCGGTGATCACTCCATCATGCTTGAAAACCGTCGCCGAAATCTTCCCGACAATTTCCTGATTCTCACCGAGTTGATGCAGAATATCCTCATCGGTGGAAGCCGTTTCCATCTCGCGGGAGGCACCGCGGCGGTCGCAAAACAGAACCGTACACTCTGCCAACGTCGGCTTGAGCTGGCGAACGTCGCCCGCGTGGAGAATTCTCCGCAACGCCGGCGAAAAGTGCCCCGAAAGCTGGTCCTGGATTCGTTGCCGCTCCCTCGCGGAAAGAAGGCTCGCGACCACCGAAACGATCAAGCGAAGAAAGGGCACAAAGGCGACGGCCGACGCGCTGTGGGATTGGCGTGCTTCCACGTAGAGAAAAACCGGCCTTCCCCGCCGGTCGCGATAGAGCCCGGTCTCGGAATCGAGCGTTGCTACGGGCAGAATCGCAACCCAGTCGAGTCGCTTCAAAATACTGCTGTCGGAAATTTCGCTCGAGTTGGTATCCGACGCGTTCCAAAGATAGGTGTCGTCTGCTCCTGGATTCTGCAGGTTGATCTGGCTCAGCAGCGTCGAACTCACCCGAAAATCAGCCCGCGTCGACGGATCCTCATTCAACACCTTGAAATGGACGGGCTTGGTCCCGGGAACAGGCGTCGGAATCGGTGTGTATCCCGATGGACTGACCGGGGTGACGCTGGTCGCCTTGGCTTGATGGGGATTGATGGCCAAAAAAGCCACGGAAACTCCAAGTTGTCCGGGAAGTGCGGTTTTCAGAAAATCGGCGGCACGGGTTAACAACTCTTCTTCGGTCGTCCAACCGCTCAACACTTTCTCCGGGAGTTCCTTCTGGAGCAATTTGAGCTGCAAACGAAGGCTGTAATCATCGAGCCCCTCCAATTCATCGTAGTCAACGGAGGGAACCATGCTCTGGAGATGCCCGGAAGTCTGCTCTCCCGGAATCCCTCCAAAAGGTCGCAATTCACTGAGAACTTCCTTGAGATCGCTTTCCGATTCAAGCCAGAAAAACGCCGTCCGACCATGGGCGCCAATGCTGAAGGAATCCCCCAGATTGAGAACCAGCGGCTCTGACAACACGCTGCGCTGGGAATGGGGCTCGTTGGAGTAGAACTTGTTGGGATCACTCCGATTCTCCACCGCCGGAAGCCGCTCCACTTTGAGCGTGGAACCCTCCAACCATGCCTGTGAATGGTTCCGGTTTACCACGCGATCTCTCCACGGCACGCGCAAACCAGCCTCTCCATTTTTCAGGAGCGGTTGACGACCAATTCGAACCTTTTGGCCAACCGACACTTCGACGGATTCCCACTGACTCGGGTCTTCTAAGAATACGGCAACTAGAACCATGGTAACTTGTCAGGACTATCGGAGTCCTCAGTCGCGGAGTAAAGGAGCAGTTTATCCAGCTTCGAATCGCATTTCGCCGCCAACGATGGTCGCAACCGGAGCAAGCGATTCCCGGTCCAAAACCACGAAGTCCGCCGCAAATCCGGATTCGATCTTTCCGAACTTGCCCAACCCGAGCGACTGCACCTGATTCCAGGATGTGGTTTGAATCAATTCGGATAACGGCTTGCCGGTGATTTCCGCCACATGTTTGAGGCCACGATCATAGCGCAACGTGCTTCCGGCCAGCGCTCCACTTTCCAGTCGACACACTCCGTCGGCCACCCGGATCTTTTGCCCGCCTTCCTCGTATTCCCCATCGGGAAGCCAACTCGCTGAGATGCTGTCGGTAATCAGCATGATCTGTTCAACCGGCTTGTGCTTGAACGTGAGCGCGATCATTTCAGGTGACAGGTGAATCTTATCGCAAATCATCTCGAGCCGGATTTCGTCATCCAGCAGCCCTGCTCCAACCAGACCGATCTCACGATGATGCAGCTTCGTCATCTGATTGCAGAAGTGAGTCAAATGCTTCGCTCCAGCGTCCTTGGCCTGAAGAAACTGCGCGTAGGTCGCAGCGGTGTGCGCCAGCGAGGTGACGATCCCCCGCTGGGTTGCTGCCCTGACAAACTCGATCCCTCCCGCCATCTCGACGGCCAGGGAGACAATCCCGACTTTTGCGATGTTGTTGAGATGATCGATCTCGACCATGTCTGGCGGACGAACATAAGCCGGGTTCTGCGCCCCGATGCAATCCGGATTGATGTATGGTCCTTCAATGTGCACGAACGGAGTTCGCGCGAACTCCTGCCTTTTCATGTAAGCCGCAATTCCTGACATTGCACCCACCAGGCTTTCTTCACTCTCGGTCCAGGTCGTCGGACAAAAGCTGGTCACCCCTTCCTTCAACTTCGTCTCCGCCATGATTCGCACCGCCTCTTCCGTGCCATCCATGGCAGAGGCACCTCCAGCTCCGTGCGTGTGAATATCGACAAACCCGGGGACCAAATAGTTTCCCTGGATATCCATATCGCCCGTGGTCGATTCGGCGATCCCCGCAATCACTCCTCCGTCTACGTCCACCCTCGAATCGGGGCGATCAACGCCGGGAGAAATAATGTGAGCATTGTAGAACGATAGTGATTTCATGATCGGTATTCGGATGAGACTAAGAGACCGTTACTTGGTGTATAATTCCCACTGATTGTTCAGCATTTCCGGATCTGGCTTCCCATTGTGGATGACATAGCGGTAACGTGATTGATAAGCTTTCCCCGGCTCGATCTTGAACCCTTCATCAACCATCGGAGCAAAACAAAAATAGGGCTTCGATGGATGCAGCCGCACAGACTGCGGAAAGCGGAAATTGGAGGGATGGGACAAGACGGCGATCCCGGAGAATTTGCCATCAATCCGACCAAACATATCCACCCATCGAGGCCTGGTGTGATTCCCGTCAAACCAGGATTTTCCTTCGCTGGTCAAAAAATCGCGAGCCAGGGAATCGGATTCGATCGGCGGAAAATCGGGATCCTCTTCTCTGGCCTTTGACCATGCCTTTACCTTGGCCGCGTCGTCCCGATCAAACCATTGGCCGGATCCTCGAATCGCCATTCCTCCGTAGTGATATTTCTCAATCACCAGTGGTGATTCTGTGGTGCACGTTTGTTCACTGAGGATCTCAATCACGTAGGATTCAGCGGTCGAGTCTTCCATGCGGACGGTCCAGGTCTCTCGAAGAACGACCTGAGGTCCATCGGGAGCATTCTCATCGATATACTTCAACCTGATCTTGAAGAAGTCGCTCCCAACCTTCAGGACTTCCTCATGCTCGATCCGGCCAAGTTTCAGGCGTTGATTCCAAAACTCCAACGGCCGCCCCTCGACGCTGCACCTCGTCCACGCAAAAAACAGCCCGTGCTGATGCGGATGATCTTCCGCAAAATCACCCGTGACGACTTGGCCTGCCGGATTGTAAACCGGATGAATATAGCCACTCCGCCGATAGTCGTCGCTCATCCCTTCCCGCGGTTGTTGCTCCGCCTTGTTGTAACAGAGAACCGGTTTCCCACCCCATTTCAATAGAATGGCCTCCTCGGTCTCCACACATTCGACTTCCGCGTAAATCGGCGCGGCACAGAACACCAGAAAGAGGGCTAGAAGGGGGTGCATCCCCAAAACTAGCGAATTTGAGCCGACAGTCTAGCTCACGCTTGTCTGTCAAACCGCTGCTAGGCCAATCCGGCTTTCCGAGCCGCTTTGCCGAGCTCTTCCTGGAATTTCATCAAATCGGCTTCCGCCGGACGATAACCCGGCGTGGTGGCATCCATTCCCAAACGGCCCATCTCATCAATGTACCACACGGCGGTTTCGCCATCGCTGAAGGTCGCTTTGCCACTCGCCATCATCCCGGGTTGAGCAATGGTGTCGAGGCTTACAGAAACTTCGCCCGGCCCACCAAGAGATGGCTCCTCGGGATCGTCCTTCGCGCCCAACCCACCCTCTTCGCCCACAGGCCCCTCGGTTGCCTGGTCTGAAACGGCAGGCTCTTCGGGCTCTTCCTCCACCTCTTCATGAAGTGTGATGTTCAGGTCGCTGATCAAAAATCGTGTTTCCATAAAGGAAATCGTGATTTCTAATTCTTCAGCAAGTCGTTTCTGGATATTGCCCAGATCCGCGCCTTCACTGGCCCACTGACGCACTTTTTGCTGCTGATCTTCGGTAAGTTGCATTGAGTATGAGAAATTGTCGTTACCTTCACTATATGCAGGTGCAGCAGAAGAAAAACGCCTATTTTCAACGCAATTGATGACCAACGAACGCCAGTTTCTCCTTCAACACTCAGCGCACGACTATGATGATCTTGTCCGGCGATGGGAACAGGTGGCCCAATCTGCTTCGCTCCAGATGGAGTGCTTTCATCAGTCCGGCGATTTGCCCCACTTCTTTCTCCGAGGGGAGGCTGATTCAGAAGGGGTTTATCTGTCAGCCGGGATTCATGGAGATGAAGCGGCGGCCACGCTGGGGTTGATTCAGTGGGCAGAAACAAGCGTGGAATGGATCGCCACGCAGTCCATTCTGATTTTTCCCTGTCTCAACCCGTGGGGGCTGATCAACAATCGCCGCCACAATGCCGATGACGAGGATTTGAATCGTTGCTTCGGTCAAACCAACCATCCGCTCATCAAAGATTGGGCAGCGGTCATTGGAAAAAATAGGTTTCAAACCGCAGCCTGTCTCCACGAAGACTACGATGCCCGGGGATGCTATCTCTACGAGCTGAGCCCTCCCGGCTCGAGTCTCGGCGAACGCTGCCTGGAAGCGACTGAAGCCATCATTCCGCGCGAGCCGGACGCCCATATCGAGGGCAGACCTGCGAACAATGCGCTAATTTATCATGACGGAGATCTCGAGGAGCTCACTGCCGAGCTTGAGAAGGAAGAGGGAGGACTCCCTGAAGCCATTCAGCTGGCGATCAACCATGCCGAACGATCTCTCACCTTCGAAACTCCATCAGAATACTCGCTGTATCTCCGTGTCCAAGCTCAGATGACCTTTCTTGACACGATGACTCGCCCATAGGGTCGGACCAGCGTTCGACGGAACCGCCTCAATCCACTCCGCCAATCTCCTTGGATTGGAACGTTGATCCGATCCGATATTCGGACCGGTTCTGCAGCCTATCGAGAGTAAAGCTCGACCACCAACTGCTCGTTCACCATTGGATCGATTTCTTCCCGCTCGGGAAGACGGTTGAACACTCCAACCAATTTGTCGCGATCCATCTCCATCCAGTCTGGATGAGGAGTTGATTGCGTGAGGTCGAGCATCCGCATCCCCAACTGCTGGGAACGCTGACTTTCACGAACCTTCACGACATCACCTGGCTTCACGTGGTAAGACGGAATGTCGACACGAATGCCGTTCACTTCCACATGGCCGTGGCCGACAAACTGACGAGCGGCGCGGCGGGTATTGCCGAGTCCAAGTCGAAAACAAACGTTATCAAGGCGACTTTCGAGCAGTTGAAGCATGACCGTTCCGGTAACTCCACGCTGGCTTTGAGCCTTCTTGAAGTAACCCCGAAACTGCTTCTCCATGATGCCATACTGGAAGCGAAGCTTCTGCTTCTCAGCCAATGCAACCGCGTAATCGGACTGCTTGCGGCGCATGCTTCGTGCACCATGCTGACCCGGGCCATAGGCGCGGCGCTCAAGTGCCTTGCTGGGTCCGAACAAAGGAACTCCAAAGCGGCGGCTAATCTTTTCTGTTGGGCCTCGATGTCTTGCCATAACTAAAAACGATAAAAATTACTTGGGGAAAATCCGATTATACGCGGCGTGGTTTCTTGGGGCGGCATCCATTGTGCGGAACCGGCGTTACGTCCTTGATCGTCGTGATATCGATTCCGATATTTTGAACGGCACGAACTGCCGATTCACGACCTGAACCAGGGCCCTTGACTTTTACTTCGACCGACTTGAGGCCGTGCCCCATTGCCTGACGACATGCGTCCTGGGAAACCAACTGAGCCGCATAGGCGGTGCTTTTACGCGAACCACGGAACCCGAGCTTGCCAGCGCTGGACCAACCAATCACGTTTCCGTTGAGATCCGTGATGGTCACTTTGGTATTGTTGTAACTTGCCAGAACGTGAACCACACCGGCGTGAACGTTCTTGCTTCCCTTGGCTTTTAAGATCTTTGGCTTCTCGTCGTCACCTTCAAGGGCCAAAAAGACCTCTTCAGCGGTGCGCGGCTGGCCATCTTCCTTTTCCTCACCTTCAGCAGCTTCGCCCTCGGCTTTTGGCTTCTCCTCCTTCTTGGCGTCCTCTGTCGCAGCAGCTTTTGGAGCTTCAGCAGCTTCTTCCTTAGCTTCCTCGGTCGCAGCAGCTTCAGGGGCGGCTGGAGTTTCTGCCTTGGGTTCTTCGCTCGCAGCAGCTTCAGGAGCAGCAGGAGTCTCTTCGGGGGCCGGAGTCTCCTCCGCTGGTTTCTTTTCGGCGTCGTCAGCCATGATCCAATTTTAGTCTAGGTGGGAAAGTTTTTACTTCTTACGGATGACGCCAACGGTCTTCCGTTTGCCCTTGCGAGTCCGGGCGTTCGTGCTCGTGCGTTGACCGCGAACAGGAAGTCCCCGGCGGTGGCGCAGTGCGCGGTAGCAGTTGATGCTATTCAATCGCTTCATGTTTGCACCAATCTCACGACGAAGATCGCCCTCGATGATGATGCCGGCAGAATTGATGACGTGGGCAATCTTTCCCAGTTGGTCGTCACTCAGTTCACCCGTCCGCGTGTCTGGGTTGATCCCGGCTTGAATCAACACCTTTTTGGCGGTGGTTCGTCCCACTCCGTAAACGTAGGGAAGCGACGCTTCGATGCGCTTCTCATTGGGGATTTCAACTCCGAGTAATCTAGCCATTTCTGTATAATTTCTAAAAAATTTCAACCGGCTCGCGGCGGGCCGGAACCACTATCACAAAACTCTTCTCTCGCAAGGGGAAAGTCACACGGAAACCGGTCCTCCAATGATATTCGGGGCGCTTCTTGCCGGAACCGGAGGTTGATCCTCCATGAGCCGGGGTCTCGGTGTTAAAATTTCGGGTTCGCCGTTGGTGATCAGGACACTATGCTCAAAGTGTGCAGAGGCCTTTCGATCGAGCGTTTTTGCCGTCCAATTGTCCGCCAGAATCTCGATTTGCTTGGAACCGAGGTTCACCATCGGCTCAATCGCGAAAATCATTCCAGCCTTCAGCTTTGGATTGTGATGAGGAATCCCGTAATTGGGAATCTGCGGCGGTTCATGGAGCTTGCGTCCCACTCCATGACCAACAAACTCTTCGACGACAGTATAATTGTAATGCCGGACGGTCCGATCAACCGAAGAGCACACATCCCCCAATCGATACCCTTCCCGGCAATAATCGATCGCAACATGGAGGGACTCTTCCGTCGCCCAGAGAAGGTGGCGCGTTGCCGCATCAATATCACCGACCGGCACGGTCGTCGCGTTGTCACCAATCCAACCGTTCTTGACGATTCCGATGTCAATCTTGACGATATCTCCGGATTTGATGATTCGGCTGGGATTGGCAATACCATGAACGACCTCGTCATTCAGCGAAATGCAGATATAGCCAGGGAACCCGCGATAGCGGTAGAAAATGCTCTTACACTCCCGCTCCCGCATCAGTTCCACCGCGTATTCCTCAACGTCCCGGGTGGACTTTCCGGCCTCCACAAACGCCGCTGTCATCCGCAAAATCTCAGCCGCAGTTCCCCCCGCATCTCGCATTCTATCGAGATCTTTTCCGCGTCGAATGGGAACCTTAGGCATCGAACTCACAGAATATTAGGATTGGGCTTGTTGGTAAACAAAATAGCTCATCCCAACGATGACCAGAACGGCAAAAAGCACATAAAGAAGTAGCATGCTTCCGCCACCCGCGGCTGCCGTGGCAGCTCCTCCAGCCTGACGGGTCTGAGAACGCCCCCGAATCTTGCCTTTCCGCAAAAATCCATCGTAGTGGCGCTGGATCAGGTGAGTCTCCACCTGACGCATGATGTCGAGCAACACGCCGACGAGAATCAAAAGACTGGTTCCTCCAAAGAACTGAGCCGCAAGCATCGGCACGCCCATCTTCCGTGCGAGAAGTGTTGGCAAAACGGCCAACGCCGTGAGGAAAACGGCTCCGAAAAAGGTCAGGCGCCCCATCGTGAAATCGAGGAAATCCGCAGTCGGTTTACCAGGGCGAACGCCAGGGATGTATCCACCGTTCTTCTTGAGATCTTCCGCGATTTGCTGCGGCTGGAACATGGTTGCTACCCAGAAATAACTGAAGAAGAAGATCAAGAGAGCTGAAGCGACATAATAGAGCCAGCCTTGAGAAAGCAGCTGGGTAAAACGTCCCACCCAATCGGTGTTGGGAAGCATGAAATCCAGGAGGTTGGCCGGGAACAAAAGGAGTGCCTGGGCAAAGATGATCGGCATCACACCCGAATAGTTTACCTTGAGAGGCATATATTGGGTCTGGCCGCCATAGACCTTTCGGCCCACAACCCGCTTGGCGTATTGAATACTGATTCGACGCTGAGCCTGCGTGATGGCAATGACGGCCGCGATCACAAAAAGAAGGAGTGCGATCAGCGCGACCAGCTTGATCGGATCGAGCGGATCAGCGCTTTCTGGATTGATGAACGTCTTCCAGACCTGAACCAGAGCACCCGGAAGGCTGAAGATGATGTTTACGGTAATGATCAACGAAATCCCGTTCCCGATTCCCTTTTCCGTGATTTGCTCACCAATCCACATCAACAGCATGGCACCCGCGGTCATCGTAATCACGGCGGTGATAATGAACCAGACTTCGCTGCCACCACCCACGAGAGGGACCAACGGTCGAGACATTTCATCCGCAAGATCCGCAAGAAACGGGTTCCGTTTGGGATCGAGCAATGACTTGGCCAGCATTCCGCCCTGGAAGATACAAAGCGCAATGGTAATGAACCGGGTGTACTGGTTGATCTTCTGCTGCCCACCCTCTTCGCGGCGCAGCTTGCTGAGTTGGGGAATGACCGCGCTCAACAGCTGCATCATGATCGATGCGCTGATGTAGGGCATGATTCCCAACGCGAAAATCGCGCAGTTCATCAGGCCGCCACCACTGAAGACGTTGAGCAACGCGAGCATGTTGCCGGCGGCACTGCCGCCACCTTCCGTCTGCTTGGCCGCCAAACGATCAATCGCTTCGTCAAGAACAACCCCATCCACGCCGGGCAAGGTGATATGCGCACCCATCCGGACAATGATGACCATGATGAGCGTGAAAAAGATTCGCTGGCGGAGCTCAGGAATCTTCAGGGTGTTAGTGAAAGCGGAAATCATACGTGGAAAATTCGAAGAAAAGCGGAACTACCGCCAGTGCTCAAATTAGCTGTCTTTCTCAGACTTCTCGGACTTTGGCGCAGCCGTGACCTCCTTAACGGAACCACCAGCAGCTTCGATCTTGGCTTTCGCAGTGGCACTCACTTTGTCGACCTCGACGGTGACCTTTTTCGTGAGTTCCCCGCTTCCCAGAATCTTTACGCCGTCCCAAACACCTTTGACGATGCCTGCTTCACGAAGCGTTGCCTCGTTGATGACGTCACCTTCGATCGTCTCGAGACGATCCACATTCACGACAGCGTAGCTGGTCTTGAACTGGGTGTTGTTGAAGCCCTTCTTGGGAAGACGACGAGCGAGTGGCATCTGACCACCTTCGAAACCGGGACGAACGCCGCCGCCAGAGCGAGACTTCTGTCCTTTGTGACCACGGCCACAGGTCTTACCCAGACCAGAGCTTTCGCCGTTTCCAACACGCTTCTTGCGGTGCTTGGCACCTTTGTTTGGTTTGAGATCGTGCAAACGCATGACTAAAAAATTTTAGGGATGATAGATGATTAAAGAGCCTCCCGATTGGCAGATTTCTTGCCACGGAGGTGATAAATCTGATCGCGAGAGCGAAGGCTCTCAAGAGCTGCCAACGTCGCTTTCACCACGTTGGCATGATTGTTGGATCCAAGGGATTTGGCGAGAACGTCCTTGATACCGGCGGCTTCAACCACGGCGCGGACGCTTCCTCCAGCAATAATCCCCGTTCCGGGACTCGCAGGACGGAGCATCACGCGGCCACCACCATACTCACCAATCACTTCGTGAGGGATGGTGTTGTCCTTCATCACGATGGGACGCATATTCTTTTTGGATGCCTCGCTCGCTTTGCGAATGCAGTCCGCAACCTCGTTCGCTTTACCAAAGCCGAAGCCGACTTTTCCAAGTCGATCACCGGAAACAACCAGTGCGCTGAAGCTGAAGCGACGTCCCCCTTTGACCACTTTGGCGCATCGATTGATGTGCACCACTTTTTCCATGATCTCGGGTTTGTCGTCGAACGACTCGTCGCCGCCTCCACCTCGATTTTGATATTGATTTCGATTGTCTGCCATCGTGGGAATCCTTGTAAAAAATTAAAACTTCAAACCGCCTTCGCGAGCCGCTTCGGCCAGGGCTTTCACTTTGCCGTGATAGATGAAACCGCCGCGATCAAAAACAACGGAAGCGATGTTCTTCTCTTTCGCTCGGCTGGCGATCAATTCACCCACCTGCTTGGCGGTTGCTTCATTCGCCAAGTGCGTTCCGATTCCTTTGTCCAAGGTGCTCGCAGCAGCGAGAGTCTTGCCGGACTGATCGTCAATCAATTGGGCGTAAACGTTCTTGTTCGAAAAATAGACGGCCAGGCGGGGACGATCCGCAGATCCGGAGATCTTTTTGCGAATGCGACGGTGCACCTTCTGGCGAACTTGTCTGCGATTAAGATGAGGCATGGTATCTGGGAAATATTCGGGTTACTTGACGCTCTTACCGGCTTTGCGGCGCACGTATTCATCGGTGTAGCGAACGCCTTTTCCTTTGTAAGGTTCTGGTGGTCGATAGGAGCGAACTTCGGCGGAAAACTGACCCACCACCTGCTTGTCGATTCCCTCGACCTTGAGCTTGGTGTTTTCCTGCACGGTCACCGTCAATCCGTCGGGAATCGGGTGAGAGACGGGATGCGAAAACCCAAGCTGCAGATCCAGGCTATTACCTTTCACAGCAGCACGATAACCGACCCCAATAATCTCCAGTTCCTTAACGAAACCTTCGGTGACTCCTTGGACCATATTGGAAACAATGGAGCGGGCCGTGCCGTGAAGCGCCTTGTTTTCACGCCGCTCATTGATGCGGCTGAAAACCAGTTGGCCATCCTTCTGCTCGACCTCAAGTCCAGCTGGCAAATCATAGGTGAGCTCACCCTTTGGTCCTTTGACCGTGAGTGAACCTGAGTCGCTGACTTTGATCTCCACCTTATCGGGGATCGCGACGGGAAGTCTTCCAATACGTGACATCGTTCTTAAAAATTCGGGGTGAGTCGGTTACCAAACCATGGCCAGCACTTCGCCGCCAATGTTTTCCTTTTTGGCCTTATGGCCGGTCATAATTCCTTTGGAGGTCGATAGAATCGTGATTCCCATGCCAGCGATGACCTGGGGGATCTCTTCCGAGCCTTTGTAATTGCGTCGCCCTGGACGGCTAACCCGCTTCAGATCGGTCAGCACCGGCGTATTATCGACGTACTTGGCCTTACATTTGATTTCGGGAAACTTGCCCTCCGTCACTACTTCGTAGGACCAGAGGTAGCCTTCCTCCTGCAAAATGCGGGCAATCTCCACTTTGATCTTGGAGTAGGGAGAGAGGAATTCATCTTTCCGAGCCATGCTCGCGTTCTTGAAACGCGTCAAAAAGTCGGAAATGGGATCACTTAAGTTGCTCATTGTCGTTCGTTCTAAATTCCAGATCAGGCGGCTTGTTCGGCGCCCGCGTCACTCTCTTTGGTAGCAGGCTTGCGGAAAGGCATTCCCATCAACGTCAGCAGTTCACGAGCTTCGTCGTCCGTGTTTGCACTGGTCACAATGGAGATGTCGAACCCGGTCGTCCGCTTCACCTTTTCCAGTTCAATCTCAGGGAAAATGGTCTGGTCCTGGATGCCGAGGGTATAGTTGCCGCGTCCGTCGAACGCCTTCAACGAAACCCCGCGAAAGTCACGAATCGTAGGAATCGCAATCTTCATGAAGCGCTCCAGAAATTCATACATCTGGCGACCGCGCAGCGTCACCTTGACACCGACGGGTTCACCGGCACGCAACTTGAAGTTCGAAATCGCGTTCTTGGCACGGGTAACCACTGGCTTTTGACCCGTAATTAATCCGATTTCGCGCGACACCTCTTCGGCAGCGGCTTTGCGGTCATCCGCCTTCCCGATGCCACTGTTCAGCGTGACTTTCAGGATCTTGGGGACCTGCATGATATTCTTGTATCCCTGCTTCTCTCTCAGAGCAGGAATGACATTCTCTCGGTAGTGCGTTCTCAGTGCCGGTTCTTCCATCGGTCTACTTGGTAAAAATTCGTTTAACTGGAGGCCAACTTCACGTTGGAAATATGGATGGGACCTTCGCGCTCGATAATGCCACCATCGGGACGATCTTGCGTGCGCTTCGCATGCTTCTTAATCATGCGGACGCCTTCGACGATCACTTGTTTTTTCGCAGGGAAAACCTGCAATACAGCACCGGACGATCCTTTATGGTTGCCGGCGATGACTTCGACTTGGTCGCCTTTTTTGACGTGGGTCTTGATTCGGTTACGCTTCATCGGTCTTACAAAACTTCGGGTGCCAAACTCACGATTTTCATGAAGTTGCGATCGCGGAGTTCGCGAGCAACCGGTCCAAAAATACGGGTTCCGCGAGGCTCTTTATTGTTGTCAATAATCACAACGGCATTGTTGTCGAAGCGAAGAACGGAACCGTCAGCGCGACGGATCGGCGCCTTCGTCCGGACCACAACCGCCTTGGCCACTTCGCCTTTCTTGACGTTGGCAGTCGGCGTGCTCTCACGAATGTGCACGGTAATGATGTCACCAACACTCGCTTGGCGACTGCGTTTACCGAGCACGGTAATCATTTTGCAGACTCGGGCACCGGTATTGTCGGCAACATCGAGCTTTGATTCCATCTGGATCATGGCAGAAAGTCTTTCAGGTTAAATGGGTTAATACAGGGATACGCAGTCAGGCGATCTTTAGTGAGCGAGAATCTCCTGGAGAAGCCAGCGCTTACTCTTGCTCAGAGGACGGCACTCAATGATTGACACCTTGTCGCCGAGAGCAGCTTTGTTCTCTTCGTCGTGGACGTAGAACTTGCTCGAGCGCTTGATGATCTTCTTGAACTTCGGGTGCGGCACACGGCGCTCAACCTCCACAACAATGGTCTTATCCATTTTGTTGGAGATGACCTTCCCCACACGGGTTTTCCGCAGGTGACGCTTGGCCTCAGTTCCTTCGGCGGTCTTGGTTTCTTCGCTCATCAGTAAAAATCAGGTAACAAATTCAGGTTATTCGGATGGAGCCGCTTCTGCAGGTTTCGCAGCAGCTTCCATCTCAGCTTTTCGGCGGCGCTCCGTCATAATGGTTTCAATCTTGGAAACTCTGCGGCGGTTGTTCCGCAACAGGGCCGTGTTCTCAAGCTGGCCACTCTGCTGCTGCACGCGCAAATTCAGCACCTCATGCTTCAGGTCACGTCGCTGATTAATCAGCTCTTCAGTGGTAAGCTCTCGCAGTTCTTTGATCGGATTCATCGTATCAAGTTCGTTCAGGTTCCAAGTTCGGGCTTAGCGCACCACGAAGCGGGTTTTGATTCCCAATTTGTTGGCAGCCAATCGCATGGCTTCACGAGCCTGGCTCTCAGGAACACCTGCGATTTCGAAAAGCATGGTTCCCGGCTTCACCACCGCGACCCACTTCTCAACAGCACCTTTACCTTTACCCATCCGGGTTTCGGGCGGACGACCGGTAACGGGCTTGTGAGGAAAGATCCGGATCCAGACTTTACCCTTACGCTTGAGGTAACGGTTGATCGAAATCCGGCAGGCCTCGATTTGATTGTTGGTAATCCACTCGCGTCCCAAAGACTGCAGGCCGTAGTCACCGAACGAAACTCGGGTTCCACGCTGAGCAGTTCCACCACGGTTTCCGCGCTGGGTCTTGCGATACTTTACTTTTCGGGGCATCAACGCCATGATCTGAGAAGAGTTAGGATTAAAACTGGGTTAGAAAATTAGCTCGCTGCTGGAGTGTCTGTCGCAGCTGGGGCTGGTGTAGATTCGGCTGGAGCTGGTGTTGCTGCTGGTGCTGACTGGCTTGGAGCGCCGCCACCTGGGCCACGTCCACCACCACCTGGGCCGCGTCCGCCACCACCACCTGGTCCACGACCGCCGCCACCTGGGCCGCGTCCGCCACCGCCTGGTCCACGACCATCACGACGTCCACCGCGACCATCACGGCGATTGTCGCCGGTCACGCGGGCCATCCGGGATTTCTCGGAGTCCGGGTTGCGGTTGATCCAGCATTTTACGCCAATGATTCCATAAACCGTTTTTGCCTCGGCAAAACCGTAGTCGATCGGGACGCGGAGGGTCTGCAAAGGCACTTTTCCTTCGCGATACCACTCAGCCCGGGCAATATCCGCACCGCCCAAACGGCCAGCGCATCGAATTCGGATTCCCTCAGCACCAAAGTCCATTGCGGTTTGCAAGGAACGCTTCATGGCGCGGCGGAAAGAGATACGTCGTTCCAACTGTAATGCAACACTTTCAGCAACCAGCTGTGCATCCGTCTCCGGCTGCTTGATCTCAACGATGTCAATTTTGACCTGACGACCGCCACACATTCCTGAAATCTTGTCGGTCATCCGCTCAATTTCGGATCCCTTACGACCGATCACCAAACCTGGACGAGCGGTGTAAAGCGTGACCCGAACGCTGTTCCAGGCACGTTCGATCAAAATCTTGGACACCGCTGCGAACGCGAGCTTCTCCTTGAGATATTTGCGGACGGCAATGTCGGCATGAAGGAACTCCGGGAACTCTCCTGGAGGCGCATACCATTTGGAGGCCCAGTCTTTATTTACTGCGAGTCGGAAGCCGACCGGATTTACTTTTTGTCCCATGACAGTCTGTAGGTTTGGAAAATTGGATTAACCGCGTTCTTCGATGAGTTTCTTCACTTGGCCTTGCCAGTCATCGCGCTGGATTCGGTCCTTGAAGGAGAGTCGTTCGCCGAAATCGACCATGTCGTCTTCGGTCCAAGCAAGGATCTGCTCATAAGTGGTGATTCCCTCTTCGTGAAGCTTCTGCTCCAACTTGGGACCAACACCGCTAATCAGTTTCAAATCATCGCCGCCGGCAGCCGACTTGGCCTGCTTCTTTGCCGCAGTCTTCTTTGCCGCTGGCTTGGCTTCCTTTTCAGCAACCGGAGCCGCTTCGGAGCCTTCACCCAGCTCATTGGAGATAATGACATTGATGTGGGCAGTGCGCTTGCGAATCGGAGCCGCACCACCACGAGCACGAGGCTTCCACCGCTTGAAAACCGGCCCTTCGGTGACTGTCGCTGACTTCACAACGAGATCATCAGCTGCCAGGTCGAAATTGTTTTCCGCATTGGCCATGGCTGATTTGAGCGTCTTGCCAATCAAGAATGCAGCCTTCTTCGGGGTGAATCGAATCAGATCGAGAGCCGCAGAAACCGGCATTCCCGTGACTTCACGAGCAACATCGCGCGCTTTCAGCGGCGAGATTCGAGCAAATTTGTAGGTCGCTTTGACTTCCATCGTACGTTTTGAAGTTAGAAATTATAGTTTTTTGCCGTTGTTCTCGGCTTCACGCGATCACGCACCTGGACGCGATCACCCTCCCGAAAAGTCTCTTGAACAATCGCTCCGCTAATCGCATCACGAACATCCACAATCATCGCGGTTCCAATCGCGCGATCTTTCCGAAAAATCTCCACAGGCATTCCCACCCGGGCTCCGCTGCGGCGTCCAATATTGAGCACCGCGAGGCGCAAATCATCTTTGAAACTCACCACCTGACCATCATTGAGGTCCACATCCACCAGGGGTGCTTTGCGGGCACCGCCAAAGCCCAACATCTCATCCGTGGCCCGCAACTCGGCTTCGACCGCGAGTCGAGCGGAAGGATCTCCGGCGGTCGCCGTTTTGACGTAATCCATAACCGCCTCGCTCAGCTTCATGAGCTGCTCGTAAGCCGCATCATTGCGATCCTTAAACATCTGACGCTCCCGGACCGCTTTGATCAGTCGCTCCTGGAGAGCCTTGTCGGAACGAATCGTCTCAAGACCGAGTTCCTCAATCCGAAGCTGTAGATCGCGATACAACTCCCGGAACTCGTTGGCCTCCTTATTGGATTCAGCAAGCGCCACCTCGATCGGCATATCTTTCTCCGACCGCAGCGCCAGCTTCGCCTCGAGTTGCTCAATCTTTCGATTCGCCGCCTCAAGCGCGAGTTCCAATTCAGCCTGCTTCATCAAACCAGCAATGACGGGATCGGGTTGATCCTGCGCCCAACCACATGCCATGCCCAACCCAACGCCGAGAACGACGAGAAGGTTGCAAACCTGACTGTGAATGGAGTGTTTCATTGCGTGTTGTTTAAAAAGCAGATGATTTCGCAGAGGCGATTAGCCCCCCTTGATCTTAGGATTGTGTCCGCTGTGCGATCTGAAGGACCGGGTCGGAGCGAATTCACCAAGCTTATGACCGACCATGTTCTCCGAAACGAACACGGAGATGAAGTCTTTTCCATTGTGAACCATGAAGGTATGCCCCACAAAATCTGGAGTTACCATGGACCGGCGTGACCAGGTTTTAATCGGCCGCTTCTTTCCGGACTCATTCATAGCGTCAATCTTATCGAGAAGCTTGACATCGACGAATGGACCTTTTTTGAGTGATCTTCCCATAACGTTTGGACAGGTTTAAAATTACTTCTTCTTCGATTTGCGACGTTGCACGATGAACTTATCGCTCGGCTTATGCTTCTTGCGGGTCTTCTGCCCCTTGACGTGGCCCCATGGGCTCTTCAAGTGCTGGCGACCACCGCCTGACTTACTTTTACCCTCACCACCACCATTGGGGTGATCGACCGGGTTCATACACATTCCGCGCACGGTCGGGCGAACGCCCTTCCAGCGGGTCCGGCCAGCTTTCGCGCTAACCTCATTCATGTGCTCAATATTTCCGACGACACCAATCGTGGCGTAGCAACGCGCGTTGATCTTGCGAATCTCCCCGGAAGGAAGCTTCACGAGGGCGTATTCACCGTCACTGTTGGTAAGCGTTCCGGCCTGACCCGCACCGCGGGCAAGCTGACCACCGCGACCAATCGTCAACTCGATGTTATGAATCGAGGTGGATGGCGGAATCTTGTCGAGTGGAAGCGCGTTGCCGACTTCTGGCGGGGCATTTTCACCGGACTGAACCTTGGCACCAACCTTGAGTTTGGCGGGCGCAAGGATGTAGCTCTTCTGGCCATCCTCATACTCGATCAAGGCAATGCGTGCGGTACGATTGGGATCATACTCGATCGCGATCACTTTCGCGACTTCACCATGACGAGCACGCTTGAAGTCGATCAGACGATACTTGCGCTTGTGCCCACCTCCACGGTGACGGCAGGTAATCCGACCCGAGTTGTTGCGGCCGGCAGACTTTTTCAGGGAACTCGTCAAGTTCTTCTCCGGCTTCTTCTTGGTCAATTCCGAGAAGTCGGGGAGGTACTTGTAGCGGCTCGACGGCGTTACCGGGCGATATTTTTTGAGCGGCATGTGTCTAGAAAATTGGTGGGTTAAACAAGATCAATGGTTTCGCCATCCGCGAGTTTCACGATGGCTTTCTTCCAATGCGCGGTGCGACCAAAATCCTGGCGACGCTCGCGCTTTTTCTTCCCTTGGTAATTGGCAGTCCTTACCGTCACGACTTTTTTGCCGAACAGTTTCTCGACCGCCTCTTTGATCTCCAGCTTGTTCGCTTTGCGATCGACCTTGAAGACGTATTCGTTGTTCATCTCGTTGAGAAGCGTTGCTTTCTCACTGAGCTGAATCGTTTTGATGACTTGGAAAATGTCTTTCATGGCTTAGGCAGTAACTTCTTTCTTCGAATGGACTCCCTGAGTGCGGCGAGCGAGGACCTCGAGCGAGCCCTTCGTCAGCACGATCTTGTCGTGGTAGAGAAGATGCTCGACATTCAATTCTTCGGCGGACATCAGCAGAACGTTCTGCACATTGCGAGCCGAACGGAAGGTGGCTTCGTCAAACTTACCGACAATCAAGGTCTTGCGGGCTTCCACCTGCTTCTTGATTTCAGCAACGAAGTCCTTCGTCTTCCCGCTACTCACCGTAATGCTATCGACGAGAAGAACGTCGCCATCCTTGATCCGCTCCGTAAGCGCCTTGGCAAAGGCAAGCTTGCGAACACCTTTCGGGACAGTCTTAGAATAGTCTTTCGTGTTGCGGGGACCGAAAACGATTCCACCACCACGATGGATGGGAGAGGCGTTACCACCCTGACGTGCACGACCGGTTCCTTTCTGGCGGAATGGCTTCTTACCCGTCGCACTGACTTCACCACGCGTTTTGGTGTGAGCCGTGCCACTGCGCCGATTGGCACGATAAGCGGTGATGAGGTCATGAACGGCCTGGTTGCCGCGATCATCCTCGATCGTCACGATATTCGCCTTTTGGGCGTCTGAAATTTGGAAATCGTTAGCCATGGGTTAGCCTTTCTTTTCGGGAAGAGGTTTCTTGATTGCCGGGCGAATCACCAAGTATCCACCCTTCGCGCCCGGGACCGCACCACTGATGAGGATCACTTTGTCCTCAGGGCGGGTCTGGACCACTTTCAAATTCTGGATCGTCTTCTTGTAGTTACCGTGACGACCAGGCATCTCCTTGTTCTTCCAAACGCGGCCTGGATCCGTTCCACAACCGATACCACCGGGACGGCGATGCATCATACAGCCGTGAGAGGCAGGGGAACCACCGAAGTTGTAGCGCTTGTAAACCCCTTGGAAGCCTTTGCCCTTGGAAGTTCCAATCACATCAACCCACTGTCCAGCCTCGAAAGTCTCGACACCGGCGTGATCAATTTTACCGCCATCCTCAGCCGCCTTCGGCAGCTCGTCATCACTATCGACGCGAAACTCCATGATCCGCTTTTTCGGCGATCCCTGGTATTTCTTGAAGTGGCCCTTTTCGGGGTTGTTCAGACGCTGCTCTTTCTGTTCGCCAAAACCCACCTGGATGGCTGAATAGCCGTCCTTGTCCTTGGTTTTAACCTGGAGAAATTCGTTATCGCTGACGTCAACGACGGTCACAGGGATGGCATTGCCTTCGTCATCGAAGACACGTGTCATACCGACCTTTTTGCCAATTAATCCGATGCTCATAATTACGCGTTCGGGTTCGAGGGTTTAAACAATCTAAATTTTGATGGTGATGTCGACACCAGCTGGGAGATTGAGCTTCTTCAGCTCATCAACGGTGCGTGCTGTGGGATCGACGATATCGAGCAAACGCTTGTGGGTTCGCATTTCGAATTGGTCCGCACTTTTCTTGTTCACGTGAACGGAGCGGTTGACGCTGAACTTCTCGACGCGAGTCGGCAGCGGAATCGGGCCAGCTACTTTGGCGCCCGTGCGCTTGGCGGTTTCAACGATGTCTCCCGCACTCTTGTCGAGAATGCGATGATCGTAGGCTCTGAGCCGGATTCTGATGCGTTGGTTGTCCATCTTGTCTTTGTTCTAAAGTTCGAAATCTCAAAAAAATTAAAATCCACCTCCACCACGAAGCTCGCTGATCTCTGCAGCGATATTGGGAGGAACTTCTTCAAAATGTGAAGGCTGCATGCTGTAGTCCGCGCGACCGCTTGAAAGCGTGCGAACCGCTGTCGAATAATTGTCCACCATCGTCGCCAGAGGAACGCTGGCCTTGATGACCGTGACCTTGTTGCGCGGCTCGATGGCATCAACCTGGCCGCGACGGCGATTCAAATCCCCGATAATCTCCCCCTGATGTTCGTCAGGCGTCGTAACTTCGACGGCCATGATCGGCTCGAGCAGGATGGGATCCGCTGCAATCATCGCCTCTTTCATGGCGTAAATCGCAGCAATCCGGAAGTCGGCTTCATTCGAGTCGGAGTCGTCAGCAGACCCACCGACCAAGTCCACGTGCACATCCACCACAGGATAGCTGGCCAACACTCCATTGATAAAGGACTCGCCGATCCCCTCCAGGGCGGGCTCAATAAATTCGGCAGGAATCGAACCATCAGAGATTTTATTCTCCTTGGAGTTCCCTTCCCCTCGCTTAACAGGACGAAGCGCAACCTGGACATGACCATAGTGAGCATGACCGCCCGCTTCCTGGATAAATTTCCCTTCACCCCGGCCTTCGGAACGAATCGTTTCGCGGTAGGCGATCCGCGGCTTACCCGCATTTGTTCCCACACCGTATTCGCGCTTCATCCGATCGCACAGGATCTCGAGATGCAACTCACCCATTCCGGCAATGATTCGCTGCCCGGTCTCTTCGTTGATCGTGACCTTGAAAGTCGGATCCTCTTCGGAAAGCTGTTGAAGGACATCGCTCAGCTTGTCCTGATCCGCGGTCGACTTGGGCTCAATCGACATGGACAAAACCGGCTCCGGAAAGGTCGGTGGCTCCAACTGAATCTTGAAACCCGGCTCCGCCAGCGTATCCCCGGTCGCCGTCAATTTCAGACCCGCAAAGGCCGCAATATCGCCCGCATAAACCCTGTCAACCTCAGCGCGGTCATTGGCCTGAAGCTTAATGATGCGACCAATGCGACTCTGCTTCCCAGTGCGAGGATTGAAGAGCGTATCCCCCTTCTTCACAACGCCGGAATAAACCCGGAAAAAGACCAACTTCTTCACGTGCTGATCGTTCGCAATCTTGAACGCGAGACAGCAAGCCTTTGAATGATCACTCGCCTTGGTCTTAACGATCTTTTCAGAATTACCAGGTTCGTGACCCTCGGCCGGCAGAACATCGAGCGGATTCGGCAAATAATCGATCACCGCATCCAGCAGCGCCTGAACCCCTTTGTTCTTGAACGCGGAACCGCCAACAACAGGAACAATCTTCCCTGCGATCGTCTGGCGCCGCAGCGCACGTTTCAAATCCTCGACGGTAATCTCCTCTTCTTCGAGATACTTCATCCCGATCTCCTCATCCAGATCCACAAGCTGCGCTTGGAGATACTCGAACGCCTCCTCCACTTTTGCCTGATCTTCCGCCGGAATTTCAGCGACCGAAAACGTCGAACCGAAAACATCATTCTCGGTGTAAAGAATCGCATTCCTGTTCAGGACATCGTATTGACCTCGAAGATCCTCTTCGCATCCAATGGGAATCAAGATCGGGCAGGCATTGCCTCCCAGCTTCTCGCGAATCTCGGCGACAACATTGTCGAAATCAGCCCCAACCCGGTCCATCTTGTTCACGAACGCGATTCGAGGAACACTATATCGATCCGCCTGACGCCAAACCGTCTCACTTTGCGGCTGAACTCCCGCGACCCCACAAAAAACGGCCACTGCACCATCCAAAACGCGCAATGACCGCTCTACTTCAGCCGTGAAATCCACATGACCGGGAGTGTCGATAATATTGACCTGGAAGGGTTTATTCTCCCAAAGCTTGACGACACCATCCTGCGGCAACTGCTTCCACTCACAACTCACCGCCGCCGCCGTAATCGTAATCCCCCGCTCTCTCTCCTGAATCATCCAATCGGTCGTCGCCGCACCATCGTGCACCTCACCGATCTTGTGAATCATCCCCGTGTAGAAAAGAATACGCTCCGTGAGCGTCGTCTTTCCGGCATCGATGTGCGCAGCAATCCCGATATTCCGCAACTCCTCGATCGGATGCTTCCGATCAGGGTGGTTGGGGCTATCAGCCTGGGGTGCTGTGACAACAGTGCTCAACAGAGGGAAAGATTAACAGGGTTAAACAACAAAAAGAGTTACCAACGGAAGTGAGCGAACGCGCGGTTTGCCTGAGCCATCTTGTGGGTCTCATCCCGCTTGCGGATAACCGCCCCGGTATTGACCGAGGCATCGCGGATCTCATTAGCGAGAGCGATATGCATTGGCGTTCCGCGACGCTTGCGGGCTGCAGCAATGATCCATCGCATGGCGAGAGATTCCTGGCGATCAATGGAAACTTCGAGAGGAACCTGGTAGGTGGCACCACCAACTCGGCGACTTTTCACCTCGACCCGCGGCTTGGCGTTTTCAATCGCACGATTGACAGCCTCCAACGGATCAACCGTCTCGGTTCCTTTATTCACGCGATCGATGGCGGCATAGACAATGCGCTCGGCCAAGGCCTTTTTGCCATCCTGCATGACCCGGTTGACCAACTTGGCAACCAGGGGACTTTCGTAGCGCGGATCCGAAAGCTTCGGCTTCGCGTAAACTCGTTTTCTTCGTGACATAGGATAATTTCAGTTCAAAAGACTTAAACTTTCGTATCGCGGAGAAAACCTGGGAATCGGGGCCGAACCGCTTGGCTCAGCTTTGAAACCTAGGAATTACTTCTCCTTCGGTCGTTTGGCACCGTATTTCGATCTTCCCTGCCGGCGCTTCTCAACACCAAGGCAGTCCAAAGCTCCGCGAACGATATGATATCGAACGCCCGGCAAATCCTTTACTCGACCTCCGCGAACCAGCACAATGGAGTGCTCCTGGAGATTGTGACCTTCACCACCAATGTAAGCGATCACCTCTTCACCATTCGTCAGACGAACTTTGGCCACTTTCCGCAAGGCAGAGTTAGGCTTCTTCGGAGTTCGGGTCATCACCTGCAGGCAAACGCCGCGGCGCTGTGGGCAAGAGGCAAGAGCCGGAGCTTTATTCTTCCGGACTTTGTCGTGACGACCTTTTCTGACGAGTTGGTTGATTGTAGGCATAACAAATACGCTCTAATTAAGTGGGTGATCAGCCCGGTTTCTCCGTTCCCGTTTCGGGAAGGGCGGGCATATTAGCGGCGAATCCAAAACACGCAACCGCTAATGCGGTAAAAATTTTAGGATTTCCGAAACCCGATTCGAATCACTGAAATCGGGCCTCACGAGGACTCTGAAAAATCTGGAAAATTCCAGACGAAACGGGCACCACCGCGGACTCACAACCTGCAAACGCCCACCTCATTGTCAAATCTTTGCTGAGACAATTCTTCGGGGGTCAACCCGCAGTTTTCTCGTTACCGTTATGCTTTTGCCAAACCTTTAGTAAATTTGGGGCGGAAGTGCGGTTTTCAACAAAATGAAACTTTTGGTGACGGGCCTCGAATCCTTTCGTCATCAACCGGGTTGAATCGCAAATTCCCCCACCCTTCAATCTGTCATCTCCGCACCGCCGAACCGACACCTCCACTTTTCCCACTTTCCGTATCCTTTGAAATCCCCAACCACCATCATCATGCCAACCGAAGAACGCGGCTGGGACATTTGGGCGCTTTCAGGCCGCACCCCGAAACGGGTAAAGACCGTGGAGATGCTCGATGAAGTCCCGGCTGATGGCAAAGGCGTGATCGTTGGATTGCCGGCCCAGGAATGCACTTCCTTTTCCGTAACCGTCCCCACGACGGACCAGGCACTTTTCGGGGACATGGTGCAGGCGCAAGTTGAGAAACGAGGT
Organism: uncultured bacterium; assembly: GCA_963977015.1. Taxonomy (GTDB): domain Bacteria; phylum Verrucomicrobiota; class Verrucomicrobiia; order Verrucomicrobiales; family DEV007; genus JBCDHN01. The sequence continues at coordinate 181,675 of CAXBMO010000008.1, read as the reverse complement.
TTGGCCGCCCACGGTGGCCTGGAAACGGTTTCCGCGTATCACGTTGTCGAGCGCGAGCGCACGGGCAGCCTGATCAGTGTCGACGTCCTGCCCTCTGACTTCAGCGAGGACCTGTGCCTTCACCAAGCAGTGGCCTACACTCCCTCGGGACGGCTCTTTCATATCCCGGACCACACCGCCGCCGTCCTGCGCGAACATGGGCGTCTGATTCTTCTCGCCGGCAAGCACGGCAAGATGACCTACAGCCAGATTTTGACCGCCGGCTCGGAGTTCAACCCAGCTTTGGCTCAAGAACTCAACCTGGCGATCCTCAGTCTACAGGGTGCGGGCCAGCTCTCCGAACGGGTGACGTTGGAAATCTGGAGTGAAGTCTCGCCGGAGGCCAAAACCCTGCTCACCAGCTCTCTTACGGTTCCCGTCGAAGTTCGCCCCCGCCCGAATCCCGAAGCCACCTTTGCCAGTGAAGCTTCCAGTCCCATGCTGCCCCTGCCGGTCCAGGCTGCGCGCCACCGCAAGCAACGCATTCAGAAAATCCGGACCGGCATTCTCGCCCTCACCGCTCTGTATGTCACGATTGCCGTGGGATTGACCATCCTCTTCCACGATCGCAACGAACGCGCCATCACCATGGAAGCGCGCATTTCAGACCGTCGCCCGGAAGCGGAGTTCATCCGCCAGTCCATGACCCGCGCCCGAATCCTGGCTCCCGCGATCGAAAAACGGTTTTACCCGCTGCGCCAACTCAATCAGGTAACCTCCCTGATGCCGCCCAGTGGAATCGTCTTCCTCAAATTCATCACCCAGGAGCAAAACCTGAGATTGGAAGGACTCGCCCGCGATTCCCAACTCGTCTACCAGCTCAAGGAAGACCTGGAAAAGAGTGACGACTTTCGCGGCTACGCCTGGGACATGGCGCCACCCCAGGTCAACAGCCAGAACAACACCGCCTCCTTTCGGCTCGAAGGGAAGTTTGCGGCAGGTCAGTAACAGGGGCCGTTGCCGGTTGCGGGATGGGGACCATCCGCGCTCACTCACCTGAATACCTGCCACAGCTAATATATTACTTTTTCTATACAGTTAACTTTACCTTAATTGTATAATTGCAAGGTTCGCCCGGATTTTCCATGGGGCACAAGAGATAGCCTGAGCAGAGGCGCCGCATCAGTCCCATCGCATCGCATTCGCGTTGAGCCCGCTCGATGACGTTGCCGACCCAGGGGCAACCTTTTAATCCTTTGAATTGAAAGCAAAGTTGATTACGTTCTGCCACGGTAGGGATGGTGTTGGAGAGAACGATATAAACAACTCTATCCTAACATGATAACAACAACCCTCGCCGTACTTGGATAAAATATTCGGACCACCTTCTCTGTGTCTCGATACATCCAGAACAACGCCACTTCGCACCCATGCATTTGCCCCCAAAACTTCCCCAACAGAAGCCGGGACTTCCGACAACGGCATGGCTGAGTGTCTTCGGGCCTTGGAAGGAACCAACCTTGCGTCCCGATTCTCGCATTCCGCTGAAACGGGGTCGCGTTCCAGGCGTCTAGCCATCAAACCCAGTTGAATGATGCGCTCCCTGACGTCCCGAGAGAAACTCCTTTTGACCCTGTGCCTGGGCACACTGTTTGTGATGGCGAACCTGATTGGGCTGCAACGAATCGTGGTTGGACTGCGGAAGAGCGGAGCGACGCTCGATACATTGAAGCAGGAGGAAATTGAGCAGCAAAGCTGGCTCGCCGAGCGCACGGGCAACTGGGATGACCCGATTGAACGGGGAAAATGGATCAGCGAAAACATGCCGATCCTGCAAAGCGCGGGCAAGGATCAGGGCCAACTGCTGGAAAAACTCCAGAACGAAGCGTTCGAACGAAAACTGCAGTTGGAGCGCCAAAATCTCCTCGAGCCACAGTCGACCGAGTTTTACCAGGAGGTCTCGGTCAACATCATCGTTCGGGGAGATCTCGCCGCCATAAATGAGTGGCTCACCACTTTGCAGAAACCGGAAGCGTTCTACGTCGTCAAGAACCTTGAACTCTCCCTCGACACGGCGTCGCGGGAGAAGGAGCCCCAGGCACGATGCAACCTAACCGTCGCGCGGTGGTTTAAACCGGCGAACGCGGATTCCTGATTGATTCCGTGCCTGAACCTCTTCCTCAAATGAAACCTACAACACAACTCTCCTGGCTCGCTGGCTCGATCATTTTTGCGACATGCGCCTTCCCCGCTTGGTCTCAAGTCGAAATCGGCGAGATCGAAATCGTCAGCCAAGAAGAAGCCGATGCAGCGGCAATGGAGCTGGCCAACGGCTTGGATTTCGGGATCGAGGACGACACTTCCACGCCCTCCCCCACCCTCGATTCACCACCGGAACCGAAGCCTGAGCCCAAAGCGGAAACCGCTCCGGAACCCGAACAACCGGGGCGAGAGCCCGCCTCTGCCGCCGCCCTGCTCCCCGGAATGCCTCAACCGGTGACGGATGACGATTTCCAGGCTTTGCGCTCGAGTTCCCCCTTTACCCGCTCCCTCAATCTTAGCGATTCCCTGATTCTGACTGGCATCGCCAAGATTGGGAACGAAACGATCGCGACGATTCTCGATAAGAAATCAAAGGAGAGTTACGTGGTCGGTTCAGACGCCAATGCACAGGGCTGGCGCATGATTGAGGTGGATGGTGATCGCTCCGATCTGGAGAAAGTCACCGCGCGGATTTCCGTGGCGGGCGGCGAGGTCGTTTCCATTCGCTTCGACGAGAATCAGCTCAAACCCGGTGAAGGAAAACCTGCCGCCGGAAGCGGGGGCGATGGACGGGGCGAACGACGCGGAGACGGTGAGCGGCGTCGCGGCCCTCCCTCCGATATTCGGGAACGAATGAGCAAGCTGTCCGAAGAACAGCGCGACAAGCTCTTCTCAAAGATGCGGGAGATGCGGGAAAAGAACCCGGACATGACCCGCGAGCAGATGGGGGAAAAATTTCGAGCGATGGCAGATCAACTCATTGAGAAAAACGAACAGAACTGATGAAAACCTTCCCCTACTGGATTGCTGGAGCGCTGGCCCTGTGGCTGGTCCTGCCAGTTTCTGCCCAAGATGCGGCAACCGACACTCCTCCGGCTGGAGGACGCGGCGGCGGCATGGGAAGACCAGGAGGCGGGGGTGATGGTGATGGCGTTACGCTGCAGTTCCCGCTCAATGCCGTGACCGACATCCTGCCGGTTTATGAGCGCCTAACCGGCAAGGTCGTGATGAAAGACAGCGCGGTCTTCAACGGCCCGCAGATCAGTCTGGTGACACCCCGGCCCGTTCCGAATGACGAGGCGATTCGGTTGATCGAATCCGCACTGATCCTCAATGGCTATGTCGTGATTCACGAGTCGGACCAAAAGTCGATCAAGCTGTTGCTGGGCCGGGCGGGCGAGGCCGCGAACAACTTCAACGATGGCGAAGTCATCTTCACCGATCCCATGGAATTGCCGGGCGGAGAGGCGTTGATCGGCTTTTTCATGAAGCTGAACCACATCAGCCCCGAAGACGCCGGTCTGATCATGTCGAACCACGTTCAGCTCAACCCCTACGGGCGCATCACTCCGGTCGAGTCGCCTCCGGGCCTCCTCATCACGGAAAGCGCCGCGTTGGTTCGGAAGATGGCCAAGCTGCGGGAGATCATCGATGTTCCGCCGGATGAAGCCCGGCTCATGACCCAGTTCGTCCAGTTGATCTACGCGGATTCCAATACGGTTGCCCAAATCATCCAGGCGGCGATGGATGCCCGCCAGGAAGAACGAACCCGGCTTAGTGAATTGGGGCGCACCATCAACGGCCAACAACAGCAGCAGCAAAACAACAACAATAATAACAACCGAAATCAAAACCAGAACCGGGACCAAAACGCAAATCAGTCCGCTGGAATCGGTAGCGCCAATGATCCCGCAGCCCAGTTGATTGCAGATGACCGCCTCAACCGCATCATGGTCCAGGCCTCGCCGCTCGACTTTGCATTCATCCTCAGTTTGATCGAGGAATTCGATCGCCCGCTTCCCAATCAGTCGCCACTCGAGAAACACCTCAACTACGCCAAGGTCATCGATATCCTTCCCGTCGTGGTCGATATCTTGACTGACACCGGAACTGGCACCACGCAATTGCCCGGCGGAAGAACGATCGACACCCGCCAAACGCCGGTCGCTTCGTCTCAACTTCAGGCGCTGACCGGCACCCAAAACGAATCCCAACAAACGCGGTTCCAACAACAAAACGCGGCCGACGCGACAGGTGGCCAGGCGGATCGACTCGCGTTTCCCATCGACGAAACGGCCCCCATTTCCGTGTTGGTTGGCAAAACCCGGGTGATTGCCGATCGTCAGGCGAACATGCTCATCGTGATTGGCTCGGACGAAGCCAAGCAGACGGTCGATGAACTGGTTGACCGCCTCGATCGCAAGCCTCCGCAGGTTTACCTGGCAATGGTCATCGGCCAGCTCACGCTTGGTGACGGCATGGATATTGGCGTGGATTATCTGAAGCAGTTTGAGTCGTTCAACGCGGGCAATTTGAACGCCGGCGGTCTTGCCTCAAGCCTGATCACCGAGCGGGATGACATCCTCTCGAACGGAAGCGTTGCCGATGTCCGCAGCAACCTGATCAGCAACGCATTTGGCCCATCAGAAGGGCTGAACCTTTATGGCTCGTTTGGCGGAAGCTTCGACGTCTTCATTTCCGCGCTCGAAACGAGCAACCAGTTCAAAGTCGTTTCCCGCCCCGTTCTCAGCGTGCAGAACAACAAGCGCGCCAGCATCACCAGCGGTCAACGCATCCCCGTTCCGGAAAGCACGATTACGGATGCCACCGCCGGAACAGCCAACGCGGCTCTCAACACGACGATCGCCTTTGAGGATGTGGTCCTGAAGCTGGAAGTCATTCCTCTCATCAACGCCGATCGCGAAGTCACACTCGAGATCGCCCAGATCAACGACACCGTCATTGGCCAACAGATTGTGGCGAACAACAGCGTTCCCATCATTGGTACCGAAGAACTGACCACCACGTTGACGGTTCCGGATCGCCACACCATCGTCCTCGGCGGCTTGATCACGGAAAGCGACAATAAAAGCACCGAAGGCCTTCCTTTTGTGAATCGCATTCCCGTCCTTGGACATGCCTTCAAGAACACCGATCGCGATCTCACCCGCACGGAGTTGCTGATCTTCATCCAACCGGTCGTCGTGATGGACAATCACGAATTGATGGGCGCCAGCTATGACGAAGATCTCCGCACCGAAGTCGGTGCTGACGCAGCCGAGGAATTCCCCAATCCGGGTGTTCCCACCGAGCAACGGCTCGATGCCGATTTTGAGCGTTCGGAGAACCTCAAAAAACTGAATTCAGACAAGCGCGAACGCCCTCGTACCAAGACCCGTTTTCCGTTTCTGAAACGGTAGGAAAAAACGCCAAAACTTCGTGTAAGCATCGCGCGGAACTTCCGTCGGAGTCCGATTGACAGGACGGGCCTCTCAACCGTCTATTCCCGCCGATGTCCACCTCTGGAAAATCCGACTCATCCTCCAAGCGAGGCCCCCTTTTGATTGCCGCGATGGCGCTGCTGCTCGTCGGGGTGGTCGTCGCCATTGTGATGGTGATTCAGAAGGCGCCCGCAGCGGGAGCCATGGGCGGTGGAGGAGACATGCCTCAAGGGCCCCCACCTGCCGCCGTCTTCGTCACCGTCGTTCAAAACTCAAACGCCCAGGACGAATCGATCGTGACCGGAACACTCCGCGCGGTTTCCCGGGCCAACATCGCCGCCCACGAGCCTGAATCCGTGATCGAGGTTTTTGCCGACGAGGGTGACGTGGTCAAGAAGGGCGACAAATTGGTCCAGCTCGACGGCCGCCGCACCATTGCCCAACTTGCCGAAGCCAAAGCCCACCTGCAGTCTGCGGCCAAACTGGTGAGCCAGCGCGAAGCGGAATTGAAACGCGCGACCTCGGATTTACAGATGAAGGAAGGACTCCTTCGCGACAAAGCCATTTCCAAAAGCGAGTTTCTCGATGCCGAGCGCGAACTGGCGGTCGCCGAAGCTCAGGCCGAAGCCGCCCGGCAGGCGGTTGCCGAATCGCAAAGCCGGATCGAGTTGATGGAAATTCGCAAGCAGGACCTTGAGATCCAGGCTCCGTTTTCCGGCGTCATCGCCGAACGTCACGTTGAACTGGGTGAATGGGTCAGCGCCGGTCAATCCGTCATGACGCTCGTCTCCGTCGATCCCGTGGAAGCGTGGATGAGCGTTCCGGAGCGGTATTTGGGGGACGTCTCCTCCAAACCCGAATCCATCCAGGTGCGACTTTCCTCGAGCGGCGAAATCTTCACCCCCAACCAGGTTTCCATCGTGCCGGACGTCGAACCCCGGAGTCAACTCTTCACCGTTGTCGCCACCCTCGACAACAAGAAGTCCAAACTCGCGCCCGGCCAATCGATCACCGGAATTGTCCCGGTCGGAGCCAACGAGCCCCACTACAGTTTTCCAGTCGACGCTTTGGTTCGCTCGCGAATGGGCGACTTTGTCTTTGTGGTCGATGGATCCGGCGAAGGTCCCATGCCGGTGGCCCGCCAGACCCCCGTCACCGTCAATTTCGAGCGTTTCGGCATGGCCTTCGTCCGCGCCAAGGATTCCGGCCTCAAGAAAGGCGACCGCGTCGTCACCGAAGGCAACGACCGCCTCATGCCGGGTCAGCCCTTGCTGGTACAGGTAAAAGGTAAACCTGAGGAACCGCTGCCGAAGCTATGAACCTCGTCGAGTATTGCGTTCGGCAACCGGTGACGGTCGCAGTCGGGGTCGGTTTGGCACTGCTTGCCGGTGTGCTCGCCTTTACGAGTGTTCCCGTGCAGATGAAACCGGAGGTGGACTCGGTGGTGATTTCCGTGAGCACCAACTGGGAAGGCGCTTCGGCGGAAGAGATCGAAAGTGACATCGTGGAGGAGCAGGAGAAGGTGCTGGGCGATATCGCGGGATTGGCTTCGTTGACGAGCAACAGCAAGGCTGGCCAGGGAACGGTGCGATTGGAGTTTTTGACGGGAACGAACATCGATGAAGCCAAGGCGGAAGTGCTTCAGAAACTGGACGAGGTTCCCGGGTATCCGCCCAATGTAATTCAACCCGTGGTGGAGGACATCGATCCGGAATCGGTCGATTATGTGGCGTGGATCGGCCTTTCCTCCACCGATCCCAGTTTCGATACGACGACGTTGTTCGATTTCATGGAGCGGCGCATGAAGCCGCGTTTCGACCGGATCCCCGGCATCTCCCAGGTTGGCATTCGAGGGGCGCGACAGGCGGAATTGCAGATTCGGGTGGATGCCCGAGCGCTGGCCAATCGCAACCTTACCTGGCAACAACTCGTCACTGCGATTCGGGTTTCGAACGAGAATTTTTCCGGTGGCCAGATTCCGGAAGGAAAGCGCGACATCCGGATTCGGGCGACCGGGCGATTCGAGAATCCGGAGGAAGTCATGAGCATGATCATTCGCCGCGATGACGCCGGCCCGGTCTATGTTCGCGATGTCGCCGAAGTCGTCAAAACGTACAAGGAGAAGACCAACTGGGCACGCGCTCGAGGCCACGAAATGCCGTTCTTCAATTTCCAGGTTCAACGCGGCGCGAATTTGATCGGCACGATGAACGAGATCAAAGCGGAGGTCGACCGGATGAACGCACCGGATGGTTTGCTGGCAGAACATTCGCGTTCGCTCGGACTGAACGGAACGCTCGAACTGGTGCAATCCTACGATGCCACGACCTATGTGCGCGACGCGATCAAATTGGTGCAGAGCAATATTCTGTTTGGAGGTGTTCTGGCGACGCTGACATTGCTCTTCTTTCTCCGCTCGTTACGGACGGTCGGGATTATCGCGATCGCGATTCCGATTTCGGTGATTGGCGCGATTGTCGTGCTCGTGATGCTGGGCCGGTCGGTGAACATTATTTCGCTGGCGGGCATGGCGTTCGCGGTGGGAATGGTCGTCGACAATGCGATTGTGGTGATCGAGAACATCTTCCGCCATCTCGAGATGGGCAAAGGCGCGCGAAGAGCCTCCGTCGAAGGCGCGAAGGAAGTCGGTGGCGCCGTGCTGGCTTCAACCGTGACGACCATGGTGGTCTTCTTCCCCATTCTCCTGATCCAGGAGACAGCGGGCCAATTGTTCAAGGACATCGCCTACGCGATCATGGCGGCGGTCGGGCTGAGTCTGCTCGTTTCCCTGACCGTCATTCCGGCGGCGGCAGCCCGGATTCTCCATCGCGGCGATTCGCTGCACGAAGAGGAGCCGGAAGAGAACGGGAACGCCGGGAAATCGAATTGGCTCCACCCCATTCACGCGTTCCGAACGTTGATCGACGAGCTGCCCAATGTCGTTGGCAATTTTGTCGCGTCGGTGAACAAGTCGTGGTCCGCCCGGATCAGCGTCATTCTGGTTTTCACGATTGGGACGGTGTTCGGCATCATGATCCTCATGCCACCGCTCGACTATCTTCCGCGCGGAAACCGGAACATCGTCTTTGGGCTCCTCATTCCCCCACCCGGCTATAATCTGGAACAGTTGTCGGATATCGGAGAACGCATCGAGGAGAAAATGGAGCCGGCCTGGTCGGTCGTTGATGATCGCTTCAAGGTTGAAAGCGTTGTTCGCGGCGGCCCGAATCCGAAGCTCGACAAACGCGAACTGGTTCCGCCTTTTCCCGGTGGCGAACCCTCTGTCCTCCCGCCCCCGATCGAACACTACTTTTTGGTGAGTTTTGACGGACGCATGTTCCATGGCGCAATCTCGGCCGATAAAAAACGGGTGGCCGATGCCATTCCGCTGATGAACGCGGCGACCAGAGGCCACAGCGCACCCGACACGATTGCCTTTGCCTTTCAAATGCCGCTATTCCGGGTCGGCGGAAACACGGGATCCGCCATCAAGATTGACCTGACCGGGCGAAACCTGGACGAGGTGACGGAAGCTGCGAAAGCGCTCATGTTCACGCTTTTTGGGGACTTTGGCCCCTACAGCATCAATCCGGATCCCGCGAATTTCGCGCTTTCGTCCACCGAACTGCGGATTATTCCTCTTGACAAGCAACTGCGGAAACTCGGGATGACGCGGACCGACGCCGGGTTGGCGGCGCAGGCCAACGGCGACGGCATCCTGCTCTTTCGCCAATACGAGCAGGAAGGCGAGCTCCGCGACATGAAGGTGATCAGCAAGGACGCGTCCGGCGATCACCCGATCGATGCCATCCTGAATACTCCCCTGGCGACGGGCACGGGCCAGATTGTGGACCTGCGGACCGTGGCCGAAGTGAATCGGGTTCGCGGTCCGAGCGAAATTCGACACGTCGACCGCGACCGCGCCGTCACGCTCCAACTCACGCCGCCCGAGGGGATGCCGCTGGAGAGCGCCATTGATCGCGTCAACGAATTGGTCGGGAACCTTCGCGGCGGTGGCGCGATTCCCGCGTCGGTCGACGTCAAGCTGGCGGGATCGGCCGGAAAGCTCAACGAAATCAAAACCGCGCTGCTGGGAGATGGCTCCATCGTCGGAACGCTTACGAGTTCGCTCGTTTTGGCATTTCTCGTCGTGTATTTGGTGATGGTCGTCCTCTTCCAAAGCTGGAGCTATCCGCTCGTCATCATGCTTTCGGTGCCCCTGGCCACCTTTGGCGGCTTTTTGGGATTGGCGCTCGTCCACCACTGGAGCGTGATCGATCGCTACATGCCAACGCAGAATTTGGACATGCTCAGCATCCTCGGCTTCGTGATTCTGGCGGGTGTGGTCGTGAACAACTCCATCCTGATTGTTCACCAGACCCTCAATTTCCTCCAGGATACGGAACGAAAGGTGGAAACACCGGACGAAGCGATTGTCGCGTCGGTCAAAAGCCGGGTCCGACCGATTTTGATGAGCGCGCTGACATCGGTCGGGGGAATGATTCCACTCGTCGTCCTTCCCGGCTCGGGGTCCGAGCTTTACCGCGGTCTGGGTTCGGTCGTCGTCGGCGGATTGCTGCTTTCGACGGTGTTCACCCTGATTTTGACCCCGTGTATGTTAAGCGTGGTGTTTGCATTTTTCGATCCTAAGCGGAAGTTAACTATCAACACTTCCGGCGATTCTCTCGCCAAACCAGTCACCGCATAATGTTTCTTCGACTTTGTATCGCATCCTTCGGGCTTTTTCTCGTGGGATGCAGTTCCCCCACGCTTGTTGACCACTGGTCGCCTCAAGGTGGTGAGCCAGAGGCTCCAGCGGGATTTCGACACCCCCAGGCCGGACAACCCGCGCCCCAGAGCGGCCACTGGTGGAGCGTTTTTCACGACCCGACATTGAACGCCCTGATGGAAGCGGTTGAGGCGGAGAATCCGGATGTTCGCGCAGCGGCCGCGCGACTCAATCAGGCGAATGCCGTTCTCGGCATCTCCGGAGCACAGCGATTCCCGTCGCTGCGCGGCGACGCGTCCTACACGACCAACCGGGATTCGATCAACCAACTGCGATTCCCGATCGATGGCGTGGAGTTCGACAACTATCGCGTGGCGCTGAACGCGTCCTGGGAAGTGGATCTCTGGGGGCGGATTCGCGGCGCTTACCGGCGCGATAAACTGACCGCGGAAGCAACGCGGGAACTTTACGAAGACGCCCTGCTTTCGACCCGGGCGACGCTGGCGCGCCAGTATTTCGCGCTCCGTTACACGGAAAAAGAGATCGCGATTTTCCAAAACGAGGTCGCGGTTCGCCAGGAGGCTGTCGATCTACAGAATTCCCGCTTCGAAGGCGGGGCCGGCACCAGTCTGGATGTCGCTCGGGCTGAAACCGAATTGAAGACGGCAAGAAGCCAAGCCCAGGGTCTCCAACGAAGGCACGGAAAACTCGAGCATGCGATCGCAACCTTGGCGGGCAAAGCGCCGTCCGAATTTGCGCTCGAATCTCCCAAAGCCGGGATTCGGCTTCCCTCCGTTCCATCCGGCTTGCCTTCCGAGTTGCTCGAACGCCGCCCCGATCTTCGCGCGGCAAAGAACTCCCTGCTCGCTGCGTCTCAGCAGGTCGGAATCACCAAAGCCGATTTTCTGCCGCGCTTGAGCCTGACCGGAGTTGGCGGGATGGCGAGCTTGAGCAGCTCCAATCTTTTCGCGAGCGGAGACAGCATCTTCTTCGATCTCGGGCCCCAGCTTGATATTCCGATTTTCCAGGCCGGACGGCGCGGCGCTTCAGAAAAAGAAGCGAAAGCCAAGTGGGACGAATCCGCGGAGAACTATCGCAGCGCGTTGCTCACCGCAGTTCGCGAAGTCGAGGATTCGCTGCTGGATCTCCAGGTTCTGCATCGCCAGACGACCACGCAGCAGGAAGCCGTCGATGCCGCAACCCGTGCCACGAATTTGGCCCGCAGGCGCTTCGACAAAGGTGCGGCGAGCTACTTTGAGATTGTCGACGCGCAACGAACCGAACTTCAAGCCCGCCGAACCGCCAATGCCTTGCGGAGCGAGCAAGCCACCACAACCGTCCAACTGATCCAAGCACTCGGCGGGGATTGGTGAAGTTGCGGGAGCCTTTCCCAGAATCTCCTCAATGATCTGCCGCATCGTGAATGTGAACCCTCCGAATGAACGACGGCGCGGGACCGTCTCATCCAAAAATTGCCTTACCACGCAGGTAAGTTATGGTCGCGCCACGGAGAATCCCACGTTCGAGAATCCCCTATGACCAACATTTTCAGCCTTTTGGGTCGCATTGTCGTCAATGCGTCTCGGTATGCCGGCCAAGTGGGCCTGCTGGGGGTTGAGACGGTAAAATCGCCGGTCGTCGGGAAAATCCGCCCCAACCTGATCGGTCAGCAACTCGTCAGCATCGGGTTTGGTTCTCAGTTCGTCGTCATCGTGACCGGAGCGTTTACCGGCGCGGTTTTTGCGGCGCAGAGTTATTACACGTTCAGCACCGTTGGCCTGGAAACGGCGGTCGGATCGGTCGTCTCCATCGCGCTTTGCCGGGAACTGGGGCCGGTTTTGACCGGATTGATGGTTACCGGACGGGTCGGGGCCGCAATGGCGGCAGAAATCGGCACGATGAAGGTGACCGAGCAGATCGATGCCCTCAGGTCGCTCGGCGTCCACCCGGTCGATTACCTGGTTTTTCCGCGTTTCGTCGGGATGATCATCTCCATTCCCCTCTTGATTGCCGAATCGATCGGATTCGGCATTCTCGCGTCCTATCTCGTGACTGTGAAGGGTTTCGGCGTGCCGGGCGCCTGGTACATGAACCACGTCCGCACCTTCACGGCGCCGGAAGACATCGGGATCGGCATGATCAAAGGCTTCTTTTTCGCGATCATCATTGTCCTCGTCAGTTGCCAATACGGACTGTCCGTTCGCAGCGGAGCCGTCGATGTCGGAAAGAACACAACCTCCGCCGTCGTCACGTCCTCCCTCATGATTTTGATCGCGAATTTCTTTCTCAGCGTCCTCCTCAACTACTTTTTCCCCATTCGTGTCGCGTGAGCAAACCCGCCCCAAAGTCGCCTTCCATTGGCAAAAACGACGATCCCTTCATCAAGATTGAGGACGTTCACAAGGCTTTCGGGACGCAGGAGGTCTTGCGGGGAATGAACCTGGAAGTCCAACGCGGCGAATCCATGGTCATCATCGGGGGCAGTGGAACGGGAAAAAGCGTCACCCTCAAACACATCATGGGACTTCTGCAGCCGGATCGCGGGCGCGTTGTCGTCGATGGAACCGAGGTCAATGGCTTGCCGGAGCGGAAATTGGGGCCGATTCGGCGAAAAATCGGGATCCTGTTTCAGGATGGCGCGCTGTTCGATAGCTTCAACGTTGCCGAAAACGTCGCCTTTCCCTTGTTTGAAGCGGGGCTTCGCGATCGGAAAGAAATCTTCGAACGAGTGCGCGAAGCCCTCTCCGTGGTGAATCTGGAAGCCCATCTCGCCAAGATGCCGAACAATTTGAGTGGCGGAATGCGGAAACGCGTCTCTCTGGCGCGGGCCATCGTTACCCATCCGGAATGCATCCTCTACGATGAGCCCACGTCCGGTCTCGACCCTGTCGTTTCCGACCAAATCAACATTCTGATCCGTGAGATGCAGTCGCGCTACAAGGTGACCAGCCTGGTGGTAACCCACGATATGAAGAGTGCCTACCACGTCGGCGACCGGATTGCCTTCGCCCGCGAAGGTCGGGTCTATTTCCTTGGAAAGCCCAGCGACATCAAGGCGAGCAAGGATCCCATCGTCCAAGATTTCATTGAAGGTCGGTCTCGACCCGATGGGAATTCTGCGGCACTTTAAATTGAACCTACCACGTTTCACCGAGACCCATGTCAGACGAAAGCGTCATTCGCACCGAGAAAACCGAGTTCTACGTCGGCCTCTTCATCGTGGTCGGAATTGCAATCATGGGCACCATGATCTGGCAGTTTGGTTCGGTGACGGACAGTTTCCGGCCCAAATATGGCCTCAAAGTCGTTCTCCCCGACGCCACCGGAGTGATCGACGGAGCTCAAGTTCGACTCGCAGGAGTCACGATCGGGAAGGTCAAATCCCGCAATTTTCTGGAGAGCTACCGCGGAATTGAGCTGAATCTTGAGATTTACGAGGAATACCGCATTCCGGCCAACTCGGATTTCACCTCTGCCACCAGTGGTTTGATGGGAGACAGCTACATCAAAATCATCCCCCCCAGGAAAACGACCGGCGCCTACATCGAGCCTGGATCAACCGTGAGCGGGGAAGGATCCGATTTGGTTGCCGACCTTTCGGAGCGAGCCACCGAATTGAGTGATCAAATGTCAATGGTGCTGAGTGAGTTGGATTCAGCCGTCCGCGAGACCCGCGTCGTGGTGGAGAACCTGACCAGTGTTTCGGAAAAGTTCGATCAGAAGATCATGAGCCAGCAAAATGTCGGCAACTTCAACTCTACCATCGAGAAATTGAGCGAAACGACTGACAACCTGGCGCTTGCCAGTGGGAAGTTGGCCCCTTTGATCGATGAAAGTAAGAAAACGGTCGAAACTGCCGCCGAACCCTTCAAAGAAGCAACCGTCATGATCGCAAAGTTGGACAAAGCGATCGAAGAGTTGGAACCGGCTTTTGAAGAACTGGGACCAACGATTTCGGATCTCCGCACCACGGTCAAAAACGCCAACAAGGCCATTGAGGACATCTCCGAAGGCGACGGCTTGATCGCCGCCCTCATTTCGGATGAAGAACTCAAAAACGACATGAAAAGCCTGATCGCCAACCTCGAAAAACACGGCGTTCTTGGCTACAAAAAAGGGAAAGAACGCAACGAAGCGACCGGGAAAAAGAGAGAAGACGAACCCGCCGAGGAAAGCACTTCCAACTCGGAAGCGGGAGCCAATCGCTGGGGATTGTTTCGGAAGCGCTAAGTTTCCGCTCTAAATTTGAAAATTCAGGTTTGAATTTTCCCCAACGTGTGACAATTTGCGCGCCCCTCTAGAATGGAGGGCGAACCTAGACGAACCATCATGTCCTACGCGATCATCAAAACTGGCGGCAAGCAATACCGGGTAAAAGAAGGAGACCGGCTTGATGTGGAGAAACTGGACGCCCAAGTCGGCGACACCGTTACTTTTGACGAAGTCCTGATGGTTAGCAACGGAGATGCAGCCACTCTCGGCAGCCCGTTTGTCGATGGAGCCAAGGTAACCGCTGAAGTTACCGAACAATTTCGCGCAAAGAAGGTCATCGCTTTCAAATACAAGCGGCGCAAAGGTTACCACAAAACCAAGGGCCATCGTCGGCACCTGACTCGCCTCACCATCAAAAGCATCTAATCGTTTAACTTTCCGGACTCATGGCACACAAAAAAGGTCAAGGTAGCGTCAAGAACGGACGCGACAGCAACAGCAAACGCCGCGGAGTAAAAAAATTCGGTGGTGAGCAAGTCATTGCTGGCAACATCATTCTCCGCCAGTGCGGAACCAAGTGGCATCCAGGAAAGAACGTGGGTCTCGGAAAAGACTACACGATCTTCGCGCTTACCGACGGCGTCGTTCGCTTCGATCAGAATGGTCGTCGCGTCAATGTTGACGAAGCTGCTGCTTAGATTTTCGCTCCGACTCGATCCTTTTCGAGTTCGCAGTTGCTTTTCAATCGGGGTTCGAAGGCTCCCCACCCGAAGAGGCTGCTTCTTTTTGACCGCGAGACGATGAATTGTGTCTCCCAACCCGGCCTTCCACCATTTCTCTGCCGTTTGGTTTGGCGCCCCTCAAAGCCAAGCCATCGGAACCAGACGCTGTAGCGTTTGCACGAATCAGATCCTGCCGCTTGATCGCGCGTTTCTGTTCTTCCGATTCTGAGACTCCACGTCCTCGAATCCTCCATTATGCTCAATTTCTTCAACAAACATCGCGACAACTGGAAACGCGGCGTCGCCTCCGGAGTCAGCTTTGCCTTGGCCGCCAAAAAGCGGGGAAACTGGAAAGACGATATTCTCTCGGGCCTGACGGTCGCCCTCGCCCTGGTTCCTGAAGCCATCGCGTTTTCGTTTGCGGCAGGCGTGGATCCGCTGGTCGGGCTCTGGGCCGCGGTGTTCATGGGGTTCATCACCTCGTCTTGCGGAGGACGCCCCGGCATGATCTCCGGCGCAACCGGCGCCATTGCTGTCGTTGTCGGGAAAGTGGTGCAATACGGTGACGCCCAGGGCGAAGGTCTCGGCCTCCAATTTCTCTTCGCGACGATCATGCTTGCCGGACTGATCCAGGTCACCTTCGGTATCCTGCGCCTCGGTCGCCTGATCCGCCTGGTGCCGCATCCGGTGATGATGGGATTCGTCAACGGCCTCGCGATCGTGATTCTGTTTGCCCAGTTTGGCTCGTTCAAAACGCCCGACGGCGCATGGCTTCCGGGAAACCAGCTCTTCAGCATGGGACTCCTGGTGATCCTGACGATGTTGATCATCCAGTTTTTCCCGCGATTGACCAAGGCCGTTCCCTCAACCCTGGTCGCCATTGTTTCGGTTGGCCTGCTCAGCTATTTCCTGGTCGGATCGAAGACCGTTTCCGACGTGTTGTTTGAGGGAACCGGAAGCGGTGTCCTCAGCGGCGCGTTTCCCCTCCCCGCCTTCCCTTCCGGGATTGATTGGACCTGGGAGAACATCAAGATGATTGGGACCGTTGCCCTGACCGTCGCAATGGTTGGAATCATTGAATCGCTCATGACGTTGCAGCTCATCGATGACCTGACCGAAACCCGTGGGCGCGGAAACCGCGAATGCATTGCCCAGGGTGGAGCGAATTTCCTGTCCGGCCTCTTCGGCGGAATGGGCGGTTGTGCGATGATCGGGCAGAGCCTGATCAACATCAAATCGGGAGGCCGCGGGCGAACCTCAGGAATCGTCGCCGCGGTTGCCCTCGCCTTTTTCATCATGGTGGGCGGGTCCGTCATCGGGCAGATCCCCATCGCAGCGCTCGTCGGCGTCATGTTCATGGTCGTGATCGGCACCTTTGAGTGGGCGACCTTCCAAACGGTGGGCCGAGTTCCCGTTTCTGAGATTATCGTGATTCTTACGGTCACCCTCATTACCGTGTTTTTCCACAATCTGGCCCTCGCCGTTTTTGCCGGGGTGATTGTTTCCGCGCTGGTTTTTGCCTGGGAAAGCGCAAAGCACGTTCGCCTGGGACCCCAGGATCTCGACGACGGAACCCGGGTCTACAACCTCCAGGGATTGCTCTTTTTCGGCTCGGTTCGAGAATTCTCGGAGCGGCTGACCCCGGCAAAGGATCCGGACGAAGTCATTATCGACTTCAAAGAGGCGAGGGTTTGCGACTACTCGAGCATGGAGGCGCTCAACACGCTCACCGAACGCTACAGAAAGGCCGGCAAGAGAGTTCGGCTGCGCCATCTTAGCCCGGAATGCCAGAAACTGCTCAAAACAGCCGGGCCATTGATCGAAATCGAGGTCGCCGAAGACGATCCGCACTATTCGATCGCCCGACTCTGAGGAGTCTCGTTATCGGAAAATCGCATCGATCCCCATGGCGCTCTTTCTCGCGAATTTCGGGATCATCTTGGGACGGGCACGCTTGACCAAGCCATAGATTAGCGAGAGAAAGCGCAGGAAGAAGAGCCGATCGCTGATGCGGTAGGTGTGTTGCTCCCGCAGGCAGTAGTTGAGGAACCAGTTCAGCGACCTGCGGCTGATCTGGAACGGTTTGAAGTCGAGTTTGACGGCGTAGCGATATCTCGTCTTCCGGGGATACCGCTTTTTGTAGGCCTTCTTCGCTTTCTTGAGGCGGTCGACAATCTCCTCATCAAATGGCCTGAAGAAGTATTCCCGCGCCAAAGCCAAAAGACCGAAGGTGTGTTTCATGTAGTCAATGTCCTCGACGGGCAGACCACATTCCTCGGCAAGCTCACGCATCCTGTCGATCTTGCGAAGACAGGTGTGACCGGAACGAATCGCGGCTTCACCGTCATCCACAAAATGCTTCAGCACCTTCTTGATGGAATGACTCACAAAAATGTTGTGCCAATAGACCCCAATCAGTGGCGGAATTCGCACCCGGCGAAAATAGAGCGACTGCCGGGCGAATTCCGGAACGTAAAGCAGTTCGGTCACCACTTCGTGAGACAGTCGCAACAGTTCAACCCAGGCGGATCGGGTTCCGGGCTCACAACCGGGAAACGTCTGAATCGCGGTCTCGACGGATTCATCATGTTTGAAGAGCCGCAGGGTGACGTGGGTATCGATCTCCGTCCAGATTGAGCTGCTTTCCAGCCAGGTTAGACGCCGGAACGGGTGCCAACCGCCCGTCTGACACCACGCCATGATTCCAATGACGTTGGGGGCCTCTTTCAAATCATCCGCAATGCTTTCATAATCCCACCCCACAAAGCTGGGATATTCACCGGCTCCCTCGTATTCTCGCCGGGTCTGGAGTTCCACAATCTTCGGCAACCTGGTCACGTAGAAATTGCGATTGAGGCTGAGATAGCGAAAGAAGTCGGATTCCCCGTATTTCATCGACAGAATCAGCGCGTCGCTTTCGATCCCGACGATCGAGCGTTCCAAGGTACTGTTCCGCCAAATCAGATCGCCCACATGGTGCGCCCCAACGGTCCAGGTTCGAAATACGCAACGACGGTTGTGCTTCTCAAAAACCGGTAACACGTGGCGAAGAAATCGATTCACCATGGCCGGATTCTTGAGATGCAGGTCGCTGTGAAAATCGTCCTTCACGTCGAGGCCATCGGATTCCCCAATCCGAATAATCACGCCCGCCACTTCCGGAAAATCTTCGAAAAACCGTTCCAGCAGGTCCGCGATGAACGCGTTCGTCGCGCGTTCGCCTGAGCCAATCTTCTCCCGCAAACCCGGCGCCCAGGACATCACGTCCATCGTCAGGAAAACTTCCATTCCAGCCCGATTGCAGATCTCAAAGATCGCGCGAAACGCTTCGCGGTAGGCGTGAATCAGGTCGTTGGTTTCGCCCTCGTAATGCTCGTGGAGCGCCAAATGAGGAACGTCATCCAAACTCACCGCATTGAACCCGGTCTCCGCAGCCCGTCGCGTAAAACGTTCCATGTCCTCCTCAACCTGGCCGAACAACTCGGCCCGATCCTCAGGACTGAGCTTGCGAAAGCGTCGCCAGGGAATTTTCGACCAGTTGATCCGAACACGTTCGTATCCCCGAAAAAACGGGCCGATGGCATCGATCAGATAAAGTGGATTGGGGTTGGACAAGCTCAATACTACACATACACGAAGCTTCGCTTTTCTCCAAAACGTGACGATCTCGTCACATTGGCCAACGATCCGGCGGCATGTGACAAAAAAGGAACGAATGGCAAATTGTTAGGCGTCTTTAAACAGTTTTATGATCCCCGAATCAGAGGTTTATGAAGATCACGTTCGTTACCGATACCTACGCCCCCCAACTCAATGGGGTGGCCAACACCTTGCGGCGCCTCGTCGAGGAACTCCGGCAACGCGGGCACGACATTGACGTGATTCGGCCTTCCAGCCTCGCTTCCGACGAAGTGGGGATGCAGGTCCCTTCGGTGGCGCTTCCCGGCTATCCCGAAGTGCGGGTCGGTCTGCCCATGGGGCTGATTCTTCAGGCGCGCTGGTTTCGCAACCGGCCCGACGTGATTTACGTGGCCACGGAGACTCCGCTCGGCACTTCCGCCATCAACGCGGCTCGGGCGCTCGATATTCCCGTCGCCAGCGGCTTCCACACCAACTTCCAGCAGTATGTCGCCCACTACCAACTCCCGCTCCTGGAACGGGCAACCATGAGCTACCTTCGGCACGTTCACAATCGCTCGGACTGCACCTTCGCTCCCACCCAGGATACGATCGAAGAACTGGAGCGTCAGGGGTTCTGCAACCTGGAACTCCTTCCCCGAGGCGTCGATACCGACAAATTCACTCCGCAAAAGCGCGATCCATTTCTTCGCCACCAATGGGGAGCCACCGAAGGATCGCTCGTCGGACTCTTCGTCGGCCGCATCGCCGCCGAGAAGAATCTGCCGCTCGTCGTGCGAACGTTTTCCGAGTTGAAACGACGATACCCGGACTTTTGCGGCATCTTCGTTGGAGAAGGACCCAAACTGGAAGAGCTGAAATCGACGCACCCGGAATTCGTCTACGCCGGTCCCCAGTTTGGCGAGGAATTGGGGCGATGCTACGCCTCGGCAGACCTGTTCGTATTTCCCAGCATGACGGAAACCTTCGGCAACGTCACGCTGGAGGCGATGGCCAGCGGTCTTGCCGTGATTGCCTACCACTACGTTGCCGCACGGCAGCACATTATTGATGAGGAAAACGGTTTTACCGCACCGTTTGGGGATGAGGAGGCATTCGTGGAAAAAGCAATCCATGCCGCGCAATTCCCCAAACTGTCCGAAGTGAGAGAAGAGGCCCGCAACAGTGCGCGCAAAGTGCGTTGGAAGAAAGTGGCGAAGCGTTTTGAGACCAACCTGATGGAGATGGTTGGAGAGGATTCAAGTCTACCCGAAGAACAAGCCACCACTACCCTAACCCACTAAGCACCGTGAAAGAAAAGATCGACTGCGAAACTCTTTTCCTGTCTGACATCCACCTCGGAACCCGCGACTCGAAAGCGGTTGAAGCAACCCAGTTCCTCAAAGCGCACCATTGCAAGCGCCTCGTCTTGAACGGAGACATCGTGGATGGGTGGGCCCTCAAAGCCGGAGGAAAATGGCGCGACTCCCACACCAAGTTCGTCCGCACCGTCCTCAAAAAAATGGAGAAAGAGGACATGGAAGTCATCTACCTCCGCGGAAATCATGACGACGTCCTCGAACGCTTCCTTCCCCTTGCCTTCGGCAAACTGACGATGGAGCAGGAATACATTCACGAGACCCCGCAAGGGAAGTATCTCGTGGTTCACGGCGACGGATTTGATTCCGTAACCACCAGTTGCAAGGCCATCGCCGTTCTCGGTTCGTTCGGCTACGACACGCTTCTCCGCATCAATCGCCTTTACAATCGCTGGCGTGCCTGGCGCGGCAAAACCTATTACTCACTCAGCAAACGCGTCAAAGCCCGGGTCAAATCCGCCTTGAGCTTTATCGATCGTTACGAGGATCAGTTGCATCAGTTTGCCAAAGGCCGGAACTGCAAAGGCATTATTTGCGGCCACATTCACACCGCGGCGAACAAAATGATCGAGGACGTTCACTACCTCAACAGCGGAGACTGGGTCGAATCCATGACGGCGATCGTTGAGAAAAAGCCGGGCGAATTTGAGCTGATCAACTATGAGGATTTCCGGATCAGCCAAGGCGCCGAGGATCTCCGAGCGATTCGGGGACTCGAAATCGGCGGGGAAAAGCTGCCCGAGCCGCGTTTGGTCGCCTGACGGCCTGTTCGGCGCATTCGTTCGCAGGGCTAATCCCTGATTGAAAGCCCGCGTTTACCCGTCCAAGGTGGTATCCTGACCGAACCACCAACATCCTCGGCAAATGAACCTGCGCCGATGCAGCAGGGGCAACTCGTCGGAATCAGCGACCAAGCCACGACCAAGTGCCTCGTCCTCGTCGATGAAGCACCTGACCTTGAGCTTTGGTATGCCATTCCCAAGGCGATGAGCGATCGCGCCCTGGCGGGATGCCGGGTCGGCGTTCCCCTGCGGAACCGCAAGGTCAACGGAACGATTATCAAGGTTGCGCCGATCGCCGGTCAGGAAGGCTTCAAATTACGGAACGTCCTCAACCTGCTGCACCCGAAGCCCCTGATTTCCAGCGTTCTGCTTCGTTTGGCGGAGTGGATGAGCGAGTATTACGCGTGCCGGCTGGAAACCGCCGTCCGCGGCATGATTCCCGAAGTTGTGCGAACCGGCTCGGGAGGTTTCAAGACCCAGAAAGCGGTTCTCCTCAAGAAGCAGCCGACCGAGGAAGATCTCCAAGGGTTGCAAAAACGGGCCCGGCGCCAGGCCGCGATTCTCGAGTCACTGATGCGCAATCCGGAAACCCCAATGCTCTTGTCGACGTTGAGCGCCGAGCACGGCAGCGCCCCCTCCGCAGTCAAACGGCTCGAAGAATTGGGTTGGGTCGAAGTCGGCGATCAAATTCAGCAACGCGATCCGTTTCAGCAGGATGAAGAATTTCTCGAAAGCAGCGCCCTGCAACTCAACGACGAGCAGGACGAGGCTCTGAAAGCGGTTTTCGCGGACATGGATGCCGAGCAAAAGAAGCCGATTTTGCTCAAGGGCGTCACCGGCAGCGGAAAAACCGAAGTCTACCTCCAGGCAATCGCCGAGACGCTGGAGCGCGGACGAAGCAGCATCGTTCTCGTTCCGGAAATCTCACTCACGCCACAAACGACCGAACGCTTCAAACGCCGGTTTGCCGCGATTCAGGATCAGGTCGCGATTCTCCACAGCCATCTCAGCGACGGCGAACGCCACGATGAGTGGCGCAAAATCCTCGATGGGAAAGCCAGGATCGTGATTGGCGCTCGCAGTGCCATCTTCGCACCGTTGGAAAACGTGGGGCTGATCGTGGTGGATGAGGAACACGAAAACACCTACAAGCAGGAAAGCCCGCCCCGTTATCAGGGCCGGGACATCAGCGTGGTGCGTGCGAGATTGGAGCATGCAACGCTGCTGCTCGGAAGTGCGACCCCCGCGCTCGAATCCTTCCACAACGCCCAAACCGGGAAGTATCAGTTGATTGAGCTGACCCAACGCGCCGACGCCCAGGCGCTCCCGTTGACCCGCGTGGTCGATATGCGGACGGAAGGGAAATCCCGCAAAGACAAGGGGGGAGTTTCGATCATCTCCGAGCCGCTCCGCATTGCGATCGAGCAACGTCTCGACCGCGGAGAGCAAACCATTCTCTTTCTGAACCGTCGCGGGTTTTCCCCGTCCGTGCTTTGCCAGGATTGTGGTCATCGTGTCGAATGCCCGCACTGCAGTGTCACGCTCACGTTTCACGAAAACGACAGCCGGATGATCTGCCACATTTGCGGCTTCCAACGCATTCCGCTCCGCAAATGCCCGGAATGCTCCAGCCCCTCCATCCACTTTGCCGGTTATGGCACGGAACGCGTCGAGGGAGTGCTCAACAAGCTCTTCCGCAAAGCCAAAATTGCCCGGGTCGATACCGATGCGATGAAGCGCAAGGGCCAACTCCAGGAAACGCTGAACTCGTTCAAGGCGCAGAAATACGACATCCTCATCGGCACCCAGATGATCGCTAAGGGACTGCACTTTCCCAACGTCACTCTCGTCGGCGTTCTCGCCGCTGACATCAGTCTCCACATCCCGGATTTCCGTGCGGGCGAACGCACCTTCCAGCTGCTGACCCAGGTTGCCGGCCGGGCAGGAAGAGGTCACCTGTTAGGAGAAGTCATCATCCAGACCTACACTCCCCACAACCCTTCCATCCAGTTTGCCCGCCATCATGATTTCGACGGATTTGCGGATCAGGAATTGGAAGCCCGCAAGGCGCTTGGTTTCCCGCCCTACGCCCACGTCACCGTCATCACCACCCGCTCCGAGCACGAGCGCAAGGCCGAATTCTCCCTGCAAACGCTCGTCAAGCGCATGCAGCGCGACCTTCCCGAGGAAATCCGCCTCACCGATCCCATGCCCTCCCCCCTCATCAAGGCCGCCGGCCAGTTCCGGTTCCAGGTTTTGCTGAGAGCGAAGAATCCGAGGAAAATCACCGAGCACATCCGCAAACACCTCGCCGGCATGACCTTCCCGGAAGACGTCATTGTCACGATCGATGTCGATGCCTACAATTTGTCGTAAGGAGGGCGTATCGACTGACCCGTCAGGGCTTTACCGGCGCAACGATTCTATTGTCGTGGGCAACGTGGACCGCATCTACGAGCAGTTCAGTGGCCGGCCCGGGACCAATTACGTTTTCGTCGTCGTTGCAACGATTTCCCAGATCAGCAAAGTTCGGTCTCCACCGGGGCTCGTCCCCGTGGGAACCCCGATCAACAACAGAAAGTATCCCCCAAAAAAAGACGCCACCTTCGGGCTTGCCCCGAAGGTGCGATGACCCGACCTAAGAGGAATGGCCAACCGCGAACCCATCTACACCGCGGAAAACTGTCGCTTCTCCCATCCGCTCAACTGGAGCGTGAGCGTATTTTGGCGAGAACCTTGCCACGACGATCGATGGTTACCCCAACTAATAGAAGCCACCGAACCCGATGGTCTCCGGATCAACTCCCACCGGTTTACGGAAACCGGGGCCAGCCAGTTTTGGGTTTCATCGCCGCCCGAGGTTGCGCCGGTCACGATCGTTCAACGGGTCAAAGGCAAACTCCAACACCTGGTTCGGTCTGATCGTCCCAAGGCCTTTAAGCGCAATTTCTCGCTGCATGGTTTTGGGAAGATCACCCGCGATGTGATCGAAAACTATGTTTCCGACCAGCTCGCACACCATCAAATGGCCGACCCGGGAGTCCAGGAGCGATTGCAAACCTATCAGATCTCTCATCCTGAGATCGACCTCGCTCAACCCCAACGAACCTCTCACGGATTGTTCTCGTATTCGCTGCACTTGGTGTTGGTGCACTAGGGGCGTACCAACACTATCAACGATGATGTTCTGAGGAAAGTGAGCCGGATGATCGAGCAGTCGTCCCAGGCCAAAGGATACTTGCTCGCTGAAGCGGGAATCCTTCCCGACCACGTTCATATCCTGGCCGGATGTCCTTTCGAGCAATCGCCGCAGGAGGTGGCGCTGGGGTTTCTGAACAACCTGGCGTTCGCACATGGGATGAAACCCGTCTTTCAGTTTGGCGGGTTTGTGGGAACGGTCGGCGAATACACGTTCAACGCGGTTCAGAAAGGCGTCAGCGCTCAACCGGGGTGAACCCGGTTGGGGCGAGAGATTTGGGGATCAGGTCTGTTGTTGATCTTGGTTCCACGGGGGCGAGCCCCGGTGGAGACCGGTTCGAAGACCGCTGCCAACCAAGCACCTAATTGAATCCCATCGCCATCGCCATCGCCACTTCCGCACCGGGATGCTGATTCCACGAAGCTCGGAAAAAGCTATCGGGTTACTGCAAACGCGGGGCTGAGAAGCCTTGTTCGCGGATTTTCTTCAACAGCGCCTGCAGCTGGGTCACCTTCTCCGGATGTTGTGCCGCGACGTTGTTCTTCTGAGCGAGGTCATCCTTCAGATTATAGAGTTCAAAGGGCTGATCATCGTCCTTCGAATATCCGCGCTCGGCTTCCCAGGCCTTGTTCCGACCTGAGCGATAACCATCTTTGGCGTCGATCAAGACCCAGTCACCGTTTCGAATTCCATATTGCCCGTCGTAGGTGTTATGGACATGCGTGTCCCGGACTGATTCGGCCTCCCCTTTCAGCAGCGGCAGCAGGCTGTGCGAATCCTCCGCAGCATCATCCGGCAACTCAACCTCCAACACCTCAGCCACCGTGGCCATGATGTCGATCTGCGAGACCAACGCGTTCGAAACGCCCGGCGTCGCTTTGCCCGGCCACTTGATGATGAACGGAACGTGATGCCCGCCCTCATAGATATCGCGTTTCAACCCACGAAGCGGCTCCGCGGACCAATGCCCGAATTTCTCGGCTCGCGCATAGGCGTATTTCTCCGGCCCATTGTCCGCCGTAAAGATAACCAATGTATTGTTCGCCTGGCCGGATTCCTCCAGCGCAGCCAACAACTGCCCACAGGCATCGTCCGTTTCGAACACGAAGTCGCCATAGGGCCCCGCCTCGGATTTTCCATCAAACTGGTCATTCGGAATGATCGGCGCATGGGGCGACGGAAACGCAAAGTAGAGAAAGAACGGCTCATCGTTCTCCGCCTGCTTCCTGATATATTCGACTCCACGTTTCGTCGTCGTGGGAATGTTCTCATACGGATCCCAGTCGGACGTCATCGGTCCCGGCCGGCATTCCCAATTCCCTTCCTTGATGGTCTTCCATTTGGCCGTGTCCATCAACACATCGGGCGCCTTCACCACATGCTCATCCTCAATCCAGCAATAGGGCGGAAAGTTGATCACCGTATCGCCAAAGTAATGGTCGAACCCATGGGCCAACGGGCCGTCCGGGATTGGCTTGGTCCAATCAAACGCTTCCGGCCCCCAACTTGACCGCTTCCCTTCCTTGATCGGCTTCGCGTCAGGCTTCCGAACCGCGTCCCAATTCCAACCGAGGTGCCACTTGCCAATCGCAGCGGTGTGGTAGCCATTCTCTTGCAGCATTTCCGGCATCGTAAGCCGCTCCGGTTGAAACACGGACTTCCCAAACGCATTCACAATCCCGTGAAAATCGCGCCAGTGATGACGCCCGGTCAGCAACGCATAGCGGCTCGGCGTGCAGATGCCCGAAGAAGAATGCCCATCCAGAAACTGGATTCCCTCAGCCGCCAGCTTGTCCAGGTTCGGCGTCGGAATCTTGGAATCCGCATTGTAACACCCTAGATCGCCAAACCCCAGATCATCCGCATAGAGAATCAGAACGTTCGGCTTGGATTGCGCCTCGGCGGAAGGGTCGAAGAAGCTGGCGAACAGGGAGAAGGCTGCTGCGAATGCTACATGGGTTTTCATCATTCGACTACAAGCCACGAAGCAGAACCACGCAACCGAATCTCGCCCGTGGCACCGTCAGGCTGCCGTCGGGATTTCGACCATTCCCGTCTCCCGGCTCCGCGCCCCATCCATCATCCGATACGTCATCAGCTCCCGCTCAAACGCTTCTATCGCATCGAGCAACGGGGCCTGCGAAACGTTCCAGGTCCCGGTCAACGGATGGTCCAGGTCGAAGATCACGCCCACCACCAAATGCCCGGCCACCGAGATCGCCGCGACCATTCCCAGGTGCATCGCCGGATGAGCGACTTCCATCACCATAAACCCCAGGACCAGCACCATCGACATGAACCACAGCAACCCTTTGAGCCGCTTTGGCAATCGCTCCTGAGCCAGGCTGATCCGCGACGTTCGATAGCTCGTCACATCCGTCAGCCGATTGATAATGCAGCCGAGCGCGACCTCATCGCTGTGGTCATCGACCTTCAACAGGTTGGCCGCCCGCATCATGTCCATCAACTCCTGCGTCGTCTCCGAATCGATCCGGTCCATTCGCTTGCGACGACTCATTGCCTTCCATTCCACGTAGGCGACCGAGCGAACGTATTCGTCCAACTGAGTGAGAAGTTCCCGCTTCGCGGCATCCTGTTTTCCTTCGAAATACGTCAGCAGATCGCGGACATCCTGCAACGCATTGACCTCTCCCTCCAACGCATCGGACAACGACGTGAACCGTTCGAGAACCTTGACCACGAGGAAACCGACCAGGATCGCGTAGATCACGCCAAAGACGGAGAAGAAGGTTTCCCACGGAGCCTCTTCCTGGGAGAAACTCAGCTTGGCCGGGAGGTGATTCTGGATGCTCGGGACCGAAACATAACCTTGTACGATCGCGGTCGTCCCCAACGCGACCGAGCCAACAACCAGAGTTTTCAACAACGATTTCATAGCGCCGCGAGTATGGAGAACGCCGCTCGACTTCGTGAATTACAAAAGGAATTTGCGATTGTAGGCACCCTCAACCCACCGAAAAGCGTTGTCGGCTCTACAGAACATCAAACGCCGCATGAAAGCGGCGACAAAGGTCTTCGGGATCTTCCAATCCGACCGATACCCGAAGCAGGTGCCGATCGATCCCCAGCTTGTCGGACCAATCCAGCTCCGGGTAATGGGCCAGGAGCATGTAGGGACAGGCCAACGTGAAATTCGTGCCGAGACTCGGCCCTTTCGACACCCGCAAGGCATTGTAGAATCGGGGAGCGTTGCGCTTCGGATCCTTGAGCAGTAGCGAAAACAAACCGCCGAGCCCCCCACCCTTGCGCTGAATGGCGCGGTAAAGTTCCGGAGTCTCACCCTTCGGATACCAGAGGTGTTCCACGAGATCGGTTCGCTCCGAAAGGCTATCATAAACCGCCTCCGCATTGGCGTTGATCTTCTCCATCCGGGTTGAAAAGTCGCGCGAGTTTTTCTCCAGAACCGAGGCATCACTTCCCCAAAGATCGTCCTGGTAAATCTCATCCAGGATGCGCTTGAAGGCCGCATTGTGCGGGGAATCATTCTTCACGATCATCGCCCCTGCCATCACGTCGCCCACTCCACTGAAGAACTTGGTTAGACTCATGGTCACGACGTCCGCGTGTTGAAACGCATCGACGTTGAAGCAGGTGGAAACCGTATCATCAACCACCAGGGGAATCCCTTCCGGCCCCAGAACGCCCGCCAACCCCGCCAGGTCCGCCGTCCGAAGCTGAGGATTGCTCGCCACCTCGCAGAACACTCCCGACAAGTCCCCAGCCGCCGCCAACCTGCGCGCCGCATCAACTCCGCCACCATCCGGATTCGCGACAAACTCCACTCCGCTGCCAAACTCCTGCTGCACCTTGAGGACGTCGACATAGGGAAACTCGATCTGCATCGTCTTCCGTCCCGGCAAAAACTCCGTCACCAACCGATGGGACGCGTAAATCGCCGCGATCCCTGACGGAAACAGATAGACATCGGACGCATCCTGACCGGTCAACTTCGCCAATCGATCGCGAATCATCAACTTGGCATCCGCGCTCGAAGGCGACGCCTCAAAGCGCTCCTGCAAGGCCGCTTCCGCGCGCCGGCTGCTGACCACTTCGCCGCAGACCCGCCAGAACAGCATCAATTCGCGCCAATGAACTTGCGGAGCGATCACCAGCGCCATTCCCCCGGCCCACTCTTCCACCTTCGGCGTGACCCCGATTCGCCCATTCACAAACTGCGCACACCGTTTCGCCGATGCCAGGGATGGCAACACCAAGGCGCGTTCGTCGCGTTTGCAGCTCGACTCTCTCGCCAGATCGAACAACTTCGAAACCAGCGGATGCACAAAAAAACGCGGATACCCGCATTGCAACGCCTTGATCACCGCCGGATTCTCCTCCTCATACCCCACCACATGCTCCCAAAGCGGCATCGCCACGGAAACCGCATGCGGATCATCGGGCAACGGAAGGCCGAGATCAGCGGGATGGCAGGCAGGATGAGTCAGGAAATCGCGCAAGGGTCGTGGAAGGCTCAGGGATAAAATGCCGAGATCACCCTTTTCACGAAGGAACGCCAGTTCGCAACCCCATCCTTCATCGATTCCGCAGCGGAAATCGAGACGGTTTCGTCGAATGGGCGGGTGCTCGAGTCTCCGCAGGATTCAACCATGAAGCACATGAAGGCATGATCCGACCTGACTGGGGGCGTAAGCTTACCCATCTGGGGTGGGAGCCCGACCCGTTGTGTGCGTCAAGATATTCAACTGTTCTGGATGTTAAGAATTCGTAACAATCCACGAGCATCCTTCATGGACTGCGGCAGCCTGCTGCCGCTTTGGGGACTGGCGCAGCCTGCTGCGCCGAGAGGGTTCAAAGGCCATGGTCCAGGCAGCAGGCTGCCTTCCAGAAAGCGGCAGCGGGCTGCCGCAGTCCAAGGATTCCGACGAATGGACGGGCGGCTACTCCTGCGCCTTCCGCTCCACCTCCGCCAGATACGCATCCCGCTCCTCATGATACGCGGCCTCGGCTGCGCGCAGGGGCTCGAGCAAGGCTTCGGCTGCCCCTTTCTTCTTCCCGAATCCGAGGAAGCCCTTCTTCGGCGGTCCATCGATCTGCACGGCGAGAGCCTCGAGCCGGGAAATGAGGTGCCACCAGCCTTCGCTGACGTGCCGGCAGGCGATTTGGAAGTTGTCCAGGCTGGGATCGATCTCGCACTGGAGCACGGCGAGGTCGGGGCGGCGGCGTTCGTAGCCGTGTTGGTCGATGAGTTGCTTGGCGCTCTCGTAAGCTTCCTGGGCGCGGGAGGGATTGGCGGAGACGACCAGCTCCATCCGCGCCCGCAAGAGATAGGCCTCGGCCAGGAAGAGGGGCATGGGGCCGCGTTGGGCACGGGTCTCGGCTTCGCGGAGGGCAGCTTCGAGGGCGGCGCGATCGGGATCCGAGGCGAGGAAAAGGAGTTCGGCTTGGGCGAGGTAGCCTCGGACGACGAACTCTTCAGCGTTGGCTTCGAGGAGGCGGTTGAGGAAGTCGAAGGAGGCGGGGGCCGGATGGGCTCGGGCGGCGTTGAGTTGGTCCAATCCGATATCGAGGAGCAAGTTGTTTTGTTGGTGCAGCGGTAATGAATAGGCGACGCGCTCGCGGACCTCTTGGGGCCGGTTGCGGGCGAGGAGGAGATCGCCATAGAGGAAGCCTGGGAGGGAATAGAGGCGGGGGAGCTGGGGCTGTCGCTCGCGCTGGAGGGCCTCGGCCTCGCGGAAGCGCGCCTCCGCCGGGCCCAGGCGACCGGCGGCGAGGAGGGCGTTGGCGTGGTTGGAAGCGCGGCACATCATCTGCGTGAAGAGATCGCCGGACTGGTCGGCGTAGGAGACGGCGTCTTGGGCGGTGGGCAGGGCCCCCGGCTGGCCCGCCTCGTCCCGCTCCAAGTGGCCCAGGGTGAGGAGGAGTTCGCTGAGGTTGCCTGCCGCTGTTGCAGCGCGTTCCCAGTCTTCGGCATCGACAACTGATTCGACGGTGGCCCGCATGGGAGCGACGGCATCGGGGAGCCGGCCGATGGCGCGCAAGGCGAAGCCGGCCAGGCTGAGGATCAGGGCCTGATCGGAAGGCTGGAGGTGGGGATGGGGGGTGGAAAAGGGCGGGAGCGGCTCGTCCCGCCCCGCCAGGCAGCCATGGCCGATGGCGGCGAAGAGCGGCGTCATCCCCGCTTCGTCGGCGGGGAGGAAGGTTTGCAGGGCGGTATCGGCTTCTGAGGTGGAGAGTAGCGATTGGGCAGATCGAACGGATTCGGTGGATCCAATAAGGAGCGACGGTGGAATGTGCGGGCGCTCTACGTCCGGAAGCTCATCGTCAATGATGTTCTGAAGAACGCGGTCTACATGTTCAGGAAACGCCGCTTTCAAGGCCAACGCCCCATAAGCTACCGGATCCCGAAACGCCTCCGGCAAGCCCGCAAAGCGAAACCAATCATAGAGCCGCCCATGCGCCTCTCGGAACGCTTCCGGATATTGCGTCTCCAGCTGGTGCCCGAAGTATTCCCGGATCAGCGGGTGGCAGTCCACGTGGTGCTGGTGCCATTTCGTGTCTCCGGCCACGCTTTCCCATTCCGCGTGCCCACCTTCCCCGGTGGTGAGCCGGGCTTTGGAGACGAGGCCTTGCCCGTTGAGCTGTTGCAGGGCGTTGGTGACGCTGCGGGGGCCTTGATCGAACCGGGCGAAGACGGGCGGAAGCCAGTAGTGGAAGGAGAGCTGGTAGAACCGGTCTTCAAAGCGGTGCCGCGCGGCGAGGCGATCGTCGTCGCTGGCGTTGGGATCGTTGAGGACCTGGTCCCGTTTGGCGGCCTCCGCTTCCACCTGACGCAGATACTCCGCCTTGTCTTCCGGTTGCATGTGCACGGCGTCCCGCAGTTCTTCCGGGGCATCGTAGACCACTGGCAGCAGATCCAGAGCGGCGGGTCGATCGAAGAGGCCGAGGAAGTAGAGCAGGGCCAGTTGATTGGCGGCGGGGGAATCCGCGATGGATTCCTGGGCGCTCATGCGTTGCAGCCGATGGTGCAAGACGCGGTAGAGCCCCACTTCCAACGCGCGCATGACGCGAAAGGGGCTGCGATGGTTCTCGTGGATGCGGGAGTCGTCGTGCAGATGGGGCAGGACGTCGGCAAAGGCCTTGATCTGACCGTCGTATTCGTTGGCGACGAGGTGGGCGGCGAGGTTGAGGGAGAGGGCGTGGTGTTGCAGGCTTTTGATGGCCTGAACGAAGTCGGCCCGGACGGTGGCCGGGAGGTCGGTGCCGGTTGGGAAGGTCTTGGCCTCGATGCCGCGATCGCGCAGGAGTTCGATGGCGGCGTCTTCCGGGAGCTGATCCAGGGGGCGGGACTGGAAGGCGTTGTGGTCCGCCAGCTCGTGGATCTTGATGCGGGTGGTGACGATGGTGAGTCCGCGATCGCCAATGTCGGCGAGCCGGCCGAGGAGAGCTTTGACGCCCTGATCTTTGATGCCGCCATACTTGTGGGTCTGCGCGTTGCTGCCCCCGGCGGCGTATTGGAGCGGTTCGAGGCCATCGAGCACGAGGAGGGTGCGCTGGTTGGCGATGAGCTCGGCCAGTTGGAGGCCCTGATCGCGCTGGACGCTGGGCATGGCGGCCCGGCCATCGGGGTGAAAGTGGTCGTAGGCGGCCTCGAAGAAGTCGGCAGCGTGGGTTTGCTTGTCCTCGCTGGAGCCCTGGGAGTAGAAGGACCAGATGAAGACGGAGTCCAGGTTGGGCCAGTCCTTTTCCCGGAGGGTTTGCACGAAGTGGTAAAGGAGCGCGGTCTTGCCCGTCCCGCCCATCGCATCGTAGGCGACGATGTGGGTGTTCTGGCTGCCGAGATCGGTCATGAGCTGGGCGAGCTCGATGTCGCGGCCGTAGAGCTTGCCGGTGTAGGTGGCGGGGAGGCCTTTGGTGTTGGGGCGGACGGTGCGTTTGGGGAGATTGGGGATGAGGTTGATGACGTCGTAGCCCTCAAGGAGCGTGGCCTTGCAGTCTTCGATGCGAACGCCGATGACGGTCTTTCCCTTCTCTCGGGCGAGGTTGATCTCCTTTGCGACCCATTCCGAGGCCATGGAGTAGCGGGAGACGATGACGTAGAGACGTTCGCAGGCCAGGATGCCCCTCTCGATCACGTCCCAGAACTTCGCGCCCGCTGGGATGCTGCGCACATCGTTGAACACCTCTCCATCGATGAGGCTGTGGACCAGGGATTCGAATTCGGCGACGTAGGTGTCGTCCGCCGAACTGTGGCTAAGGAAGATGTCGGTGGCGTTGCCGCCACGTTTGCCCGGCCCCTCGGACCCCGAGCCACCGATACCCAACCTGGAATCATCACTCATGCGGCGAAGCTAGGCATTGGAAGCTGGTCAGGCAACCGGGAAAAGGGAGAATGGAGGCCGGCCACCGTCCCTTGGTCCAACGTCCCGCCCTTCACCCATTCCCTGAAGATCCGCATCGATGCTGAAGGCATCGCCCATAACAGCCCCGGATCAATCCGGGGAACCCGCGACGGCCCAGGCATGCGTCCTGAATGGACGCCCGAAACGTGACATGGGCCAGCCCCCTTTTCGAGCCTCCCTTCAGGAGGCATCCCCTTCTTCCGCTGGTACCCCGGATTTCATCCGGGGCTATTATCGATGATGCCTTCAGCATCCTTCGTTCGTGGACTGCGGCAGCCCGCTGCCGCTTTCTGGAAGGCAGCCTGCTGCCTGGACCAACACCCTTGAGCCCTCCCGGCGCAGCAGGCTGCGCCAGTCCCCAAAGCGGCAGCAGGCTGCCGCAGTCCAAGGAAGCGTGTTGACCTCGCGGTTAGGCGATGACTTCGAAGGCGCTCCCCAGATCCTCGATGAGGTCGTCGACGTGCTCGATGCCGACGGAGAACCGCACCAACGAATCGGTGATACCGACTTTCTCCCGCGTCTTTTTGGGGACGGAGGCGTGGGTCATGGAGGCGGGGTGGCAACAGAGCGATTCGATGCCGCCGAGGCTTTCCGCTTTGGGGAAGTAACGGAGGGTTTCGAGGAACTTGAGGGTCTTCTTGAGGCTGATACCGAGGTCGGCGGTGACGATGCCGGAGCCGGCGCGCATCTGCTTTTTCGCGATGCGATACTGGGGATGCGACTTAAGGAAGGGGTAACGCACCATCTCGGCGGGCGATTCGTCTTCGAGGAATTTGGCCAGCTTGAGGGCGTTCGACGAATGGCGCTCCATGCGGA
Organism: uncultured bacterium; assembly: GCA_963977015.1. Taxonomy (GTDB): domain Bacteria; phylum Verrucomicrobiota; class Verrucomicrobiia; order Verrucomicrobiales; family DEV007; genus JBCDHN01. Next base: position 148,375 of record CAXBMO010000008.1, on the reverse strand, counting down.
TCGCTTCGGTTTTGAGGCCGCGGGTGATGAGCCAGGTGTCGAAGGGCGAGGGCTGGAGGCCGAGCGCTTTCTGGGCGAAGACCATCTTGTCGTGCCACTCCTCGGAGTTGGTGCAGACCGCGCCGCCGAGGCAGTCGGAGTGACCGTTGGAGTATTTGGTGGTGCTGAGGAGGGAAACGTCGGCACCGAGTTCAATGGGACGCTGGAGGTAGCTGGAGGCGAAGGTGTTGTCGACAATGAGGCTGCTTCCGGCAGCTTTCGACGCCTCGGCGACTTTGGCGATGTCGATCACCTTGAGCAGCGGGTTGGTCGGCGACTCCATCCAGACCAAGGCGGGTTTCTTCGCATCGATCTGCTTGAGGGCTTCCGCCGAGGTAAAGTCGAGGTATTCGATCTCGACGCCAAACTTGGCGAAGACCTGGGCGAAGAGACGGAAGGTGCAGCCGTAGATGTTTTCCTCGGCGAGGACGAGATCGCCCGATTTCAAGGTGGAGACGACGGCGGTGATGGCGGAGACGCCGCTGCCGAAGCTGGTGCAGAACTGGGAACCTTCCAGTTGGGAGAGCGTCGCGTCGAGGTTGCGGAAATTGGGATTGCCGGAGCGCGTGTAGTCAAAGCCTCCCGGATTGCCATACTCAAAGGTGGAGGAGAGGTAGACCGGCGGAATGACCGCACCGGTATCGTTCACGTAGTTGTGCCCGGCATGGATCGCCTGGGTTTCGAAGTGTTGGGAGGAAGAGGATTCGTCAGCCACGCGGACAGGTAGAGGCGCGACGGTTTGGCGTCAAGGCGATGCGTGGGGTGTTCGTGTCAGCACGATGATGAACCGGGCGTTCGCTATCGCGCAGCCGCCCTCCCCTCACGACGAGGATCGGCCACGGCTTCAAACTCGCCATTGGAATTGAGCAGAATCGCCTGACTGGTGCCGGTGCCGCTCGCTTTCAGTTGATGACCACGTTCTTGCAAGGCTTGGATGACGGCGTCTTCAAAGCCCGCTTCGATCCAAGCTTCCTGCGGCGACCATTGGTGATGAACGCGGGGCCGGCCGAGGCATTCCTCGAGCGGCAACCCGAGATCGACATACCGGTGAATCGCCTGGACCACCTGGGTGATGATGGTGGGGCCGCCAGCTGCGCCGACCGTCAGGACCGGCTTCCTGTCCATGAGCACGATCGTCGGGCTCATGCTGGAAAGGGGGCGTTTTCCCGGCTCGATGGCGTTGGCCTCGGCTCCGACCAGGCCAAAGGCATTGGGGACGCCGGGTTGGACGGAGAAGTCGTCCATCTGGTTGTTGAGAATCACGCCCGTTCCCGGGATCATGACCTTGGAGCCAAAGGACGTGTTGAGCGTCGCGGTGCAGGCGACCCACCAGCCTTGCGAATCCGCGACGGTGAAGTGGGTGGTGTGTTTCTCGAAAACCTCGTCCGCATCGGGCGGAAGCGAGTAACCGGGAACCTCGGTCGCGATTCCGAGATTGATTCGTTGCGCGAGTTCGGCGGCGTATTCCTTTCCGCCCAGGCTCTTGGGAACCGGGGCGAAATCAGAATCCCCCAGCCAATGCGCCCGATCCGCGAACGCCAGCTTCATCGCCTCGACGAGGAGATGGGTCCGGTCGGTTTCATCCAGGGAGGCGACGTCGAAACGTTCCATGATGTTGAGAATCTGGGCGACGTGAAGACCGCCGGAACTCGGCGGCGGCATCCCGCAGATCTCGTAGCCGCGATAGGTCGAGCGGATGGGCGATCCAATGCGAAGTCGATAGTTCGCAAAATCCTCCGCCGTGATGATCCCGCCGTTCTCCTTCATCCAGGCGGCGGTCTGTTTCGCAAACGGACCGTTGTAGAAATGGGCGATCCCGTCTTCCGCGATTCTGCGATAGGTCTGGGCCAACTCGGGCTGGAGCAAGGTGTCTCCCGCCTTGAGCGGCTCGCCGTTCGGCATCAGGACTTTCGCCGGGTGCTCAAATCGCGCGAAGTGCCCGCGGTTGCTCAACGCCTTTCGCGCCCAAGCGGCATCCACCGGAAACCCGCTGTCCGCGATCGCGATTCCCGGTTCAAGGCAATCTGCCAGGGTGCGCATGCCGAATTTCCGCAAGACAAAGTCGTAGACGGCGAGTGAACCGGGGATTCCCGACGCCAACGCACCGGTCTTGCTTCCATCCGTATCGACTTCGCCCGCCGCGTTCACAAACATGTCGCGATGCGCCGCAGCAGGTGCCATTTCGCGACCGTCGAGGGCCAAAACGGCCCCGTCCGGAGAGCGAATCAGCATGAAGCAGCCACCGCCGATTCCGCTGTTGTGGCCGTCCACCACCCCGAGCGTCAGTCCGGCCGTGACAGCGGCGTCGATCGCGTTTCCACCGCTCTTCAGAATGTTCAGCGCGGCCCGCGTCGCCAGGGGATGCGCCGTTGCGACCGCGCCCTGTTTGCCGATGGCCCGATGAACAACGGACGGCGGGGAGATGGCTCCATCCGCGCGAAGGGGACGAATCATGGTCAGCCGATCGCCCAAGCTGGCGGCGAGATCGGGAAGATCGTAATGGGGCAAGGCTCCGTGAACCAATCCCGCTTGTCGGCGAACCGTCAGGGGAGTGCCCACGACATCCGCCCACGATTCGAGGGATTCCTGGATCGTCACGTTGCCGAACATTCCCGGCTCCAGAGCCGCGGCGTGCAGGGCTGGAATCCCCGCTTCGCGAACCGCGATCAAGTCGGGCTTTAGATCGGGCAACCCGGATTCCTGACGCAGGAAACGCACGCACTGCCAGATGTCCTCCACCCGCATTCCAACATAGGATTTTCCGAGGAGGCTCGCCATGGTCGTCTCCCGCCAATCGGGACCAAGCAAGGAGTCGAAATGGGGCTGTTTGCCGACGGGACGCGTCGTGCCCATTCCCCGCAAGTCGACCGACAAAACGGCAACGGCCTGATCCGCGAATGGACGGACATCCGCAAGTTCCTGGTTCTCGTGAAGGTAAATCGCATACTTGAGCTGACGAGCGCCTCCGGGACGGGAGTAGAACTTCGCGGGTAGGTGAATGCCGTCTCCGCAGTCGAGCACGATTCGCCGCGCCGAATCCTGGGTTGGCTCGGAAGGGAAGCGCGTGCGAACCCGATCCGGCGCCCATTTTTGCGGCTTCGCGAGTTCATCCGGACTCCGCGCGCCGATCAGCTCTCGCACCGTCGCGGCGTCCCATGGGTGGTCCGGCAGCGCCTCTTCCCTCGCGGCATTCAGTTCAAAGATGGTTCGCGCCCCCTTCAGCTCCAGCACCCGACCGTTGGGCGTCACGTTCAATTCCTCCTCGGGCAAAGTCGTCACCTCCGGCATCGCCATCAGCTCCTCAACTCCCAGCAACTCGCGCCGAAAGAAGTTGGCTGCGGCGAGCTGCATTTCCGGCGGAAAGCCGTGCTTCGCCTCAACCTCCACCATCTCGACGCAATCCGGCGATCCCAGCTTGATGGCAAACTCCTTGGCCTGCCGAAACACATCGCGGGCGCCATCAATGCCGAAGTAGTCTTCGGTTGCGGCCATGATGAGCGTCGGCTTGGGCGCGCGCATGATGACGTAGTCGGCGTGATCCATCCCAAAGGCGAGTTGGCCATGAATGTTCTGCTCCGCATCCTGAACTCCGATTGTGCTCAGCAGACTACGGAAGCCCGTTAGGTAACACCCGGGAGCGGCGGCGACGATCCGATCGTCCAGCGCCATGAGGTAACTTGTATTCGTCCCTCCGCCCGAGATCCCGGTGCAACCGATCTTGTCAGGGAGAATGTCCGGGCGGCTTTGGAGATAATCGATCGCCCGCATGCCATCCCAGATCATGGTCCGAGCGGTGTTGGTGCCCAACAGGATGCTACCCTGATTGATCAGCATGTGTTCCTGAGTAGTGCCGAAGGTCGACCCATTGGGTTTCAACACCTGGCGACGTTCGCCCTGGCCCACCGGGTCGTAGCAAAGCACGGCGCAACCGCCCTTCGCGATGACGATGGATGCCTCTTGATACAGGTCGCGGTTTTTGGCGCTGGCGCTGTGTCCCGTGGGATGAAGCACCGCCGGGAAGGGACCGTCACCGAGCGGCAGATAGAGATTCGCCGTCACGTGAAGACCTGGCTGCGATTCGAAGTGCAGCTTTTCGATCCGATATCCGTCGAAGCTGAGTTTCCCGGTAATCTTCGGGTTCAGAGGCGTGCGCTCCGGAAAACCACCGATCGCCTTCACAAAAGCCTGCTTGCGGTCGGTTTGCCAGTTGCGCAACGACTCCGCGCCCTCAAGCTTCCCGAATTCGGCCTCACGCCGGTCCAGGGCCTCAAACGCCTTGCGCTTGAGCCACTCCTCCATCATTTGCGAATTGACGAGGTCGACAGGGGCTTCCGGATCAGCCTTGTTCTGGCCAAACGCAGCCACGGCCAGGCCGATCCAAATCAGCAAGAGGGGTTTCATGGCGATCACTCTAGGCGCCTGGAAGTGGAATTGTCCATCTGCACGATCCGTAACTTGCAGCTACGTTACTCCCGCCGAGAGTCGGCCACCGTTCATCATGTGGAAATACGTTGTCATCGGAATCGCCGCCCTGATTGCACTTTGCAGTCTCTGGCCCAACAAGCCCAATAACCTTGAGATTGTGGACCTGACGCTGGTGGCGATGGCAGAACGGGAACCGACCGATCTGCGGCAACTCTTTGATGCGCCCCATCAGGTGACGGAAGCTCAGGCCCGCGAGTTCCTGCAAACGGTGGAGAAGCAATTTTGGCCGGTGGTGTATTCGCCGCATGCCGCGATGTCCCCGGCTGAATTGGCTCCCTACGGGATGAAGAGTCCGCTGGAATGGTTCACGGAGCCGGTCGCGAAGCTGGTCCACCAGGAGGACCTCGAATTGGTGGGCAGCATCCAGATGACGACGCCTCTGGAACCCGTGGATGGTCGGCGCGGCCTCCTCGTGCTCTACACGCGGCAAAATCAGATGGATCTCCTCGCGATCGAGCTGCGGCGCGAGCCGGAGATCCCCCATGAAGTTCCGGCCGTCGATCAACCGGAAAACGCCGAGCGTTCAAAACCGCCCGAATAGGCCGTTAAACTGGACGATTCACGGTATGTCGGCGAACAGCGGGCTAATCATCGTAGTGAAATCGACACTGAAGAATCGTCAGCGTCCGGGTTTCCTCGCCCGTGCCGTCCACCCGGTAAACCAGCCGGTGTTCGGCCGTGATCCGACGCGACCACCAACCTTTTAGATTTCCCTTCAGGGGTTCGGGTTTGCCGGATCCGGTAAACGGGGTTCGGGTGATCTCCTTGATCAGAAGATTGATACGCCCGAGCGTTTTCTTGCGACTGGCCGATTCCTGCCAAAACAAATAGTCTTCCCATGCATCGGGGACCCATTTCAGGTTCATGATCAGTCGCCGGCTAACGCCCCATCCACGGTGTTCCCCGCCTCATAATCCGCCAGGCTCCTACGAATGCGCTCGGCATTCGTAGGCGTGGAAAGAAGATGCAACGTTTCGACCATGGACGAATACTCCTCTGCCGCGATGAGGACCACTGATCCAACTCCGTTCCGCGTGATCGTCACCGGTTCACGGTCAGATTGGGCGGTCTCCATCAACTTGGCCAAGGAATTTCGGGCATCGGTATAGTTGATGATTTCCATTGTTTTCCCAGTTTCTTTACGGTGTGACAGAATTCTGTCATACCGGCAAAGTCATGTCAAGCCGGGTCCAAGCCGCTCATCAACCCCAAGAAGAACCAACTTTCCCAAGCGCGCCAAGCTTGCCAAAAGCCCGCCCCGCCGAATTGAGTGAAAAGTTGCCTTCCTTTGGGAAGTGTGTTTTGAACCGATGATGACCCGCCTCCTGCTACCCCTCCTCCTCAGCCTGTCTCTGGCTCAGGCTGAACCCCCGGAATGGTCCGGCAATCCCGATCAACAAATCACGATCAAGACGTTGATTGGCCAAATGCGCTACGACTTGAAGGATTTCGAGGTGGAGCCCGGTGCCCGGATCAAGGTTTCTCTCGTCAACGACGACGATCTCCAGCACAATCTCGTCGCCCTGACCAAAGGCAGCGATGCCTCCAAGTTTGCCATGGAAATGTGGAACATGGGCGAGGCGGGAATCGAGAAAGGCTGGGTTCAGACCGATCACAGCCAGATTCTGGTGGCCAGCAAGCTGCTGAATCCCCACGAAACGGAGGATCTCTACTTCGTCGCCCCTTCCGAGGTGGGCGACTATCCCTATGTCTGCACCGTTCCCGGCCATTCCCTGCTCATGAATGGCAAGATGAAGGTTCGCCAGAAGAAGGAGATTGTTCACGACCTCAAATACGCCTACTACGAAGGGGATTGGGGCAAGCTGCCCGATTTTTCCGCGCTCGAGCCCAAGGCAACCGGTGAGCTTCCCGGCGGATTGGCCGACATCAGCGTCGCGAAGAAGAAAAACGGCTTCGGGATCGTCTTTAGCGGCAAATTGATCCTGGAGAAGGAAGGCAACTACGAGTTTCTCCTCACATCCGACGATGGATCGCGGCTCGTGATTGATGGCGAGGGCGTCGTCGATCACGACGGCATTCATGCGATGGGCTCCGTCCAGAAAGGCAAGGTCAAGCTCCAGGAGGGCGAGCACACCTTTGAGCTGCGCTACTTCGACAAGGCCGGACACACCGGACTTTCCCTGGCCGTCAATGGCCCCGGTCTGAACAACGTCCCGCTCACCAATTCCGTCGTCAAAGCCAAAGCCGCCAAGCCCGTGCCTGATCCGATCATGCTGACGAGCGAAAATCCGGGCGAGGCCGTGCTTTACCGCAACTTCATCGAAGGCGCCAATCCACGCGGCATTGCCGTGGGATATCCGGGCGGTGTCAATATCTGTTGGGATGCCGATGTGATGAACGTGGCCATGGTTTGGCGCGGTGGCTTCATGGATGCAAGCCGACACTGGACCAATCGCGGACAGGGAAACCAGCCCCCGGCCGGGTATGACGTGTTGAAACCTGGCCCGGGCCTTCCGCTCCAGGTTCTGAAGGACGAAGGCGAAACCTGGATCGCCAGATTCGAAGGCAAGGTCGCCTATGATCGCGACAAGCCGCCCGCAGAACGCAATACGATCAAAACCTTCATCCATCGCCATCCAGACTACCGGTTTCGCGGGTATGAATTGGATGAAAAGCGTTTCCCCACCTTCCGTTACGATTTCCAGGACTTGAAGATCGAGGATCGCTTCGATCCGGCAGGATTCGAAGGCGTTGAGGCGGTTACGCGCAACCTGACCTTTGCCGGAAGCGCCAAACCGGGGACCCATCTTCGCCTGGCCAACACCGTTTCCGGCGAGCCGGTTGACGGCTGGTATCCGCTCGGTGCCGGCGCCAAAATCAAGATCGAGGGCGCGACGCCGAAACTGCGCAACGGCAAGGAGCTGCTCGTGGAGATCGCCGGGCCGTCCAGCCTTACGGTCACCTATTCCTGGAACCAAGCCGTCGGCGGCAAGGTTTCCGCCGCCCAATAGGGACGCCTCCACCACAACACCATCGGATACCAGATTGATCCCGCGAATCCCTTTTTACCGACGTTGCCGTTCATCTCATTTTTCCAAAATCATCCCCATGCACTTTAAATTACCCCTCCTCGCCCTCGGATTCTGCCTCGCCGGTTTGGCACAGGCTCAGGAAGAGTCCGACTACTACACGATCACACCGTTCGAAACGCCGGAAGGCGCGGCAATCGAGGTTGGCGGCGTCGATTTTGGCCCGGATGGGCGCGTCTATCTCTGCACCCGCCGCGGTGAGGTCTGGAGCGTCGGCAACGCGTTCGGAGATCCCGCAAAGGCGGATTGGAAATTGTTCGCGCGTTATCTTCACGAGCCCCTCGGTCTGGCTTGGCGGGATGATTGGCTTTACGTGACGCAGCGGCCCGAAGTGAGTCGGATCAAGGACAAGGACGGCGACGGCCGCGCCGACATTTTCGAGACGGTGAGCGCGGAATGGGGCATCAACGGGAACTACCACGAATACGCGTTTGGCTCCCGGTTCGACGACGAAGGCAATATCTGGACGGTGCTTTGCCTGACCGGTTCGTTTACGAGCGAATCGAAATTCCGCGGCTGGGTTTTGCGGGTGAATGAGGACGGAACAATGACGCCAACCGCGTGTGGTGTTCGCTCCCCCGGCGGAATCGGGTTCGGCCCCGAAGATGAAGTGTTCTACACCGACAACCAGGGAGCGTGGAATGGCTCCAGTTCCTTGAAGCACGCCTCCGTGGGGTCGTTTCAAGGCAACCCGAATGGAAACATTTGGTTCGAATTTGCCGATGGAGCCATTGGCGAAGAGCCACCGTTCCCGATGGCGAGCGATGAAGGCCGCACCGTGGTCGAACGCGAGAAGATCCCAACCTACGTGCCACCGGTCGTGATGTTGCCCCATGGCAAGATCGGCCAGTCACCAACCGGAGTCGTTCTGGATGACACCAACGGAAAGTTTGGCCCCTTTGCGGGACAGGTTTTTGTGGGGGAACAGACGCATTCCCAGATCCAACGCTGCTTTTTGGAGAAGGTGAACGGCGTTTGGCAAGGTGCCGCGTTCCACTTCCTGAGCGGGTTCAAAAGCGGACTGATTGGGGTGCGCCTCCACGAGAGCGGGGTGATTTTCACCGGCGGATCGAATCGCGGTTGGGGAGCACGCGGAGGTCAGCCCTACAATTTTGAACGCGTAAGCTGGACCGGCGAGGTGCCATTCGAAGTTCACGAAATGCGCGCCAAGCCCGATGGGTTCGAATTGACCTTCACCAAGCCGGTCGACGCCGCCAGCGCGGTCGATGCCAGCCTTTCGATGAGTGCCTACACTTACCAGTATCGCCCGGGTTACGGGTCACCGGAGGTCGACAAACTCCAGCCAACCGTTTCCGTCTCCAGCCTGAGCGACGATGGCAAGACCCTGCGGATCACGGTGGAGCCCATGACCAAGGGACACGTCCACGAGCTGAAAATGGACGGCCTCAAGAACACTGATGGTCAGAATCTGCTCCACACAGTCGGCTACTACACGCTGAACGAGATTCCCGAGTAACACAAAAAACGCCCCGAGGATTTCTCCCCGGGGCGCGTTGGAAAAAGTTACCGCTCGAGGTTCTGCCGTTTAGTAGGCGAAAACGTCGTCGTTCTTGCCTTTCGTCGAGCCGGCCTCTCCATTCGGGCCATACGACCAAACGGCGGCACCCGCGAAGAGTTCTTCGGTGCCACTTCCGGTGCGATCGGGAACTTCGATGACGTTGTCGTAGTTCGAATCAAAGATCACGTGGAAGTAGTTCGAGGGACTTCCGTTGGCGTCAAAGAACGGATCGTAAAGCGCATACCCGCTTCCCTCCTTGTAAATCCCCGACATTCCAGGGCGCTTGGCCTTGCGACTGCTGAAGAAAAGGATGCGTCGGCGATTGATCGTCTCCGTGTAACTGCTGTCCGGGGCAGCCATCAACCCGGCAATCAGTCCATTCTGACCTGAAGTTTCCACCTGCGTGTCTCCGCCGGAAGTGGTGCCCTGCACTGGGGGATAGCGCTTGTATTCGCTATAATAGTTCATAATCGCGGTCCGCAATTCCACGGCCGTTTTCTGAGCTTCTGTTTTGCGCATTTGCTTCATGATTTGGTGCCCTGTTGGCAGCAGAATCGAAGTCAAAATGCCGATGATAGTGAGAACAACCAAGAGCTCGACCAGGGAGAAACCTGATTCGTGATCCTGCTTGGTGGTTATAGGGCGTTTCGTCATGATATCGATCAAGGGAGGTATGTGTGGGTTGATGTAAGCAGGTCTTCGAGTCTACAAAACTCCAAAAGATTTGGCAATGTCTGATTTTCGAGAGTCCCGGGTTGCCAATCGCGGCTCCTTTCCGGCGATTTCGGGTGCCTCCAACAGTTGACATCTCGCTGCGGCAAGCAATCCTGCGGGATGCGGATTCTCAGCGGTATTCAGCCGTCGGGCAGACTTCACCTGGGGAATTATTTCGGGATGATGGAGCCGGCGATTGCGTTGCAAAATGAAGGCGAGGCCTACTACTTCATCGCGGATTTTCATTCCCTGACGACGATCACCGATCCAGCCGTCTTGCGGGAAAATGTGCGCAACGTGGCGATCGACTTTCTCGCCTGTGGCCTCGACCCGGAAAAGTCGGTCTTTTTTCGGCAAAGCGACGTCCCTGAAGTCACGGAATTGAGCTGGTTGCTCAGTTGCGTCTGCTCGATGGGGCTATTGGAGCGCTGCCACTCTTACAAGGACAAAGTGGCCCGTGGTCTGGAAGCAACCCACGGATTGTTTGCCTACCCGGTCCTTATGGCGGCCGATATTCTGATTTACGACAGCGACGTCGTCCCCGTCGGGAAGGATCAGAAACAGCATGTTGAGGTCACTCGCGATCTCGCCGGCAAGATCAACAACCTCTACGGCGGTGGTGAAGAACTCCTCAAGATTCCGACACCGAAAATTCGCGAATCGACCGCCAAAGTGCCCGGCCTGGATGGCGAGAAGATGAGCAAGAGCTACAACAACACGATCGAGTTGTTTGAGCCGGAGAAAGCGATGCGGAAGAAGGTGATGCGGATCGTGACCGACTCCATGGGCGTGGAAGATTCCAAGGATCCCGATGCATCCATGATCTACGCCCTTTATCAGCTTTTCGCGTCCCAGGAAGACGTTGCGGAAATGGCTGAGCAATTCCGAGCAGGGGGCGTGGGATATGGCGACTTCAAGAAGCGCCTTTTCTCTGCAATGTGGGATTATTTCGAGCCTATGCGGGCAAAACGCGAGGAATTGACCCAAAATCCCGATGAAATTGACCAGATTTTGGAAAATGGCGCAAAGAAAGCCCGCGCGGTGGCCGTGAATGTTCTGGGCCGTGTTCGTACTGCCATGGGATTATGAAGTTTGTTCTAACGAGGAGGCTCCTAAGCTTTGAACTTGTGCAGTTGATTGCCCCTGGGATTCAGGCGTATATGCCCGCATTATTTAACCGATAACTACTAACTAACCAACAACCTATTCCGAAAGGGCTCGGCTTGCCCAATTTTCACCGGGCCTTTGCAGGAAACAACCATCGCTACCTATGTTTGGATACCGCGATAACGACAACCAACAAGACGAACGCCATCAAGGCCCGATCCATACGGAAAAGATCATTACGGAACGCAAGATCTTCTTCCTCGACCTCAAGGAAAACAACCGGGGTCGTTTTGTGAAAATCACCGAAGACGTTAGGGGTCGACGAGACACCATCATGCTTCCCAGTGAGCACATTCAGGATTTCCTGGACGCCCTCACTGCGATCCGTGATGCGGATAACGAAAACGATTAAGGCCGGACGGCGGAGAAAACCATCCCGGCTCCTCCCACCACAAAGAGGAACGGGAACCAGATGGAATAGAGCGACGCCTTGGTGTCGCGCTTGAGGACGGAAAGTTGGGGATCGTCGGGATCGAAGTAAACGGTCACTGATTCACCTGCTGGATAGCGTTCGATCCATTTTTTTGCCTTGGCAGAGGAGGTGCTGCGGATAGAGACCCGGCGGATTCGTTCGCCGACGTAATCTTTCGTGCCGACTTGGAACCGGTAGCGAACTCTCGGCTCGTATTCGAGTCGGCTGAATTCGTTGTAACGCCAGTCAGCCACGCTTGAGGCGATGATTTGACCCGGAGCCTCCTGCCAGTCATCCATGTCTCCGGCTTTGTCCCAGACGGCCCAAAGCCACCATACAAAAAACGAGCCCACGGCAATCAGGCTCAGGCCAAGGCCGATCTTCCAGATTCGCCCGGCCAGGTTCGCGTTTGCGGATTTACTCATTGCCCCTAGCTTACGTCTGAAATGAGCACTTTGTCCCAACAGATCGTCACCGACATTAAAGACGCGATGAAAGCGAAAGACGCACCGCGCCTGACCGTGTTGCGTTCCCTGAAGTCGGCGATCCAGATGGCCACGATTGAAAAACACGGCGCGGATGGTGAGTTGAACGAGGCCGATACGATGGGGATCGTGCGCAAGGCGATCAAGCAGCGTCAGGATTCGATCGCGAGCTTCAAGGAGGCGGGTCGTGACGAACTCGCCGCCAATGAAGCTGCCGAAATTGTGGTATTGGAATCCTATCTGCCAGCGGCAATGACCGAAGACGAGATCGGCAAACTCGTTGACGAAGTCATCGCGGAAGTCGGCGCCACGTCCAAGAAGGAAATGGGCGCCGTGATGAAGCAGCTTCAGGAGAAAGCGGCCGGTCGCGCCGACAACAAACTGCTTTCCAAGTTGGTGATGGAACGACTCGGATGACTTCGGCCATTATTGTCGCCGCCGGCTCCAGTCGCCGGATGGGTTTCGACAAGCTTTTCGCCGATTTGTCAGGAAAACCGGTGCTGGCTCGCAGCCTCGCCGCGTTTCATGACCATCCGGAAATTGACGAAGTCATTGTCGTAACCTCGACCTCCAACTGGGAGCAGATTCGCGGTTGGAATCCGCAAACCAAGCTGGTGGAAGGTGGCAGCGAACGCCACTTTTCGGTCGCGAATGGGCTCAATGCGGTTTCTCCCGATTGCTGGCTGGTCGCGATTCACGATGGCGCGCGCCCGTTGATTCACGCGGAATCAATCTCGGCCTGCATCAAGGGCGCTCGCGAACAGGGAGCCGCCTCCTGCGCCCGCCGCATCACGGAAACGCTGAAACGGGCGGACGACTCCTGCCGCGTCACGGAAAGCGTCGACCGCGACCATCTCTGGGCGATGGAAACGCCGCAGTGTTTCCAGCTGGAGCTGATTCGCCGCTCCTATCAGCAGGTGCTTGAGACTGACAAAATCGTAACTGACGAAGTTTCTGCAGTTGAAGCACTTGGCGAACCCGTCTATTTGATCGAGAATCCGCATCCGAATTTAAAAGTCACCTTCCCGTCTGACCTCGTACTGGCGAGTCGACTATTGGACGCGTAAACTCACCGCGAACGACGGCCGAGGCGCCGTTTGCGAGGAACCTTAGCCCGAAACTTGAGATGAATGCCGCGACTTACAATACCACTGTTCTGGAGAATGGAGTCACGGTCGTCACCGCGGAAATGCCCTTTATGGAAAGCGTCTGCGTCGGGGCCTGGGCTGCGGTCGGCAGTCGTTACGAATCGCCAGCATTGAACGGGATCGCCCACTTTGTGGAGCATCTGCTCTTCAAGGGCACGCCGACGCGTGACGCGATTCAGATCAGCCGGGAGATCGAGGGAATCGGCGCGAGCGTGGACGCCTTCACCACGGAAGATCATACCTGTTTTTACACCCGGGGACCGGCGGAAACGCTGGGATTGCTGACCGACGTCCTCATGGATCTGGTCTGCCACCCAAACTGCGATCCGGTCGAGATCGAGCGCGAACGCGAGGTCATCCTCGAAGAGATCAACATGTATCGCGACAACCCGTCGCAACACGTGGAGGACCTGCTGGGCGCGGCAGCCTGGCCGGAACATCCGCTCGGCCGTCCCATCACCGGAACTTCCGAATCGGTTGAAGAAATCAACCGGGGCGATCTCTTCAGTTTTCACCAAACGCGTTACACGGGCGAGAACCTGATCATCAGCGCCGCGGGAAAGCTGAATCACGCGGAGTTTCTCGCCCTGGTGCAACCACTGGTCGAGCACCTGCCAAAAGGCGAAAAACTGACCTGCCCCAAGGTTCCGGAATCGATGAAGGAGAGCGGCCCCCGGCGCTGCGAGGAAATTCGCGACCACATCGAGCAAGCCCACGTCTGCATCGGCTTCCATACCCACGGCCGACACGCCACCGAGCGCCACGGGCTCAAAATCCTCAACGTGCTCTTGGGTGAGAACATGAGCAGCAAGTTGTTCCAGGTTTTGCGTGAGGAAAACGGCCTTTGCTACAGCGTGTTCAGCGACGTGATGAACCTGGAAGACACCGGGTTGCTTTCGATTTCGACGGGTCTGGACCTCGAGAACGTTCCCAAGGCGCTGGATTTGATCGCCGATTGTCTTCACGACTTTCAAGCCAACAAAGTGAACGCGAAAATGCTCGATCAGGCGGTCACCTACACCATCGGCCAGGGGCGGATGGCGCTGGAAAGCACCGCCAACCAGATGATGTGGTGCGGGGAAAGCCTGCTCGCCTACGGGCGCGTCATCGAGCCTGCGGAATCGTTCGCCAAACTCCGCGGCGTCACGGCAGGAGAGGTTCAGGAATTGGCGAAACAAACCTTTCGACCGTCCACCACCGCGATCGCCTACATCGGTGCCGATGTGCCGGATCTCGCCTTGAACGCGTTCCTGACCTAGGCGGCGGGAACCCGGTCGCTCTGGATTCTGTGTTTTTGAAGATAGGTTTGCGCTTGGGTTTTTCAAAAACCTGTCCTAGGGTCGCGGTCCCCTTCAAAATGGGGATCAACCACTTCGAATTTACTGAGGAGAAACATCATGAATATCCACGTTGAGCGACTTCCCGACTGCCAAGCAACGATGCGGGTCGAAATCCCGGCAGAAGTCGTCCAAAAAGAGCGCAAAGGCATCGTCGCCATGTTCGCCGCACAGGCCAAAATCCCCGGATTCCGTCCCGGCAAAGTTCCCGCGAACGTTGTCGAAAAACGCTATGCCAAGCAGATCACCGAGCAACTTCAGTCCAAGTTGGTCGAAGAAGGTTATCGCGAGGGCATCAAGAAAGAGGAACTGGAGGTCTTGGGTGTGAACGTGGAGGAACCTGAGTTCCACCTCGACGACACCTTTTCGTTTGTCGCGAAGATCCAGACCGCTCCCGAGTTCAGCCTTCCGGAATACAAGAACATTCCCGTCGAAGTGCCCCGCATTGAAGTCACGGATCACGATGTCGATCACGAAATGGAGCACATGCGCTCCCGGATGGCCCAATATGAGGACATCGATGGTCGCCCGATCGAGATGGGCGATTTTGTGGTGATTGACTACGGCGGGGTGATGGACGGCGTTCCTCTCGACGAGAAGGAAACCGGCCAACTTGCCAAAGGCGAAGATGCCTGGCTGCGGATGGGTGAGGACACCTTTCTTCCCGGTTTTTGCGAGCAATTGGTGGGCCTGAACGTCGGCGAATCCAAGGATTTTGACATCACGCTCGACGACGAATTCCCGGCTGAACCCATGCGGGGCAAGGTCGTGAACTACCATGCCGAGGTAAAGGGACTCAAAAAGCAGGTGATTCCCGACTGGACCGATGAAATGGCTGGAAAGATTGAGGAAGGATTGACGCTTGAGGCGCTTCGCGAGCGGACCAAGGAGCAGATCGAAGGCTACAAGAAAATGCAGCGGAACGAGGAGATGACGACGCAGATTCTGGAGTATCTCGACAAGGAATTGGATTTCGAGCTTCCTCAACAGGTCGTGTTTGGCGAGACTCAGCGCCAGGTGAACGAAATTGCCCAGAATATCGCGCAACGCGGGGCAACGGAGGATGATTTGGAGGAGAAGAAGGACGAAATCATCAGCTACGCGTCACAACAGGCCGAAGCGAACGTCAAAACGAGCTTCATTTTGGAGCAAATCGCCAAAAAAGAGGAAATCCGGGCCGAAGAAAACGAGATCGTTGGCTACTGCTCACAGTTGGCGGCCCAGAGTAATGTTTCGCTGAACAGCTACATTAAGCAGGTGCAGAAGGCGAACGGCTTCGGCCAGATCGCGAACCGGATCGTGACCAGCAAGACTCTTGAATTCCTTAGGGATAACGCTAGTGTCACGGAAACGGAACCACCGGCGCATGATTGCGAACATGATCACGGTCACGAAGGCCACGATCACGACCATTCACACGACGAGGAATCGGCTTCGGATGAGAAGGCTGAGTAAGCTGCGGTCGGGGATTTGAGTCTAATCCGCTCGAATTTTTGCCGTCTTTCGTCGCCCAATAACCACTTTATCCAATTCATACCATGTTTGAGCCAAACACCGAGATCAAAAAAGACATCCTGGGAACTTCTCCCTTGCTCCCTGCCCACCTTCAGCAGCGAGTTGTCCAAGCGCCTCAAAATGTGAGCGTTATCGAAAAAGAGGGCGGCACCTTGATCCAATTTGACCTCCTTTCCCGGTTGATGAAAGACCGGATCATCTTTGTGGGGGAACAAGTGAGTGATCCGTTGGCGAACTACCTCATCGCCCAGATGCTTTACCTGCAGATGCAGGATCCCAAAAAGGATATCAACATCTACATCAACAGCCCGGGTGGCTCGGTAACGGCGGGATTGGCAATCTACGATACCATGCAGTTCGTCACTTGTGATGTGAACACCTATTGCATGGGAATGGCCGCCAGCATGGGCGCCGTTCTCCTCTGTGCAGGTGCTGCCGGTAAGCGCTTTGCGTTGCCCAACAGCCACATCATGATTCACCAGGTATCCGGCGGAGCCCAGGGAACGGCCAGCGATGTCGAACGCACCGTGGAGTTCATGTACAACCTGAAACGCCGCCTCAACAAGATCATCAGCCATCACACCGGCAAGTCCGTTGAGCAGGTCGAGAAAGACGCGGATCGCGATTACTACATGAGCGCCCACGAAGCTAAAGAATACGGCTTGGTCGACAAGGTTTTCGATCGCAGCAAAGAAGGAGAGTAAAAACGGTGAAGTTCCGGACCCCGCGTTCGTCTTCCCATTGAAGGATTGTGCCCTGATGTGAAAACGTTGGCGTTTCGGTAAAACGGCGACTATTTTACGGCCACTCCCGAACCTTTATTCTTTTTCTATAGTATTTATGGCGAGAGCTTCCAATCTGACCATGTGCTCCTTCTGCGGAAAGAGTCATGCCGAAGTCAAAAAACTGATCGCAGGCCCAGGTGTTTACATCTGCGATAGCTGCATCAATGTTTGTAAAGGTATCCTGGACAAGGAGTTGGGAGAGGAAAGCTCCGAACCCAGTTCCGAATTTTCCGTCCCCAAGCCTCGGGAGATCTTTGAAGAACTGAATCAGCACGTCATTGGTCAGGACATCGCGAAAAAGGTTCTCTCCGTTGCGGTTCACAACCACTATAAGCGGATCAATCAGGATGGGGTCACCGGTCCTCACAGCGATGTGGAGATCGAGAAGAGCAATATTCTCCTGATCGGGCCAACCGGATCCGGAAAAACGCTTCTCGCCAAAACCCTGGCTCGGATTCTCAACGTCCCCTTCTGCATTGCAGACGCAACCACGCTGACTGAAGCCGGCTACGTGGGTGAAGATGTCGAAAACATCATTCTCCGCCTTCTTCAGACCGCCGATTACGACGTCAAAAAGGCAGAACTCGGCATCATTTACATCGACGAGATCGACAAGATCGGTCGGAAGACCGAAAACGTCAGCATCACTCGCGACGTATCGGGCGAGGGCGTGCAACAGGCGCTCCTCAAAATTCTTGAAGGCACGGTCTGCAACGTTCCACCGCAAGGCGGACGCAAGCACCCGCAGCAGGAATACATTCAGGTCAACACCGAACGCATTCTCTTCATCTGCGGCGGTGCGTTTGTCGGAATGGAAGAAATCATCGGTCGCCGCGTCGGCAAAAAGGTTCTCGGCTTCCACAACGAGGAAAACGAGCACGTCGATCACGAGAAAATCAGGCTCACCCAGGCCACTCAGGAAGATCTCCTCGGCTTTGGTTTGATTCCGGAATTCATCGGACGTCTGCCCATCATTTCTGCGCTCGAAAAACTCGAACGCGACCAATTGGTTCAGATTTTGACCGAACCGAAGAACGCCATGATCAAGCAGTACAGCAAGTTGCTGGCGATGGATGGCGTCGATCTGAAAATAACCGAGGACGGTCTCGAAGCCTTGGCCGACGAAGCTATCAAGCGGGGAACCGGCGCTCGCGCCCTGCGCTCCATTTTCGAAAAGCTGATGCTCGAAGTCATGTTCGAGGCACCGAGCAACGACAACCTCAGCCAGATCACGTTGAATCGCGATGTGGTCGAAGGAATCACCGAGCCGATCCAGTTGATCGAAGAGTCGTCTGAAAAAGACGCCGCCTAACGAGCTCTAAGGCTTCGTTGGTCCCGGCTTCGACTTTTGATCGCCTTCCAGGTTTGGTCCGTTGTCGGCCGGTAGTTGCCGATTCCACGCCAACAGTTCCGAAACCAATCGACTGACCACTTCAGGATTCTCGCCGGAAACATCGGTTTCTTCGGCGGGATCGGAATTCAGATCGAAGAGCGAGACTTGGTTTCCTTCATAATCGCAAGTCAACTTCCAGCGATCGCTGCGGACAGCCAGGTCCGGCAAATTGGTGTAATGCCGGAAGTTTGCCCGATCCGGCGGGCGCCGGAAGAAGAGGGGCGCGCGACGCGAGGTTGGTTCCGTTCCAAGAAGGGTCTTCTCGAGGTTCTCTCCGTCAAACTTCGTTTCCTTTGGAGGCTCCACCCCGGAAATGGCGAGCAACGAGGGAACCAGGTCGATCGCTGAAAAGACCGAAGTGGTGTTTCGGGTGCCCCGGGCTTCCTCGGCCATCAATCCCGGTGCCCAAACCACCAGCGACGAACGAACGCCGCCTTCAAAGAGCGTCGCCTTGTGACCTTTCAGAGGCCCGGCAGAGCCAAACCCGACTTCGGGGCCGTTGTCCGAGCAAACCAGGATCATCGTGTTGTCCCGCAACTTTTCGTGGGAACGAACCGCGTCGAACAGCACCCCAAGCTGCTGATCCATCGTCTCGAGAACCTTGAGATACAGGTGCCGGTTGCTCCCATCGCCCCATTGATCGAGCGGCGGATGCATGGGCGTGTGGACATCGTCCGGCCAAAGATTGAGATAGAAGGGTTGGTCCTGGCTCGCGGCAAAATTCGCAAACACGACGGCGGACTCGACAAACTTCTCCGTGACGAAGGCGCGATCATGCCAAATCACCGGTCCATGACCCAAGGTGTGAGAACCGAGATTGTGCGGCACCGGATCCTTCCCCGGACTGAACCTCAGCGGCAGCACCCGCGCACCAAGCCCCTCGAAGTTGGTGATCGACTCGTCGAAGCCGTATTCCGTAATGAGGGGCGCTTCGTGAACATCACGCTGGCCACCCATGTGCCACTTGCCGAAATGCCCCGTCGCATAACCAGCCTTTTGGAGCGAGCGAGCCAACATCGGCGCCTTCGGGTCCAACCAATCGGCAACGCCACGATGGGCATTGCTCTTGCGATGGTTGAGGTAGGAAGTGATCCGCCAACGCTGGGGATATTGCCCGGTCGAGATGGCGACTCGCGAAGGAGAGCAAATGGGTGAGTTGACGTAGAATTGCTCGAACGCGATTCCCTCTGCCGCCAATCGATCGATGTTCGGCGTTTCAGCTTCGGTGTTGCCAAAGCAGGAGAAATCTCCCCACCCCATGTCGTCGATGAAGACGAGAATGATGTTGGGACGATCGGTAGCCTGCGCCAAGGACGTTGCGAAACAAGCCAAACAGAGGATGAGCCAGCGCATGACTATTTCCGGCTGCGACCAGCCTCGATCAGATTCTCCAACCCGGCTTTGAGTTGCTCGGCGATCTCCGTATTTTCGGCGATGACGTTGGTCTTTTCCGCAGGATCCTTGGACAGATCGAAGAGTTGAAACTGCGGCACGGACGTGTTGGCAAGTTTGGTTTCGACGACCAGATTGCGGGCCGATTTTTTATCGTGGCGAACCAGTTTCCAATTTCCAACCCGAAACCCAAAGTTTCCTTTTCCGCCGTTGTCCTGTTGAATCAGGTTCTCGCGGCCTTTGGCTCCGGATTCGCCAATCAAGGCTCCCATCACGTCGATGCTGTCGGTGAACGCGGTTTCGGGAATCTCGACTCCGGCATGGAGGGAGAGACTGGTGGCTAGATCGATCGTGCAAACGACTTCGTCACTGACGGCGGGCTGGATCCGCCCCTTCCACCGCGTGATGAACGGGGTCCGGGTTCCTCCCTCGTAGACACTGTACTTGCCACCCGTAAACGGTCCGGCGGCCCGATGATCGCCAATCTTTTCCACCGCGTCATCTTTGTAGCCATCATCCAACACAGGGCCGTTGTCCGAGCAAAACACGATCATGGTGTTCTCCGCCAACTCCAATCGATCCAGCGCAGCCATCAGCTCGCCGACACACCAATCGAGCGACAAGATCGAATCGCTGCGAAATCCCATGCCGGTTTTGCCTTGAAAACGCTCGTGCGGAATCCGGGGGACGTGAATCTCGTGCGAAGCAAAAAAGAGGAAGAACGGTCCCTCTTTGTTCGCCTCAATCCACTCTACCGATTTCTCGACCCATTTGTCCGCGAGATCCTCATCGCGGAATCGAGCGGCATGACCACCGGTGTAAAATCCGATCCGGCTGATTCCGTTGTGGATGGTGGAGTTGTGCCCGTGGCTCCAATCCATCTTCAGCGAGTCGCGATGGGTGATGCCGGTGGGGTGCTCCGGACTCGGCTTCTTCCTCCCCACCCAAAGAGGATCGGCGGGGTCGAGATTGAGAACGCGGCTGTTTTCGACGTAGACTTGAGGAACGCGGTCGTTCGTGGTCGGCAGAAGAAAGTTGTAGTCGAAGCCAATTTCCCGCGGACCCGGCTTCAACTCGCCATTCCAGTCCGGTCCGTCCGGTCCACCAAGACCAAGGTGCCATTTCCCGATCACCGCCGTCTGGTAACCGGCTTTCTTCAGCAGGGACGGCAGGGTCATCATTCCCGGTTTGATGATCGCAGGCCCGTTCGGCGGCGCGATTCCGGTTCCCTTGGTGCGGAAGGCGTAGTTGCCGGTCAAAAACGAATAGCGGGTCGGCGTGCAGGTCGAGGCCGAGCAGTAGCCACTTGTGAAGCGAATCCCTTCCGCCGCCAATTGGTCGATGTGCGGCGTTTTGAATTTCGTCGCGCCATAGCAGGAGAGATCGCCATAGCCCAAATCATCCGCCATGATGACAATGACATTCGGGGTCTCAGCCGCATGGCTGACGGAAGCAAAAACCCCAGCCAAGAGCAGGCCGAGGAGGAGCGGGGGTTGAAACAGGGCTTTCATGAAGTCGAAGCATGAGCAGGCTTTGGAGGATCGACAAGAATTTAGTTCAAGGGTCGAACCGCCAAGCTTCGCAGGCGCCATTGGCCGGCGGCTTCGACGCCAAAATGGGGACTGCTGTCCAATCGGAGCGTTTCGCCTTTCCGCAGAACGCCGAGATCGCTGAGAATTCCCTGTTGTTCCTTCGCATCGTTGTCGGCATCGACACAGTAAATCGCGAGCGGAGCGTGAGATCCCACCTCATAAAATCCGCCGCAGACGCCATTTCCAGCCACAATCTCCGCGCCCTCCAATATCACGTCCCGATCAAAACTGATCAGCAAGGCCTCGCCGCTCTCGACCTGATCGAACTTTCCGCCACCGACGCCCAAGCCGCGATCGTTGATCCTGAATTTGCGATCCGCGAGAATCTCCGGCCCCTTCGCCGCGCTCATCACCAAACTCAGCCCTCCATGAGTCAACGTCGCCGCACTCGCCGACTGCTCATGAAGGGAACCAAATTCAAAAACCACGCGCTCTGCAGAACTCATGCCGGCAAGGCGATGCCCTCCCGCATTGCGATGACACTCTGCAACGGCGGATAGGTGCTCCACCAACGGCTTCAGTTCGCTTTCGCCAAGGCGATTCGTCTGTTCCCATTGATCCGTGCTCAAGTCGTAAAGTTCAAACGGTACCGCGACACCTTCCCGAACCAATTTGGCATCAAAGAACACCTTCCATTTTCCCGGAACCACCTGGCCGCCGACTTCGGGATGATCGAGTCGCATCGCCAGAACAGCCGGATCGGTCCTGCTCGCCTCTTTGTGATCGCTGTAGAACATCGGCGCCCGAGTCGTCATCTCTTCCCCCCGGAAAGCCATCAGAACACCAGCGCTGTCTTCCCCACCCTTTTCTCCTGCTGACAGGTCCGGAAGCGGTTGCCCAAGAATTTCGGAAAACGTCGCAAACAGATCCACCAACCCGATCGGAGCAGCACTGGTCACGCCAACCGTTTCCGCATCACCATCGCCAATTCCTCCCTCCGCCCAACTGACCAAAAACGGGACGCGGTGACCGCCCTCGTAACAGGACCCTTTGTGACTTCGAAAAGGCCCCGTCGCGATGGTTGATTTCTTCTCGGCTCCGTTGTCGCTCGTAAAGCTGACCAAGGTCGTTTCTGAGAGCTTTTTCCCAGGATTCCTCGGATCCTCGTTCGCCTCGAGATAATCCAACAAGCACCCCAATGCGACATCGTTCTCGTAAATGTAGTCATGCCGCGCATCCATCGGTTTGCCGGATTTGGTTCGGGAAGCTCCCGCCACTGGCACTCCTCCGATCGACTCATCCGGCGTGTAGGGACCGTGATTCGAATTCGATGGGTAGTAGAGGAAGAAGGGTTTTTCCGCATTCGCCGCACCGGCGAGATGCGAATCCAGATAACGGATTGCGTTGTCCGAATGGCGGCTTCCCAACTTGGTCAGCACGTAGGCATCCGGACCTTCCGTCACAAGTTCCTTCCCATTCCCCGTCGCGCCAACGATCTTACGCCCATCGATGTGTCCCGGCCCCACCTTCTGGTTTGGGCCATTTCTCTTGGAATCGCCCTTTGCCTTCATCCCCGGACCGGACGTTCCGTGCGAACGCGACGTGAATCGAACCAAATCAAACCCGTGATCCAGCGGAGTCGTGTGCATGGGTTGGGACAGATCCGCGTCTTCCCAACCAGCTGCGGGTTTGCCGTCGGCCTGGCGGTAGCGCAGGCCAACGTGCCATTTCCCGAACATCGCCGTTCCATAGCCCGCGCTTTGAAACAGGGTTCCCAGCGTGGGACGACCGGCTTCTATCATGGGATCGCCCTGCGAGCCAAAGAGCACCCACCACTTTAGCCGATTTCGCCACGGATAACGTCCCGTCAACAACCCGTAACGCGTCGGAGTGCAGCGCGAAGCCGGGGTGTGGGCATCAGTGAAGCGCACTCCCATCCGGGCAAGGCGTTCCATGTTCGGCGTCGCCACCTGGACGTCATCGGCGTTGCCGGTAAAATCCTGATAAGCGCTGGTATCTCCCAACCCCATGTCATCGGCCATGTAGAGGATGACATTGGGACGCTGCGTTTCCGACTGGCACAGCCACGGCCAGAGAAAAAGCGCCAGAAATACTCCATGTCGCAGCGGGATTTTCATGACGGCATCTATGAAACGGCCCCCGGCCCTGCGCAACCAGGATCCCGCTTTCCGTTCATCCCCGAGTCAATCGTTGATTATCGCGAAACGAGTTCTCGAAGTCGGCATTGACTTGGATTGGCTACCGGTTTCCGGTTTGAGCCGAGATGGATGCGGAACCGCCGGAAGTGCTGATCGTCGCCGGGCCCAATGGGGCTGGGAAGACGACCTTTGCGCTGGAGATCATCGGCAACGAAATCCCCGACATGCCCTTCATCAACGCCGATGTGATCGCCGCTGAGCTGAATCCGGACCATCCCGAAGCCGTCGCGGTGCAAGCCGGCCGGCAAATGTTTACAGCCATCGGCGAACAGGTCGAGAACCGGGCCAGTTTCTGCATCGAAACGACACTGAGCGGCAAGGCTTGGGTGCGCCGAATCTTGGACTGGAAGAAACAAGGCTACAAAGTGACGCTAATCTATCTAAAGCTCCAATCCGCCCTGCAATCGAAGAAGCGGGTGGCTGCCCGCGTGCAACACGGCGGGCATAACATCCCCCCGGAAGACATCGAGCGCCGATTCGAGAAAGGGCTGCGCAATTTCCACGATATCTACAAACCGATTGTCGATGACTGGTATCTCTACGATAATGCGGGTAAGCGGAAGCTGTTAGAGTCGAAAAATGATGAACCTGACGCGTGAGAAAATCGAAGCGGCCTTGGATCGCGCCTATGAAGTCGCCGCCGAGCGAAGCCGGCAGACCGGAGCGCCGTTGGTCGTCGTGCGCGACGGCGAGCTCGTCGAAGAGGTCCCTCCCGCCAAATCTCGGAAACAGGTGCATTATGATGAAGAGCTTGCCGCTCCGGAAACGGTGGTGAGGGAAGGCGAGGAACAGGACGACTAAAAAAGGCCAGCCGTAATGGGCCGATCGTAGATCAGCCCAACCATCGGTTGCGCCACGCGGCGGCGAACCACAGAAGACATGGAATGAGGATAGACTGGTGCTTCCTGAGGCGGTGGCCAGACCAGTCGAACGCACCCTAAGAAATCAGTCGAAAATCGGGAAAAAGGTGTTGAACGCGGCTTCGCAAAATTCACCGGGATCATTGAATCGGCGATGCTGATTCAATCCTTCAATTTGCTGCATATCGTCTTCGCTCAGCTCAAAATCGAAGATCGAGAAGTTCTCCCGCAAATGGGTTTCGGTCTGCGTTTTGGGAATCACGACCGTTTCGCGCTGAATCCCCCAGCGGAGCGCGACCTGGCCGATCGTGCGCCCATGCCGATCCGCGATCGCCTGCATCACCGGATCATCAAAGAGTGACTCTTCCGCCTTGGCCATGTTGAGCGGAACGTAGGAACTCGCCCCAAATGGAGAAAACGCCGTGATGCGAATCTTCTCCGCCTCACAGTAACGCATCAACCGGGGCTGGGTGAGATACGGGTGCATTTCAACCTGGTGAACCGCAGGGCGGATCGAGCAGGTGGTGAGCAAATCTCGCAGTAACGAAATGTTCAGGTTGCAGACGCCGATCTCCTTGACGAGCCCGGCCTCCTTCAGAGCCTCCATCGCCGCCCACGTCTCGGCCAACGGAACCTCAATCGGCTTCATTCCCAGCTCCGGCTTCGCATCGTCGAAAAACCAACCCGGGGGATAACGTTCATCCGGGGAAACATATTCCAAAGCAATCGGGAAATGGACCAGATACAAGTCCAGTTCATCGAGTTGAAGATCGCGCAGGGAGCGCTCGCAAGCGGCGCGAACGTGTTTGGGCTCGTGAAAGGTGTTCCACAATTTTGAGGTCACCCAGACATCGTCCCGGGAGCAAATTCCCTTGTCCAACGCCGCCTTGAGCCCAACTCCAACCGCTTCTTCGTTCCCATAGTCGCAGGCACAGTCCAAATGCCGATAACCGATCTCCAACGCGGTGGGAATCAAACCGGGCAGCGTCTCGTGAGGAATCTTCCACGTGCCCAAACCAATGGAAGGAAATGCCGCGCCACTGGCGACCGGAAACGATTGAAGGGATTTTGCGTCGTCGCTCATGCTGCGACTAAAGGGAACGTCCCCAAGAATTCAAGCAGTCGTCCGCAGAAGACGTTTGCCCGGCTTCACTCGAATCGGTTTCAACCGTCCGCCAGCGGTTGCTTCTCACCACCCTTCCCGAAAAGCTTTCCAAGAAGAACCGAAAAATCGTTCTGAATCAGGTAGACGGACGGAATCAGAATCAGGGTGATGAACGTCGCAAAGAGGATTCCGAAGGCGAGGGAGACCGCCATGGGGATGAGAAAGCGGGCCTGGATGTCGGTTTCGAGGAGCATCGGAGTCAGGCCGGCAAAGGTCGTCATCGAAGTGAGCAAAATCGGACGGAATCGGGCGGCACCCGCTTCCCACGCCGCTTCGACCAGGGTGTGGCCGGAGGCGCGATAACGGTTGACGTAGTCGACGAGGACGAGGCTGTCGTTCACGACGACACCGGCCAGTGCGACGATTCCGCACATCGACATGATGCTGAAGTTGAAGCCCATGAGGAGGTGCCCGAAGACGGCGCCGACGAGACCGAACGGGATGACGGACATGACGATCATCGGCTGGAAATAGGACTTCAACGGAATCGCCATGAGCACATACATGATGAGCAGGGCAAGGAGCGCTTTTTCCATCATTTCCTTGATGGAGTCGTTCTGGTCTTTTTGCTCACCTTCGAAGGAATACGACATCCCCGGATATTTCTGGCCCAGGGTCGAGAGCACTCCGTCCGGAGCGGTAATGGCTGCGACCACCTCGTTGGAATTGGCGCCCGAGGTCTGATCAATATCGGCGGTGATTCGCACGGCGCGCCTTCGACCGGAACGTTGAATTGAATCGTAGGATCTCCCCCACTCTGCCGTCGCCACTTCGCCAAACGGAATCTCCGCGCCATCGGGGCCGCGCACCTTCATTTGAAGCAGATTGGTGATCGATTCCCGCTCATCCTCGGGGTAGCGCACAAACACGCGGACCTCGTCGCGACCGCGCTGGAGCCGTTGCACTTCATCGCCATAAAATCCCTGGCGCGCCTGACGCGCGACATCGTCCAACCGCAAACCGAGCGCCTCGGCACTTGGACTGATGTCCAACTTCAATTCGCGATTTCCCTCCCGGTTGCTGCTCGCGATGTCAATCACACCCTTGAATTCCGCCAACGCCTCTTTGACCTCGGTGGCCGCCAGTTCAAGTTGATCGAGATCGTCCCCGGAAATCTCCAGGTCGATCGCGTTGCCGCCCCCCGCGACCACAGTCTGAAACGCGAGATCGACCGCCCCGGGAATCGCACCGGTATACTTGCGCCAGATCGAAGCGATTTCGTCCCCCGTGATGTCGCGATCTTTCGCGGGTTGAAGCTCGAGCGTCACTTCTCCCAGGTGCGCCGCGGCCGGAAAATCCTCCGTGTTGGTCCCGGTTTGAAAGGGCTGAAAGCCGACGCTCGCCAGCATGTGTTTGACCACGGCACGTCCCTCGTTGTCGGTATACTCTTCCTTGATTTTTTCCGCCGCGCGCTCGATTTGCCGCACCGCTTCGGATGTTGTCTCAAACGGCACGCCAGTCGGCATTTCAAGCTTCGCGGAGACGATGTCCGCTTCGACGTTCGGGAAAAAGGTGAATTTGATGATCCCGGTTACGACGGTCATGATCGTCACCACGAGAATGGCAATGAAGGTGCAGAGGACCGCATATCGGCCATTCAGGCAGACCCTGAGAAATGGGCGATAGAAGCGCTCAATGATCATCTCCAACCCATTGGCGAATTTCTGCTGAAATCTGATGATCGGCCCGACTTTGCGATCCGGATCATGCGGCCGAAGATAACTCAAGTGCGCCGGCAGGATCAGTTTCGACTGAACCAGCGAAAACATGAGCGTCGGAATGACGACAAGCGGAATGTTCGGCCAAATTTTGCCACTGAACCCGCTGAGTCCCAACATCGGCGTAAACGCGACCATGGTGGTGATCACTCCAAAGATCACCACGACCCCCACCTCATGGGTTCCTTTCGGTGCCGCGATTTTGGGATCTTCCCCGTTGCGAATGCGGCGATACACATTCTCCCCAACCACAATCGCGTCGTCCACCACAATCCCGAGGACGAGAATGAACGCGAAGAGGCTGATCATGTTGATCGAAATCCCCATGTAGGGCATCATCGCGATGGCCCCGGCAAAGGAAACCGGAATTCCGAGAGCGACCAACAGGGCCAGGGAAGGCCTGAGGAAGAGCGTCAACACGAGCGCCACGAGCAGAAGCCCGGCGATTCCGTTTTTCGCCAGCAGGTTCATGCGACCGGAGAGGTAGGTCGAGTCATCCTGCCAAACCTCCAGTTGCACTCCGTCCGGGAGAATCTTGGGCGCTTCCTCGTAGACAAATTTCTTGGCCGCACTCGCGACTTTCAATGTGTCCTCGTTTCCGACCCGGTAGACGTTGATGAGCATGGCTGGCCGTTTGTCGAAGCGGTTCGAGAGATCGACCTCCTCAAAGCCGTCAATGACCTTCGCGATTTCGCCGAGCTTGACCGAGGAACCATCGGGCCGCGTCACCACGGTGATGGAATCGAACTCGGGCGCGGTGTAGCGACGCTTTTCGGTCCGAATCAGAATCTCGCCACCGGGCGTCCTGACCGATCCTCCCGGCAGGTCCAGCGAAGAGCGGCGAACGGCGGCCGCGACTTGATCGAAAGTGAGCCCATATTGGCGCAGGGTATGCTCGGAGACCTCAATCGAAATCTCGTATTCACGCGCCCCCGCGACAACGGCCTGAGTAATTCGGGAAGGGCCGCCACCGTAGACCAGCAACGCCTCGCGAACCTGCTCCGTCAGATCAACCAGCGTCTTTTCATCGGTCTGGGCGGAAAGGGCGATGCTCAGCACCTTGTTTTTGATGATGAGTTCCTCGATGATCGGTTCTTCGGCTTCCTCGGAAAAGTTCTGAATCGCATCAATCCGCGTTTTCGCGTCGTCCATCAGGTCGCGGACCTTGTAGCCGACTTCGGCCTCAACCACCACGGAGCCGACGCTGGGGGA
This sequence comes from uncultured bacterium, assembly GCA_963977015.1. GTDB lineage: Bacteria > Verrucomicrobiota > Verrucomicrobiia > Verrucomicrobiales > DEV007 > JBCDHN01. The sequence continues at coordinate 120,228 of CAXBMO010000008.1, read as the reverse complement.
AGCGGTCGAGCGAATGCGTTTGATGCCGTCGAGGTCCTGAATCGCCTCCTCGATCGGGACGACCACGCCTTTTTCCACCTCCTCGGGAGTCGCGTTCGGAAACGGCACACTCACGACAAACGCGTCCATGGAAGTTTCCGGAAAAATCTCGGACTTCAGCGTTGGCCAGGTGGTGATTCCCAAAACCACCACGAACGCCATCAGGAAATTGGCGGCGACGTGATTCTTGGTGAACCATGTGATGAGTGCTTCCATGTCGGTCAGAAACCGTTACGCTGAGATTGAACGCGTGGGCGCAGCATCGTTGCCCTAATCCCGGCGGTTCATCAATCGACGAATTTACGCATTTTCGGCAGATTGAGTGTCAAAACTCGGTGCGGGGTGGAGTTGAAACTCGGGCAAGGCTGGGCTTCACTGGATTTCCCAAAAACCCGCGAATCAGCCTGCTGACCGGCAATCGCGCTGATCTTCCCACCCATGCTCCTTCGAATCGGCATCCTCCTCTTCGGCATTTCCTCCTTGATTGGGATGGCGGCGCGTCAATTTCGCCTCAAACGCGAAGGAAAGTTTCGCTTGGAGGACTTCTCGCTGGATCTCACCGGAGCCGAATTGGCCCGCCGCATTCTCTCTCTGAAAAAAATTGAGGATGTGGAGGTTGTGGAGAGTCGCGCACTCCTGACGAATCACTACGATCTGCGCACCAAAACCTTGAAACTCGCGCCGGAGAATTTTCACGGCCAAACCCTCGCCGCCGCCGGAATCGCGGCGCATGAGGCCGGACACGCCATTCAACATGCGGCCGGCCACAAACCGCTGCTGTGGCGCCAATCCGCCATCAAATCGACCGCTTACCTCACGACTCTCTTTTTCGCGATTTCCCTGCCCCTGATGGTGATCCGGCCGCGAGTCGGCATGGCTGTCCTGGGAGGAAGTTGGTCGATGATCCTGCTGCAGAATATTCTGACGATGCCGGTCGAATTTGATGCGTCAGGACGCGCGAAGGACGTGATTTACAACACGCGGCTCCTCAAGGCCGGAAAAGAGTTCAATCAACTGGAGGAAATGCTCCACGCCGCGACGCTCGATAAACTCGGGGGCTTTGCCCGATTCTGGGCTTGGGCATTTTCTTGGATTTTCCCTTGGCGAAGGCGTGCGCACTCGGCAGGATAACCGCCCTTTCGCTGACCATGAATAATCTCCCAAATCTTCAATTTGAAGGACTGCCCGCCAACGCAGGCTTGGTTCTGTTCGGAATCGTCCTTCTCTTTTTTGGAGCCGAATGGCTCGTGAAAGGGAGCGTGAACATGGCCCGCATGTTTGGCGTTTCCCCATTGATCATCGGCCTGACGATTGTCGCCTTCGGCACCAGCGCGCCCGAGCTTTTCGTCGGAATTTCCCTGAACAAGGAAGGGCTGACCGGAACTGCGGTTGGAAACGTGGTCGGTTCCAACATCTGCAACATTCTGCTGATGCTGGGCATCGCGGCCGCGATTCGACCCCTCTCCGTCCATCGCCAGATTCTGAAGTTCGACATGCCGGTCTTGATCGTGGGTTCGTTCGTCTTTGGATTCGTCGTTTGGAACCACGCCGTTTCCCGCGGCGAAGGCGCCCTGCTGTTTGCCGGCATTGTGGCCTACCTGATCGCCTGCGGAATTTTGGTCAAGAAAGGCGCTGAGCCCGCCATGCTCGAAGAATTTGAGGAAGAGGTTGGCGAAACGACCAAACCCAGCCTGGTCAAGGCCCTGATCGACATTGGCCTCATTCTCATCGGCCTGGTGCTGCTCGTTGCCGGCGCCGAATCGCTCAAAACCGGCTCCGTCGCGATTGCCGAACATTTTGGGGTCCCACAACCCATCATCGGCCTGACCTTGATCGCGATCGGAACATCTCTCCCGGAAATTGCGACGGCAATCGTCGCCACGATTCGCAGACACGGGGACATCGTCGTTGGGAACGCGATTGGATCCTGCATTTTCAACATCACCGCGGTCCTCGGGATCGTGGTCCTGATGAAACCGATGGCGACGGTCGATGGCGTCAGCAATGTTGACGTGATGGTGATGATCGCCGCGCTTCTGATCGTCGCCCCGTTCATGTTTACCCGCAAGAGACTGGATCGCCTGGAAGGCATCGTCCTGCTTCTCCTCTATCTGGGCTATTGCTATTATCTTTTCCTCCGCACGAACGGAGGCGCCTGAGTTATGAAAACGGATTCTATTTTGGTTACCGGTGGTGCCGGGTTTATCGGCAGCGCCATGGTTTGGGCTCTGAACGAGCGGGGTTTTGACAACATCATCATCAGTGACCGGCTTCATTCCGATGAAAAGTGGCGCAATCTGGTGGGCCTTCGCTATGCCGACTATGTCGACGCCGATGTGCTGATCGAACAGGTTGAAGCCCGGCCGGACTTCCTCGGGAACGTCAGCCAGGTTTTCCATTTGGGCGCCTGCTCCGCCACGACCGAGCGCGATTCCGCTTACCTGATGCGGAACAACTTCGAATTCACCAAGCTTCTCGCCAAGTGGTCTCTCGCCCGCGACACCCGATTTGTCTACGCGTCCTCAGCCGCGACCTATGGAGATGGCGAGCACGGAATGGATGATCAGGACCCTGACATTGTCAAACTGCGCCCGCTCAACATGTATGGCTACTCGAAGCACCTCTTCGATCTTTACGCGCAGCGAAACGGATTTCTCGATCAGATTGTCGGCCTGAAATACTTCAACGTGTTTGGGCCGAACGAGGATCACAAGGCCGACATGCGCAGCGTGGTGAACAAGGCGTTCGCGCAAATCCGCGATACGGGCAAGGTCCAGCTGTTCCGCAGTCATCGTCCGGATTACGAGGACGGAAAGCAGGAACGCGACTTTCTCTATGTCAAAGACGCCACGGCCATCTCCATTCATCTCGCGAACCATGCGGATGCGGGTGGATTGTACAACGTCGGTTCAGGAATCGCGAAAACCTGGGTCGATCTGGCGACTGCGATTTTCCAGGCAATGGATCTTGAGCCGAACATCGAGTTTATCGATATGCCAGATCATCTGCGGGCGAAGTATCAGTATCATACGTGCGCCAATATCGATAAGCTTCGCTCGGCGGCTTATGATGCGGAAATCACCAGTCTGGAAGATAGCGTGAAGGACTACGTGCAGAACTATCTCGCTCCGGACAAGTTGCTCGGAATGTAGGGAAAAGCTTGTTAGGCGACGGGCAACGAGAGGATCGCACAGACTCCCGTGGGATCGTTCGGCTCCAATCGAATCGATCCGTTGTGGAGGTCGGCTGCTTCCTTGACAAAACACAGCCCCAATCCGGAACTCTTCTTGCCGGAGATGGTGTGCTTGAGAGAGTAAAACCGGTCAAAAACCTTCGTCTCGGCGTAGTCGGGAATGCCGGGCCCGGAATCGCAGATCCGGATCGTCACCTCGTCCTCGGTAACGCGATACTGAATCACCACTTCCCCGTCTTCCGGCGAAAAATCGATCGCGTTGGCCAATAGATTGTGAAGCGCGGTTTGCAGGGTGAAGCGATCGCCATGGACGGTCGCTTTGGGTGCCTGACCGGCATCGAGCGAAATGTGGAGCGACCGTGCCGCCAACAACGGTTGAACGCGTTCGATCTCCGATTGAATCAGCTCCACCATGTCGATGCTCTCGGATTTATTGAGCGACTTGCGACTTTCCAGCGCGGCAAGTTGGAGCAGGCGCCTCACCAAATCCTCACTGCGTTTCGTTTCATCGCGGATATTTTCGAGGAAACGGCTGCGCTTCTCCCGCGGCATCTCCTCATCCAACAACTCGGCAGCTCCGCGAATCGCGGCCAACGGGCTCTTCAATTCGTGGGTCAGCGTTTGGACATAGGTCTCGACATATTGCTTTCCTTCCAGCGCATCCCGCATTTCCTCCAACGCCTGGCCAAGTCCACGCAATTCCGCGTTTCCCAATTTCGGGAGTTCGACGCGTTCGCCAAACCGGACCGCTTTCGCATAATCAGTCAACTGGGATATCGGGCGCAACAACCAATACGTCCAAGCCGCTCCCAACACGACGACAACAATCGCGGCCCAAATGCCGCTTTTCAGGATCGTGTCCCGCGTTTCCCTGACAAACATCCCCATGGTATATTCCTCCGGGCGGGAAACCGACACAACGCCGATAATGTCGCCCTTGGCGTAGATGGGCGCGGCAACAAAAAGGACGGATGTTAGGGAGTTGTCGGAGACGGTTCGCGATGAACGCGCGCCGTATCTTCCTTTCAGCGTTAGTGATACATCCCGCCATTCCGTAAAGTCCTCGCCGACATTGTCCGGTCGCTCGGAGTCAAACAGCACGATCCCGTTTGCATCGGTGATATAAACGTGGGTAAAGAGCTTGGTTTTCACCAAGTTGTAGATCTTGGCACGCAGTTCCCGCGAATAAGCCCGATCAAACGCGTCCCGAAATCTGGCGGGATCAATGACCCCTTCGTTGATCTCGGTTTCGATCAACGCGGCAAACAGATGCGCCATGTCCACCATGGGTTCTTCCGCGGCTTGAGCGTATTGCCGCTCCACGTCATCATAGACGGAACGCAGCAAAAAATAGAATCCTGTTAGGGCGATTGCGAGGAAGCCGGCAATCACAAAGAGAGTTAGTCGCATTCTTTCGGTTGTAGTTCCCTAACTTTAGCGCAATAAGGGCGGGGAACCACTCGCCAGGATGTGGTTTTTCGTTTTCCGCTTGTCGTTGAATTTCTTTTGTGTATCCTGACATTTAAATAATTAGGAATATATGCCAGGATTTGAAGCTCACATTACTACCAGCACCGCCCTGGGGGTTGGCGTTGGCGCTTTAGGCTACAGCCAAGGCATGCCGCTCACATCATCCGTTATTGCGGCCGGACTCTGCAGCCTTGGAGGCATGCTTCCCGATATGGACGGAGATACGGGCGTTCCGGTTCGCGAAACCCTGGCCATGGTTTCCGCTGCCGTGTCGGTCATGATGATCGATCTGTTTCGGGTTTGGGGATTCGACCGAGAGCAAATTATCATCGCGGCGGGCACCCTTTATCTACTGGTTCGGTTCGGCCTCGGAGGCATTTTCAAGAATTACACGGTGCACCGGGGAATGTGGCATAGCATTCCGGCCGCGCTGACGGCGGGCATGGTCATTTTCCTCGTCTGTTCGTATCAGGAGCTCGGGCCGCGCTTGTTCAAATCCGTCGCCGTCACGCTCGGCTTCCTTTCTCACCTCGTTCTCGACGAAATCGCGAGTTTCGAAGTCGAGAATGGCCGGATTCGCGTGAAGCGCTCACTGGGAACCGCCCTGAAATTCTGGACCAACGCAGGCTGGTGGCCCAACGTGTCGACCTACGGCAAACTCGCGATTCTCGTCGGCCTCTCGTTCCACTGTTTCAACTGCGCCGCCAACTCCGGACCGGAATCGACCCGCATGGCAACCAAAGAGCTGTTGCCAATCGCGGAGGAGATGGTGATCTCGACGTCGTCGCCGAACGAAGAAGAACGCTAACATTGTTCTCGTTTTGGTTGAGCCCGCCCGAATTCCGCGCACCATTGCCGGATGGATACCCGCGAGGAACTCATTGCCCTGCTTAAAGAGCGCTCAATCTGCTTTGGAGATTTCACCCTGAAATCCGGCAAAAAGAGCGATTTCTACGTCGATTGCCGCCAAACCACGCTTCACCCCCGCGGAGCGAATTTGATTGGGCAAATTGTTCACCAGATCGTTCGCGAACAGGAGGCCAAGCTCGGAGTTTCCGTGGATGCGGTGGGGGGATTGACGATGGGCGCGGATCCCATTTCGGTGGCAACGGCGATTCAGTCAGACCGAAACGGAGATGCCAAGCCACTCAACGCGCTGTGCATTCGCAAGGAGGCCAAGGATCACGGGCGCGGAAGGCAGGTCGAAGGGCCATTCGAAGAAGGAAACGTGGTTGCGGTGATTGAAGATACGATTACGACCGGGGGATCGACCCTGACCGCCATTGAAGCCATTGAGCGTGAGGGCGGAAAAGTCGCTTTCGTGATTTGCCTGGTCGACCGCGAAGAAGGTGGGAACGAATCGATTGAGAAAGCAGGGTATCCGTTCGTGGCCGCGGTGAAAAAACGTGAATTCATGGATTGATTTATCCCGCCAACAATTCTAGGCATTTGTCATGCAGGAGAATTGGTCAGAAGCCTCAGCACCTTCAAGAGTGGGGAAAACCCATGGCAAATTGAAGCTGTGGTGCCAGACAAAACGCCCTGCCCAACTCTTACCCGTCCGGGGTTTTTCAAGGCACCACAACTTCGGCAATTGCCTATAAGTTGCGTAATTAACGCAGTGCTGCAGGATGAATGCAGCGTGGGGTTTTTCTGATGACCATATTCTGAAGGAAAATCAGATTTCCGTAAATAGGGGGTAACACAAAGTCGATTGGGGCGGTTTCACGTACCTTCCTCTGGAAATTCTAGAACCTATTCAGGATCCCAACTGGCGATTTCGAATTCCTTGCGCTAGTATCGCGTCCAGTCAATGGCGACCTGGGCCGGGTTGCCAACACCTCTGCGTCCATGAAGCGAACCAGCCATGCCTCGAAGGCTCCTGTTTCCGAAAAGTCTACACCCGTGCTAAGTCCGACAGCCGAAGCGAAGGTGTCGGCACTCGATTCCCACTCCGCGACCCAGGATGAACTCGCAAAATGGTCCTTTGCCGAGCTGGTGGCGACCATCCGCATGCTCCGCTCAAACGAAGAGGAGTTGCGCAAAAAAAACGAGGAGCTGCTCGCGACCCAGCAGGAGTTGGCGAACATCAACGATCAGGCGCGTGACCTCTACGAATTCGCACCGGTCGGGTATTTGACCCTCGATCGCGAAGGCAAAATCCTCGAAGCGAATCAGACGGCTTCCATGATGCTTCGGGTCACACATCACGATCTCGGCCGATCCCATTTCACCAATTTCGTCGCGGAAGAGAGCCTTGAGGCGTTTGCCGACCACCGGCAGCAGGTCTTTGAACATCGGCTGCGGCAAACCTGCGAGCTGGAGATGCAAAAGGGCGACGGCAAGTTGCTCAACGCTCGCCTCCAGAGCATCGCATTTCGCGATGACCCGGACCGTGATCCCGAAAGCTGTCGGACCGCGTTGATCGACATCACCGATGAGAAGGAGGCCGAGCAATGGCGACTTCAGGCCGAGCGACTGGAACGCATGGTCGAGGAATTGCCGACTGCAGCCGTTTTTGTCGATCAGGGAGAAACGCATCTGAATCGCGCCGCCGAATCGTTGACCGGCTACGAACGGATCGAGATTCGATCGATCGACGATTGGTTTGCGAAGCTGTTTGGGAAAGGAGCCAGCCAAAGCCGGGCCCGTTACGAGGAATTGCGCGAACGTGGGTTTCGCGATCGTTCCCAAAAAATCGCGATTCGCCGCAAAGACGGCAGCGAACGCATCGTCCAGTTTGCCCATCACCGGTTTCAGGACCATGAAATCTGGCTGATTTTCGATCTCACCCAACGCGTCAAGGCCGAGCAGGGCCTGAAGCGAACCCAGTTTACGATTGATCGCAGCAGCGAAGCCATTTTCTGGGTGAATCCGGACGGCAGCTTCCGGTTCGCCAACGAAGCGGCGAGCAAGCTTTCCGGCTACAGCACCAAGCGTCTGCTCGGGATGAAGGTGATGGACATCGCCCTGGATCTCAATCCCGAGGAATGGGGTTCGTGGTGGCAGCGGTTTCGCGAGGTTCAGTTTTTCCAAACCGAGCGGCGATTCCGGTCCCGAGCCGGAAAGATGTTCTATCTGGAACTCGCGGTCAATTACCTCGAGTTTCAGAATGAGGAGTTTTGCTGCGTTTTTGTCCGCGATATTTCGGAACGTAAAGAAGGGGAACTCAAGCTGCGCGAAAACGAGGAACGAATGCGACAGCTGGCCGAACACACTTCGGATGTCATCTCGCTGATTCAAATTGATCCGCCCCAAATTGTCTATTGCAGCCCGTCCTACGAACAGGTTTTTGGGCGGCCCGTTGCCGATCTCTACAAAGACAGCAAGTCCTGGCTCGACGCCATCCATCCGGACGATCAGGAGCGAGTGGTCGATACTTGGCAACGGCAACGCGACGAGGAGTTTGCGATGGAATATCGCGTGGTTCAACCCAACGGATCCATTCGGACCGTCCGGGGCCGGGGATTTCCGGTTCTGGATAATGATGGGAAGCCTTATCGCGTGGCGGGAGTGACCGAAGACATTACCGAGCAAAAGCAGGCCGAGATCGATCAGGCGCGATTGGCCGCCTTGGTCGAATTCAGTCCAGCCGGGATTGTTGGCATCGGTTTGGATGGCACCGTTCAACACTGGAATCCCGGAGCTGAGCGGCTCTTCGGCTACAAGGCGTCCGAAGTGATCGGTCAGAGCATTCGCATGCTGGCTCCTCCCGAACGCCAAAACGAGTTCGCAACCCTCTCCCAATCCATCCGGGCAGGAAATGCCGTCCGCGCCTACGAAACGGTCCGCAATCACAAGGATGGCTCTTCGATTGATATCATCCTGACCGTCGCTCCCATTCTTGGAACCTCCGGCGAACCGGTTGGGATGAACGCGATCGTTCAGGACAACCGTCAACGCATTCAGTTCCAGAAGGAAGTCACCGCAACGGCTGAAGAAGAGCAGGAACGCATCGCGAAAGAGCTGCACGACGGACACGGCTCGGTCCTCAGCGGACTTCAAATGCGAATTCGCGGCCTGCAAAAACGCTTCGAAAACCAGGGATTGAATGCCGAGGCCCAAGAAATTGAGGCGATCTCCAGGGAACTCGGCGAGGGCATCACCGGACTTCGCTGCCTGATCAAGGGACTGCATCCTCTCGGTGCGGATTCACGACAGTTCATCGAGGCCATTCGCAGCCTGACCGCAAGGGCGAAGGCGACCAACCAGATGGCCTGCCGGTTTATCGGCCCCAAAACCCCGGAACTGTTGGTGATTCCGGATGCGCCGACCGCGAATCACCTCTTCCGGATTGCGCAGGAGGCGATGCACAATGCGCTTCGCCATAGCGGTGCGTCCCAACTGACGATCCAGCTCAAATCGGATCGGGAAGGCGAGATCATCCTGACCGTTACCGACAACGGCAAAGGGCTCGATCCTGACAATCCGGCAACGGCAGGCCATTCCACGCGAACGGGGCTCGGCCTCAAAACCATGGAATATCGTTCCCAGCTCATCGGAGCAAGCCTCTCCATTAACCGGCGCAGCACCGGCGGCACCCGGATTCAGTGCAAACTCTGCAATTAATCGAAGCCGCGCTACGGAACCAGATTCCCGGATTCCACCCAACGAACGGCGTAGCGAAAGAAGGCATTCGCATCCGGCAAGCCCAGCTTTTTGCGGGCATTGGTGCGATGGGCTTCCACCGTCCGATCCGCAATTTGCAACCAGGAGGCAATCTGCGGAACTTCTTTGCCTTGGCCCGTCAGTTCAAAAACCTCCATCTCCCGATCCGTCAGCTTCATCAGTGACGACTCGCCGTTCTCGCCCGCGGAGCCGGCACCAAACCGCCTCAGCAAATGGTCCGATAATTCCGCGCTGAGGTAATTCTTGCCTTCCGAGACTTTGCGAATCGCATCGATCAAATGGTCCGCCGCATCTTCCTTCATGATGTAGCCCCACCCTCCTGCGCGCAAAACCCGTTCTCCGTACAACATCTCATCGTGCATCGAGACGATGATGACCTTCACGCCAGGATGAAGCGACTTCAGATCCTTGATCAGTTCGAGGCCGTTGCGTCCCTTCATCGACAAATCCGAGATCACCAAATCCGGATGAACCTCGGAAACCATCTCCAAGGCCTCCTGAACCGAGCCCGCGGATCCCACCACATCGACGTCCGGCTCGGTTTCCAGAAGATATTTCATCCCCTCCCGGGTAATCCGATGATCGTCGACCAGAAAAACGCGTTTCTTGCTCATCTTCTTGAAATCTATCGACTTCGATCAACAAACAACGCTGAAGTTTGATCAAAAGTCATACTCCCCACCTTCGTTTTGCCTAGCAACTGAGCATTGGCGATCCCTTCAAAAACTTCTGTTGGCCTTTCGGGAAGTCTTGCTAGATTCCGGCTCCGTTTGAAGAGGTGCCCGCCGTTGGCGTCTCATGCTGAGGATTTGCGGGCCCGCTATGACTGATCTTTACAACGCCATTTATGAAGACCTGACCCTCCGGCAAGCCGGCGTGATTCTGGGTATCGTCCTGGTGGTGGTTCATGCCATCGCCTACGTTCAGAAACCGCAGGTCATGAAGTTCCTCGTGGACTTGCCTCGAAATCGCAAGGCAGGAATCACCCTCCTCATCTTCGCGACGGCATGGGCGTTCCTGATGATCAGTGAAATGGATCTCGGAGAATTCTATACGATCCGCCATATCGTGAAATTCGTGCTCCCGATTGGCTGTTTTCTCGTCATCCAATACGTCGATGAGTTTCTTTCCGTTCGCGCGCTCGGCGCCATCATGATGCTGGCCGCCGCGCCGTTGTTGAACGCGGCGTTTCTCGAACCACCAGTGACGCGCCTCCTCCTTCCCACCATTGCCTATATCTGGATCATCGTGGGAATGTTCTGGGTCGGGATGCCGTTCCTGATGCGGGACTGGATCAAGTGGCTCGGAGCAAAAGACACGAATCGCTACCGGATCGGCTGCATTTCGGGTGCGGTTTACGGGCTGCTTACCCTCATTTGCGCGATCTCATTCTGGGGCGGCTACTAGAAAGCTTATGGGCCGGATTCTGGTCATTCGCGGTGGAGCAGTGGGTGATTTCATCCTCACCCTTCCCGCCATCGAGTTGCTGCGAACCCAGCTGGATAATCCCCATCTCGAGATTCTCGGATATCCGGCCATTGCGGCGTTGGCCGTCGAATTCGGATTTGCGGACGCCACACGTTCGATCGAGCGCGGCCCGGTCGCCGGGTTTTTCGTGCCGGAAGGCGATTTGGACCGGGAGTGGCAATGCTACTTTTCGGACTTTGACCTGATCGTGAGCTATCTCTACGATCCGGACGGCTTCTTTCACGACAATCTGAAACGCGCTGGCGTGAAATCAGTGATTCAGGCCAGCCACCGCGTGGATGAATCCCTGGATTTGCCCGCCGCCGCGCAATTGGCCAAGCCGCTGGAAGAAATCGCGCTCTTTCCGGAGCGAAACTACGTCACGTTCGAGCTCGAACCATCAGCCGGAACCTCCACCATCGCGATCCATCCCGGCAGCGGAAGCCCGCGAAAAAACTGGGGTTACGAGAACTGGTGCCGAGTCGCAACCGCGCTTCATCAACAGCATCCGGACTCCCGCTTTCTCGTCATCAGTGGTGAAGCGGAATCCGAGAGCATCGCGGATTTCCTCCAGTTGATGACGGCTGCCGGGGTGCCGTTCGAACATCTGCAAAATGCGCCTTTGCCAGAAGTGGCCCGCCGGCTTGGCCACTGCACCCGCTTTTTGGGTCACGACAGCGGGATTTCCCATCTCGCCGCCGCCTGCGACATCCCGGTCACCCTGATCTTTGGCCCGACCCGATCCCAAATCTGGGCACCGCAAAATCCTCAGGTCCGGATCATCGAAGCACCGGAGGGCCGCATGGACCTGGTCACGGTCGAGATGCTGACCACCGCCGCGTCATGAACGTTCCTCTCCTCAACGCGGTCGTTCCCGTCTTCCTCATCATGACGGCTGGCTACGTCTTTCGACGGAACGGCTGGATCAAGGATGGGCTCGATTCCGGGATCATGCAGCTGTCGCTCAATCTGCTGATGCCGTGCCTCATTCTCGACAAGATCATCGGCAGCGAGATCATGAATCACCTGCCGACGGTCGGGATTTCCATCGCCCTGGGGTTTGGCATCATCACCTCGGGGATTTTCATCTGTCTCCTTGCCGCTCCCATCCTCGGTTTGGGCAAGGGATCCGGAAAACGCACGTTCGCCATCGCCACCGCGATTCAGAACTACGGTTTTGTCTCAATTCCCGTCCTCGTCACCCTCTTTGGCGAAGGCCCGCTCGGACTGCTCTTCCTTCACGGAATGGGTGTTGAACTGGCCACCTGGACCATCGCGGTGATGGTCCTCTGCGGCTTCGGCAATGCGAATTGGCGGTCGATCATCAACGGCCCGTTTATCGCCGTGATCACCAGCCTCACGCTTCACTACGCGGGCGCGGATGCCTGGCTCCCGATTCCGCTGCGGACTTTCATGGCGAATCTCGGGACCTGCGCGGTGCCGATGTGCCTGCTCGCCATCGGAATCACGATTGCCGATCAATCCAAATCTCCCGAATCAAGCCTGCGCTGGCCCACCGTGCTGGGTGCCTGCATCCTGCGTCTCGCGATTTTGCCCGCGTTGATCCTGCTCATCACGCAGGCGATTCCCGCTCCCGAAGAACTGAAGCAGGTCATGCTGGTGCAGGCGGCGATGCCGGCAGCCGTGTTCCCGATCGTGCTGGCACGAATTTACGGAGGGCACCCCGCCACCGCAATTCAGATCGTTTTGGCGACGACCATCGGAAGCCTGATATCGATGCCAATCATCCTGCATCTCGGCGCCAAATGGCTCGGTTTGGAGTTGCCGTGATCCTGGTTTTTCAGGTCGAAATCGCCGTTCATTCCTCCTGCCCATAAATTTCAGGGTTTTTTATTACGATATTCATGATATTTTATAATCATGAAATTAAAGGCTCACCTTCCTACTCGCATGGCCCTCTTCATGGTTGCGACTCTCCTCGTTGCCTCAACCATCGGCGTTTCCGCGGCGCAACGTCCGCGCCTCGGGTTGGGGAACGCGCTCAAAACCAGCGCCGGTTACCTCTTCAACGCCGGCGGAACCATGACCGTCCAAGCCGAGAAAGCAGATTTCATGCATGCCATTCGGCATCTGCTTCACAACAACCGGATTGATGCCCGGACCCTGCGACCGGGCGCACAGGTGACGGTGTATTGCGTCACCGGCCGTTCCGAGCGACTCAAAACCGTGATGGTGTTCGAGCAAACCCGGCGCGGACTCTGCCTCAAGGAGTTGAACCGATCCGGAAATCAGATTTTCGCCAATGGCCGCCGCAAAGTTTCCTCCGCACGCGCAGCCACGGAATTGAGCTACGCGCACAACATCGAGCTGCAATCGACCGGGGAATGGATCGAAATTCGCCAGGCGCCAACTCAGCCGCGATTCAGCCGAATTGGTTAGTTCGATTCCGCGAGGAGGACCGGTCGTGATTTCAACCGGAGCTTCGTTTCGAGGTAAAAAGGAACGAAGGGGATCAGAGCCCCCAGGAACACCAGCACGCACCATCCAAAGCTGAGTTGCCTGCGAATCAACACGAGCAACAGAAACCAGCACAGGGCGAGAAACAGGAAGCCATGGAGCGAACCCACAATTCGCACCGCCATCGGAATGTCCGCGAGATACTTGAGCGGCATCGCGATTCCCAACAGCACGAGATAGGAGACTCCATCCGCGAGTGACGCCAAACGCAGGCGATCCATCAATGATTGCTTTAAATCAAGTTGCATAACCATCGGGTTGGAAATTCGGCCCTAGCCCGTGGTGCGGAGCCCGCTCGCAACCGCGCTGATCGACAAGACGAGTTCACGCGGCAACTCACCGCCCTCGGCGCGCCACTTGCGCAGCAGCTCGATCTGTTGGAGATGAAGCGCCCTCAAGGGTTCTTCGCGAAGCGCCAACGTCGTGGCATAACGAGCGCGACGAACCTGGATTGGCTCCGGGAAAAGGCGCTGCAGGTGCTCCTTCGCCCAGGTCAGTTCCTCCTCGAACCGTTCCATAAACCGAACTCGAATCGCTTCATCCTCGACCAACGACGCGTAGCCCTTCATCAGGTCGAGACTTGCGCTCATGATGTTGGTTTCCACGCCGGTAAAGACATAGCGCGGCAGGGTCGAGTCTCCAATCGTGTTCGCCAAACGCTCGAAGTCTTCCGGGCGTTCCTGGGCGAGCCGGTTCAAGGCGGTCCCCACTCCAAACCAACCCGGCAGATAGAACCGCGACTGGGTCCAACTGAAGACCCAGGGAATCGCGCGAAGATCATCAAGACTCGCAGTTCCGGTTCGGCGCGAGGGGCGTGAACCGAGTTGGGTCTGCTCAAGCGCATCGATCGGCGTCGCCTGACGATAGAACGGAATGAAGTCATCCGACTCCAACAACGCTCGATACGCTTCCCGGCTCCAATCCGCCAGGGTTCCCAGCAAATCGACCCCGGGATCTTCCGCCGCTTCCGGGCGACGATGACGAACCGTTGCCCGGGTGACACAAGCGGCGAGCGATTCGAGATGATAGGTCGCACTGTCAGGATAAGCATACTTCCTTGCGATCGTCTCACCCTGTTCCGTCATCCGGTAATCGCCGTGCAACGAGCCGTGAGGCAGGGCGCGCATGAACCAGTTGGTCGGGCCAGCTCCGCGGCTGATCGTGCCTCCGCGTCCGTGAAAGTAACGAATGTCGACCTCATGCTTTCGCGCCACTTCGGTGATGGAAGTCTGGGCGCAATGTAGGGCCCACTGACTCGCCACAATCCCGCCGTCCTTGTTGCTGTCGCTATACCCAAGCATCACCTGTTGGCTCGGCCGCGCACCACCCGCCGAACTAACCGCCATGCTACGCTTTGTAACCGGATGGGACAGGTAGGCATCGACAATCGCGGAAGCGCCATGAAGGTCGTCGAGCGTCTCAAACAACGGCACGACTTGAAGCGGGCAGACCAACTCTCCGTCGTGCTCCTCGGCCAATCCGGCTTCCCGCGCAAACAGATGAACGAGGAGCAGGTCGCTGAGCTGACGCGTCATGCTGACGATGAGCGCTCCCACTCCGGCTCCGAACTTCTTGCGATGATCCGTCAAGACCCGGTAACAATCCCGCACCGCATCCGCTTCCTCGCCAGCCGATTGATCCCAGTGGAGGAATGGTCTGGGCGTGCTCAATTCCTCCGTCAAAAACTCAACCCGCTTTTCCTCGGGCCAATCCGCAAAATTTTCGCCATCCGGGATCTCGACCGCCGCGAGCAATTGCGCAGCCGCCTTATCGTGGAAGGCGCTGTTTTGGCGAACATCCAGGTCGGCAAGCTGAAAGCCGAACGCGTCCAGTTTGTGAAGAAGGGGCTGCACAAATCGATCATCGAGACGCGGCGCCCCGTTTTCGCGCAGGCACGTTCCCAACAAGGCGACATCCTCCCGAAAGGCGTCCAGATTCACAAACTCCAGCGAAGCCAGTTGCGCCCGCAGCAGGTAACTCAGCGCCCGCCAGGGTTCCCCCACGTTTCGATCGCGGATCTTTCTCCCGGTCCCGCCGAGATGCTTGACCAGGGCGTCGACCCGCTTGATCAACGCCGTTGGAGCGTTGCCGTTGATCGGTGTCACCGAAAGATGCTCGGCCACATCCGCCAGCTCGCGGCGATAGAGCTTGATGGCTTGTTCGCGAAGCGCCACCAGAGTCTGGCGCGTCACATCAGCCGTGACGAAGGGGTGACCGTCGCGATCTCCCCCAATCCAGAGCCCGAATCGGATGCGCGGACCTCCGCCAGCTTGACTCAGGGTTGCGGCATCAAAGCCGGCTTCCTTCCAGGCGAAGGCGAGATTCCGCAGGACGGATTCCATGGTCGCGGGAAAGACCTCCCGCAAATAATAGAGCGCATTGCGGAGTTCGCGCTCAATCGTGGGTTTCTCGACGTGAATTTCGCCCGTCTGCCACAACGCCTCGAGAGCGGCGAGAAAGTCTCCTTTGACCTGCTCGCGCTCCTGTTTTGACAGCGCGGAATTTCGGAGTTCGAGCAACACGTTGTAAATGTCGCGGTGGCGTTCCCGAACGCTGGGGCGTTTCGCCTCCGTCGGGTGCGCGGTAAAAACCGGCTCGATCCGAACCGCCTGAATCGCCGACGCAATTTCCTCTTCGCCAAATCCTTCGCTCTTCAGGGATTCCAGGCAATGCGCCCACAAACCCTTTTCCGCAGCCGGTCCGAGCAGGTCCGAGCGTTTGCGCCGCGTTTCCTGAGCCACACGCTCCTCGACCATGTCGAGCAACTGAAAGGCAATCGAGGCTGCCTGTGCCGCATCACTGGGATTCGGATTGGTCGCCTGGTTGTTCTTTTTGTCCGACCAGGGAAGGGCATCCGCCAGCTCCGGTTGAAGAGAGGAACTCAGGACTTCTCGCAGGCAATCAATGATTTCCCGGACTTCAAGATCAAGCGATTCCAGACCGGACTCGACCAGATCACGTTGGGTTGGATTGGTTTGACTCATTTCAATCGTTCAAAGGTGCCATCCAAGCTTTGGAAGCTCAAAGATGGCCGTCATTTCCGTGGTCGTCCGCATCAATGACTCCAATTCGGGACAATACAACCCAGACCGTACAGTTTCCGCCGATTCTCCCCGGAGCGGAATTTCGGTTCCCGACTCCCCAAAAGCAGGTGGAAAGGTCGGAATTAGCGGCTCAACCAGCCCTCCAGATTCGCCTGAACAAAGGCGTCATCGCTCCATTCCGGATACGCCTGGATCACCCGGTCCAGTTCTTCGACCTGGCCGGGAGAAAGCTGTTCGCCGGGATCGAGGCATCGCGTTGACGGCACCAGTCCCTGTCTCCGCAACACCTCCAAAATGCCCGGAATACAACCCGCGAACCCGTTGGCAACATCAAACACCGCGGCATTCACATCGGTCAGCGCCACATTTCTGGCCAACCATTCCGCGGAAATCGTCGGTTCCGTTCTGGCCCGTTTGATTTCCTCCAACAGCTCCACTGCCCGTTTCGTCCCAAGTCCCCACTGCCCCAGCAAACCTCCGGCCATGGAACGCGTTTTGCCCTGCCAGGTAAACGGCGTCAAGAGATCCAGTATAATCTGATCATCATTGCCGGTATAGAGCGCAAGATCCTCACGACCGGAGTCGATCACCGCGCGAACCACATCCCACGTCGCATACCGGTTGAACGGCGCAACTTTGATCGCGACCACGTTTTCCAGCTCGCAAAACTCCCGCCAGAATCCGTAACTCAACACCTGCCCTCCAATCGATGGTTGGAGATAAAAGCCGATTACGGGCAGAACGTTGGAAACCTCGCGCACGTGAGCCAGCATCTCGTGTTCCGGAGCATCGCCCAGAGCCGCCAAACTCAACAGGGCCGCGTGATATCCCAGCTTTCCCGCCAATTCCGCTTCGGCGTGCGCCTGTTCGGTCGGACCGCAAACTCCGGCGATTCTGACGAAACCCGGATCCTGAAACGCATCCATCACCTCAGCGGCCAACCGTAAAACCGGTTCCAACAGACCGTGCCTGGGATCCCGGATCGCGAATTGCGTGGAATGCACTGCGACCGCAACGCCACCGGCTCCGGCGTCCCGATAATAGCGGAGCAACGCCCGTTGATGGACCTCCGACCACGTGCCGTTTTCTTCCAAGGCCAACGGCAGGGCTGGAATCACGACTCCATCGGCCAACGTCCGCCGCCAAGCAGCCTCAGAAATGGATGCCTCAGAACTTGCCATCCCGGACCTGAAAATGAGTGGGTTTTCCCAACACTTCCCCTCCCCTCCCAATCCAATCCACAACCCAATCCATCATCTGCCCGACTTCCACCTCGGGCTCGCCAAACAGCTTTCGAGCTTTGCCCGTATCACTCAGCCAGGCGGTTGGCTCCTCCTCTCCGGCCAACTCGACCTCGCGGCCCAATCGACGCCCCAACCCCAAGGCAAGATCGCGGACTCGCAAGATCTCGGCGCCCGCCACGTTGATCACGAATGGCGGGCTCGACGCATGAGCCAACGTCTGCACAATCTGACGAATCGCATCGCCCTGCCAAATCACGTTCACGAATCCCATCGACACATCGACCGGTTCATCGGCCAGAATTTTCAGGGCCAGGTCCACCAACACCCCGTAGCGCAAATCCGTCGAATAGTTGAGCCGAACCAACGCCGCCTTCGTTCCGGGTTCGGAAAACGCCCGCTCGCGACCGAGACAGGAACGCGCATACGCGCCTGGCGGATTCACCTCATCCTCTTCCCTGGAGCCACCCGTCTCCGGCGCCACAAAGGAGTACACGCAACCGGTCGACAGCGCGACAATGGAGGAGTCCCGAAATCGTTCTGCCACCAGCTTCGGCATCTCCACATTCATCGTCTCCAGCAGAATGGGTTCGAGGGAGGTTCCAAACTTGACCCCAGCGAGATGGAAGACGTTTTCAGCCTCGGGAAGCTGCTCGACAGAAGGTGCATGGCTCAGCTCCGCAGCCACAACCTCGCAACCGATCGCCTCGAACTCCGAACAGGATCCGGCATCTGAAAACCGCGAAACCGCTCTCACCCGATCCGTTCTTCCCAACCGCTTCAGGGCCTGCTTCAACATCAGGCAGAGATGAAAACCCATCTTTCCATTCGCTCCCAGGACTGCAAAATCACCCTCGCAATCACGAATCGACTCAACGACCGCCTCACTTGGGCTCGCGATTCTCTCATCCAATTCGCGGGACGAAACCGGCCCCCGCCCTCCACCCTGATCGTGAGAGCGTTCCGTCATGCGGGGGCGATCTGCATCACGAATCTTAATCGAGCAGTCAGCGCAGGATCGACCCAGCGACCTGCAACTTCCTGCTCTGATCCTGACAGGGGTTTGGGACAAAGAATCAGCATAGGGCTGGATTTCGACGCCTCCAGCGTCCTCACCGAAACCCACGTTTTATTGGCTGTCCATTCGTTTGCCGCGAATTGTCACTCCAATTGGCGGCCCCGAAACCACTCAGGGATTCCCATTCAATCGGGCATTTCCCACTCGAACGGTGCAACCTGCTCCCTAGTCTCGGGAAACACCCCTTGGTCCTGGATCCTGCGTCTCAGCCACGAAACAACTCCTCGATGCGCCCGGTTGAGTCGCCGTGGGATTCAGCCTTAACCCCAACGCCCTGGAGTGTGCTGAGCCACAGATTGCAGAGTGGCGTCTTCGGATCATCCATCACGAGGGAACGTCCATGGACAAATCCCGCGCCTCCTCCCGCAAGGAGCGTGGGGCAATTTCGCAAGGTATGAACGGAGCTGAGATTGGTCCCCATGGTTAAAGCGGTGTGATCGAACAGGCTGGAGCCATCCGCTTCTTTCGAGGCTTTGAGTTTATCGATAAACTCCGCCAGGAAGATCGCGTTGTGACGATCACGCATTTCAGAAACGTCGCGGCGTTCTCCATGAGAAAAATGGCTCATGGTGTGTGCACTCATCGTCGCCCCCAAACTGGCGATCAACGAATCCACCGGCATGCGATAGGTGAATACCCGGGAGGCATCGACCTGCATCGCCGCCACCATCAAATCCGCCATGATTCCCATTTCCTCAAAGCCAATGATCGACTCTCCGGGTTCTTGAACCGGATTCGCCGGCGTCTTCTTCTCAACCCCCATCCATCTCTCCTCTTTCGCAAGACGAACCTCAATCTCGCGAACGGACTGAAAATACTCGTCCAACTTCCCGTTGTCGGATTTGCTGAGTTTTTTGTGCACAGACTTGGCATCGCTCATCACGGTATCGAGAACACTGCGTTGCTCGATCAGTCGCTGCTGACGTTCCGCCAACGGCGTTTTGTCATCGGAAAAGAGGCGATGGAACGCGGCCACTGGCGTATTGAGTCCGGCGACGGGTTTGCCCTGGCGATTCCAGGCTAACGACAATCCAGGACCGTGCCCGTCGCTACCTGAACTCGCGTTTCCTTTCGCACAAAGCTGAATGGAGGTGAAGCGGGTGTCCTCACCCAGCTGCTCAGCCGCAACCTGATCGACCGAAATCGTATTGTGAAAGCTTTGCCCTGGGATGGCGTATCGATTCGCACCCGTTAACCAGAAGGTGCTTCCACTGTGACCATCCGCGGAATGCTGGTGCATCAAATTCTGAACGAATGTGAGATCTTTGCGATGTTTCTCCAACGGCTTGAGGATCTGCGGGAATTCATAGTTCTCGCCAACGATAGAGGGATCCGGATACCACCTGTCGGCAGTGACGCCAAATCCCATGCCCATGAAGACAAGCCGCTTGGGGACCGTTGGCCTTTCCGCCGCTGAAGCGAACTTCCGAAATCCCAAAGATTCCAGAAAAGGAAGCGCAATGAAGGCACTGCTACTGCGGAGGACTCCGCGACGGGTCAGGTTCTTACTCATGATGGTTGATGGTTAGGAGTTACTTGGATTTGTTCGTTTTCTTCTTCCTCGAATGGGCGAGCACCGGTCTGGCCAGTTTCTCGTCGGGTCCCCGCATCACATACGACTCCCAGCTCCGGCGAGCCTGCTCCCATTCTGCAAGTGTTCGCGTTGGATACCAGGCGGGCCAACCAACCGCATTGAAGTCGTATTGATCCGAATGAGCCTCCACCCAATCATCCACCTTGGTAAATCCTGCGGGCAGAGCTTCAGGGAAGACTCCTTCGGCCCGGAACTCTGACGAAACCCCACGATCCTGAATCACATCCTTTCGCCATTGCGACAACTCCGCCAACATCTCAGCCTTGATTTCTGCAAACCCTGGATCATCGGCCACATTCGCAATCTCGTGAGGATCCTTCCGAAGATCGAACAACTCAATTTCTGGTTTGCTTGGAGCGAAGAAGTTCGCCTGTGCCGGCGTTAGCTCTCCTTTGAGATGCATCACATTCATCTCCGCCAACATGGGATACGAACTTTCCTTGTAACGGTTGTACTGGCACCAGGGACGCTCCGGCATCAGGTTCAGAATCAGCTTGTGATCTTTGGATCGAATCGCCCGCATGGAATCGTGGGTTTCATCCATCTTGTCGCGAGCTGCGAAGACATATTTCCGTTGTTTCACGTCCTCACTGAACAAGCTCCTGCCGTGCAGCGGAACCGGCGGTTGAACCCCGGCGGCTTCAAGAATGGTCGCGCAGATATCCAGCGACATCACAAGATCCTCGCTCACCTGTTTCGGTGCGACTTTTCCCGGCCAACGCATGATCATTGGAATACGGATCCCTCCATCGTAAAGAAACTGCTTTCCGCGAATGTGACACCGGCCATGGTCGCCAATGAAGAACACAAGGGTATTGTCCGCCAAACCTTCCTCTTCCAATCGGCTGAGCAAGGCACCAACCTCGCGATCGACCAACTGCATCTGTTCCAACCCATTTGCCCAATCCCGGCGACAAAATGGTGTGTCCGGGTAATACGGGGGCAATTCGACATCCTCAATCCTGATGGGCCGCTCGGGATCCCGATTCCACGCACGATGGGTGCCACCAAACGTGATTCGGGCAAAGAACGGCTGACCCGGCTTGCGACCGGTCCAGTCCTCACCTTCGAACAATTCATCCTTCTGGGTCGGCAGGAAGTTGCAATCCGTCTTCCAACTCATGAGCGCAGTATAATAGCCAGCCTCAGCCAGAAGATGAGGTATGGGCTTTACGCCATGCGGCAAGGGTTTCTTGTCATGCTCCCGATGCTGATTGGCGCCAATATAGTTCTGGTGAAACCCGGTCATCATGGCGGAACGCGAAGTCGAACAAACTGGTGAAGTGGTAAAGGCGTAATCATATCGGATCCCCTCCGCTGCCAATTGGTCCACATGCGGAGTTTGCAGGCCTTTGGTTCCATAACAGGAGAGGTCCGGCGACCAATCTTCGATCGTGATCCAGAGGATATTCGGTCGTTCATCCGCAGCCTGCAGCGACAAGCCAAAGAGCGAAAAGGCGGAGAGAGCGATGACAAGGGGGATCTTCATCGTTGTACTATTTGGTCTGGAACGGTTTTGATTGAACGAGCGCATGAACGAATGCCGAAATCGCATAGTCCTCGGCTTTGGCATGCTCGAGCATCGCTTGAGCAAGGTCGTGATCCGTGAAGCCAAACGGACGACCGAGACCATAGGAAATCAACGCCTCGGCCAGGCCTCTGGCAAACCCATCAAGCTGATCGGCAACGGCATCGCGAAGTTCAAAATAGGTCGAAAACTCGGCACCACCCGGGAGGTTCCCAACGGGATCAATTGCGAATTCCGTCTTCTCACTCTCTCGTTTTCCCGTGCGGACAACCTCAACCTCGCGCCATTGCCCCGCGGCATCAAAATTCTCCATCCCGTAACCAATCGGATCGATTTTGCGATGACACTGCGCACATTGCGGCTCTTCCTGGTGGGCCTTCTGCAAATCGCGGGCGGAGAGCACTTCGCCTTCCAGTCGGCTGAGCTGTGGCACGTTTGGTGGTGCCGGCGGCGGCGGATTGTTGAGCAGATGCCGCAAGACCCAGGCTCCGCGTTCCACCGGAGACGTCCGCTGACCGTCCGAACCCATCGCGCTAACCGCGGCTGACCCGAGCAAGCCACCTCGTGGCGATCCGTCCGGAACCGGGACTTTCCGCCAATGATGACCGTTGACCCCTTCCAGGCCGTAGTAGTCAGCCAACAGATCATTCACCACCACAAAATCCGATTTGAGCAGATTGCCCAGCGGTAGTTTTTCCTTCAACAAGGTGCTTACCGTTTGGTAGATCTCTTCGCCCGCTGCATCACGGGCCGCATTGTCAAAGGTCGGAAAATCCCGCCCGTCAAAGGCAAACATGCCCAACCGTTCCATCTCCAACCATTGATATACGAAGCTGCGGATAAAACGATCGGAGCGCGGATCGGCGAGCAGACGCTTGGTTTGTTTTTCCAAATTCCAGGGCTTCTTCAGCTTTCCTTCTTTCGCGAGAGCCATCAGTTCCTCATCCGGAGGCGCACTCCAAAGGAAATAGGAAAGCCGCACGGCCAACTCAACTCCCGTCAATTCTTCCGAGTCCTCATTCCCGGTGGATTCTACCATGTAGAGAAAGCTGGGCGACGAGAGAATGATCGACAGGGGCCCAAGCAACGCCTCGACTTCCTTCTGCCCTTTCGCGACATTCCCGGAATACTGTGCAACCAGGTGATCGAGAAATTCCGGCGTCGATTCGGCTCCGCGAAACGCCTGCTCCGAAAACCGCCGCAACACCTCTCGCGCATAGGATTCATCATCGAATTCGCTGGATTTTGAGAACAACACCTTCTTCGCGGCTTCGTTTGGCTCGGCAGGAATCGGCCCCTCCAATTCGGCCCAATCAATCCAGATTCCCCACGGAGTTCCATAGCCGGTTTCCTTACGATACTCCGTTTCAAGATTCTTATCCCCGCGATCCATGTGGGAGCGTTTCTGGACCCAATAGGCCATTCTCTGTCCGGGTTGATGATCAACCGTAAACTCGATTACCTCGGGTCTCTTTAGGGAGGCGGTGACCTTACGCCAACCCAGTCGTTTCGAATTCTGGCCTTCTCTCGCGACAAATTCCAGATAGCGAAAACGTTCGGGGTCTTCCTCGTAGGCTCCCGCACGAACCCGAACCACGTATTTCCCGGGCTGCCATTCCCGAACATCGGGAAATTTCATGGAGGTAAACCCATCTTTGATGGTGATCATCAACGCGGCCCCCGACTTGTTCTCGGGAGCTGCCAACCACTTTTTCAGCGGCGGGTAGCTGATGTGAAAATTGTCCAGATTCCGGCCTGCCTGCCAACCGTCCAGAAACCCGAACTCCTTGGCATTGTCATCCCTCCCGCCTGTAGCCTGCCAATCATAATAGTTCTGAGCAATCTTCAGCCGCCGGGAAGCCAGTTCCGCATAAAGTGGATAGTAGATCTCCTCCGGCTCAATCCGAACAACCTTTGAGGGTTTTTGCGACGGAGGCATCAGCGCCAATTCCAGGGTGCTGCGTGCGGTCGAAAGGTACTGCTCCAACTGATCACTCGAAAAGAAGAGGGAAGCTCCCTGCGTATCGAACTTGGAATTCGCCTGATCATCCGGCAAGTCCGACGTATCGGGACGCACGCCTAACAAGGCTTCCAGCGTGTTGGCATATTCACGACGATTCAGCCTCCGCAACGTCACCACACCGCCATTGTCACTCAGAATCTTTCGCGCGGTAACAATGCGGTTGGATAGATCGTCGAGAAAGGAGGTCTTATCCTCTGCGGTCAGCTGCTTTTTGTCCTCTGGCGGCATCTCCCCGGTATTGAGCGCATCGAGGATTTTTTGCCAGGTTTCGGCCGTCTTCAGATCCGTTGCCAGATCAAAACTCAGGTCGTCCAGATTCACCTCACCTTTCTCCGTATCAGCGTCGTGACAATCGAGACAATACTTCTCAAAAACGGCAAAATGACGCTCGGGCATGGCTGCCGTTGTCGCTTCACCATGAATCGAATGGATTCCAGCGATCAACGACAGCAACAGGACCGAAACAGGCTTCAGAAAAGTGGGGTTCATACAATGGGTTAGTCTTTGAGGATGAATTCCAGGATCGGTCCGGAAGCTTCGGGGTGAGAATCGCTGGCAAAGGCATGGACGCGCCCCGGAACATCGCCCGGAATCTGGGTGGTTAGCCGGTCAATCACAAAGGTTGCCCTTGCCCCCTGACGTGATTTCAAGAACTGGAGCAAATCCGCATTGCCAATCCCGTAGCTTCCCCGCTGGCGACTGCGCAGAACCTCAAACGTCCCCAACAGAGAACCATCTTCCGGAGCAGGGCTCTCTTCCCAGGTGCAGCTCCCGTCCCAATCCACCTTGGCCGGGCTGGTTAGGCCGTAGATTCCAAACCGGTTCACCTTGGGAATCCGGGTTGCATAACCAATGCCGCTGGGCACCTGATTCAACCGGATCCGGGCCGACGCCACGTTTTCAAAATCAACGCCGGAGAGATCGAAGGAAAAGAACGCGCGCCGATCATGATTTCCCTCCTTATCCGTTCGCTTCACCATGAGGAGATCCGGATGCAGCCATTTGTCTCTGTTCGCCCGGATTACCGACCGCGCATGCCCCTTCGTTCCCATGCGGAACACCTTTTGTTCAACCTCCAGATTCTGCTGGGGGAGCGGCCCGTCAAACGATGTGAGCTCTTGATCAACAATCGCAGCGGTCTGTCTTGCAAACAGTCGGACCTCCTCTCCCATTTCGGGCAAATGAACCGCGATCTCTCCGTCGATCACCTCAAACGTCGAACGCGATTTCCCGCCTGCCACCGACACCGCAAATGCGGTGCCATGATCCACCACGTGGCCGTCCGGCGTTTCAAGCAAGAAGCCGATCGCAGATTCCGGAACATTCATCACCGCGGATCCGGAAACCAGTTTCGCCCGCATCGGCCCTTTGATCGTCAGTTTCGCCGGTGCCTCCAGCATCATCTCGGCTCCTGACCGAAAACGAATCGTGGCAATTCCTTCCATCAATTTCAGGTAGCCCCGAGTGAGCTTCGAACCCGGCTCGGTCGGGAGAGAACTTTCCCAGGACGCGTCCTCCGCGGAAATCAGCTCCGCGACAATCTGGGGTTGACTGCGTTGTGACCAAACCAACATCGCCAACCAAACCATTGCCGCCGCCACCGCACTCCACGTGATCGGATGAAACAAAACCGAGATGATCTTCCGCTCCGCTGGTCGATCCGCTTCAACCGGGTTTCCCGCCTCGCGACGCAACCGGGTGTCGATCCGGCAACTGTGATGGAAGAGTTCGCGAGCTTCAGCCGACGATTCCAGAATGCCTTCCAGTTCCGAAAACTCCTCCTTGGAAATCTCGCCAACCAGATAGGCGACCATCAGTTGATGCCAACGCTCGTTCCCGCTCACAAGGCCTCCCCTCTGATGGTTGAACTCCTCAGCTGCTCGCTCACACATCGCGTCAGCTTCTCGCGCAATCTCCGAATCTTCTTATACAGGCTGTTGACCGGCTTTCCTGACTCGCTCGCCAATTTCGCAACCGCACCATGCCCGCGATAAAGCAGCAACACCAACTCTCGTTGGGCGGAATCCATCTTCCCGAGGCACGACTCCAACGCCGCCCGCTCTTTCCCAAGTTGTTCCTCCGTTGGCTCAGTCTCCTGATCGGCCAGCAACTCAAAAACCGCTTCAGAAAAACAATGCCGGTCCTTGGCGGCAGTCCGCCGGGCTTTCAGGGATTCGAAGCGAACAATGACTTTCGCCCACGGCAAAAACTCACTGGGGTCGCGCAACTGATCCAATTTTCGCCACATTACCAGACTGGCCTCCTGCATCACGTCATCGACAGCCTCCCACGTTGGCAGCAGGGCTCGCGCATAGCATTTCAAGTCCTCCTCGTTACCGAGAAAAATCTGCAAAAACTGCTCTTCACGTTGGCGATCAGCTTCCATTCACCCATCCTACTCCAACGCCCCGCCAAACTGGCCAAAGTATTTTTGAAGAATCTCGCGGCGAATCGCGGAAAGCCGCGGTCAGTCAGCTTTGAGATATCGAACTCCAAGATCGCGGGGCAGCGGTGTCACCTGATTCTCCGCACCCCATTGCTCCCACATCGCGGCAAACGCTTCCACCTTCTCCGGATGAGAGGCGGCCAGGTCGTTCATTTCCGTGCGATCATTGGTGAAGTCATAGAGTTCCCAGGGCTTATCGTCCATGGCAACAAGCTTCCACCTGCCCTGGCGAACGGCGCGATTGCCCTGATGCTCAAAGTACAGGGTGCGCTCTTTGCCGCCTTCGTTGATTTGGTCGATGAGATCAGCGCCCGGCAGGGGCAGGCTACCCGTGTAGGTGGCTGACGCCGCCGCGACTGCCGTTGGTAGTAGATCAATGAGATGAGCCGGATCGTG
Source organism: uncultured bacterium (assembly GCA_963977015.1). GTDB lineage: Bacteria > Verrucomicrobiota > Verrucomicrobiia > Verrucomicrobiales > DEV007 > JBCDHN01. Next base: position 93,602 of record CAXBMO010000008.1, on the reverse strand, counting down.
ATTGATGGTTCCCGGTTCCACCTTCAATCCGGCGGGCCAGTGAACAATGCCCGGCGACGCAATTCCGCCTTCGTGGTTGAAGTGCTTGTACATCCGCCAGGGCGTGTTGCAAGCGTTTGCCCAGCCTGATCCCAGGCTATGAAACGTGCCCGCGATGCCCATCTCATCAATCATCTGATCGGTGTGGAGAATGTTCTGATTGCTGGAAACAATGTCGAATCCAAACGGGTCCCATTCAAAACAGGCCCCGTTATCCGACGTGAACACGATGAGGGTATTCTCCCATTCTCCCGCAGCTTTCAAATCCGCGATCACCCGGCCAATTTGCTGGTCCATCCGGTCGACCATTGCAGCATAAATCGCCATTCGACGCGCCAAATCCAACCGACGGTCTTCAGGCAAACTGTCCCACGCAGGATTGGTTCCCGTCTTTGTCTCTCCGTAGTTTTGCCAGGTCGACCGTGGAGACAACCTCGTTGATTCCGGAACAATCTTCAGACGCTTCATCGCCGCGAGACGTTCCTCCCGCAATTGATCCCAACCGCCCTGATAACGGTCCGCATACTTGGCGATCTCTTCCTTTGGCGCATGCAGCGGAAAGTGCGGTGCGTTGTAGGCCAAATAGAGGAACCAGGGTTTTTCCGGCGTTTCACGAGCCAGCTTCAGAAAATCGAGCGCGTGATCCGTCACCGCGTCAGTCGCATAAAATTCTCCCTCCGGATATTCGCGCGCCCTTCGTCCTTCTGGCAACCGAACCAGATGATCGGGATCAAAGAATCGCTTGGCACTCACGAGGGTTCCGTAAAACTCCTCGAATCCATGCTTCGTGGGATCCGGAGTCCCCAGATGCCACTTGCCCGCGATGAACGATCGGTAGCCGGCCGGGGCAAGTGCCTGGGCAACGGTTTGAGCCTCTGCCGAGACGACGCCACGATAACCGGGACGCCCCAGATCATTCGTCGTCATGTGACCAAGCCCGACGCGATGAGGATACTGCCCAGTGAGAAGCGCCGCCCGCGAGGGGCAACAACGGCCCGTGTTGTAAAATTGAGTCAGGCGCACTCCGTTCGCGGCGAGGCGATCCAGTTCCGGTGTCTTGATTTCCCCGCCAAAACACCCGAGATCGCTGAACCCCAGATCATCGGCAAGAATGTAGAGCACGTTGGGCTTCTCGCTCGCGGCCAGCGACATCATCCACCAGCCGACAAGCGCTACACAACAAAGAAGGGGTTTCATGGAGTCGGACCAAACCCACAACCATGCGGAGACGCAACGGAATATCGCGCTGCTGCCTTTCCCCTATTTCGCGATCTTCTCGTCTTTACTCTCCTCGCCGTGACTCGACGCATCACCCCCGGCCTTCTGACTCTTCGACGATCTGCTGGCCAGATAGGCAACGAGATCGCGGAGTTGTCGAGGAGGAAGGGATGCTCCCAACGGTGGCATCGCCGACATGGGCGGCGTCACGCTGGCGACATTGGCGGCCGGAACCTCGGACGTCTTCCCATCCATTGCGACGACCGTCAGCTTCTTCTCCGTCTGATTCGGAATCCGGCCCATCAGCATGGATCCATCCTTCAGCGTAATGCTGGAAAGTCCGTATCCCTTGGCGATCTCGGCGTTCGGATTGACGAGCGATTCCACCAGCTTGTCCGGGGTCAGCCGCTCACCGACTTTGGTCAGCGCTGGTCCCTGGATTCCTCCCTCGCCGCCAATCTTGTGACATTGCAGGCAGGCTCCCTGATTGCGGAAGACCAACTCGCCACGTCCCGGGTTTCCGCCAACCTCACTCAATTGATGAACCGCGTTGGGTCCGGTGGCGAGGTAGGCCGCGGCGGCCTGCTTCAGCTTGGCGTCGCCGGAACTTTGCAGGGCGACATACACGTCCAGCTTCAATTCCGGACGCAACGCCGCCGTCTCGCGTTCGTTCCAGTAGCCGAGGACGCGCGACGGATTCGCTTTTGCCAGCCCCTCGATTCCGGCCCGCGCTGTTTCGAGCGATTTTGACGCCACCGCAGTTTCGGCAATCTTGCTGATCCCACCAACCTTCAGGGAAAATCCATGACGGAGAGCGGCCGCCGAAACCACGTCCGTGGAATCTTCCAGCAAATTGGAAACCGTCGCTTTCGCACCACTACCCAACGAACTCACCAAACTATCGAGCGCGGCAACGCGAATTTCAGGATCCAACTTCGTGTTTTCCGCCAGGGTGCCCAAGGTCGATGGCTCAACCTGAACGCCCGACTCGTCGGCCAGTTTCAACCCCAATGCGGCGAGGTTTGGAGGTAGGTTTGAGGCAAGCAGCGCCTTGAGCTCGGATTGGATAAACGTTCCCAGTTCCGCCATGGAACGATCACCGTCCACCAAGGGACGATAGAGACCAAGAACCGGGTCGGTCACGATCTGCTTCTCCCACAACCGCAGTCCATGAAGCGCAGCCTCGCGCACCGACGGATCGAGACTATCCATTCCCGCCAGTTTCACGAGATTGCGCGCGTTCTCGGCACTTCCACCACGATAGTTCGCCGCGACGACGCGACGCTGAAGCAGGAGCGGCAACTCCGCCGCATCCGAGCCCAACGAAGCGAGCCAGTTTCCAAACGGACTGTCGACAACCGACGTATCGTAGATCGCGCGAATTGCTTCCCGCCGAATCAACGCGTCCCCATCGTTGAGGAACCGCGCCAACTCCGGACTCTCGTGGCGACGCAGAAAGAGGAGCGCCTGAAGTCGAACTTCGCGCGATGGCGCCTGGAGCCGGGCTACCGCCGCGTCAACCGTTCCGACGAGATCCAACGCGGAGAGACCGGCATGACGCAGGACCGGATCCAATTCCTTCGCGCCCCCAACCTGTTCAGCGAGTTGGTAAAGCGCATTGATCGCCGCTTCGTCACCGCGTTTGGCGATTCGGCTCAGGGCAATTGCGGCAAGCGAACGAACCCGAGGCGACGGATCCTTCAACAGCTCCAGCATTCTGTCACGAGCCGCGACGTGACGAAAACTTCCCAACGTCCTCGCCACATTGGCGCGAATCTCAGCCTCGCGATCGCGGCTCAACTCCAACAATCGTGAACCTGCGTTCGACGATTTTTCGGCCTGACGCCCAAGCTGCCCCAGCCCCCAGACTCCGTGCAATCGCGTGGTCGTCTTTGCCGATGTATCCCGGGCCACGGCAAACAAGGCATCGCCGCCTTCCGTGCCACGTTTCACCAACTCAAATTGGGCAAACTGTCGCAACCGCTTGTCGGGAGACTTCAATAGCGCGACCAACTCGGCGATCGATTTCTGGTCGAGGCCGTTCTCCAGAAGCGCCGCCATTTCCAACCCCGCCTTCTCCTCCGCCTGGTTCGTGGAAGTCAGCACATGGACGCCACCGTTCGTATTGACGGACCATCCACCACCAAAGTCGCAAAGATAGATCTTGCCGTCGTAGCCTTGCTCCACATCGCTCACGGCAGCGCCTTCAACGAGAATGTCTTCCGACGTCGCGACGTAGCCTGCGCCTTTTGGCTCCACCGCGACGGTGAGGACGGTGCAGTTCTGGGACGCCCCACGGTAATTGGCGAGGAGGAACTTGCCGCGCAAATCAGCCGGCAACGACTCGCCGGTCAGGAACGTGACGCCCGAGGGACCGCGGGCAACGTGCGACGCCGGCGGGTAAAGCCATTGCGGCTGCTCCTCGCTGTGGGTGTCATACATCTTCTCCGCCACCCAAACGGAAGTCTTCGGGTGAAACGCTTCCCAGTCCAGATGCGTCACGTATTGATGAGCCGCCTGGTGCGCCATGTCCCAGCCGGAATCGCTTCCCTCCAGGGCATAGACCATTCGCGCCAGGTCACCGATGTCGCCGGTGTTGTCGAACGTGAACAGGTTCCCGTATTCATCAAACGCCAGTTCCTGGGGATTGCGCAGTCCCCGACAGAAGACCTCGAACCCGCTTCCGTCCGACTCGCAGCGGAAGATCGCTCCCCTTCCCGATTCCGCCAACACCTCGCCATTTGGCAACGTCACGTGATAACCGCGATCGCCGATCGAGAAATAGAGACGCCCATCCGGCCCGCGCGTGATGCCGTGCAGATCGTGCCCAATGAAGGAAACGCGAACGCCAAACCCGTCAACCACCACCTCGTGCTCATCCGCGACGCCATCTTCGTTCGCGTCCGTCATCTTCCACAAACTCGGGATACAGGTGAAGTAGACCGCGTCATCTTCGGCCAACACGGAGAAGCCAATCCCATCGAGCGGCGAATTGAAATGATCGGAGAACAGGGTGCGATGATCGGCCGCGCCATTCTTGTCGCGATCTTCCAGTCGAATGACCCGGTCGGCGACTTTCGTGAAAAAGCCTTCCGGAAATTGTTCCGCATGTGCGTCGTAGAGCCTCTGACGATCCTGAACCGTGATCGATTGGTAATCGCCCCGAATCAGGTCGTTCGCCCCGCGCAAATCCGGCACCCCCAGCCAAAACCGGTTCGTCTCGGCAACGAACAGCCGTCCCTTGGGATCAAACCCGAAACTTCCCGGATTCTCGACAAACGGAAACCGAACCCAGGTATGCGCGCTCAACTCCTCGTGTTTCACCAATCCCTGAAACGGCTCGCGCTCGTTCTTCAATGGCGGAAGATCCTTCTCCTTCACGGTCGGGAGTTCCTGAAAGCGTTCGGCCAGCTCTTCCTTCGTCAGCGCATGGGAAACAGGAACGGCGGCCAGCGCAACGAGAGCGAGGAAAACAAATCGGAGGCGAATCATGAACATATCAGGGGCTTGAGTCTTCGGATCCCCTACGAGCGGTGGTCGCAGGGACGATCAATCGCGCAAACCTAAGCCGAACATCGACGATTCGGCAATTGCCGATTTCTTTTGCGCTCCAAGGCCCAACCCACGGATCCGATCAAGGATGCCGCTCTGGTTTCCGACCCGGTCAGGAAGAAAAGACGTGTCCGGTTTCACAACCAGACAGCCATCTCAACGCCCCAGTGGATACACCGGCGGTGGCGAGCTAGAATTCACGGAATGAGGTTAACGCCGGTTGTATCCCCGGCTTTCCCGTCTTGTTTTGTGCGATGATCTCGGCACCAGATCTGCGCTTCGACGTAGCAACCTGCCCAACCATCCCGGTCAAGGTGTGAGTTGATCGAATCAGCGATGCCTGAATCGATCATCCGGGAAGCAAGCTCAGAGAGAGTAAACAGCTGCCCCCTAAATCCGTGATTCTCCGGAGTATCCTTCAGCTGGTAGAAAAGATGGGGCACGTCGGCACAATGGAACGACGTCAGATGAGAATGGTCTGGATACATGAACGTGACTTCGTGTTCCTCGAAATCAGCGAGATTCAGGACCGTGCGGTCACCTTGACGAAACATGGTCATCATCTTGTCGAATTCACCTAGCACCGCGAAATAAGGTCTGCCGATTGGAAGGAATCCGAACTTGTCGTGATACGCTCCAATCAACAGATCGTCTGCAGCAAGCCGCCATTCCAGGAAGTCGGGACCAAGCGCAAAACGATTGAACGCAGTCTCTGAGTCGGCCTCATCCGCAACAAGGCGTCGGAGTTCATCATCTGGAAGATCGCAAAGGTTGAGAAATGGTCCACGGTCACTCTCGAAGTAATGGGTGATGAAAGTGGGAATCTCCATTTTAGCTAAGAGAATATGGCTGCTCTTGAAGCACTCAACCGCTTTGTAGCAGCTTGTTAGTTTGTGAAAAGCGGCGTGCGTTGAGGCGGAAGGAGACTGTCGGCGAAATCAATTCCGGCACGAGCGTCCCGCCGATTGATCGGCACACACGTGGAGTAGCAATGCCTTACCAGAACACGAACTTCATTCAGCCTTCGACATCTCAAGGCGAATCAACTCCTTGGCCCGCCGAATCCGCGCTTCCACTGCGCGAACCGTACAACCGAGGAGTTCGGCCGTTTCTTTCTGCGTCCGGCCTTCGAGGACCGAAAGAACCAGCGCATCCCGGAGTGACGATGGCAATGATGCGATGACCTGGCGGAGCATTGCGATGTCCTCCGCCTGGGCGGCCAGCTCGTCGGGGCCAGCTTCCGCAGAGGTGCCGGCGCTCCCTTCCAGAGGTCCGGGTTCCCCTGAAACGGCAGCGAAATCTCCGGGGCGCCGCCTGCGTTTGCGGAGGTGGTCGCGGCACAGGTTGGTGGCGATGGTATAGAGCCAGGTCTGAAACTGAACTCCCGGTTTGGGGCGATAGCGATCGCGCTTATGATACGCCTTGAAGAAGGTTTGGGAGAGAACGTCGGAGGCTTCGTGCTCATCCTGGAGATGCCAATAGATAAAACGAAACAAGCCTTCGTGATGGCGGGAGATCAACGCTTCCAGCGCGGCTTCATCGCCTTGTTTGAATCGCTCAATAAGCGAAATGTCCTCTTCGTTTTCGGACATAGCCGCGGCCGCGCCGTTCTCTTTCCTGCCAGTCAGTCTTCCGTTCGGTGACGGAGAGCTTTGGCGACCAAGCTTAGGAGCTTGTCGTGTTGCTCGGTGGTCAGAACGGATTTCATTTCCAGGAGATGCTCGATGGTTGCCTTTTGAATCTCTCCCTGGGTTTCATGGATCTCGGCGATGGTGGCGTCCACATCGGCGGAATAAGCCCGGTCGCGTTCCAAAGCATCCGCAAGCCGGGCAACGGCGGCGGCATTGGCCGCTTTGAGTTTGGATTCGCGCTTCAAAAAACGGATCTCGATCTCCTCCAGAGTTTGAACTTGCTCGGCACTCAATTTGAGGTCCCGCTGCAAGACCTCATGGGCATGGGCGTGAAGCTGAGAAGGAGGAGCTTGGCTGGATCGTTTATTGATAAACGGGGTGGCAATGAAGTGGCCGATTGCCGACGCGATCACGACGCCGAGAAAAAGCAGCAGTCCGTTCTTCCAAGTCAAATTCATGGGTGGAGCAGGATGCGGTGAGGTAGCGGGGAATAATCTGCGTCAAACGCCTCCAAGCCCAATGAGTCCCGCAGTTCCGCCAAGGTGTCGGTACGGCTGGACGAAGTCGAGAGGAGTGCGCTGGCCCATCCCAGAATCAGCGCCAAACACGCCAGCCCCACAGCAAGCTGAGGCATACTCAACCAAGGAAGGGCGTATTCCGGTTTCGCTCCGGAAGCTAGCAGGTTGCGAACCTTGCGTAGGACCGCATGAGCTGGAGGAGCGTCAGGAATTTTGGATGAGGCCAGTTCATCCAACAGATCGTCAATTCGTTTCATGTCCATTGGCATGGGAGTGTGTTTGCAGACTTAAACGCCGATAATGGGGCTACCCCACTTCGTTTTCCGGATTTTGTCAAAGAACGCGCCATCAGACCGAGGCTCGAAAAAAGATTGGCAAAAGTGTGGGGTGTCCCGAGTTGCGACGTTGAATCGTCCGACAGCCTCGTTTCCCGGCCATCGCGCTGATGTTTCATCCCAATCCCAATCCGCGTCCATCCCCAAGTTCACCCGTTTGCCTTTGCGTCACAATCCTCATGGCGACTATGGTGGCGGGTTGCGCCAATCCTCCGCCCTCCGGTCCTGTCCCGGCCGAGGCGGCGACCATTCCCAAGAGTGACCAGGTCAGCTTCACAACGGAGCAGGCGATCGCATTTGCCATTGCCAACAATCCGCAATTGCGGGCCGCGCGCCGTCAAATCGCAGTTGCCCAGGCCAAGCTGAAATGGTCCGGAAAACTGGACGATCCCGAATTTGAGCTGGGAGCCAACACCGATCAATGGGGGCTCAACAACAATGAAAGCGTGGTCGAAGTTGCCTTCTCTCAGAAGTTCCCGCTAACGGATCGACTTCAGCGTGCGCGTGATCTCTCCGAAGTCGATTTGGCTTTGGCCAAGGCTGAGGTGCGAATCGCGGAGTGGAATCTGGCGGGCGAGGTGCGACTCACCGCCGTGGATGCGTTGGCGCTGGAACGGCAGGTTCGGCTTCACCGGGCCTTGCGTGGGGTGTTGGCGGAATTGGCCGAGCAAATCGGGAATTCCTTTCAAGTTGCGGAGGCTTCACAGATCGATCTGACCGAAGCCACGCTTGAAGTGGAGGCCCAAACTCGGGTCGTCCGGCAGCATGAGGCGGAACTGGCGGTAATCAATGGGAGGCTGCGCGGGCTGTTGGGCAGAACGCCGGATTCCCACGTCCGCATCGCCGGAGAGTTGGCGGATCCCATCCCCTTCCGAATTTCCCCGAGCGCGGAAGTTCTCGCGCGTCGACCGGATTTGCAATTGAGCCTGATGCAACAAAGCCGGGCCGAAGCTGCGATCGAGTTGGCTCGTTCGCGCCGTTGGCAGGACGTTGCCGTGCGGCTCTTCCTCGAGCGCGAGACGGCGGAAGACGCTCCCGAAGGCTTGGAACGCAACACCTTTGCCGGTGTCGGATTTTCCCTGCCGCTGCCCTTGCGGACTCCCGAAGCCCGGTTGACCGACGCCCCCCGGCAGGAATTGGCAGCCGCCCAGGCTTCCACCGAAGCAACCAGTGCCGAGATTCGAAACGAGATCGCGACAACGAATGAAGAACTGGAGCGACGCCGCTTAACCTGGACCCAAGCCAGCGGCCAAACGCTGGAGCTGGCCCGACGCAACATCCGTGAAGTCCGCGAAGCATGGAGACTTGGCAAGGAGAACTTCCTCCGCCTGCAGCGGGCTCAGGAACGTTCCCTGGCTCTTGAAGAAAATGCCATCGAAGCCCTGCGCGATTATCATCTGGCCTTGGCCAAACTCCACAAAGCCGCTGCTTTGGAGCCGTTTTAGTGAACCTTTTGCCCATAAAAATGAATGCGTCCGAGAAAGCGTGCGGCCTCGCCGAAGGCGGTGTAACCGCCAAATCTCCTCGCCACATCGACGCCGTCTCCGCTTGAATTGCTCGAGATCTGGAACATTCCTCCCATCCCCCCTTACTGATCCAACCATGGTATTCCGAACCTTCCTTCTTTCCTTCTCCTGTTTAATCCCCTTGATCGCTGCGGCGGAAAGTGAGGAGGGAGAAGGCCCAATCGACCCCGAACGCGCCGCCAACACCATCATCCTGGACGAGATTGGCGTCGCCAACCTGCGGATCAAAACCGAAGAGGTCGAAGAAACCGACTTTAAGACGACGGTCTTTGCCATCGGTCGAATTCAGGAAATCCCGGCGAAGCGTTCCGCGCTTTCTTCGCGCATTCCCGGCAGCATCAAGAGCATCGAAGTGTTTGAGGGCGACTTTGTGAAGAAAGGCCAGGTTGTCGCCGAGGTGGAAATCCGGCAACCCGCCTCCTTCCGTGGGACTGAAAGCGCCGATGGACGGCATGGTGATCGCCTCACACGTACGCATTGGCCAGCCCGTTGAACCGGCTGAAGAGTTGCTCGACATTTCCGACCGCAGCAGCATGTGGGCGGTGGCGCGGATTCCAGAGCAGGAGACCGCGGCGACCAAGATCGGAGCCAAGGCACGCATCAGAATTCCCGCGTTGGGGAACGACTCGATCGAGGCCACGTTGACGCGATACGGAACCGCGGCCGATGCCAAGACCGGAACGGTGGAAGGGATTTTTGAAGTCCCTAATCCTGACCTGAAACTTCAGCCCGGAATGCGCGCCGAATTCAACATCATCACCAAAACACGTGATTGGGTCATGGCGGTGCCGCGGGAGGCGGTGCAGGGAGACCCCACCAAGCGAGTCGTGTTTGTGAAGGATTTCGAACTGCCCAATGCCTTCATCAAGGCGCCGGTGGCATTGGGTGAGCGCAACGATCGCTACTATGAAGTCATCAACGGCTTGTTTCCTGGCGATGAAGTTGTGACGCAGGGATCCTATGCGCTCAGTTTTGCCGGCAGCGGCAGTGGCATGTCCCTCAAGGAAGCGTTGGACGCGGCGCACGGCCACGAACACAACGAGGACGGCTCTGAAATGACGGAGGAGCAACAAGCAAACACCGAAGAGGATCACGACCATGGCCATGGGGCAGGCGAACCGGGGACGCTCGATTGGATCATCCGTATTTGGGCCGCGATCGCTACCGCGTTGTTGTTGGTTTGCGGGCAAACCCTTCTGCGCAATCGCAAAAAGCAACCCGCCACCGCCTAACCCGTTATGCTGAACGCACTCATTCGATTCAGCCTCGCGCAGCGCACCCTTATTCTCGCGGCGGCGGCGGTTCTCCTGGTTCTGGGCGTAAAGAAGACGCTCGAACTCCCGGTCGAGGTGTTACCGGATCTCACCAAACCGACCGTCACCATTCTGGTTGAGGCTCCCGGATATGCTCCGGAGGAAGTGGAGACGTTGATCACGGTTCCGATGGAATCCGCCCTCATGGGCGTCAGCGGCGTCACGCGTTTGCGCACCGTGAACGACATCTCGCTCTCACTCATTTTCGTCGAGTTTGAATGGGGGACGGACATCTACCGCGCGCGCCAATTCGTTCAGGAACGCATGTCCGGCGCGGACGATTTTTTACCGCCCGGCATTACGCCTTACATGACGCCGGTAACGTCGTTGATGGGTGACATCATGCTCGTCGGCCTCCGTGATCCCACCGGAATGACGAGCGACCGCGACTTGCGCGTGTTGGCGGATTGGGTCATTGCGCGACGTTTCCAGTCGATTCCCGGCATCGCGGAAGTGCTTTCGATGGGAGGCGGCGTGAAGCAACTCCAGGTTCAGCCCAACCCCAACAAGATGCTCGCGTTGGGCGTTTCGTTTGAGGAGATTCGCACGGCGGCGGAGCGCTCCGTCAAAAACACCACTGGTGGCTTCCTCACGGAGCGCGACCAGGAAATCATGGTGCGCAACCTGGCGATGACAACCGACGTGGATGAGATCGCCAAAACGGTGGTGAAATACGAAGACGACCGGGCAATTCGACTCTCGGATGTGGCCGAGGTGGTTTGGGATGTCGAGCCGATGCGAGGCGATGCCGGCATTGGGCGCAAGGGCGACGAACCCGGCCCGGACGGATACCGCGGAAATTCCGGCATCATCATGAGCGTGCGCAAGTCTCCCGGCTTCGACACGATCGAGTTGAGCAAACTGGTCGAGGAAGCGATCGACGAGTTGCAGGAGACGCTTCCGGAGGGCTCCGAGTTGCTCACCACCTACCGGCAGCGCGACTTCATCGAGCTTTCGATCGGGAATCTGGAAGAGGCGCTGCGCGACGGGGCGATCATGGTATCCATCGTTCTGTTTCTCTTTTTGTTCAATGTCAGGGTCACCCTCATCACGCTGACGGCGATTCCGCTCTCGCTCGGCATTACCATCCTGGTATTCGATTTCATGAACATGACGGTCAATTCGATGACGCTGGGTGGCTTGGCCGTGGCCATCGGCATGGTCGTCGATGACGCGATTGTGGACGTGGAAAACGTCTACCGCCGCTTGCGGGAAAACGCCGCGCTGGACGAACCAAAGCCCAAGCTGGAGGTCATCGCGCTTGCCTCGGCCGAGGTGCGTTCCTCGATCCTCTACGCCACGATTCTCATCATTCTGGTTTTCCTTCCACTTATCGCGCTGAGCGGGGTGGAGGGCCGGCTTTTCACTCCCATTGCGGTTGCCACCATGATCAGCATGGCCGCCTCGTTCGTGGTCTCGCTCACCGTGATTCCGGTGCTGAGTTCCTATCTGCTCAACCCAAAGGCGGGCAAGGAGCACGGTGACGTTTGGATCGTCAAACAACTGAAGAAGGTCTTCAGCGCCACGTGGCTGAAGTTTGCCCTCGGCCAACCACTTCTGCTCCTGGCAATTACGGTAGGGCTGCTGGTGTTTTCCGGGCTGATCTACACCAAGATGGGCGGCAACTTCCTCCCACCCTTTCGCGAACCCACCATGCTGATCGCGACGACGATGGCGCCGGGAACTTCGCTCAAAACGACGGTCGAAATCTCCCGAACCGCGCAGGACCGCCTCTTGGGAGTGAAAGGGATTGACGTCGTCGGCTACCGCGTAGGCCGGGCCGAGCGGGGCGACCACGTCGTGCCGGTTTCCACGGTGGAGTTGGATCTTGAGTTTGACGAATACGGTGAGGAACACCGCGAAGAAGTGATGAAGAACGTTCGCGAAACCATGCGCGGAATTCCTGGCACCTTCAGCGCGATGAGCACGCCTCTGGCCGACCGCATCGGCCACATGCTCAGTGGCGTTTCGGCCAAGGTCGCGGTCAAGATTTACGGGCCGGATTTGGAGGAGTTGCGGCGTCTCGGCACCCAGGTTGCCGGCATTGCTCGGGAGATCCCCGGCATGGAAGAGGCCCGCACGGAGCAACAGGCTTCCGTCCCACAACTTCGAATCGAGATCGACCGCGACCGGGCGGCCGCTTATGGCGTGACGCCTGGAGAATTGAACGAGGAGTTGGCCGATCTTATCGGAGGAGGCTATGTCGCCGAGATCTATGAAAGCCAACGCGTTTACGATCTCGTCGTGCGGCTTCCGGCTGAGTGGCGGGAAAATCCCGAAAAGCTGCGTAACTTCTATATTGATACGCAGGACGGCCAACGAATCCCGTTGAGCTACGTTGCTGAAATCCGTCAGGCGAGCGGTCCCAACACCATTCTCCGGGAAAATACACAACGCCGCTTTGTGGTGTCCATCAACCCGACGACCACTGATTTGAACGCGGTGGTCGAAGAACTTCAAAGCCAGGTCGCGGAGAAGGTCCAATTGCCGGAAGGCTATGCGATCGCCTTTGAAGGGGAATATCAGGCGCAACAGGAAGCACGACGCACCATCTTCATCATGTCGGCGATTATTCTGCTCGTCATTGTGTTTCTCTTATTCAGCTATTTCCAGTGCTTCAGCTTCGTGCTGCTGGTGTTGAGCAATATTCCCATCTCCGTCATCGGCGGCATTCTCTTTACCCGCATGACGCTGGATAATATCAGCATCGCAACGCTGGTCGGCTTTATCGCCATTTCAGGCATCGCCGCGCGAAACTCGATCATGATGATTTCGCACTATCTCCATCTCATGGCGCACGAGGGCGAACAATTCGACCTCAAGATGGTGATTCGCGGAACCGAGGAACGGCTCGTGCCCGTCCTGATGACCGCAATTTCTGCGGGAATTGCACTTCTGCCCCTTGTGCTTGCGGCCAATGAGCCAGGCAAGGAAATCCTCAATCCCGTGGCCATCGTCATTGTCGGCGGACTCGTCAGCTCCACGTTTCTTGGGCTCGGAGTCACGCCCGCCATCTTCTACACCTTTTGTCGCAAGCCCGCAGAAAAGTCGATCCGAGTTCGAGCGGCAGCTTGCGGCTAAAACCCAAAACTCAACTCCAACCAACTCCAAATTAATTCATGAAAACCATCCTCAATACCCTCACCGCCATTGGCCTTGCCACCGTCTACAGTGTCAGCGCATTTGCTGCTGACGACGACCACAAAGGGCATGACCACGATCACGATCACGAACATGACGAGAAAATTGCCGGCCCCAACGGCGGTCGTGTTTTCACCAGCGTCGAACCTCACTTGGAGTTTTTCGTCACCGAAGATCGCAAAGTCAAAATCACGGCGCTCGACGATCACAACAAACCCGCTGCGATTGGCGATCAATCCGTTCGCGTAACGGGAGGAGACCGCAAAAACCCGACGCGTTTATCCTTCGCCAAAGAAGGGACGATCCTGGTTTCCGATGGGGCGTTTCCCGCTGGAAACGACTTTCCCGTCGTCGTCCAAATCAAGTCGGGCAAAGGCAAACCGGTTCTGGAGAAATTCAACCTGAACCTCAGCGACTGCCCCACCTGCGACTACAAGGAATATGCCTGCACCTGCGATCACCATCACGAAGGCGATGGTCATGATCACGATGAGAAGAAGAACTAACTGACGTTCAACATCGATCGCTTGGAACTGGCCGGGAGGTGATGAGCCCCCGGCCATTTCTATGGTTGGCTAAAATAGTACACCAATTCGATCGAGCTGAAGCCAGCCGGCAGAGAGCAGTGGTGGTGAAACCCATCGCCAATGATGAGGGCTCTCATCGACCTACTTCGAATTCCAGGCCAGCCCGTAGTAGCGGGCGCCGTCATCCCAAAGTTCAACCGTGACGTCGCCGAGACAGGTCGCGCAAGGGCGCGTGCGATTCAGCTTTGGCGTAAGCGAGGCGACGTAGAGCGTTGCCGGGGTTTGATTTTTCCGTTCCCGAACGCGAAGCTGCGCCGCGAGCTGCCCCCCGACCGAACAGTAGCGGGCGCCTGAAATCTCAAACCGTTCCGACAGCGTATCCGCGACCGGCAGCAGCGAGAAATCAAGGCGATCCATCACTGCCTGAAGTTCGGGAATCGCGGAAATCTGGAACTCGGGTTTCAGGGCTTTGCGATGACTTTGCGCGATTTCGACAACCACCCGGCGGGTATCCATCTCCTTCCGGATTTGAGCTCCACCGACAAACACTCCCAAAACCAACACCGCCGCGGCGGCAATCATCGCTGGACGCTGGAAACGGGAGGTCCTCCGCCGGGTTTCCGGGCGCACCTCTTCCAGAGCCGTCTCAATGCGCTTCAGGGAATCTTCGCTCAGGCTTTGAGATTGATAGTATTCGCGAATCTGGTCTTCGAGAGGGGCGTTCATAAGGCAGATGTTTGGTCGTTGGAATCGGGCTCGACGAACTTCTGAAGTTTTTCCCGGGTTCGTCGAATTTGGCTGAGAACCGTGTTGCGGCTGCGTTCGAGCAACTCCCCGATTTCCGCCGCGGTATGGCCCTCGACATAGTGAAGATAAATGATTTCCCGCTCCGTGTCATTCAAGCGTCCGAGCAACGCGTCCAAATCGACCTGAGTTCCACTTTCGGAGATGAAGGATGGTTCGGGCACCTCGTCGATCGACTCAAACCGAACAATGCGCGATCGGCGCAACTGGTCGTAAAACAGATTGCGAATCGTTTTGAAGAGGAGGCTCTTGCCCTTGATCCCGCCATAGGCTCGTTGCAACTTGAGCGCGGCCTGCTGCACGAGGTCCTCCGCGTCCGCCTGATGATTCGTCAGCGAAAAGGCGTAGCGATAGCCGACCTGAAGCAATTCCCGGGTCTCAAGGTGTTCCGAATTTCGGAATGGCAAACGAAACGCCATTTTTACAGGTCAGCGGTTTCAGCCGGATTGGGACAAAGTGGGTGGTTCACGACTACGGAGACGAAACATCTCCCCGGTTGAGTGCAAAGTCTCGAAATTTTGTGCCGCGTGATCCACGCCTCCCCAATTCGGAAGGCGCGTTCCCCTTTCACGGAACGTGGCTCAATCGTCGAGACAACGCCGGATGGTTTCCAACAGGTCATTTGGCGGAGCCGGCTTCTGGATGAAGTTTTGTCCGGCCTCCAGGGTGAGTTCCTTTCCGGCAATATCCGGACTGTAGCCACTGGTGAAAATGACCGGGATATTGGGGTTGCGTTGGCGTAACCGGGAGGCCAATTCCCTTCCGTTCACGCCCTCCGGCATCACGATGTCCGTAAACACCAACTGGATATCTTCATGGTGCTCTTCCCAAACGCTGAGGGCTTCAAGACCGTCGGCCGCTTCCAAAATGTTGTAACCCGCCCGTTCCAAGACGCTGCGGGAAAGAATGCGGACCGGCGTATCATCTTCAACCAGCAAAATCGTCTCCGTGCCGCCCCGCGGCAGCGGTTTCTCGGCGCCGCTACTGGACAGCTCTCCCTTGTCGGAGCTTTCCGGAAACAACGCCCGGAAGGTCGTCCCCTTGCCAACTTCACTTTCCACCGACAGAACGCCCTCATGCTGCTTGACGATCCCAAATACCGTCGCCAGGCCTAGCCCAGTCCCCTTGCCCTGTTCCTTGGTCGTGAAAAACGGATCAAAGATGCGCTGCAGGTTTTCCGGCGAGATGCCGGTCCCCGAATCCTTCACGCTCAGGAAGACGTAACGTCCGGCTGAGCCATCTGAAAGGGAGGCGGCTTCTTCCTCCGTGATGATCCTGATTCCGGTTTCCAAAATCAACTGTCCCCCGTCTGGCATGGCATCGCGCGCATTGACCACCAGGTTGAGAAGCACTTGATCCAGCATCCCGGCATCGGCACTCGTCGCGAGGGGAGCGGAATGGAGATTGAGTTGCAGGTGAACGTCTTCGCCCACGATGCGCTGCAACATCTTCGTCAGATTCGTGACAATCTCGTTCAGGTCCAGAACCCGCGTCTGCATCACCTGTCGGCGGCTGAAGGCGAGCAATTGGCGCGTGAGGTTTGCCGCCCGCTCCGCAGCATCCACGATTTGCTCCGCGGCTTCCGTCGTATTGAAGCCACCTCCTCCATCATCCATGATCAGGATCGATCCCCATCCGTTGATGACGGTCAGGATGTTGTTAAAGTCGTGCGCGACACCGCCGGCCAGTTGCCCGATGGCCTCCATCTTTTGCGATTGGCGCAGCTCTTCCTCCAACTGTTTCTGGGCCGTTACATCCCGGTAATTGGTGACGATGGCGCCGACCGCAGGATCGTCGAGGAGATTCGTCGCGACCCCTTCCAGCCACAGCCAATGGCCATCCTTGTGGCTGCGTCGCCACTCCACCGGGATGGGTTTTCCCGGGTTTTCCAGCAACTCTTGAACAACCTCCTGAACCAACGGAAGGTCGTCGGGATGGGTGTGCTCCAAACCACTGCGGCCAATCAACTCTTCTGGAGAATAGCCCTCGACCGCTGACACCGTCGGGCTGACATACAGAATCCTGTTGTTGTGATCGATGAGCGAAATGCTGTCTGCGCTGTGCTCGATCAGCGCTCTAAACCGGCGTTCGCCACGATGGATGGCCTCTTCCGCCCGCTTGCGATCGGAGATATCCTGATTGACGCCATAGGTTCTGACGGTTCGACCACTCCGGTCTTTCATCACGAAGATCCAAACCGAAACATGGGCGATCTCTCCGTCGCGATGAAGAGCCCGGTGTTCGAACACGGTTCGATAGTGAGGTTCCGTCGTTTCGAGGAGTTTGCGTTTCTCCAGCTCAAAGAGATGACGATCTTCCGGATGGCAGAACCGTTCGATGAACTGGTTGAAGGACATGGAATATCCCCCTTCGCGTTCGGCTGAGGTATGAAAGAGGGAATAGAAATGGTCGTTGGCCAGGATGCTGTCGGACGTGACATCGTATTCCCAATAGCTCATGCGAGCAATTTTCAGGGCTCCGGACAACTGGGACTCACTCTTCTTCAAGGCCTGGAGAGCATGGCGACGCTCGGATTCCCGCTGAAGAACTTCCAGCGCAAAGGAGATGTCTGCAGCAAGTTCATCAAGCAAGAGCAACTCTTCCCCGTCAAAAAAGCCGGCTTCCTCAGCGTAGAGGTTAAAGATCCCGACCACCTTTCCTCCGAAAATCAAAGGCAACGCCGCCATCGCCCGATAGCCGCGTTGCAATGCGGCTTCACTCCAGCCAGCTGCCTCAGGATCGTGCTCGATATCATTGCAGATTCCAGGTTGACCGGTTTCCAGAGCCGTGGAGGTGAACTTACACCCCTCTCCCCGGTTCACCCCTCCGACAATCGTGTGAAGCACTTCCAGAGTATCCGCCGACGCACCTGCGTGGGCTGCGATTTCGACGTTTTTCCCTTTTGCCATCCCGATCCACGCCATTCGGAAACGCCCTATTTCAACAGCAATCCGGCAGGCTGCTGACAATACGTTGTCCGATTCTTTTTCCCTGACGATCAACTGGTTGATCGCGCTCAACACCGCAAAGGTACGGTTCAGCTTCTTAATGCTTTCCTCGTCCTGCTTTCGATTCGTAACATCCACCATCACCCCGCGCAGCCTAGCTGGCCGGTCATCCTCCACCACGACGGTGACGATATCTCTCAACCAGACCACCCGCCCGTCTTTTGCGATCATTCGATACTCAAACTCGTGATCCAGTTTCGCCTGCGTGCAGGTCACACAGTAGTCTACCGTCTCGTGCCGATCATCAGGGTGAATTTGATCAGCCCAGAAGGTCGGCTCCTCAGTCCACCGCGATGCCGGGTAACCCAACAGGCGCTCGGCTCGTGGACTGACGAAGGTAAATCGAAACGTTTCTGCGTCCGCCTCCCAAACAATGCCGTCAATCGAATTCATGAGCGACGACAAATGCTCTTCGCTGTCCCTCAAGGCGTTCTCTGCCAGCTTCCGTTCGGTAATGTCATTGGCCGATGGAACCAAAAACACGACTTCCCCATTCTCCCCAAAAACGGGCTCAATGGAGAAATCCAGATAAATCAAGCGATCCTCCATCTGTAGCGGAACATCAAATCGAGAGCTCTTTCCGGAGGCGGCCAGATCCATCGCTTCTCGTGCCTTCTGCTGAGCTTCCGGAGAATGAACCCATGGGCTGGTTTGATCCATCGGTTTGCCCCGAAGGTCTTCGGACTTGAGATTTGTCGCCTCCAACCAGGATCGGCTCACTTCCAGAAACTTGCCATCCGGCTTCAGCAACGCCATGAACATCGACGGCCCCAATCCGTTGATGAGGTCGCGCAAGCGCTTTTCACTCTTCTGAATCCGCTTCTCAGCCTCTTTGCGACTGGTAATGACTTCTGAGAAAATGAGGATCCCGCCAATCTTTCCAGAAGATTCCTCCCAGGGGCGCACTTCCCAACGCACCCAATCAACGCTCCCGTCTTCCCGAGGAAATGGATCCTCATCGCATCGCTCAACCGCACCAGCCAAACACCGGCGATGGATGTCTTTCCAGTCCTCTGTGATTTCGGGAAAGACCTCGTAGTGGCTCTTCCCCGTCAGGTCTTGAACCTCCAGGCCATAGTCGATGCAGAAACGGTTGCTCACCACCAGGTAGCGCATGTCGTTATCCAGCATCGCAATCGCAGCCGGCGAATACTCAACGAACAACCGCAACAATTGTGCCTGCCTCCTCAACTCCACTTCCGCCAGTTTGCGCTCGGTGACGTCATGCACCGTTCCCACCATTTGAACCGGACATGCTGACCGATCAAAACGAACTTCCACCTCCACCTGCACGTGGACCATCCGTCCATCCTGCTGCGGAATCCGAAACTCAAGACCTTCAATCCTCTCGCCGGGTTTCGAGGCCATCAATCGATCCATGTAAGCATTGTGGCGATCGCGGTCTTCCGGATGCACCATCTCTAGAATGCCGTCGTAAGTGATCTCGACGGAACGTGGTTCCAGCCCGAAGATGCGATAGAGCTCGTCAGACCACTTCACATTACCATCAGCTACCCGATACTCCCAGCTCCCCATATGGCCGATCGACTGCGCGCGCTCCAAATCGACGTGCGCTCTTTTCAGCGCCCTTTCTGATTTCTTTCGCTCGGTAATGTCCTGAAAAGAACCCCGAACCTTGGAGACTCTGCCTCGTTCCACAATGGGACGTCCAATCGTTCGGACCCATTTGTGGTTTCCCTTCTCCGTTTCCAATTCCAATTCCAGATCATACGGCGTTCCCGTATCCACAGCCTCTGCCAACGCCTTTTCGATGCGTTTGCGACTCTCCCCCACATAGAAACTCAGACCCAGTTCCATGTTCACTTCCCGCACGGGATCCAAATCGTGGATTCGAGCGACCTCATCCGTCCATGTTCCCTTCCCTGTCGCAGGATCAAACTCCCACCCCCCGACTTGGGCGATCCGTCCGGTTTCCTCCAAAATCGCCTGCTGGTGACGCAGACTCCGTTCAACCTCACGGCGCGGAGTCACATCCCGCACCACTCCATACATCCGCACCGGCTGGCTATTCTCGTTGAAGGTGAATTCTCCCCGGGATGCGAGCCAGTGAACGCTTCCATCAGGCCAAACCGTGCGAAATTCGTAGGTAAACGGCTCTCGCGCCACAGCACAGCGATTCAGTTCTTTCTCGATGCCAGGCAAGTCGTCGGGATGAACCGTGCGCAAAACCCCCGCAAGCGAGCCATCAAACTCACCGGGCTTGAATCCGTGCAATTCGTCATACCAAGGTGAAGTCCGAAGCTGGTTCGTGATCAAATCCCAGTCAAAGTTTCCCATCTTCGCCGCATCCAGTGCCAGCTGCAGACGAGCCTTCCCCTCCTTCAACTCCGCCTCAGAGAACTTTCGCCCCGAGATGTCACGCGTGATCGCCAGTAGACTCGTGACATTCCCTTGCTCATCCCGCAAGGGAGCCGCGTGGGTCTCCATCCAGCGCCGGGTGCCCTTCAACCCGGTCATTTGGAATTGCATCATCCCCGTCCCCCCTTGAAAGACCCGCTCGGTCAACGCGACAAACTCAGCGCGGTGTTTCTCTGCAACCAGGGGAAAGACACACTGCCCTGAAACTTGATCATAGGATTCCGCCTCCACCATATCCAACCCAGCGGGATTCATCATCTGCACACGCCCATCCGGCCCCAACAATTTCACACACTCGGGTTCCGAGTCGAAAATCGTCCGCAACAGTTGCTCCCGGTTCTCCAGCTCCTTTGATTTTCGCCGCAATTCAAACAGGGCCATCACCTGTCGACTCAAAATGCGGAGCGCTTCCCGTTGAGAAAAAGTCAACTCCCGTGGGACCTGATCGATCACACATAACGTTCCAAGCGAAAGGCCATCCTCTGTTACCAGGGGCGCCCCTGCATAAAAGCGAATCTTGGGCTGTCCCGTCACCAGGGGATTATCCGCGAATCGGTCGTCCTTCTTTGCGTCCGGAACGACAAACAACTCCGTTTGAAGAATGGAGTGACCACAGAAGGAAATGTCCCGGCCTGTCTCGCAGGCTGCCAGCCCTACCTTTGACTTAAACCATTGCCGGTCTTCATCGACCAGGGAAATGAGAGAAATCGGCGCTTCACAGATATGGCCTGCCAGCGCAGTGATGTCATCCAAGGCCTGCTCAGGTAGCGTATCGAGCAAATTATACTCCCGTAACGCTTCCAACCGAAGTGGTTCATTGTCCGGTTTAAGTGGTTTTTGCATACGCGCGCAGTGATGTTCAAGCCGATCTCGGTGCGGCTTTCCACACAAAAGACTCAGTCTTACAAAACCACAATTTGCCACAAAGTTTCCCTGCACGCAACCATCCATTCTAACATACCCATCAACACCTCGCTTCGCAACTATTTTATTGGCGAGTCGCAATTATGACACGCTCCTGGATCAACAACGATGATCCCACGTTGCTACCTATCGAATACAATCTTCAGATTCGGTATAAAGGTCGAACCACAAGCATGATACGCGTAATCAACCAATCAACGGTAAGAACGAACACCTCTCTCCTCACCCAGCCCCGACGATGAATGTCTCATCCAATTTGTCATTACTGTATCTAATAGCCATACCGTTACCTATCTATTCAGTATCGAGAATTCTAGGGGGTGTTTGAAAATGAGGTCGAGACGCGCTGCGAGTGATTTTGTCGACTGGGAATGATGGCTCGGGGCGGCGATGAGCCTTCTCACAAAGCCCCGAACAGCATTTCCAGTCGGGAAAAGCGCCGCATCTCAAGATCACGCGAAGCCAATCTTCAACAAAGAGGAACAACTTGCGCGTCCGTCATCATTTTCAAACGCTCCCTAACAACCAACACAACGTTCCCTCCACGCGACGCTCCTTTCTTCGCCCCCCTCCGATTCCCATGGCAAGATTTCCCGCTTTTTGGCCGTGAAGAGATTAGCGCGTCGTGATTTATCGGAATTTCCAGATTTTTGCCCTCTTTCTAGCAGCCACCGGCGTGGCGCGGGCAACCTCGATCGAGCCTTCGCATCTCGAGTTTTTCGAGCGGGAAGTGCGGCCGGTTTTGGTGGAGCGCTGCTATGATTGCCATTCCGCGGAGGGCAAGACCAAAGGGGGATTGCGCCTTGATTCCCGAGCTGGCGTCGTGAAGGGCGGAGACAGCGGTCCGGTCGTAACTCCCGGCAACCCGGACGAGAGCCCGCTCATCGAGGCGATTCGCTATCACAATCGCGATCTCCAGATGCCGCCGACAAACGCGTTGCCCGCAGCGGAAGTCGCGATTCTGGAAAAATGGGTCGCGCTGGGAGCTCCCGATCCACGAGTGACGACAGCCGCCGTCGCGGAAGCACCGATGGGAATGAGCCTTGAGGAAGGGCGCGAGTTCTGGTCCTTCCAACCGGTTTCCAATCCGCCCGCCCCGGAGGTCCGCGATCCCGATTGGGTGAAGACGCCGATCGACGCGTTTGTCCTCGCCAAACTCGAAGCGAACGGGCTGAAACCGGCTCCTCCCGCCGATCCACGAACGCTGATTCGCCGCCTCACCTTCAACCTGACCGGTCTTCCCCCGACTCCGGAAGAAATCGACGCGTTTCTGGCTGATGATTCGCCCGACGCACTGCAGACATTGGTCGATCGGCTGCTCGATTCGCCGCACTACGGCGTGCGCTGGGGGCGGCACTGGCTCGATGTGGCGCGGTATGCCGATTCCAACGGGCTCGACGAGAATCTGGCGTATGGCCAGGCCTGGCGTTATCGCGACTACGTCATCGATTCCTTCAATCACGACAAACCGTTCGACCGCTTCCTCATCGAGCAACTGGCCGGCGATCTCCTGCCGGACGCGAATCTCGAGACCAAGATCGCGACCGGCTTTCTTTCGCTCGGCGCCAAGGTCCTTGCCGAGCCGGATCGTCAGAAGCTGGACATGGACATCATCGATGAACAGCTCGACACGTTAGGCAAGGCCTTCCTCGGAATGACGTTGGGATGCGTGCGGTGCCACGATCACAAGTTCGATCCCATCAAACAGACCGACTACTATGCGCTCGCCGCGATCTTCAAGAGCACGAAGACGCTTGGCGACACCAATACCGGCGCCATCAAACATTGGCACGAACACAGTTTCGCGAGCGAGGCGGAGTTGGAGGCGATGAAGGAAATCGACGCCAAAATCGCGGAGAAGAAGAAGGCGGCGTCGAGTTTCAAGAGCAAGACGATCGTGAAGCTTCGCGGCGAGGCCCGGAGCAAGGCGACCGACTACCTCGTCGCCTCGGCCGGATTCGACACCAGCATGCCGCTGACCCAGGTTGCGGCGATCGCGAAACCGCTCGGGCTCCATCCGCGCATTCTCAATCACGCTCGGCGGCATCTCGATTTTCATCGCGACGATCCGTTTTTCGCGAAGTGGCATGAACTGGCTTCCGCCGGCGATCTCGAGGGCATTCGCAACCATTACGGAACGCTCTTCGATGACACCAAAGCTGCCTTGGCCGCTGCGATCAAGAAAGATCCGAAGTCCAAGACGCTTGATGATGAACGGCTCGAACCCGCCCGGGCCGCGCTCCACGACCTCTCCGGATTTCTCACCGTCCCGGCCAAGCCGGACCATGCCTTCGATCCTGAGACGCTCGCGGAATATCATCGGTTGTTGGAAGACGCGCGGATTGCCGAGATCAAGGCGCCGGACCCGTCCGGAGCGATGGGCGTTGCCGAGGGCGAAATCGTTTCCAGCCTGCCCATCCACATTCGCGGAAGCTACAAGAACCTGGGCGCCCCGGTGCATCGGAATTTTCCGGAAGTCATGCGGATCACTGATTCGGACCCCGCGATTCCCGCGGACCAGAGCGGTCGCCTCCAACTCGCGACCTGGATGACCAACCCGCAGCACCCCCTAACCGCTCGCGTGATCGTCAATCGCGTTTGGGGGTGGCATTTCGGCCAGGGCATCGTCAACACACCCGAAAACTTCGGCAAACTGGGCGACCGGCCCTCCCATCCCGCATTGCTCGACTGGCTGGCCAACCGCTTCATGGAATCCGGCTGGTCGATCAAGGAGCTGCATCGCGTGATTCTCCTTTCGAGCGCCTACCAAGTCTCCTCGTCTCGCCCGAACCCGATCGCCGCAGCCAACATCGATCCCGAGAACCGGCTCCTCTGGCGCGCGAACCTTCAACGGCTCGAAGCCGAGGCGATTCGCGACGCGATTCTGGCCGTATCAGGGCGACTCGATCTCACGATGGGCGGCAAAACGGTGCCGCTTCGCAATCGTCAGTTCGTCTTCAATCACACCTCGGAAGACCACACCAAATACGACAGTCTGCGTCGCGCGGCGTATCTGCCGATCGTTCGCAACAACCTCTACACCTTCTTCGAGCAGTTCGACTACCCGGATCCCACGATGCCGACCGGTCGGCGCAACTCCACTGTGGTGGCGCCCCAGGCTTTGCTCATGATGAACGCCGATCTGGTCATGGATTCGGCCGAGAGCCTCGCGTCCGACGTTCTCGACCAAGCTGCGACCGCGAGTGGA
The DNA here is from genome assembly GCA_963977015.1 of uncultured bacterium. Classification (GTDB taxonomy): domain Bacteria; phylum Verrucomicrobiota; class Verrucomicrobiia; order Verrucomicrobiales; family DEV007; genus JBCDHN01. Next base: position 69,479 of record CAXBMO010000008.1, on the reverse strand, counting down.
CGGATCGAGCTTGCCTACCTCCAAACGCTGGGTCGAAAACCGAGCGAACCGGAAACGAGACGCGCCCTCGGCTTCGTTCGCGACGTGACATCCACCGCGCTCACCAACGCCACCGACATCGATCCGTCTCAAGAACACCGGGCATGGTCGCTTCTCTGTCAAAGCCTGCTCGCCTCCAACGAATTCATCTATCTTCGCTGAGCGCATGACGCATCCCGACTCCATTCTGGCAACCCGCCGCCAACTGCTGAAGACCTCGGCGGTCGGGTTCGGAAACCTGGCCCTGACCGCGATGCTCGGCCGCGAAGCCCGCGCGGAACTGCCCTCTCTGCGCAATCCGCTGGCGCCGCAGAAACCCCAATTCCCGGCCCGGGCCAAGCGGATCGTCTTTCTGTTCATGAAGGGCGGTCCCTCCCATGTCGACACCTTCGATCCGAAACCGCTGCTGGATCGCGATCACGGCAAGCCCCTCCCCTTCGATCTCCCCAAGGTCACCTTCGCGAAGCAAGGCAACCTCTTGAAGTCTCCGTGGAAGTTCAAGCGGTATGGCGAAAGCGGTCTTCCCGTCAGCGAACTCTTTCCCAACGTCGCCAGACACATCGACGATCTCTGCATCCTGCGCTCCGTCCACGGAACCAATCCCGCCCACGGCGGCGCCCTGCTCAAGCTCCACACCGGGTCTGACCAGTTTGTTCGACCCAGCATGGGATCTTGGGTCGTCTACGGCCTGGGAACCGACAACCGGAACCTGCCCGCATTCGTCACCATCTGCCCCACCCTCGCCCATGGCGGAGTCAACAATTGGGGTGCCGCCTTTCTCCCGGCGCACTGCCAGGGCACGCCCATCGGCAATGCCAGTCTCGCGGCAACCCAGGCCAAGGTGAAGCACATCCGCAATTCCCGGATCGATTCGGATTTGCAGCGAAGGCAGTTGGATCTCATCGGCGCGATGAACCGTGATCATCTCGAAACCACGGGACGCGATCAGGCGTTGGAAGGCCGGCTCAGCTCCTTCGAGCTCGCCTACCGCATGCAAAGCGCGATGCCCGAAGTGCAGAATCTCGCCGGTGAATCCGAAGCGACGAAGAAGATCTACGGAATCGACAACCCGGTCACGGAGGACTTCGGTCGCCAATGCCTGATGGCGCGCCGGTTTCTGGAGCGCGGCGTCCGCTTCGTTCAAGTCACCCACAGCGACAGCGAGGTGCAATGGGACCAGCACAGCAATCTCTACCAAGGTCACACAAAAAACTCCGCCGAAGTCGACAAACCCATTGCCGGGTTTCTCACCGACCTGAAAGCACGCGGCCTGCTCGACGACACGCTCGTTCTCTGGGGCGGCGAATTCGGTCGCACCCCCACGGCGCAGGGCAGCAACGGCCGCGATCACAATCCCCACGGCTTCACCATGTGGATGGCTGGAGGCGGCGTCAAAGGTGGTTATGCCTACGGGGCCACGGACGACTACGGCTACTACGCCGCCGAGAACAAAATGCATGTCCACGACCTCCACGCCACCCTGCTGCACCTGCTCGGCCTGAATCACGAACGCCTGACGTTCCGTTATGCAGGTCGAGACTTTCGACTAACCGATGTCGAGGGAACCGTCGCGAAAGACATCCTTGCCTGAATCTCGGATTCCTAACCCTTACGCTAACTAAACCCCCAAAGGCTCGGCATCCGGTGGAAACAAGCGCCTGAATTGTAATTCCAGAAGACTTCGACTGTTTCTACGATTCGGGGATGCCTGGCTACCTTCTCATCATTGATCTTTTCGCAATCGGGTTCTTGGCTGCTTGGCTGGCCAAAGATCCGATTGCCGCCATTCTAACTCCCATGGTACAGTTTGTGGGGATTGGAATTCTGGTAGGCTGCTTTACACCCGCCTCCCAGATTAGCGCGAAATTTGCCCTCGACGCCAATTGGAGTGTTCCCGTCATCCTTTCGGTTTTGGCCATGAATATTGCAGGCCTCTTCGTCGCATTTCTATTTGGGCGAGGGCATGACGGTGAACGCCACGATCCGGCCATCCTCGACCACAAACCAGGGACCTGGGGTCTCAAAAAACGCTTTCCGCAAAAATAGGGACCAAGAAAGGTGGTTGCTTCACCGTAACCGCTTGGGGTTCGCGGATGAAATAGAATGCCCTCGATCCTCGTGGGATGAGCATGCCATTGCATCTACCTTCGATTGAGCGTCGTCAGTTTCTTCGAACCCTGGGGGGAGGACTTGCAACGTTCGCCGCCGCCGAGTCGATGTTCGCTTCGGACCAAGTGGACGAATCGCTCGTCTACCTGCTGAACGATCCCCACATCGGTGAGAAGCAACCTTCGGACTCGCTGATTCCGGCCCACTTTCGGGAAGCGGTTGACGAAGTGCTGGGTCTGGAGACACCGCCCGCAGCCCTCCTCATCAACGGTGATCTCGCGCTGCGTGACGGTCAGCCAGGCGACTACCGGCATTTCGCGAAACTCCTGGCCCCGCTTCGCGAAGCCAACATCAACCTGCATCTGACGTTGGGAAACCATGACAACCGCGAAACCTTTTACGACGTGCTTCGTGAGGAACGTCCGGCGGAGCCGCCGATTGAGTCCCGGCACATTTCGGTGGTTCAGTCTCGTCACGCCAATTTCTTCCTGCTCGATTCGTTGATGGAAACCATGGTCACCCAGGGAAAAATCGGCGAAACGCAATCCGCCTGGCTGGCCCGCGCGCTCGACAACCATCCCGACAAGGCCGCCATCATCGTGACGCATCACAATCCCCGGTTGGGTGGCGATCCGGATCATTTTCCCGGAGGCCTGACCGATTCGGAGGAACTCTGGCAGGTGCTGGAGCCTCGGAAACAGGTCAAAGCCTACATTCACGGCCACATCCATCACTGGAGTCTGGCAGAACACCAGGGAATCCACATCATCAACACCCCGGCGACTTCGTATGTCGGGAATCGCGAGATTTCGACGACCGGCTGGACCGTGGCACGTTTTCATCCGGACGGTGTCGAACTGACGCTCCGCACCCACGAACCGGATCACGCCTGGAATGGCAAGGTTTCGAACATGGTATGGCGTTGAATCCGCAGAAATAATCCCTACCTTCTCCCGCATCAATCCCTGAACCCGATTCCGCACTCCGTCCCGTGGAATTCAACTTTCACTCGATGAAACAACCGGCGGTGAAGCACGTGTATCCTTTTCATGAAGCACTTCCCTAATCTTCCAGCCCTCTTTTTGGCGGTGTTTGTCAGCCTGACTCCGATGGTGCTTGCCAAAGAGAAGGCGGACATCATTCAAAAAAACGACTCTCAGACGGGGAAGTATCGCGTCGTCTGGACATCGGACCCGACCACCACCGCCACGATTGCCTGGGATCAAAAAGAGGGTGACCCGGCCAAGGTTCACTATGGAAAGAAGGATTTTCAGCGGCGAGCGGGGAAATACCCTCACTCGATCAAGCCACAGCGGGTGCAAGAGTACGATGGAATGGTCAACTGCTTTGCCCGGCTCCGGGGCTTGGAACCCGATACGGAATACTTTTTCTGCCTGGTCGATGCGTCTGGAACCGGGCCCCGGTTCAAGTTTCGGACCGCGCCGCGTCAACCGAAAGCGTTCACCTTCATTGCCGGTGGCGATTCCCGCAATTATCGGGATGTGCGGGTGGAGGGCAACCAGCTTTGCGAAAAGCTGCGGCCCCTGTTTGTCGCGTTCACGGGAGACATGATCAATCAAGACGTTGCCGAAGAGTGGGACGCTTGGCTTGACGACTGGCAAGAAACCATTGGGGAAGACGGAACCATGATTCCGATTGTTCCTCACCGTGGAAATCATGAGCGTCGCCCGGAAACGATAACCAACTATTTTGATACGCCCGAAGATGCCTACTTCGCGTTCAGTATCGGAGGGAAACTGTTTCGCTACTACGCATTGAACAGCGAGATCCCGGCTATCGGTGACCAGGAAAAATGGTTGGAGAAGGACCTCGCCAAATCTGGGAAAAAGGTGATTCACCTGGTTGCCGGATATCACAAGCCGATGCGCCCGCATGTGAGCAAGAAAAGCGAAGGGACCAATCCCATGGCGTGGGCGGACAACTTCTACGAGCACGGCTTTGATCTTGCGCTGGAGTCCGACTCCCATGTGATGAAACGGACGCTGCCCCTGAAACCGGATCCCGATGGTCCCGAAGGATTTCGCGCCGCCCCGAACGATCCCAACGCGACGGTTTACATCGGCGAAGGCTGCTGGGGAGCCCCGCTGCGTCCCGCCGATGATGCCAAACCATGGACGCTGGATACGGAATCCTTCAACGGCTTTGAATGGATTCGGGTGAGCCCGGAATCGATCGAAGTCAAAACGGTTCGGATCAAGAACGCCGCTGGAGTTGAGCCCGTCGATCCATCAGACCCCTACCGAACACCTGATGGCCTGAATCTCTGGGAGGCTGAAGGAGGGACGGTTCTGACGGTGCCAGCGGATTGATGATGAGACTGTCCCGGTGGTTGGAGGTTCTTGGTACGAAGTGGCTGTTCCTTCTCCAACTGACTGTCAGCATCACGTTGGCGGCGCGCGGATGGCTGACCTGGAAGTGGGACAGTCCGATGCGGAGTCTGGTCTGGCAGGAAGACTGGTGGTCAGGCCCTTTGGAGAAACTCGTTGGCATTCCCTGGCGATCATTCGCGGAACACTCCGAACCAGCACTAACCAACGTGCTGGAAAACGTGGGCATTGGCTTGATGGCGTGTGCCGTCGTTCCATGGCTCGTCACCCTTGAGAGGCTGCGTTGGACGAGATGGCTCCTCGTTCCCGCGGGCATCCTGTTGGCGCTCGATGCCCTGGGACGGTGGGTCACGGTCGATTGGGAACTCGGCATGGCGGTGGAGCATTCGCTCCAGGTCGTGACCCCATTTGCGCTTCTGATCGCCCTGCGCACCGGTCCCGGCAGAGCCTGGAGGTTAACCCTCGCCGTTGCGACTTCGCTCACCTTCATCGGGCACGGACTTTACGCGATGGGGTTTCATGCCGTGCCGTTGATTTTCAAGACGATGACGATGCGGATCCTGAGTTGCGACCTGGAAACGGCAATGATGTTTCTCCGAATTGCCGGATGGCTGGACCTGATCGCGGTACTGTTTCTGTGGATGGCTCCCCTCAGGCGATGGGCGCTTTTCTACATGATCCTGTGGGGTTTTGCCACGGCGTTGGCTCGTGTCTGGGCTTATTTCCCAGGCACGCTCGATCCCTGGGTCGCGGAAACCCTGGTGCGAACATCCCACTGGCTGCTCCCGCTTCTGCTCCTGGCCTGCAGGCCCGTTCTTCCCCCAAAAAGAAGCCCTTGAAAACCACTTCCAAAGTCGAGCAACCTCGCTAGACTCGCGCCATGCGTTTCCCATCTCCGTGGTTTCGCTCGATTTTCAGCATCCTATGAAATCCCAAATCTTCGCCTTCCTTGGAATCACCATTCTTCTCAACACTGCGCTTGCGGACGACACGCCGCTTTGGGACCTGGCCAGCGATCCCATTCCGGCAGAACTACAGTCGGGCGCGATCAGCCAGGCAGACGGCAAGGTCATCCTCAAGGACGGGGCCGCTTTCGCCGTTCCAGCCACGGCGTTTCCCGACCAGAAGAACTTCACCGTTCAGGTCACGGTCGAGATTTCCGAGCTGATTGAGCATTCGCTGCTCACGGTGATGAGCAAGCAAAGCAGCGGCGAAACCGATGATGGCTTCACCATCGACATGAACTACCGAAAGGAGCCCTACTACGCCCGTCGCATTGGCGCCTACGTCAACAACATCTTCATGAAGGCTTCGGGCATCGGCGGAAAAGCCGGGCCGCAAATCAATACGCCCTACACCTTCACCATCGCCGTCCGTGACGGATACGCCTCGTTTTACCTCAACAACGGACTGCTCAAACGCTGCTACATGGCGATGATTCCCAACGACGAGCCGATGTGGATCGGGCGCAATCTGAATCAGTCCGTTCAATCCATGCCCGCGGTGATCAGCAGCGTGAAAGTCTACGGTCCGTCATACAACTATGTGTCCGGGAGAGAAGGCCAAAGCGACAATCCCCGGGGTGCCGTGGCTGGCAAGGGCTGGGCTCTGGATGTGCCGAAAATCGAGCACCCGGAATGGCCCAAAATCCTGATCTACGGCGACTCCATTTCCATGGGCTATCGGGGCTCATTCATTCCTGAAATGTTGAAACATCAGGCCTATGTTTTCCACTGCGTTCACTTCGTCGGGGGCGATGTGCCCAAAGCCGCCCTGACCGAAATGGCCAGCCGTTACAAGTTCGACGCCATCGTGTTTAACAACGGCCTGCACTCCCTGCATTGGACTCCCGAACAGGTTTCGGACGAGGTCGTTCACAACCGGATGCGCGACCTGGCGCAATGCTTCAAGACCGGGGCGCCCCAGGCCAAACTCTTCTATCTCATGACCACGCCGCATACGGCCCCGAAGCCCGCAAAAGACCAACCGGTCGATCAATTCGGCGCAAAGAATGACGTGGTGGTCCGGCTCAACACGATTTCCGAACACGTCATGCAGGAGGAAGGCATCGAAGTCATTGATGCCTATTCCCTCCTGGCCGGGAAGCTCGAGTTGGCCAACGGCGACGGCTATCATTGGATCAGAGCCGCCTACGAAATCCTGACCCGCGAAATTTCCGATCGCGTGGTTCCCGTGCTCGAGAAGTAAAACCCTCGACCGGTCACAATAACCCAGAGCGGGATCCGAGAATTTCGTACGCTTGAGTGCGCACGTTTTCGGATTTGGTTGCCCGCCTTGATGCTGGACAGGAACCGCTGGTTTTTGGAAAATGGGGCGTTGTGAAACCGAAACCCCAACGCGGCATTCATGAACTCTATGCCGAAGACTCAGAACGTGCGGATGAACTGGTGTGGGGGCGACAGACGAATCCAACGACCCGCCGGGGCTTTCTGAGCCGCGCGGCCTGGATGACGATGTCGGCCGCGGTAGGTGGAAGGATCATTTTTGGCGAGCACTTTCCGGCCGGGATGATTCCCGCGGCGCTGGCGCAGTCGGATGAACCGTTCCAGTTGGAGGGAAAAGAAGGGCTCACCGTCCTGAACGATCGGCCGATCAACGCGGAAACCCCGGCCCATTTGCTGGATGACGAGGTGACGCCGGACAATCGGCTCTTCGTCCGCAACAACGGAATTCCCCCGGCCATGGACGGCATCGATCCGGCCCAGTGGTCGTTGGAGATCGGCGGCGAATCCATCGAAACTCCGAAGACGTTCACGCTTCCCGAACTGAAAGAGACGTTCAAGCATTACACCTATCAACTGACGATCGAGTGCGGCGGCAACGGTCGAAGTGAATTCAACCCTCCCGCCACCGGCAACCAGTGGACCGTGGGCGCGGTCGGCTGCCCGATGTGGACGGGTGTCCGGCTCGGTGATGTGCTGAAGGCCTGCGGAATCAAGGACGATGCGGTTTACACCGGCTACTATGGCCGGGACACGCACTTGAGCGGAGACCCGACCAAGGTCGCCATTTCGCGCGGGGTGCCCATCGCCAAGGCGCTGGAAGACGAGTCGCTCATCGCCTTTGCCATGAACGGGGCGGACATCCCCTACCTGAATGGTTACCCCCTTCGCATCGTGACCTCGGGGTGGCCCGCGTCGACCAGCGGCAAGTGGCTCAAGAAGATCGTGGTGCGCAACCAAGTCCATGACGGATCCAAGATGACCGGAAAATCCTACCGGGTGCCCAAGCATCCCGTGGCGCCGGGATCGGAAGTGCCGGACGAGGACATGAAGATCATCGAGGCCATGCCGGTGAAGTCCCTGGTTACCCATCCCAAGTCCGGAATCGAGCATCCGCAGGGCGAGCCGTTCTCCTGCCGCGGTCATGCCTGGGTGGGCGATGCCAGGGTGAAGGAGGTTTCCGTGTCGATCGACTTCGGCGCGACGTGGCGGAAAGCCAAGCTTGAGAAGCCGGTCAACCGCCTGGCGTGGCAGCACTGGTCACTGGGCGGAATCAACTTCCCCCTCAAGGGTTACTACGAGGTCTGGTCCCGGGCCGTGGATGAGAACGGAATCAGCCAGCCCATGATTCTGCCCGGGTGGAATCCGAAAGGGTACTTGAACAATGCCTGTCATCGAATCGCGGTCCAGGCCGTTTGAACCGGCACCAACATGAAGGAGACCTGATGGAACTGAAATCCAAACCCGTTTCCCTGATCCTGATCGCCACTGGCCTGATCTGGTTGATGCTGGCCGGGATCGTGCGAGCACAAGACTCCGGAGACGAAGCGGTGGAACGGGATCCGCTCACCGGAATGATCATCGCCGAGAACTGGGAGTTGACCCGGGCCAACTGCATCATCTGTCATTCTCCCCAGCAATTCCTGCGCCAGCGCGGAACCCGCAGCACCTGGCAATCGGTGGTCGACTGGATGCAGAAGGATCACGGGCTCATCTGGCTGGTGGATCCGAAGCTGGAAGACAAGATCGTCACCTACCTGGCCGAGAATTATCCCCCCATCGAAGGCGCCTATCGCCGGGCGCCCATTCCCGCAACGCTCCTCCCTCCGAATCCCTACACCAGCCAACTCCGCAGGGAATACGAGGAGAAGAAGGCCAAGGGGTTGATTCCAGAGAAGCCGGAAATCCCGTAAACCCGCCCGTCACGGCTTCTTGAAGATCAGAATTCGGCGGTATGCTCCGTTCAAGAGGCTGGGTTGATCATCGACGATTTGACCGGACAACCCCTCGAGCATGGGCTCCAGACTCCGATTGATATCCGTTCCGAAAGGTTTGGTGAGGAACGTGTTCAGCAATCTTCTCGCGAAGGATGGCTTGCGGCCCTGCTCAATGAATTTGTCGAAGACCACGGCTCGCCCACCAGGCCGCAGAACTCGTAGGGTTTCCCGCATGGCCGTCTTTCCATCACCGACCACACTGAGGATCAGGATGAGAATCGCAGCATCGAACGATTCGTCTGGAAACGGAAGGTTCTCGGCGTTGGCCCGCTGAACAACCACCTCTTTTCCCTTCAACGGCAATTTTTCCCGAGCCTTTTCGAGCATCGCTTCGCTGAGATCGATCCCGGTGGCACGGATTCCCTCCGGAAGGAACTTGAAGTCAGGCCCGGTGCCAACCCCGACCAACAAAACCTCTTCGCCCGCCTGCAAATTCAGCATGCCCAAGGCGTGTTCCCGCGCCGTCGCGAAGAAACTCCGATCTACAAACCAATCATAAACCGGAGCCCAGAGCGCATAGATGAATTGATTCCAACGGTTGCGGTCCCACATGGCTCCAACCCGATCGCTGAAACCCCTATCTCCTTCAAATCAAACGCGGGAGAACTTCAACGTGCTCGTCTTCGCGAAAAGGGAAACGCACTTGGACCCACCTCCAAAGCCTGAGCTACTTTTTCCCTGCTTTGGCATCCTTCCCCCAGGGCGCCTTCAAATCGATGTCAAAAGAGATCGGGCCGCGCGGCTGATACTCGGCCACGATCTTCTCCAAAGCGGCTTCGAAATTGCTGACCACCCGATCCCAAGACTGCCCCGAGGCAGAATCGACCGCCGCAGCCCGCAGCTCGGGGGCAGCGGGATTCTCGATCGCCCGGAGACAAGCCGCGATAAATGCTTCCTTGTCGCCCATCGGGCAGAGGTGGCCATTCTTGCCATCCTCGATGAATTTGGCCGGCGCCGCATAATCGAACGCCACCACCTGAAGGCCACTCGCAAGAGCCTCAACCACGACATTGCCGTACGTCTCCGAGGTGCTTGGAAACGGGAATAGATCTGCCGAGGCATAGCAGGCCGCGAGTTCCTCATCCCGTTTCACCCCTTCAAAAATCACCTCCGGGTGGGCGTCCTTCAAATTTCCGAGCAGCGGGCCATCCCCAACGACAACGACTTTCAACGCCGGCACTTTCTCCCGCATGGCATCGCAGGCCTTGAAAAAGAGATCCAGGTTCTTTTCCGCTGCGATTCGCCCCACGTAAAGGACCACGGGATCGTCCGGTGAGACTCCCCAGGATTCCCGCAACGCCTTAGATCGTCTCTTCTCCGGATTGAAGAGCGCCGTATCGACCCCTCGCCCCAAGACCTGGACATTCTTAAATCCTTCCTTCCGAAGCTCCTCCGCCACATCCTCGACCGGCACAAAGGTCGCGTCCGTCTCGTTATGCACCCGGCGCAGATAATCCGTCGCCATATCCTCCAGGAAGGGAAGACTGTAGTCCTTGGAATACGAGTGAAAATTCGTGTGGAAACCGGAAGCGACCGGTATTTCGCGCTTCCGGGCAACCCGGAGAGCCGTAACGCCCATGGCCGTTTCCGTCGCGACATAAATGATGTCCGGACGATTGTCCTTCCAAATCTTCCTCAGCTTCCTCGACGTCGGCACTCCAAGTCTCAGTCCGGAATAACCGGGGAGAGGAACTCGGTCGGTCCGGTAACGATAAAAGCCCGAAAACCCGGTCAAGGAATCGCCGGCCGCCTTAACCGGAGAGATGAGATGCACCCCATGCCCTCGCTCCAAAAGCCCCCTGCTGAATCGCTCCAGGGTCATGGCGACCCCGTTGAGATTGGGAGAGAAAGTATCGGTGACGATCGAAATCCGCATGGTTATCCGCCCCCCATCATCGTCAGATGGGAACGGGACTGCAAGCAAATCTGCGCGCCATCCAATCGGGGGACTTCCGACGGCTTGTTGAAGCCTTCCCTCAGGAACCGGTTCCCCCCATGTTCCGTAGCGGAATTGGCCACAATTCCGAACCGGGGGCATCAACGCCCGTGAAGCGCCTCCAAGCTTTCAGACCTTGAGCCAGTCGCAGGTTTCCACCACATCCGCCAGAGTGTGGAGCCCACAGCCTTCCAATTCGTTCCCGATGTAAAGAAAGTCCGATGACGGATTCCCCGGCTGCCGGTTTGCGCCCAGCCAGTCCAGCATCTGTTGAAGAGTCGCCCGCGAGTCCGGATCGACTTCGTAAATCCGGTTGAACGGCGCCATCTTCTCTCGTGCCCACGCATGGGGTCGCCCCTCTGAAATCAGGAAACGCGCGGCAACGAACGGTTGATCCTGAAGCGGAGAGATCTCGAGTTGCTCTCGAACGGATGGCATGTGCGTCCACTGATTGTAGATGTGGGCAACCCCATGACGGCTGAGCATTTCGAAGTAGGCGGGATGCAGCAGGTTCCGATTGCGCACTTCAACTCCGAATTGCCATCCGTCGGGCATCTCCTGGAAGAATCGATCGAGGGCATCGACGAAATCGCGTCCCCGCTCGAAGTCATCGTGACCGAAGTGGGAGAACTCAAAGGCGATCAGTCCCACCTGATCGCGGATCGGCTCCAACATGCGCAGGAACCCATACCGGGCCATGGCCACATCCAGAAAATCGTGGTTGGGCTTTCCCGCCCGACCGCCAAACGCCTTCAGTTCCGGATACGTCTTGATGGTGATATCGTCCGGCACTTTGAACGACAGCTTGAAGCCCGCGGGAACTTGTTCGGCGAGCCCGTGCAGGTAGGACTCCTTGGGATAGCGATAGTAGGTCGCATCCACGCAAACGCTGCGAAACGTCTGGGCATACTCGCGGAGACACTCCCGCTCAAACCGTGCCTTGGAAAAACGGCGATTGTGAAGATAATTCTCCTCATCGTAGAGCAGGCCGCACCAATCGGGATATTTCCAGGACGAGGTTCCAAGGTAAATCCCATGCTTGTCCGCAAGCCGGTTCATCGTTTGGCGCACATGGTCCCGCTGAAAGAGCATCGCCAAATCCTAGCATACTTCTCATCGCGGACACCAGCCGAATGGCGAGGCCAGTCAGAATGGTTGCCGACTTGTGACCGGTCAGCGGCGTCCAGTGCCCGCCATTGACGTCAAACGGAAGCATCTTTGGCGCTTCTGTTGGGTGGAAAATCGCCAGAATGTCTCTAGAGTTGAACCAACATGAAAAATCCCCTACCCCTGATCCTTTGCATTTTCTGCGCGTTATCCCCCGCCCTGGCCCAAGAAGGAAAGGAAACGCAAAACGAACCTGAAAACTGGATTCAGCTCTTCAACGGGAAAGACCTGACCGGCTGGACGCCCAAGATTCGCTACGAGGCGTTTGGGGAAGACAAGCGCAACACGTTCCGGGTTGTCGATGGGGTCATCCAGGTAAACTACGAGAACTACGAAGAGTTCAACGAGACCTTCGGGCATCTCTTCTTCCAGACTCCCTACTCCCGGTATCGCCTTCGCGTGGAATACCGGTTCCTTGGCGAACAATTGAAGGGTGGCCCGGGTTGGGCATTTCGGAACAGCGGACTGATGCTGCACGGGCAGGATCCCAAATCGATGAAGGTCGACCAGGATTTCCCCGACTCCATCGAAGTCCAGTTGCTCGGTGGCAAGGGCGAAGGGGAACGCACGACCCTGAACCTGTGCACGCCCGGGACCGACGTGATCATGGACGGAAAGCCGCTGAAAAAACACTGCATCACGTCCAACTCAAAGACCTACCATGGCGACCAGTGGGTGACTGCGGAAGTCGTGGTCGATGGCTCGATGAGTTTCAAGCACATCATCGAGGGAGAGGTCGTCCTGGAATACCAGGGGCCCCACTTGGACGATGGAACCATCCTCGAAGGGGGAACGATTTCCCTGCAGAGCGAGAGCCATCCCTGCGAATTCCGCAAGGTGGAGTTGCTGCCGCTGGATTGAGCAGCGCCCACGGAGTCCCAGAGCAAGGGTAGCACCGGCGTCCCGCCGGTGTTTCGTTTCGCTGGCTTCGGGAATCACCGGCGAGACGCCGGAGCTACGTGCTTTCGCAGTGCGGCCCTGAAATCGAACCCGCGTTCCGTCCCGGCACTGGCGATGCGGTCACCGATTCTGGCCCTCTCGATCACAGGCCCGGGCCATCGGCCACAAAATGCTGCTCAAGCCGGAACACCTTTTTCCCCGCCAAAGACACGTTTAACTCGGCTTGCGCGGACTCGCCGTCCGCCACCGGGATTTGGAAGGCCACGATGCCCTAACGCTGTACCGCGTCGCAGGAATTCAAGCGCAAAGTACGCGCCGCTCCGCCCTCAACACCGTTGTCCTAACCGCCCGGGTCCCCCGGGCCGCTCGTCCCTCGCTCGTTCCAGACGCGCTGGCGCCCAAGGGCTACGCCTGTTCCTTTCCTGTAGCGAATGTTAGCGAGACCGGAATGGGCGAAAACCCAGGTGGCTGCCCCAGATGCCCGGGACGTTCCAGTCGCGGGAAGCCGACCGGCAGTTGGACGCGTCGAAGGCCCAGCAGCCACCCCGGAACCCTCGGAACTTGGCCTGTTCCTTAGGACCCGTAGGAACCGATACATCCTGCTTAGGGCACTCGCCATACCAATCCTCGCACCACTCCCAGACGTTGCCGTGCATGTCATAGAGGCCCCAGGCGTTCGGCTTCTTCTCGCCCACCGGGTGGGTGGTTTTCCCGCTGTTCTCAAAATACCAGCCCAGTTCGTCCAGAGAGGCACCCTCGACATTGTAGTCGCCGGTGGTTCCGGCGCGGCAGGCGTATTCCCATTCGGCTTCTGTCGGGAGGCGCAAGCCCTCAAACTTGGCGCAGAATTCCTGAGCTTCGTTCCAACTCACTTGCTCCACCGGGGCGCGGTCTCCTCCATCCTTGAAGTGGCTCGGATTGCTCCCCATGATTGCGGTCCATTCGCCTTGGTTCACAGGATACTTCGCCATCCAGAAATCCTTGGTCAAAGTGACGGTGAAGCCTTCACGTTCGAAGCTCCCGGCGGGAATGTAGCAGAACGGCATCTGGACGCCGTTGCCGAGATCGAAAATCTGCTCGAAGGGTAACTTCATCGCGGCCCTAACCACGGGGCAGTCGCCTTCCCACTCGGTCAACAAATCGGTTTCCCCGTCCCAATCCTGGGGAAACGCCACCTCCCAGTGCCGGCACAGGCTCTGCAGAGCTTCGCGGATCTCCTCGAAACTAAGATGCGGGTTCTGGCGCAATTCCTGGAATTGCTCGAACTGTTCACCCCAGGATTGCTGCCGTTCGGCAAGGCGCTGCTGGCGCAGGACTTCCTCCTCGGCCCGTTGCTGCGCCTTGGCCGCGTAATTCTGAAGTGGGTTCGCGGCAACGGGTTCCGGCTGCGGCAAAGGTGGAGTGACAACCGAAGTCGGTTCCGCCTCGCTCTTGCCCACCAGCCCCTTGAGGAGCAGCGGCAGCAGGCTGTCCATCGTGTCCGGCTCGAAGCTCTGGCCATTGCAGTAGTGAAATTGCTGGAGACGTTCCGGCAAATCGTCCAGTCCCGGCATGGTCCCGCCCAGCAGGAGCGGTACCACCGTTTTCTTCAATTCCAATCCCAGGCGGATCTCAAGCTGAACCATGTCATTGGGATCGTCGCCCTTCTGGTCAAGAAGCGCTTGCCACCGGTCGCCGATCAGTACCAGCACCACATCCGAGGCCCGGACCGCCTTGTCGATCTCATCCCGGTAATTCGATCCTGGAGGAATCGTCCAGGTGTCGCGATCCACAAAAACTTCCTCGAAACCGCATTCTTCGCACATCTTTCCGATGCGTTTGACCTGCCAGTTGGGGAGCGGATCAGCCCGCCGGTAGCTGAGAAACACCTTCGCCATGGCCGGCGAGTTTAAAAAGCCGTCCCGGTTTGTAAAGATTCATCCCGACGAAATTGGGTCGCTTTTTCACGCAAACTAATGCCCGCTGTCCACGGTCCACCTCCTCCAAGGATCAACTGGATGGATGGACCAAATCCAATCTAATTAGTGAATCTAAGATTGTCGGAAGTCTTCGCGAAAGAATAGACCATTACTTCCGCAACCTACCCTGACGCTCCCTTTCGATAGACACCCTTAAAAAATTGCCGGTTCCTCACTCTGTTCCCGCTCCAGAAGTAGAATAGCAAAAAAGGTGTAAATCGGTTTGCGAAGTGGAAAGGCAAAAACAAACCCGACAAAGATTTTTGGGATAAACCAGGGAATTTCAGAGTCCCATCTCTCACCGCACCCCCCACCGCTTCGTAACCTCCTAATTACCAGCTACCGACGGCGGGACTCGAACCCGCACGATCCGAAGATCAACGGATTTTAAGTCCGTTGCGTCTACCAATTCCGCCACGTCGGCTTGGTGCTGATTTTGGCCAGGATGGAATGCATAGCCCATCTCTTGGCCGATGAAAGGGACTTCTTTGGGGCGCGGCCAAAAATTTTGCCGGTTTTTCCCCGTTGCAGGGGGCCGGTGCCGTTTTTTCGGTGAACGCCAAGGGCGGTCTTGCGGTCCATGCTCCGGGTTTGTTAAGGTGGCCGGAATTGCTGCTTTGCGCTGATCTAATTCGCCAAAAAGAAGGTGAAAGTTGTCAGGATCGGCACTAGCAAACCCCACTACTTTTGTGAATCCGCTGGAGCTGCCAACCGAACCGCTTTCGGGCCCGAGAGTCCCGACGATCGAGCAACTCGACGAAATCCTGACCCAGTATGAGGTCACCGATTTTGTGGGGCGCGGTGGCATGGGTGCGGTGTTTAAAGCGGTGCAAACGGCGCTGGATCGCGATGTGGCGGTGAAGATTCTGCCGATCGGGCTGGCGGAGGAGGCGCACGATCTGCAGTTTGTGGATCGCTTCAAGCAGGAGGCGAAGGCGATGGCGAAGCTGGATCATCCGTCGATTGTGCATGTGCACGATTCGGGCGAGGTGGCGGCGACGGGGGGACGGCTGCTGTATTTTGTGATGGAGTTCATCGAGGGGTCCGACGTGCGGCAGTATTTGAAGGAGAAGGGGGGAAAGTTGCGGCCCGATGAGGCGCATTCGATCATTTCCCAGGTGCTGGATGCCCTGAGTTCGGCGCATGAGCGGGGCATTATCCACCGCGACATCAAGCCGGCGAATATTCTGCTGGATCGGCGGGGACGGGTGAAGGTGGCGGATTTTGGGGTGGCGAAGGCGTTGGGGGCGGGCGGAAACATCGACACGAAGCCGCACCTCATGATTGGGACGCCGGATTACGTGGCGCCGGAGGCGCTCGATTTGGGTTGTGCGGTGGATGGGCGCGCGGATTTGTTTGCGGTGGGGGCGATGTTTTACCAGTTGCTGACGGGGAAACTTCCTCGCGGCGCGTTTCGAGGTCCCGCGGACGGGGCGCCGGACATTGATCCGCGCTACAACGACATCGTCCTCCAGGCGCTGCAGCCTGATCCGGAGGATCGCTACCAGTCGGCGGAGGATTTTCAGGAGGATATGGAGCACATTTTGCGCAATCCGATGATGGCGCCGACGGAGATTGTGCTGAGCGGGCAGGAGCGGGAGTCGAAGCCGGAAACGTCGTCGAATCGGCAAGCGCCGCCTTCGAAGGGCGGCACGTTTTTGCTGCGATCGACGGTTGCGGCGTTGTTTGCCGCGTTGGCCGGGCCGTTGTTTCTTTCTGCGGATGTCGGTTGGCTGAAGCTGACGATGGGTTCGACCTTGGCCGTCGCAGGCGTCGCGGCCATGATTGGCCGGCCGCGTTGGCTGACCATGTCGCTGATTTTGCTGAGTCTCGTCCCGCTCGGATGGCTCACCGTGGTGGATTGGAAGGCGAGTTCCGGGATTTCGGCCCTTGGGCCACTTTTGCTCCCCGTCCTGGTGCCGATTGGCTTTTTGATGGCGACGATGACCCATTGGAAGACTGCGGGCTGGACCTTTCTTCGCCTGGCGCTCGTTTTTGGCTTTGCGATTTACGGCGCGATGATGCTCGGCCTAGATTCGAAGTTTTCGCTCCCCGTGCTGGGCGAGCTTCCCTTCGGCAAACCCCAGTTCAATGCCGCGAAGAGTTACGCAATGGCGTTGTATCCCGATTTCGACAAGGACACCTATCCCCTGCTGCTTCGTTCGCTGGGAATCGCGACCCTGGTGGGATGCGCCGGCATCTGGAGCCGGTTCACGGTTGGCTTCTCGGCCCTTCTGCTGAGTCTACTCAGCGTGCTCGGCCTGACGGCGGCGGTGTTGAAATGGGGCATCGGTTCGTTTCTGGAATGGTGGCCGGATTTCCTGATTCACCTGACCCTGCCGGTGCTGGCGGTCGCCGTCTGGCGATTGGTGAACGCCGAGTTTTCCCTTCGCAAGGAGCGCGAGCGTCCGGCTCTCTCCAGTCTCCCGACCGTTTCGCGGGATTCCGGTCGCAAGTCGTAGGATTCCGAGTTCCCCGGTTACCGCACCGCCGTGAGGTAGGCGAGCAGGTCGAGAATTTCGTCGCGATGAAAGGCGTTCAAGAGCCCCATCGGCATGGGTGAAACGGTCGATGGCTCCAAGGCGACAATCTCGGACTTGGCGACCGTGGTCAGTTGAGTCGGCGCAAACGGATTGACCGAAATCATCAGCTGCGATTTCCGGATATCCTCGCGGATCAATCGCCCGAGGAGCGTCGAACCATCTGCTTTCTGGATGAGCAGGTTCTGGTGTGCTTCAGAGACGACGGACGACGGGTCAAGAATCGACTCGAGGAGATCGACCGGCGCAAACCGGCGGCTCACCATGGTGAGATCCGGTCCCACCGGCGTGCCAATCTTCCCAAACTGATGACAGCGGCTGCATTGGGCCGCGTGAAACAGCTTGACGCCGCGTTCCCGATTTCGCCCGTCGAGATCGAGTGGGACAAGGTCGCGACGTTGCCAGTTCTTGACGAACTCGCGCGGTTCACGCTCAACGACGGGAGCGGGTTCCGGCTGGTCCTGCAACAACGCAGCGAACGCTGCGCGTTGCGCTTCCGGCACGTTCTCCAGGGCGCGATTCTCGATTTCGAGGAGAAAGCCCGGGAGATTGCGATCGCCATTCGAGAACCGCTTGGCATGGAGCAGCGCCCGAAAATAGGTCTCGCGCTGCTCCGGTTTCCATCCGGATTTCAGGGCGCTCAGTTGCTCCAGAATGTGGAGACGGTCGGGCTGGGAATTCGCCTCGCCGAGCCACTGCAGCGAAGGCGCGATGGCATCCGGGTTTTGAAGGCGAACCAGGGTCTTGCCGATCTCGCGATTGAGGCCGGCATCAGCGCCCGGATAATGCGGGAGAAGCTGATCCGCGATCTCCGGCCAGGTGACGCCGGCGATTTCGTAGGAACGCAGCAACGACAGTTTGTCATGGCGAGCAGGGAGCCCGGACAACGCGACCTTGGCCCAGGATCGCGGGATCTCCCGGCCCAACCGGGTTTGAAGCAGCAGCAGGGCGACCTGCTCGGATAGGGATCGCGCTGCCGGGAGACTCCGAGGTTCGGATTCGAGAATGCGCTCGAGCGCAAACCGCGCCGCGCCACGAATCCAGGGATCGGCTGAGGTCAGGTGCGGTTGAAGCTGGTCCGGAGTCGCCTCGCCCGATTCCAAAACCCGGCGCAGCTCTCTCCGTTTCGCCGAGAACCCGCTGCGCGCCCTGGATTGCGCGGTTGGCTCCGCTTCTTCCGCAGGCTCGCCGACGTAGCGAATGCGATAGAGTGCCGCCTGGGTTTTCCTGCCTCCGGTGATGAGAAACA
The DNA here is from genome assembly GCA_963977015.1 of uncultured bacterium. Taxonomy (GTDB): domain Bacteria; phylum Verrucomicrobiota; class Verrucomicrobiia; order Verrucomicrobiales; family DEV007; genus JBCDHN01. The sequence continues at coordinate 50,993 of CAXBMO010000008.1, read as the reverse complement.
TCGAACCATCTTTCCCAAACTCGAGGTCCGTGACATTGAGCGGACGGCCGCGGAGAAAGGTCTTCGCGCTGGCATGATAACTGGCCCCCCGCGGGATCAACTGAACCGCAATGACGCGGCCATAGGCCCAGTCGAGAACAAACAACGACTCGCGAAATTGCGCCGGAAAGTTGCTCCGCGTCCCGAATTTCACCGCGGTTGGCGATCCCCGCCCCAAATCGAGCGTCGTCGGCCAGCCGTCCGGTGCATACACCGGCCAGCTCCAGGTATCGTCGGCTTGTCGCCAGCCGTAATTTGCTCCGGGAACGAGGTGATTAACCCGCGCCGGGCGATAGAGCGGCAGCCCAATGTCGCCTTCGTTGTCGGCATCATAGGTGAACATCTCGCCATCCGGATGGAAGGCGATGCCGTAGGGATTCCGCAATCCACGCGCCACGATTTCCCAGTTGATTCCGTCAGGATCAAACGTCACAACATAACCCTGCGGTTTCACGGCTTCGTCTTCCTTTGCAGTTCTCCAGTTTACCCCCTCGGGTGGTTTGACCGAATCTCCGTGAATCGCGTAGAGCCTACCGTCCGGGCCCTGCGCGAGGTCATTGCGACCATGCCCCACCCCACCCTCCGTCGATTTCAAAAGTTGAATCTCATCAAACTGGTCATCACCATTGGTATCGCGTAATCGATAAAGCCCCTTCGAATTGTTCGCGTTGGCATACAGGGAATCGTGCGCCCACAGCAATCCTCGACACTCCTTCAGGTCCTCGTTCACAACTTCAACGCTGATCCCGGAATCACCCGACTCCGGCAATGTCAGGCGAAGGATCCCCGCTTTCTCCCTCCCGATGAGAAGCCTTCCTTTCGGGTCAAGTTCCAGACTCACCCAGCTTCCTTCCTCGGGTTCGGCGAGTCGCAGCAGCTCCGCTTCAAACCCGGGAGGAAGCCCGGTGAGTTTGGCACCCACTGCTGAATCGCCGGCACTGGCTTCCTTCCATTGGTTGTACTCATCCAGCGGACTGATCTCGGCAAACACGTTCGATTCAAAGCGCCCGGGGCGCGTTTCGCCGAAACTGATGGCAGACTCCCAACCGCTTCCTGAAAGGAGGAGTGTCTTCCCATTCACCGTCAATCTCGCCGCGATGGCGGACGGTCCCTCAACGCCTTCCGCGTGAAACGTGAGACGATTTTCGCCACGCGAAAGGAAGTCTGCGACGTCCAGGCTCAACGGAGGATCATAGGCTTCCGCGTTGGCGACGACCCTGCCATTGATCCGAATCTGCAACGACGCGAAATCCGCGGTCGCCGTGAGATTGGCCGATTTCGGTTTCTCCTTGAGATCAACGACCTGGGCAAACTCCACCGTCCCCGTCCCGTCACGTTCCGCACGGTTCCAAATCCAATTCGGCAACGCCGCCGAGAGCGATGCCACGACAAGAAGGGTCAAGGGGTTCATCCCAAGACTCAAGCAACACCGGTTTCAAACGCAAGCTTACTTGGCCGTTGTTCGCGCCGCCTTTTTCGTGGCCTTTCGCTTCGGAGTCGTCGGCAGGACGTTATTCGTCAGCTGCCGGAGATCCGCGCCGCTCGGGGTCTGGAAAATCCGCAGATCGAATTCCGGGGCGATCGCGATGAGGTGATCGAAGATATCGCTCTGAACATCCTCGTAGTTCACCCAGCGTTTGTCGGAGCTGAAACAATAGATTTCAATCGGCAACCCATGTTCGCCGGGCGCGAGTTGACGAACCAAGAGCGTCATCTCCTGATTGATGACCGGGTGATTCTTGAGGTAGGCGAGGATGTAGGCACGAAACGTTCCCAGATTCGTAAGCCGCCGCGAATTCACCACATCGTCAGGATCGACCACGTGAGTCTTGTTCCACTCCGCGATTTCCTGGTTCTTCTCCTCCATGTAATCCTCGATGTATTCGATGCGGGATAGGCGCTCCAACATGGGTTCACTGCAGAGTTTCACCGTGTTCATGTCGATGAAGAGCGAACGCTTGATCCGCCGTCCGCGCGATTCATCCATCCCGCGCCAGTTCTTGAAGGAATCGCTGATCAGCGAATAGGTCGGAAGCGTCGTAATGGTCTTGTCCCAGTTTTGAACTTTAACGGTGGTGAGACCCACCGCGATGACGTTTCCATCGGCGCCATGCTTCGGCATCTCGATCCAATCGCCCGGGCGGATCATCCGGTTGGCGGCGAGTTGAATCCCTGCGACCAGCCCGAGAATGGCATCCTTGAAGACGAGCATCAAGACGGCGGCGAACGCGCCCATTCCGGCGAGGATCTTGAGAATGTCGCGCCCGGTGAGGGTCGCGACGGTGACGAGAATCGCGGTGACGAACAACAACAGTTTCGACACCTGGACGAGGCTATCCAGCGGGATGTCGTCCCCCACTTTGGACTTTCGCGTGATCAAGCCGAGACCGTTCAGAAACGCATTGATCACGAGCACGCCGACCACGATCAGGTAGAGCTTGGCGGCGGATTGCACGAAGGCAGCGAGTTGGGGAAACGGATCGGTGAGGAGGATCTGTCCCAGGATCAGCACGACCAGCGCCGGCAACAGATGCGCGAGCCATTTCAGGGCGCGGCTTCGGACAAAGGCGTCGTCCCAGGTGATTTCGGACTTCTTGATGAGCCAGACGAACCCCCGCGTCAGGGTGGTGCGGGCGGCGAAGTGGACCGCCAATGCAACGAGCGCGATTCCGATGACCAGAATCGCCCGGGTCAGTGGATCGATCACGCTTTCCGTGAAGCCGAGGTCACACAGCTTGTCCGCAATGTTCCCGGGAACGCCTTTGAGTTCGTGAAGCGACTCGATGACCGGCGGAAGCAAGGGCTCCGTGGTTTCCGGCGCCACGGTAGGCGATGCGTCTGGCGAAGTGGACTGGGCAAGAACAGGCATGAACACAATGTTAGAGTCAGCGCAAGCCTTACCCAGTGCACGCCGTGCGCAACTGAAAGTCGAACCGAATCGACTAACGAAACACCCAAAGGCGAGCCCCCAGATCCTGAACCGTGGCCCACCAGACCTGCCCGAATTCCAACCAGCCTACCGTGGGAGATGCCATGACGAATAGCGCCGCGAGAATCAAGACGTTGACGAGGGCAATGAAGGTGAGGGAGAAGAATCGACCGTTGTAATGAAGATCGGGCTGACTGCGCACCAGCATCCAAAACGTAAAGGTGATGTGGAAACCCCAGCTGAATCCGGTCAATCCATAAAACCATCGCTCAAAGTCCGTCCCAAGCTCGAAGAACGCGCCCAACACCAGGTAAAGGATTCCCAACAACACGGAGTAAAAGGGAACAAAGTAGGGCGATAGCGAGATGATCAGGTTGTTCTTCGTCGTGACCACTTCGCCGCCACTCGGCGTGATGACCGGTTTGCGGAGCAGTTTCCCACCGCAAAGGATCGCAAAACAAGCGTGGGTCCATTCATGCCCAAAGACGTAGGCAAACATCATGAACGGACCGCGGAAACCGATGTAAAAGAGGGTCCAAAGCGCGATCCCCATGTGGAAGAACCAGAACTGGGGCGTCTTCCAAAAGGAATGCTGCACCGTGACCGTCGCCACGGCGTGCCAAACGGTTGAGAGCGTGACCCAAACCAGAGGGATCAAGACGATCCCGAGGAGCAGGTTCAGAGGATTGAACTCGATTTGCCCGGGCCGGGTCCGGGCGATGGCCCCATCCACGTAGGCGTGCAAGGATTGGGAATCAGCAGGCTTTCGGCGGGGCATCTCAGCTCGGCATCGGTCAGATTCGACCGACGTATTTCTTGTCTTCGGTGCTGATTTTCAGGATGTCCCCTTCCTTGATGAAGAGAGGAACCTGAATTTCGAGACCGGTTTCCACCTTTGCCGGTTTCGTCGGATTGTTGGCGGTATCGCCCTTCAACCCTTCGGCAGCTTCGATCACCTTGAGTTCAACGTTGGATGGCAATTCCACACTGACCGGGTTCTCATCGAGAAAGAGAACTTCACATTCCAGGTTTTCCTTGAGGAGCAACTCGCTTCCTTCCAACAAGCTCGCATCCAAGGTCACCATTTCATAGGTGTTCGGATCCATGAAGTGATAGCCTTCCTGATCGTTGTAGTTGAACTCCAACTTCTGGCGGTCGGCATTGACGAGATCCACCTTGTCACCGGACGCGAAGCGAATGTCCTTGGTCTTGCCGCTCGTAAAGGAACGGACCGTCGCCATGATGAGGGCGTTTCCCTTGCCTGGCGTGCGGTGTTCCAGATTCAAGACGATGCCTTTTTCGCCTTTGTAGTCGATGCATTGGCCTTTTTTGAGGTTGGTTGCGACGATTGCCATTTGTTCAGGTAAATTAAATGTTAGTAAATAAAAAGTAAACGCGTAATTTTGAAGACTGACATCTTGCGCCGGTTTTTGCGATCCGAAACCGCTAAAATTGGGAATGTCCAGAATTCCACGATTTTACGCTGATAACAAAATTTATCAGAACACCCTATCACCCCGCCAATGGGCGTTCAGGCAGCTTCCACGGTCAAAGAACGCTTCGGTGCCTTTGGCTTCGTCCGTTCGGCTGCCGGTTGGGAAGATGCCACCAACTTCCGTGCCTCGCTGGAAAGCAGTGTCCGCGGCAGGGTTAAGAATCCACGAATGGGACTGACATCAGCACCCATGAGCGCCTCCCGATACCAGGACGCCAGATCACTGGGCAGCTCGATCGACGTTGGTCCCAAGGCGACCCTCACCTTCCCAGATTTTTGCCTGAGAAGGACTTTCGTTTTCGGCAACACCAGGCGCTGAATGGCATAACAGATGGCGTTTTCAGACGCAGGATTGGCGACACCGGCTTCGTTGAGCCAATAATTCATCTTGTCGATGTCTTCCTGATTAATGCGAATCGGAACGTGGCAAAGGGGACGGCCTTGAGTGAGGGGTTTCATGAATCGGACTTGGGAGGTAGGGTAGTTAGAGTCCTCAATTCGCTTCACTTGCGCTATTGCGAAGTTTTGCAGATATCCTGCTTGTAGTTAGGAGTAGACGGGATAGGGAATTTCCGTACGAGCCTTAATCGAGAATCAGAGTGGGTTTCTCCAATCCGCCTACCGGCAACCACTTCGACTCCTGTCCTGACACACAGCTTACAAACTCACTCAAGACTGCTACTTTCGGCTCCTTCCTCAGGCTCGGGCTGGGGAAAGAACCACTCCAGATCTTCCTCCTCGCCGTTCTCCAATTTGATGCCGGTTTTTTCAGAATCGTCCTCATGATAGGACTTCAGGTGGCTTCCGACCAAAATCCGGTCGTAGAGCAAAAAGCCCTTCGTCCCGACTCCCAACTGGCTGCCATCCGGCAACGAAGTCTCCATCAAGAGATCCTGCGCAACGCTCCACGCCGCCTCGGCAATGAACTCCTTGGCTTCTTCGGTGTAGTTCCGCAAGCCCGGGACATGAACGAGAAACGCCGCAGAATCTTCGTTCAGCTGACAGAAGGTGAGGAATTGGTTGCCGCTCAACGAGACCGTCGAGTCTTTGCCGTCGATCGCCAATTCGCGGATCGCCTTCATTCGCGTCGCAAACGTTGTCGCGATCGCCCCGGCTTCCTCGGTATTGCCGAACCCGATCTCTCCATCGGATGAGGAGGAAATCTTGCTCTCCGCCTTGTCGAAAGCGGTCTCCACGATGGGCTCGGCATTGATCGCGATCAGGAGGAACGAGACTCCCATCGCCAGGGACGCGAGGCCGAGCACGGTCCCGATGATCGCCTTCACCTTTCCGACCAGGATTCCACCTGATCCCGAAATCTTGACCAACGCCACGATTCCGAAGATGACCGCAAGCAGGCTCGGAACGCCAAACGTGCACCCAACAGAGAGCAATCCCAAAATCCCAAGAATCAGAGACCAGGTCGCCAGTGAACTCGATCTCTCGACCACCGTCGATGGCGCATGACCTGATGGCGTCGGAACGTTGAAATATTGGCCGGGATCGGTCGCCGGCCCCGCTGCCGCAACCCCTCCCGCCGCCGCTGCTGGCGGACCTGCCGGCGGGGAAACCGGTTCCGATGGGGCCAGATTTTCCGGAAATTGAAATTGAGTCGAGCAAATTGGACATTGCACGGTGATTCCCAAAAACGTCTCGTCGCCCGAAACATATTGCCCACATTGCGGACAAGCTACCTTGTACTCAGCCATGTTAGGATGTAATGAAGGTTTCCCAGCCTTTGCAAGCCAAATTCCGTCAAGGGAACCGCGATCAGCTTGCTTGATGTCTTAAAGATGCTAACAAACACACCATGTGCACCCTGACATGGTGGGATACTGCGAAAGAAGGCTACGAAGTCTTCTTCAATCGCGATGAGCGCAAGACTCGCCTCGCGGCCCTTCCCCCTCAGGTTCACGAAGCCTCGAATGGGCTTTCCTTTGTCGCCGCGACCGATGCCAATGCCGGCGGAACCTGGCTCCTGGCGAACCAAGCCGGCTTGACGGTCGCCATCCTCAATTACTACGAGAAAGAGGCGCCGGAGGAGGTGCGCGGGAAGTTCCGGAGTCGAGGACTCCTGGTCACCGATCTGGCGGCTTGCGCGACGTTGGAGGAAGTGGATCACGCTCTCCATCAGCTGAACCTCTCCACCTATCGCGCCTTCACCTTGATGGCGTTTTCCCATCAGCCGCGATTTCGCGCGTGGCTTTGGCAATTTGACGGGATTCAAATGACGGGCCCCGACCACAATCCCGAGATTCCGGTATGTTCGTCCTCCTTTTTGACAAAAGAAGTCGTGGCGGAACGTCAAACCCTTCTCATCGACATGCTCTCCCGTGCCCATCCCACTGCCGAGGTTCTCAACGCCTATCATCACGATGATCAGGATGGGCATCCCAGCGCACATACCGTCAAAATGAATCGTCCGGACGCGCAAACCTGGAGCATCAGCCGAATCTCAGTTCGCCCTGACTCGGTCACCTTTACCTATGAGTCGCTGCCGATGGATCACCTCGGCAACAGCGAACTCACCAGCGTCATCCTCAACAGGAGCCATCCCGAAACCGAATGACTCCTCCTTCCTCAGCCAGGCTCAGGCCGCGACCCTTCAGCAAGCGCCTGCTCTGGTCTTTGGTTTTTTTGCTCGGCGCATTCGGCTTATCCGGTTGTAGCCAACTCGCCGGTGGACTGGACAACGTGGAATCGGTTTCGCCCTGGCTCGTTGGTCCGCTCATCGCCCTCGCCACCCTCACCAGCGAAGACCTCACCTGCGTCACTGCCGGAGTCCTGGCCAGCGAGGGAACCATCACCTTCGCGGCAGCGGTCTTCTGGTGTTGGATTGGCATCCTCGGCGGCGACATCGGCCTTTACCTCATCGGACGCTTTCTCGGAGAACGCGCCGGCAAACTCAAGATCCTGCGATTGGTGCTTTCGCCCAAGCGGTTGAAACGCGGCGAACACCTCTTCAATGAGCATGGAGGCTGGGTCCTCTTCACATCGCGGTTCCTACCGGGAACCCGCGTCCCAGCCTACGTGGCCGCCGGGGTGGTTCGGTATTCCCTTTGGAAGTTCAGCCTCTTTCTCGCCCTCGCCGGAGGCCTCTGGACGCCCGTCATCGTTTGGTTGGCCAAAGAGTGGGGCGAAGCTGTGCAGGAATGGATGTCCGGTTATGAGAAGTACATCTGGCCTGCCCTGATCGGCGCCATCATCGTGGCCTGGTTGGCGATCGAATTCATCGTCCCCTTGCTGAGCCACAAAGGCAGGCGCCGGCTTCTCGGCCGATGGCGCCGATTTACGGAATGGGAGTTCTGGCCCATGTGGCGCTTCTATCCGCCGGTCGTCCTCTACATCCTCTGGCTCGGGATCAAGCATCGCGGGTTGACGGTTTTCACCGCTGCCAACCCGGCGATTCCCCACAGCGGCATGGCGCTCGAATCCAAAAGCCAGATTCTCACGGGATTGGCGGGCGAGAAAGCCATGGAACCCCGCATCGCGCGGTGGACCTTGATTCACGCCGCCGAGGAACCGGCCCGGCGACTGGAGAAACTCACGACCTGGATGGAAGCCGAGAACCTGAGTTACCCGATCGTCCTGAAACCGGACATTGGCGAACGCGGCCAGGGCGTCGGCATCGTTCGCGGCGAACTCACCGCGTTACGCTTTCTCCTCGATTGCCGGGGCGACCTCATCGCCCAGGAATACGTCGACGGCCTCGAGTTCGGCGTGTTCTACTGGCGCATGCCGGGCGCCGAACGCGGCGAGATCTTCTCGATCAACCGCAAGCAACTGACCAGCGTGACCGGCAATGGTAAGCACAATCTCGAGCGCCTGATCCTCGACGATCCACGCGCAATGCGAATGGCCAAGTTCTTCCTCCGAAAACACGAGGACCGCATCGACTGGATTCCGGACGACGGCGAGCACGTTACGCTTACCGAAGTGGGCACCCATTGCCGGGGCGCGCTCTTTACCGACGCGCGGGATCTCCTCACCGAACCATTGCTCGATGCCATCGACGACCTCACCCGGCAATTCGACGGATTCTACTTTGGCCGCTACGACCTGCGCGTGCCCAGCATCGAGGCGCTCCAGGAAGGCCGCGATTTCAAGGTGCTCGAGCTCAACGGCGTCAGCGCGGAGGCGACCCACATTTATCAACCCGGCTTCAATCTCTTGCGAGCCTATCGCGACCTCGCGCGACAATGGCGCATCGCCTTCGAAATTGGCGCCGCCAACGTGAAAAACGGGGCGAAGACCACCTCCATTCTTGAGTTCTGGCGCCTCCTCCGTCAGCACAGCAAAACGACCTGGTTTGAGGCGCCCGTTTCGCAAGGGGATTGAGTTTGAGCAGAATTCGCGATACTTTCGTCGAATTCCATCGTGAGCCCTCGAAAATCCAGCTTACTCCTCCTGCTTTCCATCGGCGTGGTCGTCGTGCTCCTCTTTGCCGCGAAGCTCCGGAATCCCCCCCGGCCAACCGCAGCCGCTCCCGAGACGCCGGTCACGATTCATCCACCTCACAAGATTCGCGTTCAGTCTGACGACCAACCCGACGCCCGCCCGCCCTCGCAAACTGACCAACCTGCCTCAACGGTCTCCTCACCGGGCGAAACCCGTCCCCGTCCGCGGGAAGCCGTTGCCACCTCCATCTCGCCCAACGCCGTTCCGGTCGCCTCCATCTCCCGCCTCGAACTCGCCCTCGATGACCTGGAAGAACGCCTCGCCTCGTCCAACACCGACGGCTCCCGCGATCCCGATCCCAACGCCGACCGCTTCGGCATTCCACCCTCCCCCATCGAAAAAGAGGACAACGTCCAGGCCGGCATAGTCTTCACCGTCGACAAGGACACCAAGAAAGTGAAGGTCGAGAAGAACACCTTTCGGAGAATCGCCGACGCCATCAAGGCCAAAGCCGACGCCGCCGAATGAAGGCGCTCCTCACGCTCTGCCTTCTCAGTTTCGGCTTCCTCGCCACCGTCCATGCCGAGCCCAGATCCATCCGCGTCTTCGTCGCGCTCTGCGATAACGAAACCCAGGGCATCATTCCTGTCGGAGCCCGAATCGGGAATGGCAACGACCCGGACAACAATCTCTACTGGGGCTGCTCCGATGGATTCGCCCTCTATTTTCAGAACAGCAGGAACTGGAAAAGAACCGCCTCGGAGAAGGACGTCACTCCGACCATTCTGCGCCGCCTCACCTTCCACCACGTCGCCGCCGATCTGAAGATCACCGCCGACGCCTATCGCGGCTCCGAGATGAAACAATGCCTCCTCGATTTCGAAGCCGCCAGCACCAGCGGCACCCACGACCTCGTCGCCTTCATCGGCCACAACGGACTCATGGATTTCCAGCTCCCGGCGCCCAGGGCCAACCCCGGCAGTCCAACCGACGTCATCGTTCTCAGTTGCCTCAGCGAACGCTACTTTGGCGACCGGCTTCGCAACGCCGGCTGCCGCACCATCCTCACCACCCGCCAACTCATGTATCCCGGAGCCTTCCTGCTCCACGACGTCATCGAATCCTGGCGACGCGGCGGAAGTTTCGCCGATCATCGCATCGCGGCCGGAAAAGCCTACGCCAGGAATCAGGGAATCTCCGCCAAGGCCGGAGCCGGGATTTTCGCGCAGCTCGAGGAATAAGGGAAGCTGGGTTTCAACAACTCATCGCGCTCGATTCGCAACGTTGCGTTTTTCGCGCGCAAAAAGTCTGGTCAACCGGTGAGGAACCCGATTGAATTCCGGGATGCATAAATCCCTTTTTCTCCTCTGCGTTCTCAGCTTGATGGTGAGTTGCTCGCCGGAAAGCTCCAAACCTGAAACCCTGGTCAACTCTTATGATGAGGCGGAAATGGATGCGGCGGTGGAGAAGGCGCGATCCACGGTCGACGAATTCATCACGGAGCTGAAGAGCCGGAGCGCGGATTCCTTTTCCGTGAAGGCGCCGATCACGGATGACAACGGGACGGAGCATTTCTGGATTACCGACGTCGAGTACAGTGCGGGGCAATTCAGCGGGCTGATCGGGAATGATCCCGGAATCGTCAAGAACGTAAAATTCGGCGATCCATGGAAACTAAGCCGGGACGAGATCAGTGACTGGATGTACCTGCGCGGCGAACGGATTCACGGCGGGTTCACGATTGACCCACTGCTGGGTTCCTACCCGGAAGACCAGGCCGAGGCGCTTCGTGCCAAACTGGTTCGTTAGCGCCTCACGGTGAAGCTCGAGATTAGAGTTCCGTCAGCCGCAGGTTCCGGAACTTGACCCAACCGGCGTGGCCCTCGGCTCCGTAGGTTTGCAGGGTGAGGGAGCCCGCCGCGAGGTCGATTTCCTGGGGATCGGCTTCGGTGTAGTCCACGATCGGTTGCCGGTTGAGCCAAACCTGGATCCTGGGACCTTCGGCCCGAATGCGAAGTTGATTCCAGGCATTCGGCTTCCGGATCTTGTCTTTTTCATCGCCGGTATCGAGCCAGTCATCGCGATAGAGACCGACGTATTCACCCACCACGCCCCGCCCGATGTTGACCTGGTAACGCCGCCCTTTCGCACCGGGAACATCGCGCAGATAGATGCCGCTGTTGTACTTCCCGTGCTCATCGATCATGAACTCGCATTCGAAGTCAAAATCCGCGAAAAGCCGCGTGGTGCGAAGGGTCCCAGCTCGCTTGGGGTCGCCATCCTGGCCCCCGACGATGACGCCATCCTCCACCCGCCATTCCGCCTTGCCGCGCGCTTCCCACCCGGACAGGTCCTCGCCGTTGAAGATGGGGATTTGTTCTGCGGAAAGCAAGGACGTCGCGAGTAGAAGAACAACGGGGAAAAGGGGTTTCATGGGTCCATGCTAGCGAACGAGTTTGGGCAGCACCACCAGTTTTCGGTCAGATTTCAGTGGACCGCGAATCGATTCCGGCAACCGTGAATGAGCAATGGTTGCGCCCCAAAACCCCACTCTATCATGAAGAAAAAGTGCTTCGTCATCGGACCGATGAACAAGGACCATCTCCCGCATCTCAATTGGCTCGCTCATGAGGTGATTGCCCCGGTGCTGGGAGACGAATTTCACGTGTTTACCCCTGAGGTCGATGAGGCCGGAAACATCATGCACCACGTGATTCGGTCCGCCGATCGCTCGACCCTGGTGGTCGCGGACATGACGCAGAACAATCCCAACGTGCTCTACGAAATCGCGGTGCTGGATGCGATGGGACGGGCCTGCGTTCCCGTGAAGTTGGTCGATACCGAGGATGAGGAGTTGGACGCCGTTTCCTTTGATCGCGCCGCCTATCGTTGTTTTCGACTGGTGAAAGGCCAATCGGGAGATGCGCAACAGAAGTTGAAGCCGGTCATCGAAACGACGCTGAACGACCATTACCTCGGCAAGTTTCCTGACAACCCGTTGACCGACTTTTTCGGGTTTCCCCTCAGCACGCTTTCCTCCGCCCACGGGTTGGCGCGTGGCTATTTCAACAACTTCGTGGTGCCGGTTCTCAAGTCGTCGCTGATGGGCCGGCTTCCCAAAAAATATCGCAAGGGCGACCGGCCACCACTGGAGGTCATCATTCCGCCGCGGATCGATTTCGCGACGCGGGAGATGATTGAGGAACTGAGCAAACGGAAGAAGATCCTCAAGGTCGAAACCCAGGCGCCGGGCCGGAAAATCACGGGCTATGTCTGGAACATCCGGAAATCCGGCGAACCCGCGTTGATCGATATCCCGACGGCGTTCGGCCAGCTTCGCGACAACGTCCTTTCACGGCTCGGCCGCAATGCCCATCCCGATCCCAACTCCGCCGACTTTCGCGAAATCGAGGCAGATGAGATTGCGCAGTTTACGCGATTCCTGCGCCGGTTTCGCGACACGGCTGGCAATGTGGATGGCGAGGAAGCAAGGGCCCGCCTCCGCATTTTGACGCTGGACGAGTGTCGTGATCCCGGTTTGTACGAGGGAATCATCGGGACGTGATCCCGGCGGATTAGGAATTGACCTATCCAATGACGAGGCTTCTATAGTCCCCTGATGCCTTTTCTCCCTCTTCTCGCCAACTTCCTGAGCAATCCGTGGGTCGAACTCCTGATCGTCGGAGTCATCGTCGGAACCATCCTCGGTGCGTTGCTCCGCGACCGCGCGTTCGGCTTCATGGGCAACATGCTGGTGGGGATTATGGGCGCGATTCTCGGCGGTTATCTTTGGGACAAGTTGCTGAGCAAGTACATCTCGTTCGATCTCGGATCGATCAACATCGACATCAATCAGGTGGTGGTGGCGCTTCTCGGCGCGTTTCTGTTCCTCTTCGTGATTCGCTACATCAAGCGCAAGCAGAGCGATTGAGATTCGACTGGTGAGGTTGAATCCGGAATTTTTCACGATGGCTCTCCCTCGCCCAGTCACGATTATTCGCCGTTGGTTTGCGATGGCGCTTTTGGCAGGCTCGCTGACCGCAGCGTTCGCAGCCCAGCGCGAAGTCACCGCGACAACCCTCGTTCCCCGGGAATCCAGCCCGCCTCCGGCGGAAGGCGAAGACGTTCAGCCCGAACCGTGGCGCTATCTGCTCCACTTGCCGAAAGGCTACGAGGATTCCGACAAGAAATGGCCACTGATGTTTTACCTGCACGGACGGAGCGCGCGCGGGAACGATTTTTCGCGGGTTCGCCGCTACGGACCGCCGTCCTTTCTCGATAAGAAGCCGGGATTCCCCTTCATCGCAGTGTCGCCGCAGCTTCCGGCCGGTTCCTGGCCCTATCGCTCACTTCTCGAGTTGATCGATGAACTCACGGAACTCTATCGCATTGACGAAAACCGCATTTATCTGACGGGCGTGAGCCTCGGGGGCGGCGGAGCCTGGTATCTGGCGGCGACCAATCCCGATCGATTCGCCGCGATGGTTCCCCTTTGTGGATACGGCGGCGTTTCTCTGGCCAAGAAGCTCACCAATTTGCCGATTTGGGCGTTTCATGGCGCCGAAGACGCGATCACGCCGTTGGAGCCTCATCAAAAACTGGTGGACGCAGTGAACCAGCAGGGCGGAAACGCGACCATGACGGTGATTCCCGGCGGAAACCACGGCAACATCATCGTTCCCGTCTACAAAAAGCAGGAGCTTTACGACTGGCTGCTGAAACAGGAACGCGGCAAGCCAATCGTCCCGGTAAAGCAATCCAAACCGGCGCAAACCGTGAAGGTCGCCTCCCCCAAGCCGCGACCGGCGCTCATCGCCAAGCCCATCGCCGGAAACCGGGATCTGGAGACCTACGAGATCCAGGCGGGCGATACCCTCTGGAAGCTGGCGCGTGAATTCGACACGACGATCGATACGTTGAAGTCGATCAACAAAATGACCGGCGACACGATCTACGTCGGCCAAACCCTGCGCTATCCGGCGCTCGTCGAATCCAGCTCCGAGCCGGATCAATAATCACCGGCGTAAGCGCGGCGCACATTGCCGGATACCGGATTGAGCGGCTTTTCCGGCTTGGCGACTTCCACTTCCTCCTTCGCTTCGGCCTTGTCCGCTCCGGCCTTTTCCTCTTTGGGAATCACGATGGTTTGATCTCCGACCGTGATGGCGCTGACGATGGAAGGGTGGCTGGTATTGATCGGGCTCCTTGTCGAGATGCTGCGAACCGAGACGCGACCGCTGGAGGTGATCACTTTTCCAAAGGACGGGTTGGTGATTCGGGGAATGACCTGCCGTTTCCGTTCCGGCGCGGGTTCCTCGCCCAAGGCGAAATTGCCTCCCAGAAAAAGGAGTGAACAAATAGTGATGCCCCGAATTCCGGAGCCCAGTTGATGTCGCAGGATCTGCATCATTCTGAGTGTGTTGTAAAACAGTTGGTCCGGGGTTTCGGTGACCAACCTACTCATCCTGCTGAGATCTCAACGTATTCTTGGCGGCGATTTGCCGACGAAAAAGGGCTTGACCGCGTTAGGCTAAGCAAACCCAACAACGCCCGTAATTTCGAGAGCCACCATTATACGAATAATTCCGCAATCTGCACGGCGTTGAGCGCGGCGCCTTTACGCACCTGATCGCCAACCACCCAGAAGCTAAGCCCGTTTTCGAACACCAGATCCCGGCGAATACGCCCAACAAGGCAATCATCTCCATCCGTCGAATCCAACGGCGTCGGATACCTGCCCAGTTGACGGTCGTCGACCAATTGGACGCCCTCCGCCTTCTCGATCAGCTCGCGAGCTTCTTCCACATCAGGAGTTTCCTCAAACTGAACCCAGGCGGCGATGGAGTGCGATTTGTAAACCGGAACGCGAACACAGGTGACCGAGGCGGCCAACTCTCCATGCCCGAGGATCTTGCGACCTTCGTTCTGCATCTTCATTTCCTCGCTCGTGTAACCATTCTCCCCCACTCCACCAATGTCGGCAATGACGTTGAACGCGATCTGATGAGGATAAACCTTCGGCTGAACTTTCGATCCGGAGTGAATCGCCTTTACCTGCGCATCCAGCTCGGCGATTCCCGCCGCCCCACTTCCGGAGACCGCCTGATAACTTGCCGCGACGATTTTTTGCGCCGTCCACTTCCGGTGAAGCGGGTTCAGCCCCATCAACGTCACGATCGTGGTGCAGTTGGGATTCGCGATGATTCCCGAATGACTCTTTGCCGCTTCGGCGTTGATTTCCGGGATCACCAACGGGACGCCTTCATCCATGCGAAACGTGGACGAGTTGTCGATCACGAGCGCGCCCGCATCGACGGCATACTTCGCAAAGTCCTTGGAAATCCCGCCACCCGCACTGAACAACGCAATTTCAACGCCCTCGAACGATTCGGGAGTCAACTCCTCCACCACCAACTGCTCGCCATGAAAGGGGATGCACTTGCCCTTGGAACGTGCGCTGGCAAGAAGCTTCAAACTCGCGACCGGGAACTGACGTTGCTCCAGACAATTGAGCATTTCTTGGCCGACAGCTCCCGTTGCTCCGACAATCGCCAGGTGTTTTGGTTGACTCATGAATTCGTGATTTGAAATGGGCAGACAACCTACCAATGTGTGAGTGCTATGCAACAAAGCCAGCCGAAAATTCAAGTGTCTGTCACCGATCAAGAACTCCGCCTGATGGATGGTGACCAGGTCGTGCATTCCTGGCCCATCTCCACCTCCAAATTCGGGCTCGGTTCGGAGGAAGGCAGCTTCAAGACTCCTCTCGGCAAATTCCGGGTTGCCGAGGAGTTCGGCGATGACGCGCCGGAAGGCACCATCTTCAAGGGCCGCAAACCGGTCGGAACCTGGAATCCCGCCGAAAGCGTCGACGAGGACATGGTCCTCACGCGAATTCTCTGGCTGGAAGGACTGGAAGAGCAGAACGCCAACACCAAGGAACGCTACATCTACATTCACGGCACGAACGACGAGGAAAAGATCGGCGAACCCGCCAGCATCGGCTGCGTCCGCATGAAGAACGCCGACGTCATCGCGCTCTACGACCAGGTCGGTGTGGGAACCGAGGTCGAAATCGTCTGAACGCGTTTCCCGCGACCCTACAGCTTCGCGTGAGTCCCGTCGCAAAACGGTTGGTTGGCGCTGTGCTTGCAGTTGCAAAACGCGACGGTTTTCTCTTCGTCGATCGTCACCTTCTGCGGGCCGAACCCGGTTCCCTTGTGGCTTCCGTCACAGAAGGGCTGATTCACGGACTTTCCACACGCACACCACCAGTAATCTCCCGGTTCGAGTTTCATCACAGCGGGCTTCTTGTCAGCGATGGTTGGTTGGTCGTCCATCCCCATAGTCTGACGGATTTTGCGAAGCTGTCCAGTGTAGTCCGTCCTGCGGGTGCGAATGAAAGTGACGGGCAACGATGGCCTAAAAGTAGTCCCATGAGGCTCGTGGATCGCAGGACTCCACCGGGGTTCATCCCCGTGGTACCGAGACCAACCACCAGACTTCCGCCCAACCAAAGGCCGCCCCAATCGGGTTTACCCCGATTGAGCGCTGACTCCCCGCTAAAACGCCGCCAGATTCTCTTTCGAGCTTCGAGGGCAGAGTCATCGCTCGACCGGCACAAGGCCAGCCGGGGCGGAATAATTCGTTGCGATTCTGGTGGTTGATCTCGGTTCCACGGAGACAAGCTCGCGTGGAGACCCGGGGCGATTCCCAAGCTTGAACGGCCAGGACAATCCGCTCGGGGACTGGCGAGTGATTGAAAATGATGACGGACGATGGGCTACCCTAATCCCGCGATTCCGGCGTGATCGTCATCTCGACGCGCTCGCCTTTGCGCATCACCGCGATTTTCGCTTCCACACCGACTTTCAGCGCTTCGAGCACGTAGGTGTAATCGTAAATGTTCTTCAGCTCTTTTCCGTCGAGCTCGACAATGATGTCGCCGCCCTCAAGTCCCGCTTTTTCCGCCGGACCACCCTTGCTCACTCCTGAAATCTTCACACCTTCCACATCGTTGCCCGCATAATCGGGAATCGTGCCGAGATAGGCGCGGAGATTGGCGCGGCGGCCTTTTTGCTTGGAGCGTTCCACTTTGATGTAGTCCGGCTCTTCGGCTGAAGTCGCGAGTCCCCGCGCGACGAGTCCCATCAATTTGGTGATCTTCTGCGTGCCTTCGTAGTTGATCTTGTCGGCCGTATCGGTCGGGCGATGATAGTCTTCGTGCGCTCCGGTAAAGGCGCTGAGAATTGGAACGCCGCGGAGGTAAAACGACGTCGCATCGGTCGACAGATACGTGTCCTGTTGAATCGTGACCGGCAAGCCAACCGGCACGTTGCGCCGCTCGATGATACTGGGCCAGACGGAACTGGACCCGACTCCCTGCAACACCAACGTCTTTTCGAGACGACCGATCATGTCCATATTGAGATAAGCCGAAAACACGTCGCCCAACTCTGCATCCGCATCGTTCTTCGCCTTCTTCGCAACTTCGCTGACGAAACTCGCGCTTCCGAGCAACCCCATTTCCTCACCGGACCACGCCGCGAAGACGACATCGCGTTGCAGCTCGATCTTCCCGGACTGTTGGGCATCGGCCAGATAATGCGCAATCTCCATGAGACCGGCCGTTCCACTCGCATTGTCATCGGCCCCGTTGTGAATCTCGAACTTCTCCTTGCCGAACGCCCGGGAGGCGGAGTTGGCCTTGTTGCCGAGATGATCGATGTGGGCACCGATAATCAGCGCCGGACGTTTCCTGGCCTCCACCGATTTCGCCTTCAACCGGCCAATCACATTGCGCCCGTTCTCCGTCCGTTGATTGATATCGACCCGCGCGTCGAACTTCACGTCCGGAATCTTCACTCCAATCATCATCTCGCCCTTGTCCAGACTCGTCTGGATCTCGGCAAGGTCTTTCCCGGCGGCCGCGAGCAATTTCGCGCCCAGTTCCGTCGTTACCGAAATCGCGGCAATCCCGGAATCGGCCAACGAGGCATCGAAGCTGAGGGGAACCAGCTCCTCCTTCACCTCGGAATTCGGCCCGCTCACAAAAATCACCCCCTTGGCTCCCTTTTGCCGAGCCAACATCGCCTTGTAGCGCAGGCTCGCATACCGCAGGAACGTGCGCCGCTTGTCGCCGGAAAGTCCCTCGGGAATATACCGCAGCATCATCACCCACTTCCCTTCCACGTCGGTATGATAGTAGCTGGTGTAGAGTTCGCTCTGCGTGCCTTCCGACTCGGCCTGCCCTGCCGGAACATCGATGCCATAACCGGCAAAGACGACATCCAGCGCATCGATCCTGCCGAGCTGGGAAAACGAGAGCGGTCGCCAATCCTTGTCCAGTTCCGCCTTCCAACGCGCGTCGCCTTCCTCGATCCACAACTCATTGCCCTTCCCGAGATCAACGCCCGCGGTGAACTCGAACGGTTGAAAGTAGCTGATGCTCGATGGATTCTCGTCCCACGCGCTGAGGCCCCAGGTTTCGAACGCTTTCGCGACATAAGCCGTCGCCATTTGTTCTCCTTCGGTTCCGGTCAGGCGCCCCTCCAATTCATCGCTCGCCAAAAACCCGATCTGGGCGCGAAGATCCGATTCAAGAATCTCAGGCTTCGCATCGCGAATTCCGGCAGCGGCGCTCACGTTTTCCTCGTCCTGGCTTGGCGCCATCAGCTCCGTCGAACGGACCTGGCGTTCCCCGGATTTCCCGAGCGCGGAAAGCGCGGCTTCATGATTCCACGAGGCGAGAAAAATCTGCGACGTCTTGTTTGGCGTGCGATTGGTGGTCCAGGCGAGTTGGGAACCGTCCGGCGAAAAACAGGGCAAGCCGTCAAAACCATCCGTCGACGTAACGCGAACCGGCTCCTTCTCGCCCGCCGCATCCACCATGTAGAGCTCAAAGTTCGCAAAGCCCTGAAGATTGGTCGCGAAAATCAGATACTCGCCGCTCGGATGAAAATACGGTGCCCACGACATCGCGCCCAGCGTCGTCAACTGCTTCTCGCCCGTGCCATCCGCGTTCATCGTGAACACCTCGGCCTGATCGCCCTCGCGGCTGAAACGTCGCCAACAGATCTTGGAACCATCCGCATTGAAAAACGGCCCACCGTCATAACCCGGCGATTTCGTCAATTGACGGGGATTCGAGCCATCCGCGTTCGCCAGGTAAATATCCAGCCCGAATGACGGGTTCATCCCAAACCAGATCCGGTCTTCCTTGGGAAACTGAGCCGGCTCCTGGTGCCAATTCCGGTTCGAAGCATAGACGATGTGTTTCCCGTCCGGCGAATAGCACCCCTCCGCATCGTAGCCCTTCGCGTTGGTCAGATTCGTCCACGTTTTCGCCGCGAGATCATACTCGTAAATCTCGAAATACTCGTCGTAATCCCAGGAATAACGACGCTGCGTCCCCTCCTCCCGCATCTTGAACTCCGCCGCCTGTTCCGCCTTCGCCTCGGGATCATCCTGGGTCGATGCAAACATCACCTTCGTCCCATCAGGATGAATCCAGGCACACGTCGTCTTTCCGTGACCAGGCGAAACCCGCTCGATATCCCCGGTCTCCAAATCCATCAGATAAATCTGGAAGAACGGATTGTCCTCCTCACGCTCGCTCTGAAAAATCAGCTTCGTGCCATCGGCGCTGAAGTAGCCCTCGCCCGCGCGTTTCCCCGCGAACGTCAGTTGGCGAATGCCGCCAAGAAACTCGGCTTCCGCCGAAGCTGGATGGGACGACTCCTGCGCAACCAGGAATCCACCAAGAAGCAAGAAAAGACCGGTGAACAAGGGTTTCATGAACATGGAAGGATCAAAGACGAGGGTCGGCAGGCGGTCAACCGCAACCGAACGGGAGTCGTGCTTCAAAATCGGCCGGGCAAATTGCCTCCGGAAGGGTCGCAGACCACCGGCCTCCGCCGATCAACGGATTGGCGGAAACCAGGCGTCCGAAACAACGGTGGTGAATCCGCACCCGCGATTTCGCAACCACGTTGTGGTTGAGGATGATTGGTGGCCATGTTCCCAGGGTAGGCCGCTGCGCTTGGCCAACCCTGGGCTTTCCATGCGCAACCACGTTGTGGTTGATCGAGGCCTGAAGGCTTTGCCAATCCCAACGGGATTGCGAACGAACAGCCCAACGGTTGCCGCAGGCTACCTTGGGACCAAACCGGCCAACCGATATTCAATCCCAACGGGATTGCGAAATGGTGCGATGAACGCGAAACCCCAATCCACGATTTCGCGTCCTTGAACTGCGGCAGCTTGACGCCGCTTTCGCTCGTGATGCACGACCGCCAACCTTGAACGCGTTCCACCGGACGTCCGCAATGCGCCCACTCCGCCGACGCCATGAGGATGCTGGAACCGTTGAATTCAGGACCGGCGCCCGATCCGGCCCTGCCGCGCACCCAACTGGGCGTTCGGCGACAAGATTCTCTTGCACGATCAAAACTTTTGAGCTCCTTTCTCCTCGGATTTACTGGACGTCCATCTCGCAAAAGCACGCGCACCAGAAACTACCTACGCAAGCATTGTTTTGCATACCCAACTTCGGCCAAGAGCGAGGAGGCCAAATCGAAGAGTTGTTATGCAGATTGATCCATCCATTGAAAACAATGATCTCCCAGGCCGCCAAGTTGCCGGTCTGGTCTTACGTGAAGCCAAGAAGCTGCATCGCGCGGCCACTTCGGACTCATTGGCAAACTCGTTGCCCGTCTTGAGAAGACTTTTGTCCACCCAGGTCTTTCACGGAATCTCCCTGCCAGAACTAAGCCGCCGCCGTGGAGATGTGCAGCGGAAGCATGTGTTGCGAGCCCTGGCCATTGAAGCGGGATTTCCGGGATGGAAGGAATATCGGGACGCCCTGGTTGGCAAAGAGCCGAAGGCGCTGTTGCCGTTTGATGTCCTGAGATCCCGGTTCGGATATCCGAATCTTTGGTTTTCCTCGCCGGAAGAAGCGGAATCCCATGCCGCTGAACATGGCGGCCGCACGATGCAGGTCGGCCAGCAAGCAGTGGTGTTTCCGGAACGTTGAGCCCCCTCACACCTCAACCAACCTGTCAAATCCCCCAGCGCCCAAGCCGATATCGTGCTTGCCCCGGTTACTTTGATGGTGCTCATTTCAGCCTTTGGTCCTCCTGACCGGGCTCTTGCACCCCAATGATCCCAGCGGCCATGTTGACGGTTCGCTGAATCTGAAAACAAAAATGGAAAAGCTCAAAGAAATCCGCCCTCTCCTTCTCGCCACCGCAATTCTTGGCTTTCTGGTGATCAACTGCCCGTTCCTCTACTATGCACTGATCGCCACAGAGACCTATGCTACAGGAATGAAGAATGGCTTGGCGCTCGTATTTATCGGCGAAGCATTTCTGCTCCTGGTCTTTCTGGCCTTCATCATTGCCAAAATGGGATGGAAGCGACCGGGATGGGTTTTCTTTGTCTGTATGTCGATCCTCGGCAGCCTGGCTTTCAGTATCCCCTTGCAGCTCTACTTGATGACTCGACCCAACACCACCGAACCAGACGGTGGTGGCAATGCTTGACGGCGTTTCACATTTTGCCAACTCGGTCGCCAGGTGAACGCTCTCACGATTGATCCCGGGTCTGATCAGATTGCGCCCGCAGCTGCGGCTTGCCCATTGGCATTCCTGCTGCGCTTCGTAAGAAATGCGGGCTAGCCCGAATGTCGCTAGATTAAGCGGGTTCATCGGAAAATTTGCCCAGGTCTCCACAGGGATTTATTCCCGTGGAATCGAGACCAACCACCAGACCAATTCCATCCATACGCTCGCCCCGGCTGGCCTTGCGCCAGTCGAGCGCTGACACCGCTTGGAACCGTCAAAAACCAGATCGTGCGCCTGGAAGGAGTCAGCGCTCCACCGGCATGAAACCGGAGGTGGCGATTGGTCTTTGGAGATGGATCTGGTGGTTGATCGCGCACCCACCGGGGCGAGCCCGGAGGAGAACTCAGTTGGCTAACCTTGCACCATTCCGCCTACGATTCACGGAACCAGCTCTCCAGCAGACGAGCGATAATCTGGCAGCCGCGCTGATTCGCATGTACGGCGTCACCTTTGAACCAGCCGTAGGTCTTCCCGCTGTTCTCGATGTAGGACCACCAGGGACCGCTCATGTCGAAGAAGGCACAGTTTTCTTCCGCCGCGACGTTCTGCATCTTGAAGCGGAAGTTATCGGTCGTGGTGTCGATTTCCGGCGTGAAGTTTTTGAGATGTTCATCGTTCACCGATCCAAAAACCGGTGTGAGGAGGAGGACTTCGGTATCCGGCTTTTTGGCGCGGACCTGTTTGATGACGGAGCGAACGGCTTCCGCGTCGCCCCGGTTGGAGATGCCACCAATGACGAGTAAATCAGGGTCGTGGCGTAATACATAGTCTTCAACCCGATTGTCTTCCTGATAGTAGGTGCAGCCGGTTGAGCTTCGCAGGGAGGCAATTTTCTTGATCTTGCATTTCGGGTAGTGGCGCATCAGCAGATGCTCAAACAAGGAAGACGATGTATTACCCATGATACTATCGCCCAGCAGCACCATTCGTAACTCGCCTCCGCTGCGCAACGTGTTCATCGTTTCGGGGATGTTGGCGAAGCGCCCTGCGGGAGGAGAGTAGACAACGGGATCCATCGCCGCATAGATCGCGTCGATGCGTTCCAGCGCATTCATTCCGGCGTAGGCATCTTCCACATTGCCGTTGAGGAGAAAACCACCCAACCTTGCGGTCCCCGGTGACGCTACCTTGAGAACCAACTCATGCTCTTTGTCGCGCTCCAATCCTTTCATCAGGGAAACCGGACGCATTTCCAGATCAGACGGACCGCTTGGAGCCGGAAGGGCTTGGAAAGGCGCTCCATCCACCGAGTAATCCCAGGTCGCGCTGTCTTGACCGACCACATCGATGATGCCGATTTCCGAGCCCGTGAACTTCAATGACAGCGTGTCACCGGGCTTTTCCGATACGAGAAGGTGGCGGAACGGAGGGATCGGGCTTTCCTGTCCAGGCTGCCAGCTGCCGGAGCGTTTCACCACGGGGTTCTCGTAAGCCACGATCCGGCCCTGGTCGTTGGTCGCGGGAAAAAGAGGCTCGGGGAGATCGAGCTTTTTGGTTTTGTCAGGAACCGGAAAGGCGGTCATGAGATCATCCATGAACGTCCCGACCGCTTCCGCATAGAGTTTCGCTCCCGCATCAGTGGGGTTGATCCCGTCCGCCGAAAACGCTTCAAAGGAGATTTCCCCGGCGAGGATTTGATCGGCTGCATATTTGGCGAGGTTCAAGGAAGGAATGCCGTAGTGATCGGCAATTTGCTCGCTGACTTGAATATAATCGGGCGTTTTCCCGGCCCGGTAAGCCTCCAGCATTTCCGGAGTCAGGGTATAGATCAAGATCCGGCTGTGAGTCGCACGATAGAGCGTAATTTGCCGGACCAGCCCTTCCAGATTGGCTTTGGCTTGTTCGATCTCCACATCCCGGTCATCCGCGGCAAAGTCGAGAATGGCAAGATGGCCGCTGGCGATGATTTCTCCGAACACCGGTTGTCCGCCACTGGTGCGGTAAAGTCCGAACCAACTTCCGCCGTCCTCCATGTAACGCTTCTCGCGCGGTGAGGCATCCGGGAAGTATTTTTTGATCCCCTGCATGATCTGGTTGGAGTAACGCAGGTCCTTGTCTTTCAGGCCGGTTCCCGCCAAAACCGAGTTGCCGATAAAGAAAAAGTATTGATTGCCGACCCGGTCGTTCTTCAGGAAATGCTGGCTGTTGGGAATGCCATCCCGAATCTGATAAAACTCCGCCGCGGAGACGTTCGCAGAGATGCAAAAGATGGTGAGGAGATACAGAGCGGTTCTTTGGATGGGTCCCATGATGGATTTTTAAATTGGAGCGTCGATGACGATAGGTAGGGCCAACACGATGGGCACCTCGAGTAGCGGCGCAATCAAAAACGAGGACGGTGGAACATCCCCACCAAATCGGTGATGACGGAGCGACGCGCCAGGTTTTGCCGCCGGTTCTTCCCGGGCAACGTTCGTTCAGCTGATCTTCAATACGTACTTGCCGAATTGGGGCGATTTTTCCATCTGCTCAATCGCGGTGTTCCCCTCTTCCAACGGAAAGGTTGCGTCGACGATGGGCTGGATCTGCCTGGCCTCGACGAAGTCGAGCATGGCGCTGAAGTCGGCGGGCGAGCCCATGGTCGTTCCGATCAACTGAAGCTGCTTCCAGAAGAGCTTGAACATGTCGATCTTCTCCGGTGGGCCGGCGGTGGCTCCGTAGTTCACGATTCGGGCTCCCGGTGCGGCAAGGTTGAGCAGGGCGGTGTAGCCTTTGCCAGCGGCGCTGTCGATGATCAGGTTGGGGGCTCCCATTTTTTCGCGGGCTTCCTTCCCCCACGACTCCTCGCGGTAGTTGAATCCGCCTTTGGCGCCGAGCTGGATGGCGCGGTTGATTTTATCCAGTGAGGAGGAAGTCACCCAGACGTTCGCGCCCGCCGCGACCGCGAATTGCAGGGCAAACGTCGCGACGCCCCCCCCGATTCCGGTGATCAAGACGGTTTGGCCGGGTTTGAGATTTCCCTGCGAGAAGACGGCACGATAGGCGGTGACACCCGCCAGGGGCAGGGCCGCGGCAGCTTCCCAATTGAGGTGAGCAGGCTTGGCGTGAAGCTGCGATGCCGAGACGAGGAGCTCGGTCGCGAACGTGCCGTCCTGCGGCAAGCCAAGAATGGTGAATTGATTCGACTGCGCCGCTTCGTCGTCGCCCCAATCCACCCCAGGGTTGATGATGACTTCCCGATGAAGCCAGTCCTGCGAAACCCCTTCGCCAAGCTCGAGCACCGTTCCGGCGCCGTCCGAACCCAGGATGACAGGTGGTTCGATGCCGGGATATTGCCCCTGGGTAATCCAATAGTCGCGACGATTGAGCGACGCCGCCTTCATCCGAACGACGACCTGGCCCGCTCCCGGTTTCGGCGCTGGGCGTTCTTCGAGATCGAGCGGCTGATGAGTCGCGTTGAGGACCAGCGCTTTCATGGCTTGGCAGGTAATACCTGAACGGAATCAACCACCACGTAGCCTTTGGTGCCTTCGTTCGAGACCTCGACAACGAGCGGTTTGTCAGCCGTGAGCGAAAAACTTCCCAACGAATGGAACAACTCCATGTGGGCAGGCGTCTTGCGTTGATCAACGGTCACGGTAGTCGCTCCGCCCGGGTGAATCACGGTGACGGGAACATTCGAAGCGCGATTGGGATTCGCCGGATAACCGAGGCGAACTTCGTACTGACCGGACTCGGGAACGGAAACCTCGAACCGAATCTTCATCGAACCATTGTCCTGTTTTCCGTCGTGGAGATAGCCTTTCCCAACAAAAGCGGGATCAACCGAACTCGGCGACCACTGGCCGGTAAGCGTGGCGTCCTGGTCATCAACGACGATGCCTTCCAGATCCCGGGGCTGGAGCGAAGCGCGAAAGGGTTTGGAGGAGCCATACTCGAGAATCTGGCCGTCCTTGACCAATTGCTCGCGCAATTTGGCGTAGTCAAGATCCTGAACCGCGATGTCGTCATCAATCGCGAAAGCCGCCGCGGTCGCCGCACTTTGTCCGAGGATCATGAAGACCGGCTCCATCCGGATCGACCCGAAGGCGATGTGGGAACTCGAAACACAAACCGGCACGAGAAGATTCTGGCACTGTTCCTTTTTGGGAATCAAGGAACCGTAGGCGATCTTGTAAGGCGGGCACTTCACGCCGATGTCGCCTTCGTTCTGCACATAACCTTCCGGCGTGATGTAGCGCTGGGTGTTGTGCGAATCGATGGTGTAGCTTCCCATCCCGACCGAATCCGGCGTGGGATTGCGCTGCAGCAACTCGTTCTCGGTCATCACAAACTGACCAACCATGCGACGGGCCTCGCGAATGTAGAGCTGGTGCGACCAGTTGCCATTGTCCTGAAACTCGTCCTTCGGCAGGCCCCAGGTTTTCATGCGTTCCTGGATTTCTTTCGGCACGCGGGGATCGCTGCAATGAAACCAGAGCCAGCCTTTCTGATAGGTCTCGTGTTCCTGGATGATCTCCCTGCGCCGCTCGTAACTCGCCTCGGGATAGTCGTAGTTGAACCCGATGTTGTCCGTGCTCATCGGCCCGTGGTTGTTGGTGTCCGTCTTGTGATTCGGAATCGGATCGAACTTGCCAAAGGTGTCTCTCCAGCCCGCTTCGTAGATCCGCGCAAGCAGCTCGTATTGCTTCACGTCATAACCTGGAGGCTCGGAAAACGGAATGCGATTCTCCGGATCGTTCGTCAGGCACATCCGGAAACAGTAGGCCTGCACCTTCTCATCGCCGCTAAACCTCTCCCCGGGATCCTCAGCCGAAATTCGGGGAAGCACTCCACTGCTCGGGTCGCCCGGAACGACATAGGGGCTGATTCGCTTTTTGTCCGGGATCGCATCGAAGTGATGGCGGTGATGCAACACGCTGGTTTGCACTCCATTCCAATCTTCGCCGTAAACATCGCGTCCCTCGCGGCCCACGTGAGTGTCAACGCCCGCCGTGGCAACCAGATCACCTTCATAGGTCGCGTCGATGAACATCTTGCCGGTGAACTTTTTGCCGCTCAGCATCGTGATCGACGTGATTTTGCCATCCGTTTTCTCGACTCCGTTCTCCCGGTCGAGCCATTCGTCGCGAAACACCGGGATCTCGAAATCCGCAATGTAGCTTTCGAACACGGTTTCCGCCACGCTCGGCTCAAAGATCCACATCGTGCGATTTTCGCCATCGATCGCCTCCGTCCCCTGCCCTTTTCCGCCGTACTCGCTCTGCTTCTGAAACTTCCAGGTTTCCTCCTTCTGATATTCCTTCCAAATCCGGTGATAAAAATCGCGCGAAAGCCCGCCGATCACAGCCTTGTTGCCGGTGTCCGTCCAACCGAGCCCGCCCGAGGAAAGACCGCCCAAATGCTTGTCCGGACCGACGATGATTGCCGATTTTCCCAGCTTTTTGGCCTGAACTGCCGCGATGACGCCGGCAGAAGTGCCGCCGTAAATCACCACATCCGCGCTTTCGTCCGCGAAGGCGGGAAACGCCGCGACGAAACAGGTAACGAGAATTGAAAATGAGGTTTTCATGACCGGGAGGTAAGACAAGAATGGGAGTCTGGCAACCCACGGATTGGGAAGTCTCACATTCGACCGCTCAGCCGTATTGAACCCAAATCATGCTTCATCTCTGGCACGCCCCCATCTACACGGACGGAATTGCTCCCGAAGCGCGATTCCCACGGGAGCGATATGCACGCGTTCGCCGGGGAATCGAGGAATTGGGCCCGAGCGAGCGCGTTTGGTTTCATGAGCCCGAAAAGTTGCCCTGTCTCGATGATCTTCATCTCGCCCATTGCCCGGATTACACGAGTCGCTTTTTGACCGGCTCGCTCGGCGACAAGGAATGCAAGCGCATCGGCCTGCAACCCTGGACCGACGCGATCGTCGAACGAACCTTGATCCTCACCAACGGCACCATTTCCGCGACGCGCAAAATTGCGGAATCGGGCGGAGTCGCCGGGAACCTGGGGGGCGGGACTCATCACGCCTATTTCGATTTCGGCTCCGGGTATTGCATCTTCAACGATCTGGCGATTTCGGCGCGAATTGCCCAACGCGACCATGGGATGAAACGCGTGCTGATCCTCGATCTCGACGTTCACCAGGGCGACGGCACCGCCGCCATTTTCGAAAACGACCCAACCGTGAGGACGGTGTCCTTTCATTGCGGCGACAACTTTCCCTTCCGCAAAATGCGGTCCGATCATGATCAGGTCTTCGCCAAGAACACCGGCGATGACGAATACCTCGAGACCCTGCACGAATTCCTCGAATCCGAGTTCGAGCGTTTCGAGCCCGACATTCTCTTCTACCAAGCCGGCGTCGATGGATTGATCACCGACCGGTTGGGACAACTCAGCCTGACCCGCGGAGGCCTGCAAACCCGCAACCAGCTCGTCTTTCAATTCGCAAAAGACCACCACCTTCCGCTCCTCATCACGATGGGCGGCGGTTACGGCGAACCGCTCGAAACGTCCATCGCCGCGCACGTTGACGTCTTTCTGCAGGCGGCAGATTTGGGGTAGGGCGGTCGAGTTTGTAGATTCGACTGGCAGTCGAATTCCGTCTTCGATTGCCAATCGAAGCTACGCAGCCCAGACGATCGGGGCGCGGGGCGGGATTGCTTGATCATTCGGTGGTGCGTTGTAACAACACGCCGAGAGAATGTCACCACGTTTAGGGGCGCACGACCTCAGGATCGCCGCTTTGCCGTAACGCCTGAAAGTCTGACAGGTTCAGCGTGTAAAGCTTGGTCGCGTTGACCATCCGGGCAGCGATCAGGTGGATGTAGTCGTAAACTGCACCCCCACGAACCCCATGTTTCCGAGCTTCCTTGAATGCTGCCATCACCTCTTGCGTGCTGAGTTCGATAACATCAACCTTCGGAAGCACGGTTTTGGCGAGCAACTCGGCTGCCACGTCTGCATCAACGCGAAATCCTAGTTTGCCGCCTGTCATTGTCGCAAAGGTCTCGAGTAACCCGTGCTGAAGGATCGCGCTATCTCCAGCATTCAGAAGATTTAAGCATTCCGCGTGACTTGCCTGCCCGGATAACAACGCTGCAACCACAACCGAACTATCAAGGTAGCTGTTCACCGTGGAATTGCCCGGTCCGCCAATTCATCTCGTTCGTCCCGAACTGCGGACGCTATGTTTGCCTTGACTCCCGTTGACGCCAAAACCAACACGCCGTTCTCAAGAACGGTTTCGCTTACCTCCAAAACCTCCCCTTCCTGCTCGGTCTCCGGCAGAATTTCGATCCCCGTTGCCGACACGTTGGCTCGCAGTTGCGAGCCCGGTTTCAGGGCAAGCAGGCGTAAGGCGGCTTCAGATAGCACCAATCGCCCACCTTCATCAAGCGTCAGGGTTTCGGTCATGGCTGCATGGTATCATCAATCGCCAGCGAATTCAATCCAGAGGCCGCCGCGGAAGCGTAGTGAGTTCCCGTTTTGGCGTCGCTCATGGAATGGAGGGTACGTTCGAACGACGGAGGCATCCCGTAAAACGTATCCCTGCTCCTTTCTACCACGTTCGCCTAAACGATCGGCCACGCCTCCATCACTACGGCGACTTCTTCGGCGCCGAGCGCTTCATGAGCTTCGAGTTGGTCCGCGAGGGCGGCGACCGTCGCCCAGACGTCGCTGCGCTCGAAGAAGCGGATCAGCTCGTAGGTGATGCGCGAAAGGTATTCGGCGAGGGACTGCGATTTCGGCAAATAGTCGCCCGCCCGCTCGACCGCCATGTCCCAGTCTTCCTGCCAGGCATGGAGCATCTCCGGTTCATACTGGTTCCCGTCGTAAATCATTTCCGCGACCGGTCCGGCCAAGGCGATCTTTACTTCACGAATCGCGACTTCGCGCTCGGACCACGCGTCATCCGGCCACCGGACCCGCGTCGCTCCAAACCGTTCCCGACCGGCATCCTCCCAGTCCAACTCGATCGACAGGCTCTCGATCTCGGCGCCTTGTAACACGGCCAACACCGCGTGTCCCGCTTCGTGATAGGCAGTTCGAGTTTGAAGTTCGCTTTCCATTGCCAAGCTTGTTCATCGTCGATGAAACCGGTAACACAAGCCGCTTTTCAGATTCGACATCGCTTGGCCTGACGCCCGGAAACACGTTTGCGCCATCGGCGAAAGCGGAACGAACGGTTCCACCTCAGGCTCCGCCTTTGCCTGCCGGTTCGAGCCCAAAAATCTGCACATCAACATCGGCGGCGAGACAGACGTGATCGGGCTCGCCGAGCGGCGCCTCCATTCCGTTCCAGGCAATCGGCGCGACGGACATCGCCTCGACTTCAGCCTCATGAATTCGATAGGGCTGATGATGGACCTGGCCACGCATGATACCTCCCGAACCAGGATGATGAGAAAAAAGCAGGTAACGTTCCACGAGGAAAAAGTCGAGCGTGCCGGGCTCCGCCAGCGTTGCGGCTCCCGTGCCTCTGTAGCGATACCTCGCGGGCTCATCCCGCCCAAACCGCTGCGCTTCATAATCGACCCAGTCGCCTTCGGTTGATCGCATTTGCGCGTCGTGGTAGGGAAGCTTGAAGAGGGTCCGGGCCGTGGCACAGGCAACCCGGTTATTGGCGTCGAGCGAGTGAAACCAGACTCCGGGATCGCCCGCATCATCATGAACGTAGGTGCGAACATTGAGCTCGAGAAAGTTGGAGAGGCCGGGCACCGTCGGCAACCCTCGGGGCCTGATGTTTCGCATGTAAAACGGGACCACGCCAAGGTAGGCCCGCCCCTCAAACAGATCGAGATGGAGACCTTTCGGCAACGTGCTCGCCAGCATCTCCGGCTCGACCACCCAATGGAGAAACAGCAGCTGGCGCCAGGTTTGAAACATGACCGGCTTTCGGCCCTTCGGCGCATTCCGCCAAAGCAGTCGTTGGTCAAGATCGGGTTCGGCGGTGGTCGACATCTTCCTCCAAGTCTAACGTTGTTTTGAAGAATGAGATACAGGTGTTTTCCCGGATTCTCTTTCTCCGGCTGATCATATTCCAGATGCCGGCAAACGCAGCCCTGTTGCGCCGCGATCTCAAGAAGTTTGGGAATGCCCAACGCAGCGTGATAAAGCGGCTGACCATGACAGGGGTTCGTCACTTCATCCGGCTCGTCCAGCCCGCCCGAGGTGAAGATCAGCACTCCTCCCGGGTTCAATCCCTCGCAGAGTTTTTCGAAAACCGCTTGCTGTTGATCGAGCGGAACATGCCAGATGCTATCCCAGGCGGAGATGAGGTCGAAGTGCTTGGGAAACGTCCACGTGACGATGTCGGCCTGGTGAAAAGGAACGTCAGGGTGACGCGTTCTGGCGAGGTCCAGCATCGCTGCGGAAATGTCCAGCCCTTCGACGGCGAACCCGTGTTCGAGAAGCAGATCGATGAATCTCCCGCTGCTGCCACAACCGATATCGATCGCCTCGCCACGTTGCGTCACAAACCGAATCGCCCGCAGATGCTGCTCGATCCCATTATCACGGTTAAACGCGGCTCCACTCCAATGTTCGGCGATGGCGTTGTAGCTCGCGGCGGTTTCCTGGGTCGTCATTGGGGGGCTCCGAGATGGCGTTGAAAAAACTCGATCCGCTTGCGGCGGAGATAGGGCGCCTCGCCGATTCCGTGACCGGCTCCCGGCACGAGGAAAAACTCGAAATCCTTGTCCGCTTTGATCAGCGCATCCACAACCTGCAAGGTCGAAGCCGGGTCCACGTTTTTGTCCAGTTCACCGACGGTCAGGAGCAACGCGCCTTGCAGCGCCTCGATGTGGGTGGCGTTGGCGTTGGCCGCATAATGAGGACCAACCGGCCAATCCATCCATTGCTCGTTCCACCAGATCTTGTCCATCCGATTGTCGTGACAACCGCAATCCGCCGCGCCCGCCTTGTAGAAGTCCGGATGGGTCAGCAGTCCCGCCAACGTGCTTTGTCCGCCAGCCGACCCGCCATACAACCCGACGCGATCCAGATCCATTTGCGGAACCTGTTTCGCGGCTTCGCGGATCCACTTCACGCGATCGGGAAACCCGGAATCGATCAGGTTTTGGTAGGCGACCTGCTGAA
Source organism: uncultured bacterium (assembly GCA_963977015.1). Classification (GTDB taxonomy): domain Bacteria; phylum Verrucomicrobiota; class Verrucomicrobiia; order Verrucomicrobiales; family DEV007; genus JBCDHN01. The sequence continues at coordinate 19,462 of CAXBMO010000008.1, read as the reverse complement.
ACTTCTTCCCGCGATGATTCGTCCCCAGCCCATCCAGCTTCACGACGATGAAACCGGCATTCGCCATTCCTGACATGGCACCAAATTGCAGCCTCCAACTCTTCGGCGTGAAGGATCCATGCGGGCCGGCGTAGATTGCCTCGACCACCGGATACTTCTTGTTCGGATCAAAATTCGCCGGTCGCAGGATGATGCCGTGAATGTCGAACTCGCCGTTGCGATCCCTGGTCACGAAGCGCTCCGGCTTCTGCCAACCGGTCTTCGCCAAGGCGTCGAGCCCGCTCGCCTCAGCCAGGGTTGCGATCTTCGCGCCGTCGGAAAATCGGCGAATCTCGTGAACCGGCGGAAGGTCGACGCGCGACCAACGATCCAGGTAATACTCGCCGGTTGGCGACCAGGTCAACTCGTGGGTTCCGTCGCCCTCCGTGAGCCGCATCAACTTCCCCGTGTCCAGATTCACCGTGGCGAAGTGCGCATGATAGGGATCCTCCCCAGCGTCGTAACCCTGGATTTTCACGATCGCCGTCCGCGTGCGCTCATTCACGTCGACAACTTCCCGGACGATCCATTCGCCGCTCGTCAGTTGCCGAATCACCGCTCCGGACCTCCCGTCGATCAAGTAGAGATGATTCCAGCCATCGCGTTCGGACAGCCAGAGAATCTCGTCCCCGCCCTTCAAATCGCGGCGAAACGTATTTCCAAACACGAGGATGAACTTCTCGTCCGTTTCATCGATCAAGGCTCGCTGGGTTCGCGTTTCCGTCTGGATTTCGATGACGCGAAACTTGCCAAACCCGCGTTCGATGAATTCGAACACGAAGCGCTCGGAATCCTGACGCCAACCAAAATTTCGAAGGCTGAAGGGATTCTCAATCAGCATCGGATCCACCTCGATCGGCTCGCGGCCATCGACAAACAGAATGACCGGGTGGGGCAAATTCAGGAGGTCGCCCGGCTTGGGATAGGGATGCGTAAAATGCTCCGGCTGAAGTTGTTCGTCAGGCGACGATCGCACATAGCGAACCTCGCGAACCGGATGTTGCGTGGTTTTCCAAACGACGACGCGCGTCGAATCCGGCGACCACATCGGCTTGCCCTCCCACTTCCACCCCTCCGGCAGCAACCCGGCTTTCTCCTCTCCGTTCAAGAACAGCGCCCCTTCGCGAAACTCCGCGGTATGCTTCCCGTCATAGGAAATCTCGCCCCTTCGCGATTCGAGCGCGGCCGTCGTCCCGTTGTCGCGAGGCGGCTGCTTTTCCCCCTTCGTCATCGCATCGGGCTTTTCCGGCAACGACGTCACTTCACCCGACGCCAGATCCAATCGCCGCCACTCCCGTTTTCCGGGCGCCAGCTCCACGTGATAGACCGCCGCAGCTCCGTCATCGGTCCAAAACACGGGAACGGATTCATTGGTGAGGATTCCGCGGAACTGTTGCTGGAGCGCCCGGTTTGCCGCCTCCAACGTTTTCGTGCCACCATGTTCTCCCCAGGCGAGGTAGGAAAGCAGGAGCAAAACGGCAACGATCTTAAGGGGCATGTCAACGAGTCCGCACTGACGGTTCGCGAATCAAGCGAGAAGATGCCCTCACCATTCACCAAAGGGACGACTTGATTTCGGGTCCGCAACCCAGCCCTTGGAGGTTTTGGCAGAAAACATCTTGAACCCTCGCCAAGCAATGTTTGGCTGAGTCACGGCTTCATTTGACGAACTATCTGTTTTATCCGCCCCAACTACCTTCCCCTGGCAATCGCTTTTCTACTTTGCGGGGGACCATTGAAGGCCGAGCAGGTAGACTTCACCGATCGGGAAACTCTGGATGGCAGCATCTCGGATCGTGGGACGGTGACCCTGCGCTGGAATGTTCCGGAAGCGTCTGAGGTCGTGATTCAACAGGCGCCGACGGCTGGCTTTTCCGCCCCCGTGGTCCGTTACCAGGGCCGCGACTCTGCTTCGGTCCTGACGGGGCTGCCGGAAGGATCCCACTTTTTCCGCGTCGGCGAGATTTCTGGCGAAGCAAGTCCCGCTTGGTCTCCACCGCTGGAAATCAGAGTGGTCTTCACGTCCCGAACCCAGCTTTTCACCCTGTTGGCCCTCGGCAGCATCGTGGTCGGGGCAACGTTTGCCGCCATTTTTCTCGGACATTTCAATGCGAATCGAAGGGAGAATTCTTGATCGATCTCCTCGCCAATTCCATCTCGGTTGGCACCGGTTGGGCGATTGTGATCTTGTTGGGATTACTTTGGGTCGGCCTCGGCATTTTCTGGGGAAAAAAGGCGAAAAGTTCCGAGGGTTTCATGCTCGCCGGACGCAACGTCGGCCTCTCGCTCGGCTCCGCCACGGCAATGGCGACCTGGGTGACCTCCAACACGACGATGTTGGCTCCGGTTTTCGCGCTGACGTTGGGCGTCTGGGGAATGGTGGCCTATTCGACGGCGAGTTTCGGGCTCATTTTGTTCGCGTTTTTCGCGATACGCATTCGCAAGCTCCTACCGAAAGGCGTGACGGCGGGTGATTTTTTCCGCATGCGCTACGGGCGGGTCGGATGGTCGATTTTTCTGATCATCACGATGCTCTATTCCCTTTCGTGGCTTGTCAGTATGGCAATCGCGGGAGGCGAGTTGATGTTGGCGCTGGCGGGGATTCCCTATCTCCAGGGCATGTCGCTCATCCTCGTCGTCTGCGTGCTCTACACCTTGTTTGGCGGTCTTTACGCCGTGATCGGCACCGATTTCATCCAGAGCCTGATCATCCTCATCGGCATTGTGTTTATTGGCGTGATGGTGGCGATTCAGATCGATTTCTCCGAAGCCTACACCCACATCAGCACCTACCAACCGTCCCTTCTGAAGGTCGTGATGCCAGCGGCCCTGCTCGCGGTGTTCAACAACATGCTGTTCGGGTTTGGTGAGGTCTTCCACAACAACGTCTGGTGGTCGCGGGCCTTTGCCATGCGCAAGGAGATTGCCCCCAAAGCCTTTCTCTTGTCAGGGATACTCTGGTTTCCAATTCCGATTGCGGCTGGATTCATTGCCCTGGCGGCGGGACCGCTGGGAATCAATATTGCTGATGAAAATCAGGTGGGCCCGGTGGTCGCTTCGGCGGTGATGGCAAATGCCGGGTTCGGAGCCTTTGCCGGGGTGCTCATCCTCATCGTTCTTTTTTGCTCGATGGCGTCCTCCATCGACTCCCTGCTCGCGGCGACGTCGGATCTGCTGATTCGCGACGTGCAGGAGGGCCTGTTCAAGAAATCGCTCGATGACAGGAATTTCCGCAAAATCGCGGGGCGAGTCATCATCGGCGTCGGCGTTCTCACCTGGATTCTTGCCGCCCCGAAATGGCCGATTATCAATGCGCTCTTTATCTCCGGCCCCCTGGTGGCGAGTCTGATTTGGCCGGTGATTGCAGGACTTTACTGGTCGCAAATCAATCGGCCAATCGTCATCGCCGGCATTCTGGCCGGATCCATTTTGGGGGTAGTCGCGTATTTCACCCTGGGATGGTTCACCGCCTCCCTCGTTGGCGCAGGGATTTCGATGATTTTCACGATTTCGGCACGTTACATCCGGCCAGCTCCGCTTCATCAGGAGGCGGCATCTCTCGACTAACTCAAACCCTCCCATGTTTTCAGCATCCTTCCTTCAATTCCTGATCGTCATGGCTCTCCTCTGGACCACCACGGGAGCCTTGGCCCTGATCCTGCTATTGATCCGGGATTGGAAGAACAAAACGCTTTGGTAGCGCCAGCTGCCCCAACCTCGAAACCAGAAACTTGTCATGGATCCGACCTCACAATCCCCGCTGAGGGAAAACCGAATTATTCCCAATCTTGAGCCCCCGGCAGACTCGGACGCGATCCGGCCAGAGCCGTCGGGACTCTTCATCGACAATCCGGTATGTTTGGAAATTTTGGCCCAATTGGATGGTCAGAATATTCTTAACGCGGGCCAGTTCTCGTTCGACCAGGTGGTGGAACTCTGCAAGCTGGCGGCGATTCTCGAGAAGATCGAGATCTGGCCCTATCATCCGTTGGATGGAAAGATTGCCGTCACCGCGTTTTTCGAAGCTTCGACCCGCACCCGAACCAGTTTTGAGAGCGCGATTCTTCGGTTGGATGGAAAAGTGATCTCCATCGCGGACGGTCGAACCACCGGTCAGGCCAAGGGTGAATCCCTTTCCGACATTGGAGAGATGTTCAACGCGTATGCGGATCTCGTCATCATGCGCCACACCGAAACCGACGCGCCGGAGCAGATCCTCGAGAATCTTCGCATTCCGCTCATCAATGCGGGCAACGGCTCTGGAGAGCATCCGACCCAGGCTTTGGCGGATTGGTTTGCGTTGCTCAAATGGAAACCCGCTCTCGCCGGCCCTCACCAGGATGGAGATCACCGGTTGAATCTCGGAATTCTGGGCACGCCGGGTTCGATGCGGGCGGTGAAGTCGTTTCTCCTCATGGCACTGCTTTTCCGCGAGCACATCGGCAAGGTCACGGTGATTTCCGAGATGGCGGACCCTTTTGGGGAAGACGTCATCGCGCAATTGAAGGAAGCGGATATTGAGTACGAAGTCTCCAACGACGTGCGCGAACATCTTCCCGACCTTGATGTGATCTATATGAACTCCATCGCCTTTCTGGGGGATTCCTATAAGAACATGGATAGCCGGTTCAAGCTCAACTCGGAAAGCCCAATCAAAGAAAGCGCGGTCATCCTTCACCCGCTCGCTCGTCTGGATGAACTGGATACCTCGCTGGATAAAACGAGTCACAACCTCTATTTTTCACAGGCACACGGAGCCGTGTTTATTCGTCAGGCGCTTCTCATGGCGGTGCTGGGCCGGCTCAAATCGCTCCCAAACCTTATCAATCTGGAACCCAATCCTTCCTAACCACTCATGTGCGGCATCGCAGGCCACTTTTCGGCTACTCCCCTTCCCTCCAACACCTCCGAGATTCTCGAAGGGCAATTGCAAACCATTGTCCACCGCGGCCCGGACGGGAACGGTCACTATGTCGAACGCAGCAAAGGCGTTGCGTTGGGACATACGCGTCTGGCGATCAACGACCTGGAAGGCGGCTGCCAACCGCTTCACGCGGCTGACGGCAAATACGTCCTCACGACCAACGGCGAGTTTTACGATTTCAAACGCCATCGATCGACCTTGATGGCCGAGGGCGACCGGTTTTTGACGAAGTCGGATTCGGAAATCGCGATGGGATTGTATCGCAAGTTCGGTCTCGATTTTACCGAGCATCTCCGCGGCGAGTTCGCCTTTGCCCTTTACGATTGCGAGGCGGATGAGCTGATTTTAATTCGGGATCGCTTCGGAGTGAGACCACTCTTTTACTGGGTTTCGCCGGATCAAAGTACGATCGTTTACGGATCGGAAGCCAAGTCGGTCCTGGCCCATCCCGATGTCCCGCGTCGCCTCGATCCCAAGGCCGCGTTGCATCAACTGATGCAGACCATCGCGCCGGGCATGAGCGCCTTCGAAGGGATTATCTCGCTGGATCCCGGTCATTTCCTTCGCATTCGCAAGCGGAACGGCAAGCTGGACATCCACCAACAACGCTACTGGGATTTCGACTTTCCCAACGAAGAAGATCGCCCTCGAGAAATCGACGAGCAGGAACATATTGAGAAGGTTCGCGAGGAACTGATTCGGTCGATCGTCCTGCGCCTTGAGGCTGACGTTCCCGTCGGGTGTTATCTCTCCGGCGGCATTGATTCTTGTTGTATCCTCGGCCTCGCGACGGGCGCGATGCAATCGCCCACCAAGGCCTACACCATCTCCTTCGACGATGACGATTACGACGAGGCGCCAATTGCCAAGGAGATGGCGGAATCGATGAATGCCGACCAGGAGGTGATCCATCTGAAAGCGGAAGATCTCTATGGCGAGAACTATATCAAAACCGTCTGGCATGCGGAGCGGACCTTTTACAACACGCTCGGTGTCGCCAAGAACCTGATGTCGAAACGGGTCTGGGATTCCGGCTATCGTTGTGTGATCACCGGAGAAGGCGCTGATGAGCTCTTTGCCGGGTATCCCGCGTTGAAGCGCGACATGTTTCTCCACGGTCTCAGCCATGAACCTGACAATGTTCGGGCGGAATACCAGGCGGCGCTGGAGCGAACCAACTCGCTCTTCAAGGGCGCGATCCTGGCTGAGAACCAGCGTTCCCATCCCAGCTGGGATGCGCTTTGCGGGTTTACACCTTCATGGATTCAGCCGTGGATGGACACCCTCGACCTCGCCCGCCCACTCCTTTCCGACGACGTCCAGGACACGCTGCGCGATTACGATCCGATCGCGGAAATCGCCTCGCGAATTGACCAATCCATGCTCGACGGACGTCACCCGCTCGACAAAGCCCAATACACGTGGTCGAAATGCCAACTGGAAGGCCAGATCCTCAACTGGGGTGGCGATCGCGTCGACATGGCGAACTCGATGGAATCCCGTCCGGCGTTTCTCGACCATCACCTCGCCAAGATCGCGGTGGATGTTCCGCCCAGCCTTCGAATCAAGGGCAACATTGAAAAGTATGTTCTGCGCGAGGCGGTGAAAGGCGTTCTTCCCGAAGTTCTCTACCGGCGCGAGAAATTTGCCTTCATGGCTCCACCCGCCCACACCGATGAAAGCAAGCGGGCCAAGGTCAATGAGCTGATCGACGCCTACCTCGGCGAAAGCACGGTGGCCGATGCGGGAATCTGCTCACCCGAACGGGTTTCGAAATTTTTGACAGACTACCGCGCGGATACCGATGGAACTTCGTTGGTTCGCAAGGACACGTTGCTCAACCACCTCCTGACCCTTCACATTCTTCACCGGCAGTTCGTCAGTTCGCACTAAATGTCCAAATCCCTTTCACCTTCGCCACTCGACCTCCGGGTTGATATCGAGCGCATCAAGTCCGACATCCTCACCCTCGCGGCGATCGGTCAGCATGAGCGAGACCGGGGCATCTACCGGATGGCGTTCACGGACGAGGACATGGAAGGGAAGCGCTGGCTGCTTCACCGGATTGAAGAAAACGGTCTGGAGCCCAATTCGGATGGCGCGGCCAACATTTCTGGGGTTTTGAAGGGGAAGTCGGATTCGCCACGCATCTTCGTCGGTTCCCACATCGATACCGTGCCCTGTGCCGGGATGCTCGATGGAACCCTGGGTGTGGTGGTTGGTTTGGAATGTCTGCGAACTCTGAAAGCCGCCAAGTTTTCGCCGGAACGCAGCATGGAATTGATCGCGTTCAGCGACGAGGAAGGGCGTTTCGGAGGCACGTTTGGCTCGGAAGCATTCACCGGGATCCTCACCCTCGACAAGGTTCAGAACGCCGTTGACCTGGGCGGCACCAAGCTCAGTGACGCGATGCTGGCCCACGGGCTGGACCCGATGAAAGCGCTGGAGTCGCGCCGGTCTCCCGATGAAATCGACTCGTATCTTGAACTTCACATCGAGCAGGGTCCGGTGCTGGACGAGAGCCATCTTCAGGTCGGCATCGTTTCGAGCATCACCGGGCTGCAATCCTGGTCGCTTCGGTTTACGGGCGAAGCGAACCACGCCGGAACGACTCCGATGGACTACCGCAAGGACGCGTTCATGGGGCTGGCGGACTTTGCCCACGAATTGCCGCGAATCCTGGAGGAAAACGGCGGAGAAAACAGCCGGGCCACCATCGGGAAGGCCGAAATTCTGCCGGGTGCGCCGAATTCCGTCCCCGGCATGGTCGAGTTTTCGCTCGATTTTCGCGATCCCTCGACCGAGATCCTCGCCGATCTTTCGCTCGCCTTCCAAAAGGCGCTCGCGGCGATTTCTCGGCGTCGCGGCCTGAAGTTCGAGTTCAATCTTCAAGGTGAGATCCTGCCGGTTTCGTCCGAGGAACGGCTCGTGAGTCTGTTGGAAACAGAGGCGGAACGTCTCGGACTCCGGTCGCTGAAAATGTTGAGCGGGGCGGCCCACGACGCGCAGTTGGTCGGCCGAATTGCCCCCATGGCGATGATCTTTGTTCCGAGCCGTGGCGGGATGAGCCACTCTCCGGCAGAATGGACCGCCTGGGAAGACGTCGAGGCCGGAGCCAATCTCATGCTTGCTGCACTTTGCCAACTCGGCAACCAGCCGTTATCGTCTGGTCAATGACCGAGACACCCAAAGGCGATCCACTCAAACCGATCTATCAGGATTCGTTTATCGAGAATCCGAAACGCGAAAAAGATCTTCGCAATCGCGATACCGCCCTGCTTTGCATCGACATGCAGTATCTGGATGCAGCCGAAGGACACGGCCTGTTTCGCGACTACGAGAAATCTCCGATTCCCCTGGAGGAGATGCAGTATTACTTCAGCCAATTGCGGGACACGGTGTTGCCGAATGTGCACAACCTGCAGAACTGCTTTCGATTCCACGATCTGGAAGTCATTCACGTTCGGATTCAGTCCCTGACCCGCGATGGCCGGGACCGGTCCAAGGGCCACAAGCGGTTGGAACTGCACGCCGCTCCCGGGTCCGGCGAGGCCTGCTTTCTTGAGGAAGTTGCCCCGGTTGGCGATGAAATCGTCATCAACAAGACGGCGAGCGGGGTGTTTTCGTCCACCAATCTGCACTACGTCCTCAACAACCTGGGAATCAGCTCACTCTACGTCGTCGGCGTTTACACCAATGAATGTGTCGAAACCACCGTTCGCGACGCCTGCGACCTGGGTTACTTCGTCACCCTCGTTAACGACGGATGCACCACGGTGACGCCGGAATTGCACGAGGCCAGTTTGAAGACGCTGCGAAACCGCTACGCCCGCATCGTTTCCACCGCCGAGGCGATGGATGACATCGAGCAACATCTGGACATCGAATCGCTTCCGCTTTTGTAGCGGGCATGCCCTCACCTTCCCACCTCCCTCCTGGCAATCACCAAGGTGGAAAGGCCCCCCAAAAAAAGCGCGCTTCATCCATCGATTGCCCCTCACTTTCCGGAAAAAGCATTGCGTTTCAGCCACGGTTGCTTTATGACCCCTCCGATCTTTAATTATTGAACCCTCACTTAACCAAGGTTTAGCATGAAATTCGCAAAAATTCTCGTCATCGCCGTTGCTGCGGCAGCTCTCTCCATGAGTGTTAGTTCCTGCGCCAAAAAAGCTGCAGTGGACGCTCCAGCTCCCGGCTATGTCGAATACGGCAAGTGAGCCCCGATAAGGGATGGAGGGTGATTCGGTTCATCCTTCATCCTTTCCCTGCTTACAACAAAGAGCGCGATCACATCGCGCTCTTTTTTTGCCCGGATGGCGTGGTTAGATCAGTTTGCTGATCGCCTCGGACAAGCCGCGATAGCTGACCGGCTTGCACATGTAATCGTCCACTCCGGCGTCGAGACAGCGCTCCTTGTCGCCCGGCATCGCCAGGGCGGTCAGGGCAATAATCGGCGTCTGCAGTTTGAGATCCCCCCGGATTCGACGCGTCGCCTCGAGTCCGTCCATCTCCGGCATCTGGATATCCATGAGGATGATGTCAGGAGTGGCAATTTTGGCATTGTGAAGGGCTTCGATCCCGTTGCGGGCGACGGTAACTTCGAACCCCTGGGAGGCGAGGTAGTCCGTCGTGGGAACAATGTTCGCTTCGTTGTCTTCGACGAGAAGCAGCCGTTTGCCCACGTGAGCCCCATCCTGTTTGGCGGCGGGAACGGAAAGATTGTCGCGGGAAGCACCCAAGGCGGCAAGCTGGAGTGAATCGACCAAGCGCTCCGGCGTAACCGGCTTGATAAGATAATCAACCGCACCGCGTTCAAGCCCCTGAGCACGATCGTCATACATGGAGATGATGACGATCGGAATGCCTGAGGTTTCCGGATTCTGGCGCAGTTGGTCGAGCACAGCCCAACCGGAAACGTCCGGCAAACGCAGATCGAGAAAGACGATTCCCGGTTTGGCCTCGGCAACTTTTTCGACGGCGCCACGACCGACGGTGTGGACCACCGTTTCGACGTTGAGGTCGCTGAGGTAGCGCGTCACCTGATCGGCCGTGATGGTGGAATCTTCGATGAGAACAGCTTTCTGGAAAACCTTCGCAAAGTCGCGCGTCGAGGTCCTGGCCAGTTGCTTGGGGCTCGGTTTGTCAGCACCGGCAACCCGGTGCCATGGAACGACGATGGTAAAGCGACTGCCCTTCCCTTCCTCGGTCTCGACACTAACGCTTCCGCTGTGAAGATTGACGAGGCTGTAAACCAGCGAGAGACCAAGTCCGGTTCCCCCAAATTCGCGTGAGAGGCTGGAGTCCGCCTGACTGAAGGGCTTGAACAGGCGATTGAGGCGATCCTGGGGAATTCCGATCCCGGTATCGGAAACCGAGAACGAAACCGCTTTCACGTTCTCCATCGCCTTCACTTCGAGACTAACCATTCCACCGGCGCGGGTGAACTTGACCGCGTTGTGCAGAAGATTGACGAGGCACTGTTTGAGGCGGCGATCGTCGGCATAGATTGATCCGATCTTTTCGTCAACTTTGGTCGTGAGGTTGATTTGCTTGCGGCGCGCCTCCTCCGCGACAAAGGCGAGGCTGGCCTCGCAAAGATCCGTAACGGAGACGTTGCCGAGTTCCAGCTCGAAGCGATTGGCCTCGATCTTGGAAAGATCGAGCACGTCGTTGATGAGGTCGAGCAAGTGGTGCCCGCTCGATTGAATCTGAAGGAGCGCCTTATGTTTCCCCTCCTCAATCTCACCATAAACGCCAAGCTGCATCGCCTCACTGAGCCCGAGAATCGCGTTGAGCGGCGTGCGCAACTCATGGCTCATGTTGGCGAGAAATTCGTTCTTGAACTTGTTCGCGGTTTCCGCCTCATCGCGGGCTTTTTCCAGCTCGGTGGTGGTGCGGCGAAGGTCGGTTGCGTCCGCGCCATAAACGTTCACATATTCGCGATCCGGCGCGACCTGATAGGTGAAAAGGAAGCTGCGACCACCAAGCTGAATTTCCTGCTGGGATGTTCCGTGCCCGTTTTCCGCAGCGGCGAGGGCTTCCGCGAGAACGTCGCGATCTTTCGGCGGGCAAAGGCGATACCAGGATTCGCCGGTCAGCGATCTCGATTCGAAAACTTCGCAGGCGGCGTTGTTGGCGAGAAGAATGGAACCTTTCGCATCCATCTTGACGACCGGAGCCGGGTTCAGCTCCGGAAAAAGCGCCATTTCTGCGAGCGCCTTGTCTCGCGACTGGATCTCCGCGACCATCTCGTTGAACCCATCCACGAGGTGACCCAATTCATCGTTGCCCTGTTTTTCAGCGCGCAAGCTGTAGTCTCCGCTCGCGATTTTATCGACCTTCTCCGCCAAATCGGTAATCGGCGTCACGATGAGGCGTCGCAATTGGGCGGAGAAGAGGAACGCGACGAGCGTGGAGATCGACAGCACGGTGATTGCGATGACGCCGTATTGCTGCTGGCGCTTGCGGAGTTGACTGGTGTCGGCCTTGAGATACACCGAGCCAATGCGCTTTCCATCCACCTCAATATCGCGCCACTGAGTCAGGAACCCCTCGATACTGGAGCCATCGGCAATTTCCGGAAAATTCTCGGTGGAAATCCCCGGTCGCACATAGGTTGCAAACGTCGTGTTGTCGGGACCAAAAATGCGCGCGCCAATGACCTGCTGATGCTCGCTCAACGCCGCAAGGTTTTCCTCCGCACCGGCAGGATCCTCAAATTCGACCGCAGCGCGGCTGTTGTAGGCGATGACCCCGGAGAGAGTCGCCAATTCTTCATTCAGCGCCTTGCGGATCGAGACGTAGTCGAAGACGAAAAATCCCGCACAAGCCAACAGCAGCGCGAGGGCCGTTGTGCCCATGATGACCGCAGTCTGCTTGTGTTTGATGGATAGATCCGCGAACGAGGATGAATTTTTCATGCTTTCAGGTTGGGGCACTCATCTTTCAGGATGCCGATTTTTCAATCCGATCCTGTGTTTGATGCAAGATCGGGCGCAGTTTACCCTCTTCGCTTCGCTTCGAAAAGCGTCTCTCCATCAATTCCGGCTTCTTTGTTAAAATGGCGTGTCGCGGAAGCGGCAATTCGCTGGAGCAGTTCGAGGCGGCTTGACTCCGGCAAATCCTGAAATCTGGGTTTGCGGATGAGTTCCAACTCTGGTGCGGGAACGTCCCCATCGCTCAGGTCGTGACCTTCCGCCGGAGCGAGGATTCCCCAATCAGACGGCAACTCTTCCGGCTTCAACAGCTCGCGCGGCGCGACGAGGTAAAACAGATTCGCGCACTTCCAGCGAATCATGCGGTCAAACTTGGTTTTTCCGTAGATCCGGCTCTCGACCTCGCTGATTTCGCGCATCAATTGGCGGTAACCCTGATGCTCGAGGTTTTCGAGATTCACGGACTCGAAGTCCTGAAACAGCGCATCTCCCTGGCGCAACGACGGAAAGTGGACGCCGAGTTGGTGCTCCAATTTGGTGCGACGCGCATTCAACGTGCGGAGTTGCGCGAGGTTTTCGTCGAGACCGTGGCGATCCTTCAGAAAATCGGGCCGCGACTGTTTGCACTCGAACACGGCGGTGACGCCGATCCCAGGATTCCGGCCCCGCTCCGGCCGATACGCGGCAACATCCGCGCGAAACCGGGAATTCGGCACCCGGGTTTCCAAACCGGCGATCGAATATCCCTGGCACTGGGCCCAAAACAGCGCGGCGTGCTTGAGGGTGCGATGAGCCTGGGTTTCGCCGGACGGCATGGATCGGAGGAGAAGTTGAAAAGGAAAGGAAACTGGAGTTTCTTCGTCGAACCGAACACAATGTCGATCCTAAAACGCTTCGAAGTCTGGATGCTGCTGGTTTTTGTGACCGCTGGGATCGGTTTCGTGCTGTTTACCCATCAGGAAGCCAAGAAGCAGATCGACGAGGGCGAAGTCGCAGTGCTCGCCCCGATTGAAGCCGAGCCGGAAGCACCGTTCAAGATCGAGGCGGCCAAGCTGATTCAAGACGACGCCGAGCATTGGCTGCTCGAACTCCAGGTTCGGTATCGCAATCCTTCCAGTCAGGAAGTGAGTCTCGAAACGCCCCGCGCAAAGTTGAAGACCGAATCCGGTTTGGAGGTTCCCGATTTTTTCCTCCCGTTTTCTCCGCCACCGGTCATCGCGCCGGAAACCGAGCAGGTCGTCGATCTCCGTTACTGGCTCGATACGCGGCATCGGGATCAGCCCCTTTGGCTGTCGATTCTGGACGAGGAAGTGATGGTTGAGGTGAAGGAATAGGTTGCTTGACGAAAAAGGTCGGCTGCGGAGAAGTTCGCCCATGCGATTTCCAAGCACTTTTCTCATCCTTTCGGCGCTGATTTCCGCCAATCTCGGGGCGGAACCCTGGAATCTGGACGAACTGAGCAACGCGCCCGGCTTCCGGTGGGACGATGATCAGAGCCAGATTCGCTCGCTGTTTTACGAAGGGCTGCCGTATCAGGGAAAGGAGACCGAAGTGTTCGCATTTTATGGGTCGCCTAAAACGCTCGGTGAAGATCAGGATGGTCCCTTTCCCGCCGTGGTGTTGGTGCATGGTGGCGGCGGAACCGCGTTCGCGGAATGGGTGAACCTCTGGGCGAAGCGCGGATATGCGGCAATCGCGATGGATTTGGGGGGAAGCCGCCCTCCGGCACCCGAGTTCGATCCCGAAACCGGCGCGTTTGCCTCCCACGATGGGCGTTCCGGCCGGGTCCGCCTCGAAAACGGCGGCCCCCACCAGTCGCACGCGGAGAAATTCCAAACTGCGGGTGGAACGATCGAAGACGATTGGCCTTACCATGCGATTTCGAACGTGATTCGAGCCCACTCGCTGATTCGCGGGTTCAAGGAAGTCGACCCCGATCGCACCGCCGTAACCGGAATCAGTTGGGGCGGCTACACGACCTGCATTGTGGCTTCGGTCGACCATCGCTTCAAAGCCGCAGTTCCGGTCTACGGCTGCGGATTCCTCTATCAGGGCGAATCGGTGCAGCGGCACTCGATCGACGCACTCGGACCGGCCAAGCGCGGAACCTGGATTCGGCTTTATGATCCTTCGAGCCATTTGCCGAACTGCCGCATTCCGATTTTTTTCGTGAACGGAACCCACGACGTCCACTACCCCCTGGACAGCTACGCCAAATCGTATTCGCTCGTTTCGGGACCGCGCAGCCAGCGGATCGAAGTGAAGATGGGGCACAGTCATCCCGCCGGATGGAAGCCCAAGGAGATTGGCATGTTCATTGATTCCCACTGCCGGAACGGGACACCGCTTCCGGAGATCGGGACGCCAACGCTCAAAAACGGGATCGTCTCCGCTGCGGTCAAGAGTTCAACCGCCATCGAGACGGCCCAGCTTCATTACACGACGGATACCGGCCGTCGCTCCAAACGAACCTGGCAGAGTGTGGAAGCCGACATCAAAAACGGCACCATCACCGCAGGCAGCCTGCCCGAAGCGGCAACGACGTGGTTGCTCAGCGTAACCGACGAGCGCGGCGCCATGGTCAGCAGCGAAGCGATGTTTGGCGACTGAATCAGGCTTTCGCCATCAGGCCACGCACCCAATCCAGCGCCTTGTCGTAGCTGCAATTCTCCAGGAAATGGTTCAACCGCGCGTCAATTTGCGGTTTCAGCTCGACGTGCTTCGCCATGATCGCCTCAGAAACCGATTTGAGCTGCTCAAACTGAGCATCGGGATCGCGATCACGAAGTTCGTGGTCGCCAATGACCTGGAGACGGCGTTCGAGAAGATCGGCAAGTTCCTGAAATTCGTCTGTGGTAGGCATGTCCAAAACGTGGCGTGAAATTGGTCGCCGCGCAACGGGAAGCCTCCGCTCGACAATCCGGGGTCAGATGTTAGGATCGCTCACTCTGCGGCGAACGCCATCTGCCAGGATGAAACGCGTTTGACCCATTCCGCAATCCCGACTCTGCCCGAATCCCCACACCACGCCCCGCCCCCGACATCATGGACCAATCCGTTCACGAATTTTTCACGACGATCGACTGGATGGTCGTCTTTCTGTATCTCGCCTTCACCACCTGGGTCGGGCACGCGCTTCGCGGGAAACAAGGCACGATTCGCGACTTCTTTCTCGGCGGGCGCAGCCTTCCCTGGCAAGCGGTTACCGGATCGATTATCGCGACGGAGATCAGCGCGCTGACGTTTATCGGCGTGCCGGGCACCGTGTTTGCCGTCAATGGCGACTTCACCTATCTGCAATGGGGACTCGGGTCCATCATCGCCCGATTCGCGGTGGGATACTGGCTCGTTCCTCTTTATTACGAGAAGGAAATTTACAGTCCCTATGACTTTATGGGGAACCGGCTCGGCGAATCGATCAAGAAGCTGGTTACCATTCTGTTTTCGGTCGGCGCGATTCTGGGACAGAGCGTTCGCGTGCTCGTCACCGCCATCATCCTCAAGGTCGTGACTGGAATGCCGATTGAAGGCTGCATCGTCATCATCGGAATTTTCGCCATTGGATGGACCCTGATGGGCGGAATGCGAACCGTGATCTGGACTGATGTGGTGCAGTTTTTCCTCTTCCTGGGCGGTGGAATCCTTGCCCTGATTTGGCTGATCAGCGGGATCGGAGGAGGCTGGAACACCATTTCCGAGAGCAACCATCAAGCTGACGTGATTGAGTTCGTTTGGAATGAGCAAACGCTGAAGGAAACGGTTTACCGAGTGGAAAACGAAAATGGCGAAGCGTCTTCGCTGGTCGCGGTGGAGCGCACCACCGATGGAATCCCGACCCTGACCGGAGTGGTCTTGTTTGGCGAGTCACCCACCATCAAAATCGGCGACAAGACGATTCCCGCCACCGTTACGAAACGCAACAAACTGAAGTTGTGGGAGTTCCGCGCCAAGGATCCCGAAACAAAGGGGTTCCTCATCTTCACCTTCTGGATTGCGCTGTTTGCGATGCCGTTTCAGAACTTCGCCGCGTTTGGAACCGATCAGCTGATGGCCCAGCGCATGTTCTGCTGCGCCAACGCCTCGGAAGCTCGGAAATCGATCATCTGGAGCAGCGTTTCCCAGTTGATCACCGTGTTGATGCTGCTCGTCAGCGCCGGGCTTTACGCCTGGTATCAGGCAAGGCCGCTCACGGAAGCCGAGTTTGGGCTTTTCGTGCAGGACAAGAACAACGTCTTCCCCGTCTGGATCACCACCGTCCTACCGGTCGGCCTTTCCGGGTTGCTGATTGCCGGCGCCTTTGCCGCGGCGATTTCCAGCCTCGACTCGATCCTGGCCGCGCTCTCCCAAACCACCCTGTCGATGATCTATGGCCGGGAGAAGTTTGAGCACGCCCAAGGCAGCAAGGACATGGTCTGGAAGTCGCGGATGATGGTGATTGGCTGGGGTATCGGACTCTCGCTCTTCGCCATTCTTCTCAACGTCCTCTACCAAATGGGCGAGAAGAACCTGCTCGGCTTTGCCTTCCGCATGGTTTCCTACACCTACGGCCCGATGTTGGGGATTCTGCTTTGCGCGATTTTACCGGTCCGCGCGAGCACCATAGGAATTCTGGTTGGAACGGCGATTTCAGTGCTTCTCGCATCTTTGATGCTTCCTGATTTGTTTAACATTCTCAAGCTCATGGGAATCGAAGGAAGGCCGATCACCAGCGTTCCCTTTCCATGGTTCTTCCCAGTCAATGCCGCGATCACCTTTGGGTGCGCATGGCTCTTCGGGAAGCTGAACGTGAAGTAAGCGGCGCTGATTCGTCGATCTGTGACGAAGTCGGCACAATGCACCCCGCCTTTCTCGCCTTTATAGGACAAATGCGACATAAGCCCCTTAATTGGAAGGGTGCGCTTTTCCGTCCCGGCGCTAAGACATTTCCCGATGATTTTTGTAAGAAGTTTTGTGCCAACTTCAGGGAAATCTGACAAATTTTTGTGAACTTGTTAGGATCATCGGGCACCCGCCCCGACGGAGTGAAGAAATCCTCACAAAAGTTTAAAAAACGGTTGTCTTTCACCAACTCCCGGCCTCTATAATTCCCCTCACCAGTTAACACCAAACACTCGCCTGATTCGCGACCAACGGATCGGCGATCCATCGCCAGCGCACTTCAACTTCCTAAGGTAGGTTGGGCCGAAATTCATACCAGTTTCGGGCGGAGCTTTGTCTGCGACGGATTGCCATGACATCCCTAAGTCGTTCTTGGCGAGCATGTTACCAAACACAAACCCAGTAACCCTAGAACTACTCGAAACTCACTCATGACGGACGTTTCCCCCCAACTATGGTCGGAAATCAGCAAGCAACTTGGCAAGCGCGTTGGTAAAGATATCGTCGACAGATGGTTCTGCGATGGAGTCATTGAAGGATTGTCAGACGAGCAAATGAGCGTCCGATTTCCGACTCCGTTACACGTCACCTGGTTAGAAACTTATTACCGAAATGATCTTGAAGAAGTCGTTGCCAAGAACCTAGGATCATCCATTAAGGTTCAACTCACCGCATCAGATATGAGCGAATTACCCCACCACCTTGACGCAGACGAAACTCCACTCGCCGATGACGAAGCCGCGGAACCCAATGCGCTCGTCACGGAAGACGATTTAGCACGATTTCGACAAAGTGTGGAACCAGTTCCCAGCGGCAAGGTCAAAGCCGCGAATTTGAACCCGAAGTTCACCTTCAAGTCGTTTGTGGTTGGGGACAACAGCCAGTATTGCCACGCAACGGCCAGCGCCGTCTCTCAGGCCCCGGGATCTCAGTACAATCCGGTGCTCTTTTATGGCGGAACAGGATTGGGCAAAACCCACCTCATGTCAGCCATCGGCCATCAGGTTCTCGAAAAGCATCCCAAGAAGAAGGTGCTCTTTGTCACCGCCGAACAGTTTACCAATGACTTCATCGACGCGGTGCAGGCGAACAAGCTGGCCGATTTTCGAGCCAAGTATCGCTCCGTCGATGTGTTGCTGATCGACGACATTCATTTTGTGGCTGGAAAGGACGCCACTCAGGAAGAGTTCTTTCATACTTTCAATACCTTGATCAACAGCCACAGTCAGCTGGTCTTGACCAGCGACCGTCCTCCGGGCGACATTCCACGCCTGGAGAAACGCCTCGTTTCTCGCTTCCAGTGGGGCATCTCTGCAGAGATTCTTACACCAAATGTCGAGACCCGCATCGCGATTCTTCGCCAAAAGGCTCACGAGTGGAACATCGATCTCGATTCCCCGGTCCTTGAGTTTATCGCGGCAAAGATCGGCAAGAACGTGCGACGCCTCGAAGGTGCGCTCCTCCGGATCTCCTCCTACGTCTCCCTCTACAAAGGCAAGGTCAGTGTCGCTCAGGCAGAGGACTATCTGCGCGATATCCTGATGGAAGAAGCTTCCAGCGGTGTCGTCACCGTCAGCAACGTCCAGAAGGAAGTGGCCAGCTACTTTGACGTGCGATTGGCTGATTTAAGCGGGCGCAGCCGAACGGCGACGATCGTGCAACCTCGCCAGATGGCCATGTATCTCTCGCGGGAGTTGACCCACGCCTCTCTCAAGGAAATTGGGCAGGCCTTTGGAGGTCGTGATCATGGAACCGTGATCCACGCCTGTAAAAAGGTCAACGAAGACGTCGAAACGAGCCAGGAAACGAAGCGGATCGTCGATTTCCTGAAGGATAAGCTGACTCAGTAAACCGGGTTCAGCGAGACGGCGCTCTAAATATCAGCATACCACTCCGTTTCTTCCGGAGGGGATGAAGGGAGTTCGACGTCGCGATGCGTTACCGCGATCGCGGCGAGAACTCCGATGGCGGTCAGAGCGACAATGACTTCGAGAAGGGTAAAGGCGCCTTCTTCGGCTGATGTTGGGCGTTGGCTGTTCACTTGGAGAATTTGTGCGCGTTAATTGTTCGCAGAACTTAATTATACCGTCAAGACAACTTTAGTTGATTTACCACAATTCCCAAGACCTTCCAAGTTTTCTCCACTTGGGTACGCGAAATCGCCTGGTCACCCCATCGGTACGCAAAAACGACCGCATCACGGGAAACGTGACGCGGTCGTCTTCAGGATGAAGCTACTCAATCGAGTAGCCTCTAGCTCTTAGCCATTGCTACCAAGCCGGGAGCAGAAGTTTGTTGAGGAACGGAAGAGGTTTCGCCATCTCCTCCCTCTTCGCAGCTGGAGAGAAACGCAGCGGCACTGAGGAAGAGAGCAATTGTGATGATTTTGGTGATCTTCATGATGGTCTATAAGTAGTGACTTCTTGGAATGGTTTACTTTTCTTAATTGCTTTAGTCGAGCAAAATCTGAGAACAGATATCACTACCTACCTCGGCCATTGCCCCGACCATTGCCCCGACCATTGCCCCGACCATTGCCTCGACCGTTTCCGTCGTCGTCGTCGTCGTCGTCGTCGTCGTCATCATCATCGTCGTCGTCGTCGTCGTCGTCGTCGTCATCATCGTCGTTTCCGTTTCCGTTTCCGTTTCCGTTTCCGTTTCCGTTTCCGTTTCCGTTTCCGTTTCC
>CAXBMO010000007.1:0-270648 GCA_963977015.1 uncultured bacterium | reverse complement strand
GGAACCCGCCGCCGAAACGGAACCCGCCGCCGAAACGGAACCCGCCACCGAAACGGAGCCCGCCGCCGACGCCAATCCAAAGACGGATTCCAGCGATAAACCAGAAATCGCAACGACCTGAGTTCCTGGCTGAGAATCAGCCGAGATCTGGCCAGCTTTTGTGCCAGTCGGTGCTCTGCTCGTAGGCGTGTGCGGTCTTCAGAACGTCCGCTTCCCCAAAGGCTTTGCCGAGAATCTGAAGTCCGACCGGAAGGCCATTCACCATTCCGCACGGCACGCTGATCCCGCAAATTCCGGCCAGGTTGGCTGCAATCGTGAAAATATCCGCCAGATACATCTGGAGCGGGTCGTTGGTCTTTTCGCCGATTTTGAAGGCAGGGGTTGGTGACGTTGGCGAAACCAGCACATCGACTTTCTCAAACGCCTTCTCAAAGTCCTGCCGAATCAGGGTTCTGACTTTTTGGGCACGAGTGTAATACTGGTCGGTATATCCGCTGCTCAGCACATAGGTTCCGAGAATGATGCGTCGCTTGACTTCGTCGCCAAATCCCTCAGCTCGACTGCGCTGATAGTGGGTGCGAAGATCCTCGACATTGGAGGTGCGGTGACCGTAGCGAACGCCGTCAAACCGAGCCAAATTCGCAGACGCTTCCGCCGTTGCGATGATGTAGTAAACCGCGATCGCCGGTTCTGAGTTGGGAAGCGATACCTCTACGATTTCTCCGCCGAGCGACTCGAGCTGTTTCATGGCTGCGTCGATACGCTCGCGGACTTCGCTGTCGATCCCGTCGCCGAAATACTCCTTGGGCATGCCAATTTTGAGCCCGTTGAGGTCTTTCTTGAGTTCGCTTGCGTAATCCGGAACGGTTTCGTTCAGGCAGGTCGAATCCCGATCGTCGTGACCCGCAATGGCCTGAAGCAGCAGTGCCGAATCCTCAACCGTCTTTGTCATTGGACCGATTTGATCCAGGCTCGAAGCAAACGCGACCAATCCATAGCGGGACACCCGGCCATAACTGGGTTTCAGGCCAACGCATCCGCAGAAACTCGCCGGCTGACGAATCGAGCCGCCGGTGTCGCTGCCGAGCGAGGCAATCGCTGTATTCGCGGCAACGACGGCCGCCGAACCGCCGCTGGAACCGCCCGGAGCCCGCTCCAGGTCCCAGGGATTGCGGGTCGGTTGGATTCCGGAATTCTCAGTCGAAGAACCCATCGCGAACTCATCCATATTGGTTCGCCCCAAGGGAATTGCTCCCGCTTCCCGAAGTTTTCGGATCACCGTCGCATCGTAGGGAGACTCATAGGTTCCCGTCAGCATCTTGGAGGCACAGCCACAAGATTGACCCCGAACGTTGATCAAGTCCTTGATCGCAATGGGAACACCGCCCAGAGGCTTGGAAAGGTCCGCGTTTTCGGCCTCTTTCAGGGCCGTTTCGAAATCCAGCGAGAGGTAGCCCCCCACTTCGCCATCGCGCGAGTCGACGGCTTTCTCGATCGCAGCAATTGCGTCTTTGGGGGTGGCGTCTCCGCTTTGAAACTGGGAGCGAAGTTCAGAAATGGTAAGTTTGGCAAGATCCATCGTTGTCGAGCAAAATTAGGCTGTCTATTCGACCACTTTGGTCACGGCGAACTGGTCCAAGGCGCTCTGCGGCGCGTTTTTAAGCACTTCATCCCGATCCAGGCATTCGCGAACCTCATCTTTTCTCACCACGTCAAAAACCGGGTTGGCGTGAGCGGTTGGTTCAATTCCTGACACGTCAATCGCGTCAACCTGCTGCATGTAATCGAGCACCTTGCTAAGTTGCTCCTGATAACGGGCTTTCTCTTCATCGCTCAATTCCAGGCGACAAAGTTCCGCAACATAACCAACATCAAATTCCGTTTCGGGCATGCGCGAGCTTCAATCGTCTCTATTTGAGTTTCAAGTGTTGTCGCGCTGAAAACCTGGATTGCTCCAAGTTCACCATGATAGGGGCTTGCGTTTGCGGACGTGAAATCTTACAGAAATCACCTCTTTCAATAAAAACCCAACGATGACTACCCCCGAAAACCCCCAATCTTCCGGCTTTAATCGCCGATCCTTTGTCAAAGCAGCAGCTGGCGCCTCTGCCGCGGCTGGTGCCCTGGCTCCGACTCTCCGTGGTCAGGGAATTGAGCCAGGCAGGAAGATCAAGGTGGGATTCATTGGCTGCGGTGGCCGGGGAACCGGGGCGGCGTCGCAGGCGTTGAGCGCGGATGACAACATCGAGCTTCATGCGATGGGCGATGTGTTTCAGGAGCGCATTGACCTTTCCTTGGCCACGTTGAGCAAGAATCCGAACCTCGCAGAGAAGGTCAGTGTTCCTTCCGATCGACAATTTGTCGGCTTGGATGCCTACAAGAAGGTTTTGGATTCCGGAGTCGACGTGGTTCTCCTCACCACGACGCCGGGGTTTCGCCCCGTTCATTTGCGTGCCGCGGTTGAAGCCGGGAAACATGTTTTCGCCGAGAAACCCATGGCGGTGGACGCTGCTGGTGTTCGGCATGTGATGGAGACGATCGAGATGTCGAAGTCGAAGCCGATTTCGATCGTGGCCGGGTTTTGCTGGCGCTATTCGCCGTCGCGGACCCTGGCGTATCAGAAAGTGTTGGAGGAAGGGTTGATTGGCGACGTCACCGGCGTGTATGCGACCTATTATTCGGGACACTCCAAACCTCACATGAAGCCTGCGGATCGCCCTGCGGGAATGAGCGATATCGAGTGGCAGATCAAGAATTGGTACAACTACACCTGGTTGGGTGGTGGCGGATTGGTCGAGCAAGCCGTTCATAGCGTCGACAAGATCGGCTGGGTGATGGGGGACACGAATCCAATTGCCTGTCGGGCAACGGGTGGACTGGCGGCTCCTCAGGTTGGCGACGGCAACATTTTTGATCACTACCACATTGCCTACGAGTATCCGAACAATGTGTGGTGTCATCTGGGCTCCCGCAAAGCACCCGGTTGTTACAATGAAAATGCAGACTATGTCCGCGGGACCAAGGGAACGCTCGTGATCGGTCGCGGAAAATTTCCTTACATTGAGGACAACGACGGAAACAAAATCTGGTCCCATCGCCTCCGCCGTGACGAAACGGAGCCCAACATGTATCAGGTCGAGCACGACGAACTGTTCAAGAGCATTCGCACCGGCGAAAACATCAATGATGGCGACTGGATGATTCACTCAACCATGATGGCGATTATGGGACGGATGTCCGCCCACACCGGGCAGATGGTGACGTGGGATCAGGCGCTGAATGCCCAGGAAGATCTCTATGCTGATGAGGCCGGGCTGACTTGGGATGAATCCTACAAGCCCAACCCGGTTGCCGTTCCTGGTGTGACGGCAATTGAAGGGCTCGGCTAGGTTTTGAGGCAATCATACCCTGATCTCGTTTGAGATCAGGGACACTTGCCGCTCTGTCCGATTGCAAAATACTGTCATTGGCCTAGAAATGGGGCAATGCACAAGAATTTGCCCATCCTCGCTGTGGTCGCAGCGATCTTCGTCCTGGTTTCCATGTTCCTTCCGGAAGGAGGTGCAAAAACCGCCGTTTCGGTATTGGCCCTTCTTTCTTCGGGAGGTGTCGCCGCCTTTTTGTTCTCATCCAAGGCTGCCGGATCCAAGGCTGAATCGGTCGCGGTCGCGCCAGAGGCGGAACCCAGCAAGCCCGACCCAGGTCAGGCCAAAGGCAGCGCCGAAGCGGAGGTCATCACGTTTTTGGGAATGCTTCAAGACAAGGGGCGTTTCATCGATTTCCTGATGGAGGATATCAGCGGCGCGGACGATGCCCAACTGGGAGCGGTGGCGCGCGTTGTTCATCAGGGATGCAGTGGAGTCTTGTCGGAGCACCTTAAGGTTGATGCGGTGGAATCGACCGCTGAAGGAGGGAGCGTGACGTTGCCCGACGGGTACGAGAAGGAACTCTACCGCCTCAGCGGAAATTTGAGTGGTAGCGCGCCGTTTCAGGGAACGCTTGTTCACAAGGGGTGGAAGGTCGCCTCGATCAATCTCCCGAAGGTGATTGAATCTGGAAAAGCGGAATTACCGCCCCTCGCTCCAGCGCAGGTCGAAGTGAAGTAAGCCTGTTTTTGGAGGCTATGGCAGTTCTCGTTCGATTTCGCTCAGGCGATAGCCAAACCCGCTACCGCTGAGGGTTGAGAGGTCCAGCACGCCTTCCCGGCGTTGATAGAGCCCTGGATGCACGGCCTGCTCCGGCAACGAGGCGTCCGGATAAAACTGCATGCCGTTGCTTTCGACGCCCATGATCGTGCCTGCGTGAGCTGCGAGAAGCACGTGCGGAATCTGGGCGATCATTGGATTGGTCAAATCCTGGACCATCAGGGTCATTCCGTGTGCCTTGGCCCAACACAGACTGAGCAGGGCGCCGGTCTGGGTTTTGCAGGTTTTGAGGGCGACACCGGTCCAACCCAGCTCGCGTCCCATGCGCACGAACTTCCAATCATGCGCACTTTCGTCCATGAAGAGTGGTTTGCGGGCGCTCACGCTGTGAACATCAATCCGATTCGCTTCCAAGTCGTAAGGAAAAGGCTGTTCAACGTAGAGAATCGCCTGATAGACGCGCGGATGCTCATCCCGAAGGCGGTCGAGAATGCGATTCACATAATCGGGATCGGTTGCGGCACAATTGAAGTCGGCAGTCAGCCATTCGACTTCTTCTTCCGCGCAAATCTGGCCAATCCGGACCAATCGCTCAAAATCCCAGGTTTCGTCGTTGCCGCGGAGTTTCACCTTCAGGCAGTTTAATCCATCGCGTTGGATCCAATCCCGCAACAGGACCGGGTAGTCGTCGTTCGGTTCTTCGCCAGTCAACTCCTCGGGAGTGATCGGGTCCAGGCCACCCACCAAATGCCAAACCGGAAGTTGGGACGCTGGCTCCACGAAAAAATCAGCCGGATACAGGCCTTTGAAGGTCACATCGGTTCCGGAGGCGGGTTCCAAATAGTGAGAAAGGTCCTTGTTCAGATAGTCGGAGTTGTAGGTCTGGTAGACCGGAACGCCGTTGAGATTTCCGTAGGCATCGTGCAACGCAATATCGAGTGCCGAAAAGCAGACGAGCGCGGCCAGATGTGGCAAATGAGCTTCCGGTGGTCGGGCGGCATTGAAACGATTCTGCAATTCTCCCAGCTTCGTCTCGATAAACGCATGCCCAATCTCGAAGGCGTGACCCGTCTGGGTAAACTGGCCAAGTTCGTCCACCAATTGAAGAGTGAATGCTTCAAGGGCTTGTTCCCGCTCCTCGTAAGGCAACGCGGCAGGCCAAACCCAGCCAACGCTCAGCGGAGTTTCCCCCCAACCTTCGGCGGACTTTCCATTGGCATCGCTCACCGTCACCCTGGCCCGAGCACACTTCACTCGAGTCAGAACCTGGTTGCCAAATTTGAGGGGCATCCGCATCGAAACGGGCAAAAAGTACACTTCTGTTTCAGAAATGCGCATGTTGTGATCACTGACTGGCATGGTGACATCTTCCCGACTGGCGCATTTTGGTCAAGGATTGGCTCGAACTGAACAAAATGACCCTTTCATGCCCAAAAAGGTGGTCACTTTAACAATTTTGAAAGGTGATGCCAAAGGTTGGCACGCCACATGCTATTTGTGTAGATGAGCAATAGCTCGACAGGGGCTGAAGGGGCAGCTCGGTCTGTTTCAGTTTGTGTCGGTTTAGGGGTTTTCCGGCACTTTTGAGCAGATCGGGCTGCCTCTCACTTTTAGAGAGTGAGGGCGGAAAGATGAAGGATGAGCAATTAGCCACGCGATTCATCCTTCATCATTCCGCCTTCAATCTCTCTAAGAGCCCCCTTTTCTCAATCGGGCGACGATTCCCCGGGCTTTCTCCCGAATTCCTTCGGAGACTTCACCAAGTTCAACGGCCCTTGATCCGTTTGTGGCAGAATTCCCGGCAGATTTGTCAAACGGAGTGAAATCGACCAGCGATGCCCGCACGCTTCCGATAAAGATCTCCGAACGCAGTTCCAGAGGGAGACGGCGTTCATCGTCCGATAGCCAGACGCTTGCGGAATGGAACTTGTCCCTTTGAGATTCCAGGCGTCCTTCCTCGTCCACTTTGGAGAGTTGAACGTCGAATTTGATCGCATCGATCTTCTCGCCGTCGAATTTTCGCTTTTCCTTGGCGGAAAGGGTCAGCAGAACCAGATAGGGATCCCGAAAGGGAAACGTGACGAGGGCAAACTCCTGTCCCAGCTCATCGAGCGGCTGACTTCTGAGGTAGAGTGCCGCAGAAACCAAATCGTGCATCGCGGCCTGCTCAAAAATTCGCTCCTTGCGTTCAATGGACTCGGATTCGTCGCTCTTCGCTTCGGTTGTCCATTGGTTAAAGGCAAAATCGCCGACAAACTCGGTGTTGTAGATGTTGGTTTCCCGCCGGTCGTCCTCCACCTGACTCACTTTGATCGGCAAAAGCCTTTCCGTATCGATCCACGTGGTCTGATTGGCATCGTAGGCCCAAAGGAGACGTGCCGGGCCGGTGCTTCGGGCTTTGGCGGTTACGATCAGGCGTGAGGCACTTTCGTCGTAGCGAAAAACGGCGTCAGCTTGCCCGGCCTTTACCAATCCATTCCAATTGACGTTGAAGGTGAGCAGGCACGGTGGCAGCAAGGGGAATTCGCCGGGCGGGCTCGTCATCACCCTTGACTTCCAGTCGTCGGGATTCTCTGCCACGACGTTGAGCGTGAGGACGGTCACCGAGGTGACGAACACTGCGAAAAGGGGCGCGATACGCATGACGAGACACTAACACGGTCACCAAAAGCCACCAAACTGAAGAATGTGATATTTCAAGAAAGCTTAATTCCTACGAAGGCAAAATAATGTCCCCAGATTCCTAACATTGCCTCCGGTTAAGTATCAAAAATGCGAGAATTATAATTGCGATTCTCAAATTTGTTATTACCGCTGTGGTGACTGCATTTTTTGCATTCATCGAAACTATGAAACCATCATTCACTTATCTCATCATTTTGGCACTCGGTTTCGCCGTCCTCGGTACGTCCGAGGTTGAAGCGGCAAGTTCCAGTGCAAAGAAGTCAGGCTTCTTCAGCAAAGTCTTTGGCAAGAAAACAGCCGAAGAAAAAGCTGCTCGCAAAGCGGAGCGGAAGCGCAATAAGCGGGATCAGTATGTTACCGCCAGCACTCGGGGAGGATTGTTTCGCGCCAAAACTTCGACCCGATACTCAAAGCCGGAACCCAAACCCCAGAGCGGTGCTTACGTCATCAACGAGAGAGTTCTCAATCAAAGCACCCGTAGCAACACGGAGATGGTGATCGATCTTTCGGGTCAAAAGGGATATCTGCTCGTGAATGGAAAAGTGGGGATTGTCACGCCGGTTTCGACCGCACGGCCCGGCAAATACACACCGACTGGAACGTTTCGCATGACGGAGCGCGTTAGGACCGGGAAAATTTCAACCATTTACCATAGTTCGATGCCCTACTGGATGCGTCTCAGCAGCACTGAATTCGGCGTGCATGCCGGGCATTTGCCAGGGTATCCAGCTTCGGCCGGATGTGTCCGCCTTCCATACAGTGTCGCGCAGATGGTTTACGACAACACCTCAAGCGGAACGCCGGTTCGCATCCAAAACTCCTACTCCCGGTTTTAGGCGGAGAATTGGCTGATTTGGAGGCCCTGTTCGGGGCCTCGAAGAGCGCCGGATGATGGGTGGGCCAGGCCTTCGGGTCAAATTCACCGATGATCGGGCGCTTTTGTTTGGGTTAGAGGCGCCGAGGACTGAACATTCCGGGCACTTTGGAATCTCAGTCATGGTACGTGGCCGAAATCCGGTTTGCGTCGTTCAACTATGACTCCAGACCAGAATCGCCACGACCTCCTTGGCGCGGATTTTCCTACTTGGATGATCGTGCTGTTTCTTGCCCTCTCCCTTGCGGCGTGGGCGGGCAGTCATTGGGTCAAAGATCGCTTTGCCGGTTTTCTCAAGGGCTGGCCTTGGCTGGCGGTTCGGGTCGTCTTGGTAACCGTCGCGTTTTGGTGCACCTGGCAGATTCTCGGGAGGACGTTTGTGCTGGAAACGAGTTGGTCGCTCTGGTTCGCCTCGTTTGTCGGAGGCGCGGCGATCGAGGCGATTTGGTGGATCTATGGGCTCGAGAAGCAGTTGGTCCTGCCATGGCGGGGGAGGTTGCTCCTCGCGCTGCGACTCTTTGCCACAGCGACGCTTCTGCTGATTCTGGTTCAGCCCGTTCTCAGTCGAATGATTGATCGCGAGATCAATCGTGAGGTTGTCGTTTTGGTCGATGATTCTGAATCCATGCAACTGAGTGACAAGCAGCATGCGATTTCGGATCAGTTGGCAATTGGAGGGCTCTTTGAACCCAACGTGATGAAAGAGCGTCCCTTGATGGATTCCGCGTTGGTCACGATCGGGATTCTTCAGGCGAATCTCAGCCAGGAGCGCAACGCGGTTTCTGGACCGGATGGGGCGGACCGCACCCTGCTGGAAACACTGCTCGAGAACCGAGCTGAACAGTTGATTGCCGCTTTGGACGAAGCCGAGAAGGAATCAAAGCCTGCGATCGCAGCCATCGCGAATGCGGCAAAGATGAAGGGAATTGATGGCGGATCGAAGAATCTTCTCAGCGATGTATCGCGGCGATTGAACGAGCAATTTCCCCGTCATTTGGCGGAAGCGAAGAAGCAGTTGGAGGAGAAGGACTCCAAGGGAGTGATTCAGCAATTGAAGAGTGCCGGTGACCAACTTGAATACGCGCTTCAGAAACTTCCCTCGGCAAGCGCCAGACTCGATGAGATCTACTACCGAAACCTTTCGGGCTCAGATCGCGAAAAAATTGATCAAGCGGCTGGAAAGCCGCGGATTGAGATCGCGAGAAAAATTTTGGAGAAGCCTGCGCTGGAAGGGAATACCTTGATTGGCGGATTGGAGGATCTCTACAACATTCGCTATGTGCGTTTTGGGCATCAAGCGGCGGAGTTTGATGGAAAAACCTGGCTCGCAGAGGGAGGGAGCCCAACTGAAGAGGAATTGGCCCCGGCCATCCGCCGTTCGACGGATCTGGCCACCGCGCTGGAGGAGACTTTGGAAAAAGTTCCGGCGGAGAGCTTGGCCGGAATCCTTTTGCTGACTGATGGAAGGCACAACGCTGAACTGCCCGTCGAGGATGCTGCCCGTCAAATGGGAGCACAGGGTTCGCCCATTTGCGTCGTTCCGATCGGAAGCCGAATTGGCCCCCGGGATGCGTCGATTCTCACGGTGCGGAATCCCGAGTCCATTTATCTCGGCGATCGAATTGCGATTCGCTCGGAACTCAAGCTCGATGGTTTGCGGGGACAACGGGTCAACGCGCGGTTGATCTTTGAGGGAGAGACCGTCGCGGAGCAAACGGTCAGCGTTCCTGCCGATCAATTTCGGACTGAGCTGCGTTTTTCCCACACGCCGGAGGAGAAAGGCATTTTTGACTACCGGTTGGAGATCGATCCGATTGCTGACGAACTTTTTTCCGACAACAACCGATGGGATTTCAAATGTGCCGTAACCGATGACCGGACCAACGTGCTGATTGTTGATGGGTTTCCGCGTTGGGAATTTCGCTACCTTCGCAACCTGTTCTACGGCCGTGATAAATCGGTCCACCTCCAGTACGTCCTACTCAATCCCGACGAAATTCATGGTCGGGAGCGCAACGAAAAAATCGAAGCGAGTGCCGCTCGGAAATTTGGCGATGCCGAGGCGACCCATCTTCCCAGTGATGACAATGAGTGGAGAAAATTTGATGCAATCATCCTGGGAGACGTGCCGCCGGCTGCGTTTAGTTCCGATCGATGGAAAGTTCTGCGGGAATGCGTTTCAGAGCGTGGTTGCATGTTGGTCTGCATCGCCGGTCCACGCTACATGCCTCATGCCTTCAGCAACGACGACTTTGCGGATCTGTTGCCGGTTCAATACACGCCTGGAGTCAGTCCGGCGGGAAACCCGAACGAGGAGTTTCGCTTGGAATTGACTTCGTCGGGCTTCTCCAACCCAATCCTTCAGCAGAGTCTGAGCCGGAGCGTCAATCGACAGATTTGGGGCAGCATTCCCCCGATGGCTTGGCGATTTCAAAGTGATCGCGTCAAAGAAGGAGCCGAGATTCTGGCCTACGCGATGGCGGATGGAGAAAACGGAGGCCAGGACGCTGCTTTTTCCGGTGATCCCGGAGATGTGGAGGCTGCCTTGGAGCAGTTGGCCAATCAAAAGGAATTTGAGCAGGACAATGCGCTACTCGTGACTCAGCGATTTGGATTGGGGCGGGTTGTCATGTTGAATTTCGATAGCACCTGGCGGTTTCGCTACGGGGTGGGGGACACCTATCATCACAAGTTTTGGGGGCAGATGATGCGTTGGGGGACAGGCGAGAATTTGCGCAGCGGAGGCGAGTATGTGCGATTGGGGACCGACCAACTCTCCTACACGCCAAATGCTCCGGTCAAAGTCACCGCGAAGGTTTTGGACAGAAATCGCGAACCGATCACAGGAGGCAGTGTGAACGTTAGTCTGTTCAAGGGAAACACCCGGTTGCAGCGCCGCCAAATGACCTATCGCGAGGGATCCAACGGCATTTTTGAGACGGAGCTTGATCCGATTTCGGAGGAGGGAAACTACAAGCTCATTCTCGACGGAGGTCCGGTAAACCGGGCCCGAAACGAGAGTGGCTTGGACATTGTGCAAACCGAGCTGCTGGTCGTGAACAGCAAGAGCGCGATCGAGTTGGCTGAATTGACCGCCGACCACGATTTCCTCGCACAAACGGCCCAGCTATCCGGTGGGGCCGTCGCGAGTATCGACAATGCGGAAAGTCTTCTCAGCTATTTTGGGGCGGCCAAAGAAGTGATCAAGGAACGGAATGACGTGAAGCTGTGGGACAAGTGGCCTCTTCTCCTGCTATTCGTAGGATTCGTGACCACCGAGTGGATCTTGAGACGTCGAGGCGGTTTGGCTTAGGGAGCGATTGAAAAGGATGACGGACGCGCAAGTTGGTCCGCTTTTTCGAGGATCGGCTTCGCGTGATCTGGTGATGCGGCGCTTTTTCCGACTGGAACTGCGGTTCGGGGCATTGTGAGAAGACTCATCGCCGCCCCGAGCCATCAATCCAAGTCGATAAAAATCACTCGCAGCGCGTCTCGACCTCGTGTTCAAGAGCCCCTCAGGACGGTTACGCCTCGGGTTCTGCTGGCGGAGTTTCCGGGTTTTCCGGAGTCGTTTCTGGATCTGCGGTCTCGGGATCCACGACTGCGACGGGATCATCGTCGGATGCCATCTCTTCGAGAGTTTGGTCAGGGTCGGCAACCACTCTGGCGATATCCTGAATGGTTTCACCTTCAGCCAAAGTCATGAGCTTTACGCCCTGGGTGTTTCTTCCGGCTTGCCGGACATCGGTGACGCGAATTCGGACGCTCTGCCCGGTGCTCGTCATCAACATCAACTCGTCAGTCTCATGGACCGCTACCGCACTGACCACCAGGCCGGTTTTATCGGTAACCTTCATGGTGATGATCCCTTTTCCACCGCGGTTCTGGAGACGGTAGTCTTCAAACGGAGTGCGTTTGCCGATACCGTTCATTGAAGCCACCAGCAACGTGGCATCGGGATCAACAATCGCGATGCCAACAACAAAGTCGCCTTCCTTACCGGGACGAATTCCGGTGACTCCTCGGGTCGCGCGGCCTTGATCACGGAAGTCCTTCTCGCTGCAGCGCAAGCTCATTCCCTGATTGGTGACGAGAACGATTTCGTCTTCTCCGCTCGTGAGTTTGCAGCCGATCAGTTCGTTCCCTTCATCAATGTTGATCGCGATGATTCCGTCTTTCCGGATGTTCTTGAAGTCGCTCAGATTCGTCTTCTTGATGATTCCGGTCTTCGTCGCGAAAATGACGTGATATCCCGGGCTGAAAGTCTTGGCGCGATCGCCATCGGGGTCACCTTCAATTCGGAGAACGGAAGCAATCTTCTCTTCCGGTCGGAAGTTCAGGAGGTTTTTGACCGAACGCCCCTTGGCGGTTCGAGAGCCTTCCGGAATGGAAAAAACACGCTCCAGGAAGACGCGCCCGGTGTTCGTGAAGAACAGCAGGTAATCGTGCGTTGTCGCGGCAAACAGTTGCTCGACGAAATCGTCTTCGTCCTCCTCGCTCATCGCATCCCGGGTTTCCATACCCTTCAATCCCTTGCCGCCACGGTTTTGAACGCGGTATTCCTCGGCCGGCGTCCGTTTGATGTAACCTTTATGGGAAACCGTTACGATTGCGCCTTCGTTGGCAATCAGGTCTTCCAGGTTCATGTCCCCTTCGTCAGCGGCAAAGCCGGTGCGACGCGGTGTGGCGTGCTTGTCCTTGATCTCGATCAACTCGTCTTTGATGATCGTCAGAACACGCTCCTCGCTTCCGAGAATGTCGAGGTAATCCTTAATCTCTGCGATTACTTCATTGTAGTCGTTCTTCGTCTTATCCCGCTCGAGCGCCGTCAATTGATAGAGACGGAGATCGAGAATGGCGTTTACCTGCCGATCCGTGAAGACGTAGCGTCCTTCTTTGATCTTCAAGCTGGGCTGGTCCCGAATCAGGACGCCGAGCGCTTCAGCAGCTTCCGGGGCGAAATCGTAGGCTTTGATGCGTTCGCGAGCTTCATCACGACTCTTCGAATCGCGAATCATCTTGATGAAGTCGTCGATGTGACCCAGAGCCAGCAGAAAAGCTTCGAGCCGTTCGGCCTTATCCTCAGCCTGCTTCAGCAAGTAGCGGGTCCGGCGCAGGATAACGTCGCGACGGTGTTCGATATAGCAGTTGATCGCGTCGCGAACGGAAAGCAGCTTGGGGCGACGGTTGTCGATCGCGAGCATGTTCGCGCTGAAACTCGTTTCTAGGCTGGTGTGCTTGTAAATGTTGTTCAGCACCACCTGCGGTTGGGCGTCGCGCTTGAGGTCGATCACCAGTCGCGTGTTCTCGTCGGACTCATCGCGAATTGCGCTAATTTCAGGGAGAACCTTTTCCCGGGTCAATTCGGCGATCCGCTCGTGGAGCTTGTCGCGGCGAACGTAGAACGGCACTTGCGTGATGATGATTTGCTCGTGATTGCCTTTTTCGGCGATCTCAGCCGTTCCCCGCACCTTGATCTGGCCGCGGCCCGTTTCGAAGTAGCTCTTGATCCCCCGCGAGCCCAAAATGGTACAGCCCGTCGGGAAGTCCGGCCCCTTGATGATCTTTTGCAGCTCCTCGTTGGTGATCTTCGGGTTGTCGATCGTCGCGCAAATCCCGTCAATCACCTCGCCGAGGTTGTGAGGCGGGATGTTGGTCGCCATTCCGACGGCGATTCCGGTGCCGCCATTGACCAAAAGGTTTGGAAACGCAGCGGGCAGAACGACGGGTTCTTCGTTCGACTCATCGTAGTTTTTGACCTTGTCGACGGTGTCCTTGTCGAGGTCGAGCATCAGCGCCGCCCCCAAATGGGTGAGCTTGGCCTCGGTGTATCGCATCGCGGCCGCGTTGTCTCCCTCAGGGGAGCCGAAGTTGCCCTGACCATGAACGAGAGGATCCCGCATCGACCATGGTTGCGCCATGTTCACCAAGGTCGGGTAGATGGCCTGGTCACCGTGAGGGTGATATTTACCCATCGTGTCACCAACAATACGGGCGCACTTCAAAAACTTGCGGCTCGGGAGCAAGTTCAAATCGTTGTACATCGCGTAAAGCAGGCGCCTCTGGCTCGGTTTGAGTCCGTCTCGAGCATCGGGCAGCGCTCGGGAAATGATGACCGACATCGAGTAGTCCAGAAACGAGTTTTTCATCTCGTCCGCCACGTTGATGGGCAGGATATTGTCGAAATTAGGGTCTTGAGGCGTGGAATCTTCAGCCATGCGTGTTGTCGTAAATCAAAGGTGGTGAATCCGGAGAATGGTCGCTGTCTTGAACTGCCGCTAAGTCAGTCGAATGACTATTTCGATCGTGAAATGAACAGGGGCCGGAAACATGGTGGTTTGGTGAGGGAAAAATGTAGCGAGGGCGCTACCTCATGCAAGTTTTTGCCCGGTGTTTTTAGAGGGAAGTTTGCTCCTGTCGAGATTCTCGCAAGAGGGGCTGAAACGGTCCGTTCAGAGTGGCTGAATCCGCCGGAAATCGAGTCCCTCGAACCTGTTTTTGGTCATCGCTTTGCACCCTTTTCTTGCAGTTTGTTAAGAAAACTTTAATATTAGGTTTTCTTTAGATGAAAACGCAAGCAATTCTCCAACATCAAGACCGGCGATGGAAAGAGTTTGGACCCGGAGAAATCCTCTATTTTCTTAACCATCTGGATCCCCGCCCGGACTCCCAGGATTTCGAAATCGAGGCGAGTTTGATTCTGGAAGATGACGAACCCGATGAAGACTTGATCGTCGATGGTCCGGAGGCACGGTTGTTGCTCCGTGGGAATTTTCCACAGGTCAATGATTGGGCCGGTTTCGAAGAATCCGTCTTGGAGTTTGATCCCGGGCTTTTTGTGGAGGAGCAGGCGGCCACAACGAGAATTGAGGTTCCGGAGGTTGATTTTTGGAGTTTTGGCAACGGCGAACCCATCACGACGTATGCGCAGCAATGCTGGGATTCCCGAATCTCATTCGGAAAGATGGATCGCTTGTCGTTGGAAGTCACCTACCACGTAGAGGCTTTCCACCCCACGGACGAAACGCGGGAGGCCTATGCGAGTTTCTTGCGGGAAAGTTGGAATCGCGGAGAAACTCCTGATGACCGCGTCTTTGCAGAAAGTGGACAGAAAAAGGGGTGGAATCTGGATTTTCGGGGAACCGCAGTCCCATCACTGTTTCATTGTATCGTCCCGATCAATGCGCCACGCCCCGTCAACTACGCGCGACATCTCGCCGCCACCAGGTTGGGGTTCAGTCGACCGACTGCGGGTCGCGTCGTTGGTAGCCGGGATTGGGAAACCGAGACCTTTGAGCCTGAAGATGGCATTTGCGACAAAGGGAGAATTGTGAGCCTGCGAGCCTGACTGGGGAAGTCGGATTGGAGGTGTCCGGGCGAAGTATCCCGGTTCGAATGTGACAATTTACTAACAGGGGTAAAAAGAGCTTTATTTTTGTTGAACTGATATTTAGGTAATCCGTATTGATACTTTTTCCAAAATATCAATTTTGGAGGAATATCGACAACACAGTTCAAACACTACGCATATACAAATGAAATCCACTTATTCACTCGCTCTAGTGGCGGCAGTGAGTTTTGCTTTTTCAGCTTCGGTTCTTGCCGGGCCTGGAAAAGAGGTCCTCATCGAGGATCCCAAAACGTTCTGCGATCACTACTACGATGTTCTAGATCTGGCCACGCTCTATGAGGGCGAAGGCGGGTTCTTCCAGGAAATTGCCCTGATTGGCCGCTACCAAGGTCAATACCACGACACCGAGTCTGATCTTGGTGATGATAGCGATTGGGAAAACCGTCGTTTCCGTTTCGGGGTTGCTGCTGAGTTCCTCAACAACTTTGAATTCGAAGGTCAGTTCAACCTCAAGCGTGACTTTGATGAGTCGGGTCGTCTTTTTGAGGATGTTGACACGCTCTTCATTACTTGGGAGCCAAACGATGCGTTCTCGCTCACTGTTGGTAAGCAAAAGCCAGGAATCACTCGTGAATATTCGACTTCCTCGAAGCGAATCAAAACGATCGAGCGTTCACAGCTCGTGAACCAAACCACCCCCGACAAAGCTGGTGGTGTCGTGCTGACCCTGAACGATCTCGCTGGATTCACCATCGATATCGGTGGGTTTGCCGGAGCAACGACCGACGATTGGGCATTGCCTGATTTTGATGCTGGTGGCGCTGTTTATGCCCGCATCGGCCGCGACATCACGGAAGCGACCGAAGTTCGGTTCGA
Organism: uncultured bacterium; assembly: GCA_963977015.1. Classification (GTDB taxonomy): domain Bacteria; phylum Verrucomicrobiota; class Verrucomicrobiia; order Verrucomicrobiales; family DEV007; genus JBCDHN01. Next base: position 254,717 of record CAXBMO010000007.1, on the reverse strand, counting down.
TTACCTCTACAACGACGGGGAAGCAGGAAACAACGCCTTCGCAAATTACGAAAACCTGTTCTCTTTGAACACCAAGAGTGATTGGGATCGTTTTCATCTGGTGACTGACCTCATCTATGGCGATGCACTTCCTTCTGAGGATGGCGACGTCTGGGGATTGGTGCTCATGCCATACTATGATCTCTCCGATCGTTTGGAAGCCGTCTTTCGCTACACATTCTCCTCAGCTGATGACGCCGATGGTTTGAATGTGCAAAGCCGCTATGAGCGCGCTGCTGCCGGCAGCCTTGAAGGTGACGAGTATCATGCTCTCTACCTTGGTCTTAACTACTACATCTGTGGTGACAAGCTGAAGCTCATGAACGGTATCGAATGGTCCTCCCTCGAGGGACAGGATGACAACGATTACTGGAGCTACATGACTGGTATCCGCATGTATTTCTAAGCGAATCCATTTCTGTTAGTTTAGTTAGCAAAGGCGGGGCGATTCATTTCGCTCCGCCTTTCTCTGTTCAAGGGGGGGGATTTTGGGCAAATTGGGTTTTCGGGACTGACAAAGATCCGCGGATTTGTCAGGCTTCCTTCATGAAATGGCTACTGCGCAGTGTTTGGATTTGGATGGGTGTCCTGCCCCTTTGGGCGGAACCAGAGTTTGAGGCGGGATCTTCGTTGGTCGATATCACGCCCAAGGAATGGCCGCTCCATCTTCGGGGAAGCTTTTCTCCCAAGTTGGCCGAGGAAGCGCATGATCCACTGACGGTTCGGGCATTGGTGATGCGATCAGAAATCACCGTCGCCATTGCAATCGTCGACAGTTGCATGGTCCATCGTCCTGAGTTGGATCAGGCGAAGGAGATTGCGTCGGCGAAAACCGGGATTCCCGCGAGCCACATGCTGGTCGCTTCGACGCATACGCACTCGGCGCCGTTTGCCAATGCAAGCAACGGAACCGATCAGGAACTGGCCTACCAAAAGCTGCTCATTCAAGGGATCGCGGATGCGATCATTCAGGCAAATTCCAGGTTGGAGCCCGCTACCGCTGGTTATTCCGTGGAAGAGCTTCCTGACGAGGTCTTCAATCGGCGATGGTTTTTGAAAGCTGGAACGATGCCGGAGAATCCGTTTGGAGAGACCACCGATTTGGCGAAGATGAATCCAGGCAGAGGCCCGAATCTCCTACATCCGGCGGGACCGATCGATCCGGACGTCTCAATTCTTTCGCTGCGAGATGCCAAGGGGAAGCCCATCGGATTGTTGGCCAATTATCCGCTTCATTATGTTGGAAACACTGGCGGGATGGTTTCGGCGGACTACTTTGGCGAGTTTGCTCGGTTGATTGGTGTTCGACTTCGACAAAGGCCGGAATCGAAATTCGTCGGCATGCTTTCCAATGGAACCAGCGGTGATATCAACAACATCAATTTTCGCAATCCACGTCCTTCCCGCGAGCCTTTCGAGCAGATTCGGGTGGTGGCGAACAAGGTTGCCGATTCAGCGTATGCGGCGGATCGGAGAACGGACCAGGCTCCGCGAAAGCTTGGAATGCTGGAGCGGGAGGTCACGTTAAATCTGCGAGTTCCGACCAGGGAAGAGATTGAGAGGTCGAAGGGTTATCTCGAAAGGTCGAAGGTGGATGAGAAATCGGTTCCACGGTTAGCCAAAATCTATGCAGAGCGGGTTTTGGCTCAGGCGGAACTGGGCGAGGAAACCAAGATCCTGCTTCAAGCGGTCCGGATTGGAGATTTGGCAATCTGCGCGATTCCCTTTGAAGTGCTGGTTGAGATTGGTTTGGAATTAAAGTCAAGCAGCCCATTTGAAAACACGTTTGTCATCGAACTCGCCAACGGCGGTTTTGGCTATCTACCTTCCCGTCTTCAACATGCCTTTGGCGGCTATGAAACCTGGCTCGCGACGAACAAGGTTGAGAAAGATTCTGCCGAAATCGTTGTTCGAAATCTCATCGAGATGATGGATGAACTTCATCAATAGGTCTTCTCATCGTCTCGTTGAATTTGTAAAGACCATAAAAAGAGAAGGCGGTATAGAAAGCGTACTATATCGTAGATTACAATGGCCCAGGCATTGCAGTTTCAATTTGGATCCAAAGAGTTTTCCTGTTCGGTGTCAAAAGTAGACCGAACCAAGCTCTATGGAACGGTCAAAGTTGAGGCTGTGGACGAATCCGGCCGGCCTTGCGAGTTAGGCAGCCTTGCCGGTGATGGCAAGACGTTGATTCCCATGGGAGGAACCGCCCTGGCCTATCTATCGCCCGATGGAGAATGGAGAGACAAAGGAGCGCTCAGAGCTGTAGATTTGGACGGGGAAGAAATTACGCCAGTTTCCTCCACGTTTAAGCTCTCAACGCAACTCTCCGAAAAAGCATCGTTTGAAGAGTATCTATCGCACAACATTCGTCTGATCTATGAGTTGAGCCTCGCTGGGGAAAACGAATTTCCTTCGGAACTACTGGGGGAACTGAAAAGCGGTGTTATTTACAAGTTTCCGTTCAGCTATCGCGGGGGATTGGATCCAGATTCCGGATTCATGCTGATGGGCGCTGATGAAGTGGTATGGATGACGGTCGGAAAAAAGGCCGAAATTCATTTTGTCGGGCAGGAGGAAACTCGTGGGCTGATTTCAGAAGACGAAGAGGGTGATGAGGCTGACGGAGAAGACATGGATTTTGGATTCTAACGAGAAATGGCGGAAATCAATCTATCAGACAGCAAAGGACGGGACGCATTGGTTGCGGCGGAGAGCGTGGCAACCTCTTTTCACGTGCGCTGGGTTGATGACGCCGGGGCGCAAGCCGGTTCGTTCAAGATTCTGCGATCAACCGTCCCTCATGATCTGGGAGCGCTCGAGCAGAAGTATGGAGATGATCCGGAAGAAATCGCGCAAGCCTTTCAGGATGGCGATCCGGAAGTGGATCTTGAGATGTTCGGACAGTTTCTGGAAGATACCTCTCGTGTGTATATCGATCCCGATTCCAACATTGTACATAAGGTAACCCTTGAGGAGGTTGTCTATGATCCGGAGGGGAATGTCAAAGGACGCAGGGAGAAAACGGTTGTTGAGCCCAATGTCGCGACAGAAACGCCGATCAAATGGACCGGCAAAAAGTTCAAGAAATCGCAGATCTATAACCAATTCATTTTTGGATCAAAGGTGCAGATCATCCACGTTAACGGTCTGACCTATGACTTCCTCTATGACATGGCCAAAGAGTTGGAAGACGAGGAATGCCTGATGCGGGTTGGGGGAGGGGCCAAGGGCGTTGACAAACTCTTGTTTCGCCGGGGTGGGGTGGAATACTTCGGGTTTCTCGAGGGACGAACGGATGGTAAGAAATATGCGCTGATTCTTCACCTGACGAATATGGAACTGAAGCGGCCTGAACCTGCTGAGAAAGGCGAGCCAAAAGAGGAAGAAGCTAAAGCTGAACCGGTCGAGAAGGTTGCAAGCAAGAAGACGGCGGCTGCCAAGAAAAAGGCTCTGGCGAAGAAGACGACAAAGAAGACTTCCAAGAAGAAGTCGGCGAAGAAGAATGTGAAGGGAGGGAAATAGAGATGTTTGAGCAGGCTCGTCTCAATATAAAGTTCGGCAAGTATGGCGTCGCTCCGGGAACGGCACTCCATCAATCGGCAATGCTGACTCGGGTTCAGGCATTCCGCCGGCAGATCGGTGCTCAGATGATGGCGCTGGATAAGACAGGCATTTCCAAGCATGTCATCGCGAATCACTATCATATCAGCCGCAAAATCGATGGGGAGTTTTCCGTGGTGATTCTGAAGGACGGAGATGCGATCGCCTTAAATCCCGGTGGCACCATTCGCCATGGAGCGCCCTTCCTGGAAGAGGCCACCAACCTTCTACAGAACGCCGGGATCGAGAGCGCGATGATTGCCGGGGAGCTTTATGTCAATCGTAGTGACGATCAGCGCCCTCGAGTTCACGATGTCGTGAAGGTGGCTCGAAAACCAGGGAATCAACAGGAAGTCGATTCCCTCCAGTTTGCCGTCTTCGACATTATCGAATTGGGCGACGAGGCGGTCGCAGGTTCCTATGCTGAGAAGTGGGAAAAGATCGAGGCGGTGTTTGGAACGGGCCGCAAGATTCATCCGGTCGAAACGGTTCAGGGGAGTGAAAAATCGGTTCGGAAGCAGTTTGAGCAGTGGGTTGAAAAGGAGGGTGGGGAAGGGGTTGTCGTGCGAAGTGACAATGCGGGTTTCTTTAAGATCAAGCCGCGCCATACGTTGGATGTCGCAGTGATCGGATTTGCGGAAGGAACCGGCGATCGATCGGGGATGATTCACGACCTCCTTCTGGCGATCATGCGTGGCGATGGCTCATTTCAGATTTTGGGCCGGGTGGGAGGCGGGTTTGCGGACCAGGAAAGAAGTGATTTTCTCTCCGATCTCAGCGACCTGGTGGTTTCCAGCGAGTATGCCGAAGTGAATTCCGATCGCGTGGCCTACCAGATGGTTGAGCCAACGATGGTCGCGGAGATTTCCTGTCTCGATCTCGTATCACAAACGACTCGAGGAGGAACGATTGACCGGATGGTTTTGAATTGGAACGCGGAGAAAAAGACTTGGGAAACGGTGCGCCGCTTGCCATTGGTCAGCGTGATCTCACCGCAGTTCATCCGATTTCGGGACGACAAGAAGATTCATCCCAACGACATCGCGATCAAGCAACTGACCGATCTGGTGGAGATTTCGTTGGCCGACAAAAGTGCCAGGGAATTGGAACTGCCGTCCAGTGATCTGCTTCGCCGAAAGGTGGCCACGAAAACGCTCAAAGGGGCCACCATGGTTCGCAAGCTCTTGATGTGGAAGACCAATAAGGAGGGCGAAAATTCGCCGTTTCCAGCCTATGTGGTTCATCTGACTGATTACAGTCCCAATCGCAAAGTTCCGCTTCAGCGCGAAATTCGGGTGAGTAGCTCCCGCGAGCAGATCGGGGAATTGTGGGACTCGCTCGAAGAAAAGTTTTTCGTGAAGGGTTGGCAAGAGGTGATAAGCTAGGCGCCTCGTGAAAACAGGCATCATTGATTACGGAGCTGGAAACTTGCGCAGCGTTCACAAAGCTGTCGAGACCCTTAACTTCGCGGCTCAAATCGTCCATCAACCATCCGAGTTGGAGGCGGTTGATACGCTGATATTGCCTGGTGTCGGCGCCTTCGGCGATTGTGTCGAAAACCTTCAAAAACAGGAACTGTGGGAACCGATTCGGGCGTGGGTAAAGGAAGGGAAGCCCTACCTTGGAATTTGCCTGGGATATCAAATTTTGTTCGAATCGAGCGAGGAGTCACCCGGCGTTGATGGGCTTGGCGTGCTTGGCGGGAGCGTCGTCCGCTTCCCGAAGTCGGATTTAAAGGTGCCGCACATGGGCTGGAACGAGATTCAGCCGGTGGATCCTGCCGATCCGCTCTGGAAGGGGCTTCCCCCTCATCCGCACGTTTATTTTGTGCACTCGTTTTATCCGAAACCGGATGAATCCGAAATTGTGGCCTCGACGGCGGATTACGGGCTCCAGTTTGCCTCAAGCATTCGCAAAGGAAACGTGGTCGCAACCCAATTCCACCCCGAAAAAAGCCAGAAACTTGGGCTCCAGATTCTCGGGAATTTCCTGGAGTCGACGGCGGCTGCGCTGACGGTTTAAGCCGGTTTATTGCAGGAAGAGAAACTGCCGCGTGTTGAGCAGTGTCCAGATGACTTGTTGGCTACCTTGAATCCCCTCGGCGCGGAGGATTGGCAACAGCATCTTTCGCTCTTCCGCGGTTGGCAACCGGCTCAGCATCGTCAGGTAAATGGTATCGAGCCTTTCCGTTGGGTTGGCGTCGTCCCGCAAATCTCTCGTGATGACGGAGAACGAGCTCATGATTCCGTTTGAAATGGTTCCGTTCATCAGAGCCAAAGCCTGGGTGATGGAGGCTTGGTCATTCGCGTTTTCGACCAATTCACGATCACTCTGACCGAATTCACGCAGGAAATGCCCGTTGGGCGCGGGAGAGCGGATATCGCTTGCCCGCACAAAGGAACGGCGAGTTTTGACGAACGTTTTGTAAACTGTCCGCTTCTTGGCTGTATCCACGGCCCATTCCTCCATCTCTCGATCTCTTTGTTCCGCTTCCGCTTGTTCCAGCGCTTGGATTTGGGGCGCGAGAACCGCATCCACCAAGCCGTTGACGTATTGCCCGCCATCAAAACCGTTGCTCCGGCTCTCACCGCGCAATTGTGGCTCCATCAGTCCTTCGTCTGTGATGACGGTAGCCAGTTCCGCCAAAAACTCATCACTGCTGACGCTGTCGTTCATGACCAGCTCCGCTTTCTGTTGCAGGCCCTTCCGGTAGACCGAGTTGCTGATCATTTCGGCGAGTTCTCCGCGCACCAGTGCCGCCTCGTTGAGCGCCGCCCGAATCTTCTCGGCGTCTTCGTCTTCCCTGGCTTGTGCCACTTTCTCCTGAGTTGACTGAAGTCGATCGGCCAGTTCCTGCTGTTTGGCGGCAATTTCGATGCCCAGTTCCATCAAATCCTCGCTCGACAGATCATAAACTCCGTTGGCGACCCACTCCGTCCGCGTGATCAGCTGTTCCCTTACCAATTCTGCGCGTTGGCTCGGTCTATCGACATCCTCAACGACCATGGCGACCAGCGAATCCCAAATTTGTTCCGCACTCAATCGACGCAGAACGGGACCCGGAAAATGGTAGGCTTGCCCCAGGGAGACCTCGGCTGGAGATGATTCCCGCTGATAGGCGTCACTCAGATAAATCATCTGCAGGAAACGCTTCATGTCGTAGTCGAGATTGACCATGCGTCGTTCGAGAAAGGTCATCAGGGCCGGATTGGACGCGTTCGTGTCCTCGCGCATGTCATCCACCGGCTCTATCAAGCCAAGGCCCATGGCCCGCTTCCACAAGCGGTTCGCGATCACCTTCGTGAACCGCGGATTCTCGGGGGACGTCATCCACTGCGCAAATTGATGAATCGGAACCTCGCCTTTTTCGACCTTTGGCTGTTCACCGTAAGGAACTGCGGGCTGCACCACTGCTTTTGGCGCTGCGTCGCTGTACTGGTAGTCGTGAGGCAACCGGAGTTTTCGATCCTGCTCCCAAACGTTGTTGAACCGAAGCGGCTTGAGAACTTCGCTCATGGCGCGACTGAAGGCGCGACGCTCATCCGCGTCCGGTTTTCCCTGCCGGTTGAAGAGTGCTTGTGCCGCTCGCGAATTCTCAGCCTGATTGGTCGTCATCATCCCGAACGTGAAGGCGCTCAGGTGATAGTAATCCATTTGGGTCCACGAATCGAACGGGTGGTTGTGGCACTGCGCACAAACGATTTGGCTGCCCAAAAAGACCTGAGTGGTAATCGCCAGATTGTCGAGAGGCATCCCGTAGTCCCTCAGATAGTAACCGACCGCGCCATTTTTCCAGCTTTGGCCGCTTGCCGTCAGCAACTCGTAAACCAATTCGTCGTAGGGCTTGTTTTCGCGGAGGTTGTCTTTGATCCAGCGTTCATAAGCGTAACCAGCTGTCCTGCTGCTGCCCACGCCGGAAATCTGGGTCTTGGCGCGAAGGAGATCGGCGAAGTAGTTGTAACTATGGCTGATGTAGCCCTCTGAGTTCAACAAATCCCGAATCAGGACCGCCCGCTTGTTTTTGGCCGCATTCTCGAGAAACGAGACGGCTTCTGCCTTGGTTGGAGCCCGTCCGATCACGTCCATATAGATCCGTCGAAGGAAGATCTCGTCGGTCGCAGGTGGGGTTGGCTCCAGGCCCTGAGTTTTGAGGTTTTCCAACACCAATTGGTCGAGCCTCTCGCTCGCCGTGATGCGCTTCTCTGCCGGTGCCGCCTGAAGGATGAGCGGCAAAAACAGGGAGAGGATTAGAACGAGAGAAATCGAAGATTTCATTGCATTTGGGTTGGCGAAAACACGGGGGCTACGTTGATAATCTTGCCCGCAAAATCTGCACAAGCCAACACAATTATGGCTAAGCCAGGTCGAGGAATGTCCTGCAGAATGCTGGCGTGCAAATTCATACCGAAATCGATTCCCTGGGTGAAAACGACTACGATTCCACCCAGGAACGGAGCGATCCTCCGATTGCGAAAAAGCCGTGCTGTTGCCAGACCTGCGATCTTCACGGCAAGGGTGCCGGAAATTGTGGCAGCAAGCATCAATCCGAGAGTGCGAATTCTGAGGGGGAAAGTGGTTCGAGCTAGCCCAGTGGTTCAGTTTGAGGTCGGATGGATTGAGGTCTGACCCGCAGGAATGCGATCCGTGGCATCGATCTCACGCGGATTCCTCTCATGGTTTTGCTTGGACAGGAGTTCATTGCCTGTCTAACATTTCACCAAGATGAGTGACATACCTGCTCGAATGATGTTTGGCGGAATGCGGAGATCCGCCGGAGGGCGGCCCGGTCGTCCCGGAAAAGGCGGTTGTTCAGGGCGCATTTTCCTGGCCCTAATCATGCTTGCGGTTGCGTTTATAAGCTACTACGGCTCAACCAAAACCGAGCTAAACGAGTATACGGGCGAAGAGCAACGGATCCCGAAAGAGATGACTCCGGAAATGGAGATCGCGATGGGATTGCAGGCGGTCGATCCCATGAAACAACAGCATGGTGGCGATCACCCGGATCAAGGGCTCCAGCGGCAAATTGATCAGATTGGAGCGAGGCTGCTCGCGTCGGTTGGCGAAACTCCGTATAAATTTGAGTTTCACCTGCTCCGGGACCCGGATACCATCAATGCCTTTGCGCTGCCTGGTGGACAGGTGTTCATGACGTACGGCCTTTACAAGATGTTGCCGGGTGAGGATGAAGTGGCTGGGGTGATTGGTCATGAAATTGGCCACGTTATCGGGCGGCATTCTGCCGAACAAATTGCGGTGCGGATGAGAAATGCGGGAATTGGTCAGGCTGCCGGCGTTCTGGTGTCGGAAAATGGCCAGAATGCGGCGGTTGCCGGGATGGTCAATCAGATGCTGACGACTCGCTACGGAAGGGAAGACGAGTATCAGGCGGATTCGCTTGGGGTTCAGATCATGATTGCGGCGGGATATAATCCCGAGGGGTTGATCGGCGTGATGAAGGTTCTGGAGCAAGCCTCGGGAGGCGCCCGGCAGCCCGAATTCATGAGTACTCATCCCAACCCCGGAAACCGGGCCGCAAGGATCAAGGAACTGATTGCGAAATACGGGAAGCCGCACTAAGGAGGCGTCGTATGAAAGCCCCTTTTTTGACCTTTCTTGGACTCTTGGTCGTCGGAAACTTGTGCGCGGATGACTCCGGTTTCGCGTGGCAGGAAACGGCAGGAAAACACTCCGATTTGTCGTACAACGGCCGGAACATCGTCCGCTACGTTTCCGAGGCCATGGATCCGGAGCGCCGGGAGGAAACTTACAAACCGTTTCACCAAGTCTACGATTCCCAGGGAGAAAATTTCATCACCAAGGGGCCCGGAGGAAAATTTACCCATCATCGAGGGATTTACTTCGGCTTTTCCAAGTGCGGGATTGATGGAACTTCCGGCACGGTCGACACTTGGCATTGCCGGAAGGCGTTTCAGCTGCACGAATCGGTATTGATTTCTGAAGCGACTAAAGAGCAGGCGCATCAGCGGGTTCAAATTGCTTGGAAAAAGGACGATGGAACGACGTTCATCACGGAAGAAAGAGATCTGGTGTTTCGAATGGGAGAAGGAGATCAACTCGTGGTCGATTTCACTTCAACATTGTCGACCGAAGTGCCCAAGGTTCATTTGGATGGGGATCCGCAGCATGCTGGATTTCAGTTTCGAGCATCCAATGAGGTGGCTGAATCCACGAAAGGACAGACCTACTATATTCGACCAGAGAGTGGCAAAGCAGAGATGGGCAAAACCATCAATCTTGGGAAGGAGAATCGCGGTGCCGCGAATATTACCAATTTGCCTTGGAAGGCGATGAGTTTTGTTGTGGGCGGAGAGCGCTATACCACGGTGTATCTTGATCATCCAGAGAATCCCAAACCTGCGACCTATAGCGAGCGCGATTATGGCCGGTTTGGATCTTACTTTGTCGCTGATGTGACTCCCGATAAGCCACTTGAGGTGAAATACCGTTTGGTGATTCAGAAGGGAGAAGTTAGCCTTGAAAACTGCGAAGCGCTTCACTCCGCGTGGGTGAAGTAGTTGCGTTAAACTATTACCCTTAGCCCATGCCTGCACCACCTCCCAATCCGCAGCTTCCCAAGTTCAACCTTTCCTTCGGGAAGTTGGTCACAGCTGTATTTCTGATCCTCTTGCTTGGAACTGCTGGAACCCTTTTTTATCAGGTTCCCGCAGACTCCGAAGTGGTTGTTCTCCGTTTGGGGAAACCCCTTCCGGTGAAAGGGCCGGGCCTTCATTGGAGGTTGCCATGGGGAATTGACCAGATCCGCAAGGTAGAGGTCAAGCGGCAGAAGAAACTGGAATTTGGCATCATGAGTCAGGGCGCTACGAATCGCTGGCAGTTCTCGCCGGATCGTGGGGAACGTGAACTTGAGAAAGACATGGTCACCGGTGATTTGAATGCGGTGAATGTGACGTGGGTGGTTCAATACCGGATTACCGAGCCGGAAAAGTATTTGTTTAACGTAAGAAATCCGGAACCCACCCTGCGAGACGCCACGGAATCGGTGATGCGTGAAGTGGTCGGAGATCGCACCGTTGATGAAGTATTGACGGTTGGCCGTGCGGGGATTGAGCAGCAGGCATTCGAAGCACTTCGAGAACTGGTAAGTCAATATGGAATGGGGATCGATATTACCCAGATCCAATTAAAAGACGTGAACCCGCCTCAAGCTCTGGATGACGCGTTTCAGGACGTGAACAAGGCTGAGCAGGAAAAGATCACCAAGATCAATCAGGCGAATCGGGAATATCTCAGCACAATTCCGCAGGCTCGTGGTAAAGCTGAACGTTTGGTTGCCGAAGCAGAAGGTTATGCGACCGAACGAGTGAATCGAGCGGAGGGCGACGCGGCGAAATTTATGGCTTTGTTTGAGGAATATGAGAAAGCGCCGGAAGTGACCAAGCGCCGAATCTATCTTGAAACCCTTCAGGAGGTCGTTCCTCAACTTGGGAGCAAAGTCATTATTGACGAGGAAACGAAGCAACTGCTTCCACTACTTAATCTGGGAGGTCAGAAATGAAACAATTTGGAATTATGGCCAGCAGTCTATTGCTGGTAATTGCGGCCTTGGTCGTTTGGATGTCGGTCTATGTTATTGATCCGACCGAGCAGGTTATTCTTACGCAATTCGGCAAGCCGGTTGGCAAGCCGGTTCAGAAAGAAGGGCTTCACTTCAAGCTTCCCTTTGTTCAGGAAGTGAATGTTCTCGATCGCCGGGTATTGGAATGGGATGGGGTTTCCACCCCGATGCAGACGAAAGATAAGCTGTTCATTCAGGTGGATACCTACGGACGATGGCAGATTGTCGATCCTCTCCAGTTCTTCCTCCGTTTGCGAGACGAGCGCAGCGCGGAATCGCGGCTCGATGATATCTTGGCGGGCGAGACGTTGAAGGCGATCGCTCGGCATGAGTTGGTTGAGGTCGTTCGTTCATCCAATCGCGAACCTGACGAAGGTTTGGAGATCAGTACCGAATTGAAGGCAATTGAGATCGGGCGAAATAAAATCGAAGAGCAAATCCGGGCTCAAGCTGATAAGGAACTGGAGGATCTGGGCATCAAGCTTCTCGATTTGCGATTCAAGCGGGTTAACTACAAGGATCAGAATGTCATTATGGAGATCCACCGCAGAATGGCGAGTGAACGGGAACAGATTGCTGAGCAAATCCGTTCTGAGGGCGACGAAGAGGCTTCTCTCATTCTCGGGAAAATGGATCGGGAACTCAAGGAGATCGAATCTGACGGGTATAAGCGGGTTCAAGAGATTCAGGGACGCGCCGATGCACAAGCGACCCAGATTTATGCCGATGCTTTCAACCAAAGTGAAGATGCGGTGAACTTTTACGAGTTCACCCGGACCATGGAAGTTTATAAGCAGATCATCGGGAAGGACACGACGGTGATTCTTTCGACTGACAGTGATTTGTTTCAGTACTTCAAGGGGGTGAACCCGAGCCTGCGCAAAGATATTTCTTCCGGTAACGTGAGTGAGGAGTTGCCCCTTTTCCTTCGCGACCAATAACGTTGGCTGGCGATCAATATCGCTCGATCAAGACGGAATGATCGGCTTCGGAAATCAAGTGATCGGAGTCCATCGGAAGCCATCGATCTTTGATGTTGCCGTTCGAGTCGATGAGATAAACGAGGCCAGCCCGGAAATACCAATTGGTTTTGGGGCGGTGCTGACTCTCTGAAACGATGCTTCCGTCAGAGCGAAGCCTGAGAAGTTTAGCCGAGGCCTTTGCTGCTGAATGAGTCGAGATTGTCCATCGTCCCAGAAAATCACTCCGGTGAAATGAGGGGTTTTTCGCGAACAGAAACGCTTCTCCCTGCATTGGGTGATCGTGGGAAAGTCTGATTCGCATCGCGTCCGGCGGAAACGCAAAACATCCAAACGAATCGGATTTTTTGGCGATTCTTCCCGTGCTTCCTTGAACGAGAAAATCGTCGCTTTGACTTTGGGCTTCGGTAAACAATTTCAGCCAACACTCGCTTGGTGGGGAGCTTTCCCGAGAAGTCGAAGATTCAATCAGTTGGAAAAATCCGTCACCGGTCTCTTCGTTCTTCAGCTGAATCTCAAGTCGATGGGCTGCCGCAGAAGCCTCGGTCCGCTCGAGGGCGAGAGAGAACGATTCCGCGATGGGAACCTCGTTGAACACGGGCATTGCGCCAATTGTAGCCTGTTTTCCATCCGCCAAAGGCTGAATTTCGACGTCGCCGGAGTAGACGCTGGTTTGAAGAAGATTTTTGGGGCGATCATACAACAAACCATAGAGGTTTCCTTCGTGTGATTCTCTGCTATTTGAGGCGACCTGGATTTGGTATCCGGCGCTTTCGATGGAGAAGGAGTCCGAACCTGCTGGTAAGCTGAGCACGAGTTTTCCGTTCTCCAGCGTGACCGAATGCGTATCGTGAATGGTCAAGGAACTGGGCCCTTCAATCAGGAGCCGGGTTCCGTTGGTGAAGGTTACTCCTACGAACCCTTTTGCGAGTTTGAGCGATTCTCCGCGGATGACTTCCGAGTCAAAAGTCGGCGTTTGCTCAGTGGTAAGCCACTCCGCATTTTCGAGCCGATCAATGAATGCAAAATCTGGGGACCCGCCTGGCGGTTCTGCGTGATTCCCCAGATTCACCAACAAGATCAAGAAACAGAAAGTTGCTCCAATTGCTGCCAAAACGAGGGTTCGGCGTTTGATGAGCTCCCGTGGTGCGGGCTTCCGAACTTGAGGCGTTTCCATTTCGAGCGCCAGTTGCTCTGAAAACAGCAACGATTCTGCGGCGTAGCGCTGTTTTTCCGGGCTGGTCGATAGTTCAGCCTCCAACTCCGCCAGTTCATCCGGTGAGATGTTGCCATCAATCCACCGATCAACCAACTGTTGAAAAGAATCGGTGAAATCTCTGGAGTGATTTGACATGGATTAAGGGGGCTAAAAGGAAATTCCAAGTGAAGGAGTTTCCTGACGCGATGATTTTTCAGGGGGTAGATCGATCTGATTGCAGTCGTTTTTCGACACATTGACGCAATTGAATGCGAAGCCGGGAGATTGCCTTATGGGCGGAGTCGGCGCTAATCCCCTTCTTTTGGGCGAGTTGAACCAGGGTTGACTCGCGGGCGTAACGGGCTTCCAAGAGCTCAACCTGATTGCTCGTCAATTGGCTGAGGCAGGCTTGAAGAGCTTCCGTGCGTTCATCCGTGAAACCAGGGTCCGAGATCATCAAACTTTCGATCCTGTTTCCAAGGTCATCGCCGAACAAGCTAAGCCGGCTACGAATGGTATCCCGATGGGAAGCGAGGGCTTTGAATCGAGCGATTTTAAAGGCCCAGGCTCGAAAGTTGGTTCCTTCCTCAAACTCGTCACGTTTGGCCCAAACCGTGAGGTTTACTTCTTGAAGAACGTCATCGACATCGGAGGGATTGGCGAGGAGTGAACCCACAAACCTGCGCAATTCAGGCTGGAGCCGACTAAGTTGCTGGTCAATCGAAGGTTGTGGTTCCTCGGGAGGCATTACAAGGCGCGAGCCCTTGTGGTAGCATTTATCTCGGAAAATCCAAGCTTCGATGCTCGGTCTCGAAGTCGGTCATCAGGCGGCGATCTCGACTTTGGCTTCGTCGAGAATATTTCGAATCACTTTGGCAAGGTCCTGCAAATCGAACGGCTTGCAAAGAATTGCGTCGGGTTTGGAGCCGTTCTCAGCTTCAAATTCTTTGTCATCAACAATGTAGCCGCTGTAAATAATGATGGGCAGATTGGGATTTCGGTTCCGCAATTCCCTGAAAGTGTCGGCCCCCGAAAGTTTGGGCATGGTCAAGTCGAGCATGACCAGGTCAATTTCCCTCGAATGTTGTTGGTGAACCTCCAACCCGACCTCTCCGTCACAGGCCGTCAGCACGTTATAGCCCTTCTTTTGCAGAAATTTTTCGGAAACGCCACGCACCACCATCTCGTCATCGACCAGGAGAAGGGTTTCTTTTCCTCCCAAGGGGGCGGGTAGGGTATTTGCTTGAATGTTCTTCTTCTTCGGGCGGGCCGCGATCGCCTTTGGGAGGTGAACCAAAAACGTGGTTCCTTCTCCGATCTTTGTCTCACAAGTCATCCATCCGCCATGCTGTTCGACAATTCCAAGAGACGTTGCCAAGCCCAGTCCCGTCCCCTTGCCTTGGCCCTTGGTGGTGAAAAACGGATCAAAAATGTGCTCCACAATGTGGTCGGGAATTCCGTTACCGTTGTCTCTAACCGAGATGCAGACGTATTTTCCCGGAGTCGCTGCTTCGTGACTATAGGTTCGAAGGTCTTTCGAACGGAGATCCAGGTTCTGAGTGCTCAACACCAACTCGCCTTTGTTGCCATGTTCCTCCATGGCATCCCTGGCATTCACACAAAGGTTCATAAGTACCTGATTGATCTGGGTACCATCGACCTCCACATCCCAGATCCGATCACAGAGATCGGTATCAATCTTGATCCCAGGATCAAAACTTCTTCCCAGGAATGTGGTAACCTCTTCGATGAGGAAGTTAGGGTTGCAAACGTCGAGATTGAGAAAGCTTTGACGGGAATACCCAAGCAATTGCTTGACCAATTCCGCAGCCCTTTGCGCGGCCTTCTCTGCGGATTCGAGATCTTCCAGAATGGGTGAGTTCCTTGGCATCTCAAAGTGGACGAGCGCCAGGTTCCCGATGATGCCGGTGAGCAGGTTGTTGAAGTCGTGGGCAATACCCCCTGCCAATCTGCCAACAGCTTCCATCTTTTGTGCTTGCTGAAGGTTGGTTTCGAGGACTCGAGATTCGGTATAGTCTCTAAGAACCCACATCTTCGCCAAGTCGTCGCCTTGTTTGGTGCGAACATCGACCGAATAAACCTTAAGGTAACGTTCGTGGATTCCTTCGATGTGCCACTCCGCCTCGTGGCGTTGCCGGATCTTGTTGTCTTTCGGGGTATGCAGCAACGGTTGGCCGAAGCCTTGGAACCCTCGGTGATCCTCAATCAATTCTTCAACCCGTGCGTTGAGTTGCTCCACCGTGAGCAGTTCGGTAACGTCCTTCGATAAGTTGAAGAAACGGAGAAACTGACGATTGATGGAAAGGATGTTGCCATTGTTCCCAATCACGAGAACTCCTTCCAGCGTGGACTGGAATGACGCTTCCAATTGGGCATTGGCTTGTTCGAGTTGGCGGCGGTTTTCAGCCAATTCCTGCGTTCGATCCTCAACTCTCTTTTCAAGCTCATCTTGGTGCAGCCTGATCTCTTGGACCATCCCTCCAAAAGACTGTGCCAGGGCGGAAATTTCTGATGGACCACCTTCCGGGAGGTCTACTTTATCCCAATCCCGCTCCGCGACATATCGTGCGGCCTTGATCAACGGACTGAGCCGGTCCACAAGGCGGTTGCTGACGTAGGGCGTCACAACGATAATGCCAAACACTGAGAATAGGAGAAACCCCCAGATCGTCTTGAGCGCCGTATCAACCGTAGCGAGCGCCTGCTTGGTCGGGAGATGCCCAATGAGCAGCCAATGACAGCCGACTCGGGTTTCGGTGGGATGCATCAACTTGGTGGCATAGACCGACTCAACCCCCTGCAAATGAGTGATTCCGCGAGGATTGGACAGCCACCCTGACCAGTCGAAGCCGGTGTCAAGCTTGCGTGGGAGAGGTTGACCTTGCTGGTCGTGAAGCACAAGACTCAACTCGTCAACCAACATGAACTGGCCCGTTTTTGAAAGCTCAACACTCTCAAGAATGTTCTGAATGCGATCGAAGCGAAGACTTGCCCGCATCACACTGTATACTTCTCCAGACAGCTCCCGAATCGGCAAATAGACCACCAAGAACATCCCGCTCTGACCAATACGTCGATTGGGGCGTGATACGACTCGTTCTCCAGATTTTACGGATTCCTTGAACCAGGCAGTGTGCTCATGATAGGGAGCCGGATCAGGGCCGTCTTCATTGGTTGACGCGATGATGGATCCGTCGGGCCGATAGAGGCTGATATCATCAAAGTCATCATAGATGGACAACAGGCGTTCCATTTCTCGATGCCGATCGGCAGTCGAGTCACTCTTGCTGCGAATCCTGGGATTTGACTGAAGGGATTGAAGATGCCGTTCGATCGAATGCATCAACTCTCCGACCCGTTCCCCCAATTCATCACCGACGACTTCAACGTGTTTTCTGGCATCGGCTAGCGCTGATTTCTTGAGGTTGGAGCTAAGCGCTAACGAGAGAAGTAGGATCGGGAGAAACGCGACAAGGAAGAGGGCAACAAACAGGTGGAAACGTATACTGTTCGTCGATGTCAGTAGAAAGCGGCCCAACACCTTTTTGAGGCGAGGGCTGCTTTCTACATTAGCACCGAGAATGGGCATCGACTTGAGCTTGGGGGAACGGCTATTTGAGGTCAAATAGAGTGAAGACTGATATCACTTCGCGTGAATCCGACTCTAGTGAGTTGGGTTCATTGCCGTCTCTGGACTAGTGGCATCGTCCACCTGCGTCAGGGCTTTCTCGGATACGGACCTGATCGAGCGCATTCCCAGTTGCATGGTCCGCTCGCGCAAACCTGTAAGGGGATCAATGAACTCACACTTTTCCAACATTTCTTCGGAAGGATTCAGGACCGTGTCGGCAAGAAGCTCTTCATCAAGCATCGGAAGTGCGGTCTCGTTTGGAGTCAGATACCACAAGGTATTCGCACTGATCGCGGCTGCGTCTGGACGCAGCATAAAGTTAATGAATTCGTGTGCCCCTGTGGTGTTATTGCTGTCTCTGGGAATAACGAACTCGTCCATCCAAAGTTGGGCTCCTTCCTTCGGCATGAAGTAACCAATATTTTCGTCTTCAAACGCAAAGTATGCCGCATCACCGCTATAGCAATGGGCCACCCAAAGTTCTCCACTCGCGAGGCGTTCCATATTCTCCCAGCCTCCGTCAAACTGAAGCGCATTGGCACTTGCTACCTCTTCCAGACTCTTTTGGGCCAGATCAAGTTCTGTTGGATTGTTTGAATTGGCCGAGAATCCATTTTTAATCAGGCCGATGGCGAAGATGTCGACCTTCTCGTTGATCAGAGCGCATCTTCCTTTCACTGCCGGATCCCAAAAGAGGTCCCAACTAAATTCTTCTTCGGTCAGATCCAGTTTGTCAGTGCGATAGGCAACGACGGTTGAACCCCAAAGGTATGGAATTGCATTCGGGGTCGAAGCTGCTTTGTCCGTGTTCCAGAAGCGTTTGCCCAGGTGTTTGGTATTTGGGAGGCTTTCAAAATCCAGTTGAGCCAGTAGCTGAAGCTCTTGCAACTCACGACGCGCCGCCTCATCGGTGATGACGATGTCATACACGCCTGGATTCGATTCAAGAAGTGCTCTCAATTCATCCGCGTTCTCATAGGCATCGACTCGAATTTCCCGTCCAGTTTCCTGGGTGAAGAGTTCGAGAGCCTCTGCCGCTACATATTCTTCTCCTGCCCAGGCGCAAATTACCAATGGCGTGGTGTCTTTTGCGGTCCCTGCAGATGAAGGCTTGTCTGGTTCTTTTTTGCAGCTTACGGATAAAAGTGCTGCGCTGGTGAATGCAAAGCAAAGAAGGAGTGAGAATGTTCGGATTTTCATGGTTTTGGTATCGACTTTACAATAACCGTAAAAACTATAAGTGTCGCATAGAAATTAGCATGTCTTAAAATTCAGTCTATGGAGAGCGAGGTGGATACTATTGCAAACGGGAGACGGTTGGAGTCGGTTCTGGTGTTGGCATGGCCTACCGTGGTGACCTATTTTGCGTTCGCGGCCCGGCAATTCACGGATACCTGGATGGTGGGACAATTGGGTGAAGAATTCCTGGCTGCGTTGATGCCTGCACAGCAGGTACTCTACGTTTTGCTCGGTTTTGCAGTGGGCCTCATGACTGCACTGAATACCTGTGGTTCGCATGCAGCCCGAAGGTTTGGCCCGGAATCATGTTCCGCCTATGCATGGCAAGCCATCTTCATTGCTCTGTTGGTCGGCGCCTTGGGAGCGTCACTTCATTTTGTCGCGGAATCGATTTTTCGTCCGCTCAACCATGATTACCCAGTTTATCTCTCGGAGGTTACCTATTTTGAGATTTCAGTTTGGGCTTTTCCAGCTCAAGTGCTGGCTGCTGCTCTGGCAAATTTTTTCTTTGCAGCCCGGTTGCCGCTTCTGCCGATGTGGGGTGGTATTGTGCATGTAGTTCTGAATATTATATTGAACTATATTCTGATGTTCGGTGTTCCGGGTTTGGTGGCGCCAATGGGAATCGCGGGAGCGGCATGGGGAACGGTTGTCGCATCTGTGGTTTGGGCCGTTTTGCTATTGGGAATGTTTTTCTTCCATCCAGCTCTTCGCGTCTACCGTACGTGGATTCCAAGAATCAGTTTCCGAAAGGGGTGGGACCTTTTGAAAATAGGATTGCCGAATGGATTTATTGATGTGGCGGACACGCTTTTCTGGAATGTTGCGTTGATCTTTTTTATCGGCGGTTTTGGAACGGAACATCTTGCCGCTGCAGCCATTGTTTACAGTGTGTTGATGTTGATAAGTGTGCCCGGCGATGGGGTAGGCGTTGCGTTAACGACTTTGATTGGGCATCACTTGGCCGCTGGTGACGAGAAGGAGGCGAACCGGGATCTTCGTTCAACCCTCCTCCTGAACCTGGTGTTCATGGGTGGTGCGGGAGTTCTATGCTGGCACTTTGGAACGGAAATTTTTGCCAGCTTTACCAACTCAGGCGAAGCGATCGGAATCGGTGTCAAATGCATGGTTCTGCTCCCCGTCATTCTCGCGTTTGATGCGTGCCTTTACGCGGTGGACAATGCCTTGAATGGTGCCGGAGATGCCGCCTGGACGCTGAAAGCAACTTTTTTGGCGAATTCCCTAGTGATCCTTGCCGGAGGATGGTTGATGAGCCACTACTTTCCTGATTTGGGATCGTATGGGATTTGGCTTGTCATCGCCGCGAACCGCGCGGTTGTTGCGCTGGTTCTCGCCCTACGGTGGAAGTCCGGTGGTTGGCGATTCAACAATCCGGTAACCGAAGAATGAAGGGAATACGTGTTTGAAATGGTAGAGGATTACGAAGCGTTATTTATTTCTCGATTTTTAAAATCTCGACTGTTGTCCTGGGAACAGGCGCAAGGCGTTGATTTGGAGAAAGCTCTTGGAGATGCCGCGACGGTTCGGCAGGTCCTGAATGACTATGAAGCCGAAGGTTATGCGGACTATGTAAAGGCGGCATTGGAACCGGAAGATGCCGGAGTCCGGCTGGGGAGATTGCTCGAAAAAGGGCCCGGCTTGATGACGGAGCCCAGTTCGGCAATGGATGGAGGCCAACTCGGGTTGCTTTTTATGGCGGGGAAGTCTTGGGAGCTGCCCGAATATGTCCTTCGGTTGGCGGAAATCGACGAAGTTCCAGACATTCGCATGCACTTTCCAAGTAGGGACGCGATGACGAAATGGGAAGGGCAAACTCGACGGGTGTTGGAGGAAATGGCTTCCTATTTGCAATGGATTGAAGATGTCTTGATTCGCGACGACACGCAGCCGGTCATGCTCTTGCGAGATACGCTTCTCATTTGCTTGGGATTGGTCTGGAAGAATCGCTACTCTCCCAAGGCGCTAATCTTTAATCGAACGTTTACCAATGCGTATGCCGGGTTCGAAGAGATTTACGAGATTCTCATTTACGAAGCGCTCTACAAGAGTTTGATGAGCAGCAGGGAATTGCTCCCATTGGATCAGCTGCGGAAGGAGTATCGAGAGTGTGCATTCTCTCCTGGAGTGTTGCCGCAGGACTTCATTGACGACACCAAGGCTCAACTCGATCAGTTGGGGCTGGAAAAGCCTCCTGTATTCGTTGAGAGCGGAGTCAATGGAACGTTTCCTCTATGGTTGTTATCCTACTTTAAGGATGAAGGGGGAATGCTCCTCTATAACACTGTTCCTTGGCTATACGAGTTGTATGACGGCTTGGCCTATCGAGGATACGAGTTTCTGCGGGATGTTGAAACGATCGTCTCTCACAATTGGCTCTTCCAATTGGATTTGGATTGCCCGAAAACAGTTCCTTCCAGGGTTAGGGAGACGATGGATAATCGGACCTTGGCATTGGCCCACTATGAGATCGCGACGTTCCGTCAACTGGTGGAAGGGAAAATCTCATAGGACGCGACCGAGGCGCCAATCTGCTTCCCGAACGGCTTCGATAAAGAGGCGGCATTTCTGGAGGTTCTTGAGCCTGATTCCCGATGGGATTCGGTTGCTGACTCCGTTTTCGACATCAACTCCGAATGGCCTGACCTGTTGGATCGCTTCCTTCACATTGTAGGGATTGAGTCCCCCGGCGAGGAACACTGGTTTGGGGGACTTTTTGACGATTTCTGCACAGTGCGCCCAATCGCCGGTCTTTCCGCTTCCACCATCCCGGATGCTGTCCAGGAGGATGGCATCGCACCACGGCAGATACCGCTCAAGAAACGCGTCGTCATCCGAAGGATCATTTTCCTCCGATTTGTCGGACATGACCTTGAGGATCCGGATCGCTGGAAATTGGTCTCGAATCGCCTCCAGATGTTCGGTCGGTGTATCGTCGTAGTACTGAACCGCTTCCGGTTTCAGCCTTTTCAGGATCGGGAGGAGCTTGCCGATTTCGAGATCCGTTAGCAGCGTTTTCTCGACGTAAGGGGGGAGTTCCTCGAAAATTTCCTCAAATTTGGCAGTTTTGACCGGAATGTCCTGGTCGCTGAACAGGTGAAATCCGAGAAATTCGCAGCCGAGAAACGATGCCTCGTAAGCAGAGTCCAGGTTCTCGAATTCGCAGAGCTTGATTCGAGTCTGCGGCTTTTCGCAGTCCCAGTGAAGATCGGCGTATGGATTCATGAGCGTGTCAAAGAGCGGGTGATGCTATCCACGTAATCGATCGCTGAAGCAGTTCCCTTCTCGATCGCCTGGAGAAACGCGGTTCCTACAATGACGGCGTCCATCTCCTCAATACCTGCCAACAGGGCGACGTCTTCTGGAGTTTTTACGCCAAAACCAGCGGCGAGGCAGAAGTCAGGACGCTTTGATTTTAGGAGTTTGGCAAACTGTTTCATTTCGTCGATATCAGACAATTCAGCTCCGGTCATCGAGGCGGCTTCAAAGTAAATAAGCGGGTTCTGGGGCAGTTTTTTGGCCAGATCATCCACTTCGGCTTCGGTCAGATAACTTCCGGCACAATGGATTACCTCGATATTGCGCTGTTGGCCCAGGCTGACGAAATCCGAGTCGCTTTCAACCTCCCATTCGAACAGGATTCCATCGAGGTTTCCTTGGGAATAGTCCAGAATTTTGGTGAATCCTTCGTCCTCATAAGTTGCGCGGTAGAGCACACAAATCTTGGGCTTTGAAATCGTCTGGAGATGGTCAATCGAACCCAAACCGGATTCATATTGGATGGCGGTATGGTGAGCATTCTGAATGGTCTCATTCGCGTACTCGGAATATCGGTCGGCGACCGGAAACGTGGTTTCCAAGACGCTGACGAACGAATTGGATTCCAATTCGTTGAGCACTGCCAGATAGGTTTCCGGGTCCGGAAAATTTGGAATGGAGTAAATGATCAAACCCAAGTTTCCGTCTAGGTTCGCCTTGCGGATTGCGTCGCTGGATTTTGGCATGGATGAATGAATTTGTCGGGAAAAGCTATTGCCACGGTTGGATTGTAGCCACCAAGTTAGGGTGCTGAAAACGTTGCATTTTCGCGACCCTAAAGCATTGAATCCGGTTAATAAAAGTCCAATTCAGCCCAAGTTATGTCCCAACCCATTTCAACTTTCATTCGCCATCATTATCGCCATTTCAATAGTGCCTCGTTGAAGGATGCCGCTGAAGGCTATGTGAAATTGTTGGATGATGGAGGGAAAATGTTTTTTACGATGGGGGGCGCCATGAGTACGGCCGAACTGGGGCTTTCTTTGGCAGAAATGATCCGGCAAGACAAGGTGCATGCGATTTGCTGCACCGGAGCCAATCTCGAGGAGGATGTCTACAATCTCATTGCCCACGATCATTATCGACGAGTGCCGAACTACCGCTATCTCACGACTGACGACGAGGTGGCAATTCATGAGGCCAAGCTTTGCCGCGTGACTGACACCTGCATCCCGGAAGAACAGGCAATGGCCGTTCTTCATGACCTGGTGCTCGAGCAGTGGACGCAGACCGAGAAACGGGGCGACCGCCTTTTCCCTCATCAACATCTCTTTGAGCTGATTCGGTCAGGAAAACTTGAACCTCATTCTCAGATTGATCCGAAAGACAGCTGGATGGTTGCCGCCGCGGAGAAGAACCTTCCCATGTTTGTTCCAGGGTGGGAAGATTGCACCCTTGGCAACATGTATGCTTCCCATTGTATGCGGAATCACCTTAGTCCGGTGGGAATGCGAATGGGCATCGAATACATGACGGAGTTGGCTGCCTGGTATGAGGACACGACCAGCACTTCAAGCGTGGGATTTTTCCAGATTGCCGGGGGCATTGCGGGGGATTTCCCCATCTGTGTGGTGCCGATGTTGCGGGTGGACCTGGAAAAAACCGAGGTTCCCCATTGGGCCTATTTTTGCCAGATCAGCGATTCTACAACCAGCTACGGCTCCTATTCGGGGGCCGTTCCCAACGAGAAAATCACTTGGGATAAGCTGTCTGGCGATACGCCAAGCTACATGATTGAGTCCGATGCCACTATCGTGGCTCCCCTCATTTTCCAATACGTGCTTGAGCAATAACCGGTAGCCCGATTTACTTCAATCCCTGCGCGTCCCGTAGGCGGGCTTCTCCGGAAATCTTCATGCCATCCTGCTTGGCACCGGTCAGGTCTGCTGCGACAAAATCGATGTTGGTGCAAATGGTATTGGTCATATTGGCATTCCGAAACGTCGCGCCGGAGCAATCCGCATTGGTCAAATCGGCACCGGTTAAATCCGCCCCATCCAAAGTTACCCCGCCGAGATCGGCTCCGCGAAAGTTGACTCCCTTGAGGTTTGCTTTCTCCAGGCGAGCTCCACTGAAATCGGCCTCGGCGAAGGAAGCCCCTTCCAGGTTGGCGTTGTTAAACCGAGCTCCGATAAATTTCCCTTGATCCATTTTCGCTCCGGGGTGTGCCGAATTCGAAAGGTCGCGTCCCGTTTTGTCCATTCTGCTTCCGCTTTGTCCGTTGGACTTAAGCCATTCCGAGTGATCGGAGAGTTGTTGGTCGGTGATTTCCCACATAACGTTGAAAGTGCTCTCAGCAGGACCGAAATGCAACACGATCCAAGTGGCAAAATAAAGGATAAGAGCAAGAAAACTCAGCTTGTACCGGGTTTTCTCCGTCCATTGCCTTGGGTTTTGGTTAGCGTATCACCCAAATCGTTGCGCATGGACTCTACTTTTTTCATCAGTTCGGCAACGACTTCAGGATTTTGGGCTGCCAGATTCTTCTGTTCGCCAATGTCGTTCGAGAGGTCATAGAGGCCCAGTTCCGCATCGTTGTTGTCGTAGGGAACGGGAATGCCGTCATTTCGGCCTTTGCGGCCATTCAGGGACCGGTATTTGTGCGGCAGTATCAGCTTCCATTTTCCGCTTCGAACCGCCTGGAGTTCGGTCCTTTTGTAGTAAAAAAACAGTGCGTCGTGCGGTGATTTCGCCCCTTCCGCGGAGGAGAGAAGGGGCCAAATGTCTTTTCCGTCGATCGGCCGTTTGGGCTGCTTTGCACCAATGAGATTTGCAACTGTTGGCAAAATGTCAATGGTGGCAGCTGGTTCGGAACAGGTGTTTCCAGCTGGAATCCTGCCGGGCCAGCGTGCAATAAAGGGGACGCGAATCCCGCCATCCCAGCACGTGCCCTTGCCTTCTCGAAGCGGACCTGCCGTACCGCAATGCGTGCCGTAACTCAACCAGGGACCGTTGTCACAAGTGAAAATCACGAGGGTGTTCTCAGCTTGTCCAATTTCTTCCAATTTCGCCAGAATCCGGCCCATGGTGTCATCGATTTCCTGGATGACATCCCCGAACAGGCCATTCTCGCTGCTGCCCTCGAATTGGTCGGAAACATAAAGAGGAACGTGCGGCTGAGAGTGGGCCACATAGAGGAAAAAGGGCTTCTTCTTGTTCCTTTCGATAAAATTGACGGCCTTGTCAGCATACCAGGTGGATAGCGAGCGTTGTGTTTCCGGCGTAACTTCGTCCACAATGACCTCAGTTCCTTCAATCAACGGAAGATGGGGCCATCGCTTGATGCGTTCCTTCATCGGCAGGTGGAGAACGTTCGGATGAAAGGGCCACATGTCGTTGGAGTAGGGAAGACCGAAATACTCGTCGAATCCCTGGTTGGTTGGCAGAAACTGGGACGGGCGTCCCAGGTGCCACTTCCCAATCGCCGCAGTGGCGTATCCGCGCTGTTTGCAGATCTCGGCAAGCGTCTCTTCCTCCGGTGCAAGCCCGGTTTTGCTTGCCGGCCCAAGGGCCCCTGAAATTCCGACCCGTTCGTGATAGCATCCCGTCAGGAGGGCGGCTCTGGAAGCTGAGCAAACCGGGCTGGAAACATAGAAGTCGGTAAAGCGAACTCCCTCCGCCGCCATTTGGTCGAGATGCGGCGTTTTGAAGTCCTTGGCTCCGTAGCATCCCACGTCTCCATAGCCCTGATCGTCCGTGAACATGACGACAATGTTGGGAGGGCGTTCCTGCGCCGTGGCACAGGTAAGGCTCGCAAGCGCTGCGAACCAAAAAACAGGGAATGGGATCTTCATGGACTCCATCCAACGCAATGCGAGGCGAGAGACAAGCCCAAAATCCCCTTCCAACCCACAATTCTTGCGTTTCTGGCTAAGACAGGAATGCGGCTTTTTTTGAGTTGACCTGACCAAGCTCTTCCGTTGAAGTGATTCCAATTATGATGTCTAAAGCCGGGATTCGACGTTGCTGCCTTCTCGTTGTGTTCGCCTTGCTGGCCCTCTGGACCGGATGCGAAACGGTAACGCCTCCAACCACTCCCACTCCGCCCTCTACGCCGACGCCAGATCCACCAACTTCGTCCGGGGTGACGGTTGTCATTGATCCCGGGCATGGCGGAAGCACGAGAGTCGGCGGTTCCTCGCCCAATAATGCGACGAGTTACTCCGGCAAACTGGAAAAGCACCTCACCTTGGAACTTGGGCAACTGGTGAGGGACAAGTTGAATGCTTTATCGCCCGACCTGAATGTGGTGATGACACGGACTTCCGACGTCAACGTGGGGCTGTCCGCTCGCGCCAACCGAGCTCGCGATACCGGAGCCGTGGTTTTTGTCAGTCTCCATTTCAATGCGTTCAACGCCTCCGCCCGCGGGGTTGAAACTCATGTTCGTCCCGGCGGTGATGGCGGTAATGTGAACTTGACCAAGGATCGGGGACTCGCGCAGCGAATTCAGAGTCGCGTCTTCAGTGCACTGAAGAGTCATGACGCAAATGCGAAGGATCGTGGATTGAAGGAGACTCGTCTCGCCGTTCTCAACGATCTTTCACTTGGAAATTCAGCGAGCCAATCCAGAAACCGGGCCTGCCTGCTTGAAATCGAATTCATTGATGTTCAAACCGTAGACCGGGTTTTAAACATCGCTCCCAATCCCGCCCAAGTGAAGCGCGACGTTGCCGAAGCAATTGCTGAGGGAATCATCGCGGATATCGATGCCAATTCTTAGTCCTATGAAATATCTTCGCCTTTCGTGTATCGGAATCGGCTTGGTTGGTTGCTTGATTGCAGGCAGCAACCTGGCGCAAGCATCCGATCCTAAAACAACGGTTAGTGTTCGTGACGGGGAAACCTCCTCAGTTCGAATTCAAACGGGAAATGCTTATCAATCGGCTTGGGCTGAAATGTTTCCGGAAACGCTCGCCAAGAACTCTCCCCGGGCAAACAGTCTGATTGGGATGCGTTCGCAGAGTCGCATTTTGTCCGACTTCTATGCCGCCGCTGAAAGCTCGAATCTCCAGCTCGCGGAGTTGCGATGGAAAGGTTTCCTGCGGAAATACGTTCTTCCGGGAGGCGAATATGAGGATGGGACGGCTGCCCAACTTTGCAGCTGGAGTCAGGCCGAGCTGGAGCGCTGCCAGTCGCTTTCCGAGGGACAGGGACGGAATCTATCCAGTATCGAGCGGAAGATCCAAGCCATCGCCAAAAAGCTGGGAGCCAAGTAGGCTTCTGGTTGGACCGGGGCTGTCTTGATCTGAAGTTTTCGAGCGGTCCGGATGTCCAATGACGACACAACCCCCTGTCCATTTATGAACGCGCCCCCAGTCAAAGCTCCCCTGTTCCCAATCGTCCGATTAAGCGGTTTCCTGTTTCTTGCCTTGGCGTTTTGCCTGACTTCGGTGAAGGCACAGGACGATCTGGGCAATTTTCGGCTTCCTCCAATCGCCTACAAATCCATGTGGGCCGAGTTGTATCCGTCAACTCTGATCCCCAGGGATAACGGAGGTTCGCAGTCCCCGGTTTTTCAGGATTTCTACGCCGCCGCCAAGAGTCAACGTTTGCGAAGCGCCAAACGTCGCTGGGAGCAGTTCGACAAGAAATACGGTCCAGTGGAAGGCGGTTTTGAAGATGCCACTCAGGAGCGTCTTTGGAAGTGGGCTGAAATGGAACTGAAGCGCTGCACCTATCTTCTCGATAAGGATCAGGCAAAGGTCGCCGCAATCGAGAAATCGATTCGGAAGTATGCGGCGGAACAGGACGGGAACTGATTCAGCGTGGAGGGATGCCCTTTTCCATCCGGAAATGGTCAATCCCAATTTCCTCAAATTGAGAGCCGACAATCTGAAATCCGAGCTTCGTGTAAAACGCGGTCACCGGCTTGCGAGCGTGGCAGTAAATAAGCGTTCTTTCCTTTTGCTGGGCGATGGATTCGGCAAATTGAACGATCCGTGTTCCTAGTCCTTGCGATTGGAAGTCCGGGGCGACCACAACCTGGCGGAGCTTGGCGGTTGTTGGGGCTTTCCAGACAATACTGGCACTCGCAAGAATCTCGCCACCGGCTGATTGGGCGACGACATGGCATTCTTCGGATTCTGCCTTTAATTGCTTCTTAGAGAATGTGAGTCCCAGGGGCGCGCGAAGAACGCGTTCCCGCAATTCCAACGCCCGGTCATAATCGGCAGAGCGGTATTGAATCTCGAAAATGTGGACTTCAGGCGTCACTGAAACGTTCTGTTGGGTCAGCTCCAATTCCGCCAAAATCAACATCTGCAACGATTTTGGAAAGGTTAGGCATGGGATTCGAGAATGCGATGAAGAGAGGCCCGACTTGGCCACAGTGGAACCGTCCCCATGTTGAAGGAGAGAAGATGCTGCAAGAGCGCCGGGCGTTGGCTCAATACGCGAACAAAGATCTCCATGAACCGCGGCTGCCGATTCAGGAGCAACAGGAAATGTGTTCCCAGATAGTAGGACGCCAACACCCTGCGACAAGCCGCCTCATAGTTGCGAAGCTGGTTCGACCGGATCAACCCCCTCGAACCGGCGAGAAGCGGAACGAGGTGGGATTCCAGAAGCTGCGCTTGCTTCAGTGCCAAAGTAATTCCTTCTCCGGTGCAGGCATCCAGGTAACCGGCGGCGTCTCCGATGAGGATGATGGAGTCGGAAACGCGCCGTCGAGTCTTCTGTTCCAGTGGCCCCGTTGTAAGCGTTTCCGAAAGGGGCTTGGCTCCCTCAAGTTTTCTTTGAATGTCAGGAAACTCTTTCAGAAGCGAGTCCAGCAAGTCTTTTCCCGGCTCGGCGTCCGGATAGGTGTCACGCTCCCATAGACAGGCAATGCCGACTTGATTCGGGCCACAGGGCGTCACATAAGCCTCAACGCCGGGACCGGAGTGGACATCGACAAACCGGCTCCAGGGCTCAACTTCGAAATGGCGGCGAATTCCGAGTCGCCGATGCCGCGATGCTTTCCCTTCGAGCCCAGCCCATTTCCGAACCCGGGAATGCAGCCCGTCGGCTCCCAGCAAAAGGCGTGTCTCGAAATCGCCACGGTTCGATTGAATGGAAACCCCGCTTTCGTGTTGCTCAATGCCTTGAACGCGAGTGTTCTCGTGGATCTCAACGGTTGGCATTGAATCCAGAAGATGCGTGAGAGCCTGCGAGAGGTTTGTTCGGCGAATGCCGAGTCCCGGGCCTTCGGCAAAGTCAGCTTTCGCCACCCTGCCGGTCGGGGTGAGATACCGGATCCCGTGAAACGGGTGAAAATCGGATTGGTTGAGAAACGGGGTTGCCCCCAATTTCTTCAAAATGGCCACCCCGGGAGGCATGACCCCTTCGCCGCAAGGTTTGTCGATCGGGAGGCTGCGGCGATCGAGAATTGCGATTTTCAAGCCGTGGCGGCCCAGGCAGGCGGCTGCGGCCAGCCCCGCGGGACCGGCCCCCACAATCACAACGTCAAAAAACCGATTCATCGCTCCTGAGTGGCCAGCATTCGGTAAATCCCAAAAATGGAATGAAACGCTTCGATGTGCCAACCGGCTTGCTCCAGTCCGAGAGCCGTTGGCAGTTCGGTGTGCCGGAAGCCGGCGTTGATGCTCGCATGCATGTCAAAACGGGTTACGTAATTGACCCCGATCAGTTGCACGCCTTTTCCCAAAACATGAAAGGCTCGGAAGCGAGCCGGTTCATTGCAGATGACGGCGCGATAGCCGCTCAAACCTTCGCCGAGTTTTGCCAATTGCGCGTCGGTCAGATGGTGAAGAAAGAGATTTGCGATCAAGATGTCGCCTCCAACTTCGGGAAGGCAATCCAACGCATCGCCCTGCTTCCAATTCAAATTCGAGGGCCATTCCGGAGGCTTCGGAGCCAGGTCGATCGCGGTGTAGTTCACCTTGGGGTGAGCGGCGGCGAACTTCCTGATAAAGTGGCCGTCACCAGCGCCAATCTCTACGACGTGTGCGGATCCATCAGCAGCCCCTTGTTCTTCCAGGGCTTTGCGCAGCCAACGAAAGTTCCCCAAAATTCCATTGATCCGAATCAAGTCCGCCCGGCTCCGCAAGGCATCCGGGTGATCATGCTCAAGTTGATCGAGGATTTCTTGGGTCAGGACGCGTTTCGTCATATTAGGTTTCGTTCGGTCTCATCGTCGGCTCTTAAGTCAAGAGAATCACCGAATGGATTGGATCGTGTCATTTTCTCAGATTCCATGTCACAAATCCCGTTTCTTTTTCAACTACTCTCAACTCAAGTCCAGAATTCGTGACGCAAGACCCCTCCAAAGCCTTTGAAATTCTCGTTCGGCAGCATCATCGCCGGCTTTTGGCTTACGCTTTCTCGATTACCGGTGGGAACGATGCCGCGCGCGATCTGGTTCAAGACGCCTTTGTCATTGCCTGGACCAACCTGGAAAAATTCGATGTCACCCGGGATTTCGGCAGTTGGATGCGAGGAATTGTCCGGAACAAAGTTCGCGAATGGGCCCGCGCCCAGAAACTGGTCGGCATGGATGAGGAAATGCTGGAGGCGATCGAAGCTCAGCATCGTTCCTGGGATCAACAAGAGTCGGAAACCGGCACGGATCTGTTCGCCGTTTTGCATCGCTGCATTCGCAAGTTGCCGGAATTAATGGGGAAGGCTGTCGATCTATTTTATCTTCAAAAACTGAGTGGCGTAGAGGTGGCCAAACGGCTGGATGCCGACGAGGCCGCCATTCGGAAACGACTGCAACGCGCTCGCGCCCAATTGGGCAAATGCATCACCCAACAATCGGAAAATCATGCCTGAAGAACCTAACGAAAACAGTAAAGATGCCGCAATGGACGGCATGATGAAGGAATACGGTCGCAAGGGCGGACCGGGAGATGACGAAGGCTTCATCGCTGCCGTCAAGCGGCGAATCGGGGGGCAGGACGGTGAAAGCGAAAATGCTTGGCCCTGGCTCTTTAGTGGCGGGTTCTGGAAGGTCGCGGCGTTGATCGCCTTTCTCTTCGCAATCGGACTTGGTGGCAAGACCTGGGTCGTGGAAACGGCACAACCCGATCCAACGCAGGTGGTGATGGTGACGCAGCCAAGAGTTGAACCCGGGCAAATCACGCCGGTGCGAGTTTTCGTGCGAAGTGAGGAAACTCGTCGGCCGGTTGAGAATGCCAAGGTCCGAGTGATGATGATTGGGGATGATGGATCATCGCGGCGTCTCGGCTCTGCGCGAACCGATGAGAACGGGATTGCGGATCTCTCCGCCGAAGTCAGAAATACGGTCGAGGAAGGGGCTTATAAGTTGGTGGCCGAGGTTCGCGGGAAATCCGGCAAGGCGAACACCGAGGAGTCAATCACGGTTCGGCGATCCTTTCGAACCATGCTAAGCACGGACAAGCCGCTCTATCAGCCCGGCCAGATCATTCACATGCGGGCGCTTTCGATGGAGGCCGATTCCCTGAAACCTGCCTCATCGCGTGAGGTGGCTTTTGAAGTCAGGGACGCAAAGGGGAACAAGGTGTTCCGCAAGCTCATCGCCACGAGCGAATTTGGCATCGCGTCAGCGGACTTCAAGTTGGCGAACCAGGTCAACGAAGGAAGCTATACGATCGCGGTCACGATTGATGACACGACCTCTGAGCGCGAGGTGAAGGTCGAGCGCTATGTGCTTCCCAAGTTCAAGGTCAGTCTTCGGGCGGATCGCGGCTACTATGCCCCGGGCGACAAGGTCCGGCTTGAGTTGAATGCCGACTACACCTTTGGAAAGCCGGTTGCGGGAGGCAAGATCCGCATCGTTTCAGACGAGTTTATCGAGCGGTTTCGAACCTTCCAAACCGTCACAGGAACGACGAATGATCAGGGATCATTCGAAACGGAGATTGCTCTCAAAGATGCCTTCGTTGGACAGTCCTTGAATCAGGGAGACGCGTTTGTTCGGTTCACGGCCGAAGTGACCGATGCAACCGGTGAGACCCGCAGACATCCTCTTCAGGTCAAGGTGACGAATCAGCCGTTGCGCGTCGAGGTCTTCCCGGAAAGCGGTGAACTGGTTCAAAACGTGGAGAATACGCTCTACATCGTGGCGGCCTATCCGGACGGGACGCCTGCCAAAGCAGTTATCTACACCGGAGGAGGGTCTCGCGTGGAAACCAATGAGTTGGGAATTGGCAAGGTGAAGCTGACTCCTGACAAACCGAACTTGAAGCTGTCGCTTTCAGCCCGCTCGGATCGGGGTGCCGAGGTGAAGGTGACCAAGGAGCTTGCGGTTGGCGTGCAGGTCGATGGGATCCTGCTTAGGACTGATGGGGCGATTTACCGACAGGGGCAGACTGCCAACTTGAAGGTGCTTTCTGCGTCAAAAGCGAAACGTGTGTTCCTCGATGTTGTGAAAAATGGTCGATCCTTGGCGACGTCCTCGATCGAGTTGAAACGCGGAATGGGAGAATATGCCTACGATATCCCGCTCGACCTTGCCGGGACGCTTCAACTGCAGGCCTACGCAATTCTGGATAACGGAGACATCGCCCGGGATTCCAAGCTGATCCAGGTGCATCGCGCGGACCAACTCCAGGTTCAGGCCAAGCTCGACGCCGAAACGTATCGACCCGCGGAGAAGGCAATGATCGAGTTCCTGGTCACGTCGAAGGACGGATCACCTGTCGAGGCCGCCCTGAGTCTTGCCGCAGTTGATGAGGCCGTTTTTGCACTGAACGACTCTCGCCCCGGACTGGAAGAAATGTATTTCCTGATCCAGGAAGAAATCCTCAAACCGAGAGCGCAGTTTGTCGCTCAACCTCCGTCAGACTTCACGGCAATACCGGATCCCGGGGCGCCGACGCCTGAGCTCGAAGAAGCGAATGTCATTGCCTTCGCCGCGGCTGCCGATCCCGGCGGACCGATCTCTGCGGAGAGCAGTTCCCAGGCAGAGCGCCGCAATAAACTGCAGGAACGCAAGCGCCAGAATGCTGATGAGTTGTTCCGGTTGTTGGTAACCTTTCCTTTTGGCTTGTTGATCGTTTGTTCGCTGGTCTTTGCGGGCTACGGACTGTCGCGTTTGCGCTTCCGCCCGGGCGAGTCCGAAGAACTTCACCTCATCGAATTTCAACGACGCATGCGCCAATTTTTCTGGATCATCCTGACCGCGACGCTGGCGCCTCCAATTCTGATGATGCTGATCGGCCGGGCGATCGGCTATCTATCCGCTCCCATGGCGTTCGTTATTTGGGTAGTGTTGATGATCACGGGAACCGTGTGGCTCGGAATCAAATCTGCGGAGCTCCGCAGGCTGAAGCATTCTAGCAGGCACCTCTCGCTGTTCCGCCAGATGGTCGTGTTGATCCCGATTGTCTATGGCCTTTCCGGGCTCATGGTAACGGGGTTCGTCGTCGCCAATGAGTCGAATCGTTCTGCAATCCATGAATCGACGTTCCTGCGGTTGACCCTGGCTTCGTTTGTGATTCTCTTTTTGCTGGCGGGGCTGATTGGATTCCTGCGAAAGTCCTTGAGCGGTTGGCAAACCCTTCCGCAAAGGCTGGGAATCCTCGTGGCAAATACCGCCTTCACCCTGATCCCGGTAATTCTTCTGGCGGTCTTCTCCAAGTTGGGGGCGTTTGCGGACGGCGGGAGGACCCAGAATGCATTGGACGTCTTCATCGAAAAGGCGGAACGATTTGATGGTGACATGATGGTGGCCGAGGCCGCTTTTGGAAGGTCCGAAGCTGGCTCACTTGGTCCAAATGGTCACGATGGCAGTGAAGCCGAACCTCCCCGGATTCGCCGCCATTTCCCAGAGACCCTCTTGTGGCAACCGCAGCTTCTAACCGGTGCTGATGGGAAGGCTTCGTTGGAGTTGGCGCTCGCCGACTCGATCACGACCTGGCGATTGTCAGGAAGTGCGGTGTCGCGAGACGGATCACTCGGCTCGTTTGAGCGTGGAATTCGTGTATTCCAGGATTTCTTCATCGATATCGATTTCCCGACTGAACTGACCCAGGGCGACGAAATTACGATTCCGATCGCCATTTTCAATTATCTCTCAGAGCCGCAATCGATTCAGCTCAAGGCCCAAGCCGAAGACTGGTATGAGTTGGTATCTGACGTCCCGGAAAAAACACTCGAAGCTTCGGGAGGTGGAGTGATGCAGTCGAGCTATCGCATTCGCGCGCTGGAAGCGGGACGTCACTCCCTCACGGTCTTTGCGCAGGGATCAAAGTTGGCCGATGCCGTTGAACGCACGGTTCGGGTGGTTCCGAATGGTGAGAGAATGGAGCTTGTAAAGAATGGGAGGCTCACAACAGAAACGCAGGAGAGCATCCAGATCCCGGCAAATGCGATTTCCGGTGGCAGTGACCTCTTTGTGAAGATCTATCCCGGAGCGTTTAGCCAGGTCGTGGAGGGCATGGACTCCATCTTCCGAATGCCCTACGGTTGTTTCGAGCAAACCTCATCGACCACCTATCCGAATGTGCTGGTGTTGAACTATCTTCGCGATACGAAACAGGCTAAGCCGGAATTGGAGATGAAGGCCTTGGACTTTATTGCCCAGGGATATCAGCGACTGTTGTCCTACGAAGTGAATGGAGGAGGATTTGATTGGTTTGGAAATCCTCCGGCCCACACGATCCTGACCGCGTATGGCCTGATGGAGTTCGTGGACATGGCCAAAGTCTATGAAGTCGACCAAGCTGTGATCGAGCGCACGCGGAGCTGGCTCATGCAACAGCGCCAGAATAATGGAAGCTGGGATCCTCCCACGGGTGGAATCGCTGAAGGTGCGATCAACAATTTCAAGAACTCGCGTGAAGACGCGGCGTTGCGTTCCACCGCTTACATCGCCTGGGCCGTTGCCGAAGCTGGTGGCGGGAAGGAACTGGATGCAAGCTTTGACTTTCTGGCCGCGAAGAGTGACGGCGTCAATGACGCCTACACGTTGGCGTTGGTCGCAAACGCGTTTGTCACGGCGGGAAGAGATGCGGAGGCGCGTGAGGTGATTCGCCAGTTGGATTCGATGAAGCAGGAGCAGGACGGCGTTGTGTTTTGGAAAGCGGAAGGGGAGGGATTGACCTATGGCCGGGGTGGCTCTTTCGACATTGAAACCACGGCCTTGATTGCCCAGGCGATGATGCGCGCGAATGCTTCTATTTCAACGGCGCACAAAGCCCTGGCCTGGCTGATCTCCCAGCGTGACAGCGGCGGAACCTGGCATTCAACTCAGGCGACGGTCCAGGCGATGCGCGCCTTGCTGATGGGGGCCGGCTCAGCAGGTAAGATCAAAGGCGCCGTGACGGTTCAGATCTCGGCAAATGGAGACGTGACCAATCCGCTCGAAATTACGAAGGAAAACGCAGATGTTTTCCACCTGGTCAGTCTGACCGAGTTCGTGAAAGCCGGGGACAACGAAGTCGTTCTCAACATCAATCGCGAGGCGAACCTTGCCTACCAGCTGGTTGCGGTGCACTACGAACCTCATGCGGACGAGGAAGGCGAAACCGAGCAAATCCTGGAGATCGAAACCGATTACGAAACGACGGAATTGGCGAGCCGCGATCTTCTCAACGTTGACGTGACCCTGCGTTACAACCGCCCGGGTTTTGCACCCATGACGCTGGTTGACCTCGGAATCCCACCAGGTTTTGAAATCGAGGCAGCCTCCTTTCAGGCGTTGTTGAAGAAGGGCACCATCCAACGATTCGAGCCAAAGGGACGCCAAGTCACACTCTATTTTAATGCGATTCCGGGAGATGGAAAGCCATTGCAGTTCCGCTATCAGTTGCGGGCAAAGTTCCCGGTCAAGGTGCAGGCCCCAGCCAGCGTCGCGTATCAATACTATGAGCCCGAAGTTCGTGGGGAAACCCAACCGGTGCTGCTGGAGGTTCGTTAGATCCAATCTATCGAAGCCTCAGGAAATCAAACTCGCTCGAAAGGTTTTTCCCGGTCGCCAAATCGGCCAATGCCTCACCCAGAACTGATGCGAACTTGAATCCGTGGCCGGAGAGCCCGGCGATAAAGCTGACCTGCTCATGAATCGGGTGACGGTCCACGATGAAGTGTTCGTCCCGGGACATCGTGTAGTAACACGACTCATGGCGCGTCCTTGTGTTGGACACACTGGGGATGTTTTCGCGAAGAAACGTTTCAATTCGTCCCTCCACCTTTGGATTAACCTCTGCCGCCTTTTGGGGGACTGGAATCTCGACGCCTCCTCCATGCTCGGCCACCTTCAAGCCCTGCGCGTCGAGTTTCGGAAAACCATAGAAGTAGCCCTCGCCGGTTTCGTAGAAAAAGCAGGGAAATCCGGATTCCAACGTCGTAGCTTCGCCGCTTTCATACCAAAGTAGATGTTGCAGCAAAATGCGCAGGGGATGCCCAATGTCCCGAAGCATGGGGCCCGACCACGCGCCCGCGGCGATGGCAAGCGACTGGGCCTGATAGCGTTGTTCAGATGTCTCGACCACAACTCCAGAACCGTCCGCTTCCCAGCCGATCACGCTCTCCTGTTTCCAACTGGCACCGTGTTCGCTCGCAGACTGGAGATGCGCGAGAACGCAGTCTTCAACCCGAAGGAAACCCGCTTCCTGTTCAAACAACGCAACAGCCCCTTCGGGAAGTCGCAGAGCGGGAAAACGATCGCGGAAATCCCGTTCGGCAATGGTTTCGACCGGTAGTCCGTGTTCCGCAGCGGCTTTGAGAACGCCGGGAACGATCGCCCCATCGGGTGGACCAACTTCAACCAGGCCCGTTTCGGCATAGAGCGGCTTCCGGGTTTCCGCTTCGAGCGCTTTCCACAGGTCATAAGCACGGTTCAGCAGGGGAACGTAATTGGGATGTTCGAAGTAGGCCTTGCGGATGATGCGCGTCGCCCCGTGCGAACTCCCCAAGCTGTGACCGCCGGGAAACTGATCAAGGCCGAGAACCCGGACTCCGCGCTGTGCCAGATGGTGAAGCGCGGCACTGCCGACTCCCCCCGTTCCCAGAACAATGACGTCGTAGATCACACGCTCAACTCCGCGATTCCCGCTGAGGTGCTGCTCCCGAACTGGTCGATCTCGACTCCCATGCGCTGCGCCAACGGAACCAGGAGGTTGGCGAATGGCGTATTGTTGTCAGGATCATGCGCGATGTAGGAACCGTGGTTGAATCCGCCACCGGCGAGGATCAAGGGAAGGTTGCGCCAGTTGTGGCTGCTCGCATTCCCCAGATTCGAACCATACAGAACCGATGTGCGGTCCAGGAGCGTCTGGCCGTTCTCGTTGATGCTGGAGAGCTTGGTGAGGAACTCGTTGAAGACATCAAACTCCGCTTCCTCAATCAGTTTCAATTCTTCGATCTTGGCTTCGTCCTTGCCGTGGTGTGAGAGGTTGTGCCAATCGGTGTTCACTCCCTCGATATTGCTGGGCGGTGAGTTGAGACTGCCCAATTGGAACGTCACGGTTCTTGTCGAATCCGTTTGCAGCGCCAGAACGATCATGTCATTCAGAAGCCGTTGCTTCCCAATGATGTCATTCCGATCACTAATGTCGGTAGGCGGTTCGGCGTCAATTTTGGGCTTGGGCTGTTGGGACCAGTTCTCGGATTGCTGGAGGCGTTGTTCGAGCTCACGAACCGAAGTCAGATACTCGTCAAGCTTCTCCTGGTCGCGATGCCCCAGCTCATTGTGCAGCTTCTTCGCTTCTCCCAATACGGTATCCATAATGCTTCGTCCCCGTTGGAAGCTTCGCATCTCAGCGGCAATCTCTGCTTCCGTCCCATCGATAAAAAGCGCCTTGAAAATATTGGCGGGAGAATTCTGGGCTGGAATCTCGACCCCGTTGGAGGTCCAGGAAAGCGAACTGCCCCCAGAAGAAAGCGTGAGGTAGGGATATCGCGTTTCAATCCCGATCTGGCTGGCAATCAGCTGATCAAGGGAGATGCTGTTCTTGAAGCCTGCCAACCCCGGTCGTTTTGCCGAGGTCAACCACGTCAGGCTGGATGCGTGTCCATTGTTTCCCTGTTGTTCGGGATGTGAAAATCCCGACAAGATCGTCATCTGATTGCGATGCGCCTTCAAGCGGCTCAGGTAGGGGGTGTCCTGATAGTCTTTGCCGGGTTTCTCAGGAAACAGGTAAGGCGTATGGAATCCGAGGCCGGCGCACATCGCGACAAATCGGGGTGGCGACTTTGCCGGGGCCGTTGCGGCAAACGCCGGAGTCATGGCGTCCAGAATCGGAAGGCTCAAGGCGGCTGCGCCGGTTCCGCGGAGAAAGTGGCGTCGGCTCAGGTGGGAACCGGTAGCGAGGTGAGGGCTGTTCATGGCGAAAGGTGGACGGAGTGGAAGGGGCTATTTGTTTTGAAAAATGTCGCTGGAAATCGCGAGATGCAAGAGATCACGGACCCCGTATCCCTGCTTGGCGGCGGTCTTCACGATCCGGTTGATTTCAGGACGGTCCGAAAATCCCATTTCGCGGCCCGTGGCAAAGATAAGGAACTTGGTTACGAGGGCGCGGGCCAGGGTGGATTGATCTTGAGCCAGCAAGGTCCGGAACTCATTGAAACCGGCAAACTCACTTCCATCGGCAAGCTGACCACTTGAGTCGACTTCGGGTCCGATGCGGTAACGAACATTCTGTCCGTTGACGATGATCTCAGGACGTTTGTCCTTGTTGTTGAGGCTGCGAAACTGCTCGCGCCAACCACCGATCGGATTGAAGCTTTCCAGCGCGAAACCCGGCGGATCGATCATCTGGTGACAACTCCGGCAGGTTTCCGAATTTCGGTGCTTGTCGAGCAAATCCCGCAAGGTCTCGGCTCCCCGAATATCGGGTTCCACTCCCGGGATTCCCGGTGGCGGAGGAGGTGGCGTCTTCCCCAGAATGCGTTCCATCACCCAAACTCCACGAACAACAGGCGATGTGTTGGTCCCATTGGCGGAAACCTTCAGCACGCTTCCCTGACTGAGAAAGCCGCCACGAGGACTGTCGGCGGGCAAGCTCACGCGTTGAATCGATGGGCTCTTCACTCCCTCAATTCCGTAGTGCCTACCCAACCGGTTGTTCAACATGGCAAAGTCGGATTTGACGAGATTGGAAACGCTCAGGTTCTGCTCCAACAATTCTTCGAAAAACGCGCGGGATTCGGCCAGCATCGAAAACTGCAGAAACGGATCGAACTCAGGAAACAGAGTTCGATCGGGCGCGGTAAACTCGATGTTTCGCAAATCCAGCCACGCATCGGTAAAGTCGATGACGAAACGCTCGGAATGAGGCTTCGCCAGCAATCGGTCGGCATGCTTCAGCAACCGTTTGGGATCGCCGGCCAACAGGCGGGCATCGGCGTCGGCCAACAACTCCGCATCCGGGCTCGTGCGATTGAGAAAGTAGGAGAGCCGGGACGCCAGCGCGTAATCATCCAGTTTGCCGGGTTTCTCGCGCAGAAAGAGAAAATTGGGCGAACAGAGAATGGCTTTTACACCCGTCCGAAGTGATTCTTCGAAAGTGGAACCACTTTCCATTTCAGCATTGAAGAGGTCAAGGTAAGGCGTTAGTTCAGCGTTCTGGACCGGGCGTCGAAAGGCCGCGGTCGCGAGGCGTTTGAACGACTGCGCAGCGTCGCGGCTTGGATCTTCCGAGGTAACGTCAAACTTCGGCCGATAATAGCTTCGTTCCCGATCCTTGGGATTGTTCGGCATCACTTCATGGCGATCAATGCCGTCGAAAATGAGACGGTATCCGCGTTTCGGAAACTCCTCCACCAGCGGGCCTTCAATCTCGACATGGTTGATGGCGAGGCCCGGCCCCTTGTAGTTTTCGATGCCGATCTTCTTCAGTTCGGGAGTGGAAACCGAAATCCCTTCCGGCTCAATCTGAACCATGTAATTGTGAGGAATCGTGGTCTCAATTTCGATCGTCTGCGGCTTGCCCGGCTTCAATTGATAGTAGCCGTAAGTCGGCTTCTCAACGCCTCGGGCAAACGTCGTTCCGCCGAGGAAGAAGGTGATGGGGTTCTCCGATTGATAGGCATACCCGGTGACGCGGATCTTGTAGCGACCGGGTTCGCGAACTCCCGACCCACGAAGCATTCCGGTCGGGTATCCCACTCGCCGAAAAAAGACCACCGCCCCATCTTTTGCCTGATGCCAGCTCGTGCCGATGAACTTCTCGGCCTCCCGGGTTTCCGCATAGCTGACCCGGATCACGTTGGATTCCAGGCCTTTGATGTCGTCGACGATAAAATCCTCCCACACCAGGTCGACGGCCTGAAGATAACGCTCCATCTGCACCATGGAGATGCTGAGCGACTCACCCACATTCGAGAACTCGTGGGAGCGGGCGTCTTCGGGCAAAATCTTCGCCAATTCCAGCTTCGTGCCGAACAGGTCGTTCATCGTATTTTCATACTCTTCACGGTTCAGGCGCCGCAAAACCGTGCCCTTGGATTCCTCGTGAGCCTTCGCGATGGGCATCGCCAAATGCCGGCTGAAGGCGCGACGTTCTTCCTCTGTAGGTTGCTTCTTATCCTCCGGCGGCATCTCGCCGCGCATCACACGATCATAAATGCGAACCCACTTCGCTTGAACGGCTTCGTCGCTCAAATCCACACCCAGCTCAAACAGGTCCAGACCGCCCTTCTTCAGACTGTCGTCGTGGCAATCGTAACAGTGGGTCTCCAGAAACGGGATCAAGGGCTCATCAAAAGATTGCGCCAAGGCCGAAGCAGAGCCGAGGCCGATCAAAAGAGCGGTAAAGAGTCGAAAGCGCATGATTGGAATCCAAAACATAGAATACACGGACCAAATCCAGGTCTACAGACACAAACTGCGAAGAATTGCTCGATTCACCAAGCGAATTCGGCCAAATCGTAGAGCTTCAGCGCATTGATTGGAACCGGTGATCAGGGACTTCAGGCAGAACCGACGAGGAATGCGGTAAGAGGTGAAAGTCGCTCGGATTGGACGATCCTCAGTTCGGAAATTGACAGGATGAGTCACGGAGCGATCTTCGCCAACATCATGAACCGGCGATTGTTCCTAACTCCGAAGTCCGCGATAGCGCAGTTGGTTCTTGGTTTGGTGATCAGCCTCTCGATATTGGGGACTGTTGAAGCAGGTGATGAGAATGTAAAGT
This sequence comes from uncultured bacterium, assembly GCA_963977015.1. GTDB lineage: Bacteria > Verrucomicrobiota > Verrucomicrobiia > Verrucomicrobiales > DEV007 > JBCDHN01. The sequence goes on along the minus strand of CAXBMO010000007.1, from coordinate 214,003 downwards.
TGTCCAAAGGGCAGCACCTTTATGTGCCGGCGTATTCCCACATCTATCGCGGGGACCGGGAGAGCCCGTTTTTCCTGACGGTGACGTTGAGTATTCGAAACGTGGATCCCAAGCGCTCAATTTCGATTGTCGTGGCGGATTATTACGAGACACAGGGCAAGTTGCTGAAGAAGTATGTCGATGAGCCAATCACCCTGGCGCCGATGGAGTCGATTCGCTATGTGGTGCCGGAGACCCATAAGGAGGGAGGTTCGGGCGCGAACTTCATTGTGGAATGGCGATCGGAGGAGTTGGCAAATCCGCCGATCGCGGAGTCGATTATGATCGGCACCCAGGGGCAGCAGGGCATTTCCTTTACGTCACGGGGGCGCGTCATTTTGGTGGAAGCGGAGGCTGATGAATGAAGATCCACGAAAATCAGCCGGATCATCTGGAGGCGTTTCTTGCGCTGAATGAGCGCTGGATCGCGGAATTCTTTGCGATTGAGGAAAGCGACCGGGCGCTGGCGGCGGATCCGGCGAGAATTTGGCGCGAAGGTGGTTGGATTTTTACTGCGACGGTCGATGAGCGCGTGGTAGGAAGCTGCGCGTTGTTCAACAAAACGCGCGGCGTGTATGAGTTGGCCAGGATGGCGGTCGATCCCGATTTTCAGGGACAGGGCATTGGCCGGAAACTGGCTCTCCACGCGTTGGAGAAGCTGCGGGAGGTGGGAGCGAGCCGGGTGGAACTGCTCTCCAACACGCGCCTGGAAGCGGCGATTGCGTTGTATCGCTCGCTGGGCTTTGAGCCGGTCGCGGAGGGCGAGCATCCCGTGTATGCGCGTTGCAATGTCGTGATGGCAAAGCAGATCGCCTGATAGGGCGGCTATTCGGGCAGGGTGTCGATGGCTTGGAAAACACGATCCAGTTCGGCTTCGGTGTTGTAGAAGTGGGGACTGAAGCGGAGGAAGGGCTGGCCCGAGCGGTCGTGCCGGAAGCTGGCGGTGATTCCTGCCTCGGTCAGGTGATTGAAGAGGGCTTCCAGATCTTTGGCCGGGTGAGTGAAGGTGGTGATGGAGCTGGCGTTGGGGCCGGTCTCCTTGCCGTGAATGGTGAAGCCGCGCTCCTTGAGCTGCGCGACGATCGTCGCCTTCAATTCCAACAACCGGTTGCTGATGTTCCCGAGCCCAACGGCTTGCATCATTTGCAATGCTGCTTGCATCCCGAAGATTCCGGCGCAGTTGAGGACGCCGGGTTCGTATCGACGGGCACCGGCTTCAAATTCGATGGAGTCCTGGGTGATGAAGTTGGGGGACTGGATGTTCCAGGCGCCAAGCAGGGTGGGGCGCAGGAGGTCGAAGTGCTTTTCCTTCACCATGACGATGCCGGTGGCGAGGGGGCCGAGCATCCATTTGTGGGCATCGGCGCTCAGGAAGTCGACGTGCTCGACGGTGGTGGGGAAGGCGCCGATGGTTTGAATGGCGTCGAGCGAAAAGAGGGCGCCGTGATCGTGGGCGAGCTGGCCGATCGCGTTGATATCGATGCGATAGCCGGTCAAAAAGTGGCAGCTGGCGAGGGCGACGAGTTTGGTCTTGTGAGTGAGCGCCTGCTCGACCAATTGTGGCGTGATTTCGCCCGGGTGCTCCGGCTTGAGGTAAACGAGCCGGACTCCGAGGCGTTCCAGATTCTTCCACGGATACACGTTTGCCGGATAATCATCGAGGTAGCAGATGATTTCATCGCCGGGTTCCCACGGCAGGCCGTTGGCAAAGAGGCTGAGCCCGAGGCTGGTCGGGCCGAGCAGAGCGATCTCGTTCGGCTTGGCGCCGATCATGTTGGCGCAAACGCGGCGGGTATCGCCGACGCGCCGCAAAACGTCACCAAACTCCTGGTCGTTTTCGGACGAGGCATTGGTGTAGTCGATAACTGCATTGGCGACGCATCGCGGGAGGGCGGTGACGCCGGCGTGGCCGAGAAAAATCTTCTTTTGGGCGACGGGAAACGCGGCAAGACGCGTGGGTTCGTCGGACAGTTGATCGAGAGAAGTGATCTTCATCTCAAACCCGTCGTGCGCGCTCGCCTTCTTCGATCAATTCCCAGAAACCACCGGCCTTGGAGAGCTCTTCGTCTTCGGAGATGGGCAGGCTCGCGCGGTAGAGAAAGTCCTGGAAGGTGTTTTTGTGGAGAACGCGGTGAACGATGACACTTTGGTCTTCGAGCTCAAAGTAGATCCGCATCTCGTTGGCGCGATAGCGATAGAGCGTCTTTCCCTCACGTTCCAGCTTGCCGAAACGATGCTCGTCGAGGTTCTCGAGGTCATCCGGAGAGACTTTGAATTCGGCGAGAAGATCAAGCTGCTGCATCGTTGGCATTGCGGAGATTTCCGCAGCGCTGATTTCATTAAAGATGATTTGGGACACGTTCTAACAAAACCGTGAATTCAGGGTTCGGCAAGCGCTGCTTCGCGAACATGGTTGCGAAGCTGGGACCGGGTAATCCATTGGGAAACCAGCCCCTGGGTTGGGCTGAAGAGCCAGGCAAGAATGAAGAGAAGGAAGCCTGTGCTGACCATGGCTGCTGCGATTTTGCAGTCCAGCCACAGGCCGACATGGTAACCGAGAAAGGAGCTCAAAACCGCATGAATGACGCTCGCGATCATGACGCGGGAAAGCCGCTCACTGAGGAGGAGTCCGGTGGCTCCGGGGAGGATGAGCATCCCCACGACCATGATGCTTCCAACCGCCTCAAAAGCGCTCACCACGACAACGGAAAGCCACCCCATCAGCCCGTAGTGGACCCATTTGGCCGGAATTCCCATGGAACTGGCCAGGGTCGGATCGAAAGAGGTGACGAGGAGTTCCTTGAAGAAGGCGAGGACGAGGAGAATGGTGACGACCGCAATGACCCCGGCCTGAATCAACTTGGCGACTGGCGCTTGCTCGACATCTCCGTAAAGCACGCAATCCGCGTCCAAGTGAACCCGCCCCGCAAACACGTTGATGAGAACGACACCGAGCGCAAAGAGCGTCGTGAAGGTAACGCCAATGGCGACGTCCTGTTTGACGCGGGAGTTCTTGTTCAGCCACTCGATCAGGGCTGACGTTGCCAAACCGGCGAGAATTGCACCGACCACCACCCAGAAGTGGTTGCCCCGTGCAATGATGAATGCAATGACGATCCCGGGGAGGACGCTGTGACTCATGGCGTCGCCTACCAGCGCCATGCGGCGAAGAATGAGGTAGTTGCCGGCCAGGCCGCAGGAAATGAAGACGAACATCGCGAGGAGCCGGATCTTCCAGGCGCCCCAACTCCAGGGTTCGACAAAAATCGCGTAGGCGTCAAAAGGTGGAAACAGCTCGTTCATGGTTATGATTGGCTGGCGACGGGCACTTCTCGCCCGTGCGGATCGATGGCTTCCTCTCCAAATCGCGCTTCGAGCGTTCGCACCACTTCTTCGCCCAAAACGTGCTCGATCTTCTCGGCATCATCGTGAACGTGATCCGGCGCAATGTCGGCGGCATGGGTGAGGTAGAGTTCCCAAAGGCGGTGATTGCGGACGACTTGCCGGGCCTTGCGCCAGCCCGTGTCGGTCAACCGAAGCGATTCTCCCGTCAGCTCAACAAAACCGTGCTTGGCGAGTTGCTGGATTTCACGGAGGACGTCCTCCTCCTCTCGTTGGCGGCGGTTCACCAGATCGGCAATGTCGACACGCTCCGCAGAGAAGTTCTCGGATTCGAGCTGATGGAAAATCGCCTTGAGTGAGTTTTCGCGGCGAATGCGGGCAGACTGGGCACGGCGGCGCACAAAGCGGGGAATCAGCCCGCTTTCGGGAGCACAAAGAAAGGCGAGGCCGAACCCAGTCGCCGCGACGAGAATCATGAGGGGACCGGTCGGGAGCGAGGAGCGCAGGAACGAGGTGAAGGCGCCTCCAACCGCGGAAATCATCCCAAATTCGACGGCCAGGACAACGACGAGCCAGAAGCGATGGGTCAGAAGGGTGGCCGTCGCCGCCGGGATGATGAGAAGCGCCGAAACGAGCACGACTCCCACGGCCTGGATGGAGATCACCACGGCAAAACTCAGCAGCGCCATCAACAGGTAATGGAGGCCGCGTTCCGGAACCCCGATTGATTTGGCGAATGCGGGATCGAAGCTGCTCACGACCAGTTCTTTGAAAAAGATGAAGATCAGGATCGCGGAAATGGCAGTGACGATGCCAATCAGCCAAAGGTCGGAATCGGAAATGGCAGCAGCGGAGCCGATGAGGATATTGGAAAGACCGCTTTTGTCTCCCGTTTGCATGCGTTGAACCATGGAAAGCAGGCAGATCCCAATGGCGTAAAACCCGCCCAAAACGATGCCTAGGCTGGCATCCTGTTTTAGCCGGGTGGTTCGCTTGAGCGCGGTCACGAATCCAACGGCAACAAGTCCCGCAATAATCGCCCCAACCAGCAACAGGATCGGATCCTTTTTGAGGTTCCAGAGAAACCCGAGGACGATTCCCGGAAGAACCGCATGACTCAGCATGTCGCCCATGAGTGCCATGCGGCGAACGACGATAAAACTCCCCAAAAGTCCACAGCAGGCGCCAATGAGAAGGCAGCCGATCCACTGGGAACGGACGTAGCTGTTTCCCCAATTGAAGAAGAGTCGGGCTTGCTCCCACGCATCGACTTGGGTGACGTCGCCGATCCTGGCGGCCTGAGCGAAGTTGGGCAGCATCAGAATGCCCGCCAGGCAAAGCCAGGCGAACCAGGAAGCGGGAAAATGCTTCAGCAGCCTGTAGGTAGCGCGTGTCATCAGTGTCGATCGACGCCAGCCAAACCCTCGTCGCGATTCAGTGCCTCCGCCACGTCCGCCATGATGGTCAACCTTCCGCCATACGTCTTGTGGATGAGTTTTGTGGTGAAGACATCTTCCGTGTCGCCAAACGCGACCAGCCGTTGGTTCAACAGCACCAGTTTGTCGAAGTAGTCACTCGCGGTCGAAAGATCATGATGAACGACGAACAGGGTCTTGCCGCGATCCCGCAATTCGCGCAGGAGGTTGATGATGCTCGACTCCGTGGCTGCGTCGACGCCGACAAACGGTTCATCCATGAAGTAGATGTCACTTTCCTGGGCGAGCGCCCGGGCGAGAAACACCCGCTGCTGTTGCCCGCCGGAGAGATGGGAGATTTGCCGGGAGCTGTAGTCGGCCATCCCGACGTGCTCCAGGCACTCGTCTGCGATTTCCTGGTCTCGCTTTCGCGGGCGTCGAAACAATCCCAAATGGCCGTATCTCCCCATCAATACGACATCGCGGACGGTGACGGGAAAGTCCCAATCAATGTCCTCGCGCTGCGGAACGTAGCCCACGCGGCGGATGTTTGCGGAAAGAGGCTTCCCGAAGACCTCGACCCATCCACTGCTGAGGGGAAGAAGCCCCATGCAGGCTTTGATCAGCGTCGACTTGCCGGCTCCATTTGGGCCCACAATCCCCACAAGGCAGCCGCTGGGAACTTCGAGGTCGATTCCCCAGAGAACCGGCTTTTTGCGATACGCAACCGTGAGGTCGTGGACTTCCAGGGCAGGTGTCATTGCAGCGCTTCCACGATGGTGTTGACGTTGTGCTTGAGCATTCCGACGTAGGTTCCCACGTCGTAGGTCTGTCCATCGAAGGTTTCTTCCTCGCCAGCGGGACCGAGCGAATCAGAGAAAAGTTCACCGCCAATGGTTGCGCCGGTGTCTTGTGCCAGGCGCTCGATGGTCGCTCCATTCACACTCGATTCGACAAAAACCGCTTTGATGGCTCGCTCCTGGATGAGTTCAGCCGCTTTCGACATATCAGCTCCGCTGGCTTCGCTTTCCGTGGATATTCCTTGGATCCCGATAACCTCAAGTCCATACGCTTTGCCAAAGTAGTTGAACGCGTCGTGGCTCGTAATCAGGATGCGATTGGCTTCCGGGATTTGGCTGGTTCGCAGGGTCGCCCAATGATGGAGCTCGACCAGTTCCTGGCGATAGGCATCGGCGTTCTGCTCGATCGTTCCGCGATCGTTGGGGAATTTTTCGCTAAGGGCCGCGACGACGGCATCAATGCATTTCAGCCAGATTCGAGGGTCTCCCCAAACGTGGGGGTCCGGATGCCCCTCGAATCCTTCGGAAACAATCAAATCGCCGCTGGGGACGGAACTCGCCACTTCAAGAACGACGGCGTTTCCTGCCCGGCTTTGGTAAAGTTCCTCAGTGCGTCCTTCGAGCTTCAGGCCTGAATAGAGAATGATGTCCGCGCCATCTAGCTTGGCGATGGAACGGGCCGGCAAATTGTAGGTGTGAGGATCCACGCCAGGAGCCATCAAGGTCGTCAATTCAACATTTTCGACCTCAGAGAGGAGCGCGCGAGCCATGTCGGCGACCATGGTGGTCGTAGCAACAACTTGAACTTTTCCTCCCTCGTTAGGAGTGCACGCAGAAAAAAACCACGGGATGACAAGGAGGAGGATTCGAGCGAATTTCATAAGATATAGTCTTGGCTATACTTTTTAGCCATGGCTTATTTGCCGGGGCTTGTCAAGTTCTGACTAAGCCGGAAAACGGTTTTCAAATGCCATTTTGAGAAGACGCTTCTCATTTGTCGTCCTATCATGCGCTCATGGCGAAAATTCTCACCATCTGAACCGGCTGGAACGATGAATCGGCGTTACGCAATCGGAATGGGATGCGCTCTGGGAGCCGTAGGGACTCTGGGGTGGCTGAACTTCCGCCGAAATCGGTTATGGAAATGGTATGGGCCGGTTCTTGGAACCAGTGGCTCGATCCTTTTTTACGCCCAAAGCGAAAGAGATGCGCGGTCCGTGATGAATGCGGTGAATCGAGAAGTCGCCCGGCTCGATGCCATATTCTCGCTCTACGACGAGGCCTCGACCATTCGGCAGTTGAATCGGGCTGGCCACCTGCCAAATCCTCCCTATGAATTGCTGGAGGCGCTCAAGCTTTGCAAAGAGGTGCATGAGATGACGGATGGTGCGTTTGATCCGACCGTTCAACCGCTCTGGGAAGTCTATGAGGCTCACTTCAGGCAGAATCCAGATTCCGGCTTCAAGCCACCTCAACAGCTTCTGGACGCGGCTCTCGAGAAGGTCGGCTTTGAAAATGTCGGATTTTCCGATGAACGGGTTTGGTTCAAGAAGTCCGGAATGGGATTGACCCTGAATGGAATGGCTCAGGGGTTTGTCTCGGAAAAGATTGCTCGTTTCATCCTCGGACAGGGCATCACCCACGCATTGGTCAACTTGGGAGAGTATTGCGCGTTGGGGCCTCCACGAGGGAATGACGGGTGGAAGATCGCTGTCGAGTCTCCAATCGATGAGGGAGAGTTCTACGACACCATTTCCGTTGTCTATGGCGGCTTGGCGAGTTCGGGCGGATACGGCCATCGTTTTGACCAATCCGGGGAGTTTCACCATCTGTTCAACCCAACCGGAGATGCTGGCCACGACGCCAATCGTGTCGTGACGGTTGAGGCGCCCGATGCGGGATTGGCGGATGCTCTGGCCACGGCTGGGGCGGTGATGAACTGGGAAAAGTTTCAGAAGCTGCAACTGCCCATGCTCGGGCTTCGTTTTTATCAGTATGGAGGCTGAGCCTTGCTAATTCGGCATTTCTGTGTAGCCTCCGCCACCGAAAAAACATCGAGCAGATCGAAGCTATCTCCGTCTAAGGGCTTTGCGGTCTCCGCTCACCTTGTTTGAACCTGACTACCTTATATGAAGAATATCCTCCGAAACATTGGCCTTGGTATCGTTGCCCTGGGACTTTCCAGTCAAGCATTTGCTGGCGATCCCGTTACCGAAATCACGATCACCACGGACAAGATGAATTTCCTTTACGACGTCAAGGAATTTACCGTCAAGGCTGGCACGACAGTCAAAATCACCTTGGTAGTTCCTGCTGATGCGGTTCCCCAGCCTCACAATCTGGTCATTGCAAAGCCTGGACAGGAAGCCGCTTTGATTCAAGGCGCCATGGCTCTGATGGCAGATCCCGAGGGATTGACGAAGGGTTACATCCCGGATAATGCGGACGTGGTATTGGCACATACCAAGTTGATCCAGCCTGGTGGGACCGACGTCCTTGAACTGGAGGTCCCTGCCGAGGCCGGTCTTTACCCTTACCTGTGCACCTTCCCAGGTCATTTCGCGCTGATGAAAGGCGTAATGACGGTGGTTGAGTAACCTGACCGTTTCCCGATTTTTGTCGACTGGCCGCCCTTCATCAAGAGGGCGGCCTTTCGCGTTTTCAGGTTCGTCGTTTTCTATCGGCTTGGCGAAAGACGTTAAAAATCTCCTCAGAGCCGTCGCCCTTCATGTGGTAAACAATCTCCATGAGTTGGCCAAGGCGGCTTTTCGGCCACCCTTGCTGGCTAAACCAATGCAGGTATTCCCATGGCAAATCGTAGAGACGTTTGCCTTTGGGAGGAAAATGTTCCGGCCCATACTTTCCGAATGGCATGTAATAACGCGCAATCTCTTCAAGAGTCTGCCGCATGTCTTCCTTAAAGACCTCGCCATCTTCATTCATGGCTTTGGGGCCTCCGTCATCGGGACAAACAAAACGCGAAGCGTATCAGTCCGTGTTACCTTGCCATCCTTCTTCTCCAGAATAACCAAACGTTGATTTCCAAAGTCCCCCACGGGGATGATCATCCGGCCACCATCTCGAAGTTGATCGATCAGTGGTTGCGGAATGGAGTTCGGAGCGCAAGTCACAATGATAGAGTCGAAAGGAGCCTCTTCGGGCCAACCCTCATATCCATTTCCCGCTCGAACGGAAACATTGAGATAGCCAAGTTTCTTGAGCTTCTTTGCTGCTTCCTCGGCCAACGGACGGACAATCTCCATCGAGTAAACATGCTTCACCAAAGGGCTGAGAACCGCAGCCTGGTATCCTGAACCGGTTCCGATTTCCAAGACGCGGTCATCCGGCTCTGGCGCGAGTTTCTCGGTCATGAACGCTACGATATAGGGTTGGCTGATCGTTTGGCCGAACCGGATGGGCATGGGCATGTTCTCATAGGCATGCTTGCGATTTGCCTTCAACATGAACTCTTCGCGTGGGACTGACGCGATGGATTGAAGAACCTGCTCCGAGTCGATGAGGTAGGGCTCACTTCTCAGCGTTTTCAGGAGTTCAAGCCTGCGAGTTTGAAGATGTTCGTCCTCCGGTTGATGAGGTTCCATTTTGGGAGGATCTGCCAACAATCCCGAAATCGCAAAATGAGAGAGGATCAATAGCCGCCAAATGCAACGCATCTAACACAATCGCCCAAAACGCGATCGACCTCAAGAACAAGCCCTGAACGCAATGAGGAGACAGTGATCAATGATCCCTGTCTCCTCAATTCAGCTATCGGCGTTGGATGAGATGAGGCTGCTAACAACCCCCGTCGCCTTTAACTAGGAGCTATTTGCAACAAACAGCTCAATTCCATGGGACTGGTGTAATGGAAGGATACGATCTGGATCTGAAATCTCAATTTAATTTATAAAAACTAGAAAAACGGGAATCCCTCAACGGGGAAATTGGCTTGGAAGCATTCGTTCTCGGAGAATTTCAGAGACTTGTTCACAGTCGGATTTTTGTATATTTTGCGCGAAATTGAGCTTTTCCTGTTCAATTCTAGAATCTCAGGATTTTCCAAGTGTTTTCAGGGAAACGAATTGGCGGTCACTGACTTGGGAAAATCTTTGGAAATCAGAAGTGAAGAATCATGCTGTGTAACACTGTTAATGTGAGCGTGTTACGTAACTGTAAAAGTTACCTTAAAGAGTTCTGAATCCTGATAATACAGCAATCTGGAAACGAAAGATTTCCAATAGATTCAACTCCCAAGTGGCGGAAAGTTCGCAAAATGGCATACATGATGCTCATTCGGAGGGAACATCGAAAAATCCAACTTTCCTTTTAGCTCGAGTTTTTCACGAGTTATTAACATTTCCCCGGCGAGTTTCGAGGAACGGAGAGATTTCGCCCTATAACGCTCTCTCAAGAATGGTGGGACCATCAAAAAACGATGGGATCCTCCGAAGCGGATCCAGCTTGAACTGCACGTCCGTCAGTTGCCCTAAACACGGCCTTCACTCATTTGTTGAGCGAGTCCGCGTAGCTTTTGTTCCAGCACCTCAGCCTTGGCCTCATGTCCATGCTCACGAAGGAGTTCGGCATAGTTTCTCATGGAGATGGAGTAGTCTTCTCCCGCTTCCTCAAGATTCTTTTCGAACAAGCGCATTGCCGCATCGTAATGCTTCTTTGCATTGTTAAAGTCTCCGAGTTGGTGATAGACGGTGGCCAAATTGCAAAGTGACTGGCCGAGATCGGGATGGTTTTTGGGATGGACGTTTTCCCTGATGGCCATCGCGCGTTCGTGCATTCCCCGAGCTTTCTCTGGTTGATCCATCTCTCCATAGAGACCACCCAGATTGTTCAAGACGGTTCCAACAGATGTGTGACTTGCCCCGCGAGTGGATTCAAAAACGCCGAGTGCTTTGAGGTAGTAGGTTTCGGCGGACTGGAAGTCACCCAGTTGCTTATAGATCATTGCCAGGTTGTTGCAGAGGTAGGCGGACTCTTCGAGTTCTGGCGGAGTGTTGCCCTCGAAACGGTTGATCGCTTCCTGGTAAAGTGGGATGGCTTGAGTTTCGCGGCTCGTAAAGTCGTAGAGCGATGCGAGACCACTCTGGAAACGGGCAATCTCGAGATTGGAAACTCCGACGTTTTCATCTGCAGCCAATCCAAGGCCTTCCAGATACACATTCTCGGCGCCTTCAAAGTCGCTGCACATGCGACGCAGGTCGGCCAGCATCAAGAGCGTGGAGACCAATTGTGGAACGCAGGCTGGGTCGCTGGAAACATTGCGTCGCGCCGCGTCCACTGCCGTTTGCGCCACACGCAATGCGTCCTCAAGTTTACCCTCACCCTGCAAAGTTTCGACACGCTTTTGAAGGACTTGAAGAAGATTCGTAGGGCCGGTCGACATGGCTTTAGGTCGTTGGGCAAGTTGAGGGTTCACTGAAAAATGGGCTGCGTCCGGTTAGTTTCTAAAAAGTTAGACTGTTCTTGTTCCACAAATTTGAGAACAATTGAACATTAATTATGCAACTTGCTTTGAATTTTGCGAAACAATTCTTCGCGTTGCACAGGTTTTGTTCCAAAGGCTTCTCCGAGGTCGTCTGCCGCAGTCTTCCTTCCACTGTAGACGCCTGAGAATGTCGCAAGCTGCTTTTCAAAGTGTAGGATGGCCTTCATGTCCGCTCCTTTTTCATCCAGATAATTCAAAGCCCTCCGTAAAAGGTCTGCCGTTTCGGGAATCGGTGCTTCAGGTTCCGAAACCACCTCGACCCAGCGGATAAAGCAGGCGGCAGCCAAGGTGGATTCATAGCTGAGACGGATTTGTTTCCGCGGATTGACCACCGAAACTTCTTTGAGCGTGTGGAGATCGCTGGTTCTGCTTGGGATGTAGACGAGCTCGGCTTCGAAAAACAGATCAAGCTTCCCGGAAAATGGGCTCTTGGGGCGCAGAGCGCCTTTTGCTACAGTCTTGACGAGTCCCCGTTGTTCACTGCACCAGTGAACAATCAGACTGGTTTCAGTCAGACGTGCCGTTCGAATGAGCGTTGCCATGATTTTTTCCACCTTCTGGTGTGCTGTGTTTGACGGGAACGCCAGGCGAATTATTGTAGCCGCCCTCAAGAATCTTATTCATCCTAACAATATGGCAAGCCAGAATCAGTCTGAGAATAAAAGCGACCTTTCCGCACTGGATACAGATGCGTTGAAAGGACGTTTGGGCGAACTCAGACGCTATCTTTGACCTCCCTGCTCAAACCAAAAAAATTGCCGAGCTGGAAGAGCTGATGGGAGCAACCGACTTCTGGGACGATAAAGACAAAGCCCAGAAGACGATCGATGAGGTATCGTCGATTAAATCGCGCGTCACACCCTATCGCGATCTCGAGTCGAGAATCGAAGATTTGATGGCTCTGCGAGAAATGGCGGATGAAGGTGATGCTGACTACGCGAAAGAGTTGGCGGAGGAATTTCCCAAGGTGGAGGCCGACCTCGCAGCTTATGAGCTTCAATTGCTGATGGCCGGCCCGCATGACAAGGAAAACTGCTTTGTCGCAATCAACGCCGGTCAAGGCGGAACCGAAGCCTGCGATTGGGCGGACATGTTGCTGCGAATGTATCAGCGGTGGGCTGAAAATCGTGGTTTCAAAGTCGAGGTTGTTGAGCATCAAGCCGGGGAGGAAGCCGGAACCAAGTCTGCGATGATGCGGGTGATAGGGGACTACGCTTTCGGGAATTTGAGTGCCGAACGCGGAGTTCATCGCCTGGTGCGGATTTCTCCGTTCGATTCGGCGAAGAAACGGCATACGTCTTTTGCCAGCGTGGATGTAACGGCAGAGATCAATGACGATATCGACATTGAAGTGGACGAAAGCGATGTGGAAATCACCACGGCGCGAAGCGGTGGAAAAGGTGGCCAAAACGTCAACAAGGTCGAGACTGCGGTCCATCTGCATCACATTCCCAGTGGGATCAAGATTCGATGCACGGAGGAACGCAGCCAGCTCAAGAATCGCCAAACCGCGATGCGGGTTCTGAAATCGAAGCTCTACCAATTGGAAGAAGACAAGCGGCGAGCCGAAATGGAGAAGGAATATGGCCAGAAATCGGACATCGGGTGGGGGAGCCAAATTCGTTCCTACGTGTTTCAACCCTACCAAATGGTGAAGGATATTCGCACTGGCCACACCGTTGGCGACGTGAAGTCAGTAATGGATGGCGATCTTGACGGGTTTATCGAGGCAAAGCTTCGGGGACGGACGGCCGACGATGATGACGGCGATCTCGATTAAGACGACTTCCGTGCTCGGGGCTGTTTTTCTTCTCCTGAGACTGACCGTTGGAGCTCAAACTGTGGGCTTGGAAATCGCGAAGAACGCCGAACCCGTTGATCAAACCAGTTTCTCCGCCACTGCCTGTGGTCCTGCTGCGATGTTGAATGCTTTGAAGTTTGGCTCCGAATCTCATCGAACGGTCTATCAGAAGCTGACAGGCGCCGGGGATGTGGCGAAGCTGAGATTTGTCATTGGGCGATATTTTGATCAACCGTCTCTGATTTTTGAGCACCAAAAGCGTTTTACCAAAGCGGGCGGCGTTGCGCATTCAGATCTGCTGGCAGCCCTTCGGGATTGTGCCGAAGAGAACCGGTTGCCTGAGTTGCAGGGAACGGAATGGGTTCGGGACCAAGGGACTGCGAGTGTCGAATTCGTCCGTGATACGCATCGCAAACTTCGATTCTCCTTGATCCAGGAAACGCTTCCGATTCTGGGATTGCGATCCCAGATTGCTCGATATGATTCTGAAACGGCGTCCTGGAACTGGCGCAAAATGTCCGATCACTTCATTGTGGTGACGGCGGTTCCTGACGAACTTCGGGAAGGTGCCCATGGCTTTTCGTTCGACTATGTCGAGCCGAATGGGGGGAAGCTCGCTTCCGGATTCATCCATGCCGAGCGAAGACAAGCCTTTGCCGGCTACCAGGGAACGGCGGCGAAAGGGCGCTGGCTTGATGGAAATCGTTTTCTGTTGGTCACGGCACCGAGTTCCTATTCCCTAATCAATGGCGATCGTGCAAAGTGGCACGATCGTACGCTTATTACTCTGAGCTACATCATCAGTCTGTGATGAAAATCGATATCGTCACCATCTTCCCGGAAATGTGTCGCGTTCCTTTAGGGGAAAGCATCATGAAGCGTGCGCAGGATGCAGGCTCGGTTGAAATTCAGATTCACGATTTGCGAGACTGGACCGAGGACAAGCATCGGCGGGTCGATGACATTCCCTACGGTGGCGGGCCCGGCATGGTGATGAAGCCGGAGCCTTTCTTTGCCGCAATGAAGGACCTAAAGAGTCCACAGAGCCGTGTCTTGTTGATGACTCCTCAGGGGCGGCAATTGCAGCAATCCATGGCCGTTTCGCTATCCAAAGAGCAACACCTCATCATTTTATGCGGCCATTATGAGGGCGTCGATCATCGAGTGGTTGATGCTCTCGTCGATGAAGAGATTTCGATTGGCGACTACATCCTTACCAACGGAGCGATCGCTGCCGTGGTTTTGACCGATGCCATCGTCAGGCTTCTTCCCGGTGTGCTCGGCGATGAGCGCTCGTCGCAGCAGGAGTCCTTTTCAGAGCCTGATTTGTTGGAAGCGCCACACTATACCCGCCCCGCAAACTTTCGGGGGATGGAAGTTCCCCAAGTGCTTCTCTCTGGTCACCACGAGAAAATTGAGAACTGGCGCAAAGAGAAGGCACGGGAGCGCACTCAGGAGAATCGGCCCGATCTGACTTAGTCAGGGAGCGACGGGTAATTTTCTCGACCGGGATTGTTGGTTGGGCCAGCGCTGGACTATCGAACAACAACCCGACAGCTATTCCTGAGGGGAAAAGCGTCGCAACAATCCCGTGCGAAGCCAATTCCCTACGCAGCCTGAGATGCCTTCAGGTGGCGAATGTCTGATCCTCCTTCAATAAAGACCAATTCTTCGGCGATGTTGACGGCATGGTCTCCGACTCGCTCGAGAAACCGGACCACAAACGTGAGGTGCAGATAGATTCGTAGATTATCCAGATCTTCCTCCATCAAACTGGTGAGTTGCTTCAGCACCTCTTTGTGGAGGTTGTCCAATTCGCCATCGCCCGCGATCACCGTTCGCGCCAACTCGATATTGCCGTCGCTAAAGGCTCGAACACTGTCCCGAAGAAGCTGGCAAGCCAGATCGAAAACCGGCTCCATCGTTTTGGTGGCCGCGACTTCCGTCTGTTTGTTGAGCTTTCTTGCCCGCTTGGCGATACCAACAGCCTGGTCGGATACGCGTTCCAGGTCTGTAGCGACTTTCATCGAACGTAGCACTTGGCGAAGGTCCGAGGCGACCGGGGCGTAACGCAGGATCAACTCCATCCCTTCCCGGTCCACTTGGCGTTCCAGTTCATCAACCTCATCATCTTTGCCAACCGCCTCGTTACAAAGATCAGAATTCCGTTCCAAAAGTCCTCTCCGCACGTTTTCCAAGTTTCGCTGGGAGAGACTCGCCATCATCAAAACAGAACTCCTAAGGTTCTGAAGATCGTCGTCAAAAGACGTAAGGGTGTGGCCTTCGTGACTGCTCATTCGAACAAACTAGCTGATGTTCCAATCAGTTGCAACGTTACACCATTGTCACATTGAGAATCATTCTCATGCACCCTCTTGAAACCTATTTGCAAACCGATACCCTAGTTTGGTGGAACCGAAGGAAGGTCAACCCCTGCGACGTTCAGGTTCTTAGCAAGCTCTGGAGGTTGACCGTTGGTCGGAATTGATGCCAAAACATGGTCGTAGGTGGCTTTGCCGACGCCTTGAAACGGGACGAAGAAATTGGCTCCGCTTTGATGATCAATAATCCATTCCCCGTCGTTGGCGCCAGTTGGGTGAGTTCGGTCCAATTCCGATGGAACGTAGGAAACGGGATGGTCATCGACCTTGCGCCACAAAACCTGAACCAACTCAATGGCCCGGATTGCTGAACTGCTTCCATTACCTTCGGTGGATCCGTTGCTCGGCGCCAGACTCCCTCCATTCCCTTGGTCCCCTTCTTCATTCACGGTCATGCAGCTGTTGGTAAGGCAAACAAGACTCAGGAGAACCGCTAGTCGTACTGTGGAGCGCATTTTTTAAAGTGAAGGACTGATTGCTGGATAAGGGCTTTTTTCTTCGACGGGGAAATCCTAAGAATCATTGGATGCAAAGTCGAGAATAATGGGAATAGAGGCTTTTCGCCCCAGTCTGCCGAGGCCATGACCAATGAAATCCGGTTGGTAATTGTTGAATATTTGAATCTAGAAATTAAAAGTACAACAAATCCTATAATATGGCGTGGTCTACAGCTCATTTCGTTCCGGTGTTTATTGCCTGTTTTGGTTCCATAGCGGCGGCCGAGACATGGAAAGTCGCAATCGAATCTGAAACCATTGGTTTTGATCGGGAAATTATCCTTGCCGCATCGAGAATCGGGAACGGAGACGTCCGCTTCGTGCCGGTTTCCTCCAACTTGGAATGTATCGAGAAGTTGGTGGCCGGCGAAGTGGATGCCGCAGCCGGAATTCAACTGAATGCTGTTTCATCGGGCATGCCGATCGTGTTTTCGAGCGGATACCGTGTTGAGCAGCTCCGAGGTTTTGCGTTGAAGGATTCCAAGCTTCGCGGAATGAGAGACGTTAACGCAACGATGGCGGTCGCCGTGAAAAAAGGCTCAACCGCGCACAATTACGCCAAATCCCGGGGCTGGAAAGTTGTGCCGGTGGAGAGTTCCAAAGCCGCTTTTGAATTGCTCTTAAAAAATCAGTGCGACCTTTTGGTTTCCGATCAACTGGAGACCGAAATCGAACTCGCTAAAGCCAGACTTCATCCTCAAATTCGTCAGCTATCGGATTCTCTGCCTTCAGGCATGCTCACGGTAGCGGTGGCGGAATCAAACCGGGAGTGGTTGGCCAACTTCAACGCTGGTCTCCGGGTTCTCGAAAGAACCGGTCACGTTGAAATGCTCTGGAATCGTTGGGATTTCAAGAACCGCAATTCCAAACGCGACTTCAAAATCAGTGTCCGGACACTTGGCGTTACTGGAATTTTGCTGATGGGGGTTACCATTCTTCTGATGCGGAGCCAAATCCTCACAAGGACGAAATTTCCGGTTCCTGCACCGTCCATTCAGACAATCCGAATCTAGAATTGGGATTCAGAGCTTTCTTGGGAAGCTTCCTGCGGCTCGTCTTCCTCGTTGGTCGCTGAAATGAGGATCTCACGTGGCTTGGCGCCATCTCCCGGTCCAACAATTCCGCGCTCTTCCAAAAGGTCCATCATGCGAGCAGCCCGATTGTATCCAAGACGAAGACGTCGTTGGAGGAACGAGGTCGAGGCCTTGCCATCGGTCAAAATCACATCGATACAGCGGGCGACGGTTTCTTCGTCTGCCAGGGAGACATCTTCGGGGCCGGGCTCAGAATCACCCTGCAAGGCTCGCTGAACTCCGGGCTCGAAAACGGGCTCTGCCTGGTGACTGCAATGATCGCAGACGTCCTGAACTTCACTATCGGTCAAAAACGCACCCTGGGCGCGAACCGAAACCGGTGAATCAGGTGGCTGATAGAGCATATCACCTTTCCCGACGAGTTTGTCAGCGCCGGACTTGTCGAGAATCACTCGGCTATCCGTGGCGGACGAAACCTGGAACGCGATGCGCGCCGGAATGTTCGCCTTGATCAATCCGGTGACGACGTCAACACGGGGGGACTGGGTGGCGACAATCAAATGGATCCCAGCAGCCCGCGCCTTTTGGCAAAGGCGGTTAATGGACGTCTCCACGTTCGCCGGCGCGGTTTGCATGAGGTCGGCCAACTCGTCAATGATCACGACCACAAATGGCAGAAAGTCCGGATCCCCGTTCTCGAGAGGATGCTGCTTGGGTTGGCGGCGGCTCGAATTGTATCGGGGACTGGGGGCCTCATCTTCCCAGTTGGGATCGGATAGGAGCATGTCGTCAAACTGCATTTGATCGGGGTTGTCCTGCTTGGACTTGCCGGGGACAAATGGGCGTGACGCCAACTTGTTATACTCCTCCAGTTTGCGGCAACCGTAGCGCGCAAACAGTTCGTAGCGTCGCTCCATTTCGTTGATCGACCATTGCAGGGCAAGAAGCACTTTCTTGGGGTCGGTCACCACAGGGACCGCCAGGTGGGGAAGGGTGTGGTAAACCTGCATCTCAACCACCTTGGGGTCGATCATGATGATGCGGAGCTGATCCGGCGTGAAGCGAAACAGCAGACTTGCGATGATCGAGTTAATGCAGACGCTTTTTCCGCTTCCGGTCGCTCCCGCAACGAGAAGGTGGGGCATCGCCGCCAAATCTGCCACGATCGTCTTGCCGTAAACGTCTTTGCCCAAGGCGATGGGGATGTTCATCTTGGTTTCGACGAACTCGGGCTGCTCCAACAATTTGCGAAGGGGAACGAGGACCTTGCGGGTGTTTGCGATCTCGATTCCGACGGTGTCTTTGCCCGGGATTGGCGCCAAAATGTTGATGCATTCCGCGCGAGTCGCTCGAGCAATGTCAGCCTCCAGCGCGGCGATTTGTTTGACGCGCATTCCCTCACTCGGATAAATCTCGTAGCGAGTGACCGTTGGTCCCCGGGTGATATCACCCGCCTGAACTCCAAGCCCAAAGGTTTTCAAGGTATTGATGATCGTCTCCTGGGTCTCGATCAATTCGGCTTGATCGGTTAGCGGAGTTTCGTCCTCTTCTTCGTCATTCAGGAGGTTCAGCGCCGGCAGCGTGTAATTCGCAAACTGCTCCTTTCCTGCCTTTGGGCTGAAACTTGCCGCCATGGCCGAGAAATCCACTGTCGAGGAACGGCTACGGTTGGTGTCGTTTACCTTGGGCTGATAGGGAACCGGCGTTGGACTTGGCTGGGGCTGCGTGTTCTGAGGCGTCGCAACGGGTATAGGCTCCTCGCGTTCCATGGGAACCTCGGCTGGATGAGGGGCGTCAATCGTCTCGGAGTCATCGGATGCCACCATCTGATCCGTATAGCCAGGTTGGGATGCGGTGGGTGAAACCGGGGGCGCCGCATTGGCGCTGACCAGAGGTTCGTCGTGAATCGGAGTGACGAAGACCGGCTCTGCAGGCGCTTTGTGAGCGTTCTGAACCATGCCCGAATCAACCACAGCCTCAGCTTCGGGATAAACGTTCACCTCAGTGGCTGTTGGATCGTTGTAATGGTAGCGCGAAACTCGCTTTTCCGTCTTCTTGCGGCTGCGATCGCTCATTTTCTGGCGAAGGCGCGATTTGACGCGAAATGGGTGGCTACCGCCGACGAACACGGCGCTAATCAGGAAAACGACGGCCATGAGTGAGGCGCCTCCGGCATGGCCAATGGTGCCTTTGGTGGCAAAGCGCCCGACCCAAAGTCCACCCAGTCCACCTTTGCTTTCCGGGAGGTTGTAAGCTCCCACCAGTGATTCAAAAACAAAGGGCTGAAATTCAATCAGACAGGCTGCGGAGAGAAGCAAGGCGCCAGTGGCTGCCAGCGTGCGGCCCACCGTGAGCTTTCGCTCGATCCAAATGGCGACGCCCACCCACAGAATGACCAGCGGGATGAGGTAGCTCGCTGCTCCAACCAGGTAAAAGGCACTCCCGGCCATGATGGCTCCGGCAGGGCCTACCCAGTTTTGCACTTCTGCGTCAGCTGACGGACTCGCACCAGTCTGTGCAAAAGGAATCCAACCAGGCAAATCGGTAGGGGTGTAGGTAGCAAGGGCGATGGCGTAAAGAACAGCCAGTCCTGCGCATGTAAGGGCGGCGGCTTCTTGCCAGTGACGCCGGTTATGGACAGGGTCAATTTGAGGGGGATCGACGAGTGTGGGGAGTGATTTTTGGTCGCTCATGCCTGGCTTCTGAAAAATGAGGGGAATTCTAAATATTCTGTTCTTACATTGCCATCATAACCAAGCTAGATTTGGTATCAACGATTATTTCACGAACATTATATTTAAGCCTGGTTGATTAACCGGACTTCTCCTGCTTCGGCTAGTGTCGAAATGGCCTTATTTGCGAAGTCGATCTTCGCTGATGATCGAGTCCTTCACCAACTCAAAAGCTTGCTTGGTGCGATCCACCGAAACCGCGACGATTGCTCTTCCCTGGCGGCGGCGAATGATTCGCAAACTCCGCACGTGGATCCCCGCATCGTGAAATCGTCGCGCGATTTTCGCCAAACTTCCCGGTTCATCAGGAACGCGAATGAGCAGGGCGTCTTCGCTGACTGCGTCGAAACCGGCGTCGCGCAAAGCGAGCAACGCGTCGTCGTATTGATCGACCACAAGGCCCACGACGCTCGATTCATCGATCGTCTCCAGCGTAATGCTCTCGATGTTGATGCCTTTCGACGCCAGCGCCTCGGCGATTAAGGTGGCGATGTCCTCACATTCTTTCGCAACGACGGTGATCTGTTTCATGGCGTGAGTTCCAAGGTCGCGCAAAGGTCACTCCGTGGAATCCGTTGGCGAGTTTGTTGGGGATCGTGCAAGGCGGCGGCGTAATCGTCGATAAACGCGCGAATCTGCTCTTTTGAAATGTGCGGCATCACCACCAAATGGCCAATCTCATCATGAACGGCGATTTGCCATTTCGTGCGGATCTCTTCAGGGGGCCGGGGAAAAACGACCGTGATGGCATGGGGATTGCGCCAGGCTTTTACGCCGATTTCCGCAAAACGCTGCATCGCGAATTCGGTGTTCTCAAGACAGCTTGCGACTCTTCGCCGGAACCCGTCTTTGCCCCATTTATGAATGGCATACCACAAAAATAGCGGTGTCATCGCGTTTCGCGAACCGGAGATGGTCGTGTCCAGGGAGCCGACATATTCGATGGAACGGGCAATGTGCCGGACGTGACTTCGATTCGCGAGGACAACGCCACAGGGAATAGGCGAACCAATGAACTTGTGGCCGCTGATGGAGAGGCTGTCGACCCGCTGCCGAAAATCAAATTCAGGTGCGCCCTCCATAAAGGGGAGGGTCATTCCGGAAAGGGCGCAGTCGCAGTGAATGTAGCTCTCGGGAATTGCGAGGTCGGCGAGAATTTCCCGAATCTGGGGAATGTCATCAACACCCTCGCGCATCGTCGTGCCAATATTCGCAAAGATGATTGGCGGGACGTCACGGTGAATATTGAGGGTGGCCCGCAAATCCGCGAGATCGATCTGGCCGCTCGGGAGCGACTTGATCATGATGTGCGGCATCTTCAGCACCCGCAAAATCTTGGCCACGCTGTAGTGGGTATCCTGACTGTAGTAACACATCCCGCCGGGGTGAAGCTCACGAGCCAGGTAAAGGCCATACATGTTGCCCTCCGTCCCTCCATTGGTGACGTAGCCCCAGTAGCTATCCTCGGGCGCATGAAAAATTGACGCAAACCACTCGATCACTTCCCGTTCAAACTCGTGGGTGTGGAGCCCATAGGTCCCGTCCTTAAACGGATCGCCGACGTTGTTGATGGGGAAATCCAGAAAGCGATAGAGCTCGCGAAAGTCGAGATCTGCAGTGCACGGATATCCGATATAATGTTCTCGGCGGTTGGTGAGTTGCTCGAATAGGCCGTCGAGCCTCGCCGCTTGTTCTGGGGGCAAGTGAAAGGCCATTGTGAAGGAAAGTGGGGTTGCTAAGTCTATAATAGCACACTTTGTTCGACCATGATCCGGGCCAGAAACTTCATCTTTGCCGCATTGATGCTCCCACAGATTACCTCTGCGGGGGGCAGCGTTTCCTGGGACGATGTGGTTCCCTTGCTCAGTCAGAATCGAAAGCTGCAATCGTTCGTTGAGATGACGTTCGATGTCGTTCCGGCAGGAACGGCCACGCGATTGGGCAAGCAGTTTGAGAACCTGGACGGTCAGCGGGTAGCCCCCTATGTTTTTTCTGCCAAGCCAAGGGGAAGTGGCGATGGTTATCCCTTCAACCTTGTGATCGACGCTGAGATCCAGTTCCTCGATGCGGAAGGAAATGCTTTGGATGAAAGCGGCGCAGAGATCAATGCGGCCCAGATCCGCCAGGTTCTCGCCGGAATACGGCTGGAACCCGTCGAGGAATCGGAGGCTCAGGCGAAACTCAGTGAAGAAATCGCCACCGCGCGAACCAAGCAGATTCGCGAATGGTTCAACGACATCAACCTGCGCGACGCCCGAATTTCTGCCATTGAGTTCGCGGATGAAAGTGTTCCAATTGAAGCGAAAGCCGTCTACCATCGCCATCCCAAATCAGGTTCGCTCGAGTTGATCACGGTCGATGGCTCGCTCGGAGATCATTCCGGGTTCTCCGAATCCTTCTACTTCATGGAGGGTGAACTCTTTTTTGTGTACCGGCAGGAAAACCACTGGACGTTCCATCCGCAGAACCCCAATTCCACGATCGATTCCGTCAAGGAGGAGCGTTTTCACTTCTATCAGGGAGCCATCTACGAGGGGCTGGCCAAGGAATACGAAGGTGGCGGCCCGGAAAAACTGCAACAAGCCCAGCAAGCGGCCGAGACGAAACCGATTCCCCTGAATGGTAGCGAGGCAAATCGCTTTTATTCGCGCGCCTCCCGGCTGGTGATCGCCCGTTCACCCAAGGATTGCGCCAACATTTACATCGACGTCTTCCGCTAGTCGGCTTGCCCTCAAATCGATCCCGTGTTACGACGTGACATGGACAAACATGCCCTTGGCCTGGACTACGGCACCAACTCGTGCCGCTCGTTGCTCGTAAACCTCGAAACCGGCGCGGAACTCGGCTCTGTCGTCTTCCCGTATCCATCTGGAGAACTCGGTATCCTGACGACAAAGGACCCGAATGTGGCCCGCCAAAATCCACAGGATTACCTCGATGGACTGGAGGTCATCATCAAGGGCGCGATCGAACAGGCCCGGCAAGCGGATCCCGGCTTTGATCCTGCCAGCATCATTGGAATCGGAATCGATACGACCGGCAGCACGCCAATCCCGGTCGATGCAGAGGGAACGCCTCTGGGCCTCAAACCTGAATTTCGGGACAATCTCGATGCGATGGTTTGGCTTTGGAAAGATCACACCGGGCATGACGAAGCCGCCAAAATCACGGAACTTGCCGCGAACGAACGGCCCCAATATCTCGCCAAATGTGGAGGCATCTATTCCTCCGAATGGTGGTGGAGCAAAATCTGGCGTTGCAAAAATGTCGCTCCGGACGTGTTCGCCGCCGCCTACAGTTGGGTGGAGCACTGCGATTGGCTGCCCGCCGTTCTCACCGGAAACACCAAGCCGGAAACGATGGCGCGTGGCATTTGCTCCGCCGGTCACAAGGCAATGTATTGTGAGGACTGGGGAGGACTTCCCGACGCGGAATTTCTCGCCCAGCTCGATCCCGACCTCGCGGCATTGCGCGACCGGCTCTATTCATCGGCGCAAACGGCCGACACCAAGGCTGGAGGCCTGACTGCGGAATGGGCCGCCAAACTTGGATTGCCTGAGGGAACTGCCGTCAGTGTCGGAGCCTTCGACGCCCACATGGGAGCCGTCGGTGCCGGCGTAAAAGAAGGCACCCTCGTTAAAATTCTCGGGACCAGCACCTGCGACGTCACCGTCGCGCCGACTTCGCGCAAGCTCGACGAGCTTCCCGGCGTTTGCGGTATTGTCGATGGCTCGGTTCTTCCCGGGTATTATGGAATCGAAGCCGGGCAATCCGCGGTTGGCGACATGTTTCTCTGGTTCGTGAACAATCTGGTTCCCGACAAATACGGAGTTTCCATGGACGAAAAATTCCAAAAGATGGAAGCCGAGCTATCCAAGCTCAAGCCTGGCGAAACCGGCCTTCTCGCCCTCGATTGGAACAACGGCAATCGCACCATCCTCGTGGATGTGCGGCTCAGCGGATTGCTCCTCGGCCAAACTCTCCACACCCAAGCCCATGAAATTTATCGCGCCTTGATCGAGGCCACAGCCTTCGGCGCCCTCACCATCATCAACCGGATGGAGGAATATGGCGTCAAGGTCGATGAGGTCATCAACACCGGCGGTTTGTCCACGAAGAACGCCACCCTCATGCAGATCTATGCCGACATCATCGGTCGTCCGCTCAAAGTCGCCAAAAGCGATCAAACCTGTGCCCTGGGAGCCGCCATTTTCGGTGCCGTCTCCAGCGGCCAAATCACAATCGAGGAAGCCCAAAGCGGCGTCTGCGGATTCCGCGACCGGGTCTATACGCCGGATCCAACCAACCAAGCCGTCTACGCAGAGATCTACGAACTGTATCGCACGCTTCACGATGCGTTTGGCACCGCGGATTGGTCAGGAAAACTCAGCCACGTCATGAAGCGCGTGATTGAGATTCGCGAGAAAGCGCGCGCCCATTAAAGTGGATCTCACGGCGCTTGTCGCAACGCCTCCAGCGATACCTGACGCGAAATCTGTGTCTTGCCGGCCGCATCGCGAATCTCCAACTGGACGGTGGACGTTTCCCAATCAATCCCGACCACTCCGTAATTCGGCTGGTGATATGTCGATTTGGGAGCCTTGATCGCCCGAAATCGATTCTCGGTTGGCGTGCCGCGAGGATGGATCTGATTCAACGCGCTGGACGTCAAATCATAGAGCGGATACGGCACCTCCTCCGTCTGCACGGACAGATCCGCCCAATGGCGGTCGCCACTTAAAAAAATCACTCCACCTGCCTGCGTCTTCGCGATGAGATCGATCATCCGTCGTCGCTCGCTCGGCAGATTCGACCACGTCTCCTGCCCCGCCGCCTCCGCGAGGAACTGAATTCCCGTTGCCAAGATTCGCAGCTCTGCCGGCTTGCGAAACTCCGCCTCCAACCAAGCCCACTGCGCCTCGCCCAACATCGGAATCTCAGGATTCGCGTCAGGATAGTATTTCCCGCCAACGCGCCGCTCCCCGGTTTTCAGCGGCCCGCGAAAATAGCGGCAATCCAGCAGGATCACCTGCACCCGTTTCCCTTCGGGCCCAATCCTCACCGCATCATAAATTCCCTCCCGCATCCTCCTCGGTGAACCCGGCGCCTCACCCCAAAAATCCATGAAAATCCGCTGCGCCGCCGCCTTGTGCGGATACTCCGCTCCCGCATCGTTCTTCCCAAAATCATGATCATCCCAAGTTGCCAGGATCGGGCAACTCGCCCGCAATAACGAGAATCCCGGATCCTGGTTCAGCTTGGCATACTTCGCCCGCATCACCGCCATATCGTCTGTGTCCGCATAAATATTATCGCCGAGAAAGAGGAACAACTCCGGTTCATCAGCCAGAATCGTTTGGAAGATCGGCAGGGGTTGTTCCTGTTTAATGCATGAGCCGAAATGGATTCGGCTGAGAGGTTCTTCTCCCGTCGCGGTGGTGACAAGAACCAGGAGAATGAGGGAAAGGATTGCGGTCATGTTCTCGCAGCATAGCGATCGCGGGGCGACTTGTGCAAGCCAATGTCTGGATGTCTCTCTCGGCTGCAATCAGGCGTAAGGAATCAATGGTGAAACCCATTGTGCGATCGTTTTTTTCCATGGTTCGGCGGAAGTTTGGCCAAGGCGATGTCGAGGTGTCGAGCGGCGACGAAGACACACCGGAAACCATTCCTTCCAGCGAATTTCTGCCCCCGTTTTCAGTCAACGTTCGATCCGGTGGACCCATGATGCAGTTTGAGCAGATTGACAGCTTGATCGATGCGCTGCGGGTCGCGTCGAAGTTGGTGAAGAGCGTTGATGAGGAGCGCGTTGTCATCACGGACGCGGCAGGAAAGTGGGTCGAATAGTTGGGCGGCCAATTTGCATTGACTCCGCAGATGGCGATTCTGTCCCTAACATGAGAATTCTCTTCCTCCATGGATGGCACAGCAAACCGGGCGGGACGAAACCCACCTTTCTCGTTAACTACGGGCACGAGGTGCTGAACCCTGCGTTGCCGAACGAAGACTTTGACGAAGCCGTAAGCATCGCCCAGGCTGAGCTTGATCGTCAGGCTCCGGATGTCGTGATTGGTTCCTCCCGCGGTGGCGCGGTTGCCGCGAACCTGGAGCTTGGCGATACGCCGCTACTCTTGCTCTGCCCGGCCTGGAAAAACTGGGGTCGGGCAACTCGCGTCGGCCCGAACACCATCATTTTGCATGGCACCCGCGATGAGACGATTCCCTTCGCCCACAGCCAGGAACTGCTCGCAAACAGTGGCCTGGACGAAGCGCGGCTCGTCGCCGTCGATGACAATCATCGATTGGGCGACTCGTTGGAGGTGATGGTGGAGTGCCTGGATGCCCTCCGAAAGTAAAGAAGCCAGTTGAGCGGCGTGGACAAATACGGCGCCATCGCCAGGTCATCGGTATCAGCGTAAACATGGTCGCCGAGAATCAGAAAAAGCTCCGGATCCTCCGTCGGAATCGGCCGCAGCAGGTTTTGCATCATGCACGAGCTGAAGTGGATTTGGGAGAGGGGGATTCTCAGCAAACAAGCCACCAAAGGACAGTCATTCGAGCGATACATTGGGCTGTGGCGAGCTGCCATACCGGTAAGTGGCTCCGACACGTCGCGTCAGCGACCGTTCATGTTAGCCGTGGGTTCTCAATCCACGGAAAGCGTCGGCCAAAAATTCGTCGCATAGCGACCGATCACCAGATTAAGCTCAAGAATGGCTAACACGTATACCGAACTTCTTTACCATTGCGTATTCAGCACGAAGAACCGGGAAATGTTGATCGCGCCCGAAATCGAAGAACGCCTCTGGGCCATCATCGCCGAAACCGGCAAAACCCACGGCATGCATGCAAGACGAATTGGCGGCATCGAAAACCATATCCACGCCCTCATCGACATCCCAAAAACCCTGACAATATCCGAAGCCATGAAACGTCTCAAAGGAGGTTCCTCCAACGCCATCAATCAATCGGGACTTTTGAAAACGCGTTTTAGTTGGCAAGACGGTTACTCGGCATTCACCGTCAGCTCCTCCGCCGCGCCGGACGTCATCCAATACATCGCCAATCAGCGCGAGCATCATCAGAAGCGAACCTTCGAGGAAGAATACGTCGCGCTCCTGAAAAAACACGGCGTGGAATATGACGAGCGGTATCTGTGGGGCTGAGCACGTTTCGGGATTTCGGTTGGCGGTTTCCCTGTTTGAGCAGTCGCTACGCGACGCATGGCTCGACTCCTTGGCTCCGTGGGTTGAGAACCCACGGCTAACATCAACAGTCGCTACGCGACGCTCCACGGCGGCAAACAGCAATGTCGTGGGCGAGTTGTTCTTGGTCGAAGGGGCGATTCCCGCGGTTTGGGCGGGTTCCAGGGATCTCATCCAGTTTCGCCGATTCCGCGTCCGTTGCTTCGCACGGCCAACACCAGCTTTCGCGCTGGCCTCGAATCGATGTCGGGCAATCGGCCGTCCTTGAGGACCCGATTTGAAGCCTGGACTTGCATGTTTCGCGACAAGCCGCGAAGATCGGCGTTCCTATGGCGACAGCCCCCAAAGTATTTGCCGAAGAACAGAAGGTTTTGAGCCGGATTCGCGATGAAATTGCGAAGGTGGTGGTGGGTCAGGAAG
The DNA here is from genome assembly GCA_963977015.1 of uncultured bacterium. Classification (GTDB taxonomy): domain Bacteria; phylum Verrucomicrobiota; class Verrucomicrobiia; order Verrucomicrobiales; family DEV007; genus JBCDHN01. The sequence continues at coordinate 186,837 of CAXBMO010000007.1, read as the reverse complement.
AGGTCGTTGAACGATTGCTCATTGCGATGCTTTGCAGCGGGCACGTCTTGATCGAGGGCGTCCCGGGATTGGCGAAGACGCTGTTGGTGAGCACGTTGGCGAAGGCGCTGGATGTCGATTTCAATCGGATTCAGTTTACCCCGGATTTGTTGCCGGGGGATTTGGTTGGTACGCTGGTTTTTCATCCGAAGACCGGGGAGTTCCATACGCAGAAGGGGCCGGTCTTTTCCAACATCCTGTTGGCGGACGAGATCAACCGTTCGCCGGCCAAGGTGCAGAGTGCGCTGCTGGAGGCGATGCAGGAGAAACAGGTCTCGATCGGGGAGGAAAGCTTTAAATTGGATGAGCCCTACATGGTGTTGGCGACGCAGAACCCGATCGAACAAGAGGGAACCTATCCACTGCCCGAGGCCCAGCTCGACCGGTTTCTATTCAAGGTGATCGTGAAATATCCGACGCTTGAGCAGGAGCAGAAGATCATGCGCAAGATGGCGCAGAGCAGTCCGGACTTGGAGGTTTCTTCGATCGCGGGCGGACCGGAAATTCTCAAGCTGCGGAAGTCGCTGGATGAGGTTTTTATGAAGGATACCGTGGAGAGCTACATTCTCCACATTGTCGATGCCACGCGTCATCCCGAGACCTACGGGTTGGAAGAGCTGGGGCCGATGATTCGCCATGGGGCATCCCCGCGCGCCAGCATCAATCTGGCGAAGGCTAGCAAGGCGTGTGCGATGATGGATGGACGGGATTACGTGTTGCCGGCTGACGTTCGGGCGATTGCGAACGAAGTGATGCGACACCGGATCGCGCTGACCTACAAGGCGGAAGCGAAAGACGTGACGCCGGACGAGGTGGTGGAGCAGATTTTTAAGAAAGTGCCCGTGCCGAGTTAGACTTCGTAGAGCTCGGCCAGAGGAATGGAAAAATCGAGGGGCGCCAGGGAAACGACCCCGTCAGGCGCTCCCTCTTCCTTGGCCCAATTGGTTTCTCGCCGATAGAGCCACGCCTTTTTCTCTGTGGGATCTTGATCGATGATGAGGTATTCCTGAAGGGTTTCGATCTGCTGGTAGGCGAACAGTTTTTCGACGTGGTCCTTGTTGTAGTCGCTCATCACTTCAATCAGCACTTTGGGATGCTTTTTGAAAATGGGATCCGTATCCCGAGGATCACAGGTCACCATGATGTCGGGGTAGTAAAACAGGTCGGCTTCGTTGAGCGAAAGCCGGAGCTTCATATCGCCTTTAAACACGCGACATCCCTTACCCTTTGTATGGAGATGCAGGTGCACAAACAAATTCCCTGCTACTGTCTCGTGATCTTCACTGGCTCCCGCCATCGCGAACACTTGCCCATTCGCATACTCGTGGCGCTCCAATGCAAACGGCTCACCATCGAGATAGTCCGCGATGGAAATGGTTTCTTTTTGGAAGGCGACGGCTTCACTCATGCTGAACTGATAGTAACACTGCGCCGCGGAAGCTCAAACTGGCAATGACGGGAGGATTTCCGTCTTTACGAACGGTTCAATCCACCGAAAGTCAGATTCACCGTAGTGACTGACTCAGACCTCCAATTCCAATCCCTACAAATTCGGTGTCGACAGGCGGTTGAAGAATTGTTGGCCGGGGAGTATTTGAGTGTCTTCAAGGGGCGGGGCATCGAATTCGACGAGGTGCGCCCCTATCAGCCTGGAGACGAGGTGAGGACGATCGATTGGAACGTGACGGCGCGAACCGGCGAGCCGTTTGTGAAGCGCTTTATCGAGGAACGCGATTTGACGGTGTATCTGCTCGTCGATGTTTCCGCTTCGGAAAATTACGGGAGCAGCGACCAGACGAAGCGGGAAGCGGCGGCGGAATTGGCCGGTTTGCTTGCTCATTCGGCGGCGGCGAATCATGACCGGGTGGGGCTGATCTTGTTCACGGATCAGGTGGAGCGACATCTGCCTCCCGCGAAGGGGCGTGTTCATGTGTCGCAGATCGTGTATGAGACGCTGACACATCAGCCGGCTTCTTCGGGAACGAACCTGAACGAGCCGCTCGAGATGTTGATGCATATCGCGAAGCGCCGAGCGGTCGTGTTCGTGATTTCCGACTTCCAAACCCGTGGATTTTTCGATGCCATGCAAGCTGCTGCGCGATCCCATGACGTGGTGGCGGTTTCGGTCGTGGATCCTCACGAGGTGGAGTTGCCCGCAGCCGGTTTGGTCCGGATCAGGGATGCGGAAAGCGGCGAAATGATTGTGGTGGATTCCGGCGATCGCAAGGTTCGCTCCTCGTTTGCGGAGACGGCTCAGGAGGAGCGATCGGAACTTTGGCAGGAGTTGGATGCGGCTGGAGTCGATCAATTTTCGCTTTGGGTCGGGCACGATTATGTTGGAGCCCTGCACAGTTTCCTGAAGGAGCGAATTCGGAAGCGAAGGGGGAACCATCATGGTTAGCCTGCTGATCCCGATTCTTTTCCTGCTTGAGGCGAGTTCCTATGAGAATGGGCCCGTGCGGGCGTTCGTGGAACTGAAGGTGCCGGAGCAGGCGACCGTTGCGGATACCCTGACATTGAGCGTTACGATGGTCGTGCCGGAAGTTCCGATGGCTGAAATGAAGGAAACCGGGAACCAACGCAGGTTCAAGCCCGAGCCGCCGTATCGTTCGATCGCGGCGATGCCAGAGTTTGCGTTGGCGAAGGTCGAGAAGTCCATTTCCGGAAAAGAGAGCGCGGGGTTCATTGTTGATCGCTGGGACTATCGTTTGCTGCCCAATTTGCCCGGAGAGGGGCAGATTCCCGAACTCACCCTGGTTTTTTGGCCGAATGATGAATCGAGCATCCCACTGACGATCACGACCGAGCCGATTCCCTACACTATTTCTTCGATGGTGGAAGGTGATCCGCTCGACGCAGAGCTGAAGCCCGCCGTGAAATCGATTCGACCGGATCGCGGGTGGATACGTTGGGTGTCGATCACCCTCATCATTGCGGTTTGGGGAGGATTGCGATTCCGCTATTGGAAGGCGCGTTTGTTTGGAGAGAAAGCTGTCGTATCTGAATCCGCTGAGAAGCCGGGCGCTTCCGCCCTTGTCGCTTTGAGGGACGCATCCAGCGAAACTGAAATACGGGCCGTTCTCGAAACCGCAATGAAGGAGAGGTTCGATGTGGATCTCGCTTCCTTAAGCCGAGGTGAGATTGACAAGCTCAGTGTTCTGCCTGCGAATTTGCGGGCGAACTTGGCACAAATTCGGTCAGATCTGGATGAAGCGGCGTTCGCTCGAACTGAGAACCGGGCCAATCCAGAACTCAGACAGCGTGTTGTGGAATTCCTGAAGTCGATAAGCTAGAGCATCATCCGTAAACTAGCCTGCTCTCTCATTGTTTGGGCTGAGCGATAGGCCTATCGCCGCGCTTGGAACTCGAACCAAATCTCTCGCGAAGGTTTCCGGTTTTTTCCGGGATGAGGCATTGGTAGAATTCCGAGGTCCTTGACAGGCCAACAAAAAAACGAGTGCAATTTCATCCGTTTTGTATATTCTCACAAAAACGGGGCCTAAAACCACATAGGCATAATGAATCCAAGTTCCCATCCGCGCCAACCGAAGTTGCTTCTCGAATCTTTGGAGGCAAGAATTCTCTACTCGGCGGCGCCCGTCGGGTTTTTCGAGATGGATTCGGCTCCATCGTCAGTTGATGCATCCCACGATACGCCGCCGGTCACGGTCGCCAGTTCGGAGGAATCCGTTCAACCGCTCCAACCGGTTTCCATTGAGAACGCGTTGAACCAGGTGGGAGCGCAGATCAAGCCTTGGGGACTGGTTGATGAAGATGATGCTTCCTCACAGATTTCCCCAGACGCTGACACGCCTGCCGCGGCACGTTTCGTTTATACCGCAGGTGCGCCCGAGGGAGAAACCTACTTTCTGAATCTGGAGGAAGCAGCCGGGCGCCCGGTTTCGGGACCCGATGAAGAAATGATTTTGCATTCTGAACCGGATACGGAAACCCTGTTTTTCGAATCGCATCCTGAGTCCGAAACCACGGTGGAAGTTTCTGGTGAAGACGTCGCCTTCAGCTTGATTGCATCTTCGCCTCCGAGCCGATTGGTGTTTACCGCTGCCTAAAGGCTGGCCCGTTTGGGCAATTGGTTATTGCGTTGGGCGAATCGCCTTGGGAATCGAGGGCGCAATTTCAAGGCTCCAGAGCTTGTGGCCTGCGGTGATGAACAAGGTATTTCCGTTCTCTCCTCCAAACGTGCAGTTGGTAATCATGTCGATCGGGACGGGAATGGTGCGAAGGAGTTCAGCTTCTGGAGAGAAAACGTAGACACCTGCTTTGTATCGATCGGCAGTCTGATTGGGAGGACTTGGAAAATTGAATCCCGCGGTCACGTAGAGGTTCCCGTCAGGCCCCACCGTCATCCCGTCCGGCCCGCGATCCGTGCCCCAATCAAACAGCTGCTTTTGGCTTTCCAGATTGATGGATCCGTTGGCTCCCACCTCAAATTGCCACAACTTGCGGTTCCCGGTCGGAGTGTCGTTCATGTTGTCACAGACATAGAGAAACGTTCCGTCCTTCGACAAGGCAATGCCATTGGGCCGCTCCACTTCGTGTGTAATTACTAGATGAACGGAACCATCGGGATCGATGCGATAAACGCCTTCGATTTCCTTTCCCTCCGCATCGGTTATCTGCATGTCGTCGCGATCGCCGTAACGCGGGTCGGTAAAGTAGATTCGGCCTGAACGATCCAGAACGAGATCGTTGGGCGAGTTGTATTTGTTACCTTGGTAGTTGGCGGAAAGAACCGATATCGTCCCGTCGAGTTCGGTGCGGGTGATGCGCCGATTTCCGCCTTCGCCTCCTCCCTCGCAGGCGTGCAATCGTCCTTCGGTGTCGAAAACCAACCCGTTTGCTTTTCCTGATGGAGTCCGATAAACGTGAAATTTGCCGCTCGGGTCCCGGCGCATGATCCGGTTGTTTTCAATATCGGTGAAGTAGAGATTTCCACTCGGGTGCCACGCCGGTCCCTCGGTAAAGGCGACCCTGCCCTCGAGGCGAAGCTCGGCATCCTGCGCATGAGCCGGAACGAGTACTGCGGTGAGGAAGAGAACGCTGAAAACGGGGTTTTTCATCGGTCGAGCAAACAGCAATTCCCAACCACGTCCCAGAAAAAAGAGGTCGGAGAGCAAAAAAAGACCGGACTGGAAATCCAGCCCGGTCTTGGAATTGGTCTACGGTTGTTTCAGCCAGGTTTAGCTCTTCACCGTAATATTGCCTTCCTCGTCAAAGACTCTCACTTGCTCGGCTTCGAGTTCTTTGCCAGACCAGGGACTTCCTTCTTCCTTGTCGCCATCCCAGACGTTCGTCACTTCACCGGGTGTTTCATCCTTGACCCAGTCGCCGAAGTCGGCGCCTTGCTCGATCCATTTCGCGAAAAGGGCTTTCTCTGCATCGGACCACTGAGGAGACTTGCCTTCTGGTGGCTGATGATCGTCGTCATCAATCGGAAGAAGCGTCCGGTGGAGAAACTCGCTCTCGTCGGGTTTTCCAGCAACGATCACGGCTCCGCTTTCTCCACCCTTCAGGAAATCTTCCTTGCTCGACACAATAAGATCAGCTTTGGGGCGCTTGGTCCGGGTCCGGCCATTGGACTCATACTCATAGGAAGGCTGGTGGCATTGCACACAACTGCCTTTGACCATTGGGTAAATCTGCGTGGCAAAATCGATTTTTTCGTCGTCTTGCGCTAGAACAGAGCCGACGCCAAGACTGGCAGCCGCTCCCATAACTAGGATTTTGAGGTTGGTTTTTTGCATAACAAATGCTGCGATTGGATCTTTTTCTGAGATTTGCAGTAGGTCGCCGGAATCCCGGCGGATCATTGTAGAAACCTTCGACGCACGGCGCAACCCGATATTTGGTCTAAGACTCAGGGAAGGGGCGAAAAGATGGAGGCCGCAGTGGCCGCGTAGGGAGCAATTTCCGCAGCCGAGCGAGTTGCACGATTGAGCGTATTCGCTCCGGTTCGGGTGAGGTTTCGCCCAGTTGCGATTCCTGTGCGTGTGAGCCCAGCTGCGGTGCCAACGGGATTATTGAGCACGGAATTGGTCAATCCTGCAGCGGTGCCAACGGTTTGACGTGCCATTCCACAGCTGCTGAGACTAAACGCGACAAAGAGGAGAGAGAGGGAGGGGAGGATTCTCTTAAGATTCATTCGGCCCCGAGAACACATGGTTTCAGCCTTCAAGTCAATCTCAAAATCGGGCAGATATTCACCGCGTCAGGACGTTTCTACGGCCCAAATCCTGGTGAATTTGGGGTTGGATACTCCTTCGTTCGAGAACAGACTGGGAGGGATGAAAACCCCAATCCTCATTCCTTTTAAGACCAGCGTTCTTTGCCTTCTCGGGGCTTGTTCGCTGGTGGCAACCGCTGCTGATGAACCCATTCGCATTGGTCTGATCGGGTTGGACACGTCCCACGTGACCGCATTTACCTCGCGGTTCAACGATCCTGAAAACAAGAACCATGTTCCGGGGGCCAGGGTGGTTGCCGCCTTCAAGGGAGGCAGTCCCGACATTCCCTCGAGTGCGGACCGCGTCGACAAATTTACCGAAACCCTGGTCAACGATTACGGCGTTCAGCTTTACCCAACGATTGCAGAAATGTGCAAGCATGTGGACGCGGTGATGCTGGAAAGTGTGGATGGACGTCCCCATTTGGAGCAGGCCCGGCCGGTTTTTGCTGCCGGAAAGCCGATGTTCATCGATAAGCCATTGGCCGGGAGCCTGCGGGACGCGATTGAGATTTACCAATTGGCGAAAGAAACGGGCGTTCCGTGTTGGAGCAGCTCCTCATTGCGGTTTTACCCTGGAGTCGTAGACGTGGCGGAAGCCGATGCGGGCGAGGTTCGCGGGGCAATTTCCTACGGCCCGGCAAGTTTCGAACCCAATCATCCGGATCTTTTCTGGTATGGAGTTCACCCAACGGAGGCACTTTTTACGGTTCTCGGAACGGGATGCGAAACCGTCACGCGCGTTCATACCGGGAATACGGACGTCGTCACGGGAACCTGGGCCGATGGCAAAGTTGGGGTGCTCTACGGGCTTCGGAATCAGAAAACCGGCTATCGAGTGACGAAGTTTGGAACCAAGGCGATCGTCGAGCAACAATCAGGCGGCGATTACACTCCGATGCTCCGCGAAGTGGTTCGATTTTTTCAAACCGGAGTTGCGCCGGTTCCGCTCGAAACCACCATCGAGATTTTCGCGTTCATGGAAGCCGCCGATGAAAGCAAGCGTCAGGGGGGAGTCCCCGTGAGCCTGGCTGAGGTTCTGAAAGCGAATGGTTGGAAAGGCTAGAAACTGCTCTAGCTCTTGCCTTTTTTCGGCGGGTTTGCGCTGTTCTTTGGGGCTTTGTTTTTCCGGCGAATGGCGCGCCGCTCCAGCGATTCCGCCTCCTGTTTTGCCATGAATGCTTGAACGACCTCCGGCGAATCTCGATTGGTGAAGGCTTCCTTCGCGGGATCGCCGGTTCGAGCCATCCACGTTTCCAGGTTTTGCCGCATCTCCTGAAGTTGCGGCCTGAATTCAGGATTCGCGGCCAGATTGACCAAACAATCCGGGTCTTTCTCCACATCGTAAAGTTCTTCGACGACCCGAAAGTCAAACAAGTCCAATCGCGCGGCAATCTCGGCGTTTGTGGGGGCAACCTGCTTCATCCGGCGATAGGTAGCCGTTCCCTGCGTTGCCGTCTTGAACTGTCGCTCACCGTTTGACCAGGGATTGAAGAGGTAAAGAAACTGCTGGGTTTGAACGGCACGCATCGGGGCGCGTTGGCCGCCCGCGTTCTCGTTGTATTCCTTGTAAACCCGGTCCCAGCCTTCTTCGTTCTCGCCGCGAATCAACTTCACCAACGAGCGTCCGTCCAGACCGTCCGGAGCTTCGAGCTCGGCCATCTCCAACCACGTTGGCAGCAAATCGACGGCGGAAACGAGATGGGAATCGTCGATTGCGCCAGCCTGAGTCACCCCCGGCCAATTCACGATGAGCGGCGTTCTGGTGCTGTGATGATAGAGTTGGGTTTTGGAGAATGGCAGGGGCATCCCGTGATCAGAGAGAAACATGATGATGGTCTCGCCCGCTTTTCCGGATTCGTTGAGAGCACGAAGAATTTGCCCAACACAGTCGTCAGCCCTTCGAACGGACGAATAGTAGAGGGCCAGTTCCTCGCGGACTTTCGGATCATCCCAAAGGTAGCCGGGAACCGGCACTTCATCTGCGGTGTAGATTCTGGACGTGGGGTGCTTGTCGCCCGGATGCCAAAACGGTTTGTGAGGATCGGAGATATTGACGTTGATGAAGAACGGCTTTTCCTGGGAAGCCGCTGATTCGATTCCGGTTTTGACGGATTGATAGTAGGACGCGGCGTCCTTGAGATGGGCTTTGGTCCCATCGGGCAGAATGGTGAGGTCGGCATCCCAGGCGTAGGGCTGATACGGAGTCGAGTGGGCGACTTTGCCGCGAATCGCAGCGTAGTAACCGCCTTGCTGCATCAAGTCGCACAAGACCGGGAAGCTGGTTGGCTTCACCTGGTAAAACCCTTCGACACCCGAGTTGTGAGGATAGCGACCGCTGAACATCACGTTTCGTGAGGGGTAACAATTGCCAACCACGACATGGGCTTTGTTGAACCGAAGGCTTTGCCCCGCCAGTTTGTCGATGTTTGGCGTGATGTCTTCCAGCGGGCAGCCAAAGGCGCCGATGGAATCGCAATTCATGTCATCAACCGTGATGAAGAGAATGTTGGGCTGTGCCTGAAGAAAAAGGGGAAGCAGGCCCAAAAAGAGGAAGAGGGGTTTCCTGAACATGAAGGTAGCGAAGCGGAGTCGGTCCACCCTGTCAATCAGGCAACGCCGAACCCGCCACCGCCGGGCGTTTCGATCACGATGCGTTCGCCTTCTTGAACCTCAATCGCGGCGATCCCCGGAATGGCGACGGTTTCGCCATCGCAGCGAATCAAGTGTTGAGTTCCTAACGAGCCTGGCTCACCTCCGTTGAGCCCATAAGGCGGTTCGATGCGGTGCTGCATCAGCAGGGAAACCTCCAGAGGCTCCCGAAACTGGAATTCGCGGATGACGCCATCACCACCGGCGAATCTGCCTTTCCCTCCCGACTGTTTTCGGATCGCGAACTGCCGGAGCAGAATGGGATACCGTTTTTCCAGAATCTCGGGATCGGTAATCGCGGTGTTGGTCATGTGGGTGTGCAAACCACTGGCGCCCTCATGGTCCGGGCCCGCGCCGGCACCTCCGGCGATCGTTTCATAGTAACCAAAACGGTCATTCCCAAAGATGAAGTTGTTCATCGTTCCCTGGCTGCACGCCTGGATGCCGAACAGTTTGAGAATCGTGTCGACCACCCGCTGACTCGTTTCGACATTGCCGCCAACGACCGCCGGGCACTCGCGGGGATTTGCCGGAAACTCGGGATTCAAGAAACAGCGTGGCAGAATCGTGGAAACGTCGCGCAGCAAGCCTTCGTTGAGGGGCAGGTCGCTGCCGGTCCAAAGTCGTAGGCAATAGAGAATGGCGCTTCGCACGATGGCCGGTGTCGCGCTGAAATTTCCCGGCACGGTGGCGCTCGTCCCGGTGAAATCGAGCACGAACCGTTCGTTCTCGTGTTTTGCGGCAACGCGAATGACCGTGCCATCGTCCAGCTTCTCCTCCGCTTCATTCTCAGCCAGCGACTGAGATTTCAGGGCCTTGTGGAAGCTGGCCCGCGATTGCTCGGCAAGCGACTCCAGTTGGAGGCGAATGAGTGGGCCTCCATGCTCGGCGACGAGGGCTTCCAGGCTTTGGGCACCTCTCAAGTTGGCTGCGGCTTGCGCCTGAAGATCGGCCAGATTGTCGGCGAGTTTTCGGGTCGGATGCGGGGAGTGGGTGAGGATTTCCTCGATTTGCTCCCACTTGGGGTTTCCGCCTTCAAAAAGGAGCATCGGCGCGATGACCACGCCTTCCTCCTCCAGATTTTGCGCGTTGGGTGGCATGGAGCCGGGCCGGATCCCGCCAATTTCAGCGTGATGAGCCCGGTTTGCCACATACCCGATGCGCTGGCCTGCCTCGAAGATCGCTGTGATCAGGGTCACGTCGGGAAGATGAGAGCCGCCAAAGCCCGGATGATTCGTAATCGCGATATCGCCGGGGCCAAGTTCCAGGTGTTTGGCAACTTCGCGCACACACAATCCCAGCGCGCCCAAATGCACGGGAATGTGGGGCGCATTGACCACGAGTTGGCCCTCCGCATCCAGCAAGGCGCAGGAAAAGTCCATGCGCTCCTTCACGTTGGTGGAAACCGCGGAGCGCTGCAGCATGGCGCCCATTTCCTCGACGATGTTCTGAAAACGATGGCGAAAGAGTTCGCGAACCAACGGGGAGTCGGTTGCCGTGGCGGTCTCGACACTGGCTGCGTCTCCGACTCGACGAAGAATCAGCGATCCGGTTTCGTGAACCGTCGCGCTCCAGCCAGTCTGGAGGAAGAGCGTGCTGAAGGGATCTTGAATGATTCTCGGGCCGCTGAGCTGATCGCCCGGACTGAGCGCAGCTCGATTCAGAAATGGACCGCTCTCCTTCGGCGCCGTGTTTTTTGCCGTGAGGCGGACCGAGGAGACCTTCGCCGTTTGCGGTTTCGAAACAACGACTCGCAGACTCACCAGCTCAATAGGTTGGGAAGGCTGTGGCTCGTATCCGAAAACGGTCCGGTACTTGGCACGGAACTGCGTCGCCAATTGGTCTGCATCGTCGATTTCCAGATCAAGCGGAGCTTCCTGACCGCTCAATCTCAACTCCGCGATGCGACGTCGAACCTGGGATTCGGTCCCGAGCTTTTCTGCCGCTTCGTCCCGCAACTCACCCAGCCAATCTTCAATCTGAGGACAGTCGGCCAGGTTATGCAAGACTTGCCGTTCCGCGAACCGTTCCACCTCGGCGTGATGAAGCCCGAAGGCACTCAAAACCCCGGCCTCAGCCGGGACGAGAATGGTTGACATGCCAAGTCGATCGGCAATGGCGCAGGCATGAAGTGGGCCCGCGCCGCCAAACGCGAGCAGTGCGTAGTCTGAAGGATTCGCGCCCTCGCGAATCGAGATGGTTCCGATGCTGTCGGCCATTTGCTCCACGGCGATGCGCAACAAGCCTTCGAGGACCTCTTCCTCCGGCTCGTTCGTCCCCATTTCCCGCATCAACTCCTGCAACCTGGCCTTGGCCGCGGCAATGCTCTCGTCTCCCAACGGGATTCCGAAATTGTCGGGATCGACCCTTCCCAAAAGCACGTTCACGTCGGTGATGGTGAGCGGACCGCCCTGGCCATAACACGCCGGGCCGGGAACCGAGCCCGCGCTCTCCGGTCCAACCCGCAATCCTCCTTCCGACCATTGGCAGATCGAGCCGCCGCCCGCGGCAACCGTCTCGATGCGCAGGGAAGGGGAGAGCAGCGTCGTTGCCCCGATCGCCTGCTGAAATTGGTAGGCGAAGTCGCCATCGTAGCGAGCCACATCGGTGCTCGTGCCCCCCATATCAAACGTGATGAGCTTCTCGAAACCACAGAGTTTCCCGCTTGCGGCCGCTCCGACGACTCCTCCTGCGGGGCCGCTGAAGAGACTGTCCTTCGGCCGAAAATCCGAGTTGGGTTCCAACCCTCCCGCGCTGGTCATCACCAGAAGATCATCGGTAACCCTGGAGACCCGGTTCAGAAATTCGTCCATCACCGGAGTTAGATAGGCGTCGACAACCGCGGTCTCGGCCCGGGGAAGCAGCTTGATCAACGGCGCCAACTCGCTGGAGAGGCTCACGTGCTTGAAGCCGGCTTTCTTCAAGAGTCCTGCGAGCTCCTGCTCATGCTGGTCGTTGAGATAGCTGTGCATCAGCGCGATCGCGGCGACTTCGATCCCGTCATCAACGAGGGCGGAAATCTTCGAGCAAAGGTCATGATCGAGATCGAGCGGTTCAAGAATGGCCCCGCCGGCATCCAACCGTTCCGGAATCTCGAAAACTGCGTCATAGAGCGGTTCGGGAATCTGATGATTCAGGGCAAAGAGGTCGGGACGCCGTTGATCGCGAATGCGGAGCAAATCCCCGAATCCCTGAGTGACGAAAAAAGCGGTCCGCGCGCCCTTCTTTTCCAACAATGCATTCGTTCCCCGGGTCGTGGCCAGACGTAGGGAAATCGCAGGGAACGAATCGTTCAGGCAGGTTTGGGTCAGGATGCGGGCTCCGATGACCGGTGCTTCTTCACCCGTGAAGAGGTCGGTCTCGGAATCCAGTTTCGCCTCCTTCTCCAAACTGAGCTGGTGGAGGCCGTCCGCGAGCACCGTGCTTTGCGCAATGCGGGCGGTCTGGTCCGCAAACCCAATTTGCCAACCCTCAAAGAAGCCGGAGGGAAGTTGCCAGGGAACCTGAATCCGGGATTCGCCGACGACACGGACTCGCAACTTGCCGGAGGAGAGCACCTTCACCAGAACTGGTTCCGTCCCACCGGGCGGGACGGCCCAGCAATCGGTAAACGTGCCTCCAGTGTCGATACAGATGTTCCAGGATTCCACCATGCTCTTAGGATTTGCCGGTTTGGGTTGGTTCCCAGTAAAGACCTTCTTTTTCCACGAAATCGAAGACCTTTGGCGCTAAAAATTGTTTCGCATCGCTTCGGGCGTTTCGAACTTTGGTCGCACTGGCGGGGTGGGCATGTTGGACGAAATGATGCCGAAACCCGGGTTTGGCGTTCACTTCCGAGCCCCGGGGAAAAACGAGGAACGTCAGCAATTCAGCCAACACCGCTGGGTTGGCCCACTTTTCGATCACATCCCATTGATCGCTTCCCAGAATCCAGAACAGCTCCGCGTCGGGATCCCGCCCCGCGAAATACTGGGCCGTCTGCCAGGAATAGCTCGGATCCTCCCGCTCCAACTCAACCGTCGAGACCTCGGCCCAGGGAAAATCCGCGATCGCAAGCCGGATCATTTCACAGCGTTGCTCGTCACTCGCCCCCGGCGCCTCATCCTTGTGCGGACTTTGCCGGCAGGGGATAAAAAGCACCTGATCCAGCGAGGCCGAGACCTTCGCCTCCTCCGCCAGCATGGTGTGGCCCAGATGAATCGGGTCGAAGCTACCACCAAAGAGTCCGGTTCGTTTCATCGTCGAAATTGCTTAAGGGAATTGGAATTTTTCTAGCCAATGTGATTTTCAATATTTTGACTATTTTTTACGCTCTCAAACTTTACCGCTTGAACAGTAGGTTCAACCCTCTAAGGTCGCGCGTCTCTCTATGCGACTTTTTGTCCCTAAACAACCCCAGGAGAAGGAGACTCGGGCAGCCATGACGCCGGAAACGGCGCGGAAACTGGTTGGCTTGGGACTCGATGTGCATTTTGAAGCAGGTCTCGGCCTGACATCCGACTTCACGGACCAGGATTACGAAGAGGTCGGGGCCAAACCACTAGCGCGGGAAAAGGGAATCGCAGATTCCGACATGGTTTTCTGTGTGGCGCCGCTGGAAACGGTTGAGATCGCAAAGATGAAGAAAGGTGCGATGCTCGTCGGATTCTTGAACCCGTTTCACGTTCACCTGGGCGGCGGCGAGGCTCCGGCAAACACTCCAGAGCAGGAGCGAATTGATACCCTGGTCAAAAGCGGGATCACCGGTGTCAGCATGGAAATGATGCCGCGAACGACGCTCGCCCAGAAGATGGACGCCATCAGTTCTCAGGCAAACCTCGCGGGTTATATGTCCGTCATTTTGTCGGCGGAGCGGTTGAACAAAATTTTCCCGATGATGATGACGCCGGCGGGAACGATTTCTCCGGCCAAAGTTTTCGTCATCGGAATCGGCGTCGCGGGTCTCCAGGCCATTGCCACCGCGAAACGCCTGGGAGCGAGAGTGACCGCGTTCGATACCCGCCCGGAAGCTCTTGAGCAGGCGGAATCGCTTGGTGCAAAAGCGCTCCGCATTGATTTGGGAGAAACCGGATCGACCGATCAGGGATACGCCAAAGAGTTGACTCCGGAGCAACTCGAAAAACAGCGTGTCGAGCAGGGCAAAGTCTGCGCCAACAGTGATGTGGTGATTTGCACAGCCAAGCTGTTTGGGCGAAAGGCGCCGCTTCTGGTGAAAAGCGACGTGGTCGATAGCATGAGCAATGGCTCGATCATTGTCGACCTCGCTGCCGAAACGGGAGGAAACGTGGAAGGCGTCAAAGTCGATGAGGAAGTCATCACGGAAAACGGTGTGCGCATCATCGGTCACGCCAAGTTGGAGAACCTCATTCCTCGTGACGCCAGCGGAATGTATGCGGCCAACCTATGCAATTTTGTGGAGCACTTTTGGGATAAGGAATCCAAAGAGTTCCAATTTGATTTGAGTGACGAGATTCTGAAAGGGGCGGTTTTGACCCACGATGGTGAATTCGTCAACCAACATCCAGCCTTCAAAAAATAGACGACGATGGACGACATCCTCATTCTGCTCCTGTTTATCTTCACCTTGGCCGCGTTTCTCGGCTTCGAGCTGATTTCCAAGGTTCCCTCCCAGTTGCACACCCCGCTCATGTCGGGATCGAATGCCATTTCGGGAATCACCATTGTTGGCGCCATGATTTACGCGGGCAAAGCCGACGTTGACGATCGCTTTGCGGTTTATCTTGGGTTCGCCGCCCTCGTTCTTGCCACCATCAACGTGGTGGGTGGTTACGTGGTTACCGACCGCATGTTGGGAATGTTCAAGAAGGACGCGAAGAAATAATACTGGGCCCCGAACCCGAAAGACTTAGAGCTGATTTAATCAATGGACTGGCAAAACCTCGCTTACATCGTCGCGTCGATTCTCTTCATCATCGGAATCAAGATGCTTGGTTCCGCGAACACCGCAAAGGACGGCAACCTGATTTCCTCCGGTGGAATGCTGATCGCCGTAATTGCGACCTTGGGAGGCATGTCCTCCGAACTGATCTCCTGGAACCTCATCATCATTGGTGTCGTTGCCGGTTCGGTCATTGGATACGTTGCCGCCAAGCGCGTTCCGATGACGGGAATGCCGGAAATGGTCGCCCTGTTCAACGGCTTTGGCGGTCTGGCGAGTTTGCTGGTCGGCTGGGCTGACGTCGCTTTCAAGACGGGACAAGGTGACGATATTTCCGGGTTCAACGGTGGCGCCGTCATTGCCGCGATTCTGATTGGTGGAATTACCTTCACAGGTTCGATGATCGCCTACCTCAAGCTCTCCGGAAGAATGGGCGGGAGTGCGAAGGTTTTCCCGGGCCAGAAAGGGATCAACCTCCTCGTCTTTCTTGGATTGATTGGGAGCGGTGTCGTCTGGGTAACGACCGGAAACCCGACGCTTCTCTACGTGGTCATCGGCCTTTCCCTCCTGCTCGGAATCCTCGGCGTGATTCCGATTGGCGGCGGCGACATGCCCGTGGTCATCGCCCTCTTGAACAGCTTTTCCGGACTCGCCGCCTCAGCCGCCGGGTTCGTGATTCTCAACAACGTCCTGATCGTCGCGGGCTGTTTGGTTGGCACCTCCGGGCTCATTTTGACGATCATCATGTGCAAGGCGATGAACCGGACCCTCGGCAACGTGCTGTTCGGTGGATTTGGAGCCTCCAGCGGCTCCAAACAGGAGATCGAAGGCGAGATGAAGGCCATCAGCGTTGAAGATGCCTATTTCGTGCTCGAAGCCGCTCGCAACGTCGTATTTGTTCCCGGTTACGGAATGGCGGTCGCCCAAGCCCAGCACGCCACCAAGGAACTTGGCGAAATTTTGGAAGAAAACGGCGCAGAAGTTCGCTACGCCATTCACCCCGTCGCGGGGCGGATGCCCGGGCACATGAACGTCCTCCTCGCCGAAGCGGATGTGCCCTACGAGCAGCTTCGCGAGATGGACGACGTCAACCCGACGATGGACATGGTCGACGTGGCCATCGTCGTTGGCGCCAACGACGTCGTGAACCCCTCCGCCGCCGAAGACGAATCCAGCCCCATCTACGGCATGCCGATCATCAACGTCCACCACGCCAGAACCGTCTTCGCCCTGAAGCGGGGACAGGGCGCCGGTTTCTCCGGACTGGTCAACACTCTCTTTTTCCGCGAAAACTGTCGCATGATCTACGGTGACGCCAAATCCACCCTCACTGGGCTCGTCGCGCAGTTTAAGGACTGAGAACGCAGGCGAGCGTCGCTGCATTTCCCCCGCTCCAAAGGGGCCCCGTATCCCAGCCCAGGGTTCAAACCTGGGATCGGGATGGAGAATGAAATGCGTTCTGACGGAACGCCGCATCGCTCGGGCTTGGCAGCAAGGCTTCGGGGCATTTTCCGTCGAGATGAGTCAAAAGGACGCCCTGCTGCGCTCCATCGATACCCATGATGGGCATCATCGCACGCGGACGTTCCAAGATGAATACCGTGACTTGCTCAAAAAATATGGGATCGACTATGATGAGCGTTACGTCTGGGACTAGCTAACACGCCGCTAAAACCATGAAAACCGTGTCCCACGAGACGAAGCTGCAAGATCTGCGGTTACTCTTCCTTCGGCGATGCTTCCGCTCAGCTCTCAATCCCCCGACCGGGGCCCCGCGACCCAAATGTCCAGTTCGTCTGGTGGCAATGGCCGCATTTCCGACAGACAAACCGGATTCTTTTGAGGCGCTGAGGGTAGGCCGGGCCGCTACATTTCGGGCAACGGGCGGGAATGAAGTTGCTGAAGACGTGATGGGGAAGTAGCAGACCGAGCACGAGGACGGCAACGCCGAGGAACGCGATGCCCCATTCGGCTTGGGCGGCCGAGGCGAACCCAATTACGGCCCCAAATACGCCCGCGATCATACCGACTGCACTGCAGAGGAACCGAAGAATAAAATGTGCGCGGATCCCTATCATTTGAGTGCTTGTTGGGTTGGGGGGATGAATTCGCTGTTTCCGGAAAATGCGATTCTGGGAGTTGAGAGGATCGCGTTGAGCGGAATGGAAGCGGGGTTCGGGTTATCTTTCCACAATTACTGATCGTTGGTCATCCAATTTGTGAGGATCGTTTCGAGTTTTTGAGGCGGGGCATCGTAGGTTGGATTGCCAATCCGACACCAACCGGATCGTAGCCGCGAGCGCGCGTGAGAAGGGGACGACGATTTATCGGTTGTTTGAGGGGGCCTTGGTGGAGGCACAGAACTTTCATGAGGTTCGGTCGATCCAGACGGCGCGCAAGCTGGCGAAGGCGTTGCTGGAGGCGGTGTCGAATCAGGGGAGCGTTGGATCATGATGGCGGGCGTTTGGGGAACCGGAGGCGGCAGATTTTGGTATTTTTGAAAGGAAATCGGGCAGGTTTTCGACTATTGCCGAGAGATGCGGTTCAAAAACCGACAAACAGCAATAAGCTACCCATGTTGAAACAACTCCTCACCCGCGCCGGTCTGGCTGCGGTGACTCTGTTGGCCCTCAGTGGATGCGGCAAGGACGATGATAAGTCTGCCGCCACTGAAGGGGGAAATAGCGTGTTTTACATCTCGGCGATCCCGGATGAGAAAATCACCGACCAAAAGGCAAAGTTCGATCTTTTGGCTGCCTATCTTCACGATAGCCTCGGCGTTCCGGTCGAGTTCCAGTTTTCGAAAGATTACGCGGATTCTGTCACGAAGTTCAAAAACGGGGAAGTTCACTTGGTTTGGTTTGGCGGACTTTCCGG
This sequence comes from uncultured bacterium, assembly GCA_963977015.1. Taxonomy (GTDB): domain Bacteria; phylum Verrucomicrobiota; class Verrucomicrobiia; order Verrucomicrobiales; family DEV007; genus JBCDHN01. The sequence goes on along the minus strand of CAXBMO010000007.1, from coordinate 169,126 downwards.
AGTTCAGGCAAGAATGGCTGTGGAAGGGGCTCAGGCGATCGCGCAAGGCAAGGCGGATCCGCAGTACAAGTCCTACTTCATCACGAATGTCGCGACCGGACTTGAGCCTTCGGAAGAGTTTCCAACGGCAATCCAGGACAAGACGTTCACGTTTGGTTCGCCTGGCTCCACTTCCGGCCGCCTGATGCCAAGCTTCTTCATTTTGGAAAATACCGGCAAGTTGCCGGAAGACTGGTTTGCGAAAGAGCCGGGTTTCCAAATGAGCGGGGGCCACGTAGCAACGGCGAATGCGGTTGCCGATGGGACCTACGAAGTGGGTGCGCTGAACTATAAGACGTATGATTCCCTGGTGGAAAGCGATCCCAACATTAAGGAGAAGACCAAGATTATTTGGACGACTCCTTTTTACGCGGACTACAATTTCACGATCCATCCCGATGTTGAGTCGATGTTTGGCGAGGGCTTCATCAAGAAGGTCCAGGATGCGCTGATTGCAGCTCCAGAAGGATCGGACGCTCTCAAGGCGATTAACCGTGACGCCATCATTTCGGCAAAGAACGAAGATTTTGCCGGTATTAAGGATGTGGCCGTTCAAGTTGGCCTGATTAAGTAAGCCATTTTCTGAATGGCGGCCGCGTTTGAGCTTCAAAATGTAACCTGCCGGTTTGGCGAGTTACTCGCGGTCGACTCCGTCAGTTTGCGGGTCGATCAGGGCGAAAAAATTGCCCTGATCGGCCCCAGCGGCGGAGGCAAAACGACGCTTCTCCGGGCTCTGAATACGATTCGCGCACCGCAGACGGGAACGGTCTCGGTCTTTGGAAATGAAGTGTCGGGATTCAGCCCGGGGCAGTTGAGGCAACTTCGGTCTCGAATTGCCTTCATTCCCCAGAACCTGGGGTTGGTTGGAGGTCTGAGGGTGATTCAGAATGTGATCCTGGGGCGAGGCGGCGAGCGGGGAACGTTTCGCTCTCTCCGCGATATTTTGGTTCCCACGGAGGAAGATCGGCTGGCGATTCATTCCATTCTGGAACGAGTTGGGATCGAGGAGAAGCTGTATCAGCGCACCGACCGGCTCTCGGGAGGGCAGCAGCAGCGGGTGGCGATTGCCCGGGCCCTGTTTCAGGGAGCGGAGGCGATTTTGGCTGATGAACCGGTGTCTAGCGTCGATCCTGCTCGGGCCCGTGATACCGTGAAGCTGCTTTGCGAGCTTTCCAAAGAGCGAAAGTTCACGCTCTGCATGAGTCTGCACAATTTGGAGCTGGCCCGGGAGTATTTTCCCCGAATTGTGGGGTTGCGAGGGGGCAAACTGATCCTCGATGCTGCTCCCGAGGAGATGGGTGAAGACGATTTGAGGCAGCTCTACGAATTGAGTGTTGAGGAAATGATGGAGGACGCATGAGTCTTCGCGGATCACGGCGTTGGGTGGTTCTCGGCATTGCGACCGTGTTTGCGGTCTGTGCGTTTGCGTTGGGGTTGACACCTGCGGGGCTGATTCCGCCTGATGCGGAGCACTGGAGTCGGGCGGGCAAGTTTTTTCATGCGGCGTTGCATCCCGCTTTCGAGTATCAGGATGCCAATGTTCCGGATTCCGCCGATCCGATTTTGTGGAAAGCGGTGAAGGGGCTGCTGATGACGCTGCGTTATGCCGTTGCGGCGATGAGTCTCGCGATTCCCGTGGCGCTGATCCTGGGATTCTTCGGTTCGAAGGCGTGGTGGCCGGAGCCGTGTGGCAGAAAAACGAAGCTCGTTCTGGAAGTGGGGTTTCTGGTCTGTCGATTTGTGATGAGCCTCGCACGGTCAATCCACGAGTTGATCTGGGCGTTGTTGATCCTGTCGGCTTTGGGGGTATCGCCGTTGGCGGGGATGGTCGCGTTGGCCATTCCGTTTGCGGGAACTTTGGGCAAAGTGTTCTCGGAGTTGGTTGATGAGGAAGCTCAGGAGGCTGCTTTCGCCCTCAAGGCCACCGGTCACGGTCCCGTTCAGACCTTTTTGCTGGGCGTGTTGCCCAAGGCGCTTCCCAATCTCATCACCTACAGTTTTTACCGCTTTGAATGCGCGTTGCGAGCCTCGGCGGTACTGGGATTCGTCGGAATCGAGACGATTGGGCTCTACATCCAGTTATCGCACGAGGAATTCTACTATCGGGAAGTCTGGACGTATTTTTACCTCCTGCTCATTTTGATCGTGATCGTGGATCGGTTGGGGGCGGCAATTCGCAAACGGCTCCAGGATCCGGAGGATGGGGGAGGCGAAGTGGAATCGGGAGCCGTTTTTGCCGATCGAGCGCAACGCGTTGAGAACTTGCGGAAGACGCGCCCGCGCGATTCGTTTTTGAGTTGGGTCGGCATCGGGACGCTCCTTTCCATCGGGCTGGCCTGGACGACGGGCGGGAATTTGCTGGGTCGGCTTTCCGCAGAGCGTCGCTGGACCAATTTTCAGAATTTCGTTGCGGAACTCGTTCCGGCTCCGGTTCGCGACAGTGGAAACTGGTTCGACGCGATACCATGGGGCTGGGATTTGTTAATGGATGGAGGTGGTGTCGCGTTGTTCACCACGCTCGGAATCGCGAGTTCGGCGATTATCCTCTCCAGCGCGTTGGTTCTCCCTGTCCTTCCGTTGGCGAGCCGCCAGTTGGCCCGGGCCAATCCTGCGGACATCTGGGCGGGGAGGGTTCCGGCATGGATGAAGCGGCTGTGGAGCGTTCTCGGGAATGGGACGCGGTTTCTCTTTGTCCTGAGCCGGGCGATTCCGGAATACATTCTGGCCTATTTGTTGATTTCCCTGTTGGGTCTCCAGGTCTGGCCTTTGGTTCTCGCGCTCGCGATCCATAATTTCGGGATTCTGGGCCGTTTGTGGGGGGAGGTCGTTGAGAATGCAGACCTCGCGGCGGCAGAGCAGTCCCTCAGCTCTGGAGCGGGACGATTTCAGGTGTTCGGGGTGGTTCTTTTTCCGGCGATTTTCAGCCGGTTCCTGATCTACTTTTTCTACCGTTGGGAAACCTGTGTGAAGGACGCCACCGTTCTGGGGATGCTTGGTTTATTGACCCTGGGGAAGCTCATTGCGCTTTCGAAAGGCTTTTTCTGGGACGAAATGTTCTTCTATGTGCTGGTTGCGGCGTCGGTCATTCTCGCCAGTGATTTGTTTTCGTCCTATCTTCGCCAATGGTTGCGGCGATAGCGTCACCACTGAGATCCCATCATGCCTGAATCCCGACATTTCATTCTTGGAACCGCCGGCCACATTGATCATGGCAAGAGTTCGCTGGTTCAGGCACTGACGGGAACCAACCCCGATCGTTTGCCCGAGGAAAAAGCCCGGGGAATGACGATCGAATTGGGATTCGCGAATTTACTTTTGCCAACGATCGATGAATCGGGCGATGAATTGGCAATTGGGGTAATCGATGTGCCCGGCCACGCTGATTTCGTCAAGAACATGGTGGCTGGCGTTGGGTCGATCGATCTGGCCTTGTTCATCATCGCGGCAGACGACGGCTGGATGCCGCAAACCGAGGAGCACTACCAGATTCTGAACTATCTGAAGGTTCCCAGAGCGATTGTTGCGTTGACCAAAGTCGATCTGGTCGACGATTTGGAATTGGTCCTGGAAGACATTGCGGACCATCTCACCGGAGGCGTTTGGGAAGACGTGCCGGTGATTCCGACATCTTCGCACACTGGCTTGGGAATCGAGGAATTGCGGAACGAGATTGCGCGGATTTTTACGGAGGCACCTTCGGTGGTTGATTGTGGGAAGCCGAGATTGCCGGTGGATCGGGTTTTCTCCCCCAAAGGCGTTGGAACTGTGGTGACCGGCACCCTGACGGATGGTGTGATTGCGGCGGGGAAGGAACTCGTGGTTCAGCCCAAGGGGCTGAGCGCCAACGTCCGCAATGTGCAGTCACATTCCGCAAACCAAGACGAGGTTCCTCCCGGCACCCGGACCGCCTTGAACCTTACGGGAGTTGGCGTTGCGGCACGAGGCACGGAAGGCATCGCGCGGGGCAACGTGCTGACGGAACCGAACCTGGGCGATGCCGTTTTGAGCATCGACGTGCTGTTGGAAAAATCGAATCGCGAAGTGCATGGTCAGCCGGCTCCCAAACCTTTGAAGACGGGACGGCAGGTTCGATTTCACTATGGCAGTGCGAGTTTCGATACGAGGGTTCATTTTCTGAACGCCAAGAACTTGGGTCCCGGTGAAAGCGTGCTGGCGGAACTGCGATTTGCCGAGCCGATTTTTGTCTTCGTGGGCGACCGGTTTGTGCTCCGCGATCCTTCGCTCGGCGTCACGCTTGCCGGTGGTGTGGTGCTGGATGAGGATGCCAATCGACGGATGTTTCGCAAGCCTTGGCAGGGCGCCTTCCTCGAAGCTCGCGCCGCGAATCCGGATGATTTGGAAACCCTCGTCCTTTCGCAGTTGATTCGTGACCAGGCGGTTTCCAAATCGAAGTTGCTCCGCAAATCCAGATTCAGCGCGGTAGAAATTTCGGAAAGGGTTCAGTCACTCACCGAGGCTGGAAAGTTGGCGCAGAGTGGGAATTGGGTCTTCGATCGAGAGTGGTGGACCAAGGTATCGGAGCGGGCGGGAAAGATGGTTCGGCAGGTGCATTCTGAGAATCCCGAATTGCCGGGGCTACCGATTCGCGATCTGCGGAGTGCCGTAGAAGAGGACTTGCCACAGAAGAAGCTGTTTGAGGTCATTCTGGACGGTCTTCTCTCGGGGGAATATGCAAAAGCTGGTCCCAACATCCGGCATCGCGATCATTTGCCGACGCTGCCGCCCGATCTCAAGCAGGCGGGAGAAGCGGTTCGCAAGATCCTTGGTGAGGACGTGCTTCAGCCTCCCAACAAGGCCGAGATTGCGACCAACCAAGGAGAAGAAAAGGCACTCAATTTCCTGATTCAGGTCGGCGAAGCCATTTCCCTTGATCCGAAGACGGTGATTTCGGCGGCTGGCTATGAGAAAATTAAGGCTGTCGTGGTTGAGCATCTTCAAAGTGCGGGGAAGGCAACAGCAAGCGAACTTCGACAGATTGTCGGAACCTCGCGGAGGATTCTGATGCCGATTCTCGAACGATTCGACGCGGAGGGAATTACGGTGCGACAGGGAGATTATCGAAGCCTGAAGTGACAAATCCCCAACGGGCTTCTCCATTCAGGAAAAAATCGTGAAATCGGCAACCGGTCCGGCATCCTTCGCCAGAGGTGCGCACCCCGGCCTTTTCCAAGTACGAAAAAAAGTTCCGCGTCTTCGAACGTCTATGATCACGTTTGACGTAGGCCATTACCAAAAGTTCTTTGGTTATGTGAATTGTTAGCATGTTAGGGCTGTCTAAGAATTCAACCTCCTCATAATTTGGACGATGAACAAGAATCAGATTGCAGCCCTTAATGAATTGGTGGGACAATGCCGCCGTTTAGAATTGGAATTCGACCTCGAAGTTCCCGAAATTATTGCGGTAACCCAGGCGCTTCCGTTGCTTCTCGTTCTCGGGGCTCAAGGGTTCATCGAGGCGATGGACCAGTTCGACAATCTGGGGAACGGCCACGAGGAGGATTCGTGAAGGGCGTTTGGCGGCAATTCGGTGCCGCCTCGCTTGAGGAACTCAAAACTCGACCTCTTCCTGCAACGCGTTCTCCAGCATGCGAAGATAGTTGGAGCGTGGAATCTCGATACAGCCGAACTGCTCAAGATGCGGGGTGGACCATTGGGTATCGAGCAGGGTCAACCCTTTCTCCCTCATCCGATCCACGAGGTGTACCAGAGCCACTTTGGATGCGTCGGTGGCCCGGCTGAACATCGATTCGCCGAAAAACGCTCCTCCGAGCGCAACACCGTATAATCCTCCCACGAGTTCTTCATTCCGCCATGCCTCCACGGAATGGGCGTAGCCAAGGTCATGAAGCTCGCAATAACTACTCAAAATGGTTTCATCAATCCAGGTGGATGAACGGTCGGCGCACCCCATCATGACAGCCTCGAACGAGGAATTGAACTTCACCTCAAACGGACTCTTCTTCAGCGTTCTCTTCAATCCATGGGGAATGTGAAAGGCCTCAAGCGGGATGATTCCGCGCGGGTCCGGGGAGAACCAGGCGATTTCCCCGTCATGCATTGCCATCGGGAATACCCCCAATTGGTAGGCTTTGAGAAGAAATTCGGGTTCGATTTCCTCTGCCGTTGGCTTCGATCGCGGAACGATGGGTTGCATGTGGATTAAAAAGACCGACTTGTTTAAACTAACACGATGATCATCGAGATTCGAGAAATTCCGGAAGATGGCGTCCGATTGGCGGGCCAAATCGAAGAGGATATCTTCCACTTAGACGACAAAGATCTGAAATTGGAGGGACCAATTTCCTATGATTTTTTCGTTTCGTTGGTTTCCGGCACCCTTTTGGTACAGGGATCGGTGTCAACCCGCTTTCAAACCAGGTGCGTTCGCTGTTTGGATCCATTCGTTCAGGAAGTCTCGCTTCCAGATTGCATCTTTAACGAGCCAATTGAAGGGCGTGCAACCATCGACTTGACGGATTCGATTCGTGAGGATATTCTCCTCGCCCTTCCGATCCACCCTCATTGTGAGCAAGGTAGTCCTCCCAAGGATTGCCCAATGTCGGGGAAGTTCGAAAAGCCAGAGGAACCAAGTGAAAGCGCCGAAGACGGTGCTGAGCCTGGAAACCGGGATTCTTGGGCGGATTTGAAGGGATTTAAGCCTCAGCGCGACTGAGGCACACTTAATCCGAGACCCGAAGATTCAAATTTAAGTCCCATGGCTGTTCCAAAGCGAAGAACCTCTAAGTCGAAAAAGCGTATGCGCCGAGCCGCCAATCGTTGGCATGCTCCGAATTTCCAAACCTGCTCCGAGTGTGGAAGCGCAAAACCCGGGCACATTGCCTGCCCATCGTGCGGCCATTACCGTGATCGTCAGGTCATGGAAGTCGATCTCGACATCTAGACCGCACATTCAGATGGCTTTTCCACTAGAAGTCATCGACCAATCGTGGTGAAAATCGCTCTCGACGCCATGGGGGGGGATCTTGCTCCTCGGGTAACCATTGCCGGTGCGGCAATGGCTCTGGATGCGTTTCCAAGGATCAAGCGCATCTACTTGGTTGGAGACGAGAAGCTTCTTGAAGCGGAACTGCAGGCCGCAAACATCGCGGATGCGAAGTTTGAGATCGTTCATGCCCCTGAAACGGTGGAGATGGGCGAGTCTGGTCTAAAAGCTGTCCGTCAGAAGAAGAAGTCCTCGATGAGTGTGGCCGTCGACCTGGTGAAGTCGAAAACGGCTCAAGCGGTTGTCAGCGCGGGAAATACCGGGGCGATGGTCGCCGCTTCCCGGATTAAGTTGCGAAGCCTGGAAGGCGTGGAAATGCCAGGGATTGCTTCGCCACTTCCCAACGAGCATGGACCCAACAACATCCTCGATGCGGGTGCCAACGTTCATGCCAAAGCCCTGCATTTGGTCCATTACGCCATCATGGGCACGGTTTACGCCAAGCATGTGCAGGGAATTTCCAGACCGGTAATCGGCTTGATGTCGGTTGGTGAAGAGGACGAAAAAGGGACCGATTTTACGAAAGAGGTGTTTGCGCTCCTGAAGGAGGCCGATCTAAATTTTATTGGAAACGTCGAAGGGCACGATTTGTTTGCCAAACGCCTTCACGTTACGGTTTGCGATGGGTTTGTTGGCAACATCATTCTCAAGAGTTGCGAAGCGACCGCCAAAATGGTCAGCAAATACATTCGCGAGGCAGTTCAGGCCAATCCGATGACCATGATCGGTGGTTTGATGGCTAAGTCGGCGTTTTCCCAGGTCAAGAAACGGACCAGTTACGACACCGTTGGAGGAAGTCCGCTCCTTGGCGTTGGGGGAGTATCGATCATTGGCCATGGTTCGAGCAACGAAGTCGCGATCATGAACGCGATTCGGGTCGCGGCAGAAGCGGTTGCCCACCATGTGAATCCTCACATTGAAGAGGAAATTGCCAAACTTCGGATCTAACTGCTATTTTGGTCCCTCCAGACCAAAATTCGGGAAATAGCCTAGAAAGCGAATTGCTCTGAAGCGATTTCGTTTTAAGATCCGCCCTTCCTCTTTATGAAAACTTCTGTAAACCTCTTGCTTGCTTTACTGTTTTTCGCCGTGTCGTCCGGACAAGCGGCTAACAAGGTCGACTTTGTTCGCGACGTGAAACCGATCCTTGAAGGCACCTGCATTCATTGTCATGGCCCCGACAAGTCGGAAGGAGATGTTCGGTTGGATACGAAAATGGCGGCATTTGAGGCCAATGGCGACAATCCAGGCGTGACGCCTGGGGATCCAAATGACAGTTCGGTTTACTGGACGACGACCATTGATCCCAAGGATCCTGATGAAGGAGATCTGGCAATGCCGCCTGAGAAAGAGGGCGCGTTGACGAAAGCTCAGCAGGATGTGCTCAAAGTCTGGATCGAAGAAGGCGCCGAATGGCCGGAAGATCTTGTTCTTGTTGAGCAACCCCGGATGCGGTTCAAGACCAATATCGAACCGCTTCTTCGTCGCGGAGGTCCCTTCAATGCGACGGAACTGGGTCAGATTCGACTCTGGGCAAGCCAAGGTGCTGTTTGGCCCGAAGGCGTGACGCTGGGTGGACCGGAGCCCGAAGGCCCGAAGGACGATGCCGAGCTTGTGAAGAGCATTCGCGAGAAGATCCTCGAAGTTTCGACCGAGAAGAGCGAGGGCGAGATGAAGGAATACACGGCGGCGATTCCGTTGACCGGCGCAGAATACACCATGGTTCCCATCCCCGGTGGCGAATTCATGATGGGAAGCCCTGAATCTGAAGAGGGACGTTTCGAAGACGAAGGTCCCCAGAAAAAGGTCAAGATCGAGCCCTTCTGGATGGGCAAGTTTGAGGTGACCTGGGATGAATATGAGCCGTTCATGATCACTGAGGATGCCCGGCGCAAAGACGGTAGCCCCGAAAATGTCCCTGCTGATGCGGATCCCGCTTTTGTCGTCAGCAAGCCGACCTCACCCTACACGGAGATGAGCTTTGGCATGGGAATTCACGGCTACCCGGCCATCAGCATGACTCATCACGCTGCCTTGAAATTCTGCCAGTGGTTGAGTGCCCAGACCGGCCATTACTATCGCCTTCCGACGGAAGCCGAGTGGGAGTATGCCTGCCGTGCCGGAACCACGACCGCCTTCAGTTGGGGAGATGATCCCAAGAAGATTGATGAGTATGCCTGGTATTATGGGAACGCCGACGACAAGTATCAGAAGGTCGGCCAGAAGAAGCCAAATCCCTGGGGCTTGCACGATATGCACGGAAACGTTTTGGAGTGGGTTCTCGATCGCTACGACGAGAATTTCTACGACACGATGAAGGGCGACCCGGTCCTGGCACCTTACAACAAGCCGGGCAAGGATCTCTATCCGCGGGTGTCCCGGGGTGGAAGTTGGTATGACGATCCGGAATACTGCCGAAGCGCAGCTCGCTTTAAGTCGGAAGCGGCTTGGAAAACCCAGGATCCACAACTGCCCAAGAGCATTTGGTATCACACCGACGCCGAGTGGCTAGGTTTCCGTCTGGTCCGGCCTTTGAAGGTTCCTCCAACTCCGAAAATGTCGGAGATTTGGAACTCGGGTAAGGGCGAAGAGAACGAATCCTAAGAGGAATACGATTTTGACCAAGCGCGGCTGCAGGACGATCACGGTTCTTGCAGCCGCGTTCTTTTTTGGCGGTACTCTGGTTGGGGCAGGGGAGAATGCGGAAATCAGGCTTTTCGAATTCAAGGAACCAGCGATGGGGACCATATTTTCGATCAGGATTTACGGGACGGACCCGATCGAGGCAGAAGCCGCGGCCCAGGCTGCGTATCAGAGAGTTCACCAACTCAATTCCATTTTTTCCGACTACGATCCGGAGAGCGAGTTGCTTCGATTTTGCCGGGGACCGGTTGGTGTGGCGACCAGGCTGACTCCGGAGCTTCACGAGATTCTGCGGCTGAGTTGGGATCTGGCTCATCAAACGGAAGGGAGGTTCGATCCGACGATTGGGCCACTCGTCAGATTGTGGCGTCAATCGCATCGCTTGGGACGGCTTCCGACCCCGGAAAAGCTGGAGGAGGCGTTTTCCAGGACCGGGTATCAGTTTCTCAAGATCAATGATGATGGAACCGCTTCGCTGGAAGTGGAGGGGATGCGGCTCGATTTGGGAGGAATCGCGAAAGGGTATGCCGCGGATGAGGCCCTCGCGATTTTACGCGAACGAGGGTTCCCCCAATCCCTGGTCGCGGCGAGTGGCGATTTGGCCATTGGCGAAGCGCCACCAAAGAAGCGTGGTTGGACCGTGGGGTTGAGCAGTGTCGCCTCACCTCACGAACCCGACCGCTTCCTCGTGGTTCGCAATTGTGGAATTTCGACTTCAGGAGACACCCAGCAATTCGTGATTCTCGGAGGGAAACGCTATTCCCACATTGTGGATCCTGCGACCGGACTCGGACTGACGGATCGAAAGAGTGTCAGCGTTCTTGCCCCCAATGCCACCACCAGTGACAGCATGGCGACGGCGTTGAGTGTGATGGGCGCGAATTCAGGTCCGCTGGCTGAAGGCGTGATCGCTCGATTCGTGGAATTGGATGACGGCGGGGAAATTCGCGAAATCTGCCACGGCCAGCTGAAAGACAAGACTTGGGAAAGCCTTCAAGCTGCGCCCGTCAATTGAGACGAAAAAAGTCGATCGCCGTCTTCGTCGTCGCGTCAGCGAACTCGGCCAACGTCATTCCACGTTTTTCCGCGATAAAGGCGGCGGTGTGGCGCACGAACGAGGGTTCGTTGGTTTTTCCTCGCTTGGGAACCGGAGCGAGAAACGGGCTGTCCGTTTCCACCATCATCTTTTCCAGAGGAACCCATGCGGCGCATTCCGCCACCTCTGCCGCGTTCTTGTAAGTGGCGACACCGGTGAAAGACAGGTGAAAACCGAGATCGCAAAGCTCCCTGGCTTCTTCAACCGGACCGACGTAGCAGTGAAAAACGGCGCGAACTTTGCCAACGTAATCCTGCATGATCGCGAGCACGTCCTCACTCGATTCTCTCTGATGAATGACAATCGGAAGGTCGAGTTCAACGGCCAGATCCAGTTGTTGACGGAAAAATGAGGCTTGGCGAGCCCGCCATTCTGGCTCGGGGCTGCCATCCTGAGGAGGATGAAAATAGTCCAGACCAGCTTCGCCGATCGCAACGACTTTGGGTTTGGCTGCGAGTTCGCGAATCTCGCTCAGCCAGTTCTCCCCAACTTCATGAACGGAAGTGGGGTGAACGCCAACTGTGGCAAAAACGGAATCGTGGGTTGCGGCGAGCCTGGTGTTTTCGAGGCTGTCCTCGGTATCCGTTCCAATCGTGATGATTCGGCCAACGTCCGCCTCTGCGGCGCGTTTCAACAGCACTTCGGTTTCGTTCCGAATTCTCGCGCTGGCGAGATGAGCGTGCGTATCGATCAACTCCATCTCACCATTCCAACACCGCGGCAGCCCAGGTCAAACCGGCGCCGAATGCGACAAGAAGGACGATGTCGCCTTCTTTGATGGCTCCGCTGCGATTGGCCTCATCCAAGGCAATTGCAATCGCCGCAGCTGACGTGTTGCCATACTTGTCCAAGTTGATGAAGGTTTTCTCCATCGGAATTCCCAGACGATCGACAATCGCTTCAATGATTCTGAGATTCGCCTGGTGTGGAATCACCATGGACACATCTTCCGCCGTAAGCTCGGCGGCTTCCAGTGCTTCCATACACGCCCTCTTCATCGCGTTGACCGCGTATTTGTAAACCTCGCGGCCCACCATGCTAATGGTGTTGAGACGGTTGTCGCAATTCTCCGGCGTAATTGGAATGGCCGAGCCACCACCGGGAACGATGAGAATGTCGGTTTGATCTCCGTCGCTCCCCATCACCGCAGATAGAACTCTGCCACGGCGATCGCCCTGCTGTTCGTTGCGGACGAGAACGGCTGCGCCAGCTCCATCCCCGAAGAGCACACAGGTGTTCCGGTCTTCGTAGTTGGTCAGGCTGCTGAGCTTTTCGGCGCCGATAATGAGGATTTTGTCGCATCCCTTGTTGTTAAGAAAGTTGCGCGAAATCTGGAGTGCATAGAGAAACCCGGCACAGGCGGCAGAAACGTCAAAAGCGCTTGCTTTCTTCGCACCGAGCTTGCTTTGGACATAACATGCGGTTGCGGGAAAAAAGGTATCTGGCGTGACCGTCGCAACAATGATCAGGTCCAGTTCATCCGGTCCAATTCCGGCATTTTCCAGAGCGGCTTCTGCGGCACGAACGGCCAAGTGGCTCGTCGCTTCTCCCGCATTGGCAATTCTGCGTTCCTTAATTCCGGTGCGGCTGGTGATCCAATCGTCGGAGGTATCGACCATTTTTTCCAATTCAGCATTGGTCAGCACTTTTTTGGGAGTGTAGCTGCCTGTGCCGACAATCGACATGCTGCTCTGTCCGTTTTCGATCATTTCGCTGGGTGGGATTCGATTGTGGGCGGTTAATCAACCCGCTTTGTTCTAACTGCAACCCGCAATTCCGTCAACGTTAGACAATCAGCTTGGAATCTCCTTCGAATGCAGCCTGGATATCCATTCCACCGCGCAACAGCGTATTGCCATTGAACAAGGCGGTTGGATCAACGCCGGTAGCCGCGCTCCAATCGGACTCCTGCATTTGGCCGCTTTGCCCATAGGCTTCCAACGGATTCGCGTAGCTCACCTTCTCGATTGCGCTCATTTCAATCCCACATTCATTCATCAACGCAGCAGTTTTAGGCACGGCGAGGGCGTCGCTGATTCCCCAATCGGCGGAGCTATCGATGATGATCTTCTCCGCTCCGTATTCCCGCATGATCTCGACCATCCGTTCATTTCCGAGCTTGGTGTGAGGATAAATCGTGAAGGCGCACCAATAACCGCGATCGAGCACTTCCTTGACCGTTTCTTCGTTGTTGTGATCGATCACAACCTTGCTCGGTGAAATTCCCACATCCTCGAGCACGTCCATGGTTCGGGAGGTGCCCGTCTTCTTGTCGCGGTGGGGAGTGTGAATCTGGATGGGAAGATCCGCCTCCAACGCCAGTTCGGCCTGCAGCCGGAGATACTTTTCTTCCGCCTTGGATTGATCGTCGAACCCGATTTCGCCAATTCCAACGACGCCTTCCTTGCAGATGTAGAGTGGCAGCAACTCCATCACCTCATCGGCAAGGCGCTCGTTGTTTGCCTCCTTCGGGTTCAGGCCAATCGTGCAATAATGCTTGATGCCAAATTGACTGGCGCGAAAGCGCTCAAAGCCGATCAGCGTATTGTAATAGTCCTTAAAGGTTCCGGCGCTGGTTCGCGGCTGCCCTTGCCAGAATGAGGGCTCAATGATAGCGACGGTGCCGGCGGCGGCCATCCGTTGATAGTCCTCGGTCGTCCGAGAAACCATGTGAACGTGGGAATCGAGAAACTTCACATTCCCACCCTAGCGCGATCTGACGGCGACGCAACGCAGCTACTTGAAAGCTACCCAAATGATGATGCCGAAAGCGAGCGCCGAGCCGATCAATCCAAGCGGTTCGCCCTGCCAAAGCGCGAGGTAGATTCCCGAGATTCCCACGACATTCAGCCCCAGAGACGCGAATCCGGGAACCACGGTGCCTTTGCGAGGCTCCTCCCTTTGTTTGTCAGCCATTTCTCAGCGTAGACTGGAGATTCTCCTTTTACAACTCCGCGCTGTCATCGCGCTTTTGCAGGCGAATCAGCTGTTTCTTGATCGTCTCCAGCTCAATCGTCAGTTGGTAAGATGCTTTCACGACGGCGGAAGAAGTCGCCTCGTCGTCCAAGTGCTGCGCGGCTGGAGTTACCTTCATCATCAGCTTGGACATTTCCGTGCACGCATCTTGGATTTGCTGGATGGCTTCGTCTCTGGTCATGATGGAGGCAAGAAGGCGGAGTGAGCGCCGATGGAAAGGCGTTTTTGCCTAGAGAGTGATTTTTTTTCGGGTTGGCGCGCCGGATGAATCGAGGTCCTTCCATGTTTTGGCGAGCGCGGCGGTCAGTGCGTTCCAGTCGTCCGCCGAAGTATCCCATCCTCCGCTGATCCGCAAAACGCGTCCCATTTCGGTGAAATCCAGCCCCATAGCTTCCATCACATGCGAGGGATTGCCGCGACCGGAGCTGCAGGCGCTGCCCGTGGATACCTGAAAGCCGAGATCCGCCAGGCGAGTCAGCCACTTCAAATTGTTGTGCCGGGGAACGACGAGCATGCTGGTGTTCCAAAGCCGGGGCACCCCCTGGCCAATGAACCGGACTTCGGGAAGCATGCCCGCAAGCCGGGTCTCGAATTCATCGCGATCGCGGGCCTTGGTCTCGCAAGCTGGAATCCTGGGTTCGAGATACTTCAGCGCCCAAATCATCGCGGAAATCGCGGGAACGTTCTCGGTGCCACCACGCAGCCGCTGCTCTTGGGGGCCGCCGGCTTGGGCGCCGCCCAACATTTCGCATCCTACCGGAATCACGAGGAAGCCGACTCCCTTCGGGCCGCCAAACTTGTGCGCGCTTCCCGTCAGCCAGTCGATCGAGCCGAGGTTGCCGACCGGAAGCTTTCCGAACCATTGGGTCGCGTCGGAATGGAGCGGCACCCCGTATTGATGGCACAAGGCGGAGATCTCTTCCCAAGGCTGAGTGACGCCGGTCTCGTTGTTGGCCGCCATGATCGAAACGAGCGACACGTTCTCCGATTCGAGAAAGGTTTGCAGGGCGGCAAGGTCGATTCTCCCGTTGCCATCGACTGGAATCTCGGAAAAACCGGGGCCATGGCGTTTCGCCGGTTCCATCACGCTGGGATGCTCAATTGCGCTGACGAGCACCCGATTTTTTGCCTGAGCCGGGAGGCTGCGGAAAACGATGTTGTTGGATTCCGTCGCCCCGGAGGTGAAGACGATGCGGGAGGGTTCCTCAAGGTCCAGAAAGTCCGCGAGCCATTCCCGACACTCCTCCAGTTCCCGTTTCGCGAGAGCTGCTGCGGGGTATAGGCTGGACGGGTTGTGCCAGGTGGTGGCGGCTTTTTCCGCGAAGTGCTTCCCGACTTCAGGAAACATCGGCGTGGTCGCATTGCAGTCAAAATAGCCGTTCATGTCGTAAGTGCGGTGACTTGCTAAACCATGAAACCAAGTCTAAGTCACGCCTCAAACCCTAAGGGCTCTGCCCTGTCACTCAATTTCGATTTTCCGATGCGTAGTATGAACTGGATCCTCTTTGCTGTTCTCACCTTTCTTGCCTGGGGCGTCTATGGCGTCATCCTTCACAAGGGCCGTGGTCTCATGCCGATGGGACCGGAAACACCCCACGCAGGACTCAAAGCCTTCCTCTACGTGTGTATCGCTTATGCCTTGATTGGCGTCGTCACCGTTGCCTTGCTGAAAATCCGCGGCTCAGACTGGAGCTTTACCGGCGCGGGCATCAAGTGGAGCCTGATTGCCGGTTCCGCAGGTGCCGTGGGGGCATTTACGCTGATCCTGGCATTGGGGGCGGCGGCTCCGATCTACAAAGGTGCGTCTGCAGCGGCCGTCATGCCGATCGTTTTTGCCGGGGCACCGGTCGTGAACACGATTGTGGCGATGAGCATTCATCCCCCGGAAGGCGGCCTCAAGTCCCTGCCGCTTCCCTTCGTCATTGGCTGTGCCATGGCGGCAACGGGCGCGTTTCTCGTCGCCAAATATGCCCCCACCAACACGGGTGGTGCCGCCCACGCAAAACCGGTTGCTGCCAAAGTTGAGGCGGGACAGTAGAATCACGGATTGAGTTGGTGCCGTAGAGGTCAGATCAGTCCCATCGGATTGATGGTTGACGTTTCGTAACCTACCCGGAGTAAACAGCCAGAAAGTGGCTGGATTTACGGAGTTGACGAATTAGGCACTCGTTCCATTTTTACCGCCCCTGTTATGAAGTATTGCCTTGCCCTCATCGCCCTGTTGCTTGCCCCTTTGGGCTTCGCCCAGAATCCCAAATTCGACCAGGAGGCTGAGCAACGAATCAAAAGCTTCAAGGTGGAGGGGGACCTAAAGGTGGAATTGTTTGCCGACGAGGAACAGGTGATCAACCCCTCGGCGATTTGCTTTGATGACAAGGGGGGACTGTTTGTTGGCGAGATTCATCGCTGGCGAGCCGGGGTCGAAGACATTCGCCACCACATCCCGATGTTGATCGACGATTTGTCGATTGTGACGAGCGAAGATCGCCTCGCGATGTACCGCAAACATTCCGAAACCGGCTACATCCCGTTTGAGCGATGGACCGAGTTTTCGGACGCGATTCGCCTGGTTAAAGACCGGGATGGCGATGGACGCGCGGACGAATCCACGATTTGGGCGGATGACTTCGATGATCCGCTGGATGGGCCGGGCATCGGACTGGTTTATGGCGACGGCAAGCTCTACTACACGAATATTCCCCATCTCTGGGCGTTGGCGGATGGCGATGGCGACGGGAAAGCCGAGCAGCGCGAATCGATCCAGGACGGATTCGGTGTCCGCATGAGTATTAGTGGACACGACATGCACGGCGCGATTTTTGGCCCGGATGGCCGGCTTTATTGGTCGATCGGAGATCGCGGTTACACCTTCACAACCAAGGAAGGCAAAACCTATAGCGAGCCAACGGAAGGGGCCGTGTTTCGTTGCGAGCCGGATGGAAGCAACGTGGAGGTGTATTACCTGGGACTGCGGAATCCGCAGGAGTTGGCCTTCGATGCTCACGGAAACCTGTTCACCTGCGACAACGATGCCGACGCGAAAGACACCGGGCGTCTGGTTTACCTTCTCGAAGGTGGAGATTCAGGCTGGGACGCGGGGCACCAGGCGTTGTTGAACTTCCACAAGCCGCTCAAGCTGCGGACGCCGTTTTATCCCAAGTCGCGCTATGCGCTGAATATGTGGCTGGACGAGCGGATTTGGGAAAAGCGCAACGACGATCAGCCCGCCTGGACGCTTCCTCCCATCGAGACGCTGAGCTGGGGCCCCAGTGGCTTGGTTTACAACTACGGCGTCACCGCGTTGCCTGAGAAATACGCGAACCACTTCTGGGTTTGCAATTTCGGTGGAGCCAAGGGCGACTTGGAAATGTTTTCCGTGAATCCGAAGGGCGCCGGTTTTGAAATCGGCACCTGGAAGAAGGAATGGATGGTCGGGATGGGCGTGACCGATGCGGAATTTGGCCCGGATGGGAAGCTCTACATCTCCTGCTTCAACAACAACGGCTGGGTGAAGCAGGATCTGGGCAACATCTACACCATGTTCGACGAAAAGCGGGCGCAATCCCCGGCGGTTCAGGAAACCAAGGCCTTGTTGACCGGGGAACTGGCGACCAAAAGCCCCGAGGCCTTGAGCGAACTTCTCGGCCACGCCGATATGCGGGTTCGCCTCCAGGCGCAATTTGCACTGGCCAAGCAGGGAGCGAAGGCGATGCCCCTGTTCAAAGCCGCGGCCGATCAGCAGGACAATCTCCTCCAGCGCCTGCACGGAATCTGGGGTCTGGGGCAAACCATGCGGCAAACTCCGCAAACCAGCGAATTCTGGGATGCCTATTGGAAGTGGTTTCAGGTCGAGGATCCTACTCCAGCAACGATTCTGGAAGCCTACCTGACGGACGAGGACGCGGAGGTGAGGGCTCAGGCGGCCAAGACGCTCGGCGATCTTCGGGCGAAAGGCGCAGGACCGGCATTGACGAACTTGCTGCGGGATGAGAGCGCGCGGGTCCGCAGCTTCGCCGCCATCGGGCTTGGACGATTGAGCTACAAACCCGCCCTTCCCGGGATCGTGGAGATGATCAAAGAGAACGCCGATGCAGACCCCTATTTGCGACACGCCGGCGTCATGGCGCTCACGATGATGAAAGATCGGGGCGCGGTTCTGGCGTTGGCAGAGCACGATTCCAAGTCGGTGCGACTCGCCTCGGCATTGGTCTTGCGCCGTTGGAAGGACGCGGAAATTGCGCGCTACCTCAACGACGCAGAACCGAAAATCGTGGCGGAGGCGATTCGGGCGATCAATGATTTGAATTTGGTTGCGGCCGTTCCCCAACTCGCCGCCAAGATCACGGACGCAGAGGAGTTTCCAACTTCCACTTCGGCTGATTGGATGCTGCATACCCGATTGATCAACGCAAATTGGCGACTGGGAGACGAGGAATCCGCGGCGCGGTTGTTTGCTTATGGGGCGATGGGTTCCCTGCCAGCAGAACTCCGCAACGATGCTCTCAAGGCGCTTGAATCCTGGGCAGAGCCCGGGGTGGTGGATCCGACGATTGCTCGAGTGCTTCCTGTTGAGACCAAGCGAGAGGAAATCAGCGACCTGGCCAAGACCGAGCTTCCCAAGGTTTTTCTATCGGCTTCGGGCGAAGTCTTGGCTACGGCGCTTCGACTGGCCGCCGCTCATGGTCTTGAAGTCGATAGCAAGGTGCTGATGGCGCGGCTCACCAACCTAGAGGCCGGGAATTCAGTGCGAATCGAGGCTCTCAACGTTCTCAAGGCGCGCAATGAAGCCGGTTTGATCGAGATTCTCGAGCAATTGATGGAGGATCCCGCTCCCGAGATCCGCGCAGCGTCCAACCAGGCTCTCCTGGAGTTGGAACCCGAGAAAGGGGTCGTTGTGGCCCTCGACCGTCTCCGGGCGGAGAGCCATCTGGACCGGCAAAACGCGATCGAGCTGTTGGCTCCGGTCGAGGACCTGCGGGTCACCGCCGAATTTGCCAATGCAATCGAGCAGGCGACCAAGATGAAGTATCCGTTTGCCGCGCTACTGGAACTCCTCGAAGCCGCCGAAGGTCGTTCGGATTTGAGCTCGCAACTCGAAGCCTACAAGGCGAGCCTTGATGAGGCGGATCCGGTCAGCAAATTTCGCGAATGTCTCGAAGGTGGGGATATCGAGCGCGGGGAAACGCTCTTTGCGACTCACGCCGCCGGGCAGTGCAACAAATGTCACAAGATCGGTCCAACCGGTGGAATCGCCGGTCCTGATTTGAGTGATATGGGCAAGCGTGGCGATAAGAACTACATCTTGACCTCGTTGGTATCACCCTCTGCTCACATCGTTCCTGGCTATGGTCTCACCATGGCGATGTTGAAGGATGGGACGAGTTGCGGAGGAAATTTGCTGGAGGAGACGGACGACAAGATCGTGATTCGGGTCGGCGAGAACGAAACGCGGGAAATCTCGAAATCGGAGATTCTCTCCATGAACCCGCCCATGTCGGCCATGCCGCCAATGGGGATTCTCCTCAGCAAACGCGAATTGCGTGATTTAGTCGCCTTTCTCGAAGCGCAAAAGGCGAAACCGGCAGCGGGACACTAATTCGACCGATGCTTGTTGACGGAAAACCTTATCGCACGATTTGGCCTCATCCTGAGGACGATGGCATTGTCCAGATCATCGACCAACGGAAGCTTCCCTTTGCGTTCGTTATCGAGGATTTGACCTCGGTGTCCGATGTTGCGACGGCGATTCGAGACATGCATGTCCGCGGAGCCGGGTTGATCGGCGCAACCGCTGGATGGGGAATGGTTTTCGCCGAAAAAGAAGCCGGAGGGGATGCGGACCGCCTTCGCGAACTAGGGGATGAGCTGATCGCGACTCGTCCGACCGCGATCAATCTGCGTTGGGCCGTCGAGCGACAGCTTGCGGCGATTGAGAAAGGAATTCCGGCCCGGGAGACGGCGATGACGATTGCTGATGAAGACGCTGAAGCGTGCCGACAAATCGGGTTACACGGTTTGCCGCTGATTGAGGGAATTGCGGCGACCAAGCCCGGTAAGCCGGTGAACATTCTGACGCATTGCAATGCGGGATGGCTCGCCTTTGTCGATCATGGTTCCGCGACGGCCCCGATTTATGCAGCTCACGATGCGGGGATTCCCGTTCATGTTTGGGTGGATGAGACCCGGCCTCGAAATCAGGGAGCACGCCTGACCGCTTGGGAGTTGGGGCAGCATGGCGTCCCTCACACCGTGATCGCTGACAATGTTGGCGGTCACCTCATGCAGCATGGACAGGTTGACCTCGTGATCACGGGAACGGATCGAACGACGCATACCGGCGATGTTGCGAACAAGATCGGGACTTATCTCAAGGCGCTCGCCGCGAACGACAATGGCGTCCCGTTTTATGTCGCGCTCCCTTCTTCGACGTTCGATTGGGAGACCAAAGACGGCGTTCGAGACATTCCGATCGAACAACGGGGAGGCGAAGAAGTGAGAGAAATGGAAGGAGTTGACGAAGAGGGCAGGGTTGCCACCGTCCGGATTTTGCCGGAGCAATCCGATGCGGCAAACTTCGCCTTTGACGTCACTCCCGCGCGGCTGGTGACCGGGTTGATTACCGAGCGTGGCGTTTGCGACGCGAGCGAGGAAGGTGTGAAGGGCCTGTTTCCCGAACGCCTCTAGAAGTTGAGCAAGCCGCTGGTTGGTTCGTGACCAAACATAAGGTTGAAGCTTTGCACCGCCTGACTTGCGGCGCCCTTGCCGAGGTTATCTTCGGCGCTGGAAAGCAGAACCCGGTTCGTTCGTTCATCGAGATGCCATCCGAGATCGACGAAATTGGTTCCAACGACGTTTTTGGTGTCGGCGAATTGTCCGGGGCCGAGCCGGCGAATGAAAGGTGCGTTTCCGTAAGCCTCCTCATAGGCTGCGGTGATCTGGTCAAGAGTGGATGAGGTGGCGGCGGAAATGCTGGAGCAGATTCCGGCCGTGACTGGAATGAGGTGAGGAATGAAGGTGATCGTCACCTGCGATTTGGCGGCGAGACTGAGTTCCTGCTCGATTTCGCTCAAGTGGCGGTGTTTGGGAGCTCCATAGGCGCGGGCGCTTTCGTTGCATTCGCTGAAGAGAAAGGGCTGCTTGAGGGTTTTGCCGGCCCCGCTGACTCCACTCATGCTTGCGGCAACGATGCCTTCTGTTTCGATCAGGTTTGCGCCTAAAAGCGGGAGAAGTGGAACCAGAATGCTCGTCGGGTAGCAACCTGGCGATGCTACCAGGTCGGCTGTCCTGATCTGTTCGCTGTAGAATTCCGGCAGGCCGTAGACCGACTTTTCCAAGAGGCTGGGAGCCGGATGTTCGTGATCGTAGAATTCCTTGTAAACGTCGGGGCTGTTCAGGCGAAAATCGGCGCTCAAGTCAATCACCCGCAAACCTCGATCGAGCAACGGAACGGCAAAGTCCGAGGCGACGCCGTGGGGCAGGGCCAGAAACACGACTTTGGCGCCCGAGTCGACGATTTGATCAATTTCCGGGCTCACGAATTTCAATTCCTCGAAGCGCGAAGCTCGAAAACGCGGAAAAACCTGGCTCAGCGAGCGTCCTGCCTCTTGGCGCGACGTCACACAAACCAATTCCGCATTGGGATGCATGATGAGCAACCGCAGCAATTCCGCTCCGGAATATCCGCTGGCGCCAACGATGGCGACGGGTGTGGTAGACATGCGACAAATTGCGAATACGTGGACTGAAAACAACCATATTTCTCTCTTTCCTTCCGGAGCGATCCACCTAGCATAATCAGCCATGAAAACCCCCTTTTCCTTTTTGGCGCTGGCTGCTGCTGTCGTCGCCCTGTCAAGTTGTGGCGAAAGTGATGACTATGCCTACGTCACCAACGGCGTGGATCCGTTTTGGACGATCGCGGAAGCAGGCGCGAAGACCGCCGGGGCAGACTTGGGCGTTCGGGTGAGTGTGTTGATGCCCGCTGGCGGTCCCGTCGAACAGAAGAACATGCTCGAGGATTTGATCACCCGCGGAATCAAGGGAATCGCGGTTAGTCCGATTGATGCCGCGAATCAGACTGATTTCCTGAACCAGATCGCCGACAAAACGATTCTCATCACTCACGATTCAGACGCACCGGACTCAAAGCGGCAGGTTTACATCGGGATGGACAACTACGATGCCGGGCGTGCTTGCGGCCAACTCGTGAAGGAAGCGCTGCCGGAAGGTGGTTCCATCATGATTTTGATTGGTCGGATGGAACAGGACAACTCGAGAAGGCGCCGGCAAGGCGTGATCGACGAATTGCTCGACCGTTCGCACGACAACACGCGGTTTGATCCTCCCGGAGAAGAGATCAAAGGAGAGAAATTTACCATTTTGGGCACGCTGACCGATCAGTTCGATCGCGCCAAGGCCAAAGCCAATGCTGAAGACACCCTGACCCGAAATCCGGACATTTCCGCGATGGTGGGCCTGTTTGCCTACAATCCTCCGTTGATTCTGGAGGCGCTCGAACAAGCCGGCAAAGTCGGTCAGGTCAAAGTGATCGCCTTTGATGAGGATGCGCGAACTTTACAGGGAATCGTCGATGGTCAGATTCACGGCACGGTCGTCCAGAATCCCTACATGTATGGTTACAAGTCGATTGAGGTGCTCAAAGCGATCGATGAAGGAAGGGAGGATGCGTTTCCTGCGGATGGTTTCATCAATGTGGAAGCGCGCCAGATTCGGAAAGACAATGTGGAAGCGTTTTGGGCCGATCTGAAAACCAAGTTGGGTCAAGACTAGGAGTCAGAGCTGTTGATCCGTGGAAAGCCTCAAAAATGCCTTCTTCCGAAATATTGGCCAAATCATTCTCGTGTCACTACCCAATCTGAAGTTCCCGTTTCGCTTGATCGCTCTCTGAATCACTCCCAAGTTTTCAAAATTCCCGTCCAAGCCCCGCTTTTTGCCGCGAATACAACCTAGCAATATGTCCGCTCCCCCAGAATTCAAGACCGTTAAGATTCCGAAATCGGCTCCGTTGACGACAACGAGGTATCGCAAGCCGAAGAAGAACATTCCGCAGACCAAGACGGAGCGCGACGCACTGCTCAAATACATCCGCGACTACATTGAGCTGCACAAATTGGTTCCGCCCATGCCGCTCAAGGAGTTGGAGACTCACGCGAAGTCGATTCTTGCAGACGCGGGCTATGATGAGATTTACCTGCACTACACCGCCGTTTGTCTTTCAAACGAGGCATGGCGTGAGACGTTGGCGACCATCCCTTACGAGCGCCGTTTGCTCCTGATGCCCAAGTGCTTGCGGGTGGAGGACAAGTGCCCGGCTCCGTTTGATGAGTTCGGTCTGCTCTGCAAGCAATGCGGACTGTGTACGATTGAGGACTTTCAGAACGAGGCTGAGAAACTGGGCTACGCCGTTCTCGTTGCGGAAGGCTCTGCAATCGTGATGTCGCTCATCCAAACCGGCAAGATCGAAGCCATTGTCGGGATTTCCTGCCTTCCGGTTCTGGAGCGAACCTTTCCCTACGTCGAGGCGGCAGCGATTCCTTCAATCGCCGTTCCTCTGCTCCAGGACGACTGCATCAACACCACGGTCGATATCGACTGGGTTTGGGATTATCTCCACCTCACCAGCGAAGACAAGACTCGCCGCTTGAACCTGAATCAGCTTCATGACGACGTTCGAGGCTGGTTTACGCGAGAGGGAATCGACGAAGTGATGGGAGAGGCGGTTGGTCATGCCGAATCTGTCGCTCGCGATTGGTTGGCCAAGGATGGAAAGCGTTGGCGCCCATTTCTTACCGTGGCCGCGTTTCAAGCGTTGCGGGATGATCAGGACGCTCCCATTCCCGAAGAGATCAAGAAGATCGCGATTGCGGTAGAGGCGTTTCACAAAGCTTCCCTGATCCATGACGACATTGAGGACGAAGATCATGAGCGCTATGGAGAAGCGACCTTGCATGAAACGGAGGGAATTCCCGTGGCCCTGAATGCAGGCGATCTGTTGATTGGGGAAGGCTATCGCCTGATTGGAGACTGCAAAATTGATGCGGAGATCAAGGCTCAGATGCTCATGGTGGCCAGCGAAGGCCAACGCGAACTCTGCCGTGGTCAAGGGGCTGAGTTAGCCTGGACCCGCAATCCCAAACCGTTGAAGACGACCCAGGTGTTGGAGATTTTTCGTCAGAAAACCGCTCCAGCCTTTGATGTCGCTCTGAAACTGGGTGCTGCATTTGCCGGAAAGCTGGATGACGTCTCAGACGTGCTCGGGAAGTACTCGGAGGCGCTGGGAATCGCCTATCAGATCAGGGACGACATGGATGATTTGGGCGAAGACGCAGGAGAAAACTATGTTGAGGCATTTCGTCCCAGCGTTCTCCTGTCGAAAGCCCGGGAACTGGCCAAGGGAGAGGACAAGAAGTGGCTCGGAAGCCTTTGGAGCCGCGATGCTCAAGATGGAACCACGGTCTCTCGCGTTCGCCAATTGGTGCACGACGTTGAGGCCGATGAGAAGTGCCTGCTCATGCTCGAAACCTACAAGGAAACTGCAATCCGGGGACTGGCCGAGGTGGAGAACCACAATCTCAAAGGTCTGCTCAGAAGAGTGGTCGGCAAGATTTTCAATGATCTCGAAATCAAGGGCTGGTGTCGCGAATTCGAAGTCAAAAACGGTGTTCGGGAAGACGGGAACGAAGAGTCGCCAACTCAGCCTGCCGCTGCCGACGCAAAAGTTGCCCCGTTGGAAACGGTCGCATCAGTTTAGGCGCACCGGTAACACGGGGCCAAGGCGGGTGTTCTGGGATGACACAAGCCGCAGTTGCAATGTCGCGGTGAAACGCGCTTGATCTCAGTATGAAAGCCCTCGTCAAAAGCAAATCGGAACCCGGCCTTTGGCTGGAAGACGTGTCGGAACCGGAAATCGGGATCAACGAAGTCCTGATCAAGGTGGATCGCACCGGGATTTGCGGCACGGACGTTCACATCTACAACTGGGATGCATGGGCCGCGGCGACGGTTCCCGTTCCATTGACGATCGGGCATGAATTTGTCGGGGAAATCGTGGAAATCGGCTCGAACGTTCGGGACTTCAATGTGGGGGATATCGTCAGCGGTGAAGGACATGTTGTCTGTGGCCATTGCCGAAACTGCATGGCCGGTCGACGTCATTTGTGTGCCGAGACGCAGGGCGTTGGAGTTCAGCGGCCGGGTGCCTTTGCCGAGTTGATTTCGCTCCCGCAAACAAACATCTGGTATCACGACCAAACGCTGGATCGCGACATTCAATCAATCTTTGATCCGTTCGGAAACGCGGTTCACGCCGCCCTTTCTTTTGATTTGCTCGGCGAAGACGTCTTGATCACGGGGGCGGGACCGATCGGGATTATGGCCGCTGCCGTCGCCAAGCATGCCGGAGCCCGGAACGTCGTCATCACCGACATGAACGAATTCAGACTGGGACTTGCCCGGAAGATGGGGGCGACTAGAACGGTCAATGTTGCCGAGGAAAAACTGTCCGATGTTCAGAAGGAACTCGGGATGCATGAAGGCTTTGATGTCGGATTGGAAATGAGCGGAAACGAGCACGCCTTTCGCGATCTGATTAAAAACATGTGTCACGGAGGAAAAATTTCCCTGCTCGGAATCCCGGCCGCACCGATTGCGATCGACTGGAACGAAGTGGTCTTCAATGGACTCACGATCAAGGGCATCTACGGGCGAGAAATGTATGAAACCTGGTACAAGATGACCAGCATGCTGCAAAGCGGGTTGGATATTTCACCGGTCATTACCCACCGGCTTCCCTTTACCGAATTTGAGCAAGGCTTCGCTCTGATGAACCGAGGCGAGGCCGCCAAAGTTGTCCTGAAATGGTGAGAGTTCTCAATAAATTGAGGAAGTAGAACGTCTATTTTCTTGTGGGTGTTGCGATATTTATAATTGCGATTAACGTGTCCATATATTCCCAATGTCTAAACCAAAGATTCATCTGCAAACTTGTGCAGTCCCGTATGCCTGGGATGCGGGTGAGTTGTGCATTGGTTTGACGACTGCTTTTCGGGGGAAAAACTGGAGATTTCCGAAAGCCTCAATCAATTCGAAGCAATGTCCGATGGATGGTGCCGGCAATGTCGCTTTGAATGAAGGTGGATTTGTTGGTCTTGTTGCGGAAGAAGCGCTCGCTACGATCGAGACGGCAAAAGGCGGGAATGTTTCCTACTACCCTTTGGAAGTGAGTGGCTTGTTGGAAAATTGGGAAGGAATGAGGCACCATCGGCGTAAGTTGGCTCCACTCTCACGAATTGAGAAATTTGTCGCGGACCGGGGACTGTTGAAGATCGTTCGGAGGTTGGTTGAGGAGGAATTGGGACTGGAACTGACGGAGCTTTGATTCCAAACCGTGTCGTGAAACCGGATTGACAGGGGCAGAAGGACTTCTTCCTTGATCCAAAGGAGCATCCACGCTACCAAAGCCTCACTATGGCACGCCCTGTTACCCTATTCACCGGCCAGTGGGCTGATCTCGACTGCACGACCATGATCCAGAAAGCCAAGGAGTTTGGCTACGATGGCGTCGAGTTGGCATGCTGGGGAGACCACTTCGAAGTCGACAAAGCTGATCAGGCTTACTGCGATGCAAAGCGTCAGCAACTCGAGCAAAGCGGAATGAAGTGTTTGGCTATTTCGACTCACCTGGTCGGGCAAGCTGTCTGCGACAACATCGATGAGCGTCACAAGCAGATTCTTCCTGACTATATTTACGGAGACGGCGAGCCTGAAGGTGTTCGGACCCGTGCTGCTGAAGAAATGAAGAAAACCGCGCAAGCCGCCAAGCGATTTGGCGTGAGTGTGGTCAATGGATTTACTGGAAGTTCCATTTGGCATCTGCTTTACAGCTTCCCGCCAAACCTTCCCGGTCAGATTGATGCTGGATATGAGGATTTCGCCAAACGTTTTGGCCCGATCATGGATGAGTTCCAGGCGAACGGCATCAAATTCGGTTTGGAAGTTCATCCGACCGAGATTGCGTTTGATATCGCCTCGGCAGAGCGCGCCGTTGCTGCAATCGGAAACCACCCTGCCTTTGGTTTCAACTACGACCCGAGCCATTTGGCCTACCAGGGGGTAGACTACGTTGACTTCATCTATCGGTTTTCGGACCGGATTAATCACGTCCACATGAAGGACGTCGGATGGAGGGATGCACCCGGAGATGTTGGCGTCTTTGGCGGGCACGTCGATTTTCACAATCACAAACGCTATTGGGACTTCCGCTCAATGGGACGGGGAGACGTCGATTTCGAACGCATCATTCGCGCCCTGAACGACATTGGCTACAGCGGTCCACTTTCGGTCGAATGGGAAGATGGCGGTATGGACCGCGAGCACGGCGCCGCTGAATCGGCTGCGTTTGTAAAGAGCATTGATTTCCCTTCCTCGGATATTGTGTTTGACGAGCAGTTCGACAAAAAGAAGCAGGCGTAAATCAGCCTGAACCAAATTTACGAGAAGCCCTGGTCGCAGCTTGCAGCCGGGGCTTCTTTGTATTCTGAAAGAAATACTAAATATTGATATTTATGAAACATATAGGATGTTGAGGCCTGAGCCGTCGCTCAGACTGAAACGATGAAATTGAAACATATCGAAACCGCCAACGGCAAAAAGATAAGGCGTTCAGGAAAATCTGCGTCGAAAGCGCCTGCGGAGAGCAGCGATAAAACGCAGGCTCCGCTTTGGTCAGCCATCAAAGAGAGGCTGATGGTGTTGCTTCTTGGTGTTTCGGAAAAGTTCAATCAGCTCAACCTGACTCCGTTGCAGCGACGCACCCTTCTGGTCGCGGCCGGGGTTATTCCGGTGCTGATTCCAATTTTTGTGATCGCTTTGGGGAACCCTCCAAAGGAGACTGCAAGTTTGATGGAATCTCCGGTCATCTCAGAGAACGCTGACGTCCAAGAGGCCGATGAAGTTGCTGAAACCGAGAAAAATGCGCAGGTGGAGGTGGTAATGGACGATTTTTCCCAGCCGGTTTCTTCCGAAATACCGATGGATCCAATCATTGCCCGGCTTACAGCAGCAGAGGAAGCCATTGTGACGGTTGGCAGGGAAGATCATAGCCCTGACTTTGTCGAAACAGATCCATTCGATACCGGGGAAAATCTGGCGGTATCGGAAGAAGGTGTTTCTGCTGATCACCGATTGGAGAAGCTGGCGGAGCTGAAGGCATCACTCGAGGGGGAATGGTTTGCCTTCGATAACTCAGAGATTGGTCAAGATTCCAGCCTGAACAAGGTTGGCTTGCGCTTGGCGAAGTTTGATCATTTGGCGAATGAGTTGGGGGTGAACTACAAGGTCACCATTCGCACCTTCAGCTTGGAACAATCGAGCGTTCGTTCCACAGGTGCGATCCCTGCGAATCGTGTTCGGGATGCAATTGTCGCATCAGGAGCTTCGGCCAGTACCTTTGGCGAGCCGAATCGGCGTGGCTTGGAAGTGCTGATCGACGTTGTTGAAGGCTTGTCCGCTGATGAACAATCCTAGAATTGAGTCGCCCAAAGGCGGTGAATCTTGACGCCTGGCGGGCGACGCAAAATCCCCGTGACATAAAGAAAGTCGAGTTCTGCCAGCTTGCGGCAGGGATAGATCGCAAGTGACTGGGGATAGGGAAGAACTCCAGAGTCATTGGTGAGAAGATTCGGGCAACCATAAGCGGATGTGGCCGGTGGCGGGTTAAACGTCCGAATTACAATCCAGTCCTGGTTATTGGTAGGATTCTTCTGGGCGGCAGGCTCAGCAAAATCGGGTTCCTGGAGGGGATTGGATGGCATCACCTCGAGTTCGAGTTTCGCGCGAACGTCAGCCGGAAAATCAGCAAACGGAATGCGGGCCAAACCCCGGGAATGGCGAATGTAGGCTCCGGTTGCATCGGACTTGATCAACTCCACCTGATGGAACGTGTCGTTTTGAAGCGTCCGGATTTGCTGAAAACGCAGCGGATTTTCTAAAGCCTGAACCGCGGAGCAAAACAGAAAACCGAAGAAAAGCGCAGAACTTATGGAAGTCGCAGTCATGATTCTCACTTATGCGTGAAAACGTCTAAAATAAAACAAAAACTACGATTTTGAGAATTTGACGACCGCTTGAATTAGCCGGTTTTGGGGCTAACAGAATGCAAACTTGGCTTGGTAACCAGGGTATCTTTGTGCAATGATGGTCGCGGTTCTATGGGTCAGTCTATACCACCTAATCTTGATCAAATTGCCGACCAGATGGAGGCATTGCGACGGTCGAACGAAGACCTCAAACAATTCGCCTATGTTGCGGCTCATGACCTTCGCGAACCATTGCGCTCCATCAGCGGGTTCATTCAGTTGTTGGAGAGGCGAGAGGGCTCAACCATGAGTTCTGAAGGTAGGGAATTCATCCAACTTGCGATCCGTGGTGTTCGCCAGATGGAAGACACCTTGAATGGGCTGCTAACCTATTCCCTGATCGATGGCACGGAACCGGAAGGAGAGCCAATTGAAGTGAATGCATTGATCGGCGAAGTGAGCCTCAACTTGAATTCCCGGATTACCTCAAGCGGAACCACCATCAAGGCTGGGGATCTCCCGACCGTGAAAGGCGACAAACTCCAAATCAAGAGGGTGTTCCAAAATCTGATTGAGAACGCGATAAAGTTTCGCTCTGAGGCTCTCCCGCAGATTGAGATCGATTCAGTGCCTTTGGGCAATGGTTTCATCGAGTTCTCCATTGCTGATAACGGGATCGGGATCAAACCGGCCCATCGGGAAAAGATTTTCACGATCTTTGAGCGGCTGCACACTCGGGAAGAGTTTGAAGGCTCAGGCATTGGTCTTGCGATTTGTAAGCGGGTTGTCGAGCGGCATGGCGGAACCATCGCCATCGATCCTGATTACGAAAATGGCCTGAAAATACGCTTTCAACTTCCTTCCCTGAACGCGGGAAAAATCGAGAATCGCGAAGTGCATGCGACTCCGATCGATGTTCCCAAAGAAGCGGTCACCAAGGAGTCGGTCGGGAAAATCGACTTCGTGGAACCGATTCAAATGGTGGCTCCCCAACAAGTTCAATCTCAAGAACCTGAGCCTCAAGAACCTGAGTCTCAAGTGGTGGAATCTCCTTCGGAGGAAACGAAACCAGAGCAGCCGAAAAAATCCCTGGGATCCCGCTCGATCAACAGGGAGTTTGTGCGCCGGGTTCGGTCTGCAAAAAAGAAGAAGCAGCCCCGAAAACCCAAGCGCTGGAGCTGGAAGTATTTGCCCTAAACCTCGGGCGCTACTTCTTCCTCCCCCACAACAGGCTTCGGTTGTTCGATGACGATCTGTTCCCCGGTCGCGTCAAGTCTATGTTCTTCACTGGTTCCATCAGGCCAGCGCACCAGGAAGTCGACGGCGTCTTTGTATCCTTCTGGCTTGGCGAAGAGAAAACGGCTGCTTGAGTTCGAGAGATAACCGCTTCCTAGCGCAACTTCCGCGACCTGATTCGGCATACCCGGAATCTTCACCTCAATTCTCCCTCCTGCGGCGTCGCCGTTCCCTTTAAGGCCTTTGAGCCTTACCGAAAGCGTGCGGCTGGTGTCTACGGCTCGATTGATAAAGGTCTTCGGGGAATCATCATTGATCCCAACGATGATATCGAGCCGACCATCCCGGTTCAGATCCATCGTTGTCACGCTTTTCGCATCCCCATTCACGATTAATCCACTTTCAAGCGGTGAAACGGGGATGAACAAATCTTCGGCCGATTGAGAGTTCGGGTTTCGCTTCAGCAGCTGACTCAATCCTCCCCGCATCGGGCCCGTTTCTTCCTGCGGGGTGAGATGGTTCTGGGCGATAAAGCAATCAGTGTAACCATCCAGGTCAAAATCTTCCAAGACTACGCCAAATCCAGGAGCGACCTGAGTGATGTGGGGAAGAGGCTGGAAGGTGAAGTTGCCACTCCCGTCGTTGAGGAAGGCACCGGATCTCAGCTCATTGGCCTTCATCAAGGTGGATTTCTGCAGGCGATCGATCGGGTAGATCTGGGACAGCGATGCGCTGGCAAAATTGTGATACGTTTGCAGCTTCTTCTTTACGACCGGCATCGCATGGCTCGAGCAGGAGAGCCCGCGTCGTGGATAACAGACGCCGTTCTCGAAGTTGGCTTCCACGATATGAGCTTTGCCGGTTCCGTCGAAATCGCCGTAAAAGATCAACTCGGGTGACTGAGCGCTGGCCTGATATTGGCTGTTGGTTCCCAAATTGCTGGCGACCAAATCCATGTCGCCGTCATTGTCGATATCTGCAGCGGCAAGGCCCGTCCACCAACCCAACACGTCCTGCATTCCATTGGGCGTTGGGGATTCGAGGTGTCCCTCGCGATTGCGAAAGACCTTTATGGGACCCCAGTCATGGGCGACGACAAGATCGACCCAGCCATCGTTGTTGACGTCGCTCCACAAGGCTCCCGTCACCAAACCCGTGCCGATGAGCCCGGAGGCCATCTCGCGGGTTCCGTCCCTGAATTTTCCCGTCCCGTCATTGATGAGGAGATGGCTATCGGCGGGTTTCGGATATTCCCCGACCACCGAACGCGTGCCCACAAAGATGTCCAGGTCACCATCCCGATCGAAATCAGCGGTGGCAACGGCGGAACTGTTTTCGCGAATATCAGGCAGCAGGTTACTTCCGTCGGTAAACTGACCCCAGCCCTTGTTGAGGTAAAGGCGATCCTTGTAGTCGGCCGAACCGGCGGGGCTCTCGACGCTGCCGCTGGCTACGTACAAATCCAGGTCACCATCAGCGTCGACATCCAGGAAAACGGCGCCCATGTCTTCGCGTTCCTTATGCGTTCGGAGAATGGGCTGAATCCAGGCATCGAATTTTGGACGGCTGCCAGCTTTGGTTTTGTTGTAGAAAAATGTCCCGGAGTGTCCCGCTCCGGAACCAATCCAAAAATCCTCGAGACCGTCACGATCCATGTCGCCCCAGGCCTGCGCGGGGCCCAGTTGGGAAAGCTGAAATGGCAACAACGGCTGCTCGGCGAAGTCGTTGAACTTTGTTTCCTGGCGTTTATGCCCATCGAAGACATCGCTTTGGACAAACCAGGTTTTTGGGGGTTGAGCCTTGGGCGATTTGGTGGAGCCGGCTTCTGTAACCGTATAGAATTGATTCGCATCCAGATTCTCAAAGCGCTGTTCGATGCCACTTGGCCAACGAATCAACAACTCTTGGATTTGGGTGGCCTCGCCAAGGCCAAAATGAAGAATGGGTTCATCGGCATCCATGAATCCCCAGGCGCTTTGCAGTTGGCGAACTTGCTTCCCGGCTTCTGTCGTGACCCAAACCGTTGCTCCAATTCCCCGCCGGTTACTCTTGGTTCCCTCGAGTTGCAGGCGCACGGAATTCCCTTCCGCTCCGTCGTTGCGGTAAATGTAGACTGGATCGTTGAGGCTGCAGGTCACCAGGTCCAGGTCTCCGTCATTATCCAGGTCTCCTTGAGCGCTGGTGTGCGTCATGCCGACGTGATTGAGTCCCCATTCGCGGGAAACTTCCTCGTATTGGAGTTCGCCGATGTTTCGATAGGCGAGGTTCTGCTCCCGCTTTTCGGGTTGATTCTCGAACAAATCCCAGTGGTTCTTTCCAATGAGACTTTCGTGGGTGATGGCCGGGAGATCGGAATGATTGAAAACCCGGGCGGCGCCATTCGTGAAAAAGAGATCGGCGCGTCCATCCTGATCGTAGTCACCGCTTTTGATGGCCCAGGTCCAGTCCGTCTGACCTACCCCGGAGAGATAAGCTGCCTCCAGGAATTTCTCAGTCCCCGTACTCACGAACAACGCATTGCGCATGATCTGGCGCGCGCCCGGAGCATTGGCCAGCCGTTCGGAGAGTTCACCCATTGATGCCATTGAGGCTTTCTGTTTGTAGTGGGTTGTCGGAAACATGTCCGCGACGATGAAGTCAGAGCGGCCATCATTATTCGAGTCGGTCACCGCTGTTCCCATCGTGAACCAGGTGGATTGGGGAAATGCCTCCGGCAGTACATCGGTGAAGGTGCCATTCCCGTTGTTCTTGTAGAGATAATCCGGATCGAGGAAATCATTGCCGACGTGGAGATCGACGAGGCCGTCATCGTTGAAGTCCCACCAAGTCGCCGAGTTTCCGATTCCGGCTTTTTTCGTCATTCCAGCCGATTCTGTGACATCGCGAAACTTCCCACTATCGTTTCGCATCAGATAATCCGGCCGCCCTTTTTCAGAGTAAAGCCAGCGGCCTCTTTCATCCTGTTTATCGACTTTGTAAAAGCGGTTCAGACTCCCTCCAACGCGGAGGCCGGTGGGTTCAGAACGATCTGACTCAAGGTTGACGGGCATTGCGGGGCGACCACCGAGGCGATGCAATTGGTGGGTCAACAAATACAGATCAAGATCGCCGTCCGCATCGTAATCGGCAAAGGCGGGAACGAGGCTGGCGTCGATCAGGTTGAGTCCGAATTTCGCGGCGCTTTCCACGAATCCAAGTTTTCCCGTCTCGACGAGCTGATTGATGTAGAGATGATTGGGCTGGTCGTAGTAGCAAACGTAGATATCGAGATCACCGTCGTTATCAATATCGATCATCGCGCCGCCGCCTGCCCAGAGATCGGCTCCGGTTTCATTGGCTCCAACGACTTCGGGAACGCCGGCGGAGACATCGACAAAGGTCAAGTTGCCGGCATTGACGTAGAGTTTGTTCGACCGAGGACCACCGGTCACAAAAATATCGCTGAGTTCGTCCCCATCAATGTCGCCAATCAATACCGTTCCGCAGGCGAAGCTGGAGTGGTAGAGGCGCTTGTCACGATGCCACGTCGCGATTTCGTGGACGTAGTCGATCCCGGTTGCGGCAGGTCCGAGCTGGGTAAAGAGGGTTGGGCTGAACGAAACGGAGCCCGGCGGAGTTCGGGCAAAGGGTTTTGACTCAAGGTTCTCAGCACTGGAGAACGGGGAAATGGCAAGCCAGAGAACAGCGGCGGTGAACAAGCGGGGGAGTTGGGGCATGTGACTAGGGAGGACGGGTTGGAGGGGAATATACCCGACTTGCCCCCGCAACTCAACCGGGGGCCAAGACTTCCCGTGCTTGCCGGATGTCGTTGTGAATTTGTTGGATCAATTTCTCCGGCCCTGGGAACTTGATTTCGGAGCGCAAAAACCGGCGAAAAACAACTTCAACATCTTTGCCATAAAATTCAGTTCCCTCGTAATCCAGAAGGTGAACCTCGAGGCGACGTTGATCATTTTTATCTGAAAACGTGGGCCGGGTTCCCAGATTGGCGACACCGGAAAAATGGTTTCCATGCAGGATGACGGTGACGGCATACACACCGCTGGGCGGGAGCTGTTCGCTGTGGACGAGGAGATTGGCGGTTGGAAAACCCAGTTTTCTTCCGAGCTGGTCTCCTTCTACGACCGTGCCGGAGACGTCATACGGTGCGCCGAGCAACTTCGCGGCTTGATCCAGGTTTCCCCGGCGAATCAACTCTCGAATCCCGGTGCTGCTGACGGGGATCCCATCCTTCAGGAACGCTTCCACTCCGGTGGCCTCAAAGCCCTGTTCCGCTCCCAAGGATTGGAGCAACGCAAAATCACCGGAGCGCTGGCAGCCAAATTTCCAATCTTTGCCGACACAGATCTGTCGAATGTCCTTGGCCGCTGAGCAGAGCTCGCGAACAAATTCGGCGCCGGTTTTTCGCGAGAACTCTTCGTCAAAAGTGACCACCAACGCATGATCGATGCCCAGTCGCTCCACCTTGCGGAGTTTGTGGCGGCAATGGCTTAAAATGCGGGGCGCTTCGTCGGGACGCAAAATCCGGATGGGATGAGGATCGAACGTTACCAAGATGGGGATTCCGCCGTTCGCCCTGCTGCCTTCTTGCGCGGCGCGAATAACAGCTTGGTGCCCCAAATGAACTCCGTCGAACACTCCGACCGCCAGGTGGAGCGGGCGAGTGATGCTGGAAAGCTGGCTGATGTCGTGGAAGACCTGCATATTTTTGGCTTCTGCTTCTTAGAACGTCATGCTTGGATGGTCTAGGGCAAAGAATGGCTACTCGATCGCGAATCTCATGAAACCCCTTTTCTTTTTCTTCCTGTTGTCCACCTTGGCCATCAGTTCCGAACGACCCAATATCCTCTTTCTCCTGGCAGACGATATGCGGCCGGATGCAATCCGGGCACTCGGGAATTCTCGAATCCAGACTCCCAATCTGGACGAACTCGTTCGACGTGGGACGACTTTTACCCAGGCGACCTGTTCCTATCCCATCTGTGTCGTGAGTCGTGCCGAAATCCTGACCGGCATGCATGGCTGGGAAAACGGCATTGATGGAATCACGAATCGCTTCAATGAGGGTGTCACTTTTTGGGCGCAAACGCTCGCAGACGCCGGGTATCGCACCAGCTATGTCGGAAAGTGGCATACCAAGGGCCGCCCATCCGAACGCGGATACGACGAAGTCTTTGGCCTGTTTTCCGGTGGGGGAGGGAAATGGTGGAAAGAAAGGCAAACCGATTGGAAAGGTTTCCCCATCACCGGTTACCGAGGTTGGGTTTTCCAAAGTGACGATGGCCGCGAAAAGTTTCCCGAGAAGGGCGTCGGATTAACTCCTGACATCGACTCGAAATTCGCCGACGCGGCGATTGAGGCGATCCAAGCTGCATCGCCAAAGCCCTGGTTTGTGCATGTCAATTTCACCGCGCCTCACGATCCCTTGTTTCTCCCGCCCGGGATGGAAACTCTCTACCGCGCGGACGAAATGGAAATCCCGCCCAATTTCCTCCCCGAGCACCCATTTGATCACGGCAACTTCTCGGGACGCGATGAATCACTCATGGCGTTTCCCCGAACGGAAGCGGCAACCCGAGACGTGCTTCGAGTTTACTATGCCGTGATCAGTTATCTGGATGCCCAGGTCGGCCGGATATTGAAGGTGTTGGATGAATCGGGCCAACGAGAAAACACCGTGGTGATCTTCGCCAGCGATCATGGAATGGCCGTGGGGAGCCATGGACTTCGCGGAAAACAGAACATGTATGAACACACCGTCAATGTGCCTCTTGTCATCGCAGGGCCCGAGATCAAGGCCCATGCCAGAAGCCTGGCTCAAGTCTATCTTCGTGATCTCTATCCGACGACGTGTGAACTGGCGGGCGTCCCGATTCCTGGGGCGGTGACGGCGAAAAGTTTCGCAGCCTCATTGCGTCGAGGTGATGAACCGCTTCGGGAAGAGATTTTCGGCTACTTTCGCGACTCTCAGCGGATGATCCGCAGCGATGGCTGGAAGCTGATCGTGTATCCGCTGGCCGACAAAACGCAGCTCTTTGATTTGAAGTCCGACCCTTGGGAAACCCGCAATCTCGCCGATTCACCCCAAGCCCTCGAAATCCGTCAGCACCTTGAAACCCGGCTCAATTCCTGGCGGCAGAATCAGGGGGATCCTCTCTTGCAAAGTTCAGGAGAGGGACCGGAGAACTGATTCTGAACGATGTTTCCTTCCCAGTCAGACGTTGACAATCGATCCAAGTGTCTTAGCGATTTCTGATTGCGGCGGACTTTTGAACAGCGTTCCTGCGATCGGGTTTTGCGATGAATGACGAGTTGCGGAAGGAGTTTCTAGAAATGTTGCGGAAAAATACCCGCAATGGCAGTCTCACCTATGCACAAGCCGGGCAGAAGTGCCGAAAAAGCTTGAGGGAAGGAATGAAAGCACATTTGGGAAAGCGTTTTGTTACGTCCAAGATGTCACAGAACGTGAAAGAATTTGCATACGATCTTTGGTCCCAAGGATTGGACGTTGTCGAACCGCCTAAGGGGCAGCAGGTTGCTCCGAGACTTCGCCATCCCGACTATTTGCGTGCGGCGCGAGGAATGACGAAACCGCTTGCTGCCGGCGGGAGCGAGTTGGCATCGTTGAAAAAGGCGTATCGCAAGTTTCTTCCCCATCATCCGAGCGGAGCGGTGAACATTTTCAAGATTCGCCGCGAATTAAAGTGGGAGCGAAAGCGGTTCGATCAGTTTCTCAAGGAGTTGAGTTCGGAGAAGAATCCTCCGTTTCAATTTGTGGGAGGAGATCCGCGCGACTTCAGCGCGGACAAGCAAAAAGACTCCCTGTTTCAGGATGGGCAGCTCTATTTCAGTATTTTATGGAGAACCTAAAAGCCCGCCGACTCATTTTTTAAACCATGACCAAACCTCAAGTTCCAGCACCGTTTTCCGATGTGATTGTCGGCAATCCATGGGCCGCGGATACTCCGGATTTATCGGCGATCAACCAGGAGTGTTTTGACGGGTTGGCGCGATTGATTGAGCAGGTTAGCCCCAATGTGAATTTGAGCGCGACGGTGTTTGGCGGAACGGGAAGTGGTAAAACCCACATGATTCGGAGGGTGCTGAAGTCTCCCCAGGATTTTGCCTGTGCCTATGTCTACCCGATCAGGGAACCCAAGCGGATGAATCGGAAGCTGCTGGATACCCTGGTTGCCGATCTCCAGCGCACCCGGTTGGTGAACGAAGGCGGGGATTCGCAGTTAGCGACCTTGCTGCGTCGAATTCTGGAACGCAGAGGCGTGAAGATCGGTGCACTTGGCCTGGCTGAGTACCTGAAGAACGCAAGACGGGCGAAAGAAGCGGCGATCGTCAAAACCAACTTGTTGCAGGAGGATTTTTTCAGCCCGGTGGAGCGAGACTTTGTCGAAGTTCTCTTTCGCTCTTGGGATCCCTCGGTGAAGACCGAGGTTGTGAGGTTTCTTTCCGGATTGTATCTCGAGCGTCATGAGTGCGAGGTCCTGAATATTCCAGCGATGGAAGCTCAGGAATCCGCTGAAGCGGCTGAGGTCCGTGCCTTCGAGTTGTTGGTCGCGTTCGGTAAAGCTTTTGGTGAAGCCGATTGGCCACTCGTGCTCTGTTTTGACCAATTGGAAAACCTCTCGACACCGGAACAGCAGCGTGAGTTCGGCACGATGTTTACGAATATCGTCAATGAGGTTCGCCAGGCCCTTCCCATTTGCTTTACCCGACCGGATTTCGCCGATAAGGCTGCGCACCAAATGGATGAGCACGTTTGGCAGCGACTTTTTGCCAACCGGTTTCAGATTGATGGCTGCAACAAGTCTCAGGCCCGGGATCTGATTCGGGTTCGCATGGAGTGGGCGGGAGCTGACAAGGATCCCCATCGCGAATTGCGAATTGATGCCGCTCTCGCAGACTTGGAAGCTGAGATCAATGTGCCGCGCAAAGTGTTGATGGAAGCCGGGCGCCACATCGGGCCTGACGTGAAGGAAGGGAATCCGTTGGAGAAGATTTATGACTTCTATTCGCGGGAGCTGAGCCGACTCCTCGCGGCGGCTGAAAAAACCGCCTGCCGTCCCGAACTGCTGATTAGCGGGTTGGGTGAGTATCTCGATTCGCGGCCCAGATTGCCGGGGGGATTTCAAGTTCGAAGGGAAGTCCTTACCAAAAGCGCGGGCGAGGACAAAGGAGGAAGCCTTGAAACGTCGATCACGACACCGGGAAATCGGATCGCGAATTTAACGATTTCCTGCGATCGGCGAAACTACGGCTCGCAGTTGGGAAGCTTGTTTAAAACTCTGACAGGAAAAGCCAAGCGAGCAGGCGAACTCGATCTCATCGTGTTTTTGCGAGACGAACGGAATCCGATCGAGGCCAGGAAGAACGCGAAGAAGGATTTTGAGCAAGCCGGCGGAGTCTATCTTGAATTTCCCTATCGATGGCATGCCGAATTTGAAGCTCTCGAGACGACCAAGAACGCGATTGAAGCTGGCGATTGGACTTTTTTGGGCGCTGATGACCAGTTGCAGATTCTTTCGATTGAGGATTATCAGCGCTTCCTGCGCGAGGCCTTTCATCCCCGGCTCGGGAATCGTTTACTTGCCCAGATCGAGCTGAACTCCGATCCCGATCTCTTGTTGGAATTCGTCGTCGATATCCTTAATCAGGAGCCTTACTTTCTGGATTTTGCATCGATCGCCCAGCATTTAAAGCAACGTGCTCCGCATCTCCACGTCAGTGATGAGACGCTCTTGGCAACGTTGCGCAGTGCTCCGGAGCGCATCGTTGAAGTGGGGGATAATCAAACGTTTTCGCTAACGAGCGATGGCAACTGATTCGGAGATGGATGGACGAAAGGTCGTCTCGATGTCCGGCGGTCTTCTCCGATTCGCCAGCTTGTGCCCGAGGCTCGCATTTCATAAGGCCAGGCTTCCGAGAGGCGATGTCAAGGTGGCTCCCGCTGGGGGGCATGTCGTCAATGGGAACCTCTTTCATGGCCAGATCGTCAACCGCATTTTGGAAGACTTGGCGGATGTTGAAGGGGCGGGGATTCGCCCTCCAAATCCGGAACTCAAGCGAGTGGTTGAGGCGTCGTGGAGTGATCCCAATGATTTGCATACGGAGCTTTGGCGGATTTTTGCGCAGACCTATATGAGTCCGGCCCTTCAGGAGTTCGCGAGCAACCTTGGAAACAACCCTCAAGAGCAAATCGAGGCGATGAGCCAGGGAATCGGTGAATTGGCAAGAATGTGCGCAGAATTGATCATCGGAGCAAGAGAACTCCCCGCGAGAACGCGTCTCTTTTTGCCCCCGGAAGGCGTTGTGAAGGAGTCTGTCGAGATCAACGGCTTGCAGATTCAGATTACCGGAAACTACGACGGGCTGTGGTTTGACCCGGTTGCGGAGGAGTTCATCCTTTTTGACTTCAAGTGTAAGACTTCGGCCGAGTTTCCATCCGACCTCCATCAGCTCGCCTGTTACGCTTGGCTGCTTCAGCGTCGCACGGGGCGACCAGTTCGCGGAGTGTTGGTCTACGTGCAGCCTGAGCCTGAAATCCGCCATCTCCCGTCAAAAGATCTCGAGGCGACGTTTCCCAAGAGCGAAGAGTTTGTCCGCTATGTCGCCGAGTTGATGGTGACAGAGTATGAACCGGGCATGGAAATTCGGCAGACTTCCATTCCGATTCTTTGTCAACGCTGCCCGCTGGACGAACGGTGTGACGAATTGTATGGGAAACGGACTTCCCATATCTCATGACGAAACCTCACCTTTGGATCACATTGGGTCTTCTTTGGGGCCTGTCTTCCGCTCAAGCTGAAAATTGGCCGGCCTGGAGAGGTCCCTACGGAAATGGAATTGCCGCATCCGGGCAGAACCCACCGACGAGTTGGAGCGACGATAAAAACGTCATTTGGAAGGCCAAGGTGCCGGGACGAGGTCACTCCAGCCCCACGATCATTGGAGATTCGGTGATCCTCACGACTGCAGATGAGGAGAACCAGACCCAATCGGTGGTGTGTTTTGATCGCAACACTGGTGAGGAGAAGTGGAATACCGTGGTCCATCGCGTCCTCGAGTTGCCCAAAATCCACAAGAAAAACACCCATGCTTCTCCGACTGCGGCGACTGATGGATCCAGCATTTTTGTGGTGTTTTACAACGATGGAATGATTTATCTCACTTCGCTGGGAATGGACGGAAAGAAGCGATGGCAAAAGCAGGCGGGAAGTTTTCGACCGCGTTATCAGTTCGGATATGCGGCTTCGCCGCTGGTCCACGGCGACAAGGTGATTGTGGCATCGGAGTTTGCAGAAGGCGGGTTTCTCGCCGCGTTCTCCGTGGAAAATGGATTGGGGGTTTGGCGGTCACCTCGGGATCAGGCAACCAGCTATTCGTCGCCGGTTGTGGCAACGGTCGCTGATCAGGAACAATTACTGATGAGTGGTGCGGAAAAGATCACCAGCTATGATCCGATAACCGGGCAGGTTGTTTGGCAGGTTGACGGGGGGACCTCGGCAACGGCCGGAACCATGGTTTGGACCGCGACTCAGGTTTACGCCAGTGGAGGTTTCCCGACCAAGGAAACGATCGCGGTCTTGGCGGATGGATCCCGGCGCGTGGCTTGGAAAAATAAGGAGAAATGCTATGAACAATCGCTGCTTGCCCATGATGGGCACGTCTACGGCCTCAACGATGGGGGGATTGCCATGTGTTGGCGGGCGACCGACGGACGCGAAATGTGGAAAGAAAGAGTGGGTGGCCCGGTAAGCGCATCACCGGTTCTCGCCAACGATCTGATTTTCGCGACGAACGAGCGTGGCCAGACCTTTGTGATTCGTGCATCACCTGCAAAGTTCGAGTTGGTGGCGACCAACCAATTGGGAGACGAGGCCTTTGCCACGCCTTCCATCTGCGATAGCCGAATCTATCATCGTGTCGCGAAGTATGAGGGCGAGACGCGGCAAGAGTGGCTCTATTGCCTGGGAAAGCCCTAGGGAGAAAACGAAGGACCAACTCTGCGATCACCCTCATTAAAATTGGATCGGTGTTCGTTAAATTTGAATCGTTGCCCAATCAATTTTGATCAAAAGGCGGCAACTTTCAGTCGAATTCGTCCAAAGTTTACCTTACCGGATCCCGATGAATCGAATTGCTCCCTCACTCTTCCTTTTTCTTTCGTCCTTGTTTTTCGCATCTTGTTCGAGCGATGAAATTGTCGAACAACGGGAGTGGACTCCCGCGCCTACAGCTGAAGCTTCCGAGGCGCAGGTCGGCGGCGTTTACACGACCGCGTCAGGTCTTCAATACGAGGTTTTGAGAAAGGGAACGGGGAAAAAGCCGTCTCGGACGGACCGTGTTCGCGTTCACTATCACGGCTACTTGCCCGGTGGCGAGGTTTTTGACAGCAGTGTCAATCGTGGAGAAACGATTGTGTTCGGGCTTAACAGTGTGATTC
The DNA here is from genome assembly GCA_963977015.1 of uncultured bacterium. GTDB lineage: Bacteria > Verrucomicrobiota > Verrucomicrobiia > Verrucomicrobiales > DEV007 > JBCDHN01. Next base: position 127,559 of record CAXBMO010000007.1, on the reverse strand, counting down.
CCGGTTGGACGGAAGGTGTGCAATTGATGCGCGAAGGTGCCAAATACCGCTTCAAAATTCCTTCGCGGCTGGCGTATGGTCAGAAAGGTTCTCCTCCAAAGATTGGGCCGAATCAGGACCTGCTTTTTGAGATTGAATTGTTTGAGGTGGTGGCTCCTTAGCCGATTCCTCCGGGGGATAGAAAAGGTATTTGAACCCCAGAATCCCGACAAAGACGAAGACCGCCATCTTGAGGCGGTCGCGGTTGACCCGGTCCAGAAGCTTTCCGCCAACATAGATGCCGATTGCGGTAGGGATTACGGTATAGAGGGTCAGGTGAAAGACGGATCGATCGAAGTATCCGTTGAAACCCATCAAACAAATTCGATAACCCGTTGCGGCGATGAAGGCGGCTTGAAGCGTTGCGACCGTCTGCTGTTTGGACCAAGGCTGTGAGTAAACATAGGCGACCATCGGAGGGCCGCCGATGTTGAAGGCACCTCCAAAAAAGCCTCCAAGCATCCCACAGGGCCAAGCCATCCATTTTGGCATCGTGTAGCGAAAGGCGCGGGTTAAAATGATATCGACAACGGTGAACAGGATCAAAACGGCGCCGAAGAAACGAATGAAGATCGCGCCTTCCACATTGCGATTCATGAAGTGAAAGCCGAGAAAGGTTCCGAATACCGCGGCAATCGCGAGAGCCACCGCGGGGCGGAATTTGAATTCCCGGCGCGTGTTGAACATGATGAGGCCCGGAATAATGATCGAATTCAGGGCCACGAGGGTGAAGGACGTCTGAAAATCGCCGGTCAGCCAGGGCAGGATGGCCATGGCAACAATGGCAAAGCCGAATCCTGACAGACCCTGGACGAATCCAGAGAGTGACAGAACCAGACAGACGGCAACCAGTGTGGGAACGCTCAAAAAAGTTGCTAGTCTGGCAGATCCTGGCCTTTTGTCTCTGGCAAAAACATCATAAGTAGCGCTCCGACAAAGAAAAGCAGGCTTAAACCGAAGAGGGCCGAGGGCAATCCAATGTCGGGGTGGGATTTGAGCCAACCGGAGAAGAACAGGACCGGCACAGCCGCGATGCGCCCGCCATTGAAGCAAAAACTGGTTCCCGTGGCTCGCAATCGGGTCGGAAACAACTCAGGAAAGTAGACCGCGTATCCGGCGTGCATCCCCAGGGTAAAGAATCCGAAGATCGGCAGGATGAAGAGCAGTTGGCCGTAGGTTTGGGGGAGATAGCAGGTAATCGGGACCATGATGAAGGCGAGGATGTGCCACCAGATGAAGGTCTTTTTTCTCCCGAGCCGCGCACTGATGGGGCCGAACATGAGGAGGCCGATTCCCCCGCCAATGGTTTGAACGATTCCGTAGGCGACTTGCGCTTTCTTTTGCACCTCGATAGGCGTGAATCCAGAATCCACCAGAATCTCCCGGGCGAGCTGTTGGCCGCCGACCACGACCGCCCAAAACGTGCCCAGGCCGACCGCGGCGAGCCCCAGACCCAAAAACGCGTTCTTGTTCCATTGCGGATTGGAGATCAGCTCCCAAATGCTTCCGTGCTTTTCTTCATTCTTGGCGTTTTGCTTCCACTGCTCGGGCTCTTTCACCGTGATGCGAACCCAGACGATCAGCAGAGCCGGGATGATCCCGATCAAATAGGCATAACGCCAGTTGGTTCCCACAATAAGAGCGGCGATCGTCGCGGCCCAGGTTCCGGCGACGCTGGACGCGTGGAAAATACTGGACGCCTGCGCCCTGGCTCGTGTCGGAAACACCTCTGCAACCAAGGCGGCCGCGACTGCCCATTCGCCTCCGACTCCCATCGCGACCAAAAAGCGGAGAATCGCGACCTGCCCCAGTGAATCGGCAAAATAGGTGAGCCCTGAGAAAACGGAATACATCAGGATGGTCACCACCATGATTTTTCCGCGGCCATAGCGATCCGCCAGCGAGCCGAAAAGCAACCCGCCAAAGGTTCCGCCAAGAAGAAACACCCCCAGAAACATCTCGCCATACTTCTTGATGTCCAGGTCCTCGCTACTCACGCCGAGGATATCGCTCAACATCGTGTTCCGGGTCAGATTGAAGATCTGGCCTTCGTAGACATCAAAGACCCAGCCGAGGGACGCGATGATCAGGACCAGCCATTGATAGCGGGAAACCCCTGCATACCAGGGTTTGTCAGATGTTGAAGGGGCTTTCATCGGGCCGACTTTAGTCAGGCAGTCGCAGCACGTAAACTGTCAAATCGCGGGAAAGGGGGTCGCGGCATTCCCACGCAATTGGCGGAGAGCAGGCATCAGTTGCTCAACAGTTGAACTTCGTTCCCTCATGGCCTAGCCTGCGCGTCCATGAGTGTCCCTACCGAACACGACGAAGCCATCAATCACCAGATTCTTGCGGTCTCAGAAGACAAAATTCAAGGGTTTGTCCGCTTTCCCTTTCAGCAGATAGCGAAAGATAGCGGCGTTCCGCTGGATACGGTGATTGAGCGCATTCGGGCGATGCAGGAAGCCAAGGTGATCCGGAGGGTGCGTCAGACCCTGTTGGCGAACAAATTGGCTGAAGGCGCACTGGTGGCTTGGAAACTTCCGGAGGAAAAGCTCGATGCCACGTTTGAATTCATGTCGAAGGTCGATCCCTTCAGCGGTCACGTCGTGGTCCGTTCGACGGATCGTGGTTTGACTGGCGGCGAATACAGACTCTGGACGACGTTGAAAGTTCCGCAAGGTGAGTCACTTGAAGAGCACGGGAACGCTCTGATTCGGTTGGTGGGGGCAGAAGAATTCATCCTGATGCCGGCGAAGGGCATCTTTGCATTGGGGGTGGGGCATGTGAGGCGGAAGTCGATGGAATTCGGCGCCCGTGCTCCCGAGCCTGCCAAGATGATGACGACCTCGATCGTGGATTTGACGGATCTGGAATGGGAAGTGCTTCTCGCGCTCAAAGATGAGCTGACGATTGACGAGATCAGCGACAATCCCTGGCAGGGCCGGGCCGAACGCGCAGGCGTCGATTTCGAGACGTTTTGCAAGACCGCCGAAACTCTGGATCAGAAGCGCGTGATCGGTCGGTTTTCGACCTTTCTGGAGCACATTAAACCCTCGGCCTCAGGAAAGCGTGTCACCAGATTCAACGGCCTTTTTCATTGGCGGGTTCCCGAAGGAATGCAGGAGAAAGCTGGTGGCGAGGTTGGTCGCCACGAGATTATGACCCACGCCTATTGGCGGGAAGGTGGACCCAAGTTTGGCAACGTTAATATTATGGGGGTAGTGCACGGAACGGACAAAGAGGTCATGCGGCAGCACAAAGCTGCGATCGATAAGCATTTGGAAGATGTGGGAATCCCCGTCCTCTACCAGAACGTTTTTTGGGGCGGGCGAAGTGAGATCAAGCCATCGGAAATCTCACCCAAGGTCTACAAAGCGTGGCACGAAGAGTGGGCTGGAAAGTCGAATGTGATTTAGGTTACCCCGAGCTCATTCCCAGCTTTTCTTCGAGGCAGCGCATCATCACATCCATGTTGATGGGCTTGGCCAAAACATCGAGAGTTCCTGCCTGAGCAACCGCTCCGCTGCTGGTTTCATCCTGCTCGACAAGGGCGGTAAGCATCACGATCGGGATCTGGGATAACCCGGGCTCGGATTGGATCATTGAGGCAACGTCACCCCCATCCATATCCGGCATGACGATGTCGAGAAGGATCAGATCGGGGTGAAAGAGTTTTGCTGCGAGTGCGGCCTTGGTGGAGCGGTTTTCGATCATTACGTCGAACTTGCCTGTCTTTTCGAGGTTCATTTTGAGAAGGCGTGTGAAGCCTTCTTCATCGTCGACCAGGAGGATACGTTTTTTGATCATGAGTGAATTGTCTGACGATTAGATGATATTGTCAATCGCTTCGGAAGTGGCAGCCGGAGTCCGCAAGCTCATCACCACTCGAACCCCGCCCTCCGGCCGATTTCCGATCTCGATGCGACCCTTGTGCAGTTGAATGATGTTTCTCACCACGCTTAAACCGAGACCCGTTCCAACCCCTGTCGGCTTGGTGGTGAAGAAAGGCTCGAAAATTTGATTCAGTTTGTCCGGCGGAATGCCGGGGCCGTTGTCGCAGATCTGCACGATCACCACCTCGTCTCCGGGACGAACCCGATCCACACTTCGGGATCCCTCGTCCAAGTCATCGGCACCGGCTTGAACCGACCAGATCGCGATATCGAGTTCGGGTTGCTCCGTATCCTTCAGGGCGTGAAGTGCGTTGATCAAGAGATTGACAATGACCTGCTCAAACTTGGCGGCGTCGAGACGGACGTCTGGAAGGTCCGGCTGGTAGCGAGTATTGACGGTCGCTCCGGCTCGGAGCAGTTCGTGGCGAACCAGCAAGAGAGCCTGGTCGATCACGGGGCGAATGTCCTGCCGAGTCAGAGTGAGCTTACCGGATGAGGAGAAATCGACCAGGCCGCGAATGATCTTGTCTGCCCGGTGGATGGCTTCCCGCATTTCCTCGATGATTTCGGGAAGGTTGGGATCTCCCGGTTTCACACCCCCGTCAAGATATTCAACCCCCATCAAGAGAAGCGCCAACGGGTTCTTCACCTCATGGGCGACGCCGGCGGCCAGGCGGCCGATCGATTCCATTTTTTCGGCCTGAATCAATTGCAGCTGGGTGGATTCCAATTCGGCGCTTTTGCGGTCGAGGTGGTCATTGAGCAGGCGTCGTTCGGTGACATCCTCGCTCATTCCCAGGAGAAGGTTTTTGCCTAGCGCCGGGTCTTCCACCTGAACCTTGACCGTGTGAAGCCAGATTGTTTTTCCTGCCCCTGTTTGCACCTCCTCTGCCGGAATTTCGACCGTGGCTCCGGTGAGAACCACGTGCTCATCCATGGCGCGAAACCCTTCCGCTTCCGATCGTGGAAAGAGGTCGAAATCGGTGAAACCCAGCGCCTTCTCGCGAGGGATTCCCGTTACTTCCTCCTGCATTTTGTTCCAGAGGACAAACCGGAAGTCTTCCGATGCGTTCTTGCAGAAAATTGCGATCGGCAGGCTGTCGATGACCGCGTCGAGCATGGAAGGACGACGGAGTGGAGCCTGAGGCGTAAGTGATGGATCAGAACAATCCATTGAGCCTGCCAGTATGACGGGCGGGCTTCATGGGGTCAATCACCGAATTCCGGACGTAGGGTTAGTGGCTTCCCACGGCAATCAGACTCTCATTGGTCCGGATAAACAGCTTTCCATTGGCCACTGCGGGCGTGGCATTGACTCCTGAATCCAACTGATTGCGTGCCAGCACTTCATAATCTCCACTGGCTCTTACCACGACCATTTCATTCAAATCGCGGCTCCCACAATAAATCTTGTCATCGATCATGATCGGATTACTGAAAAAACGGCCGCCAATTCTGGTCGGGCCATGTACGACTTCCCCAGAAGCAGATTTTACGACTTGGAGCAGGCCGTCATCTTTCCAGAAGAAAAGCAGACCATCACGATAGAGCGGAGTTGGAACGTAGGGGAGGCCCTTGTTGTTGTCCCAGCGCCAGGCAACTTTCGGTTTCCCGTCTTTGGTCTCGGTTCCCGGAATCACGGCGACATGGTCCTTGGCACCGTTTCCAGAACCCCATGTGGCAAAGATGACCTTGTCTGCTACGACGGGAGAGCCGACCGTCCGCGCCTTGAAGCCATGATCATATCGCCATAGTTCGTCGCCATTGGCCGGATCGAGGCTCAGCATTCCAAAGGGTTGGCTGGTGATGATGATTTCCTGTGTTCCTTTGCTGTTCTGATAAAGCACTGGTGTGCTGTAGGTTGACTTCAGTTGACGATCGTCCCAGTCGATCAACTTGCGCCAAATCTCGCTTCCATCCGTTGGATTGAGCAATGCGAATTCAGTCTGGGTATTGTTGAGGTCATCCCAGAAGACGAACACACCACCGTTGACCAGAATGGGAGAAGTCGCGCTGCCATGATCACCGGCAAAGGTCCCCAGAGAAGTTTGCCAGGCTGGTTTGCCACCATGGGTCAGGGCAATGACCTCGGCCTTTTCATCGGAGGTCCAAAAAATGTAGAGATGGTTTGGATCCAGGCAGGGGGTGGAAGACGCAAACTCATTGTCGCGATGTTTGTTATGGGGCACGAAGTCAGAGGCCCAACTCCAGATTTGTGAGCCGTCATCCGAGTCGTAGCTGATGACTTCGCGTTGGGTGCCGCCCGTAACAACGGTCAGAAAGACCTGATCACCCCATACGACCGGAGAGGAGTGGCCAACTCCGGGGAGCGTGACTTTCCAATCATAGTCAACAATCGTGAACTTGGCCGGAATGGTTTCCGTTTTACTGATTCCGCTGCCCCCGGGGCCTCGGAAACGAGTCCACTCTTGAGCAAAACTGGTCGCGCCAAAAATGCCTAGGATGATCGCAATTAGCAGAGGCAAGGGGTTTCTCATAAGGTTCCTATGTCCCAAAACTCGGTTTCCGTCCAATTGAGAATCGGCTTGAACAGGGATGGCAGATCCCCCCGGGAGCTGAGTTTGTTGTGCAAGGTCGACTACTAATATTTGTTAACAATAATCTGGATAATTCTTTTAGTTTGGTTATTATGGGTGGTCTTTTTATTTATTGCGTCTCAGATCCAGACCTTCTCCATTAACTCATGACTTCTTCACGCTCTCAAACTTCGAAGATTCTTCCGTTTTCGAACAACTCCACAACGCACGCCAGTGTAACCGCCTCCAACTCAAATCGCTTCATGAAGACCGCCAACTCGATTCATCGTTTATTGCCTGACGCCTACGGCATCAATATTCTTGAAGAAGCTCGAGTCGCCGCTTTTACGGCGGAAATCGATTTCAAGGTGGAACTACGCCAAGATCAACCCCGGCAGTCGTTACTCTGTGGGTTGGTGAATCCGGAATTCAGCAAGGGCATTGCCATTGCGATCGATCCCTGCTCCGGAACCATTCTTGATGTGCTGAATGGAATGGGACCCCTGGGCTATTTGACGGCGACACCAGTGTTGCCAACCCGCCCCCTCCATTGTGAGCTTCGCATCCAGAAGTTTGGGAAGAATCACATTTGTACGGTGTTTATTGAGGGGGAGTCGATCATGTATCCCGCTTTCGTATCCGGAACGGATCTCGTGTTCAACGCAGTTGTCGGAAGTGATGTGCAATCAGGTACCACCGCGAGTTATCGGAAGCCGGTGCTAAATGTGGGGAGTTTGGCCAAAGTCGCCTAGACCTTCAAAGTTGTTCTCCTTCTCAAGTTGGGCTTTACTGGCCGTGCCCGACAATCATGCACGAGCCAGTCACCTCAGAACACTCGCTGAATTTTGGTTCAGCATGGGATTACGATCCCGCACCGGAAACGACCCCTGTCCCGCTTCGGAAATCCTACGATTTATGGATCAACGGTGAATTCGTCCCTGCGAAGAGCGGGAAGACGTTTGAGACGATCAATCCGGCAACCGGAAAGCCGCTCTCAAAAATCGCCAGGGCGGGCAATCTGGATGTCGATGCTGCGGTTGCGGCGGCGAGGGCCGCCTACAAAGGCAAGTGGGGCAAAACTTCGCCTCGTGAACGTGGGAAGTATCTCTTTCGGATCGCCCGAATGATTCAGGAGCGGGCCAGGGAACTTGCCATTCTGGAGACGATGGACAATGGCAAGCCGATCAAGGAGAGCCGTGATATTGATCTGCCGTTGGTCGCTGCGCACTTCTTCTACTACGCGGGCTGGGCGGACAAACTGGATTACGCGTTCCCGGGGCCGCAAAAGGCCAAGCCCCTTGGAGTTGCCGGCCAGATCATTCCGTGGAATTTCCCCTTGCTCATGATGGCTTGGAAGATTGCTCCAGCCCTTGCCTGCGGAAATACGGTCGTCATCAAACCCGCGGAGACCACTTCGATCACTGCGCTGCATCTTGCCGAAATTTTCCGGGATGCCGGGTTGCCCAAAGGGGTCGTCAATATCGTGACCGGAGCTGGGGACGTTGGGGAAATGATTGTTGGTCATCCGGATATCGACAAGATCGCGTTTACCGGATCGACTGAAGTCGGGAAGAAGATCGCCAAAGCCATTGCTCCGACGGAGAAGCGCCTCACGCTTGAGCTGGGTGGCAAGGCCGCCAATATCGTGTTTGAAGATGCGCCTCTCGATCAGGCGGTTGAGGGGATCATCAACGGAATCTACTTCAATCAAGGTCACGTGTGTTGTGCTGGCAGTCGCCTGCTCGTTCAGGAAGGAATTCATGACGAGGTCGTTCGCCTGCTCACCAACCGGCTGCGAACCCTGCGCGTGGGGAATCCGCTCGACAAGAACACGGATGTTGGCGCGATCAACTCTGGCGAGCAGCTCGTGCGGATTCAGGAATTGGTCGCAGCTGGCGAGGAAGAGGGGGCGCAGTTGATCCAATCCAACTGTGATCTTCCGGATTCCGGATTTTGGTTCAAGCCGAGCTTTTTTACGGGGGTGACCGCGTCCCATCGCGTAGCGCAGGAAGAGATTTTTGGGCCTGTCCTCAGTGTTCTGACCTTTCGGACGCCGGATGAGGCCGTCCAGCGCGCCAACAACACGTTTTATGGGCTTAGCGCCGGCGTTTGGACCCAGAAAGGCAGCCGGATTCTCAAAATGGCTCAGGAACTCAAGGCCGGAATCATTTGGGCGAACACGTTCAACCAGTTTGATCCGGCGAGTCCATTTGGAGGTTACAAAGAGAGTGGCTTTGGGCGGGAAGGTGGCCTTCAGGGGCTGATGCCCTATGTAAAGTTGGTCTGACTTTGTTGTTCGTCCGTTTGGATGCTAACGAATTCCGGTGGGACGCTCTCTGTGAGCCAGACTCCGTTCTCGGATAGGAAGAATTCGTGCCCCTGTTGGTGCATGGTCCCGGAATCCACCATGAGGACGATTGGTCTGCCATGCCGCATCCCGACCTTGAGAGCGGTTTCATGGTTTTTGCTGAGGTGGACCTGTTGGCGTTGCCCTGGCAAAATTCCGCGCTCCAGGATGGAATCCAGATTTCGCTCCGCCGTTCCGTGACACAGGCAATCAGGCGGCGTTTGCGGCTCAAGCGCCAGGTCAACCGGGAAAGAGTGCCCTTGGTTAGCCCGGATTCGAAGTCCATCGTCACTGATCGCAAAGCGTTGTTTTTCATTGGTGGCGACCACTCGGAGCAAGGTTTTCCGGTCGATCGAGCGTCCGGATTTGTTCATTTGTTCCAAGAGATCCTCAACCCGGGCCCATCCGTTTTCATCGAGCGTCAGCCCGATGGATTCCGGGTGGTGGCGCAAAACCAAACTGAGGAATTTGCTGTGTTTGACAAGAATGGGTTCCATAGGTTGGGTAGGCTGCTCGATCGAGCCTAACCTTGAAAAATTACCTATGTCGAATAAAACCCAACCTTCCAAACTCTCCCGCCGTCACTTCCTCGGAACTTCCGTTGCAACGGCGGCGTCGATTCAGATCCTGCCAAGTCACGTCTTCAGCCAGTCGCCGAATGAGAAGTTGAATCTCGCATTCGTTGGCGCAGGTGGCCGTGCCGAAGCGAATATCAACGGCTGCAAATCTGCGGGCGCGAACATCTATGCACTTTGTGACGTTGATACAGCCAAGAGCGCGAAGAAGGTTGGAGAAAACCCGCAGGCCAAATTCTACACGGACTATCGTGAGATGTTGGAGAAAGAGGCCGACAACATTGATGGGGTTGTGGTTTCGACACCGGATCACACCCATGCCGTAGCTGCCATGGCGGCCCTGAAATTGGGCAAACATGTTTACTGTGAAAAACCGCTGACCCGCACGATTTCCGAAGCGCGCGCCCTCCGCGATGCTGCTCGCGAAGCTGGAGTAGTCACGCAAATGGGCAATACCGGGCATGCTGCTGAAGGAGCAAGGCGGACGAACGAATACATCCGCTCTGGCTCACTTGGGGAAATTACGGAGATCCATTGTGTGACGAACCGCCCGGTCTGGCCTCAGGATGTTCTGCGCGGCCCGGCCAAACCCGCTCCAGACAACATCAATTGGGATCTCTGGATTGGACCCGTCGAATTCAAGCCTTATGCAGACGGAATTGCTCCATTCAAGTGGAGAGGATATATCGATTACGGCACTGGTGCTCTCGGCGACATGGGGGCCCACATCATTGATCACCCGGTATGGGCCTTTGGGCTGGGAATGCCGGAAACCGTGGAGGTGAAAATCGATCGCCAGACCCCTGGCAGCGAGTTGTACACCCATCCGCGTTCCTGCAAAATCACGTATCATTTCGCGGCTACGGCTGATCGTCCCGCCATCAAGTTGGTCTGGTTCGACGGCAAGACCTATCAAATTCCTCGTCCTCCTGGTTTGGACGGCAAAGACAAGGACGGTAATCTCGAAAAGAACATCTCCAACGGATGTGTCTACTACGGTAGCAAACACGTCATGATGCATGGCAGCCACGGTGGTGCCCCGCGCATTCTCACGAACAAGGATTCGTTCCAGCAGCCGGAGAAGACCGAGGAGCGTTCTCCTGGCCACTACAAAGAGTGGGTCGAAGGCTGCAAGGCGGGAGATCCCAGCATGGCGAAATCCAATTTCGATGTCGGTTCCCACCTGACTGAGTTGATGCTCGTTGGTTGCAACGCAGCCTTGGCTGGCGATGGCACCAAAGTGTCGTACGACCCTGAAACGATGAAGACCGGCAACGCGGATGTCGATAAGTGGGCGAACCACGATTATCGGGACGGCTGGTCACTGTGACCGTCGTTCAGCGTTGAGTCAGGCCAATAGATCTTTCTCAAGCGGCCTCTCCTGAATTCAGGAGAGGCCTTTTTGTATCGATGGACGGTCGCGATAACCTACCAAATTTTACCAGATGTACGGCACCGGAAAGCCGCGAATGCTCGCGTGGTTGACGGGATCGTAGCGTCCTTGGAAATTTGGACCTATTCCTTCCACTCGGAGATTGTCTTGCGCTCCTTAACCGGCCACCAGTTCTGCAACTTCTTCGCCAATCGGGCAACGACCTCTGGATGTTGGCTGGCGACGTTCACCGTTTCGTCGGGATCGGAAAGAACATCATAAAGTTGTGGGCGCTTTTCTGAACGAGGGTGGGAAGAAGCATAACGTCCAACCTTGCCATCGTAGGTCAGTAGAAGCTTCCATTTCCCTTCGATAGCCCAACGATACAGGAGAGAGTCCTCGGGAGTCTCGATGTTGGCGATGTCGTGCGCAAATCCTTCGCCGAAAATGGTGTCGCGTTGAATGGGGGCACCGCTTTTCAGCACCGGCATCAAATCGAGGCCCGGGAGGTTGGATGGAATCTTGGCGCCTGCCGCACTCAGCATGGTCGGGACAATGTCGATGCTGCTGCAAAGATCGGAACGTAGACCTGGCTTGATCTTCCCTGGCCAGTTAAACATGATTGGAGTCCGGGTTCCTCCTTCGTTGGCGCTTTGTTTGGAGCGGGGAGCGTATTTGCCACTTTTCTCGCTCTGAATCCAGCCATTGTCGGTCACATAGACGATCAAGGTGTTCTCGCGAAGGTTCTTCTCATCCAGAAACTGGACAAGCTGCCCGCAGGTATCATCAAACCAGTCACACATGGCGTAGTATTTCGCGACAAACTCGCTCCGGTCCGGTTGACGATACTTGTCGAGAATGTGTTGAGGAGGGTTGTGGGGTGTGTGAGGGAGAAACGGCGCATACCAGACAAAGAAGGGCTTTTTCTCCATGGTTGCTTCCGTGATGAAGTTGAAAACGGGAAGCATCCCTGTTCTTCCGATCTTCAAGCCGTCATCGCCATGGCGTCCTCCGGGGTTGGGGAATCCTCTCGTCATTCCGTGGGTGAATCCTCCCCTGGAGAAATTTCCCTCCCACCATTTCCCGCTTTGATGGCTCAAATAGCCCTTCTTGCCAAGAATCTGCGGAACCGTTGGCTGATGGTCGATATGAGAGATCACCTGGGCTCGCAGCTCGGCATATTTCTCCTTTTGACGCTTCGGATCCGCGAGCGAATGAGCAGGATCATTCCCGCTGATCTTGTGTTGGTGCGTATAGAGGCCGTTGACCAACGTCACCAGGGAGGGGCGACACAGAGCCGTGGGGACGTAACCTCTCGTGAACGTCGCGCTTTCAGCCGCCAGTGCGTCCAAATGCGGCGTTTGAATGACGTCGTGGCCCATGAATCCATAGTCGGTCCAGCTTTGATCATCTGAAATGATCATGACGATGTTTGGCGGGGTGTTTTGCCCCCAAAGGCCAACAGTAGTAAGCGCCCAGAGACAGGTCGCGGCAAAGAGGTTTTGAAGCATGAGGAAGTGTGGTGATGGACCCGTTGCTGTCAAACCCGCAGGGCGGTCAATCGTGATAAACATGGAAACCTCTCAAATTCAGAAAAAGAAGAATGTGTAGACAGTGTCTAGAAAAAGCTAGACATGGAGTCGTTTGATGTTTAACAATCATTATCATGAAAGCTACACAAAACCTAGATGAGGGCCCCGGCGTTAACCTTGAAGTGGCAATGCAGGGAATCGCTCGGGGAGATCGCGACCAGTTCGAAATCCTTCACAAAGAGCTTTTTAATCTCGTCGTCGGAACCGCTTACCGTGTTTTGAACGATCGATACGACGCAGAGGACGTGGCCCAGGAGGTCTTCACCAATCTTTGGAGGAAGGCCCAGTTGTTTGACTCCAAGCGCGGGAATCCGAAGACGTGGCTTGCGACCATGGCACGGAATCGTGCAATCGATCGTCTCCGATCCAAGCAGCGTCGCGCCCAACTCCGCGACGAACTCGAAGATGAGGTTCAGCCCGAAATGATACGTGAGAAGCAGGATGTCTTGAGAAACGTGGCACAGGATGAGGAAGCGCAGGTTCTGCGCAGTGCGGTCATGAAGCTGAGTTTGGAGCAGCGGGAGGCAATTGAGATGACCTACTTCTCAGGATACTCCCAAAGTCAGGCTGCTGAACGGCTTCGAACGCCATTGGGAACGGTGAAGGCTCGGATTCGCAGAGGAATCATCAAGCTGCGGACAATGGTGCCAGAGCTCGTTGACGAGGATTGATCTTAAGGCAGGGTTAAATAAATCCCACGAACGCGATGAGTGACCCCAATGAGGAAGAACAGTTTCAGATCGGCACGGTTGCTCGGCTAACCGGACTGACGGTGCACTGTATCCGGGCCTGGGAAAGTCGCTACCAAGTCGTCGAGCCGCAGAGGTCGGAAAATAACCGCCGGTTTTATGTCCGGTCCGACATTCGACGCCTGACGCTTTTGAAATCTCTCGCTGATGCCGGGCATTCAATTGGGACGATCGCACCGCTCGACACCGGGCAATTGGAGGAGCGCCTCCGCAATGATCGGATAGGCCAGGCCGCGCGCCTCGGGGAAGTTGAGATGGAGGTCTGCCGCGTTGTCGTGGTGGGATCTTCAGCTCAATCACTCTTTGCATCCCACTCCGGGAAACTGGAGGATTTCGAAATCGTGGCGCAGTTTGCAACCCTGGAGCAGGTGAAGATCTCAGATCCGGCGATGGTTGCGGACATCGCGGTGGTCAGTTGCCCAACCGTATTTCCCGATACCTTGGCTGCGGTTCAGACGCTCTCGGACTCCATCGGTGCCCGGCGGGTGATCCTGATTTACGGCTTTGCTCAATCGATCACATTGAACAGCCTTCACCGAAAACCTGGGATTACCGCCATCCGTGGTCCCGTCAACGCTGAGGAGTTGCGGTTGGCCTGTCTCGCAGATGTCCAACTCTCAAAGCCTTCAACAAACTATCCCGTTCAAGTCGTTCCGGATGGCGTTGCGATTCCAATTCGAAAGTTTACGGATCAACAACTCGCCAAGGTGATCAAGGTCTCCTCTTCCATTCAGTGTGAATGTCCCCAGCATCTAGCGAGTCTACTTTTCAGCCTAACCGCATTCGAAGCTTATTGCGCCGAATGTGAGAATCGAAGTCCAGAGGATGCCCAACTTCATGCCTATCTCCACGAGTCCACCGCGTCGTCACGAGCTTCCATTGAACAGGCTCTCGAGCGTGTGATCGAGGCTGAAGGAATCCAAATCTAGTCTGGACCTTGCATTGGAATGAGAATAGATAGAGGGGCGGGACCCCAACTCACAACCTCAACGACCGGCTCCTTTTATGTCTAAATCAATTGTCATCGTCGGCGCCGGGCCTGGTGGGTTGTCCGCTGCGATGCTCCTCGCTTCGCGGGGCTTTCAGGTAAGGGTGGTCGAACGTCAGGGATTCGTTGGCGGGCGCACTTCGACTTTCGGAGATCAAGGTTACAAGTTCGATCTGGGCCCGACCTTTTTCCTGTATCCGCAAATCCTCGAGGAAATTTTTGCGGACGTCGGCTACAACCTGCGCAAAGAGGTCGAAATGCGCAGGTTGGATCCTCAATATCGGATTCTGTTTGGAGCGGGCGGCCACATTGATGCAACACCGGAAATTGCGGAAATGGAGCGGCAGATCGCTGGGATTTGCCCCTCGGATGCAGGTGGGTTTTCCCGGTTTATGGACGAGAATCGCGAGAAGCTCAAGCGATTCACTCCGGCTCTCCAGTCGGCATTTCAGGGTTGGAGCGACTTGCTCCAAAAGGAATTGGTTAGTGTGTTGCCGATGTTACGCCCGCATCAGTCGGTCGATGCGTACCTGAAGAAATTTTTCTCCGATCCTCGCGTTCGCCTGGCCTTCTGTTTTCAGTCGAAATATCTGGGAATGTCCCCATTCCGTTGTCCCAGTCTTTTTTCCATTCTGTCGTTTTTGGAATATGAGCACGGGGTTTACCATCCGATCGGAGGTTGTGGCGCCATCTCCCAGGCAATGGCAAGGATCGCGGGAGAGTTGGGAGTTGAGATCCACTTGGATGAGCCGGTTGAGAGCTTGGAATTCAATGGTCGACGAGTCACCGCAGTTCAAACCTCCAAAGCGAAATATGACTGTGATTCCATCGTTGTGAATGCAGATTTTGCTCGCGCAATGACCAGTCTGGTCCCCGATAATCTTCGCCGTCGTTGGACCAACCGGAAGATCGGGAAAAAGCAGTTTAGCTGTTCGACCTACATGATCTACCTCGGGGTGGAGGGGGAATACGATTTGCCTCACCATAACATCTACATTTCCGAGGACTACGAAGGAAACCTCAAGGACATTGAAAAGAGGCTCGTTTTGAGCAAGAACCCAAGTTTCTACGTTCAAAACGCTGGCGTCACTGACCCTACGTTGGCGCCCAAGGGGCATTCAGCTCTCTACGTCCTGGTTCCGGTGCCACACCAGACGAAAAATATCGATTGGAATAAGGAAAGCAGGCCATTTCGCGATCGCGTCATGCAGGAAATCCGCAAAGCCGGTTTTGATGTGGCTGAGGAACGGATCAACTACGAGAGAGTTGTGACTCCCGACGATTGGGACTCACAATACAACATTCATCTTGGGGCAACGTTCAATTTGGCCCACAGCCTCAATCAGATGCTTCATTTCAGGCCTCGGAACCGTTTTGAGGATCTTGACGGCGTTTATCTGGTCGGTGGAGGAACCCATCCAGGAAGCGGGCTGCCCGTTATCTTTGAGAGCGCTCGGATCACAACGGATTTGATGTTTAATGATTTTGGTGTGTCACGCCGTGAACCATCGGGTTCACCGGCTCTCGAACCCGCGGCTGCCTGAAATGGTTGATGATACCCCAGTCGATTCGCTGATCGGGGAGGCCATCGCTGAGGCGCGAATCGCTCAGAAAAAGTGGGCTTCTCAATCCGTTGGGGATCGTGCCGCAAAATTGCGGGAACTGCGTTTTCTGGCCACAGAGTCCGTTGAGAAACTCGTCGAAGAAATCAAGCGGATCCGGTCGGTCTCGGAAGCTGAAATCGTTGCTACGGAAATGCTTCCGTTCTTTGCTGCCTGTCAATTTTTGGAGGCCAACGCGGCGCGGATTCTTCGGCCAAGAAAGCTTTCTGGCAGAGGGCGCCCACGGTGGCTCGGGGCCGCCCGGAGCCGGGTCGAAAGAGCCCCGTGGGGAGTGGTGTTGATTTTGGCACCATCCAATTATCCCTTTTTTCTCGGCGCAACCCAAGTGATTCAGGCCGCCGTTGCAGGGAATACGGTCCTCTTCAAACCGGCTCCAAATTGTTCCGGCCCAGCGCAAATCCTTGGACGTTGGATGGAGGAAGCCGGATTTCCTCCTAACCTATTGCAAATTCTTCCTGAACGTGTTCAAGCCGCTGACGAAGCCTTAAAAAGTGGAGTCGATAAAGTCCTTTTGACTGGTGGCAGCGAGACCGGACGCTCGGTTTTGTCCGCTTGTGCGCCCCATCTCATTCCTGCCACGATGGAGTTGTCAGGAATGGATGCGATGATTGTTCGGGCTGACGCGGATGCGGGGCGAGTGGCCAAGGCGGTTAGCTTTGGGTTGAGTGTCAATCGCGGTAAAACCTGCATCGCTCCGCGAAGAATTTTTGTTCACCGGAAGATCTATCCGAAGGTCCTGGAGAGTTTGACGGAACGTCTGAAATCGACGGCGTTCGAAGCCGGTCTGGCGGGGAAACTTGAAACGGTGATCAAGTCTGCGATTGAGGCAAACGCGAAAGTTATATCTGGAAACTACATTCCTGCAGAATCCCGCCTTCCGATGCTGCTCAATGCCGTTCCTAGCGATTCACCACTTTGGTTGGGGGATCATTTCGCAGCCGTTGCCGCGTTGCAAATCGTCGATTCCGACGAAGAGGCTCTGGACCTACTCGGAGAGTCCGGCTTCGCACTCGGCGTCTCCATTTTTTCAGAGGATGTTGCCGCGGCGGATCGACTGCAAAGGGATATTATCGCTGGAGTCGTAACCATCAATGACGTGATTGCCCCGACGGCGGATCCCCGTTTACCCTTTGGCGGACGTCGAACCAGTGGGTTTGGCGTGACCCGTGGCAAAGAAGGGTTGTTGGAATTCACGACACCTCGGGTCGTGATTGAGCGCCGCTCAAATTCCTGGGCTCCGCATCTGGAAGCGGAACATCCAACCGACCACCAACTGTTTCTTCAATTTGTTCGTATGGGCCACAGTCGAAAATTCTCCGATCGCATTCGCGGATTGCTGGGCGCCATAAAACTCATCCTTCAGCGAGCTTCTTAATGGATGAACGGCGAGGTCGCCCCCCTGACTGGAGTCTCAAAACAACCTGTAGTATCTAATTCTCAATACCAATGAATCTTGATAGAACCGTCGTCATCGGAGGAGGCCTGGGAGGTCTTGCCGCAGCCTGTACTCTGGCTGCTCGTGGCCACAACGTTACCCTTTTCGAGCGTAATTCATGGGTCGGCGGGAAGGCCGCAATCTTGGAGCAGGATGGTTACCGGTTTGATATGGGACCGACGATCTTGACTGTGCCGAGTGTCCTTCATCGCATCTTTTCCGAGGCCGGCAAAAAGGTCGATGATTACCTGAATCTGATTGAGCTGGACCCGCAGTGGAGATGTTTCTTTGAGGATGGCGGTATCCTGGATCTTGAAAAAAACGTTTCGGAGATGGCGAAAACGCTAGGGTCGTTTTCGGGAGACCCCAAGGCAGCGGGAAGATATCGTGAGTTCATTGACTGGTCCCAAGATCTTCATCAGATCTCTGAAAACTTTTTCTTCTGGAAGTCGGTCGACGGCATCAAGGATATCTTCAGTGCTTCCGGATTGATGGATCGAAAGTTGCTGCGGGATGTCTTGAAAATGAAGATGGGTACCTCAGTGGCAGCGTCAGTTCGCTCTTACATCAGCGATGAGCGTGCCGCCCAGATGATCGACCACTTCACGCAATATGTGGGGAGCTCTCCGGATGCGTCACCGGCAATTCTGTGCGGCATCGCCCACATGCAGACGAGCGAAGGGGTTTGGTATCCCGAGGGAGGAACTCGTGCCGTTCCGTTGGCTTTGGAAAGGCTGGGGACCGAGTTGGGAGTCGAGTTTCGCACCAGTACCAAGGTGGAGACCATCATTCATGACCACTCCCGGGTCTTGGGGGTGCAGACTGAGGATGGAACCAAGCACGAATTCAATACGGTGGTTTCGAATTGCGACAGTGTTCGCACCTTTGAAGAACTCATTGGAAGTGCTCCTGCAAATTCCTTTGCGAGTAAGCGAGGGTACGAGCCGGCCTGTTCCGGCGTCGTTCTTTACCTGGGTTTGAAAGAGCGCTACGAAAACCTGCTCCATCATAACTTCGTATTCTCCCGCGATCCACATGAGGAGTTTAACGCAATCTATGACCAGGGCATTCCCGCACCCGACCCGACGTGTTATGTGTGCGCCCCTGCGGTTACAGAACCGGGAGTTGCTCCCGCGGGCGGTGAAGCACTCTATGTCCTGGTGCATACTCCCTATCTGCGAGACGGCCAGAACTGGAGCGAAATGCTTCCGGGGTATCGCCAAGTCATTCTCGACAAGCTGAAAACGTGCGCGGGATTGGAAGATATCGAGGACCGAATCGTCACCGAATCCGCACTAACGCCACAAGATATCAATGATCGATACCATGTGTTGAAAGGCGCCATTTATGGTCTCGCCAGTCATGGAACGTTCAATGGGGCCTTTAAACCCGGTAACCGGCGCAATGAACTCGACGGGCTTTATCTCTGTGGCGGTGCGGCTCATCCCGGGCCGGGAATGCCCATGGTCTTGATGTCTGGTTGGATCGCGGCCGATGCTCTGGATGTCGATGCTGGAACGATCGCCGCCTAACAAAGGCGACTATGAGGCGGAAGGAGTGGTGGATCCCAGTTTCTCCAGGTACTTTGCCAGGACATCGAATTCCAGATTGATGAGATCGCCGATCTTTCGATTCTGGAGGTTGGTGACCTTAAAGGTGTGGGGAGTGATCCAAATTTTAAACCGAGAGTCGTTGAGCTCGGCAATGGTGAGACTCATCCCGTCCACACAGATGGATCCCTTCAAGATCGTATAACGAGAAAACCAAGCCGGGAGCTCGATGACCAGTTCGTGGTCTTGACCGACTTGGTTGAGTTCAAGCAGCTTTGCGCAGGCATCGACGTGGCCTTGGACAAAGTGCCCGCTGAGTCTGGCATTGGCGAGAAGTGCTCGCTCGATGTTGACGATGTCGCCTTCCTTAAGGCTTCCCAAGTTTGTAAGGCGAAGCGTTTCCGCCAGCAGATCGAAAACCACGATGCCGTTGTTTTCGAGGCTGGCGACTGTTAAACAGCAGCCATTTACCGCGATGCTTTCACCGAGTTCCAGTTCATGGCAGATCGCTGATAGGTCGAGTTCGAGCTGCGCCCCCGTTTCAACCGGTGTCAGTTTGGAGACAATTGCCGTCCGTTCGACGATTCCCGTAAACATGGTTCTAAAAGAGGAGGAGCAACGCCAAGGCAAAGACACCGAAACAGGCCGTGACTCCAATTGGTAGAGCTCCCTTGCGAGTCATTTTTTCGAGCGCTGCACGCCGAGTTTTGGGATCCCCCTCGAGATCCACAACGGCCCCCAACAGCCCGGATGCAAGTGAGGAAGGAAGTAGATTTACGAGTCGATCAATGAGCGGAATCAAAACTCCAACGAAGGCGATGTGAGCAAACTTGTTAAAGCCGTTGAGAGTCCTGTCCATCAGCCAATAAAAGCCGCGTCCGCCCTTTCTCCAAAACCAATCCGTATCGAGAGAGATGGTATCCGTTTGTTTGAGAAATGGCTTCAACACGAAAAACGCGAGAGCGGCGAAGGCCAAGAGTTGCAATTGAGAAAGAACGTGACCGTAAGCGGAGTATTCGCCGATCGAGTGCGGGAGGATGTCGTAAAGAGGTTTTGGGTAGCAACCCAGAAAGATGCAAAGGAACGCGAGAACGCCCATGGCAAGGTGCATGGAGAAGGGGGCTTCCTTGGGGCGATGACCGGCGTCTTTGCCGAAGATGATGTAATAGGGAAAGCGAATGCCTGCGTAAAAAAACGATCCGGCGGAAGCGATTTCGAGAACATACCAAGCCCAGAGAAGATGCGCTTCGTGTTCGGTTGCGTGAATGATAATCGATTTACTGGTAAAACCACTGGTCAGGGGAACCGCGGACATCGCCAGGGCACCGATAATCGCCCAGGTCGCTGTCCAGGGCATACTCTTGTAGAGGCCGCCAAGTTCGGTGTATTTACTCTTACCAACGCGGTAGATGATGGCACCGGCAGACATCCAGAGAAGGGACTTGTAAATAATGTGGCAAAAGGCGTGGGCCGTTGCGCCACTGATGGCTTCATGAGTGCCAATTCCAGCAGCGCAAACCATGAAACCAACCTGGCTGATAATGGAGTAAGCCCAGACCCGGCGGATATCATTTTCCAGAAGCGCGTAAATCACGCCGTAAACCGTCATGATGCAGCCGATCCAAACGAGGATTTCCCAACCTGGGTATCCGCGGAGAAGGGTGTAGACTGCTGTTTTGGTGGTGTAAGCACTGAGAATTACGCCTCCGGATATACTGGCCTCGGGATAGGCATCAGAGAGCCAGGCATGAAGCGGTGGCGCTGCTGCATTGACGAGAAAACCCGCCAGGATCAGCCAGCTCCCCAGGTCCGCCTCCTGCGGCTTGAATCCATCAAACGCGATGCTTCCCGTTGAGCCGATCGTAAGAATCAATCCGGCGAGAAACAGAAGTCCGCCAAAGATATGAAGATAGGCATAACGAAGAGCCGCACCCTTGGCTTTGGCCGTTGGGTTCGCGAGAATCACGAACGTTGAGGCAATCGCCATGATTTCCCAGTTCACATAGGCAGAAACCAGGTCACCGGCAAAGACGGTCCCAAGCGCACCGCCAATATAAATAAGAGCAGCAACATGCTGCGTCGATTTCCGAAGATAGAATGCGAAAATGAACGCGGCGACTGCGTTGATGGTGAAAATATAGCCAAAGGCTTTACTGAGTTTGTCGACACGGAGCCACTCCACGGCAGGCAATCCAGGGAAGAGGTTCCAACTGCAAGTGGGAACGTGGAGTGGAAGTTTTGCGATGAGGGAGAACGCAATCAACGGGAGAATGATCGTACAGATATTCTTCAGTTTTCCCGGAAGGAATGGGACGAGCAAGGCCCCGAAAATCAAAATGAGCCCAGGTGGGATATTGTGCAGATCAATCATTGGAGGATGAGCCGCGCTCGTAATAGTCAGGTTTTACCTTGAGCCAAAGCCCAAGGCCTTTGGAAAGAAAGATCATCAACGCGCAGGCCGAAAACCCCAAAATTGCATAGAAATAAGCCGACTTTTCCGAGTCACTGGGCGGGTGAGAGGACTTGGCGGCGAATTTGGCCAGAACCGTCGCCGCACTTATCAGCCACAGTGCAATAAGCAGCCCGCGTCTTACGCTTGGGCGTTCTATCCAGCCAACTTGGTTTTGCTTTTTACTCATGGCTTTGCCGCGACGAAAAATTGTTCAATCAGAGCCAATGGCAGCGAAGGATCAAAGAAGAAATACAAGGTGGCGGTTGCTGTCAGCAGAATCGGCAATACGCACGCCTTTGGGGCTTCCTTGATCTGCTTTCGCGAGAACGGTTGCAGATCATCCGGGGGAAAGAACGCCTTCACCGCAATGGGGAGAAAATAGGCAGCGTTAAGGATGGTGCTGATCAAAAAGACGATCAGGAGTGGGATCTGGTCTGCTTGAGCGGTTCCAAGAACGAGATAAAACTTGCTGAGAAAGCCGCCGGTTGGAGGCAGTCCGGTCACACTGAGCGAACCGATAAAAAAGGCGGCCATCGTGAAGGGCATCTGCCGCCCAATGCCAGACATCTGGCTGATGTATTTCTTGCCCGTCGCAACAAAGATGGCTCCAGCGCAGAAGAACAAGGTAATCTTGCCAAACGCGTGCATGACAATGTGCAGCATGCTTCCCGTGGTGCCTGCGGGGCTGAGAAGCGAAATTCCCAAAATGATGTAAGCCAGTTGGCCGATGGTGGAAAACGCGAGGCGTCGCTTCAGGTTGTCTTGAGTTAAAGCGACTAGCGACGACACAATGACCGTGAACGCTGCGATCCAGGAAATGACGATGGCAATATCCAGCTTCTTGAGCATTTCCAGTCCAAAGACGCCGGTGAAAATCCTGAGGACGCAAAAGACTCCCACCTTGACCACCGCAACAGCGTGCAAGAGCGCGGAGACTGGGGTTGGGGCAACCATGGCGCCCGGCAGCCAGGAGTGAAACGGCATCAATCCGTTCTTGGCGAAGCCGAAGGTGAGCAGCAAGAGGACGACCAGTGACTCTTTCTCCGTGACGTGGCCGGCCAGGAATCCGTCCAGCGAAAACGTCAGATCGCCGCCGGATTTTGCGAAGCAGAAGATTAACGCGGGAAGGGCAAACCCAACGGACGTCGTGAGAAGGTGGGCCAGGTAGGTTCGTCCGCCGGTTCTGGCCTCCTTATCCTGGTGATGGGTGACCAGGGGAAAGGTCGAGAGCGAAAGCATCTCGTAAAACACGTAGAGGGTCAGAAGATTCCCGGCGAAGGCGACTCCCAACGTCGCGCTCAGCGAAATGGCGAAAAAGGCGAAAAAGCGGGTTTGAGAATGTTCCTTGAGGCCCCGCATATAGCCAATTCCATACAGTGACGTCGGGATCCACAGAAAGGACGCAACGAGCGCAAAGAGCAGGCCCATCCCATCCACCCGGAACTGCAGAGGCACGGTCGGGAGGATGTGGAACAGTGTCGCGACGATGACTTTTCCCTCCAAAATGGTGGGGATCATGGATGCGACCAACAGCAGTTTGGCAATGGCCGCAGCGAACGTGAAACCTTCGCGGAGATTCGGAGATTTCCCCGCCAAAGTGATGGGAATCACTGCGAGAAGCGATACGGCGCAGGCCAGGATCGGAATAAGACTGTTGACGGTTTCAGGAGTCATCTTAGCCAATTCCAATGATCGGAAGATCAATGAGCGATTTTTTGATCAGTTGCACAATTGGGTCGTTGAAGACTCCAAGAAGGATGAGAAGGGAGGCGGTGGACAGCAATGCGAAGAGGGCGGCGGGTGGTGCTTCGTTCCAGGTTGATTGGTTGCTGTGATCGGCCTCGTGATGGCCATGACCTTCTGCCGGTTTCTTTCCAAAAAAGCAGATTTCAATGACCCGAAAGAAGAGAATGGCATTGACCAGGCTCGAGAACAGGAGTGCTACGACATATTCCCAATGACCAGATTCGATACCGCCGCGAATTAGAAACCACTTGCTAAAGAATCCGCATGTTGGTGGAACACCAATCATCGCCAAAGCTGCTACGACAAAGCCCGCCATCGTGAACGGCATTTTCTTGGTCAACTCACTGAGGCTGGAAATCTTGTGGCTTCGGGTTTGTCGCCAGATCAGACTGGCCGCCAGAAACAGGCAGAGGGTCATCAGAGCATCACTCGCGATGTGATAAATGGCTCCAACCATTCCCCAGTGATTGGCGATCCAAATGCCACCGACCATATATCCGACCTCCGCGACGATGAGATAGCAGAACATGCGTTTTAATTCGGTCTGCGAAAGCGCGAGTATAGAGCCCGCGACAATCGAAACAACCGCCAGCCAAACCATGATGTTACTCCAACCCAGATTTTCAAAGACATAGATGGGGCCAAACACCGTCAGGATCATGCGGATGGTGACATAAATGGAAACCTTGGTGACCAGAGGCGCCAAGATACAAGAACTGGACGACGGACTGTAACTGTAGGCATTGGGCAGCCAGCCATGGAGGGGAAAGAAGGCCATCTTAATCATCAGGCCGAGGACGATGAAGATAAATGCCACATGGATGGCGGGAGAGTTATAAAGGTCCTGCGAACTGATAATGTTCTGGATATCGGCCATGTTGAGTGAGCCGGTTCTCGCCAAGAGATACCCCACTCCCAGCAGGTAGAATGAGGCACCAATCGTCCCCATAATAACGTAGTTGAACGACGCCACTCCGGCGCGCTTGGAATTGCCCATTGCAATCAGGGCGTAACTCGTGAGCGACGAAACCTCAAGAAGCACAAAGACGTTGAATGCATCAGCGGAAATCGTCATGCCGAGCAACCCGCAAATCAGCAAGAGGAAGAGACAGTAGAATTGAGCGATTTTCCCCGGCGTTTCTTCAGGGACTCGCGCCAAGGAGTAGACGGTCGTGATAAACCCAACCAAGGCGATCACAATCAAAACGATCGCGTTGATTGGATCGACAGCCAGATGAATCCCGACCGGAATCGGGTTATCCCAACCTCCCAGATAGTAGGTGATCTTATGTCCGTCGGCCAAGATCACTTCCATCAATTGTTTGACGGTTGCGAAAAGCGTCAGCCCAATTCCGATAACGGTGATGGGGAGGGCAAAACTATGTCGCCACATGCCGAGGAGTAACACCAGCATAGCGGTGAACAGCGGCAGGAGGACGATGATCGCTGGAAGTTGCTCAACCATCGATTTTGCTGATCCGCTTTAGGATCTCGTTCTCCTCCAATGAACCATAGTTTTTGAACACGACTTGAGCGATGGCAAGAGCAACACCCAGAGTCGCAACGCCAACGACAATGGCAGTGAGCATCAGGACATGGGGCAGGGGATTGGCATAAATGTATTCCGGAGATTTGTGGGGCTCGTCCTTGGGCGGCTCTTCGTGAGCGTGGAGGTCTCCCGTGGTCTCGGAGTGGGAATCATGGTGTGTCGAATGGTCAACGATCGGAATTGTGACTCCCTGTTCAATTGACCCGGGAACGCTGAGAGAGACAAAAAACAAGATAATGGCAGTCTGGAAAATCGACATGCCGATCAACTTTTTGACCATGTTGTTTTTCGTGATCATGGCAAAGAGCCCGATCATCATCAAGACCACATAAACCCAGTAGTTAAAACTCTCGAGAAGTGTCTCCATATCTTAGAGGCCTTCCTTCAAGGCGCCGCGGGTTGAGAGGTAACTATAGATTGCAAACATGATGGCTGTGCAGGTCATAAAGACCCCCACTTCAACTCCGAGCATACTGTGATAACGAGCGTAGATTTCAGTTTTTCCAAGGCCCAATTGATGAAGGGCTGAGTAGTCGAGGAATTCGCCTTTGAGAAGCATTGCAACAACTCCAAATCCTGCGAAAATAGAGACACCGACGGTGGCGCAGATGAGGAAGCTCTTTCGAGAAAAGCGCTCCAAGGCCGATGGCAAATTGTAAGCAAGGGCGTAAAGAATGAAACTCGCTCCCATGATCACGCCTCCCTGGAAACCTCCACCCGGGCTATGGTGGCCATGAATCAAAACGTAGAGCGCATAAATTTGGATGACCGGAATCAGCAGGCGACACGTGGTCTGGATAATGAGGTCGTCCGGTTCACTTTTTGGGCGTCCGGGGCGATTGAGAGGAGTCAATCCTTTCAGTATCGCGATGATCGCGATTCCAGCGGTGAAGATGACCACCGTTTCGAACATCGTGTCATAAGCACGATAGTCGGCTAACACTGCGGTGACCAAATTCGGGACATTGGTCTCCGTTTCAATTTCATTGACGTAGTGGGTGCGAAGCGGGCCGGCATTGACGGGGGCATCGGGATCACCGTAGGCGGGAAGGTCACTCATCCCGCGAAAGAGCAGAATGGCAGTAATCGTGACGGCGATGAAGGCAATGGTTCGCATTAGTCGGAAGACTTTCGGTTTGTATTAAACACCGTGGCGATCAAGAACACGGCGCTGACGCCGGCTCCAACCGCGGCTTCCGTGAACGCGACATCAACCGCTCCCATTTGCGCCCACAACAGGCAGATCAAAAAGCTGTAGATTCCGAATACCATCGACGCGCTCAGCAGATCACGTACGCGCAATGAAATCAGCGCCGTGATGACCATGAAAACCAGGATGATGATGTTGAGAATCGGAATCATTTCTCGAGGTCAGTTTTGAGGTCGTCTCGCTCAACGGTTGGCTTGATTCCATCGGAGTATCCCGCCTCGATCAGGGCGTGGGTGCTCGTAGGGCTGGTAAACATGATGAACAGGCAGATCCCGAGCATCTTGAAAATGACAAACAGTGGCTTGTGCCATTCTCCATGCTGTTGAAACACCTCGATGACATCATGCAAATGGTAAACTCCAAGCCCGCCAACAATGAGCAGGGTGGAAAGCGTGTCTCCTTTGCCCGCAGCATGCATCCGCGTGTAAAAGTCCGGAAACCGAATCAGTCCTACCGAACTTCCGAGAAACAGAATGGTTCCGAAAACCACCAGGGCAATCGCAATGATGTCAATTGTCATGGCTGGCTTAGCTCCTCTCCACGTGGCCGGGTTCTGGTAAAATATCGGGACGCGACAATCGATCCGATGAAGTTGAGCAAGGCGTAGGCGAGCGCGAAGTCGATGAACATGTCGACCCGGTCGAAAATCGTTCCAATGGTGACCAGAATGACGGCGGTTTTGGTTCCAATCACGTTGATGGCTACGATCCGGTCGATCGCGGTTGGCCCGGCATTGACGCGATAGAGCGGAAGAAGCATCAAAATCATCAAGGCCGCTCCTGACCAGGTGAAAAATTGTCGCATGAATTCCTCGCTCATAGTTTCTGGCCGAAGATTCTTCCAATTTTCTTCTCCATGGGTCCTTGGAGTCCTTCTGCGGTCGTATCGCTGATGGCGTGAATGTAGAGCGTCCTTTCCGTCAACTCCAACGTGATGGTTCCTGGTGTCAACGTGATGGAATTTGCCAGGATGAACCTTGCGAAAGGAGACTCCAACTTGGTTTGATACCTGATGATTCGTGGTCGAACATCTTTGATACCACCAGGGCTCATCGCGAGACGGAAAACGTGGAAATTCGAGATGACCAGTTCTTTGAGAAGCCAGAATAAGTAGCCGATCAATCGAACTCCAAAAATCACAATCCTCTCGGGCTGCCCTGACCCGTCTTTAAACACGAGATCCCCGGAAATTGCTGTCACCAAGGCACAGCAAACCACACCCATAATGATGTGAAAGGGGTCAATTACTCCCGACAACACAATCCAAATCAGCAGAAGAAAAATAAAAACTATAAAACGGCGCAGCATCTGGGAAAGCCACTTTTTAGAGAGGGCTTTCAGCAAGTCCACAAAATTTTTAGCCAGAGTTGGTTCCCGTCCTTAACGTCGAATGTAAGAATGAATTTTCTAGCCCACTTCCATGTTTCTCCACCGAGTGCGGACGCGATTGCGGGAGCTTTTCTGGGCGATTTCATCCGGGGCAGTGTTAGTGACCACGTTGATTTGCCGCTCGAAATGCGCAATGGGATCACCCTCCATCGCCGGGTTGATGCATTCACGGACTCCCACTCCATTTGGCAGCGAAGTGCGGAGCGATTGGCACCGGAACGCCGCCGACTTGCCGGAATCATCATTGATGTGATTTACGATCACTATCTTTGCCGGAATTGGGACGACTTCTCCCAAGACAGTCTGCCAGACTTTGTGGGGCGGTGCTACACGAGCCTCCTTTCGAGAACCCAGTTCATGGAGGTTGAGCCACGAAGGGTCGTTCGTCGAATGCAGGAGCATGACTGGCTGAATTCGTATCTCGATCCAAACGGAATCGCCCTCGCGTTCAGGCGATTGTCACTGCGGTCGAAAGCTCTCGTGGGTATTGAGCGGGCAGCCGAGGACTTCGAGGCAAACTACGACCTCTTCCAATCTGATTTTCTGGAATACTACCCGAAGCTGCAGAATTTTGCAGAACGGGAGTGGAAGGCCCTTACCGCACCAATCGACGCGGATTCTTGAGCAACCACAGCTCTTCGTCTTCGATAATGTGCATCGAGCGACCGCGTTTCACCTTTTTAACCCGCATTCTGATGTTTTGGCGAATGCGTTTCTGGAACCCGATACTCGCTGAAAACAGACTGAGCAGATCCATGAACTTCTGGTCTTTGGCCAACGTTGGCTCGTGAACGTGAATTCGGGAGTCTGTTCCCAAGGCCCAGAATTTGCCATCAATCTTGCCGATTTTTCGGCCTTGAGCCTCGATCTTGAAGTCAATGCCGAAGGAAACCCAGTAGCATTTTAGATCGATGTACCACATCCGGTCGTTGCTCTCCTCGTAGTAAGCGAATGAGAAGGTGGGTGGGATGTAGAAAATCCTGCGGTTCTGCTGAATGTGGATCATGTAGTCATAATCCGGCAAAATTGCGGCAAACGTGATCAGCGGACGATGAGATCCCAGGGAGTTGTGAACTTCGTGGACCGTCATTTCCTCCAGGGTCCCCTTCCAGCGAATGCGTTTGCCGGTGGATTTGAACATCTTCAGGACCAGGCGCTGCTTATCAACATCACTGACGTCCATTTGCATGGTCTCGTCATTGTCGAGTTTCGCGTCCAGAACTGCTTTTTGGGATTTGTTGAGGCGACCGTCGCTTTTCAGCCTCGATCGAAGTTCCTTCTCCCGTTCTTTCTGAATCTTCGTGATGACCCGCTTTTTGTCATCTTTGCTAGGCTTCCAGATATCGGTGCGAACTCCGATAATGTGGGACTCTTCCTTGCTTTTCTCCTGTCGATCTTCATCGATCATTTTGCCGGTGACGCCCATGTTGCTGGAAAACTGGCGATCCTCAGCGGATTTGAGCTTGGAAAGGAGATCGATATTGGTGGGGTGCAGGCCGGGAGTAACCCACATATCGATGTAGCGGGAGTGTCGCTTCTGGCGTTCGCCAGTAATTTTTCCTTCTGTAGCCATGATACTAACAAGGAAAGAATTCTAACATTTGTCAACTAAATCTCAGAAAATCTGTTGTTGTTAGGGTTTTTGGGCCCACCGGGGGTTGGTGGGGGCGGGAATGGCCAGTTTAATCCGGCGTATTCCGCTTCAAATCGGCATTTTCGATGCGGAGTCGCTCGACCTCCAGCTCCAACTCCGCAACTCGCCCTTTCAACTGAACCATTTCGTCATCGGGCCGGATGGGAGCAGGTTTGGGGCGCGGATTGCCAACCCGGCGCAGAACATCCCAACCAATCAACCCGATCGTCATGACCACGGCCGCCCGAACGAGAAAACGGGCGAAAACGAAAGGGGCGGGGTTTTTGCGATCCATCCATGAAGATTACCGTGCCCAACCGAAAACCGGAATCAGAAAAGTGGTGAGAATGATTTGGTCAGATCATCCACATTCCGGCCTCTCCTGGATCTCCCATCGAGGCGAGGCTGTGCTTCTTGAGCTCGTCTTCGATGGAGCTTGCGACGGTTTTCCAAAGTTTGGCGGTTGTTTCGCCTGATTCGCCGTCGGTCGAGCCATTCAGTTGCAGAAAGGGGCCTTCGACAGCTCTTACAATGTGGTCGAGGGTGATCGCTTCGGGGTCTTGGGCGAGTACATAGCCTCCGTTCTTCCCACGGCGACTCTCGACCAATCCCGCATTGCGCAATTCGTTGAGAATCTGCACCAAGTAGTTGGGAGAAATCTTTTCCCGATCCGCCAAGTTTTCCACTCGACGGATTTCTCCGGTGGTGTAAGTGGGCCTGAGTTGAATCAAAACCCGGCATGCATATTCCAGTTTGAGCGGAATTTTCATTGAAAACGGTTGTTGCAATTCAGCAAATCCACGTGCAGGATATTAATCCTAAGTAAACAACGCAACTTAATATTGATTGAAAATGGCGAACGCCACCAAACGAGCTGCAAAACGTAAGAAGCCCGCGGGAACCAGCAATCCAGCGGCTAAGAAAACCCGGGTTTTGAAGCCGAAACCTTCTCCTGCTCCGTCACACAGCACTGACTTGGAGAACCTTGAGAAAAACGAAACGATCAAGGTTTCGAGCAACTACCTGCGCGGAACCGTGATTGAGGGACTCGCCGATCTGTCGACCGGGGCGCTTTCCAAGGAGGATACGCAACTTACCAAGTTCCACGGCATTTATCAGCAGGACGACCGCGATCTCCGCCGGGAACGTCGCAAAGCCAAAAAGGAACCGGCTTACTCATTCATGATCCGTGTCCGCGTTCCCGGGGGTGTTTGTTCCTCCGAGCAGTGGTTGGAAATGGACCGCCTTGCCGGTGATTATGCAAACCACACGATCAAACTGACGACCCGCCAGGCATTTCAGTTCCATGGCGTGATCAAGGGGAATCTCAAAACGACGATCAGAGAAATCAACGACGCGCTGCTCGATACGATCGCCGCTTGTGGTGATGTGAATCGCAACGTGATGTGCAATCCGAACCCGCATCAGAGTGAGGTTCATGCCGAAGCGCTGAAGATTTCCCAGGAAATCAGTGATCATCTAACGCCGCAAACCAAAGCCTATCACGAGATCTGGCTGACCGATGAAGATGGCGAAAAGGTCAAGGTCACGGAAGAACCTGAAGAAGTCGAGCCGATCTACGGGAAGCAATATCTCCCCCGCAAATTCAAGATTGTGGTCGCTGTGCCACCGAGCAACGACGTCGACATCTATGCGCATTGCCTCGGGTTCATCGCCATCGTGAAGAACGGAAAAATCGAGGGCTACAACGTCACGGTTGGTGGGGGAATGGGCATGCATCACGGCAACGAGAAAACCTATCCGCGTCTTGCCGATGTGATGGGATTCTGCACGCCGGACCAGGTCGTCGATGTTGCTGAAAAGGTTGTCACCGTTCAGCGCGATTTTGGTGATCGGACCGAGCGGAAGCACGCTCGTCTCAAATACACGGTCGAAGATCACGGCGTCGATTGGTTCCGCGATCAGGTTGAGCAACGCCTTGGTTACAAGCTGAAAGCCGCGAAACCCTTCAAGTTCGATGACAATGGCGACCGTTACGGTTGGGTCGAGGACGCCAACGGCAACAGTCACCTCACGTTGTTCATTCAGAACGGCCGGGTTCGCGATACTTATGATCTGCCGATGCGCTCCGGACTCCGCGCCATCGCCAAGGTTCACGAAGGTGATTTTCGCCTCACCGCGAATCAGAACCTGATCATCGCCAATGTCAGCCCGAAGAAGCGGCCTGAAATCGAGGCGCTTCTCGAGAAATTCAAAATCAAGGACTCTCACGAGCGTTCCGCTTTGCGACTCAACTCAATGGCCTGCGTTGCGCTGCCAACCTGCGGTCTTTCTCTCGCTGAGAGTGAGCGGTATCTGCCCGATCTCATTACCGAACTGGAAGACGTGCTCGAAGAAGTGGGCCTGACTCACGATGCGATCACCATTCGGATGACCGGTTGCCCGAACGGTTGCGCCAGACCTTACATTGCGGAAATCGGCTTTGTTGGAAAAGGGCCCGGAAAGTACAATATGTATCTCGGTGGTGGTTTCATCGGCGATCGACTTGCGCGGCTCTATCGCCAGGCGGTGCCGGCGGAAGAAATCAAAGAGACACTGCGTCCTCTGTTTACGGCCTACGCCCACGATCGCAAGGACGGTGAGAAGTTCGGAGATTTCGTGATTCGCACAGGGGTCGTGAAATCGATCACCGAGAATAAGGACTACCACACTCCGATGCTGGATCCGTCCTAGTCGAATTCGTTAATACGAATCCAATTTGCCAAAGGGGTAGTGAGTGAATTGCACTCACTACCCCTTGCGCGTTTTGGGAGAATGGTCCTTTCTGGTATCCATGAAATCCCACCTTTTCTTGGCGATCCTTTGTGGTGCCATCTCCGCCGATGCCTTGGAGCCGAAGTTTGAAGCAGAGACGATTGATTCGGAGATTGAAGTTGGATACGGATTGGCCATTGCCGACGTCGATGGGGACGGGAAAGACGACATCGTCCTGGCCGACAAATCGGACGTGGTCTGGTATCAGAATCCGACCTGGAAGAAACACGTCATCGCGAGCAAACTGACCGCCCCGCGCGATAATGTCTGCGTCGCGGCGCGCGATCTTGATGGCGACGGGAAGTGTGAGATCGCGGTTGGCGCGAATTGGAATCCGGGTGAAACGAGCGACGAGAAAACGAGCGGCTCGGTGCACTATCTCGTTGCGCCGAAGGACCGGACTCAGCGTTGGACGGTGGTCGATTTGCCGCACGAGCCGACGGTGCACCGGATGCATTGGCGCCGGAGTCCGAAGAATCGCTGGGAACTGGTGATGTTGCCCTTGCATGGACGCGGGAACGTCAAAGGCGAAGGCGAAAACGGCGTGCGGGTCGTCGCGTATCAATTTCCCAAGGACCCAACCAAGGCGGAGAATTGGAAATCGAGCGTGATCGATGATTCGCTTCATCAGACTCACAATTTCGACATCGCGCGGAAGATGAATGGCGGCGAGGAGATGCTGATCGGCGGGAAGGAAGGTCTCATGTTGGCCGGAGGACGTAGTGGAAATGAACTCATCGTTGATTCGGGCCAGTTTGGAGGTTCGGATGGAGTCGGAGAAGCGCGGTTTGGGCCGGATTACACCTTCCGCGGGAGTTGGCTGAAGCACTACGCAACGATCGAGCCATTGCATGGGACGGAGTTGGTGATTTATGAGCCAGTAAAGGAAATTGCGACCAAGTTTCGAAGTCAGGACGAAGCCCGGAACCTGGCGTTTTCCCGGTCCTTGGACCCCGCGACCAATGTGAACGCGATTTCAGAACGCCAAGTTGGCTATGCAACGCTCGACCCTGAGAATTGGGCAACGGTGAATGAGGAAAGCCCAGCTTACGCTCAAGTCTGGCGCCGCACCGTCCTCGACGACACCCTTGTCCAAGGCCACGCGTTGGCCTGCGCCGATCTTCTCGGGCTCGACCGCCAACAAGTGGTGGCCGGGTGGCGCGGGACGCCGAAAGAGCAGGACAATATCGGGGTCAAACTCTATGTCTGGAACAAGTCCGACAAGTCTTGGGAAGGTCACTGGATCGACGAAGGCGGCATGGCAACCGAAGATCTGAAAATCGCCGATCTCGATGGCGACGGAAAGCTCGACATCATCGCAGCGGGACGCTGGACCAAGAATGTCAGGATTTATTGGAACAAATCGACCCTGGGATCGAAGCCAAAACTCGCGGGCGGCTGGAAAAAGCACGTCGTCTGGAAAGGCCGGGGAGTGAACGGCGCTAGTGCGGGCGATTTCAATGGCGATGGCAAGATGGACATCGCCTTCAGCAAATCTGGAGGGCCGTCCGCGATGGTGTTGGCGCCGGATTGGCGTTACGTGGAGCTTTACGCAAAAAAAGGCGGAATCCACAGCACCAACCTGGATGTGGATGGCGATGGTGACCCGGATTTCATCGGCGGGGACCGGCACGTCTTCTGGCTCGAAAATCCCGGTGGCGCCGAAGCTGAGAAAGGCGACTGGACCTACCGCGTGGTCGACGGCGACATCACCGGTGTGCACCACGTCCTCGAGGCGGACGTGAATCAGGACGGCAAAATCGACCTGATCGCGAACGAGTTTAATCCCAACAGCCCGGTCGGTGACTCCATCATGTGGTACGAAACTCCGAGCGATGTTGATGCCGAGTGGAAGCGCCACATTTTTGCGAAGGGCGACGCCGGTGGCGGTAGTCACTACATGGGCATTGGCGATTTGGATGGCGATGGCGACAACGACATTACCGCAGGCGCGAAGGGGAAGCCGTTTTTGAACGGAAACTGGTTCGCGTGGTGGGAAAACACCGGTGAGGAGACCTGGAAGAAGCACGTTTTGGCAATCGAAGAAACCGCGGCGACCTGCGCGATGCCCGCCGACCTGGATGGCGACGGTGACCTGGACGTTTTCGCCACGCGGGGACACGATGCGGGGATTCTGTGGTTCGAAAACCAGGGCGAGAAGAAGTTTGAGCTCCACCGGATCGACAATTTGCTCAGCGGTGCCCATTGCCTAACCGTGAACGACCTCGACGGCGACGGTGACATCGACGCCGCGACCACCGCGAAGGACGACAAGCGCACGGTCTGGTTCGAAAACGACGGCAAAGGCAACTTCACCGCGCATGACATCGACGACGACCAAATGGCTTATGACATTCGGTCGGTCGATATGGACGGTGACGGAGACTTTGACCTGCTCGTCGCCGGCCAAAACAGCCAGAACGTGGTTTGGTACGAAAATCAACTGAGCGAATGAGCTCCAAAAGGGAGGGGGACGATTGGGGATCCAACCTACAATGCTGGTGCGATGCAGACAACGGATGAAGCGTATGATAGAGCGGGGAGACTTCTTTTGGCGTCGATCCACATTGGGTCTCGACATGGGGAGGTTTCCCGAAAAGGCTAAGGGGAACTTCCGATGCCGTTTATGAACTTACCCCGATTCTTTCTCGCTACGATGCTCTCGGCTTTCGTTGCGCTGACGTCCAGAGCGGAGCTGCCGACCTATGCCGCGGAAACCCTTGCCCACTTTGAGAAAGCCGGAGTAAGGCTTTCGAAAGACAAAGGCGGCACTGTCACCAAGCTGTTTTATGGAGGGAAACCGGCGCTGACCACTCAGGAACTGCAGCTGATTGGGCATCTTCAATCTCTGGAGCAAATTGCCCTCAACGCGCCAGACGTGAAAGATGACGAATGGGGGTTTTTGAAGAAACTGCCGAATCTCCAGGCCCTCACCATTTGGCATTGCAAGACGATCAGCTCATTGAAGCCGTTCTCCGGTCTGCAGATCTCGAGTCTAACGGTTGGCGGGTGTATGGGCCTCCGCAACCTCAATCAGGAAAGCCCGGAGAAGAACCATGATGCGGTGCTGACGCTCACCGATCTACCGAACCTCACCAAGCTGAATCTGTATCACTCTCCCAAAACGCCCAACGATGCGCATTTGGCGCACCTTGCCGAACAGTTTCCCAAGTTGGAGGATTTGAAGCTGGATTTCCAGGCGCCGCGCGGATTCGAAACCTCGATCACTCCCGATGGATTGGCCAAGCTTCAATCGCTGCCGTTGAAAGTGTTGAGCCTTGAAAACGTACAGTCTTTGGGGCCGGATCACATGGTCGCGATCGCCGGGATCTCCTCGTTGGAAGCGCTTCTCGTGGATGCCCGCAGGGGACCACCGGATGTCACGCCGCTGGTGGCGTCGATCAAAAAACAGCGGCCTGAGCTGGATGTTCAGGTCGCCAACGAAGGGGAAAAAGCTCCTCCCAAGCGCAGTCGATCATGAGTTCCCCAGCGGACAACGCAGTCGAGTTGGGAGAATCGTTTCGTCAGTCGAAACGCGAGATGTGGGTGATTCTGGGAGCGTGGGTTTTCTTCCTGCTCTGGACGGGGATTTCCTGCGCGGTGCTCACTCCCAATGAAGTCAGCGAGGCGAATCCCATGCCGACCGTGTTGGGAATTCCGCGATGGGCTGCCTTCGGAATCGTGCTTCCGTGGTTTGGCGCGTTGGCCTTTATCTTCTGGTTTGCCTCCCGATTCATGAAGGATACGAATTTGGGGCCAGGTGATGGTGAGGAGGGAACGGATTCATGATGGTGGTGGAAGGCTTCCTGGCCGCAACGTCGGCTGCCTCGACGTCAGCGTTGGTGACGTTTGTCGTATACTTGCTGATGGTGTTCGCGCTTGCCTATTTCGCGAATCGTGCGCAACAGGGGCGCGAGTTTCTCAGCGAGTATTTCCTGGGCGGTCGCAGTATTGGGCTCTGGGCATTTGCGCTGACTTATGGAGCAACGGTCGCTTCAGGAGGAAGCTTTATGGGCTTTCCGGCGCTGATCTATACGCATGGCTGGTCCTTGGCGTGGTGGATTTGCGGGTATATGGCTTGCCCCTTGGTGGCGTTGGCGTTGTTCGCCAAGCGAATCAATCAGGTCGGGCGGATCGCTCAGGCGATCACCGTTCCGGAACTCCTGAGAAAGCGATTTTCCAGTCCGGCTGTGGGGAACACCGCCACGATCATCCTGGTTTTCTTCATGTTCTTCTACCTCCTGGCTCAATTCAAAGCCGGCGCTCAGATCATGGCGACCTTGTTGGAGGGAAATCCGGCGTTCGATGGGTTGGCCAGGGGATTTGAGTTGGCAACGGAAGGTTGGCTGTGGGTGGGGGCCGCCGAGGGATCCTATGTGGTTTGCCTGATCCTCTTCACGATTTCGGTGGTGGTTTATACGGCCTATGGGGGATTTCGCGCGGTGGTGTGGACGGATGTAATGCAGGGGCTCGTCATGGCGGTTGGTGTCGTCATCATGCTCGTTCTGGCGATTCATCAGGTGGGAGGATTGAGCCGAGCGACCGAGCAGTTGGCCGCGATGACTCCGCCGGAAACAGTCGTCGTGAGCTTGGAACTTGAAACTCCAATGGAGACGCGATTTGAGGCCGCGAAAGGGGACTGGATCAGAACCAACGATGGTGGATTGGTTCGGTTGAAATCGTTCGCCGAGATTCCGGCTGGAGAAACTAAGAGCGAGAACGTTGACGCATTGAAGCTGACGACCGCGGAGGAGATCGAAGCGATGAGCTATGGCGCGGTGAAAGGCGTCGCTGCGACAGTTCTGGAGTCTCAGTCTTATGCTTATGGAGCTGAGCAGCCCGGAGTTTACCTGATGCCCCCTGGACCGCATCCGACCAAGGTCGGTGGCTTTCTGCCCGTCTTCCTCGCATTGAGTTTCTTTGCGTTCTGGAACTTTAGCGGCGCTGGCCAACCCAGCTATATGGTTCGGCAAATGGCCTTCCGTGATTCCGTGGTTTTGAGACGGGCGATCATTTTTGTCGCGGTGTTCTTTTTGATCATCTACCTACCCCTTGTTGTGATTTTTACGACGGCACGCGTGTTGTTGCCGGGGTGGGAAATCGCGCCGGATCGAATTATGCCGGAGATGGCCGCCGCACTTACGGAGAACGCCGGAGTTCCCTGGTTAGCCGGCCTTCTCGTTGCGGCTCCGTTCGCGGCGATCATGTCGAGTGTGGATAGCTTTCTGCTGCTGGTTTCGTCCGGAGTGGTTCGCGATATCTATCAACAGAATATCAATCTGAATGCCTCGGAAAAGCAGATCAAACGATTGACCCACTGGGTAACGATTCTGTTGGGCGTGGCTGGCGTGATTGCGGTCCTGAATCCTCCCAATTTTCTCCAGACGCTGATTGTCTTTGCGTCAGCCGGTTTGGGCGCCTGCTTTCTGGTGCCGATGGTCCTTGCGCTCTATTGGCCACGCATGACAAGCCGCGGTGCTGTTGCCGGGATGATTACGGGAGGAGCAACGATTCTACTCTTCTATCTCATCGGTGCGGTGAAATATGGGACGTTTCAGGAATATGCTCCCTTTGATTTGCATCCCTTCATCTACTCGATGTTCACTGCGTTTTTGGCGGTGGTTTTGGTGAGTCTGCGGGATAGCACACCGGACCAAAAGCTTGTAGAGCGGTTCTTTGGGAAGTAGGCCCGAAAGCAGCATCGGGTTGAATTCCGATCAAATCTGCTGCGTCTTTTGACGATGAGTTATTTTATGGTCGATATTGAGGCGGATGGGCCGATCCCGGGAGACTACTCGATGGTCTGTCTTGGCGCGGTCCGTGTGGATGCGAGCCTGGGGTGCACGTTTTACGGGCAGCTTTCTCCCATCTCGGAGTACTGGATTCCTGAAGCACTCGCGGTGAGTGGGTTTTCGCGGGGAGAGACGGAGAGCTTTGAAAATCCGAAGCGGGTGATGGAACAGTTTCGGGACTGGATTGCCGAATCCAATCAGGGAGGTCAGCCGATGTTCATCAGCGATAACAACGGGTTTGATTGGCAATTTGTGAACTGGTACTTCCACCACTTTCTGCAGAAGAACCCGTTTGGTCATTCGTCTTCCAACTTGGGCTCGATTTACAAGGGCATGGTGAAAAACTGCTCGCAAAACTTCAAGCATTTGCGAAAAACGAAGCACACCCACCATCCGGTCGATGATGCGATTGGCAATGCGGAGGCCTTGCTGGAGATGAGAAAAATGGGATTGGAAATCAGGCTCTAGCCGAGACCTACCGGCGTCTGCCTTCGTCGTAAATCTCGGCGATCTCGCCCGAATCCAACACCTCTCCGTAAACCGAGAACTCGTCCATCGTTCCAATCAAGTTGTGGTCCGCATGCTGTTTCCCGGCTTGATCGAATCCCCAGTTTCCGATCTCGGCAATCCCAGCCCGCAAGCGCACGTCGAACTGAAGTGGCATGTTCCCCACTTCCTTTCCGTTCAGATAATGAGCGACGAATCCGGTGATTCGATCATAAACACAGGCGAGGTGAATCCATTCGCCCAGATCTTTGGACGTCAGGGCGCCGGGAGAGATATAGGAAGAGGTTTCGCCTTCTTCCCGGCGGGTTTCCAAGATGAGGTCACCAGTTCCGCCATCCAGCTGCCAGTGCACTGCTCCATGATCGAAGCCATCGCTCAACAGGAGGCCGTGCCGGCGATTCTGAAGATTGTCGATCTTGACCCATGTCGTTAGGGTAAGCGCATCGTGATAACCTGGAATCCGGACCCGAACGCGATCCGCCGGTCGTGAAAAATGGAGGGCGCCTTTGCCCGGCCATCGTCCTTCCGTGTAACTGGCACCGATAATGACGCCATCCTGGCCCGCGGCCCAAGGATTGCGCGTTTCAGCGGGAAGGATGCCGGTGAGGTAGTCGGCCGTATCAAAATCATAGTAGGCGAGAAGGCGGGAGTCGTTCCGCCATCGCTGATTGGTGTGATACCACTGGGCCAGTTGGCGGGCCATGTCGTCGGCGTACCAGCGCATCAAATCCGTGTTGCTGG
Source organism: uncultured bacterium (assembly GCA_963977015.1). GTDB lineage: Bacteria > Verrucomicrobiota > Verrucomicrobiia > Verrucomicrobiales > DEV007 > JBCDHN01. The sequence goes on along the minus strand of CAXBMO010000007.1, from coordinate 89,064 downwards.
CAAATGCGGTCGGATCAGCCAGGAGGGGGAGGGGGCGGCCCAGTTCGTCAATTTGTGCGGCTTCGCCGGGGGTGAGTTGGGCAATGGTCTCCGCATCGGTGTTTCGAAAGGAAACCTCTCCGTCGAAGACGTGGATCTCGGAACTGCCGTCATCCCGCACTTCCAAGCCGAATTCCGTGCCATGATCGATCAATTCACCCGTTGGGGTGTGGACGATGAATCCCTGAGCGTGAGGAGGGACGCTGGCGTGAAATCGGCCTTTTCGACAATAGCTCTCCTCCATGGAGAGAATCTCAAAATCGGCGGGCCCTTCCAACACCACTTTTACGCCGTTGTAGAACTGTAGATGAAGGAGTCCCGCGGCCAAGTGGATGGTCTGCTTGCCAAGGATGGAGCCGGCACGCAATTCTTCCTCTTCATGGGTCCATTGCGCGCCAATTGAATGAGTCAAGAGCGCGAATGCTGCGGAGGGCGAGGCGTTAGATTCGGCAATGCCGATTCCATTGGCGGATTGCTTCGTGCCGATTTGGCCCAAGATGGCCCAGGCCAGCGAGACCACTGCCACAAAAACAGCGGCAATCTCCAGGACAACACGCCAATTCTGACCGCGTGGCTGGATTTCGGGTTCAACCTGAGGGGTGGGTAAGGGAACGATCTTCGAAGCTTCAAGTTCCGGACCCAATTGCTCCAACATGGAGTTGAGGTTGGTCATCTCAGCAAACATGCGCTGGCCCTCATCGTTTCCGAGAAGCAACCAATTCAGCTGGCGCATTTCGTCATCGGTGATGCTGTCGTCGCACCACGCGGCAATGAGACGGCTGAGTTTTTCAGGAGAATTGTCGCTGTTCATATTTCACGAGCCAATCGGTGTTGGATGCAGTTTAAAAGCCAACTGCGAACTTGTTTGAGAATTCGATAAACGGTTTTGGAAGGACGATCGATCTGTTTGGCCACATCCTCCATCGGCAGGTCCTCGATGTAGCGGAGGCGAACCAATTCCCGATTGGTTTCGCTGAGACCATCAATGCAAATCTCGAGGGCGTCGCGTCGAATGTCCTCATCCTGAGAGATTTCGGAGACTTTCTCGGCCAGCGCGTCGAACACCTCCTGACTGAAGGTAACCCTGGCTCGGGCCATTTTTTTGCGGTAGTCGCAGACTTCGAAATAGGCGACCCGCATTGCCCAGGAGGCGAAATTGGTTCCGGGTTCGTATTGGCTGAACTTTCGCCACAGGACCACGCTGGTTTTTTGGAATAGGTCTTCGGCGTCTTCGCGGTTTGAGATCAATGAGCGTATGAAGTTGCGAATCCTGACCTGATTGGCGAGGACCAACGCGACAAAGTCTTCCGGCGATTCAGAACCGGAAGGAGATGTGCCATTCGTGGGCATCTAATGAGAAACGGCGTTTGGGGAGCGAAATTCTTAGGATAATTTCGCCCCGCTTGCTTGGCAACGCCGTTTCTCAGCCGGTTCAGAGCCTCATTCTCCAATGCAATACAGATCCGTATCGGTCCGGATGAAGAGATTGCCTTGGGAAATTGCGATACTGGATCGGGTGATATTGCTAAGCGTCTCCCCCATTTCGGCATGGTGCAGCAGCTTGTATTCGTCGCCTGCCGCAACCACGAAGGCGTCACCGAGTTGGTTGAGAAGGTAGATTTTGCCGTCACCGGCGGTCGGGGAAGCCTCCAGCTTTTGACGATTGATGCTGCTGGCGGCGATTTGCTCGCTGTAGATCACCTTGCCAGTCTTCGGATCCAGACAAACCAAGGCTTTGGCGTCGCTGCTCAGGACATAAAACCGGCCCTGATAGTAGAGTGGCGTCGAAACATCGCTCGTGATCGGCTGTTCCTTGCTCACTTCACTCACCCACGCGAGGCTGGAGTCATCGAGATTGCCATTCAGGCCAGCTTTGACTGCGAAAATCGGGTTCTTTTTCGGTGCACATGCCAAAAAGACGCCATCGCCATACACTGGAGAGGGGACAACTCTCCACCATTTTTCGCGATCCGGATTCCAGGTTCCCCAACGCCAGAGCTCTTTGCAATTGTCGTCCAGATCATGACCGGTGATGCAATCTCCTCCGATGATGACCAGTTCTTCGCGTCCATCAACATTGGCCAAAATCGGCGAAGTGAAGGCTTCGCGGGATTCCATCAAAGCCTTTGAAGGGCGAGGTTGCCGGAACACTTCTTCACCGGTCGTGACGTTGAGTGCGAGAATGAATGACTCGGCATTTTCCTGGCCGCGGCCTTCAACCGGTTCGTCGCGTTGCAGGATTTGCAGATAGAGGTGGTCGCCGTGTAGCACCGGGCTCGATGAAAACGTCCATCCGAAAGCAAATCCGCCGATGCGCTCCGCGATATCGCCCGTCCAAAGTTCCTTTCCGTCAAAGTCGTAAACACCAATCTGGCCGTTCCCGAAAAAGAACGTCACGGTTTTGCCGTCCGTAACTGCGGATGGAGCGGCGAAATTGCTTCTCTTGTCTTTGCCGACACCGGGAAACTCCTTGCGCCAAAGCTCCTTGCCGGTTTCGCGATCCAAGGCCAGGCCAACCGAGTTCTTATCAGCGTTGGCTGAAGTCAGGAAAACGTGATTTTCCCAGATGACCGGTGTGGATGAACCCGCTCCCGGCAACTCGACCTTCCATTTGACGTTCTCTGTCTTGGAGAATTTCTCGGGGAGGTTGGTTTCGTCAGTCGATCCGTTTTGGTTGGGGCCCCGCCAATTGGGCCAGTTTTCCGCCGAAAGCTGGCAAAATGGGAAACAGAGGGCTACGGCGGCTAAAAGCGGAAGTCGGGAAGTCATGGCGAGAGGATTTTGGAAATCCTTTGGCAATCGCCAGCCTCTGTCAAGTAAGCGAAGCTTTCCCTGCCAATTAGGGAGAGGCCCGCGCTTGACCCTTGGGTGGTATCAGCTATTGGAAGGGCGGTTCGATTGATCTCTTGCATCCTGCTATCACCATATTTTTCAAGATCATCACTGCGTGGTGGCTAATACAGGCTGGTTATGGTCCGTTGAAGGCTTGGCTCTCGCGAAAACTGTTGATTCGACAACGCAACCGGCTGGAGAAGTTGTCCCGTGAGTTCCCGCAACAGAGTGTTGCCCTGATCATTCCCGCCAAAGGTGTTTCGTCCAGCTTTGAGCACTTTCTCGATCTAATCCTGAACCAGGATTATCCGAATTACCGGATCATTTTCGTGACCCAATCCGCCGAGGATCCGGCCCAGCTTGCCATTCGCGAGTATTTGCAGATTGCGCCAGAGGCGACGCATTGGACCCGGCCGGAAGGGAGAACGACCGGCGCCAATGAGGTCGAGTTTGTCGTTGCCGGTTTGGCTGGGGATGAGGGCCAGAAGGTCCACAACCAACTTGCTGCGTTCAAGCATCTGCGGGATGAGCAAATCGTCGCCTTTGCGGACGCTGATATTGTCGGTGGTGACGGATGGCTGAAGATGCTGATCACTCCGATCAACGTGGGAGAGGCTGAACTGACGAGTGGTTATCGGTGGTTTATCCCAAAATCGAACCACTTCTCAAACCTCGTTGCGACGAATATTAACTCGGGCATTGGCGTGCTCGCGGGACCGCGCTGGCACACCCTTTTGTGGGGTGGTTCCATGGCGCTTTCCCGAAAAGTGTTTGACGAAATCCAGGTTCCCGAAGCGTTGCGGGGAAGTTTGAATGACGATCTCCAGATTTCTCGAGTCGCTAGGGAATCGGGAAAGGAGCTCTATTTCGTCAGATCCTTGATGGCCCCGTCTCCGGTTGATTATTCATGGGGCAGCCTGTTTGAATTTGGTCGACGCCAGTATTTTCAGGTCTTGACCTATGTCCCCCGCTATTGGGGCATTGCGCTCTTCTTTACCGGATCATGGCTTTTGGGAGCGGGAACGACTTGGTGGAGATTGCTGGTTTTGCGAGATCCCCAGGCCCTGGTTCCGATTGCGATCGTTGCTGTGATGATCCTGCTCAAATTTGCTCTCAGAACTTCCTATTTGAAGGAGCAGTTTGACCAAGAGACGATTCGGAAGCTTCGAACCGCGAGAGCGTTGGAATTGGTCACGACAACCTTCAACATGGCGGTGCACTTTGTCATTGTTCTGAGCGCTGCCCTGATACGGGGGATTACCTGGGCGGGAATCAAATACCGGGTTTACGGTCGGCAAGAGACCGTGATTTTGTCGCGAGATTGACCCTGTGATTTGTCTGACAATTAGCTAACTTTGAGTTATTATCAATTTTTGCTAAATAATTCTTGAACGGAATTGTGCACCTGATTAGGATGATGCCGAACTGAGGGAGGTTTCCTCACATTGTCCAAATCATGCAACGCATTGATCAGAGTTTTGCTGAGTTTTCTCGCCAGAGTGGGTGTTTACCACGAGACGCAGAATTACCTCAACAGACCCGGGTGTTGATGGTCACCACATCAACGGTGCAGCCCGAGTCGATAGTTCCGCGAACGCTGACTCTGTCTGAATCGATGAAGAGCGCATTGACCTTTTGTCGACAACGGAAACGAGGGCGCCACAGGCGAACGCCCCACTAAATTTGACACCGCCCGTAACGGCCACGCACCACAAGGTTCGCTCTTTGATGAGGATTTTTCCCTGTCGAAGAGCGGATTTTTTTTGTGGTTGTTAGTGATGGCTGACGCTTGCTGTCGCAGGCAACGGGGTGCATTCTGCCGCACACGAGAAACAATGCCTGCGACGAGACATTTTTTAGGCTGGAAACGCCCAACGCTTGAGTTGGTGGGCGAGTTCCTGATGGGGCGGGCTGAAGAGGGCATGCTCGATCTCAGTGAACTGTTGGTCATCGTCCCAACGCGGAACGCGGGGCGGCGATTGCGGGAGATGCTGGCCAACCTGGCGCATGAGAAGGGAAAAGCGATGCTCGCGCCTCAAGTCGTTCCCACAGAATTCTTGCTGAGTCTCATTTCGACGCCTGAATCAGGGAAACTTGCGACGGCAGAAGAAAGCCAGCTTGCCTGGATTTATGTCCTGTTGAGAGCGGATCTGGAGAGGTTTCATGCGTTGTTCCCGGTTGCTCCGGTTCGCCAGGATTTCGCCTGGGCTCAGGGAATGGCCCGTGGATTGGCAGAACTGCGTCAAACGCTGGGTGAGTCTGCTCTGGAGATGGAGGACATTCCAAAACTGGTAGCGGAGGAGTTTGAAGATGAGGACCGCTGGCTCGAGTTGGCCAAATTGGAAGCAGCTTTCAAGAAGCAACTGGCTCGTCACGATCTCCATGACGCGGTGTCGGTCCGGAAGAGGGCTGTGAAAAAGGCCGATCTACCACCGGGTGTCCGGGAAATTGTCGTTGCTGCAACTCCGGATCCCATCCCCATCGCGCTTCAGGTTTTGCAGCAGATCAGCCATCAGATTCCGACCCAGGTGCTGATTCATGCGCCTGAAGAGCTGGCGGAAGCCTTTGACGGCTGGGGAAGACCGATTTCCCAAGTGTGGCGGGATCACGAAATCACGATTCGCGACGAGGAACAGACCATTCACGTTCTTCCTGATTCCCTGGCACAGGCCGAAGCGCTGACCGAGCGCATTTGTGTCTATGAGGATCCTTCACAGAGTGCGACAATCGGTGTTCTCGATGAAGAGGTTGCTCCCGCAATTGAGCGGAGCCTGAGTTCCGCTGGAATTGCGACGTTCAATCCTCAGGGGAAGCCGCTTCGGACTCAGGGGGCGCTCCATTTTTTCCGGGCGTTGGGGCGCCTGTTGAAGGACCGCAGTTACCATTCCTTTATCGAACTGCTGCGGTGCCCCGATTACCTCGCGTTTCTTTCTGGAAAACTCATGTTTTGGGATACGGCGAGCGTCTTTCGCCGATTTGACGATTTGTATCAGGAGCATCTGCCGCAAAACCTTCGCGACTTGCGCCATTTCATGAGGATCGGCAAATCCTACGTCACGTTGGAAATGCTGACCGCGTTGAATGACACTGAGGCGCTCTTGAGGACGCTGCAGAGAAAACCGCTGGCGACCTGTTTACCCGAGATTCTGCACGACGTTTTTTCGGCACGGGCCCCAATGCCGGGAAGCGAGGGGGAGCGGATTCTCCGATTGGCTTGGGAGCGGTTGAGTCCAATTCTGGACGCACTCGGCGGGCCCTTGGCAAAGCCGCTGAAGTTGAAACCTGCCGAGAGTTTCGATCTGATTCTCCAGTTTTTGGAAGCTGAGCAGCTCTATGACGAACGCCCTCTGGGAGCCGTTGAATTGCTTGGATGGCTTGAACTTGGTTGGGACGATGCTCCTCATCTGTTGGTCTCGGGATTCAACGACGGAATGGTGCCGGAATCGATCGTGGGTGATGTGTATTTGCCTGAACGGCTGCGTGTCATTCTCGCCAAACATGCGGATTTCAAAACCAACGAGGATCGTTTGGCGCGGGATGCGTTTCTCTTTGAGTCCATCCTGCGTTGTCGAGAGGACGGTGGACGAGTTGATGTGATGTTTGGCAAACGCTCTCGAAAGGGGGATCCGTTGCGTCCATCGCGGCTCCTGTTTCGATGCCCGGAGGCCCAATTGGCAGAGAGGGTGAACTTTTTGTTCCGGGAGGTGGATACCAAGGAGTCCAATTTGCCTTGGACTCCCGGGTTTCTGCTGAAGCGGCGAACGGTCCTATCAAAACTGGAGACGATCGGTGTGACGGCGTTTCGGGATTATCTTACTTCGCCGCTGCATTTTTATCTCCGCCATATCGAGAAGATGCGCAGCGTGGATGGAGAGAAGCTGGAACTCGATGCGGCCGGATTTGGCACCTTTTGCCACGAGGTATTGCGCAGGTTTGGCGAGGATTCAGGGATTAAGGATTCCAGAGACGAAGATCTTGTGCGGAGCTTTTTTCAAGACACGCTGGATCAATTGGCCAAAGAGCGATTTGGCGGAGAGATGACTCTTCCGGTAAAGATTCAGCTTCGTTCCGCGATGCAGCGGTTGTCAGCGGCGGCCGCGGTGCAGGTCCGAGAGCGTGAACAAGGCTGGAGGATTGAGGAGGTGGAGCTCAATCTCGAATCTGAGATTGAGATCGATGGAGTCGCTGTTCGCGGAAAGGTCGACCGAATAGATCGAAACGAGAAAACAGGTGAAGTTCGGGTTCTTGATTACAAAACGACGGACAAAGGGGACGACCCCCAGCGCGTTCACGTTTCCAAAGTCACGTCATCGACCAATCTCGATTGGCTTCCCGACTACGCTCGTTTTGAATTGGCTGGGAAGGAGTATCGTTGGAAGGATCTCCAGCTGCCTCTTTACAGGCTTTCGCTGACCGAACGATTTGGTCCTCAAATACGATGCGGCTTTTTCAATTTGCCGAAAGCAGCCGGCGATACCGGTATTTCAATGTTCCAAACCCTGCAAAAGGCTCATGATCAGGCTGCTCAAGAGTGCGCTGAAGGTGTGATTGCGGATGTCAAAGCCGAGCGATTCTGGCCGGTCAAAGTTCCGGCCAATTTTGACGACTTTGCGTCGATGCACTTGGGTCTTCCAGAGAAGACGTTCGCGATCGAGTCATTCCACCCTGTCGTCACTGAATCCTCCTGAGGAACTGCATTCCCGCTCCTATTAATACCATGCGGGTTATTGGCGCTGGGTTTTATTATAATTTTCAGCTTGTTTTGAGTCGTGTGGACTAGTATCTAGCGTTTTTTTGAGGGTAACGATTAAGTTGCTCGTCTGAGAATTTAGATCCCTCCTGATTTTGTGAGCCAGGCTAACCGACCATTGTTGGAATCAACGGAGTTGCGCCGGTGGACATGTGTGAGTCCCTATCGCAACCTCGTGTGCATTGGAGGCGAATATTTGGGAGTGTTTTGCCTGCATTTCGTTGCCATTTATTGCCTGACACACTTTGAGGACTGGGGCGTTGCCAGCTGGGTTTCCTGGATCGTGGGAGCGTTTACCGTTTTGATGACGGGATGCTTTATGCACCGAATCGGTTTGATGGGGCATGAAGCATCACACGGGCTGTTGGTCCCAAATCGCGTTTGGAACGAGAGATTGGCCAATTTGCTGTGCTTTTTTCCGCTTTGGAGCAGTGCTGCTTCTTATCGGGCGAAACACCAGGGCCATCATTATCATCCCAATGACCCGAACAAGGACCCAAACCTTGCCGGCCACAAGGCTTCGGAACTGTATGCTCGATTTCCGATGCCGCGCCCGACGTTTATCTGGAACTACTATGCCAAATTCTTTTGGCCTCCGTTCGTGTTTCGAAACCTGATGGATCTATTCCGGGTGCTGGCGGTGGGACAATCCCCGGCGGACGCTTCTGGTGCGAAGGCGCCGAAAGGCTTCCTTTCGCCAACCGTTTTGGGAGTTCTTTACCTGATCGGGCTGATCGCGATCATCCGGTATTCAGCATCAACCGGAAACTCGACCCTGATCGTGGTATTGCCTCTGGCCTTTTTGGGGGCTGGGCTGACGGCTTGGAGGTTTTTGCCTCTGGATCGTTTTGGTAGAGCCGGCCGACGCAAGGAAGCGAAAATCTCAGCAGCAATTCGACTGGTCTTCTATAGCGTTCTTCTTTTGACCATGGGCTGGGTTCGTTTCGCCACCGGATTCAATTTGGCCTTCTACTACATGTTGTTCTGGCTGCTTCCCTTGATCTATGTGTTTCCTTATTTGATGCTGTTGCGCGAAATCTATCAGCATGCCAATCTGGGCACGGGAAAACTGGATAACTCTCGAATCATTCACGCTGATCCATTTACCCGGTGGGCCCTTTTGGGATATGGGAACGACTACCACCTGGTCCACCACCTTTATCCGAATATTCCCCACTATCATTTGAGAGCCGCGCATGACGCCATGATGCGCGAATCGGAAGTGTATCGAGCATCGTTGGTTGAGACCAGTGGCGTTTTTCATGCTCCTGAAGGACAAAATTCGCTCTTGGCTTCGCTTGAATCCAAAGAAGAGGCTGGTTCTCCCTCCCTATGATGCGGCTATCACTGCTATTGATCGTTTGTTTGGTCTTCGGATTTTATTCGACAGCCCAAGCGCAGAAGTTCAATGCGTTTAGTGAAGATGATCGGGCGCGATTGCAAGACGGTGAAATCCTGGTCTGGGAAGAGAAGGAGCCGGGCAATGAAAAGCGATTCATCGTTTCAGTGATACTGCTGGAGCATTCGTTGCAAGAGGTCTGGGATTTGATCGATGATAAAGAGGCGATTCCGGAAGTCATCGAGAGCGTTGTGAAAGCCGAGGTACTTTCACGCGAAGGGATGACCACTCTCATTTCACAGGAAGTCAAAGGGCTGAATGTTACCAAGAATGCCTTCTATGTGGTGAAACACGTTGGGATCTATCCAAGTCGGGTGGAATTCCACCGCGTGAGTGGAGACTTTGAGCACATCGAAGGCGCGTGGCTCTTTGAAGTCATCAAGGGGAGTGGAGGGGAAAGTCAGACGCTTCTGACTTACCGGCTGCATCTCGATGCTGGGAAATACATCCCTCAAAGATTGATCATCAGGTCTCAACTCAAAAAGCTGCCTCTGATCATGACGGCGATTCAAAGGAGATTGGGGTCAGCTCAGTAGCCGTTCCCAAGGCAAACGGCCCAGTTGAAGGATCACCAAAACCGCAAGATAAACCGTGCGGATCATCGTTCGTTCCGGAGGGCAGGACGCGAGACCCATGATGGTTAGAATATAACCAAAGCCGAGGACGGGCACGAAAACATAAGTGGAGGCAACAAACGCCAACAATACCAAATCCCGCCAACGGTTTGAAATCGGGCTTTTCACCAGGAAGAGAACGGCCGTTGCAGCCTCGATCAACAGGGTCCACCACGACATTCCCAGGGCAACAAAACGCAATCGTTCCGTAATCGGCAGGCTGGTTTGCAGTTGTTCGTTCGGGAGCAGTCCAATCGTATCTTCCAAAAGTCGGGATTGCGCCAAATCTGCCTTGGGAATTCCCGCGAGCGAGTTGGCGATGAACTCCATTCGGCCGTCCACCAAGAGGGTATAGACCATGAAGTCGCCGTTCCAGTATTGGCCGGCCAACAATTTCCAGAGCGTCGCAAACCCAAAACAAAGGCCGACCAGGACTTTTCCGTTCCACCGCAACACTTGCATCGGGGCCTTGCTGAGAACCGCCACGGTGCAGGCCAGAACCCAATAACTCATCAGGAACTTGTGGTTATCGATCCAGAGCCAGTCCGTTGCGTTGATGATCCAGATGAAGGAGGAGACGGCAATCCACAAGCCGGGCGAGGCGAAGTGATTGCGGCTGACCAGCATCATTCCGCAAAGAACCTGAAGGGCCACGTCCAACCAGGTTTCGCTGGAACCGTGTAACAGCAGCGTGAGAAGGGTGAGCCGCAACACGAGTTCTTCGGTTGGAAGCCGGAGAAGATCCGCAAACATGCCTCTGAACGCCGCAATCGGATTCATCATCGTAGCTCAACCGTAATTGCTTCGCCGATTGGCTCGGTCCAGAGTTTTCCCGCGTCTCCGTCAAACGCCACCCGCCACCATCGAAGCGTTACCCGCCGGAGAGAAACAGGATCGACGTCCTCCGGATCGCTTACCCTTACCGGGCGATAGAAGCTGGTTGTCTTCGAATTGCCAAAAGCCAGTTTCCAATCCAGATCGGGATTCTCGCTCTTGAGGCGTTCTTCCGCTGCCATTCGGCGGGCGGTTTCAGGGACCAACTCCAAGTCCAGAAGCCGATGCCCCAGCCAAATCAGGGAACGTTCGCCCGGCATTGAGCGCATCATGTCACGCCGATCACTTCCCACCGCGTCCAAGGCGTCCACCAGAATGGTTTCTCCAGCGAGGGTTTCCGCCTCGCAGCTAACGACTCTCATCGAAAGAGAGTCTGTCGAGGCGAACATGCCAAAACCTCCGCCCTTCCATGGGGTGAGGTCTTTGGTGTGGGAAAGCGTGATTTGCACCAGGGCAACGCTGATCAGCAGCCCGGGGGCCAACCAACGCTCAAATGCCGTGATGCCGCTCAAGATGAGAAACCGCTGACTTAACGTTTCTTCCTCTCTTCAAACGGCTCTTCGTTCCCGCGTGGGCGTCTTTCATTGCGGTCTTCGTACTGCCACCCCTCCTTGCTGCTCTCGCGTCGGCTTTCAACGGCCTGTTCCTGGCGTTTTGCCGCCTGCTGATAGGCTTGCGACCGCTGTTCATGATACTCATGAGAGCTGTGACGGGAACCACCTCCATAGTCGTATCGGCTGTTGTAATTGTATCCATAGGGGCTCGAACGCTGATAGGGATACGGCTGGGTTCGGGGCGGGTAGGGCTGACTTCGCGATGAGTAACTCCCATAGGGGGCTGCTTTGTAGACATGTCCCTGACCCGAAGCGGGATAGCCGTAGTCTTCGTAGTAGCAGGCGGTCGGGGCAATCACTCCAATGGCGAGTAAGGGAATGAGGAGGCAAAGACGATTAGCGCTTTTGGAGGTTTTGGCAGGAGTGCTCATGGAATAATCGGGTGGATAACCAGACAAAGACGAAAATGTGGTTTTCGCTTGCGGAATTTCTTAGGATTTTGCGCTCAACTCGATCAACTCCGGTGGCGCTTCGCTGATTTTTGCGCGGACCTCCTCGGGAATCGGCACCGCTTTCATTGGTTCACCGCTCTCACCAAATTGAACGCAGGCAACCGTGAATTTTCCGGTTGCCGCAACTTTCTTGTTGGGTGTCCAGAAGCGAAACACGTAGCTGATGGACTTGTTGCCAATGCGTTCGATCAACAATTCGACGTCGATTTCGTCTTCGAACCGAATGGGCAGACGAAAATCCGCAGAAGCATGAACTCGCGGCCATCCAATGGCCGGCCCGTCAGGTTGGGGACGGAAATCATGAACGCTGAAGCCCAGCGACCGATAGAAAGCGTGTTCGCTCACTTCCATGAACCGGAAGAAGTTCGAAAAATGCATGATCCCGGCAAGGTCGGTGTCGGCAAATTCGACCCGGCGGGAATGAACAAAGCGATGAGTCATGTTGGATTTGATTAAAAATTCCGGAATTACCGTGAATGAAGATCCAAAACTCGAAATCCAAAGTCTAAATTGTCGTTGATTCGAGACTTGCCCTTCGGCGAGTCGCTCCCTACACTCCAGCCAATATGGCAAAGCTTACTGTCCAAGTCCCCGATGCCGAAGAAGCCGTCTACGAATTTGATGAACCTCAAATCACCGTTGGGCGCAGCGAGGGCAATCACATTATTATCGATCACGGCTCTCTGTCAGGGGTGCATTCCCAGCTGGTTCAGAATGCCGATGGGACCTACACCATCTCAGACAACCAATCGACCAACGGCACGTTTGTGAACGGCCAGCAGATTCACGAAGCCTTGCTTGAACACGGCTCTGAGATTCTGTTCGGACAGATTTCCGCTCGATTTGAGCAACCCGAAGCCATGGGATATGCGGCGGTGGAAGCTCCTGTTAGTGCGGGCGACGCCGTCGGAAGTTTTGCTTCAACGCCCTTGGATTCGACGGGACGTCCGGCCAATTTCCACAGCATCTCACCATTTCCGAAGAACATTAAGAAAAAGGATGCTGTCGGCAGTGCGGTGAAGGCGTTTGGATTTGTTGCAATCGTCTGTGCTGTCGGAGTCGTGGCAGCAACCTTCGTTTTTCTGAAGTAAGGTTCCATATCTCCGGTTGATTCAATCGCTATCGGGTGCAGGATGCCGCCCGCGAGGTTTTCGGGGACTGACAGGATTGCGATCCTGGGTCGCGCCGTTTCCTCCGCTCAAAATTCAATTCTCTAACTATGTCGAATGTTATTATCGTGGGAGCCCAGTGGGGAGACGAGGGAAAAGGAAAAATTGTAGATTACCTCACCGAGAGTGCGGACGTCGTGATACGTGCGCAAGGCGGAAGTAACGCTGGTCACACCGTCATCAATGATGGCAAGAAATACATTCTTCATCTCATTCCCTCCGGAATCCTTTGGGAAGGCAAAACCTGCGTGATCGGCAATGGAGTCGCCATGGACCCCGTCGGCTTGCTTGGAGAAATCGATACCCTTGAGCAACAGGGCATCACAATCACTCCTGATCGGCTGATGATTAGCGACCGGGCGCATCTGACGCTTCCTTATCATCGGGAAATCGATGGCTTAAGAGAGGCGGACCTTGGTGATGCCAAGATTGGGACGACCAAACGCGGTATTGGCCCAACCTACGCCGATAAAGCGAATCGGGTCGGCCTCAGAATGATCGATACGACGGATATCGAGAGTTTTGCGACGCGGTTTCGGTCGAGAATGGAGGATTGCAACGAGCTTCTGGAAGCTGCGGGACTCGAAGAAATGGATTTGGAGAAGATTGGAGCCGAAGTGCTTGCCGCGATTGAGCGTCTTCGTCCGTTTATGAAAAACACGATGGCTTATTTGGATGAAGCCATGAAGAGCGGCTCCAACCTGTTATTTGAAGGAGCGCAGGGGACTTACCTGGACATCGATCACGGAACGTATCCCTTCGTCACGTCTTCGAACACGACATCAGGCGGCGCTTGCACGGGCGCAGGGTTTCCGCCAAACCGCATTGATCAGGTGGTTGGAGTCTGCAAGGCCTACACCACACGGGTTGGTTCTGGACCATTTCCAACCGAAGACGACGAGTTTGGCGACTACCTCCATGGAATGGGGCGCGAATTCGGCGCAACGACCGGGCGCGAACGGCGCTGCGGTTGGTTGGACGCCGTCCTGTTGCGCCAATCGGTCATCGTCAATGGCATTGATGAATTGGCCGTCACCAACCTTGATGGTTTGGACCAGATGGATTCCGTCCGGATTTGCACCCATTACGAAATTGACGGGGAAAACGTGGAACTTCCTCCCGCGAGTTTGGATGTTTTCGCAAAAGGAAAGCCGGTCTACGCGGAAATGCCGGGCTGGAAGACCGATATCTCAAAGGCTCGAGATTGGGATTCGCTTCCTGAAGGTGCCCAAAACTTTATCAAGAAGTTGGAAGAAATTCTGGGCGTTCCCGTCACGATGATTGGCGTTGGACCGGATCGAGCGCAGACGATTCTGCGTAATCCGTAAGAAAAAGCGCCGTTAGCTGCGTTCTCTCAACAAGGCTATCAAGATCGACAAACTCTTCGGAACTGTGGATGTTGCCACCCCTGACACCCAGGTTGTCGAGGTTTGGCAATCCGGCTGCGGCGAGGTTGTTCCCGTCGCAACAACCGCCAGTGTTTCGCCAGTTCAGCTGAAAGCCAAGTGCTTCCGCACACGCTTGATAGCGTGAAAACAGTTCTTCGATCGCAGGTGTCACGAGTTTGGGTTGGCGGGTGAATCCACCTTCCCAATGCAAGGCGACATCGTATTCGGCTCGAACCTGCTTCGTGACCGATTGGAGCGCGTTTTCGACCAATTGAGGATCGGCGGCTCGGAAGTTGAAGGAGGCTTTCGCGACTTCCGGAACCACATTGAGCGGGCCGCCGCCTTCGATCCTCCCAATGTTACAGGTGACGTCGTCCAACTGATTGAGTTCGTGCAAACTGGTGATGGCTGCGCTCAATCCAGCGATCGCATTGCGTCCCGATGCAAAGTCGCGGCCGGCGTGCGCCGCTTTGCCCGTGGCGGTAACGTGAAACGTGGCGCTTCCGAGTCGCTGCCGGGAGAGGTCGCCACTTCCCTGGATCGCCGGCTCAAAAACCAGCCCAATTTCACAACGCCGGGCGGCCTCTTCGAGAAAAGGGGAGGAACCCGGCGAACCAATCTCCTCATCCGTCGAAATCAGGATCTCCCAGCCCAACTTCTTGGCATTGGGCGACAATTCGAAGCCTTTCAACGCCTCAATCATCACGAGAAGGCCACCTTTCATGTCCGCAGAACCAGGGCCCTGAAGTCGATTCTCTTCGATCATCGTCCAACTCTGAAACGGATGGTCGAGGGGATAGACGGTGTCCATGTGGCCACTCAAAAAGACCCGTCTCGGGGCTTCTGGCCGACAAATCGCCTGAATGGCGGTTCCATTGGGGAGGGGAATCGGTTCGAGCGTCGTCGCCGGAATCTCTTTGATGGCGGATTCCAGTTTGTTTCGCATCGACTCCAAGCCTTCCCGGTTCTCGGAACCTGAATTGATGGAAACCCAATCCTTCAACTGCTGAATCATGGTGTGTTCTCGTGACCGGATGGAATCGAGGACTTTCAGATCAGGTGTCATGGGCGGTTTTCTTGGGGTTTGACGGGAATTTAGTCCGATTGATTATCTTTTCTCGCAATTCGCGACGACCGGACCCAACCCCGTTCACCACGTAGGCGACGGTTTCGAAGAATTGCATGAATCCTGCCAAAGCCAAAAAAAGCGGTTTTCAAGCAGTCATCCCGCCATAGAGTGCCCATATTGTGAGTTATCAGGTTTTTGCCCGAAAATATCGCCCCCAGACCTTTGACGACGTCCTGGGTCAGGATCACGTCGTACGTACGCTGCGAAACGCGATCGAGCAGGACCGCTTGGCGCATGCCTATCTTTTTGTCGGTCCACGGGGAACGGGAAAAACGTCCACGGCTCGAATTTTCGCGAAGGCCTTGAATTGTCCGGACGGACCGAAGGTGGATTTTGATCCGGACCATGAGCTCTGCCGCGAAATCGCGGAGGGGATCAGTCTGGACGTTCTGGAAATTGACGGAGCCTCCAACAATGGCGTCGAGCAGGTTCGCGAATTGCGCGAAACCGTGAAGTTCGCGCCT
This sequence comes from uncultured bacterium, assembly GCA_963977015.1. Lineage (GTDB taxonomy): Bacteria > Verrucomicrobiota > Verrucomicrobiia > Verrucomicrobiales > DEV007 > JBCDHN01. Next base: position 73,380 of record CAXBMO010000007.1, on the reverse strand, counting down.
TCCAGCAGCAAATTTAAGATCTACTACATTGACGAGGTTCACATGCTCTCGACTGCGGCGTTCAACGCTTTGTTGAAGACGCTCGAAGAACCTCCTGCGCATGTGAAGTTCATCTTTGCGACGACGGAACCCAACAAAATTTTGCCGACGATCATCAGTCGGTGTCAGCGCTTCGATCTCCGAAGAATTCCGACCCAGATCATTGCCGATCATCTTCTGTTGATTGCCAAGAAGGAAAAGATCAAGCTCGATGAAAATGCGGCTTACGCGATTGCCAAAGGTGCGGATGGCGGGATGCGCGATGCCCAGTCCATGCTCGACCAGTTGGTTGCCTTTTGCGGGAAGCACATCAAGGAGGAGAACGTTCTCGACATCTTCGGGTTCACTTCGCTGGAAACGATTGCCAACCTGACCGACGCCATTCTCACGAAGAAGTCAGCCATCGCGTTGGAATCGATTCACGCCGAGAGTGAAAAGGGGAAGGATCTTTCGCGGTTGTTGGCCGATTGGATTGGCTATTTGCGGAATCTTCTCATCTCCCTGGTTGATCCGAAGAACGAATTTGCCGACCTGGCTCCGGAGATTGCAGATCGAATCCGTGCCCAGACCAAGCAGGCCGTGCCGGAAAGATTGCTCAATTTGATCGACCATTTTGCCGAGACGGAAACGAGGATGAAGTGGGCGCCCAACAAACGGCTTCATCTTGAGATTGGTGTGATCAAGGCCATGCAAATCATGGCAGAGATGACGATCAGTGATGTGATTGGAATGCTGCACCAAGCCAGTGATGGCGCCGCCCAAATGCCGACGGAAGCTGCGCCAACTTCAAAAGCCCCCGTAAAAAAAAAGGAGTCAGTAAGCGATAGTCCGCCGGCTTCGGCCACGGAGAAGCCGAATGGGAAGGTCAAAATTGAAGGACCAGCTGAGTCTGAGGCAATGGAGGATGCGCCGCCTTTTGAGCCGGACCCGCCCAAACCATCAAAAGCTGAATCCGAACCCGAGCCCGAACCCGTGGCTGAAAGAAAGGCCGGCCCGGTGCCGACCGGAGACCTCAGTGGTGAAGCCCTCTGGAAAGCGGTATCCGCAACCATCGACGCGCAGCGGCCGCTGATGTCCGGGTGGACGAAAGGAGTCCAATTTCTGGAGCAATCGGGACGCAATTTCGTCATTGGCTTCTCTCCGGGGAACCGGTTTGCCAGAGATTCGATGATGCGGGAGAAAAGCAAAACGTTCGTCGAAGAACTGCTCGAAGCGCATGGTGGCAGCCAAATGACTTTGCAGTGCGAAATTCGAGACTCGATTCCCGAACCCGAGCTTCCTGAAATCGAAGAGCCCGCCGTCGAAGCCGTTGCCGCTTCACCGAGAATTCAGGAGCCAAAGTCTTCGCCCAAGAAGGAACGAACTCCGGAACCTGCCCCCGAGGAACCAACGGAGCCCGAGATTGTTGAAGCTGAACCTCCGGTTGATGAGCAGAAATTTAAGAATGATCCTTTAATTCAGGAAGCACTTCGTATATTTGAAGCTGAGGTGGAAAACACCAAGTAACCTAGCAACGACCCGGTCATGAAACTTTTTCTCGCTCACCAGCAACTCAACGAAGCTACCGATCAGCATGTGATTACCTTTGATTCGGATCCTTTGGGAAAGCCACAATCGCTTGCCCTGCAACTGAATCAGGAGGAAGACATCCAGCTCGAACTTCCAATGGAGTCTGCCAACCCATTTTTTCAGGACCCGCTGATTTCTGAGGCGCTGCGCATTTTCGAGGCTCAAGTTGCCTAACTAATTTCACCTTTTCAGATTACTTCCAAAGAGATACCGCCATGAACATCAACAAGATGATGAAACAGATGCAGAAGATGCAAAAGGATCTGCAAAAAACTCAGGCGGAGCTGGCCGACCGTGAGGTGGAAGCCAGTGTTGGCGGGGGAAAAATTACCGTAAAGGCCAATGGCGCAGGCGAAGTCCTGTCAATCAAGATTGATCCTGCCGTTGTCGATCCCGAGGATGTGGAAATGCTCGAAGATCTGATTTTGAGTGGTGTGAAACAGGCAATTGATCAGGGCAAAGAGATGGCGGCGGACGAAATGGGCAAGGTGACGGGCGGACTGCCTCCGGGGCTTGGGATTTAATCTCCCAATCAGAATATCCGCTCATTCGACCTGGTTTTCGAGCACGCCAAGTCCTTCGATCGAGATTCGGACGACATCTCCCGATTGCAGGGTGAAGTCGTTGTCGGGAACGATTCCTGTTCCGGTCATTAACAACGCGCCATCCGGAAATTCGTTTTCGAGAAAGAGAAATCCGGCGAGTTCATCGAGTCCCCGTTTGATTTGATTGACTTGGGTTTCTCCCTGGAAACCGACCTCTCCATTTCGCCGAATCTCGAGATGAATGACCGTTTCTGGCGAAACTGCTTCTTTTCCGACGACCAGTCCCGGGCCAACCGAACAGGAACCGCGGTAAACTTTGGCCTGAGGAAGATAAAGCGGGTTTTCGCCTTCAATCGAGCGCGAACTGACGTCGTTTCCGATCGTGAATCCAAAGATTTGGCCGCTCGAATTGATCGCAAGGGTCAGTTCGGGTTCGGGAACATCCCAGGTTGAGTCCGTTCGAATTCGGATGGGAGCCAGGTGTCCCCGGGCTCGTTTTGGGGTTGCCTTGAAGAAGAGTTCCGGGCGTTCCGCGTCGTAAACCTTGTCATAAAAGATGTCACCACCTGCGGTTTCCGCTTCTTCCATTCGGGCCGTCCGGCTCCGAAAATAGGTGACCCCGGCCGCCCAGATTTCCTGGGACTCAAGCGGAGGGAGCCAGGCTTGGGGTGCGAGTTCTGCGTTTTCTTGATTCGGCTGAAGGTTTGAGAGCTTCTCAGCAAGCCAGTCAGCCGGATTCGCGGCTTGAAACAGCGCATCAAACGAAAAGTCCTCGGTTTGGTATTGCGCGCCTTCGGACTCAATGATGTAATCCCGCTTTCCCCGGTAGATGGTTGTCATCTGCCAACCCTAAAAACTCCACGCCATGAATCAAGCTGCGATCCTAGCCGCCCTTCCAAATGTATTGCTCGATGCCTCGGGCTCACCGAAAATCGCCTGGCTCCTCGGAGTGCTGGTTATGGCGATCATTCTCTTGCTCGTTCTCATCCTCGTGATGCGATTGCAGGCGTTTGTCGCCCTCATTCTAACCAGTGTGGTCGTCGCCATTCTCAGCGGGATGGAATTGACCGTCATCCCGGATACGATCGTGAAGGGGATGGCGGGCGCTTTGGGCATGCTGGCAACCATTGTCGGGCTTGGTGCGATTTTTGGCCAGGTGTTGGAGTATTCGGGGGGCGCCCAGAGTCTCGCCAATTCGCTCCACAAGAGGTTTGGGGAAAAGCGGGCTCCATTTGCGATGATTCTGGTTGGATTCCTGATCTCGATTCCGGTCTTTTTTGACGTCGCACTGGTGATTCTTGCCCCCATTCTCGTCGCGATGTCGAAGGCCTCCGGAAAGTCGATTCTTCGTTACGGACTGCCGCTTTGTGCCGCGATGGCGGTTACCCATGCCTGCATTCCACCGACGCCAGGGCCGATTCTGGTCGCGTTGAACCTTGGCGCGGACCTTGGTTTGGTGATTCTTTGGGGCTTTGTGGTCGGTCTCCCCACCGCCATTATTGCCGGATTGCTGGGGGCGCGCATGGGTGACAAGTTGCACGTTCCGATCCCGAAGATGTTTGCCGAAGCGGCGCCGAGTGCCAACAACGGAGGCAAGCCTGTCGCGGCCTGGGAAGTGATTGCGCTGATTCTCCTGCCGATTGTTCTGATTTTGGCCCAGTCTCTCGTTTCAATTGATTTGAAGAGCGAGCTGGCGGCCTTCGAAACGGCAACTGCAGCCGGGGGAACGGCCCTTGCCGAAGCCAACCAGAACTTCGACAAGATCAATGCCGAAGGGAAGGCGATTGGGTGGGTTCAATTGGTCGTCTTCCTGGGCCATCCCATTACGGCGCTCCTCATCACGACACTGGTGACCCTGTGGCTTCTCGGGACCCTGCGTGGGACCGGGAAAGATACGTTGATGGATTTGGCTACGAAGGCCTTGGGACCGGCTGGAATCATTATTCTGGTCACAGGAGCCGGTGGGGTGTTTAAGGCGATTTTGGTTGATAGCGGAGTCGGGAATGCCCTTGCGGAAACGTTCCAAGGGTTGGCTGCACCACTGATTCTCCTGGCCTTCATGCTCACGGTGATCATCCGTGTTACGCAGGGCTCGGCCACCGTCGCGATGATCGGTGGTTCGGCTTTGATGGCCGAAGCGGTCAAAGCTGCCTACACCGCGGGACAGATGAGTAATCACGATGTCGCCCTCATGGGAATCGCGATTGCCTGTGGCGCAACGATGGCCTCTCACGTCAACGATTCCGGTTTTTGGGTCGTGAAGAACTATCTCGGAATGACGGAAAAGCAGTGCCTTTCCACCTTCACCGTAATCACGTCGGTGATTGGCGGGGTCGGATTCATGCTGGCCTGGATTTTGAGCATGATTTTCTAGAGATTATTGAATTATAAATTCATCTTGACTTTATATCGTGGCTAATAAGGTTGTGGTGTTAGGATTTAACACCAGTGAAATTCCTTATACCCCTTGTACTTACGATCTTGACGATCACCCTGGTTGGTCCTGCATTGGCCCCAAAAGTCGTAGCGAAACCGCTCGCGAACGTCTCAGTGCATCAAGTCGAAATCTTTGATCTGGAGCATCGGATTGGTGTCTACCGGGAAGACAACGAACGACTTCGCAACGCGTTACAGAATCAATTGGAGCGCTACGAGAGCGTTGCCTCAGAGCTGATGCGGGCTCGCAAGCAGTTGAACGGAAAGCCAAACTCGGAAGGTGACGGCCTTCCTATTTATTGGCTAACAACGTCTTCCGAGACTCGCCACAACTGCGGCTGCCGTTGGTTTGAGAAAACTCAGGGACGTTTCTGCACTCAAAATGAAGGCCTTCCTTGTATATCTTGCGGCGGTTAACGTCGCATCCCTTTCCGCCGTTTTTGGCGAAACCCAGACCCTGACAACTTGGAATCTGGAGTGGTTTCCCGGGCGCAATCCGGCACCCGACTTCGCCCATGAAGCGATCCAGATATCCCAGGTTCACGAAGAACTGGAACAACTCGCTCCCGACATTCTGCTGCTTCAGGAGGTTCGAGATGCCGAAAGTGCGGAATTGGCCGTTCGGATCCTTCCTGGGATGAAGGTTCAGGTGGTCAGTGATTTTCCCGGCCAATTTGGCAATGGTCAGCAACTGGTGATTGCCAGCAAAACGGATCCGATTGAATCCGGCACCGTTTCTTTTCCGCGATTCCGCGGTGATCCTCCTCGAGGGTTTGTTTTCGCTCGGTACCAGCTGGGTGACGGGCAGTTGCTCGTTTACAACGTTCACCTCAAGAGCAACAACGGAGGGATTGCCGAGAACATTCCGAAACGGGAAATCGCGATTCGTCGATTCCTCGCCCACTGCGAGAAAATGAAAGAACGGGCCCGGAAGGCGGGATCTGGTGATCTCACGATTATCCTGGGAGGTGACTACAATTCAGATCCCAGTGACCCGAGATTTGCCGCCGAGAAATCGACAGCGCTTCTCAACGATGCCGGTTTTCGTTGGGCGCTGCGGGATCTCGCTCCCAAAGATCGCGTGACCTGGCCAGGCAACGGGACCTATCCCGATGCTTGTCTCGATCATTTTTTCTACGTTCCGAGCAAGCAAATCGAGATCCTGGAGCCGAAAGTTCATTTCGGCACCGAGCGGGTCAGCGACCACCGCGCGGTTTCGCTGAAGCTGAAGTTCTAAGCGCGACGCCTAGGATTCAGGATCGTCGTAACCGCCCAATTCCCGAATCCAGATATTGCGGAAACGCATTGGGTTGCCGTGGTCCTGAAGAACGATGGGCCCTTTTGGGGGATGAGGGCTGTATTTTCCAACGTTCTTGTGGGCAACGGCCCCAATGAACTCCTTGCGGTGATGAAGCACTACGCCGTTGTGAATCACGGTGACGGCGCCTTTCTTGACGAGTTTCTCGCCTTCCCAACGTGGAGTTTCGAAGATGATATCGTAGGACTGCCATTTTCCAGGAGCTTTGGAAGCGTTTACCAAGGGTGGAAACTGGCCATACATCGCCCCGGCTTGTCCATCGGCGTAGGTTTTGTTGTTGAAGGAGTCGAGCACCTGAATTTCGTACTTGCCGTAAATGATCACGCCGCTGTTTCCGCGGCCTTGACTCGCACTCTTTACTTTAGAAGGCGTTGCAAACTCCAAATGGAGCTGAAAGTCGCCAAATTCCTGCTTGGTCATGATCGTGCCGGTTTTGGGAGCTACCTCCATGTAGCCCAATTCGACTTTCCAAGCCGCGGGCTCACCAGTCTTCTGATTCTTCCATTTCGACAGGTCGGTCCCATTGAAGAGGACGGTGGCGTCACTTGGTGCTGCGGCGTAGTGGCTGAAGGTTTCGGCTGGAGTCACCACTTCCGGGCGGGGACGATTGTCGTCATGAACCCTCCACTTTTGACCCGGTATCACCGGTGTATCAGTATAGCCGGTCGGAGGTGTCGGCTTCGGTTTGGCTGTTTCCGGCGTTTTGGCGTCTTGGGCAAATCCGGAAGTCAATCCCGCGATCATGGCAACCACGAGCAGGCGAATCAGAGGTTTCTGGGTCATGGTTGATCTTGGCAACACCAATGCGTTCACGCAAGTCGATGGCGTCAAAAAGACGAGATTTGCTGAGCCATTTAGGAAGAATCCACAACACAGTTGAGATTGCCACCTCGGAATCCGCCCTCTCACCGAAACCCAAAATCTTCGCTTGCCGAACTGGTTCGTGTTAGTGACATTCCCCGCTTTCCAATTTTGCCAAGGTGCCAGGATGGAGTCCACGATTCAGTCGTTTGAAGCCCAAATCAAGAAAGCCGGAATCCTCAGCGAAGCGTTGCCTTATCTGCAGCGCTTCCGGGGACATACCTTCGTGATCAAACTTGGCGGTAGCGCCATGGAAAACGAGGACTTGGTTGGGGCGGTGATGCGCGACATTGTGTTGATGGAAGTGATTGGCATCAACCCCGTTGTCGTTCATGGGGGAGGAAAGTTTATCTCCGCAGGGATGGCCGAGGCAGGGCTTGAGCCCCATTTTATCGGTGGCATGCGGGTTACCGATGAGGAGTCGATCAAAATTGTCGATCGAACTCTCAATGAGACCATCAATTCGCTGCTCGTGTCTCAAATGTCGAAGTATGGCGGACACCCGCTTGGGTTGAAAGGACAAGAGGTTTTTGTTGGGGAAAAGACCAATGGCATGGTTGACGGCGAGCCGGTTGATCTAGGATACGTCGGGAAGGTGACGAACTGCAATCTGGAGCGATTGCACGAAGCCATGGCTGACGAGAAGACGCCGGTTCTCTCTCCACTCGCTCGAAATCAAGACGGCGGAGACTTGCCGCTCAATATCAATGCCGACCTTGCGGCGAGTGCGTTGGCCAAACACATGAAAGCGACCAAGCTCGTCTATTTGAGCGACGTCCTGGGGGTGATGCGCGACTTCAAAGATCCCAACACTCTCATCAGTTCCATTGATGAAGAAGGTGCTGAGAATCTTATCGAAGAAGGAATCATCCAAGGTGGAATGATTCCAAAGGTCCGTTCCTCGCTTGATGCGCTGCACGCTGGTGTCGGCAAGGTCCACATGATCGATGGCCGCATTCCGCATTCCCTGCTTCTCGAAGTCTTTACCGATATCGGGATTGGCACCGAGATTGTCCTGGCAACCTAATCATTTTCTATCCGTCTATTCTTTTTGAGTCCCGAAATGCGACATTCTGATCAGCTCTCCACACAGATTCTCATGGAGCGATATGTGGCTCCAAATTATGGCAGATTCCCGGTCGCTATGAGCCATGGCCAAGGATCCTACCTTTGGGATGAAAACGATCGCAAATACCTGGATTTTGGAACGGGAATCGCCGTTTGCTCGCTGGGTCATCGACACGGTGCGATCACCTCCGCCGTGCATGGTCAGATCGAAAGGCTCGTTCATTGCTCGAACCTGTACCATGTGCGTGAACAGGCGATTCTCGCTCGGCATCTGGTTGAAAATGTGGTTAACGAGCCTGGAAAAGTGTTCTTTTGCAACAGCGGTGCAGAGGCCAATGAAACGCTGATCAAGCTTGCCCGAAAGTTTGGGATTGCCGTTCCCAAAGCTGGAGGAGAGCCGCGGACTGAGGTCATCACCTTTAACGGATCGTTTCACGGCCGGACGATGGGCGGTATTTCGGCAACGGCGCAACCGAAAGCAAAAGATGGGTTTGCTCCGCTTTTGGAAGGCTTTCGCCACGTTCCCTTCAATGACGTTGCCGCGCTCAAGAAGGCCATCACCCCGGAAACGGTCGCCATCCTGCTCGAGCCGGTTCAAGGGGAGGGGGGCATCAATGTCGCAACCGTGAAGTTTCTCACGGCCATTGCCAAAATTTGCCGCGAGCATCAGGTGCTTCTTCTCTTGGACGAGGTGCAATGTGGCATTGGTCGTGTCGGTCACCTTTGCGGTTGGAAAGCGATTCTCGACTCGGAGGATTTTGCTCCCGATGCCATCAGTTGGGCAAAGGGAGTCGGAGGCGGGGTCCCAATTGGCGCAACCTGGACCCGGCAACGGCCGGTTTCTCAAGAGCTTCCTGAACTTCATCTGTGCGATCTACTTGGACCGGGCTCGCACGGTTCCACGTTTGGCGGCGGTCCCCTGGTCGCGACCACCAGCTTGGCTGTTTTGGAGGAAATCCAACAGCATCGACTTTGGGAAAACGCCACGTCGCAGGGCGACTACCTCAAAAAGGCGATCCAAAGCTGGGAGAATCCACTGGTCAAAGACGTTCGTGGCCTTGGCCTCATGCTGGGGATTGTTCTCGATGAAACCCAAATGAGCCATCACCCAGAATTCGCGGAATCCAAGGCGACTCCTGCCGTCTTTGCCGTAACCCAACTGATGAACGCCGGTCTTCTCACCATTCCTGCTGGCCCGGAAGTCGTTCGGCTCCTTCCTGCGCTGAATATCGGCAAACCTGAGGCTGATGAAGCCCTAAAAATCCTCAAATCGACCTTCGAAAAACTGATCGCATGAAGCATTTTCTCAGCCTCGAATCCCTTTGCACCTCTGAACTCGAAGCTCTGATTGAGCATGGAGTCGAACTCAAAGCCAATCGCGGAGACCTCAGTTTTCGTCCTCTCATGGGCCAAACCTGGGCCATGATTTTCACCAAATCCTCGACCCGGACGCGTGTCAGCTTCGAAGTTGGCATTCATGAACTTGGCGCACACGCCATGTTCCTCAGTGGAAGAGATCTACAGCTTGGTCGGGGAGAGCCCATTAAAGACACGGCCCGGGTTCTCGGCCGCATGGTTGATGGAGCCATCATCAGGACCTTCGACCAAGATGATATTGAAGGCTTTGCCGCCCACAGCAATATCCCCACCATCAACGCCTTAAGTGATGCCGAGCATCCGTGTCAGGTCGTGGCCGATCTCCAAACGATGCGCGAACGCCTTCCTGACTGGCGGGGCGCCCGCGTTTGTTTCCTCGGCGACGGTGCCTGCAACATGGCCATCAGTTGGCTATGGGCGGCGAAACTTCTGGATCTCGAACTCGTCATCGGAGCACCGGAAGGCTTTCATCCGGAGCCTGAACTCATTGCGAGACTCGACTCGTCCAAAATCCGGGTCGAAACGGATCCCATCAAAGCGGTCGAAGGCTGCGACGTTCTTTATACCGATGTCTGGGTCAGCATGGGCAAGGAGGATGAGTCGGAAGATCGGATCAAGATCCTCCAACCCTATCAGGTTAACGAGCGCCTCATCGCTGCCGCGAAACCTGGTGTAATCGTGATGCACTGCCTTCCCGCCTACCGGGACAAAGAGATCACCGAGGACGTGCTCGAAGCTCACGCTGACGTCATCTTCGAGCAGGCCGAAAACCGGCTGCACGCCCAGAAGGCGATCCTTTGTCGTTCGGTGGCGTGACCGTCAGCCAATCAGCCCATTCAGCGTTGGGCTGGGGCGCATTGCGGCGGAAGCTTTCTCGTCGTTGGGCTGGTAATAACCGCCGATATCGACCGGAGAACCTTGGGGCGCGATTAACTCCTCAGTGATTGTTGCTTCGTTGGCAGCCAGTTGTTCGGCCAGGGGGCTGAAGTGGGCTTTTAACTCGGCGTCTTGATCTTGCGCGGCAAGCGCCTGGGCCCAGTAGAGGGCAAGGTAGAAATGGCTGCCGCGGTTGTCGATGCTACCAACGCGTCGTGCCGGAGATTTGTTCTCCTGCAGAAACTTGGCGGTGGCCTCGTCGAGTGTTTCGCCGAGAAGTTTGGCTTTGGGATTATCAAACGTTTCCCCGAGATGGTCGAGGGAAACTGCAAGGGCGAGAAACTCGCCGAGTGAATCCCAACGGAGGTAGTTCTCTTGCACGAACTGTTGCACGTGCTTGGGAGCTGATCCGCCTGCACCGGTTTCGAACAGGCCGCCACCGTTCATCAATGGGACGATGGAGAGCATCTTCGCGCTCGTGCCGAGTTCGAGTATGGGGAACAGGTCGGTGAGGTAGTCGCGCAGAACGTTGCCGGTTACCGAAATGGTTTCCTGGCCGTCTTTGAGGCGTTGCAGCGAGAACTGGGTGGCTTCGAACGGAGGCATGATGCGGATGTCGAGCCCGGACGTGTCGTGATCCGGCAAATAGGCGTTCACCTTTTTGATCAATTCGGCGTCGTGGGCGCGTTGCTCATCGAGCCAGAAGATTGCGGGAGCACCGGTCGCGCGGGCCCGGTTGACGGCCAGCTTCACCCAATCGCGAATTGGGGCGTCTTTGGTCTGGCAGGCACGCCAGATGTCGCCTTCCTCCACGGGATGTTCGATGAGGACGTTGCCGTCTGCGTCGGTGACCGTGACTTTTCCTTTTCCGGGGAGTTGAAAGGTCTTGTCGTGTGATCCGTATTCCTCGGCTTTCTGTGCCATCAAGCCGACGTTGGGGACTGTTCCCATGGTGGTGGGGTCGAAAGCTCCGTTTTCGCGGCAAAAATCAATCGTAGCTTGGTAAACACTGGCGTAGGAGCTGTCGGGAATGACGGCGAGTGTGTCCTGTTGTTCGCCTTCTTTGTTCCACATTTGTCCTGAAGTGCGGATCATTGCCGGCATGGAAGCATCCACAATGACATCGCTGGGAACATGAAGGTTGGTAATTCCCTTGTCGGAATTGACCATGGCGAGATCCGGACCGTTCTCGTAAGCGGCGGCAATGTCGGCTTCGATGGCTGCCTTTTGCTCAGCCGGGAGCGTTTCGATGCGTGCGAGGAGGTCGCCGAATCCATTGCTGAAGTCGACCCCGAGTTTCTCGAGCGTCTCTCCATGCTTGGCGATGAGATCTTTGAAAAACACTTCGACGCAAATTCCAAAGATGATCGGGTCGGACACCTTCATCATCGTGGCTTTCATGTGAAGGGAGAAAAGAATACCTTGAGCCTTTGCTGCGGCAATTTGCTCTTCGAGAAAGGAAACGAGAGCGGCGCGTCGCATTACCGTTCCATCAAACACTTCACCGGCAAGGAGAGGAAACGCGTCCTTGAGGATGGTCGTGGTGCCGTTCTCTGCTTCGAAGCGAATCGTAACGTGGGTGTCGGCAGGAACCGTGACGGATTTTTCGTTGGAACGAAAGTCGTCCGCACCCATGGTCGCGACGTTGGTCTTCGAATCCTTCGACCAGGCGCCCATGGAGTGAGGATTCTCCTTGGCATAGGCCTTGACCGCTTTCGGAGCTCGACGGTCCGAATTTCCTTCGCGCAAAACGGGGTTTACGGCGCTCCCTTTGACTTTTCCATAGCGGGCCTGAATCTCCTTTTCCTCATCCGTTTTTGGCTCATCAGGGTAGTTGGGAATCTTGTAGCCTGCCGCCTGGAGCTCGGCAATGGCCGTTTTGAGCTGGGGAATGGACGCGCTGATGTTGGGCAATTTGATGATGTTTGCCTCCGGTGTTTTGGCCAGTGATCCCAGTTCGGAGAGGGCATCACCAATTTGCTGATTCTCATCAAGGTAGTCAGGGAAATTGGCAAGAATTCGTCCAGCAAGTGAGATGTCGCGGGTTTCGACCGTTACACCGGAAGGCTTGGTAAACGCCTGGATGATGGGCAGCAGAGAATAAGTCGCTAAGGCGGGAGCCTCGTCGGTCTTGGTATAAATGATCGTCGGTTGCATAGGAATAGGCATGCCAAAGGCAAAAGTGGTCCGAGAACTAGCGCGCCCAAGGCAGAAACGCAAGTTTTTGGCGTGACGACCTTGGGAGGTTTCAGTTGCGGTTCCGGAACGACAAAGGCATGTGTCAGGAATTTCCGAAACGACCGTCAAACGCCGAATACTGCCGCTATGGACCCACAATCACCCGATCAAATCATCGAAGCCCTGAATTGGCGCTATGCCACGAAGATGTTTGACCCCTCCAGAAAGATTCCCGAGGATCAATGGAGGGCGTTGGAGGAATCGCTCGTTCTCACGCCTTCGTCTTTTGGTCTGCAACCGTGGGAGTTCATTGTCGTGACGAATTCTGAAATTCGGGAATCCTTGGTCGCTCATTCGTGGAATCAGCGGCAAGTCGCAGATGCCTCGCATTTGGTCGTCATCGCAACACGAACCGATGTGAACGAAGCCTGGATCGATCGGTTTGTCGGTCGAGTGGAAGAGGTCAGGGGAGAGCAGGGGGTGTTTAGTGGCTATCGCGATATGATGGTGGGGTTTGTCAGCAGTCTCGACGAAGAAGGGGTGAAACAGTGGGGCAAACTCCAGACCTACATCGCACTTGGGCAGTTTATGACCTGTGCCGCAATGATGGGAATTGATACCTGCCCGATGGAAGGATTCGTTGCTCGAATGTATGATGAAGTGCTGGGATTGAAGGAAAAAAATCTTACGACCGCGGTCTTGTGCCCGGCTGGCTATCGCGCCGATGAGGACAAGTACTCGAAGCTGCCGAAAGTGCGTTTTCCTCAGTCAGAAATGGTTTCCCACGTGGAGTAGGTTCATCAACGAAGGCCTCTCCAAGGTGGTTTTTCAAACTTGGCCTGGCAGGTTTTTGCCAATGGTTGCGATGGCGGACTACTCAATGTGCCAGCGGGTGTTTGAAAAAGTGGAACAACTTGCGCGTCCGTCATCATTTTCAAACGCTCCCTGGGGGGCATCGAGATTCCGCCTCGGCAGGCTTCGCTAAAGTATGATATTGTGAGAAACTCCTTTTCCCGTCTAATTACCGGAATTCTGATCCTCACTTATGCACGACCGTAGCGGCAAGGCCGCCACCAAAGTAACGGCAACTGGAAAGAAGCCCAGACATCGACTTTCAGCGAGCGGTCGTGAGCCCCATTGGAAGCGCTGGAAGCGACGTTGGTCTCGAACCCAGCGTCAGCGGACCCGGCACACCAATTTGCCGATTCTAATTCAGGTTTTCGCAGGTTTTACCAAAGTTGATGGCGAAATCGAAGAGCGGGAGATTGATCAGGCGTTGGGATTTTTGCGCTACGACTATCCCGAGACGGTTTATTCAGAATTGAGAGAGCTCTACCGGAGCGCCCTTCAGGAGGCCCATGACCTGAACGAGATGGCCAAGGAGTTGGCGGGAAATCTGGCGACCGAGGACAAGATTATGCTCGGTGTTCAGCTTTATGCCCTCATTTCGCGGGCGGATCTTCAGAAAGATCATCTGATTGCCTTCTATTTGTTCATGACCAACCTCGGCATCGCTTCCGAGGCGATCGATATCGTTTATCAGCTGAACACGAGCGAGCTGGATTCACCGTCCCCGGCGCCGGTTCCCGCTGAGGGAGAGTCCCAGGCTCAGCCGCTTGAGACGTTGCACATTGCCCGGGAGAAACCTGCTGATGTTGTATTGCCAACGTTGCGTCCCCAGAATTGCGTCGTGGCTTTTCGCTTTCAGGAACTCATCCTCGTAAAAAACATTGGGGAAGAGGCTGTCATCATGCGGGGACGGCAGATTCGAAAAGGGGAATTCATCCGATTGTTCGAAGGGCAACGGATCCTGTTGGGCGAACTCGTTCTCGACTATCAGGACCTGATCTTCTATTTCAACGCGAAGAAGAATGTTTCCGAGAATCGTCTGTTTGTCTCGTTCACAAGTGCCGGGGACCCTTACGTCGAAAAAGCGAAAACGAAACAGAGCCACCTACAGCTCGATTTTGGTCTGGGCATCAAGCTTCGGGTGCTGCGTAAGACGAAGGGAGAAATCAACGGAACGCCGCTTGATGCAAATACCACGTTGGAGGTCTCTTTGCGGGATCGGATTATCTTCAAAGACCGTCGTGAGATCCTCATCAGCGATTTGCGACGCCGAGCACGAGTTCTTGGCGGGCGATTCGATTTAAATCCAACTCGCTCCGACTACCGGATTTCCAACATTCCGACTTTACTCCGCGAAGGTGACATTTTGTTGTCGGAAGATACGGAGGGTAAGTTGCTGTTGCAGATTTTCTGCGACTACGAACAAAAAGCAGGGCACTTGGAAATTTTGGAAAGTGACCGGGCTATTTACATTGGTGAGACGTTGGTTCGGGAGAGTGCGGCCCTCAAAGATGGGGACACCATAACGGTTGGGGACGGGCAGTTTCTCCGATGCCACTTTGGGGAAGGGATCATTGAGGAAGAAAAGAACGTCGTCAGGAGGCTTCAAGTGGATGAGGTGAGCACGTTCTATGGCAAACGAAATCTCGCGTTGGATGCGATCAGTTTTCGAGCCCAGCGTGGGGAAATGATCTGTGTCATGGGGCCAAGCGGGTGCGGAAAGAGCACCTTATTGCGGACCCTTGCAGGGCAGTTCAAGCCTGATGAAGGGCGGGTCTTGATCAATGGGGTCGACATGTACAAGTCCTCAAGAAACCGGCGCAGAGTGACTCCCTACATATCTTTTATTCCCCACGATGAAGCGACTGATCCTCTGCTTAGTGTTGAAGAAAATCTGGATTTAGCCGCAGCGGTTCGGGCGCCGCATCTTCGGGATGCCGACCGTAAACGCAGGGTGGATGCAAAGCTGGTTGAGCTGGGATTGAACGAGTTTCGGCATCGTCCTGTTGGAGATGAGACCCATAACAAAACGTTGAGCGGAGGGCAGCGAAAGCGCCTCAATGTGGGTCTGGATATGGTAGGGATTTCGGACGTTTACATGTTTGATGAGCCGACTTCGGGGTTGTCATCAAAGGACAGTGAACATGTCCTGGAAATCATTCGGGGGCTGGCACACAACAAGATTGTTTTTGTCAGTATACATCAACCGAGTGCCCGTCTCTTTCAGATGTTTAACAAGGCCATCCTCTTGGATCATGGCGGTAAACTCGCGTTTTTTGGAACACCCCAACAGATGTTGAAATACTTTGGGCGAGTTGAAGAAGAGGAGAACATGCGGGCGGAGTTGGCGGCTGATGTTAAAGTGCCAACGATCAGGCAGCCGGATTTCATTTTTGACGTCTTGGAGACGCCTTTACGAGATCTAAGTGGAGATGTGATCTATGAGGAAGACCGGCGGGGGCAACTTGTCGCGGCCCGAAGATTCAGTCCCAATTTCTGGCGAGATCGCTTTCAAACCTACCGATTGATCGAGGAAGTCCAGTTGGATCAGGCCGAGACGGATCCGAATCCCGTCAAACCGCCGCCCATGGTTTCAAGGTCCATCCGGCACGAATTCCTGCAATTTGGAACCCTTTTCAAAAGGGCTTTTCTCAGTAAACTCCGCAACAAGGGGAACCTGGCGACCACGCTCCTACTCGCGCCCATTCTTGCGATCCTGGTGTCTTTTGTTTTAAGATACAGTGAGGATGGAGCGTATAATTTTGCTTCGGCTGCTCATATCCCAGCCTATCTTTTTCTAACGCTCTTGATTGGTATGTTTCTTGGGCTGATGAACAGTGCGGAAGAGATTTTGAGGGATCGAACCCTCCTGCAGCGAGAACGAAATCATCGACTTCGCGCTACGTCCTATGTGCTAACCAAAGTGATGGCACTCTCGGTGTTTGCGATTCTTCAATGCATTATTTATCTTTTGATTGGAGACGCAATTCTGGCCATCCGAGACATGTTCTGGGTCGAACTGTTTTGGATGGGAAGCACCGCAATTATTGGGGTGGTCGCGGGGCTGCTGATTTCGAGCCTGGTGCCGAACATCATGACGGCGTTGAATGTGATTCCATTGGTACTCATCCCTCAAATCATATTGGGTGGAGCGCTGATCAAATACGAGGAAATGAATCGTGGAGTAAATCTCATATCGGCGGCCAAAGGTTGGTTTCGGCCAGTTGACGAGCAAGAGCGAAAAGGTGGCAGCAAACTGGAAGTTCCTGAAATTTGCCAAATTATGCCGCTGCGTTGGTCCTACGAGGGGATCATCATTTCACACGCCGAATACAACCCGGTTAGTGCGCTCCAGAATGATCTGGAGGATACCATCAAAGAGTTGGCCGTGATTAGAGATTTGACCGAGAAGCAGGAACTCGCGTTTTCGAATGCCAAAGAAGGGTTGGCCATTCTGGCGGGCCTTTCCGCAGAGTCGCCTAGGCAACTCCGTTCGAAACTTTGGCGACTAAAGAAGGCCCTCAAAAAAGGGAAACTGGATCCCGCGGAATTCAGCGTTGACGCCAGGGATCGTGGCGACAATTGGGTGAGTTCCGATGGTCTCTATCTTAATGAAGAACTAGGAGATTTGTTCACCAGGGCAGAGATGGAGCGAACCGACTATCGAAAGAAATACCATCCCAACATCTTCTTCGGTGCTAAGCGCCAATTCCAACTTAAATGGTGGGATTTGGATGGAAATCGGAGGGAAAAGGTCGTGAATATCAAGACCGTCTACCTCGATGCGCTGGTACTGCTTGGGTTCGGGATCGTTGTTGTGACGCTGGTTTGGCTCAGCGTTCTTCGAAAGATGCGCAGTGTCTAAATGAGTTGCCCGGCTAACTGCTAACTAAGCAACTTTCACTTCAGGACGATGGGTGTCCGTTGCTTCTGTCGTGAATCTTGGGGAGGACCAGCCGCGTTCGATCGTGACTTTCAATTGCTCGATTTCGAACGGTTTCGAAATGAAGTCATCCATACCGGCATCGAGGCAACGAATCCTGTCTTCACTGAACGCGTGGCCTGTCATGGCGATGATAAGGGCGTCAGAGGACGGCTGTTCAAGCTTGCGAATCCGGCGAGTTGCCTCTAGGCCATCTATTTCTGGCATCGTCACATCCATGCAGATTAAATCATAGTCACGTTCCGTTGCTGCCGTGATGGCTTCTCCTCCGTCGTTGGCGACATCCACCTCATAGCCAAGCCGTTCAAGAGTCATCTTGGCGACGATCTGATTCACTTCGTTGTCTTCAGCAAGAAGCACTTTGCGACGGACCTCTTGGAGTTCGTCGCCCCTGGGCAAGATCGTAATGTCCGGTGCTGAGCTATCACTTTCGAGCTTGGCGTCTTGATCAACGAGAATGGAAAA
This sequence comes from uncultured bacterium, assembly GCA_963977015.1. GTDB lineage: Bacteria > Verrucomicrobiota > Verrucomicrobiia > Verrucomicrobiales > DEV007 > JBCDHN01. The sequence goes on along the minus strand of CAXBMO010000007.1, from coordinate 55,856 downwards.
TTGGAATTCAGATCCAACTCCAGGTTCACTTTGGACATGAATGGATCCTCCCATTCGTTCGACCAGATTTTTGCAGATCAGAAGTCCCAAGCCGCTCCCACCATACTTTCGCTTGGTCGTGGCGTCCCCTTGTGCGAACGGCTGAAACAATTCAGAGAGCTGGTCTTGAGATAACCCGATTCCGGTATCCAGAACTTCAAATTGCAGTTCGGTGCCACCATCTTCTCGGGATTCGCCGGTAAGGAAGACACCGACGCGTCCTGAATTTGTAAATTTGATTGCATTGCCAAGTAGGTTTGATAACACCTGCCGGAGTCGAGCCTCATCGCCTTCGACGGATTCCGGTACCTGCTCGGAGACCATTGAAAGAAGGCTCAAGCCCTTGGCTCGAGCGTTAGCTTCAAACATGGAGACCACTTCCTGAACTGTGTTGGCTGGAGAGAAGGAGACAGACTCCAGCTGAACCTCGTAGGCGCAGAGTTGGGTATAGTCCAATATATCATTCAGAATCCTCTTTAACGTGCCGGATGATCGCTTCATGGTCATCAGGGAGGCTCTCTGGTTTTCGAGCAACTGATTATCATTGAGGAGAAGCTCCAAAATTCCCGTCATTCCATTCAATTGGGTTCTGATCTCATGGCTCATGCTTGCTAGGAACAGATCCTTTCCCTTGGCTGCCTGTTCTGCATGAGTTCTTTGTTTCTCAAGCTGGCTCCTATTTTGTTCGACGGAGTCAATGATAGCCTGGAAATTTGCGACCAATGAGGGCTGGGAAGCGTCGAGAGATGCTCTCCTTGCGTCCTGACTGGTGTTTGAGGAGAGGTGTTGAGATGCTATATTGTCGAGCTGCCTAAAAATCAGTTCGTGTTGTTTCAATTTGGAGCGCGCAGACTCGAGTTCAATAGTGGTATCGGTAGCGTGAGCGAAGGATATTGCAGGGGGAGGGGTCTGCTTATGGAGCGTAGGAGAAGGGAGCATCGCCTTGGTTTCTGTCGCGGATCAAATAGAATGAGGTAGTTAGGTATTAAATATATATTAAATATGTGGGTTTTACAATGGCGGAATTTGTATATTAAATACGGGGCCGAGTTTTTGATGGTATTTACTGCGGAGCTCTCGTGTTCAGGGGGCGGGTATTATGTTATATTAGCTCGGCTGATCGGTTTGCTGGGTGGATGTCGTTGGGAAGATCTGCTTGCTTTGAGGGGCGTTTCCGCAATGGTTGGCAGGTAATGAAGACGTCCGAACTCGTAGATCTTCTCAAAAATCGTAGTGTGCCCGTAAAGCTTGCCGGGGTTGGGATTTTGATTTTGGCGGCAGTCTTGGGGCTCGATCTCGATGAAGCGGCATCGGATGGGGATGTGGAAGCAGGGAAAGAGGCAGGGCTAATTCAAGTCTCTGGTAAAAAGGGGGAATATGAGCGACTTTCGGGATGCGTATTGGTCGAACACCGGAATAATGATGGCGACAGTTTTTTCGTGAGGCATCAAGGGCGCGAGTTTGAGCTTCGTTTGTATTTCGTCGATACTGCGGAGAAATACCTCAGTGATCGGCATGAGTCGCAACGAGAGCGGGTGAGAGACCAGGCGGGCGACTTTGGATTGACCGTGGAACAGACGGTTGCTTTGGGAAACGAGAGTAAGAACGTTGTTTTAGAGTTGCTACGGCGAACGCCATTCACCGTCTATACAAAGTGGGATCGCGTTTACGATGGAGAGCGGTTTCACGGTTTTGTGGAGTTGGACAGCGGGGCGGGCAGTTCGGTTTACCTTTCTCAACTTTTGGTGGATAAGGGCTTGGCGAGAATTCACACCCATGGGGAGCCCACTCCAGATGGAAGAGGCTGGCGCGAATACAAGGACTTCCTGCGCAGTCGGGAGGCGGCGGCAAAGCAGAAGAAAGTCGGCGCGTGGGGCAAATAGATTGGCCGACTGATGCTAGGCCAATAAACCCTTATCCACTTTGGCGCCATCATGATTGGCTTCGCGGACTCAGGAACCGCGGCTTGCCGGGGCGGGATGAATGCCCAATGGTCGCTCCATTCCGCGTCTTCTTCGATCCAGCGCCTGAAGTGAGGAGGTCTTTTTCCGCGGACGTCAGTGTCTTGGGCGACTTTGGCGTGGAATCTTACGGTCAGACCGTGAATCAGCCAGCAAAACCAAGGAGGCTGGAAAAGCCGCAAAACAATTTTCCGTCCTCGGTTGGTTCATCGGGGAGCAACTCGTTTGATTGAAGATGCTCCCCGCAGACTTCATGAAATTCCGCGGAAGTCCTCGTTCGGCGTAGTTGGGCCTCGAATTGGCCGCCGGAAATTCCGTTCGCGATGTAGTTGGTGTATTTCTTCATGCGGTGAACGTGATTTTCTTCGGCAAAGTTGTCGGCTTCAGAGGCGACCTCGTCGAAGAGCTCCAGAATGTAGGAATGGAGATCCTGCAACGTGGGGCGGAAAACGGGTCGGTGGCTTTCGAATTGGCGGATTTGCTCGAAAAGCCACGGGTTGCGAATCGCCCCTCGACCAATCATCAGCCCGGCGGCATCCGTCAGCTGTTTGATGGATTGCGCGGTTTCGACGGAAACGATGTTCCCGTTGGCGATCACCGGGAAGGGGAGTTGGCGAACGGCTTCACGAATCTTTTCGGTGTGAATTTGGGATTGATAGCGTTCCCGCACGGTTCGTCCGTGGATCGCGAGATGGTCGATCGGGAGATCCGCGAAGAGGCCTAGCAGATCATCAAACTCACCGGGAGCTTCGAAGCCAATCCTTGTTTTGACCGTGACCTTGCCGGTTACGACTTCGCGCAGGGAATGGACGATTTCCCGGATCCGTTCGTGATTCCGCAAGAGCGCCCCACCGGATTGTTTACCGCAAACGGACGGGGCCGGGCATCCCAAGTTCAAATCAATGCCGGCGATCGGCAGCTTCTCCAGTTCCCGGGCTGTCCGGACGAGATGGACCGGATCGTTTCCGATCATTTGCGCGAAAACCGGCTTACCGGTGGAGTTCTCGATGATGGAGCGCGCGATGAAGGGTTCGGGGCAGGAGTTAACGTGAACGCGGAAATACTCCGTCACGTAGATGTCGGGACCACCTCTTCGCGCAAGAACTCGCCAAAACGGCAAATTGGTCACGTTTTGCATCGGCGCGAGAATCAAAGTGGGACAAATACCCATTCTGCGGTTCATTTAACCCGGGATCCGTCCCGATCCAACCGGAAACAAACACCCCAAAACCCATGACGACGACAAAGTTGGCTCTCAATAAAATCCGTCCCCTGACCTTGATCGGAATTTTTCAGCTCTGGAGTGTCATGGCGGCTCCTCCCGAGACCCTGAGTCTGAATGGGAAACTCCTGGCTAATGGTGTGCTGGCAGCCGGGCAAAAGGTTCAACTTCTCGGTGACGGTTACCATCAGGAGGTGACGACGGAAGCGGCTGGCGATTTTACCTTTTCCGAGGTTCCTGCCGGTTTGAAGGTCTGGATCGCGGTGTCATCAAACGATCAACCCGAAAAAGGTTGGTCCACTCGCCCATTCTTTTTCGCAACATCCGAAACCGGTTACCTGATCGAAGACGAGCATAAGCAGCGCAAAACCTCAACCAAGGGGCTCGAAATTGAGGTGAAAGGTCAGGGGCATGAGAAATTTGTGGAGAAAACCTCGAATCAGTCCTTTCAGCTGCGTGGAGGCGGCGCCATACGCATCTCCGGTGGTTCGATCGTGGCCGGGGGCAATGCTGGAGGAGCGCAAATCTCGGGAAAAGGGACGGTGGAAGCGGGAATTCTTCGTTGGGTGCTGCAGTAAACGGGAGCACCGGCGTTAAATCCTGGCAAAATCCACGCATCGACTTGTTAGGAGCGTGGTTCTCCGCAATAATGATAGGGTATGTCCAATGGAAATGACGATCCCCCGCCAACCCCCGAAGAAATTTCTCGAAAGCTGGCGGATTTTGTAAAAACCAGTTTTCCAGGAGCGGTTTCATTTACGCAATTCGACCAATCCAACGCAACGGCTGTGCCGGAAGAGGTCGAAGTGGAACCCGAGAAAAGTTACGAAGACGTCTTTGACTTCAATTTACGCCCTCGTGACATCAAGGCCTATCTGGATCGCTATGTGATCAAGCAGGATGAGGCCAAGAAGGTCTTGTCAATTGCGGTTTGTGATCACTACAACCACGCAAAGTATCTGCGTCGCCTGGAATCAGAGGATCCCGAGGCCGCCCGCCAAGTCGAGATCGCGAAGCAAAACGTGATCATCGTTGGGCCTACCGGAGTTGGGAAAACCTATCTCGTGAAGCACATCGCCGAGCTGATCGGCGTGCCGTTCGTCAAGGCGGATGCGACCAAGTTTAGCGAAACGGGCTATGTCGGGGCGGATGTCGATGATCTCATTCGCGAGTTGGTGCAAAAGGCCGATGGAAATGTGGAACTCGCGGAATACGGCATCGTCTACATCGATGAGGTCGACAAACTGGCGACCCGGGGAGACATGATTGGCCGCGATGTCAGTGGCCGAGGCGTCCAGACGACGCTGTTGAAGCTGATGGAAGAAACCGAGGTTCCGTTGCGCAACCCGATGGATATGCAATCGCAGATGCAGGCGATGTTTGATATGCAGAAGGGGAAGAAGGGCGCAGAAACGGTGAATACCCGACACATTCTCTTTATCGTGAGCGGAGCATTTTCGGGGCTAGAGAAAGTGGTGAGCGACCGAATGCGGCAAGGAACCATGGGATTTGGCGCGGAATTGCGGGATATTCCCTTCGATAACGAGATCTTTCGGCACGTTTCCACCCAGGACTTCATGAAATACGGTTTTGAAGCCGAGTTTATCGGTCGATTGCCGGTTCGGGTGGTGTGTGAGCAGCTCTCGTCAGAGGACTTGTTTGCGATTTTGCGGGATAGCGAAGGAAGCTTGATTCGCCAATACGAACGCGATTTTGAAGCGTTTGGAATTCGAGCGGAATTCAAGGAGGCAGCTCTCAAAATTATCGCGGAACGAGCGGCCGATGAGCAAACCGGGGCTCGCGGCCTCGTAACGGTTTGTGAGCGATTGCTGCGCGATTTTAAATTTGAGCTTCCCGGGACGTCGATTTCGGAACTGATTATCGACGATGCGTTGGTCGAGGAGCCCGCCGCAGCGCTCGCCAAGTGTTTGGAAGATGGTGGTGATCTGGTTGATCAGAAGGTTGCTTCGGAAGTCGCTCTGTTCTGCCGCGACTTTAATGAGAAGCACGGAGTGAAACTTCAGTTCGACAACTCGGGACTCCAGGCGATTGCGGATCGAGCTTCTGGTGACAATGTCAGCGCCTTGCAGGTCTGTAATCGATTGTTCCGCGACTACCAGTTTGGGCTGAAATTGATTCAGAAAAACCGGGGAACGAATCTGTTTGAGCTGAATGCCGAAGCGGTTGCGGATCCGGACAAGTACCTCAGTGGGCTTGTCGTGGAGTCCTACAAGACTGAGGATAATGCCCAAACGACTGAGAATGATGGCCAAGCATGAAGACTCTTGCCGATTGATCCGTTTACTGATTAGGCTAGAGATACCCGAAATTTCATGCGCAGATATTTACTAATCGCATCGATCATTGGCGCCATTGCCGTGTTTGTCACCGTCTTGGCCTACGAGTTCGGATTACTGACGGCGGCTGCCAACAAGCTGGCTACCTTTTATGCCAACGCGGGAATGATTGAGCATGGCCGTCAGCCGGGACGGATTTTGCACTACGTGACGTTTGTTCTTTTGGCGTTCGCGGTCTCATGGGCGGTCATCGATATCCCTAAAATCGCGAACAAGGTCGTCGTGATTTTGGGCTCAATGATCTTGGTTTTGGGAACCTCGGCTGTCGCCGTAACGTTGGGCGTGTTCTTTGAGCCGTTTTCCTCACTTACCGCCATTTTTATCGTTTCCACGTTGGGAATTGTTTATTCCATGACCGAACATGGTGGCCGAAAACAGCTTCTTCACACCGTGCTGGGTGGTCGAGTTTCCGAAGAGAGTTTCAGTGGCTTGATGGATGGTGATCGTCCTGACTTCCTCGACGGTCAGAATCGGGAGGTATCGATTTTGACGGTGCGAGTTTTCAATCACGCGGATATCCGGGCGGTCGTCGCGCCGAAGGAGTTGATCGAAATGACGAACTTGTTTCTTCAGAACTCCGGCGAATTTTTGACGAGCAAGGGCGGTTATCTGGATGAGTCGAGCCCGGATTGTGTGCGGGTCTATTTCGGGATTTTGGATCGCCAACCCGATCACTCCTTTCGAGCCTGTCAGGCGGCGTTGGAGCTTCGGCTTCGTCTCGCCAATCTGAACCTGGAATTGGAGAAGCGCTTTTTTCAGCGCTTCCATTTTGGGGTCGCCATCAGTTCCGAGCCGATGACGCTGGGAGTTTATGAGTCAGAGAACGATGTTCGTCTGAGTGCGGTGGGGGAAGTGATCGAATTTGTTCGGAAGCTGAGTGCGGCCAACAGCCAATACGGTTCTGAGATACTGATCAGTGCCCGCACCTACACTATCGTTCAGGACGCGTTTGCCGTCCGCCCCATGGAGATGATTTATGATGCGGCAGCGGAGCTGATGTCGGAGGTCTACGAACTCGTGGATCTGAAGGAAAACATGAGTGAGGAAGAGGAATCTGCGCGACAGGCTTTCTGGCAGGGGCTGATTTACTACCGTGAGGGAAGGGGAGAGGATGCACTGAAGATCTTCAGTGAGTTGAAGGCCAAGTATCCGAACGATCGCCCACTTCACTACTTTATCGACCGGGCTCAGACAAACATGGTGGAAGTTGCTGAAAAGTCGCCGACAGATCCTGACGCCTTCCTCATGCATGGACACGCGAGAGTGCTTCATTCGCTTTGAAACTGGACTACCCAGCCGCAGTTAGGGCACTGATCCTGCAACTGAAGCGCCTCCCGGGGATCGGGCCGCGAAGCGCCGAGCGAATGGCGCTCTGGTTGTTGCAACAGGATTCAACGGTTTCAACGGACATGGCCGATGTTCTCGAATCGGTCGCCTCGCAAATTCGGTGTTGTGACTCCTGCGGTTTCTTCGCGACGGATGAAGGGTGCGCAATCTGTAGTGATTCGGGGAGAGATGGTTCGCTCCTGTGTGTGGTGGAGCAGCCAACTGATATTTTGCCCATCGAGCGGACCGGAGTTTTCAAAGGGCATTATCATTCGTTGGGAGGCCGACTTTCTCCGCTCGACAACATTGGTCCCGATGATCTTCGAATTGGTGAACTCGAGCGCCGAATCGCCGAAGGTTCGTTCATGGAAGTGGTGCTGGCCCTCGGTGCGGATGTTGCTGGCGAGGCGACTTCTTACTACCTGTTTGACCTCTTCAAGACGAGCGATCTGAAGATCACTAAATTGGCTCAGGGAATGCCGGTCGGCGGTGGGCTGGAGAATGCGGATACGCTAACGTTACACCGGGCCTTTGAGAATCGTAGTTAGGTTGAAACCGGACCAGACTCACTTGCCCTTCCCCCTTTTCTGGAGTTGTTTAGATGGACCTTATGCATCAAGAAATAGAACTCTCGCGCGAAGTCACCGCGATCCAAATCCCAAGCGGGGATGAGATCACGCTTCCTTTGGGATTGCGGGTGATGATTACCCAGGCGCTTGGCGGAACCTACACCGTGGCGACGGAACAAGGGCTGGCGCGAATCCGCGAAAAGGATTCCGATGCTCTTGGCTTGGATAAAGACGCTGAAGAAGCTGCCCCAATCCAAAAGGAGCCGGTTCCGGATGGCGATTTGGAAGCCGCAGTCTGGAATCAATTGAAGACCGTCTATGATCCGGAGATCCCGGTTGATATCGTGAATTTGGGGCTCGTCTACGACTGCACTCTTCAGGATGTCGAAGACAAAACTTTTGTGAATGTCAAAATGACCCTGACGGCTCCCGGATGTGGAATGGGGCCGACCATCGCCGCCGACGCAAAAAACAAAATTGTCTCTTTGGAAGGCATTCATGACGCCAACGTCGATCTCGTTTGGGATCCGCCGTGGAATCAGGATATGATTTCAGAGGAAGGCCGAATGAAGCTTGGGATGATCTAGGCGTCCAAGCTGACTCACGCCACAAACCTTGTTCAACCTCATGAAACGATCCACTGCCATTCTCTGTGCCTCCCTGTTTTTCAACATTTCAGCTGTGAAGGCGGATGTGACGTTTGATTCCGATATTTCCGGGATTTTCAAAGCCAAATGTTCGCAATGTCATGGCGGTCTGATTCCACAAGGTGGGCTCAAACTGAATTCGCTGAAAAACATCAAAAAGGGTGGCAAAAGCGGAAACGTCATCATTCCTGGCAATGCGGAATCCAGTTTGATGGTCCAGCAATTTTATCTCCCCAAAACCAATCCCAAGCGGATGCCTCCAATGGGGGCGCCTGAATTGACCGAGCCCGAAATCACGAAAATTCGTGCCTGGATCGACGGCGGAGCGAAGTAGCCCGTTGTTCCTAGCGGAAGCGGGGGCGTAAAGCGCGAACCGGCTCCTCGTTGGAAGAGGAACTTGTGCTTGAGTTAGAGGTCGTGGTTTGAATCTGGCTTGAACCCGATCCGGAATTGTAGTGCTTGAGCGCTTGTGGCATCGCTTTTTGGAGTTCCTCGATTCTGCGGGAATCCACCGGATGAGTGCTCATAAAACCCGGTACTTTCGAGCCGCCCTTTTGAGCCTTGTGGGCCGCAAAACGCTTCCACAAATCGACGGCCGAGCGGGGATCATAGCCTGCCTTGGCCATATAAACCGTTCCGACTTGGTCCGCCTCCAGCTCCTGCTTTCTCGAAAAACTCAGCGATTGCATGGCTGCGGCTCCTTGCGTGATAACCTGAGCGTTTCGCCCTTTCATTCCCGTTTTTTTCTTGAGAAGCGCTCCCGCGACGGCTCCGATTCCTGATCCAAGCATCGCATTGCTGATCCGTTTTCCGGAATGCCGCTCCGTCACGTGGGCCAATTCGTGACCAATCACCGCCGCGAGCTGCGCTTCATTCTGCGCGACATTGAACATTCCGGTGTGAACGCCAACCTTTCCGCCTGGAAGAGCGAAGGCATTGGGCGTCGAGTCCTTGAAGAGCACGAATTCCCATTCGGCATTCTTCACACTGACGACCTTAGTCATGCGATTGGCGACCCGAACCATGGTCTGGTAGTCGCGCCCGCTTTTGACCATTGGTTTTTGCGACTTGTACTTTTCAAACTCGCGAGCTCCCATAATCGCCTCTTTTTCAGCGGAGAGAACGTTGAAGCCCAAAGGTCTGGCCTCTTGAGCCGAGTTGGTCCCCACGAGGAAGAAGATGCTTGCGAGTGAGCAGGCGACAACAAAGCGGTAACGTGCAAGAAAGATCGTTTTCATGAGGCTGTTTTTTGGATCATAGGTCATGGCAAACAAGATGCACAAACCAAAACGAAAGCCCATTCTGCCTTTATTCCTCCGTGATTTCGCTCTGCCACGGCTCTTTCTGTCGTTGGTCGCCGCTGCGTTGTTGGTCTCTTGTGGTTCGGAGGACCAGAGCCCGAATGCCGAGGAAGCACTAAAAACTGAGGCGGCCCCACAGGTGATCGAGGGCATGGTTTGGATTCCGGGAGGAACCTTTCTGATGGGATCGTATTCGGGAATGGAGAACGAGCAGCCGGTTCACGAAGTAACCCTGGATGGATTTTATGCCGATGTTACCGAAGTGACGAATGCGCAGTTTCGGAAGTTTGTCGAAGCAACGGGATACGTTACGCAGGCTGAGCAAGCCATGAGTGAGGCACAGAAGGCGGTCCTGCCTGAAGAAATGCGAAGTGATGGCCCCATGCGTCTTGGTTCCATTATCTTTCGAAAGACTGATGGTCCCGTTTCGCTCAATCAACCGGTATGGTGGGCTTTTGAAGCCGGCGCGAATTGGCGACATCCGGATGGCCCGCAGAGCAGTATTGAGGGGAAAGACGCCTACCCGGTAGTCTGTGTGACCTGGGCGGATGCCGCCAAGTATGCAGAATGGGCCGGGAAACGCCTTCCGACTGAGGCCGAATGGGAATATGCGGCAAGAGGCGGGCTTGTTGGCAAAAAATACGAGTGGGGAAATGCGCCGATTCCTGGTGAGAAGGAGAGCAACCCGGAAGATTGGCCGTGCAACATTTGGCAGGGAAAATTCCCCTACGATGATTGGGGAACGGATGGCCATGCGGGGCTGGCGCCTACAAAGAGTTATTCGCCAAATGGCTATGGCCTTTACGATATGACGGGCAATGTCTGGGAGCATTGCCAGGATTGGTTTGGCGCTGGTTACTATGCGCAGAGTTCCGGCTCCAACCCTCCCGGACCTGCGCAATGTGATCCGGGGCCGGGCGGAGAGCCCATTCGAGTGATTCGTGGCGCGTCCTGGCGGATTCATCGAAGTTATGGTCCGGTTCCGAGAGGAGCGCAGCGTCCGGTTTTGGAATATCGAGTTGCGACGAGAAATCAGTCGGGAATCGATACTGCGACAAATGATGTTGGATTTCGATGTGTGATGGATCGATGACGGAGAAACAGCAAGTACTAGAGAAAGTTCGCGCCCAAATTCGGGTTCAGTTTGAGCGAATGGCTGCGGCGGTTCAGTCCTCGGTCGAATACGCCACCGATGAAGACAGCCGGGCGGAGTCCAAATACGACACGCGAGGTCTTGAGGCATCCTACCTTGCCGCCGGGCAGGTTGAGCAGATGGAAGAACTTTCCGAAGCTCTGCAGTCCTTTGAGACCTTGGAGCTGCCTGCCTTTTCTGAAGACGCGGAGATTCAGATTGGCGCCTTGGTGGAGGCTGATCTGGAAGGAGAGCTAGTCTTCTATTTGATTGCCGCGAAGGGTGGTGGAGTGGTGTGCGACCACGAAGGCTGTGATCTGACAGTGCTAACGCCAGAATCTCCGCTTGGAGCCAAGGTCATCGGAATGCGTGCTGGAGATCGGTTGGAGAATCCAGAGATCACGATCTTTACCGTGTCCTAAAGGGGAGAGTGGCCGGTTTGTTCAGAAACTGAGCAGAACTTGATAAAAAGTTTGCCTGCAATTGTTCAAATGAACGGTTGACCAGGGTAATGGGCGGCCGGTTCTTTCTTTGGTTCGGGATTATTGTTGCGATGGAGAACCGGATTTTAGCCATGGCGTTTGTCGCCCTGCTAGCATCTTCCCTTTACGGAGATGATGACCCCTCAGTGTTTCCGGTCAGGAGTCTTGAGGACGAATCCGTCTACGTTGAGCGAATTCGATTGTTGGCAGACTTCAATCGTGATGGGCGCGAGGATATGGCGCTTTCCGAGCCGGTGGAGGACTTTGGAAGAATGGGAGGCGTGTTCGAGATTTACCTGGCTTTGGAGGAGGGCGAGTGGCGTCTGATCGGGATCGTGATTGCGCATCCAAAAGCCATCTCTCTCGAATCTTCCCGCAAGAAAGGCCAGACAAGGCTTTGGACCTATCTGCGTGGTGGTGGAAACTTCGGGGGGCTCGGATTCTTTGAAATTGCGCGAGATCACGTGGAAGATTTCGAGGGAATCGAAATCACGCCGGGTGATGGGGGGACATCGACCGGGAACGCCATGTACCAGGCGGTATTTGCCAGGTCGGAAATCCCGATCAAATTCGAAAAAAGTACCACCAGCAAGACCGGATTGGTGTCGTGGGCGGCCGTCGCAATGCGCTAATCTTCCGGCGTGTAGTTCACTGCCAGGACCGAATAATCCTCTTCGCCGTGCCCCTTCTGAATCGTTTTGAACATGATGCTGGCGGTGGTGGAGAGTGCAGGAATCTCGATTTTGGATTCGTTGGCCAAACCGAGGGCTAGTTGCGCGTCTTTGAACATGTTCTTGAGCGAGAAGTGTGGCTCGAAATCGCCTTGAACGATGCTGGGGAGCTTCATTCGAACCAAATCGGAACAGCAGGCGTTGACTTGGAGGGCTTCCATCAATTTTTCACCCGGGATTCCCTGAGCCTCCGTCACCGCCAACGCTTCGTTTAAAACCTGGACCGTTGCAGCCGAAATCATATTCGTGGCGATCTTCAGGATCGTCGCTTCTCCAACGTCTCCAACGTGAAGGATGGTCTTGCCCGAAAGCTCCAGAAGTGGACGGGCTTTTTCCAGGATGGCGTCGCTTCCGCCTACGTAGAAGGTAAGTTGGCTGTTTTCTGCCGCCACTTTGCTGCCGGTAAATGGGCAATCGAGGAAGGCGGCTCCCGTCCCATGGACGATATTCGCGGCTCGTCGCACCGATTCCACGTCAGCGGTCGCGTGATTCAGAATGATGTGGCGGCGACTCAAGAAAGGCTCCATTCCCTCAACGGTGTCGAGAAGAGCGTCCCCATTGTTGACGAAAATCTGGACGGCTTCCGAATTCTCAGCGACTTCACCAGGGCTGCCCATGAAATTGGGCTGCGGCTTGGGGCTGCGGCTCCAGACGTAAACGTGCTTGTCGGCCTTTCGAAGATTCTCGGCGATACGAGTGCCAATGATGCCGAGGCCAATGACTCCGACTTTGTCCAATTTTCCGGTGAACATGGCCTCCACGGTATGTCTTGGTTTTAGCAGGGCAAGCGGTTTGACAGGACTTGTTGCGTTGTAAGGGTGAAATCATGAAAGCTCTGGCCGCTGTGTTACACCAATCCGGAAAACCTCTTTCGGTCGAAGAAGTTGAAGTTCTGCCGCCGGGGCCGGGAGAAGTTCAGGTTCGTATCAAGGCGGCCGGTGTTTGTCACAGTGATTTGCACGTCATCAAGGGGGATTTGCCGATGCCGACTCCCATCATTCCCGGGCACGAAGGTGCCGGAATTGTAGAAGCTGTGGGAAAGGGCGTGACTGAAGTCGCAGAGGGAGATCATGTTCTGCCAATGTGGCGAATGTCCTGTGGCCGCTGCGAGTATTGCCTTGGCGGAAAGCCAGCGCTTTGCGATGTCGGAACCAAAATGCGATTCTCCGGGCTGATGCCGGATGGAAAGACCCGTTTTCGTTCCTCCTCCGGTAAGCAAATTCTGCACTACGCTGGAGTCTCCACCTTTTCGCAGTTGGCGACCATGCCCGAAGCCGCCGTGGTAAAGATTCCGCAGGATTACCCTCTCAACAAGGGGGCGCTGATCAGTTGTGGAGTCATTACCGGGTTTGGTGCAGTCGTAAATACCGCCCGAGTATCCCCCGGCGACACCGTTGCGATTTTCGGGTGTGGTGGGATTGGGCTCAACATCGTGCAAAGCGCAAAAATTGCCGGCGCTCGCCGAATCATTGCGGTTGATCGGGTTTCAAAGAAGCTGGAATTTGCCCGTCAGTTTGGCGCAACCGAGACGATCAATGCTTCGGAAGATGACCCGGTAGAGGCGATCATGGATTTGACCGGCACGGGAGTGGACTATGCGTTTGAAGCGGTTGGGTTGCCTGAGCCGATCGAGCAGGCCTACGATTCGACGAAGAAGGGAGGAACGTGTGTCGTCGTCGGCATCGCACCGCGTGAAGCCCGGGCGAAGATCAATGTGAACGCTCTGGTTTATGCTGAAAAGACATTGAAAGGGACGATTTACGGTTCGATGCGTCCAAGGATAGACTTGCTTCGCCTAATTGACCTGCACCTGAGCGGGCAGCTGGAGTTGGACAAACTTTTGACGAAGACCTATCCGCTGACCGAAATCAATGAGGCGTATGCGGATCTGGAAGCGGGGAAGGTCGCCAGAAGTCTTCTGTTACCGAATGGCGAGTAGCAGGAATCAAACTGCAAGATTGTAGGTCTCGCCATGCTTCTCAATCGAGATCGCGGCACCGAAAGCTTTGCTCAAAACCGTTGAGTTCAAGATTTCAGCTTTTTTGCCTGACGCAAAGATTCGCCCCTGCTTCAGGACGAGGACGTGAGTGAAACTGGGCGTGATTTCCTCAACGTGGTGCGTCACCAGAATCAGGTGGGGAGAATTCCGCTTTTTGGCAGCCAAACCTTCGACGAACCTGAGGAATCTCATCCTGGCGATTGGGTCGAGGCCGGCGCACGGTTCATCGAGAATCAAGATCTGAAACTTTGCCATGATCGCCCGGCAAATCAGTGCCCGCTGGCGTTCGCCCTGGCTCATTTGCTCCCAGGTGCGATCTGCAGCATAAGCAAACTTGTAGCGTTGCAGAACCTTCAGGGCCGCTTGCTGTTCCTCCGGCTTAATCCGCCCCCAATAATTGATCTGGTTGTGGATGCCGCCCACGACAATCTCCAGAGCGGTCTCGTTGCCGTTGATCCAATCAGCGACGGTATGATTGATGACGCCGATGACTTTTCGCAGCGAACTCCAATCCGTTTCGCCAAATGTCTGTCCCAAGACATGGATGTTTCCTTCCGTGGGTTGAAGGAAGCCGGATAATGTATTCAGTAGAGACGTTTTACCCGAGCCATTTGCTCCAAGAATGGCCCACTGTTCGCCGGATTTGATCGACCAATTAATTCCCCGGAGTAGCCTGGTTTCTCCGCGCCGGATCCCGACGTTTTCAATACGGACGATGTCTGACAACTCCTGCGAGAGTTTGAGAGAAGAAACAACGTTCGTTCAATCAGAACGAAGGAGACCGGTCAGTTGAGGCGATATACGATCCGTGCCTTGTCGGTATCGTAGGGGGACATCTCAAGTTTCACCTTGTCTCCAATCACCAACTTGATGAAACGTTTTCTCATTTTGCCTGAGATATGGGCGAGGACAAGATGGCCATTTGACAACTGGACGCGAAACATGGTTCCCGGAAGGACCGAGTGAATGGTGCCTTCGAGTTCCAAACAATTTTCTTTGGACTCGCTGGATTCTCCGGAGTTTTGTTTGCGGGGGCCTCTTCGGCGGTTTCCGCCTCGGCGTCTTCTTGTTGGTCTACGGGTTGCCATATAAATTTTTAAACAGGGGGCAGTCTCTTCAGAACTGTTGTTGTTCCTTATAATCGCCGCCATTGAGCAAAAAGCGAAGGGATATTTGTGTTCGTTGTCTAGTTGGGATCCTGTTTGTCTGGTAATTGTGGAAAAGTGAAAAATTAGGCAAGCGCCCATGGATTGGAGCCTCGAGGTGTGGGTGTTGCTTGCTGGATCGCTTCCGTCTACGCGGAGAAATTCTCGTCGCGAAAGGTTCTATCCAGAATACAATGCCAATCTCCTAACTCTTTATGAAGCAGCGTCGCAGAGATCGAAAACCTGAAGCACGCCAAAATCGGCACTCAGAGGTCGACGGGTTTACCCCGAGGCTTACCGAGGATGAACTGATCCAAGCCGTCCAGCGTCACCCTGACTCACCCCTGGTGCTGATTCTGGATGAAGTGACCGATCCTCACAATCTCGGCGCATGCCTTCGCTCAGCCAATGCAGCTGGGGCAATTGCTGTCGTGACACCAAAGCATCATTCAGCTTCGTTGACGGATACGGTGCGGCGTGTTGCCTGCGGAGCTGCTGAAGTGACGCCAGTCGTTCAAGTCACCAATTTGGTGAGGGCCATGCAAAAGCTTCAGGAGGCTGGGATTTGGCTCGTCGGAACGGATGACAGTGGAGAACAGTCGCTTTATGATGTGGACTTGGCGGGGCCGATCGGAATTGTGATGGGAGCCGAGGGAAAAGGAATGCGTCGGCTCACGCGGGAAAATTGTGATTTTTTGGCGCAAATACCGATGTCAGGTTCCGTTGAGTGCCTCAATGTTTCGGTCGCTACCGGCGTTTGTCTTTTCGAGGCTGTTCGCCAGCGCCGCATGGCCTCAGTAGAATCTTAAAGAACGTCGAATGGGCGAACTTTTTTCTTGTAGGTCATTGGAAATCCGGATTGAATAGTTTCTTTGCAAATTGTAGCATTTTCTTTCTTCAACGTAGACTGCTGATTGCACATTGCTGGAAAAGTTCGTATCATTGCGAATAGTTTTTAAAAATCTGGAAATTTCACTCAGTTTTGAGCACGACAACACCAACTCTCACTGAGGGCGCCCCGCGTAAGGGGAGAGCAAACACTTTAACCCAAGCTGCGATGCTACAGCTGAGAATTCGATACGAGGACGGCGAATCGTCCACTCATGCCATTGACCAGCCTTCGTTGCGCATCGGTCGGCGCACGGACAACGATATTGTCATTCCGGACAGCTATGTTTCGGGATATCATGCCGAGTTCGTTCGGCATGAAAGCGGAGAAATTGAGGTGATTGATCAAGATTCGCACAATGGGACGACGATCAATGGAGAGAAGCTGAAGAGCAAAGTGGTGAAAGCCGGAGATGTGATTGTGTTCGGCGTTTTGGAGTCCTCAATTGAAGACATTCCGGCGGTTCCGCGGGTTGCGCCGCTCACCCCTCCATCCCAGCGTCGCTCGAAATTGGGGCAGCCTGACTCGTTGGCGAAGACGCTTTCTCATTCCGTTACATCGAAAGGGGAGAGTAGCTCCAAAGTTGCCAGTCTCGAAAAAACCGGTCGCATTCAGACCGATCACCTGAATCACGCCAAGGCCGAGCTTGCTGAGCAACGTACGAAGGCGATTGCTCTCCGGCGTCAGGACATCCAGCCAGAGCTTGATGAGCCCGAAATGACTCGGCCCTCCACTTGGCGAGATCGATTGGCTCAACGTGGCATCGACAAACGCGAAAAGAAGCTTGAGGCGATGGAGGCCATCATTGCCGAGAAGACCGCGCAGTTGAAGTTGGTGAAACAGCACCTAACAGAGATGTCTCGTGCGGCCAAGCGCCAGAATGATCTGCGAAAAAACATCGAGAATCTCCAAACCGAGCATGAAGATTTGGAGCGTCGCAGCGGCCAGATGCGCGAGTTTGAAGCTCAGCTTGCGAGGCGCGAGAAAGATTTGGTCGCGATCGAGGAAAAGCTCTCCTCTCACGCGGATTCGAAGCGCAAATATGAGGAAGAACTGGCCAAACGTCGGGATGAGCTGGAGCGAATCGATACCGAGATCAAGAACGTCGAAGCCAAGCGCAAAACCGAAGAGGATTTGTTTGGCAAGCTGAGGACAGAGGTCGAGTCGTCGGCGACGATCAACTCGCAACTGATTCGGGAAAACGAGCAGCTCAACGCCGAAGTCGAACGGCGAAAGGCGTTGTTGGAAAAGGATCGTAGCGAAGTTCAATCGGCAGAGAAAGACCTCTCTTCGCTGCAAGACGAATTGGGAAGCGTCCGGAAGTCTTTGCAACTGTATCGCGGAAGGGAGCAGCAGTTGGTTTCGGCTTCCCGTGACGGGATCAAGGCCGAGCGTCAAATTAACGAGCTTTGGGATGAACTGGATAAGATCCAGGATGAAGTCGAACAGGCACGGAAAGAACGAGCCGTTGCCAATGAAAAGCGGTCCAAGCTTCGTGAAGAAGTTACCTCTCTTGAGGAGCAGCATTCAAAGTTGCGTCAGGAGACCAAGGAACTTCGCGACTCCGTTCCGGAGTTGGAGCAGCGTCAGAAGTCTGCACTCGCAAAAACGGCAGAGGCGGAGGAACGGGCGGTTTCCTTGCGAAAAGAAACCGAGGCTCTGCGATCTGATCGAGAGGAAATGCGAGAGGAAAGCGAGTCTTTGCGCACAAAGATCAGCAGTTTAAGGCGTGAGGCGGAAGAAGCTCAAGAGGCCGCCGAGAAAGCGCGCGCCGATCTGGATGATGCGCAGGGCGCGATGGAGCGGGATAATGCCGAACTAAGCGAAGTTCGCAAAAGGCTCGATAGTGAGAAGGCCCTGGTTGCGGCAGCGGTCGCTCAACTCAATGAAGCCAAGCAGGAGCGGAAGCTGGCCGATTCCGAGACCCGGCAATTGCGCCAAATTCTCCAGGATTTCGATCAGAAGAAGGAGAACGCCGAGAAGGAGGCCAAAGCTGCGATGGCCAAAGCCAAGGAGAACACCAAGGCGATGGAGGAAAGCCGGGCAAAGCTTGATGCGGTGCGGACTGAACTGGAAACGGCGATGGCTTCGCAGCGTCGCGAATCCGAGAAATTGGAGGCGATCCAGAATGAAGAGCGTCAGGGGAAACAAGCATTGGCGGCTGCCAAGGAAGAGCTAAAGCGCGCGCAACGAGAGAAAGCGAATCTCGATGAGGATACAGCCGATATTCGGGCGGCGATCGCCGACGTCGCAGGCCATAAGATCCGGATGAGGGAGCAGATCGAGGAGATGGAGGACGAGCTTGAGGACAAGCGAGGCGACTTGGCCCAAATCGAAGCGTCAATCGATGAGACTCGCGACAAACTCGATATCTTTAGTGCCGAAACTGCCAAGACGAAAACGTCCTACGAGCTGGAGCGAGAGCGGTTTGAGGAACTTCATGACGAGGTTGCCGAGGCGGAAGGGCAGCTCGAAGAACTGAGGGCGGAATCCGATGCAGCCCGGGTTGAGAGGGAGAAATTGCTCGAAGATCAACGGTCTATTCAGCACCAGATTTTGGCACTCCAAACCCAGAAGGCAGATGCCGACGAGGAGGCTGCCGATTTTCTGACGAAGCGGGCCGCGCGTGAGCATGAGCTTGCGGATATTGACAAGGCGATTGAGGCGAGGAGAGAGGCTTTGGCCCAGGTTCGAACGGAAGCTGAAACAGAGATGGCGAATCTCGAAAAAACGCGAGCATCCTTCAAAACTGAAACTGAGGCAGCGGAAGGTGCTCTTCTGGAAGCACGGAACGAGCGCCAGCGCGAACAGAGCAATCTTCGTGATCTCAGGGCGGACTTCGAGCGGATCGAAGCTTGTCTCGACGATATGAGGCTTCAGGTAAGGGAGCGTGAAGAGGAGATCGAGGTGCTTCACCGGCGCAAGAAGAACGCCGAGATCGAGACGAAGAACGTGGAGAGCGAGCAGGATAAGGCCGTTGAGCAGTGTGAAGACATGGAGCGGCAGTTCCAGTCGAAACGCAAAAAGGTCGAGGAGATCGAACGTCACATGAAGGAACTCGCCGGAATGGTTCAGGAGAGAGAGGAAGAGTTGCTTCGGGCGAAGACGGATCTCCGCCAGGAGCAGGAGCGCCATGAACGCTTGGTGAAGGACAAGCGAACTGAGCTCCAAAGTGTGGATGAAAAGATCAACGATGCCTACGAAACGCTGAGGCTCGTCAACGAAGATATTGAATATGCCAGATCAGCCTCAGACGGAGCTCATCGCGAAAAGAAGGTTGGTTTGGAACATCTCGACGGAGCGGAAAAAAGGCTTCGTGATCGAATCTCTGCGGGAACACTGGAGCTGAGGGAGCTCGAGGCAAACCTGCATCAGGCGCGTTCGAGCGTGCAAATGACGGATTCCGAGCGGCGTGAACTGGAAGACACTCATAGTAGTCGACTGAACGACATCATCGCCAAGCGGAATGCGGCGGAAGAAGAGTTGGCGAACAAGCTGCGAGAGATAGACGAAGCCAACGAAAAGTTGGAGCGGGTCAGCCTTTCGTCACGACAGTTTGATTCCCTGGAGAATCAGAAAACGCAGGCCCAGCAGGAATTGGAGAAACGTACTCAGCAATTGCAGGAGATTGAAAAACGGGAGCGAGTGATTCAGGAACGGATCACAAGCATGGATAAGAAGGCGGAAGAATTGGCTGATCTCGAGCAACAATTGCAGCGCAAGGATCGCGAACGGGCCCAATTGGAAAAACGAACTCGCGATTTGGAAGACCGATCGCAGGTCCTGGCGGGAGCCGCGACGCTCGAGGCCGGTACCATCCAGGATTTTGCAACGAACCTGATTCGAAGAATCGACCTGCTGGACGATATGGTGCGTCGATACACCAATGACAGCGCAACTCGGGATCAGGGTGAGCAGTTGGCCATTTTCCGGGAAGCCTTGCTCGACACTTTGGGGGATTATTCCGTCAAAGCCTTCGAGTTCGACCCTGGCACTCGAATTGACCTGAAGAGTCGACGGCTCGTGCGAATCGTTGATACCACGAGCGACAAGCCAAAGAACGTGACCAAAGTCGTCGAGACATTGCGACGCGGCTACCTCTACTTGGAAGACAAGGGAGGGGAGACGATTTTGCGCAAAGCGGAGGTGGTCACTTCAAATCCATAGGTTGTTTTTGGTGAAGGCGTGAGTCTTCAGCCGTCCAATCAGCAGATGTCCCTGAAAATTTATGGCGCTGTGATCGCATGTTGCGTTCTTCTTGGAGGATGTGCGACTGACGAAACCGGGGACTTCCAGGCTGAAGAGACGCTGGAAGAGCCGTCATTTCTTCCTGAGGATTTCGACCCAACGGGTGGCGTTCAAGAGGGGGCGTTGCCCGATCGGGACTATTCCAGCATCCAATTTGTCGGCTGGGAGCGCCATCCGGGCAAGGCTATGCAGGATGCGCGGAAGCAAGACCGGCCGCTTTTGATTCTCTTTACGGCCTTAAGTTGGAGCGAGAATGCCCGAAAACTGGGGGATGAAGTCTTCCTGAGTCGGACGTTTAACGATTTTGCCCGGAAGGAATTGGTGATGTCATTTCTGGATTACCCTCAATCGATCAGCTCGGCCCCGGAATCGATGCAGATGATGAAGGAGCGATATCGCATCACCGGATACCCAACCATCGTCTTGCTGGATCACAAAGGGAAGGAGCTCTGGAGAAGGAGCGGCTACGTCCCGGGGAAGGCGAAGGACTATTTTGAGGAGTTGCGGGGCGCAGTGGAAGGAATTCCGGCATTGTCTGATTAAGGTCGCGTGAGGATTTGACGACGGATCGAACCAATTCATAATCCTTCGCCATGGAAAACGTTGTCATTGTAGGAACCGGTTGCGCCGGTTGGACCGCCGCAATCTACTCGGCCCGCGCAAACCTTGATCCCCTGGTTCTCGCCGGAGCGATGCCTGGTGGCCAACTCACAACGACAACCGAGGTGGAGAATTTTCCAGGTTTTCCGGAGGGCGTTATGGGGCCCGAATTGATGGGGAAAATGCAGGCCCAAGCGGAGAAGTTTGGAACCCGGGTCAAGTATGAGATGGTTTCGGGAATCAAGAAAGTCGGGGAGCATTTCGAAGTTCAGGCGGGAGAGCAAACTTACGAGGCCAAGACGGTCATTCTGGCAACCGGAGCGAGCCCCCGGTATTTGAACCTGCCCAATGAAAAGGAACTGATCGGGCATGGCGTGACGAGTTGCGCAACCTGTGACGGTGCTTTCTATCGGGATGTCCCGGTTGCTGTGATTGGGGGAGGGGATTCCGCCTGTGAAGAAGCGATGTTCCTGACCAAATTTGCTTCAAAGGTCTATCTCGTGCATCGCAGGGATGAGCTGAGGGCTTCCAAAATCATGGCTGATCGAACGTTGGCCAATCCGAAGATTGAACCCGTCTGGAACGCCGTTGTAACGGAATATGTCGCCGACGACGATGGCGAGGTTACCAAAGTGAAAACCGAGAACACGGTGAACGGGGATTCAGGCGAACTGGAGGTGAAATGTGTCTTTGTCGCAATTGGGCACGATCCCAACACCCAGTTTCTGAATGGAGTCGTCGATCTCGATGAGAATGGTTACATTCTTCAGCGAAAGGGCACGATGACCAACGTTACCGGTCTCTTTGCGGCTGGCGATGTGAGTGATCACGTTTACCGGCAGGCCATTACTGCGGCCGGTGATGGCTGTGCGGCAGCCCTGGATGCGGAGCGCTATCTTGCAGAATTGGAGTGCTAGAAGCGGTTCGGAATTCCTCGGGGCGAATTGCGGCTGCGTTGCACCCGCAAAGTGGGCGGCCGATTCATTGAATGAGAGGTTTCAGCGTGATATTTGC
The DNA here is from genome assembly GCA_963977015.1 of uncultured bacterium. Lineage (GTDB taxonomy): Bacteria > Verrucomicrobiota > Verrucomicrobiia > Verrucomicrobiales > DEV007 > JBCDHN01. The sequence continues at coordinate 34,194 of CAXBMO010000007.1, read as the reverse complement.
GTTTTTTTCTTTGGTAAACTGATGATTCATTGTTAAAAGGTGGCCCAAGATAACTCCAAGTTAACGAAAATTTGGAGTTGTTAAGGAATGGGACAAATGTTAGGTCCCTCCAACCCGTCTGCCATGGTCAACATCCTCAACACCACGCGGCTATTCCCCTTTGCCATCTTTCTTTCAGGAGTCAGTGCTTCCTTTGGGCAGCTTGACATGCTGGGAGAGGTTCAAGAAGCCGCCGAATCCGTTCAGATCGAAAGTCTGGAAACTACTTACGATCAACAACTTGGTATCGCGAGAGCACGCGGGGAGGTGGTGATCAATTACGGAGATGTTAAGATTTATGCCAACGAGGCAGAGTATCACCAGAATACGGGCGACATTTTTGCCAGAGACAATGTTTCGATCTTTAAGGATGGCCAAGTCTATCGGGGAGAAGAAACCGTCTACAACGTCAATACCGGGGTGATCGTTGCAAGTGGGATGCGGAGCGGTCTGGATCCACTTTACTACGATACCGGAGAGGTCACTCTTCCCAGCGATGATATCGACGTGATCCGAACTCAGGACACGTTTTTGACAACCCATGATGTCAAAAATCCGAACTACAAGATCAAGGCCCGCCAGATCAACATTTATCCCGACGAATACGTCGTCTTCAAAGGCGCGGTGCTGATGTTTGGAAGAGTCCCGGTGATGTACATGCCAATCTATGCGCAGCCGGTTGATGATGAGTTGGGCTATTACTTCACTCCTGGCTACAGCGACGCCTGGGGTGGCTACGTCTTAAATCAGTATGGATTCCTTCTCGGCGATCATACCTTGGCTACCGCTGAATTGGATTATCGATCAGAGCGCGGTCTTGCTGGTGGTATTGAATTGGAGTCGATGAAGCACAAAGACACCGATAATTTTGGGCAGATCTATTTTTACTATGCCCAGGATGACGCCCCAAATCAGGGGACCGGTGGAGAACCCAGGCTTACCGATTTTGATTCGGAGAGATATCGTTTCAATGTGCAACATCGGGTTTACATTCCCGGGCCCGACGAATCCTCGCTTTATCTGGATGTTGATATCAACAAACTCAGCGATGAATTGTTCTATTTGGACTTCTTTCCCGGTGAATACCGTGACGATCCGCGGCCTGACAACCTGATTAATTTGGTCAAGAATCATCCGCGGGGGACGCTGAGTGTTCTTGGGCGGTTTCAATTGAACGACTTTTTCCGGACTGACACGCGATTGCCTGAAATCGCCCTCGATTTCACCCGGCAGCCAATTTTTGATACGAATTTGTTCTACGAGGGGAATACCAGCTTCTCGGTTCTCGAGGAGTCGTTGGCAGATTCTGAACGTGAGTATGCTCGAGGCCGATCTGCGCTGGCCGAAGAGCGCTTGCAGTTGCTGGAAGATTTTGCCGATGTCACGGGCGATGATCGACCGGAGTTCTTGGATCGCATCATCGATCCGGTGGTCGAAGCCGATCTTATCGAAAGCTTGACCAGGCAACTTGACGAAAATTCGTTTAACAGGTTCTACACCTTTCAGCAGGTATCCTACCCAGCTCAATTTGGTGGATGGTTGAACGTTGTTCCTCGGGCAGGTTTTGGATACCGGCGCTATGATGATGTCTCTGGAAACCTGTTCATGGAAGATACCGTGGACGGGAGCTTTGTGAACCTTGGGGCCGACATCTCATTTAAGATGTCAAAAACCTATGACCAGGTGAACAACAGGAAACTTGGGTTGGATCAATTGCATCATGTCTTTCAACCCTACACGAGGTATTCTTATGTTTCAGGTGAGAGCTTGGGATCTGGATTTCCAGCGATCGACCGCCTTGCTCCGTCCACCAAGCTCCGTCCGCTCGATGTAAGCCGTTATCCCGCGACTGACAGTATCACGGATTGGAACATCATTCGGGTTGGTGCTTACAATCGTCTTCTCACGAAGAGAAACGAAGGCAATTATCCTTGGTTGGAACTGAATACCTTCATGGAATTGTATCCTGAGGATCCGGAATCCAACCGTGACATGTCCAACCTGTTTAATGAGTTGCGTTGGATTCCCCTTCCATGGCTTTCGATGGTTGTGGATTCTCAAATTCCGCTTGGTGATGAGTTCGATTTCACCGAGATGAATACCTACCTATCCTTCCAACCGTTCAGGGACTTCAGGTTTACGGTGGGGCATTTCTATCTGGATGATCACCCGTTCTTCTTGGACAGCAGCAACATGCGCTTCACGACCTACACGCGGCTGAGTGACAACTGGGGTGTTGGAACAGCGCACTTTTATGAGTTCAATGACGGTACACTTGAGCTTCAGCAGTACACCCTCCATCGAGACCTCTCCAGCTGGACGGTTGGGTTTGGTGCTCAGGTTCGAGACAATCGAATCCAAGAGGAACTTGGACTGGTGTTCAGTCTGACGCTGAAGGCATTCCCAAGATTGGGGTTGCCGGTTGATTTCTATGGCGGTAGTGGCGGTTTCGGATTCTGAACGATCAGGTTGCCGATGCCTTCCTGCCTGCTGAACGAAATAGCTTGAACCAGGTTTCCGTTCCTCAATGCAGTATTGCGGCGCTTTTCGATTGGCCGATGATCAGGCTATCGCAAGGTTTCGATCTCCTGATCTACCGGTTCTGGATTGGGAGTCGTGTTTTCCTGTCCAATGGACTCTGGACTCAAAATCCCTTCCACGCCGTGCGCGTCATAGATCCGATAAAGGAGAGCCGTTTCGCCTCCGATCACGATCAAAAAAATGGCGGCAAAAAAGCGGCGAATTTTGGTGAGGAAGCTTGGTTGGTTCTTGTTACTCATAGTTGAAGGGACGTATTCCTGAATTTAGCATTTCATCAATTCTGGGCTACGTTGTAAATCACTCCAACAAAAATGGCTGTTAAGTTTCGCGATTACTACGAAGTGTTGGGCGTTGAGCGCAGCGCCTCCCAAGCTGAGATCAAAAGTTCCTACCGAAAATTGGCTCGAAAATATCATCCCGACGTCAATAAAGGCGGGGATGCGGAAGCCAAATTCAAAGAGGCGAATGAGGCTTATGAAGTCCTGAGTGATCCCGAGAAAAGGCGGAAATATGATCAGCTGGGAGCCAATTGGCAGCATGGTAGCGAGTTTACTCCCCCTCCCGGATGGGGAGGTTTTCCGGGATCGGGCGGTAACACGCAGTTCGAATATGAGTTTGGAGGGAGCACCGGCTTTAGCGACTTTTTCGAAAACATCTTCGGGAATCGAAGTTCAGATCCGTTTGGGGCATTTGGTGGTCGCCCTCAGGCTCGGCAAGCTGGGCCCTCAAGAGGCAAGGATATTGAGACTGCTCTTCTCGTGAAGCTCGAAGAGGTCATGGAAGGGGCCACTCGGCAAGTGAGGTTGAAGCGTGGGAATGGGGAAGAGAAGGTGATCCGTGTGAAGATTCCGAAAGGGGTCAAGGACGGGCAACTCATCCGCTGTGCGGGGCAGGGAGGCGTCGGTTCAATGGGAGGGTCATCAGGAGACCTCCTTCTTCGGGTGCGGCTAGAGCGACACCCTGACTTTCATGTGGAGGGTTCAGACCTCTACCATGAACTGAACGTGGCTCCTTGGGAATGCGTTTTGGGTGCCGAGATTCTTCTCCAGACTCTTCATGGAAAAATGAAGGTGAGAATACCTGAAGGAACTCAATCTGGAACCTCCCTGAGAGTAAAGGGACGGGGACTTCCAATTGGCGAAAGCGGATTTGGCGATCTCTACGTGGAAATCAACGTCAGACTCCCGAAGATCTCCTCTTCAAAAGAAAAGGAGCTCTGGAGCAAGCTTGCCAAGCAAACCAAGTTTGACCCTCGTTCGGACGGCTAGCCCGCATTTCTCACGAACCGCGTCGCGAGGCGCAGGCAAATGGCATTCATGAAAGGCGCGCGAAGGATTTCGGGATGAGCGCTATGCCGACATACCGTGAATCCCGAAATTCGAGCGGAACGCAGCAGGAATGCCATTGGGCAAGCCGCAGCCGCAGGCTCGTGAGAAATGCGGGCAAGGCTGGTTTAGGTGGGTTGCTCACCGCGAGCCATCACGACTTTACCGGTCCGGACCGTCTCGATCACCTTGTAGGCGGAGAGAAGTTTGACCGCTGCATCCACTTTTGGGGTGTCGCCACTAATCATGGCGATCACGGAAGTCTCCGTCAGATCGACGGTCTTCCCCCCAAAGTGATCGATGATCTGGAGCAACTCCGTCCGCTGGGAGGGTGGTGCCAGGACTTTGATCATCACGAGTTCCTTGGCAACGGCCTCCTTGGAAGTGTGCTCAAAGCAGTGAATCACATCAATGAGCTTGTTCACCTGCTTGATGATCTGATCGAGAACCGCGGGATCGCCGCTCACTCCGATTGTCATTCGTGAAAACCGCTCATCCCGGCCGCGGGAAACGACCAGTGAGTCGATATTGTAAGCGCGGCGCGAGAAGGTCAGGGCAATTCTCGCGAGCACGCCGGGTTGGTTGTTGACGTAGACACTGAGCGTGTGGGCACTCTCAAGCGGTGTGTTATCCTCTGAAATGTCAGAGTCGGTCGTAATAATTGGAGCTTTGCTCATGGAATTTGAAGGGGAATGGGTTTGGACTAGGTAGAGCCAACGGGTTTGGCCATCTTGTGCTTGGGCTCCTCGGTCAACATATCTTCGAGAGCAGCACCCGCCGGAATCATGGGGAACACGTTTTCGGTCTTGATGCATTCGGCGTTGATCACGGTCGGTCCTTCGCGATAGGCGAGGGCCTTCTCGATGATCTTCCCGATGTCCGCTGGGCGTTTGATCGTCAGGCCCTGGGCTCCGTAGGCTTCCGCCAGTTTTGCGAAGTCGGGGTTCCCGTCAAGATCCACACCGCTTTCCCGGTTATCGAAGAACAGTTCTTGCCATTGGCGAACCATTCCGAGGTAGTGATTGTTCAAAACCAGAATGATGACTGGCAGCTTGTTGATCACTGCGGTGGCGAGTTCGCACAGCGTCATCTGATAACCACCATCACCAACCACGGCAATCACGATGTCATCGGGACACGCGAACTGTGCTCCAATGGCCGCCGGAAAGCCAAATCCCATGGTTCCCGCTCCACCGGAACTGATCCATTTCCAGGATTCGTCGGTCTTGTAGAATTGAGCCGCCCACATCTGGTGCTGACCCACGTCGGTCGTCACGATGGCCTTGCCTTCCGTGATTTGGTAAACCTCGTCAAGAACCTGCTGCATTCGCAGTCCTCCCTGCTTCTTGTAGGAGAGGGGATACTTCTTCTTGTAGCCATCAAGCGTCTCCAGCCAAGTGCTGTTTTGGCGAGGCTTGATCTGGGGGATGAGTTTCTGAAGGGCGGATTTTGCGTCGCCCACGATCTGCACATCAACCTCGATCATCTTGTTCATCTCTGCTGGATCAATGTCGATGTGGATGATCTTGGCTTTGGCTCCAAACTTGTCAGCCTGACCGATGATGCGGTCGTCAAAGCGAGAGCCAATGTTCAGGATGAGATCATTCTCGACCATCGCTTTGTTGGCATAGGCCGTTCCATGCATTCCGAGCATTCCGAGAGACAAGTCGTGGCTCTCGGGAAAAACTCCCTTACCTAGAAGAGTATTGGTAACCGGGATGTCGGCTTTCGTCGCGAGTTCGAGCAACTCCGCTTCAGCGCCTGCGATCATCGCTCCATGACCAGCCAGAATGACCGGGCGTTCGGCCCGATTGATCAGCTCTGCCGCTGCCTCGATCTGGGTCTCGTCGATCTCAAACGAGGGCTCGATGTGGTATCCGGGAAGATCAATTGGGGCATTGAGATCGCCGTGGAACTCGTCCTGACTCACGTTCTTGGGAACATCAATCAAGACCGGACCGGGACGCCCCGTGGTTGCGATATGGAATGCCTCTCGGGTAATGCGCGGGAGATCGTCCGTTTTTCGAACGAGGAAATTATGTTTCACGATCGGCATCGTGATTCCGAAAATGTCTGCTTCCTGAAACGCATCTTTCCCCAGCATCCATGTTACCTGTTGACCGGTAACAATGATCATCGGCACGGAATCCATGTGAGCCGTCATGATGCCCGTGATGGTGTTTCCGGCCCCGGGGCCGCTCGTAACCAGGACCACCGCCGGCTTTCCTGTGGCGCGGGCATAACCATCAGCCATGTGGGTCGCTCCTTGTTCGTGGCGGGTGAGGATGAACTTGATTTTGGAGTCGACGGTTTCAAGTGCGTCAAAAATCGGGAGGGCTGCTCCGCCGGAATATCCGAAAATGTATTCGACTCCCAGGTCACTCAGGGTTTTGACCAGGGCTTGCGCTCCATCCATTGGTTGAGCTTGCGCGGATTGTGGTGCCGTGCTCTCAGCACTGGCGGTGTTATCGATTAACTCCATGATTTTGGGGCGGGTTTGAAACTGGGAAGATGTTTCCTTACTTTTTGAGGAATGGAAAGCACAAAGATTGGCAAATTTGCGATAAAAACACCAAAAATGACGCTTCCGAGTGCTGAAAACTTAAAATTTCGAGCTAAAAAGCCGATTGCGCCCATTCGGTTGGATCAAAAAATGCTAATTTTTAACTAAATCGGCAAGTGTCTAGGTTCTGCTGACCTTTTTGGGTCTGAAATGGAATCATTTGATCGGGCTCGATCTGAAAGAGTGGGGAAAGGGAGTTCGTGAATTACCCACGGGGATTGGCTCCCTCGAAGACAGATACCAAAATGCTTACCATTCACTCCAGCGATCAGGGCCGATTTTGTGACGGTTTGAGCCGACGAGGTTTTCTAACGGTAGGAGGCTTGGCGATGGGTGGTGTTGGACTTCCTGAAATCCTGAAGGCGGAATCGGCAACTTCCCGGAAACGTGGCCACAAGGCCGTCATCATGGTGTTTCTTCCCGGAGGCCCTCCGCATCAGGACATGTTTGACCTCAAGCCGGACGCTCCGAGTGAGGTGAGAGGAGAATTTCGCCCGATCTCCACCAATGTGGCGGGCATGCAAATCTGCGAAGAGTTCCCGCAGCTGGCTCGAATTGCAGACCAGTTTTCGGTCATCCGCTCGATCGTTGGCGCCACGGGGAGGCATGATGCGCAGCAATGTCTGACCGGTCATGGCGTGACGAATTCGCCTCCTGGAGGCTGGCCGAGCATCGGGGCGGTGGTCTCGAAACTTCAAGGCGCCGCTGATAGCGCGGCACCGCCGTTCGTTGGTCTGTCGCCGAAGTGCGGTCACGACGAATGGGGCGATCCCGGCCAGGCCGGATTCCTTGGGCCCAGCTACGCTGCGTTTTGTCCATTCCGGGGAGGGGGCAAGGAAGACATGGTCCTCAAGGGAATCAGCTTGGAACGACTGGGGGACCGGCAAGCGCTGTTGGGGAGCTTCGATCAATTTCGAAGAAACGTCGATAGCTCCGGAATGATGGAAGGGATGGACACCTTCAATCAGCAGGCTTTTGGGGTGTTGACGTCGAGCAAGTTGGCTGCGGCGCTGGATTTGAGCGATGAGGACCCGAAGACCCGCGAGCGCTATGGTCGGGGAAGCGATGTCCTGCGTGCGGATGGATGTTGGAAGCGGATGGACCAATTCCTCATGGCGAGACGATTGGTTGAGGCTGGAGCGCGGGTGGTAACGCTCGGGTTTAGCCGTTGGGATTGGCACAGTGGAAACTTTAAACGCGGGCGAGAAGACTTTCCGATGCTGGATCAGGGGTTGAGCGCGTTGCTTGAGGATCTCAAGCAACGCGGAATGAGTGACGACGTCTCCGTCGTGGTTTGGGGAGAATTCGGTCGCACTCCCAAGATCAACAACAATGCGGGTAGGGATCACTGGCCCCGGGTTTCGTGTGCGCTTCTTGCCGGTGGGGCCATGAACGGCGGTCAGGTCATTGGCGCGACAGATCGGCTCGGTGGTGAGGCTGTCGAGCGGCCGGTTCATTTCCAGGAGGTGCTTTCGACCTTGTATCACAACCTTGGAATCGATGCCCGCAAGGTCACGGTTCAGGACCTGACCGGGCGCCCCCAATATCTGGTCGATCCTCAATATGAGCCGCTCAAGGAACTCATCGGATAAGCCTCCCAACGTTTGAATCCCGAACTTATGAAAACCCCAGTTGTTGCTTCACTTTTGTTCATCCTGACTCCTTTGGCATTGGCAGAGCCGTTGACTCTTTCCGGGCGAAACGGCTCAGGAGACGTGATCCAGTTGGTCGGCCCTGATGCGCGTCAGCAAATTGTCGCCTCAATAGGCGAACGAGACTTTACCCATGAAGCTTCGTTTTCCGTGAAACCCGCGGGAGTCGTTGAGTTCATCGATCCGGGATATATTCGACCGATTGGAAATGGGAAAGCTTTGATCACGGTGACGGTTTCGGGGCATTCTTCAGCCTCAATCGAGGTTCAGGTCGAAAAATGCCAATCACCACTTCCCATCAATTTCAGCAATGAGGTGGTTCCGATTCTGACGAAGTACGGGTGTAACGGTGGTGGCTGTCACGGCAAGTCTGGTGGTCAAAATGGATTCCGCTTGTCGCTTCTTGGCTATGAACCGTGGAACGATTACGATTACCTGATCAACGAAGGTCGCGGGCGCCGGATTTTTCCCGCCGCCCCGGAGCACAGCCTGCTCTTGACGAAAGCGACGGGAGAAATTCCGCATGGTGGGGGCGCCCGGCTCGAATTGGGCAGTCACGACTACCAGTTCTTGTCGCGTTGGATTCGCCAGGGAATGCCGTATGGCAGCGAAACCGACCCAACGATTGAGCGGATCGCGGTTTTTCCGGAAGAACGAACAGCAGGGTCGGGATCCAAACAGCAGTTGATTGTCACGGCGCATTATTCGGACGGCACACAGAAGGACGTGACCCGGGCGGTTCAGTTTGAAGCGAACCAGAAGGAAATGGCCGATGTGAATGAGTCCGGTTTGGTCGAACTCAAGGAATTGCCGGGGAGCACTTCAATCATGGTTCGATTCCAGGAGCATGTTGGTGTGTTCATCGCCAACATCCCGTTGGGAGCGCCCGTCGATTTGCCCAAGCCGAGAAACTTTGTCGATCATCATATCTTCCGGAAACTGGATCTTCTTGGGCTGCCGCCATCGCACTTGGCGGAGGATTCGACCTTTCTTCGCCGTGTCACCTTGGACATTGCCGGGCGATTGCCAACCCAGGAAGAGACCGAGGCGTTTCTCGCGGATACCCATCACAATAAGCGGGCCGCCAAAATTGACGCACTTCTGGATTCTCCGGAATATGCGGATTGGTTTGCCAACAAGTGGTCGGCCGTTCTTCGCAACAAGCGGGCCAAAGATGAGTACGCCCGGGGCACCTACGCCTTCCATCAATGGGTTCGAAACAACCTGGCGGAAAACGTTCCCTTTGATCAGTTTGTGGGCGACTTGGTGACGGCGTCTGGTGAGATGGGCCAGAATCCTCCGGTAGCCTGGTATCGGACGGTGAGTGACTCGAAAGAGCAGATGCAGGATGTTGCTCAAGTCTTCCTCGGGATTCGGATGCAGTGCGCGCAGTGCCACCACCATCCTTACGAGAAGTGGAGCCAGGACGATTATTACGGCTTTACCGCCTTCTTTTCCACCTTGCAGAAAAAGCCCGGTGAGCAGCCTGGAGAACAGATCGTTTACCACAAGCGGCGCGACGCCGGTTCGCAGAATCCCAACACCAGGGAGGTACTGAAACCAACGCCGTTGGGGAGTGAGGCTGTCACTGTGTCGGCGGAAAATGATCCGCGGTTTGCGCTGGCGGACTGGATGCGGGACCGGAACAATCCTTATTTCGCGAAGATGCTCGTCAATCGTTATTGGAAACACTTCTTCGGTCGAGGAATTGTCGAGCCGGAGGATGACATGAGGGTAACGAATCCGGCTACGCATCCGGAATTGATCGCGGATCTCGCTGAATACTTCGTGGTGAGCGGTTATGACCTCAAGGATCTGATTCGGGTGATCTGCAACAGTCACACGTATCAACTCAGCGCGGAGCCAAATGGGTACAATACCAATGATCGGCAAAACTATTCCCGTTACTATCCAAGGCGTTTGCCCGCAGAGGTCCTCCTGGATGCCATTAACGATGTCTCCATGACCAGCGATCGGTTTAACGGACAGGATCAGGGAACGCGTGCGATCGCCCTTCCTGACGATAAATATAACAAGGACGTCTACTTCCTGAGCGTATTTGGTCGGCCGGAAATGGACAGTGCTTGTGAGTGTGAGCGAACCCTGGATGCGAATCTTGCTCAGAGCCTTCACCTGATTAACTCGACGACGATTCAAAGCAAGCTGACCTCTAATACGGGGAGAGCGTCAAAGTTGGCTTCCGCCAAGGAGGTTGCGGATGAATCGAGGATCGCGGAACTCTACCTCAATGCATTCTCGAGGGAACCGAGACCCGACGAGTTGCAGGCTGCTCGGGCGCATCTTGAGAAGAAGAGAGGGCGAGCCGCCGCAGATGAAAAACTCAGCGAGGCGCAGGCGGAACGAGAAGCGTTCGAGGATATCCTCTGGGCGCTGGTCAACACGAAGGAGTTTCTCTTTAACCACTAAGCTTGGACACTCAAATTTAGATCCATCATGAGACTCTGCGCGATCGTCTTTTTCTTTGGGGTTCCGCTGCTGTGGGCGCAGTTCCCGGCTCCAAGTTTAACCAACATCTCGCCACAGGGAGGCAAAGCCGGCACGGAATTCAGAGTTGCCTTGACGGGCACAGACTTGGATCAACCGGAGCTGAGATTTACCCACCCCGGCATTTCTGCTTCTCCCGTTCTTTTGCCTGCCGATGAAATTTGGCCGGAAGCGCGGCAGGATGGTCTGAAGTTTTTGGTGAAAATTGATGCTAACGTTCCTGCTGGGCTCTACGAGGCTCGCGTCGTAGGGAAATTCGGGGTCTCCACGCCGCGGATGTTCATGGTGAGTTCCAATTCTGGTTCGGATGAGATTATCCAGGGAGGGGGGAATGAATCTGTGGAAACGGCGAAAGAGATTGCGCTGGAACAGTATGTAAGCGCCACCATTCCCGCGAATGGTTCCGACTACTACAAGGTCGCAGCGAAAAAGGGACAAAGGGTATTAGTTCACTGCTGGGCGGGGAGGATTGATTCTCGCATGGATGCCTCGCTCAGTATCATGAATTCAAAGGGCGAACTCATCGCAGCAGCTCATGATTCGGTGGGACGAGATCCCCTGGCTGATTTTCTCGCGCCCGAGGATGGTGCCTACATCATCAAGGTGAACGATTTTCTTTACCTCGGTGGCGCAAATCACTTCTATCGCCTGGTCGCTTCGATCAAGCCACATCTTGATGCCGTCTTTCCCCTGGCCGCACTTCCGGGAACCACAAAACGCTTTACGGTTTATGGACGAAATCTGCCTCAGGGAAGCCTTGGGGAGCGAATTGAGAAGGACGGAGTCTTGTTGGAGACCGCAGAGATCGAGGTTTCCGTTCCCGAACAAAGTGAGCCGCGGGCAATGACCGGTTTGAAGCCGATGCGGCAGCTTGTCGATGGGTTCAATTTCTCCATTCCGGGTTCCAACTCCGTTCGGGTAGGATTTGCGGAGAGCGATGTGGTTCATGAGGACTCGCAGATTGAGGAACAGGCGATCAACTGGCCCTGCGAAGTCGCTGGACGATTTGATTTCCCGGGTGACTCCGACTTTTTCCGGTTTTCAGCCAAAAAGGATCAGTCACTGTGGATCGGCGTTTTGTCGGATCGTGTTTCAGTTTCGACGGATCCGAATCTCACCGTTGAACAAGTGGTCCGCGCTGCAGATGAAACGGAAACCTTCAAGATTCTCAAGGAAGTAGACGATTTCGCGATCCAGAGTTCGGTGGTTGGCTTTGATTCGCGGACGTTTGATGGCGGAATGCTGTTCACGGTCCCGGCGGATGGAGAGTATCGGGTAAGAGTCCGCAACAACTTTGGAAGCTATGGCCCGCTCCAGAGTTACCAGCTCGCGATTCGAGAGGCGAGACCGCGTTTTCAACTCATTGCAATCGCAGATTCACCCTATCAGGAAGCAAGGACCGCCGATCCGGGAACTCCTTTCCTGAATGCTGGCGGCACAGCCTCGATTCGCGTCATCGCCTTGCGATTGGACGGATTTGACGGGCCGATTGACATCAGTGCCTCAGGATTGCCGGATGGAGTGACAGCGCTGAAGTCACAGATTTGGAAGGGGGCGACGGAGACTCGGCTCATCCTGAGCGCCGGGGATTCCGTCAAGGACTCAAACTCTGAAGTGAAGATCACCGGCACGGCCGGGAGCCTGGTTGACGATGCGCAATTTGGGACGCTGCGATGGGGAGCCAGGGACTATTCCCGAGAGCGGCTATCCTCTCGCCTGACGTCGACTTTTCCTTTGCGGGTTTCTTCGCAACCGGCCCCGTTGAGTCTGGCTCTGAAAGAAGAGAAAACCTGGGAAGTCGAAATTCAAAAGCAGCTGGATCTGCCGATCACCCTCACCAAGGCGAAGGGGATCAAGGGAAACGTCACCGTCATCCCCTATGGCTTACCGAACTTCAATCGACCGCCCTCAATCAATATTGCCGAAAAGGATAACGAAGGAACTCTGAAAATCAGCTTTCGCGTGGACGGCAACAACAAGCCGATGGTGAGCGAAGGGTCGTTCCTGCTTCAGGCGAATGGTGTGATGGGGAAATACCGAACCAACCCTGAAGAAGTCGATAAATGGACCCATTGGCAAAAGGCCATCACTGAGAACGCCAAGAAGTTGGCTGAAGCAAAAACTCATGCCGATGCCGAAGTTCGCAAGACTGCGGAGGCTCTGTCGCTCGCCCAAAAGAATCTCGCGGCTGCGACTGCCGAATCGAAACCGGAATTGGAGAAAACCGTTGCCGGGGCTGAATCCAAGTCCAATCAGGCGAAAGCAGTTGCGGCGAAGGCGGCTGAACTCGTCAAGCAGGCCGAAGCCGCCAAAAAAGTTGCGGCTGCGGAACTGAAGAAGGCGAGTGATCGCGCCAAAGAACGCGATGTGAAGTTTACCGTGTTTTCTCCACCAATTTCCCTCCGAATTACAGCACCTCCCGAAAAGAAATGACCATTGTCCGTACCTTGTTGGCCTTCCTTTGCTTCGCGTCTCTTGTCTACGGCCAGGAGCCTCTTCCGGTTGCGAATCTGAATCGGGAATCTCCGGTGGATTTCAACGTGGAAGTGGTCCCGTTTCTGAAGAAGAACTGCTTTGCCTGCCACAACGAAACCAAAGCGAAGGCGAAGCTTATTTTGGAATCTCCGGAAGCGATTCTGAAAGGAGGGGATTCAGGGCCGGCGATCGAACCGGGGAACGCGGCGGTCAGTCTGCTGTTCACCACGGCTGCGCACCTTGAGGATCCGGTGATGCCTCCGGAGAAAAACAAATCGAAGGCCGTGAACCTCACTCCGGAAGAGCTCGCGCTTCTGAAGCTTTGGGTGGATCAAGGGGCGAAAGGGACGGCAAGCATTGCGGCCGCAGCGCCGAAAACCTGGTTGAAGGTCGATAGTCCTGCGATTTACACGGTTGCCATTTCTGACGATGGACGATTCGCTGCGGTGGGGCGGGGGCATGGCGTTCAGATTTATGATCTGCGCCAAAATAGCTTGGCGGCTGATCTAAAAGGTGCGCACCGCGATATCGTGCACTCGCTGGCTTTCAGTTCTGATGGCACTCTGGCCTCCGGCGGGTTCCGCGTGGTCAAGCTTTGGAAACGACCGGAGTTTTTGCCCCAGGGCGAGATCGAACCAACCAAGAGGGAACCGGTTACGATCGAAGGAATGCCGGCTGAACCGGCGGGGGCTCCGATTCGCATTCGATTGGGCGACAAGGATTCCCAGCTTCTCACCGCCGGCAAAGACGCCACCATTCGAATTTACCAGGTGGCGGACTGGAGTTTGGCAAAGCAATTTCCGGTAGGCGTGACGCCAACCAAAGTCGTCCTCAACGCCGCAAAGACGCAGGCATTGTTTGTCGCGGCATCGGGCCCGGCCCAGCTGTTGCAGTTGTCCGATGGCAAAGTTTTGGCGACGTATCAGCCTTCTCCGGATCTGGCCGTCGAGATCGAGAGGATTCAACGGGAAGAGGCTCAGGCGAAGCGGTTGAGTGGAATCTATGCCGCGCAGGTTCCAAAACTGGAGGACGCTTGGAAAAAGGAAGGGGAAGCCGCCGACAAAGCTGGCCAGGAAATCCCCACGAAGCAGCAATCGTATCAAGAAAAACTCGGCGATCATTCCAAGAAGAACCGCTTGTTTCGCTTGGCAGAGGTTGCGCTGACGAAGGCTCCGGATGACGCCAATTTGCAGAAAGCGCTCGACAAGGCCAAGACTGACCTTGAGGCGGCGGAGGCGGAATTGGTCAATGCAAAGCGGGCCATATCGCTTTCGATTCGCAACCGGGACCTGGCTGCAAAACTGACCGGAGATGCCGCCAGAAAAGTCGCAGAAGCGAAGGCCAGGAAGGCGACCAATGATTCGGCAATGGAGATTTTGAAGGCGCAACGCGAAGCCCTGCAAAAGAAAATTGCCGAGGAATTGCCAAAACAGGCGCTCGTCGGGATTGCGTTTTCAACCGACGGAACACAAGTCTACACCGCGACCAAAACGGGTGACGTGGAGGTCTATGTGGCTGATTCGGGAACTCATCTCGAAAGTCTGAATCTGGGGCAGGAAATTGAAGGGATCGAAGTTGGTCAAACCAACCAGCTGATCAGTCTCCTCAAGGGAGGGAAGGGGATGGCTTGGAATATCGAGCGAAATTGGGAGGCCCACACTCAGATCGGCGATGGTGATGACCCGGCTCTCCTGATCGATCGGGTCACCGCGCTGTCATTTTCACCAGGCGGCGATTCGTTGATCACGGGAAGTGGCGTTCCCTCCCGCAGCGGTCGCTTGAAGATTTGGGATACCAAGACGCTTACCGCCGTTGCCGAGAACGTGGAAGCGCATAGTGATACGATCACCGAGATTGTGCTTTCCCCCGACGGAAGTCAGCTCGCAACCGGTTCGACGGATAAATTCGTGAAAACGTTTGATGCGGAGACGTTGGAGCACCTTCAGTCGTTCGAGGCTCACACCGGGCACGTTCTTGGCGTGGATTGGAGTCCAGACGGAAGGCATCTCGCTTCGGCGAGTGCCGATCAGGAAGTGAAGCTTTGGAGTCTCGAATCCGGGGAGCAGACCAAAACCCTCAAAGGTTGGTCCAAGGAAGTGACGTCAGTTTCCTTTGTCTCAGGAGCATCTGAACAAGTGATTACGACAAGCGGCGACAAATCGATCAAACTGGATACGAGCGCCATCAGCGGCTCGTCGGGCTTCCTCTTTACGTCAACCGTGAGTCGGGACGGTTCGTTGATCGCGGCCGGCGGCCAGGACGGAGTGCTGCGGCTTTGGACGGCAAAGGACCGCAAATTGGTTCAGTCTTTTGAACCTCCAAAGTCTTCTCAGGAAGTTGCCGCCAATCAATAATGGGGGGCTCAACGTCGGGAACGCATGAAGAGCATGATCCAATAGAGCAACTGGCCGAGAGACGCCAGGGCCGCAACCACGTAGGTCATGGCTGCCCATTTGAGAGCGTCGCGCGCTCCTGCCTGCAGTTGCCCTTGGGCAATACCGCTGCGTTCAAGCCAGGTCAATGCCCGGTTGCTCGCATCAAATTCGACCGGGAGGGTGATGACGCTGAAGAGGGTGGTCATCGCAAACAGCGCGATTCCGATCAAAAATACCCAGGCATGTTTTCCCTGGCTCATCCCCATAATGACGAGGCCGGCCATGATCACCCACTGGGAAAGATGGGTGGAGACATTTACGATTGGAACCAACGCCGAGCGCATCTTGAGGGCGCTGTAGGCGGTTGCATGTTGCACGGCGTGACCACATTCATGAGCAGCAACGGCAGCGGCTGCGAGGGAATTGCTTCCGTAGACGGGCTCACTGAGGTTCACCGTCTTTTTCATCGGGTTATAATGGTCGGTGAGCTGGCCGCGTACGGCCGTGACCTCGACATCGTTGATCCCTGCATCGCGAAGCATCTTTTCGGCAACTTCGCGACCGGTAACGTTGAGACCCACACGAGAATATTTCGCAAACTTTCGCTGGAGCGTATTGCTTACCAACCAGCTGGCCAGCATTGAGATGCCAAGAATGGCTAGATAGAGAGGATCGTACATGGACGAAAAGGTTAAGAATCGAAGAAAATTGTTTCAGAAGTAAGAGTCAACAGGCTTATCCTTGAGTTCGACGCTGCAAACGTGAACTACTTGGACATTTTGTATCACAATTTTTGCCTTTCACCAGTTAGAGGTTCAGGTTTGCAATCTTCTGGGTAACCGCTACCATTGCGCCTCCCTGAAACCTCGTTTTCATTAATTATATGAGTGAACAAGACCCTTCGAAACTGAAAGTCCGATACGAAAATACGACTGCTGTTTATGCGAATCAGATCGTGCTGAGCGCGAATCGCGAAGACTTGATCCTCGATTTTTCCTCAGGAGCAGTGCCCGATCCGTCTACCGGAGACCCTATCCTCCCGGTTCACACTCGTGTGGCGTTGTCCTGGGCTGGAGCGGCACGGCTTCGCAGTCTCTTGGACAAAGCTCTTGAGCGTCAGGAAGGCGGCGAATAGCAGATTCCGCGGCCCACGAACACGACAAGGTAGCCCTTCCTGAAAATGGGCGTTCCGAGCGGTTTTCAATGGGATTTGCAGGAGGAAGCGTTGCAAAAACGCTTCCAAGATCCTGGAAGGTAAGAAAATCAGATCGAGTCGGCTGATCGGTCTGATGAAGAGTGGTGGAAGTGTGAGGCGATGAGGCTGAATCGAAATTGAAGGATGATTCTTGAGAACCGTCAGAAAGGGGTGAAATTGGTGGTCCTGTCTAGCCGGTTCTGCCCCTGCTGTGTTTCATGAGTACCGTGCCACAAACAGCCGCCTTGGCGGCTCAAAACTCTGCGTCGTCCGCGGCATCGTCAGGAGAGGATATCACTCGCCCTGAGTTCACCCTTGCGCAGATTGAGCGGATTTTTGCAGAAACGGACGACGACCGGTTCCAACAGGCTGCGATTGCCTTCGCGGCTTCGATCACCGGCGGGAAGATGGGCTTGCTCTATGTTCAGGAAGGCTCGCAATTGGTGACGCGAGTCGTGACGACATCGGAAGGTGACCGGTCTGGCTTTACTGCTCAACAGCAGGTGGATTTGATTGCGGCGACCGCGGTCAGTCATCAATCGAGTCAACGGGCGACGATTTCGCTGAAGAATACGCGCTATGTATTGTTATGCGTGCCGTTTACCATTTCCGGTCAGTCACCCATGGCATTGGCTCTGTTGCTGGGTCCGGATCGCGCTCCGTTTGTTGAACCGGCGTTCACGGTCTTGCACCTCGTGACCCAGCTTTTTGTCAGGCGGGCGTTGGGCGAGCATTCCGCTTCGCTCCGCGATGGATTCGATCAAGCGACGCTGATGGTCGACTTGTTTTCCCGGGCCGCCCAGGCAACGGAATTTCGTCAGGCCATGTCCATCATCTGCGATGAAATGCGCGAAGTGGTGGGATGCAGCCGGGTTGCGGTTGGCTTGGGAACGACGCATAAGGTGAAGGTTTATGGCCTTTCTGGTGCCGGCCGGATGGAGAGTGGCAGTCAGTCGACTTCACTGTTGGGTGGAGCCATGCGTGAGGCGATTGGAGTGGATGCGACGATGTGTTGGCCTGAACGACCGGATTTGCCACGATGCCTTACTTCGGCGAGCCAGGATCCTTTGTTGGAGACCCTTGGTGGAACTGAGGTCGTAACCTTGCCGCTGAAAACGGAAGATGGGCAGGCTCTGGGAGCTTGGTCATTCGTTTGGGAGAAGGATACGCGATTGATGCCGCGACAGCTCGATCTCGTGGAAGCCGCCACACCGCATGCTGCCGCACTGGTGCATTTGAGCAGCCAAAGTCATCCCCGCGGCTTGCGCGGTGCGATCCGCCGAATCCAAAAGGGTGCCACCAAGATGAAGAAGGTGGTCTGGATTGCTCTGCCCATCGCGGTGGCCGCGTTCATGCTGATTCCGGTTCCCCACCGCATTACGGCAAACGCTCAACTTCAACCTGAGAGGACCCGCCAGATTGCGGCACCGTTTGATGGCATTCTGGAACGGGCGGTGGTGAAACCCGGTGACACGGTTGAGGCCGGACAGTTGCTCGCCGTGCTCGATGGCAAGGAAATTCGCTGGCGACATGCCGAGGCGATCGCCCGATATGAGGCGGCGCAGACGAAGCGTGACCAGGCGATGACCGACAAGCGCAATGTTGCCGCGCAGCAGCTTGCTCAACTCGAAGCCGATGGTTTGGAACTCGAGGTCGCGCTCTTGACCTACCAACGGGATAACCTGGAAGTGAAGGCGCCGATTGCCGGCGTCGTCCTGAGCGGTAACCTGGAACGCAGTGAGGGGGTCCCGGTCTCAACCGGCCAAAAGCTGTTTGATATTGCTCCGATTGATCAACTGGAGTTGGAGATTTCGATTCCCGATGCGGAGATTTCCCGCGTGAAGGCAGGCCAACGGGTGCAACTGCGTCTCGAGGCACAAACCGGGTATCGTCATGAGTCGGAATTGGCTGAGGTCTACCCCATTTCGGAGATCCAGGATGATCGAAATGTGTTCGTCGGTCTCGCGATTGTTGAAAATGAAAGTGGAGAGCTTCGGCCTGGGATGAGAGGCAAGGCCCGGATCGTGAGTGTTCAGCGCCCCATCGGCTGGATTATTTTCCATCGTCTCTGGGAATCGATTCGCATGTTCTTCTGGTAGGCCGCACGAATGACACCCGATCACGCAGTCCGAGAATTGACCGTGTCGCGACCGCGACTGCGCAAGGATCTCAAGTTTGCCTTCCAGGATTATCGCGGACGCCCCAGTTACATTCTGGAAGATCTGACGCATCGGCGTTATTTCCAGATTGGATTGCCGGAATACCAGTTTCTCCAGAATCTGGATGGGAATCGGACAGCCCGCGAAGTCCTTTCTCAGAACGCTCGGGAATTCGGCGATCGGGCTCTCAGTGAGGAAGAGGCGACGATTCTCCTGCGTTGGCTGATCGACCAGCGTTTGTTGGAAAGCGACAATGCAGATCAATCCGGACGTCGTTACGACCACACCGCGGAACAAGCTGACAAGAAGCCGAAACAGGCGATGCAGAAGTTGTTTTTCATTCGGATTCCGATGGGGAATCCGGATGCGCTCCTCACCAAACTCACGCCATGGCTGGCATGGACCGGGACCTTACCGTTTGTGATCGCTTGGTTCGCGTTGATTGGCTATGCCGGATTCTTGTTGATCCAGAATTGGACGCCTTTCGTTTCCGCGAGCGCTTCGGTGATTCTTCCGGGAACCAATTGGCTGATTCTTGGTGGAATTTTCGTGTTCCTCAAACTGGTTCATGAGATTTGGCATGGAGTCCTCGCGAAGAAGTTTGGCGGCGTCATACCGGAATGGGGCATTCAGCTTTTGGTGTTTGTGACTCCCTTGACCTATGTGGATGCGAGTGCGAGTTGGCGTTTTCCCAGCCGTTGGCATCGGATCTATGTGGCTTCCGCTGGGATGTTCATTGAGCTGCTTTTGGCTGCGCTGGCGGTGATCATTTGGGTGAGAACCGAACCCGGGGTTATCAATACCATTGCGCACAACACCATCTTTGCCGCATCGACCATCACATTGCTGTTCAATGCGAACCCATTGATGCGCTTTGATGGTTACTACATCTTGTCTGACCTGTTGCGCATCCCGAACCTGGCGACCAAGGGGCAGCAATTCATGCAGTGGTTCTGGCGCAAGACGCTCTATTCGATCAAGGATCTACCGCCACCACCCGCCTTTAAGGAACAACCTGTTGCGATTGGCCTTTATGGGGTTCTCTCCTTCATCTGGCGTTGGGTGATTTGGATCGGAATTATGGCGATGGCCAGTGTGCTCTTCAAGGGAGCCGGAGTGTTGCTGGTCGGCATTGCGGTGATTGGAATGGTTTTTGGCGGCCTCTTCAAATCGCTCAAATTCCTTTTTAAAGGTGAGAATGGCCGGCGGCCAAATTTGATGGGATCGCTCGGTAAAATGGGGCTGATTGGTGCCGGGCTTTTTGCGATCGGCTATTTTGTCCCGATTGATCCAGCCCCGAAGGCTGCGGCCGTGATCGAGTATCATGACAAGGTGGTTTTGAGGGCGGAATGCGCGGGATTTGTCCGGGAAGTTTTTTGTGAAAATGGTGAAGTGGTCGAGGAAGGTCAGGTGCTCGCACGTCTGGAAAACCCAGCCAAGGAAACCGAACTGAAGCAACTCCGGATTGACATTCAGCATTCGATTTTGCGCGGTAGGCAGTATTTTGACGAGGAACGCCTCGCTGCCTGGCAGGCCGAGAATGAGAACCTCAAGGCGCTTCAGGAGCGATTGGAATCAACGCAGGCCCTGATTGATAGCCTGTCCGTCAAAGCGCCGAAGGCTGGCAAGGTTTTTGGCGAACGGCTCGATAGTCTGGTTGGTCGCTATCTCCACCCGGGAAGTTCCATCATGGCCGTCATTCCTCAAACCGCACCTCGAGTCCTGATCACGGTAAAGCAGGAAAACGCAGATTCTGTGAAGGGGAAAAATGGCGAGGCGGTGATCCTCAGATTGCGAGGGCATGAGAAGGTGATCAAAGCCACTCTGGAGCGGGCCGAATTGCAGGGGACGACCGCCGTGCCGCATCCGGCGTTGGCGTCAACTGGCGGAGGGCCCTTATTGGTGAGGAATCGGGCCCGGTTCGATTCGGCGCGGGAGCAAGGGCTTGCGTATCAGCGGGGCGGCATGTCGGAGGAGTTGAGTCACTTTGCCGGGATTGGCGAAGATCAGGCCCGCGCCGCTCAACAGGAACTGACCAAAACCCACTTTGCGGCCTATGCGGTGCTTGATGTCCCGGATGTTGCGGAGCAACTCAACGAAGGGGAATGGGGCTATGTGAAACTCGCAAACGTTCGTGAGCGCCGTCTCGGAGTCTGGCTGTTTGAAAAAGTGGCAGTCTACGTCAACCGGCGTCTCGAAACGGTGAAGGGAGTTTGATCCTCCACTTCGCTTTCGGTCTCACACGAATAACATTTTGCTGGAAACGTCCGAGATTTTGTTGAGGTTCGATTCGCCATGTACGCCCCAAAATCACACCCGCTTGTTTCGTTGCTCAGAGTCTGGATTGTTCTGATTCTCGGCTTTTTGCCTGCGTTCGTCACGGGTCAGAGTTCCAAGGCGCATATCGTCGTCGACTCGCGAACCGGAAAGATTCTGGAAGGAAAAAACTACACGGACAAGCTCCCGGTCGCCAGCTTGACGAAAGTGGTAACGGCCTGTGTCGTGCTCGACTGGACCACGGCTCGAAACAGTGACATGAACACGCTGATGACAGTTCCGGCGGAAGCCTTTGTCGAAGCAGGGGCAAATCCACTGGGACTTCAGGCGGGAGATCGAATTTCGATTCGTGACGGGCTTGGCTCGGCTCTTATGGCCAGCGACAACATTTCGGCGTATACGCTGGCTCACCACATCGGGACGGAAATGTGGCAGGTGGATGGCGGCAAGGCCCGTTCAGCGATCGAGTTTTTTGTCAGCCAGATGAATTTGCTCGCCGAAGCTCGGGGGATGAGCCGTTCGAACTTCGTCAATCCGGATGGTTACGATGGAGGTAGAGCTAAGGGAGTCTCGACGGCGGCGGACATGGCAAGAATCACGAACTATGCCATCAAAAAGCCTTCTTTTAACTTCATTGTTGGTCAGAAACAGCGCGACGTTTCGTTCATGCGAGGGCCGGAACAATTGGCGTTCCGAATTTACAATACCAATACGCTTCTCGAGCAGTTTGGAGTTGATGGTGTAAAAACCGGGAGGACGTCCCGGGCGGGTGACTGCCTGATTACGAGCGTCCGCAAACCTGACCGCATCGAAATACTTCCGGGGAATCGCCAGCTCCGCACGCCCTATCACCTCATTATTGTGGTCCTGGATTCGACCGACCGCTTCCGCGAAACCACCAGCTTGATCTCCCGTGGATGGGGGAAATATGAAAGTTGGTTGGCGGCTGGACTGCCCATGAGCGCGAAGGACAAGTTGGACATGCCATAAATGGCATTTTTTTAGTTTGAAGTCGCCCGTTTGGCCTTAGAACTGAGGCCATGAAGATCGGGATCCTCAATGGCGGTGGCGACTGCCCTGGCCTTAATGCTGTGACACATGGTGTCGTTGGTGCGGCTCACAAACTGGGTTGGCAAACGGTTGGTGTTATCGATGGATTGGAGGGGATTCTCAAGGGCGATTTGATGCCGATGGATCCTTTTGAGACGCCTTCCATCATGAAATTGGGCGGCACGGTCATCGGCACGGCAAATCGTGGCCCGTTTTCCGCAAAAACCGGCGAAGGCGATGTCCGGCAGATTCCTCGGGAATTGATCGAGCAGGTCAGGGAGTCGATGAGCCAAAATGGAATCGATGCCCTGGTGGCGGTTGGCGGCGATGGAACGTTGACCGCAGGTTTGCAACTCCACGAAGCGGGAATCCCCGTTGTTGGCGTTCCTAAGACGATTGACAACGATCTGGAAGCGACGGCGATGACCTTCGGCTTTGATTCTGCGGTAACCTGTGTCGTCGATGCCCTCGATCGGCTCTATTGGACGGCGCTGAGCCACAAGCGTGTCATGGTTGTCGAGGTGATGGGGCGGCATGCTGGATGGATCGCATTGTTTGGAGGTCTGGGTGGTGGTGCGCAGGTAATTCTGATTCCGGAAATTCCGTTTAGCTTTGAAAAGGTGGCCGAGGTCGTTCAAGAGAGAGAGAGACGTGGAAAGCACGCGACTCTGGTCGTCGTGGCGGAAGGCGCCAAAACGGTTGGTGGTGAAGCGATCTATCGCGCCAAGGATTCAGTGGGTGAACACCGTTTGGGTGGTTTGGGAGACGTTGTTGGCGAAAGAATAGAGGAATTGAGCGGCAAGGAAACGCGGGCGGTGAAGTTGGGCCATTTGCAACGTGGCGGTTCTCCCACGAGCTGGGACCGAATCCTTGCCACCCGCTTTGGAGTCCACGCGGTTCGATTGATTGAGAAACGCCAGTTCGGGCGAATGGTCAATTATCAGAGCTATCACGTTGGTGACGTGTCGATTGCAGATGCCGTCGATCATCTGAAGCTTGTTGATCCCCAGGGCCAGGTCGTCGACAGCGCCCGTGCGGTCGGGATTTCATTTGGCGATTAGTTAGAGTCGGGGAATGTTCCCTGATGCATCTCACACTTCTCCGTCACGCAACTGCCGAGCCTTGGAATGCCGGTGGTGATGATTATGGCCGCGAACTGGTCGAAAAGGGAATGAATGAGGCCCGAGCGGCCGGGAAATTTTCCAAACTTCAGGGGTGGGAACCTGACCTGGTTCTGCATAGCCCCTTGGTGAGAGCGCGGCAGACAGCGGAACTTTTTTCGCTTCAGGCTGGGCTTTCCGAGCCCACCGAGGCCAAGTTTCTTGCATCGGGCATGAACCCGGAAGCTGGAGCCACTGAGCTGCGGGATTATTTGAAGCTGGGCCACCTTGTCATTGTGGGCCACGAACCCGACTTTTCCGGCCTCATTGCATTTCTCACCGGATTTCCTCAAGGGAATTTTGAAGTGAAAAAGGCATCATTATGGGGCTTGGAATGCAATCGCTTTGCCGGAGGCAGCGCTTGGCTCAAATACTCGATTCTTCCAAAACAAATGCGCCCGCTCACTCCAGAAGTGTGATTCGTTACGTCTAAAACTCAGCCTTGCTGGTTGGAATTTCTCCACCAAGTGCTTCATTAATCTCCTAACATCTGAACCTCAATATGGGAATCCACGATCGAGACTACATGCGCGATGACGAACCGGGTTGGAAGGGCGGATCGATTGGCCCTGGCGGCGCGCCGATGATCGTGTGGGTCTTTATCGCCATCTCTGTGGCGATTTTTGTGCTTTCCGGTCCCATGGGCTGGGTCTCTCAACGCTCGGTGGAGGTAAACGGACAATTGGTTCGAGAAATTTCCCGTGCGGGTAGCCTTTCTCTGGCCGATTTGGGAAGGGGTGAAATTTGGCGGCTCTTTAGTCACCAGTTTATCCATGGATCGATTCTTCACCTCGTTGCGAACATGCTGGTTCTCTTCTTTTTGGGACGAGAAGTCGCTCTCCGACTTGGGCCAATTGTATTTGCTGCCGTATACCTGATTGGAGGAATCGCGGCCGCTCTCCTCGAGTTGATCTCTGGATTCGTTTTTCAACAGCCGGGAGCAATGGTCGGGGCGTCAGGATCTGTTTCCGCCTTGCTCGGGGTTTATGCGATGCTTGTGCCAGACCAAGTGTTACGCCTTTTGCTCTTCTTTTTTATTCCAGTTACAGGTCGGGTCATGAAACTTGCCTGGGGATGGGTGATTTTGAACTTGGGATTGGGGTTGATCACCTATCTAACCGGCACCGCAGGAGTCGCCTGGATTGCCCATGCCGGTGGAACTCTCTACGGCTTCCTTCACGGCAAATACTTCCTGGGATTCAAATTTGGAGAAAGGAAGCGCGGTCGCAAAACGGTTCCCTACTCGAAACGCGGCGAAAATCCCAACATCATCGACGCTCAGTTCACCGACAAGAAGCCTGATTACGATCAGGTGTTGGACAAGATCAACAGTGAAGGAATTGGCGCGTTGACCCCGGAGGAACGCGAAATTCTGGAGCGTGCCAGCGAGATCATCAAAGGGAAAAACAAGAGCTAGTTAGTCATGCGGGTGATCGCAGGAAGTGCCGGTGGAATCCCGTTGCAGGTGCCAAAACACGCGGTTCGTCCCACCAGCGACCGCGTGAGGGAGTCCCTGTTCTCGATCCTTGGAGAATCAGTCAACCAAGCTAGGGTTCTCGACCTGTTTGCTGGCGCTGGCGGTTTGGGAATTGAAGCGCTCAGTCGCGGCGCCGAATCCGCCGTCTTTGTCGAGAAACACCGGCCCACCAGTGAGTTCATTCGCCGGAATCTCGAAAAAGCGAAACTCCATAGCAAGGGAACAATTGCGATTCAGGAAGTGGATCGGTTCTTGAAAGGCTCGATGGCGACTTTTGACCTTATTTTTGCCGATCCTCCATATGCGAAAGGCAAGGACGAAGAGAATCTCGCATTTGGGCTCCTCGAAAACGAGGATCTCTTGAATCGAATCGCAGAGGAAGGCTTGCTGATCCTCGAGGCGGCCCATCCTGCGCCTGAGCCAACCGCCGAAAATTGGCAGGTGGTTGATCACCGGCGTTACGGAGCCACGGCAATCTGGATCTTGCAAAAGAAGTAATCACCACCAAGATCCCGCTCCCGCCCATGAGTTTTCGTGCTGTCGTCGCCATCTATAACCTGATTCTGCCTGTTGCGATCGTGTTGGCCGCTCCCGGCTATTTTTTGAAGATGATGCGACGGGGCGGTTTCGCGAAAGACTTTGGCCAGCGTTTCGGAATCTATTCGCCAAGAGCGAAACGCGACCTGTTTCTCGATCCCCCGATCTGGATTCATGCCGTCAGCGTTGGTGAGGTATTTTTAGCCCACAAACTGATCCGCTCGCTCCGACGACAGGCTCCGGAGGTTCCGATCGTCCTGAGCTGCACCACGTCGACGGGCTATGCTCTGGCCCAAAAGAACGCCCATCTCGGCTACACCGCGATTTACAACCCCATCGATCTTCAGGGCCCTATTCGCCGTGCTTTTCTTCAGATTCAGCCACGGCTCATTGTCCTGATTGAAGCCGAAATCTGGCCGAATCTCCTTTGGCGCGCCAAATCCGAAGGGGTTCCCGTGGTTTTGGCAAATGCGAGACTCTCGCCCCGGTCTGAACGGCGCTTCCGCAAGTTTGGAGCGCTGACCAAGCCCATGTTTTCCGAACTGGAACGGGTTCTGGCTCAATCCCAACTGGATAAGGAGCGAATTGAGGGGCTTGGGATCGAGCGAGAAAAAATTCTCGTAACGGGGAGCATCAAATTCGATCAGGACGGATTACCCGATGCGTCAGCTCAAGTTGCCGAATTTCGTCAGCTGCTCGGTCGACTTCGCCCCGGCGAGGAAGGAGCGGTGATTTTGGGGGGCAGCACGCATCCGGGCGAAGAAAAATTCATCGGGGAAGTGTTCCTCAAGCTCAAGGCCAAGTGTCCAAATGCGTTCTTGGTAGTTGTCCCTCGGCACGCCGAGCGAGCCGCCGAAGTGGCGGGTGACCTTCGGGAGCTTTCGCTCGCGCCACTCCTGAAAACCGAATTGAACGGCGAGATCCCCGCAACCAACGAACAAACCTGCCTCATTGTGAATACCACGGGTGAGCTGAGGGCCTGGTATTATCTCGCCAGCGTGGTGCTGATAGGGAAGAGTTTCCTCGCGGAAGGGGGGCAGAACCCGGTTGAACCACTCGCCGCAAGAAAGCCGGTCATCATGGGACCGAACATGCAGAATTTTTCGGAGTTCGTTGAGCGGATGGTCGGCGCAGGAGCATGCATCCAGCTTTCCCAAAGCGCCCAGCTGGAAGATTCGTTGATCAGGTTGGTCGAGAATGACGAAAGCCGGGAAGCGCTCATCAAGAACGTTGATGAGGTACTCGGGCCCGATCAAGGAGCCGCAGATCGAAGCGCGAATTTGATTCTCGAAGAAATCTCGAGATGAAAGGATAAAATATCGCTTGCGACTTTCCGGATTCTGAACAAACTACCGCTCCCAACGAAAGTTGGGTAGTCCAAGCCGACCCGTTCGTCTAACGGTTAGGACTCCGCCCTTTCACGGCGGTAACACGGGTTCGAATCCCGTACGGGTCGCCATTTTAATCGGTTGATAATCAGTGGGTTAGGGAGATATGGGGTTTTCGGGATTGATGAGATGTGACAAATATGTGACAACTTATCGACATAATGGCATCTTTAAGACGGAAACCAAAGCGTGTGAAAGTTGGTTCTGCGGTGGTCAAAATCTATTTCACCTCGGGCAGTCCAACAGTCGAGTGGTATGAGGGGACAGAACGGAAAAGGCTTCGTAGGGCCAAGGTTGAGGAGGCAGAATTGCTAGCGCACGAGATCGCGACGCGGATTCATAACGGCCAAGCCAGTGCGGATCTTTTGACAGGAGATGACAGGATCGCGTATTTGAATGCAGTCGAGGCGTTGCGTCCAACCGGTGTGACTCTAAGCGAGGCAGTTCTCAGCTTTGTCTCGGCTCACAAACAGCTCAAGAATCGAGCTACACTGCAAGAAGCGACAAACTTCTTTCTGGCGCAAACATCCCACGTAATTGTGGGAAAGTCTGTAGCAAACGCGTATGAGGGTTACCTTCAAGAGAAGATGTCACGCACGGGTAAGAGGAATGTGGAATCGGTGGAGCTGCATGTTGGTAAATTTGCGAAAAGTTTCAATAGTCGACCAATCATTGAGATCACTCAGCGTCAAATTGACTCACATATTCGAGATGAAAGGAAGTTGAGCGGGCGATATTTTAACAACGCCAGGTCTCAAATTGTCACGTTTTTTGGATGGGCAAGGACATCACGGTTTTTGCCTGAAGGTAAGACCGAGGCCGAGAAGGTGGCAAAAGATTCGGAGATACAGGAAGCAGTGAAAATTTTTGAACCTGAGAAATTTCAAGCTTTCCTTGGCAGCCTACGTCCCGACCTCATTCCTTACGTCGCACTCAGCGCCTTCGCTGGACTTCGTCCTTCGGAGGCAGCTCGTCTCGGGTGGGACGAGATCAATTGGGAAAATGACTACATTGAAATTAAGGCAAGCGTGGCCAGAAAGACCTTGCGTGACCGATTCGTTCCTTTGCTTCCAGGATTGAAAACGCTGCTTCGGCGATTTCAGAAGACAAATGGTCTCGTCGTAAAGTGGAAAGCGCCCCGGTATCTGCTTGCCGATGAAGTGAAAAAGATGAAGGAAGAGGGCGCCCTTGACGAATGGCCTCCAGATGTCCTTCGACACAGCTTTGCGAGCTACCGTCTTTCAATTTTAGAAGATAAAAACAAGTTGGCCAATGAAATGGGAAATTCGCCGCAGGTGATCCTGAAGAACTATCGGCGTCCTGTCTCGAAGCAAGAGGCAAGAAAATGGTTTTCGATTTTACCAACTTGTTTTGACTTGTGATGATTGCCAATCGCACCGGCAAACCGTGCGGATTGTTGCTCACGAAGTTGCGATTCAAATTTTGTTGAATACTCTAGAACTCAATTGGTCCAAGCACCTGATTTGTTGACCCTTGTTTGTTGAACGAGGGATGTGTCCTTCCCGGGGACTGCGCTCATGCCTTAAATCGGGTAGACAAAATTGGAGCAATCCGAAGTCCATAGTGACGATCCAGTTAGGTTCTCAAAGCCTAGACTGGCTGCGATGTTAGGAATTAGCGTTCGAACAGTCGAACGATGGATGAGTAAAGGAATAATCCCGTTCTTCAAGGTCGGGGGAGTTGTGATGTTTGATCCTCAAAGAGTATTGGCTTCACTAGAGCGGTTCGAAGTGAGAGCCAAAAATCGCTTTTAGCTAGGAATCGATTTGCGTTTCACTCTGCATGTTTTCGTGGAGCTCAAGCAAGTGAACAGCCATCGGTAGATATCAGAGCTTCCGATGGCAGTTCATTCTCCGCAACTTAGAGAGGCGTTTGCGCTCAGACCATTTATGAAGAAGTCATGTAAGGATAGCTCCTCCGGCAAAGCTCTTTCTCTGGAAAACCCTGTCTCCGACAGATGAATTTTCGGGAGCTTTCCGCTCAATCCGAAATTATTGACAGATTATGAAGGCTACAAGAAAAAGACATTCACCCGGAAATCCGAAGCCTATGATCATAGGAGTATCTGCGACCCGAGAGTTCCTTGGTTCAGACCACGTAATTCTTCATTCAATAGCTTTTTGGGCCCATTGGAAGGGGGATACTGTACACGATGTAGTGGTGATTAACAAAATAAAAAAACTTTCTGATATATTGCAGAAATTGATCCAAACCTTCAGGAGAAAAGCTAATCGTTCTCACTATCCACGTAGTGTAGTCGTGGTTGCCCATGGTACTAAGGAGATCCTCTCGGTTGTTAAGGACTTCCGTAGCTTGGCAAATTCAATGCAAGAAAATCATGGAGCATTGGTCACGATGAAGAAGAACGGACTGACACTTAAAGTGACGGATTCGAATCGAAACCAACGCGAATTAGGGGTAACAATTCGGGACACCAGACTCTTATCGAAGGATACTGACGTCGATTTGAAAGAACTAGGCGATCTCTGTGTTCGATCTGATCAGATGAAGGATATTGTTAGGGAAGATGAGATGGCAAACCTATTTCGCGTGAACCGCCAAAAGCATGATGAGCTAGCGAAGTTCCGGGCCTTTGTCCCTGCATGCTACCTTCTCTCTCTAGAGAAGCTGTTCTCAGGACAGGTGGACAAATTTGCTGCACCAGCGACTATTGGAAGAATTGCGGAACAGTTTGTTAAAGGCCTTTGGGGCCCTGCAAGAAAGCGGCTGAAAATTCTCGGAAAAGAGCGGTTCAAGGCAGGAGAAGTTTATATTGCGTCAATCCATGATCGGGAAAGGTTTTTGACAGAATGCTACCACGGAGGACGCAACGAGTCATTCTACTTTGGCCCGTCTCCTGAGGGAGAATGGAGTGACATCGACCTGAGTGCAGCATATCCAACTGCGATGGCAACTATCGGAAGGCCAATTTGGCAAAGCATGACGAACACAAGGGAGCTCGAAGCCATTTTGGCCGAAGATGTACTCGGATTTGCCAAAGTTGAGTTCAAGTTTCCACCAGAGACTCGTTTTCCTTGCATACCTGTTAGGATTGAGGAAAACTTGATCTTTCCACTTAAAGGATCTTCATACGTGACGGGACCCGAACTCCGTTTGGCAAAGAAACTCGGATGCGAGATTCAAGTAGTCGAAGGTGTGACTGTGGAGGTAGATCCGAATGAGAGACCGTTCGAGGTGGTTGTGAAAAAGTTGATAAGCCTTCGTAGTAAGGCGAAGAATCGCATGGGAAAAGATATCTGGAAGCTGGTTTCGCTAAACCTTTACGGCAAAGTAGCCCAAGGAATTGAAGAGAAAAGAACCTCTGAAGGTTCATTAGAGAAAAAGAATCCGTCGAGTTTAACTCAGGTTGTGTTTGCTGCACAGGCGTCTGGAATAGTGCGGGCCGCAGTAGGGGAATTGTTGGCCAGTGTTCCTTCCTCCAAAGAAGTCATTTCAGTAACCACGGACGGTTTGCTGACTAACGCCAGTATTGATCTGCTCGAATCAAAACCAGGAGTGATTCTTGAATC
The DNA here is from genome assembly GCA_963977015.1 of uncultured bacterium. Classification (GTDB taxonomy): domain Bacteria; phylum Verrucomicrobiota; class Verrucomicrobiia; order Verrucomicrobiales; family DEV007; genus JBCDHN01. Next base: position 3,925 of record CAXBMO010000007.1, on the reverse strand, counting down.
CATGAGAAGCGCTCGGAAAAGGATGACAGGAAACAGTTCGATTCTAGAGGTGAAGAAAAGAGCCAAACAAATACTTTCATGGAAAACCCGTGGACAGGCGACTCTGGCCAGAATGGGTGATGATCAAATTCTTGCAAAGGCTGGAATTAGCCCTCCGGGCGACCTGAAAACAAAGCAAGAGCAGAATCGTTGGATTATTGATTCGTTTCTTCGACGTGATCCGTTTGCAAGGTTCAAATCCTTGCGACGGCCATCACTGGCCCAATTGGTTGAGGGGGTGCCGATGAAGCCAATCGAGGTTCTGCGACGCCTCAACATGGAATTTGATTTTGGGCGTGCTCCAGCGCAATCGGGCATCCGGTATGTTCATGGTTGGGGAGCGCATCTCTTCTTCGCCACACGTCCTCTAGAAGACAAGGAAGAATTCTTATCTTGGAGAAGTGGGACAAAAATTATGCGTGGTGACTATGACGCCAATAGCGGCCCACCTAGCGAGGATTCGCAAGAGCGTGAACTTTTTCGTAGTCTCAAAACGCCAGATGACTTGGAGTATTTGAAGGAGATCGTTGCTATTCAACGAATGAAGCAGGTGCAAATTCGAGTTTCTAGTGACGCAACCGGGTATGGTCAGGTAGGGCCAAGAGCTGAACTTCAGCCTCTAATCTTCAAATGTATAATTAGACTCTTGGCACGGGGGAAGATAGATTCCAATTTGAGCCAAAGTCAGCTATCTCAGAAGCTTAATGGTCTTTTCGGTATGGAGGTGATTCGCCAAACCGTAGCAAACGCGGCCAAGACAACCTCTGAAGTTCCAAGGGGATTTCTTCCCAGGACCGAGAAAGTATTGGGAGTGCTTGCGGCTATTTTCGAGCGGCTTCCAGCAGATCTAGAGAATGAGTTGGAGGAGTGGTTACTTGAGCCAAGCAATTGTAACATCGAATCCTCAATCTACGAAAAGTAGCAGGATTCGTAGATTTGGATTAGTTGTTTCAGGGCAGGATATCGTGATTCTCGGCTAAAATCGTGATATTTGAAGAACTACGAAGAATAGATATGATCGACCAGTTTCGTAGGTTCGAAAGTGACTTGATAGCGTTGATTTTAAGTGATTTATGGATTTCGAGGTGATTATTTTGAGGTAGATGTCGAGTGTTTACATCCGAGGCTGGCTCCCAATTAGAGTGTAGTTGTCAAAGTGAGGGGTTGATCGGAAATGTATTATTGGGAAGGCAGTCGGCGCGCTCAGCTTCGAAGTCCCGATGGCGGAGTGGGCGGAGCCCCGTAGGCATCGGGAGTGAGAGGTGATGCCGGCGAGTGGCTATCCCTTAGCATAACACATGATGGCTAGTAGTGTGTGTATAACTAGAGTGATGATACTGGTAGTAGGTTATGGGAGTATGATGGTGGGTGTGGGTAAAAAAAAAAAGGAGGGGACTATCGTTGAGGGGGGGGCGGTCTTGTGTAATCTCTGGATCTTGTGCCTTTTTCTTATCGAGGATGGGGGGGGTGATATGTAAAACCTAGATGCAGGTCGAAGGGATAATGTGTGTGGGGCTATGGCTAGTTTGTGGAGGGCTTTTAATTCCATAGTTGTATTGTACGAGGATTTGCAGGTTTTTTTTTCCTAGGGCGTTATTCAGCGTGGAGTGGCCTCTCGTCCCTCGGGGGGGGGGTCCCCTGATCTAGACTGTTAGAGTGCGTTCGTTTACTGTTGTGTGTACTTTAGCAAGGAGTGTGTTAATGGTATTCTGCTCGCTGCTGTGAAGAGGGGGGGGGGACTTTTCTCGGTGAGTAGTCTCAGCTGATCTTCTTTTTTTTTTCTCGTAGGGTAGATCGTTCGAGTTCGGTTTATTGCTTTCTTTGGCAGAGTTATACGTCAATTGTATCTGCAGAGATGTTTCTGTAGAGTGCGTGTTGAGGCCAGATGTCAGTATGTCAGTATGTCGAAGTGTCAGTTTGTCTTTCTTGAGGTTGACGGGACTTTGTATTAGTGGAATAGTGGGATCGCGTGTGATACACCATCTCCCCCCGGGGGGGGTGAGAGTGTAATCTTTTTTTTTCAAGATGAACTCACGTAATTCATTTGCACAACCATCAAAAAGCGACCTCGCTAAATCAGGTCTTCAGCTTTCTCGCGCTTCAGAATCTGAAGTCAATTTCAAATCTCTGGAACGGCTCGCTAATGGCGGGGGGTTATCGATACCAGAAGGCCAACCATTGGAAACAGCTGTGAGGCAATTGGTAGGAGTGAGCGGAATTGCTGCGGAGGAAATTGCCTTTTTAGCACTTGCAAACGCCGTTGGGGCAGCCGCTGGGCCTGCCTGTGTTTTGACTTTTGCTGGTGAGAGTGTCACACCAACCCTGAACTTAACTTTTGTCGGCGGGCGTTCAATTGGAGAAAGTCAGTACGTTGAGTTTCCATTTTCTCCGCTGAAAAGGATTGTGGAGCAGGATGTCGTTGCGACTAAAGATCCTGCTGTCGTACATCATCAAGTTGAGGAGGTTCATCGTCGGATAAAGAGTTTGGTCGAGGTCAAAGCAAAGGCGAGAGATAGAGCGGATACCAAGTTGAAGTTTGATTCTGAATCAGAGCTCGAAGCGCTGTGTGACAAGGCTGAAAGAGCAGAGGAAACGTTTGGCGAATTACCTTCCTACACAGACTTCCGGATTGCTGCAGATTACCGAAAGGCTCGACAGGACTTGGATAGTGCATTTGGTGAGGCGGGTAGACTCATTCGTCAGCTCAATCCCCTTGCGATCACGGTTTCCTCCACCGCTGAGGAAATCCTACAATCAAAAAAGTTTGCCCTTGACCGTAGTGTTACAAACCTCGCCCCGCATGATAACGAAATGATTCAATTGCTCTCTGCCCCGGTTAACACGAAAACCGAAATTGCAAACCTTTGCCGGTCGGGCTTCGATGGGGGAGTGGTGGTCCATGCTGGTAAAGTGCGGAGAGCACCTTCTTTTTCGATGATTCATCGAGTTTCGAAAGGGACGCTGATTAAATACCTCAAAGATTCAATCTTTAGTCAGGGCGTTACAAGCAGATCTCTCATTTTGGACTTATCAAGCCAGCAAACCAAGCTCATCGATTTCGATTGCGTCTGGGAGGGGGCTGATGAAGCCTACGAACGTTTGATTGGCGGATGGTATCAGGCCCGGTGTGAAGGTGTCGAGCTGACCTTTTCGTTGTCTCGCGAGGCAGTAGAGTTATTTCAAAACTTTTGCAGTGATCTCAACGAGCACTGCGATGGGAATCCCGCTATTGTTCGGTGGATTGAACACTGGCCAAAAGTCGTTTTGAAACTTGCGCTGGCGGTTCACTTGAGTTCGGGTTTGGGAGTCCCAACGGCGATTGGTGCTGATGTAATGGCCCGGGCAGTGGGATTGCTTCGCGGTTCAGGAGTGGAAGGGTTAAGAACGCTATCTGAGCTTGGATTTCTTTTGAGCGAGGAAGAGCAGCGAAGGGGCTTTGAGATTGACGTCTTGATTGCAAAAATTCGTATGAAAGGTCCAGTGACTAGACGGGATTTGGTGAGGTCTTACTCAGGCATGAAGACGGCAGTGCTTGAGTCGTTAGTCTCCGATGCGATGGCTCGGGGGCTTGTGCTAGAGGCCGATGGGAAACTGAAAGTGTCTCAGGGGTGACTTTCAAACCCGGCTATGAAGTGCTTCCCCAAAATTTGGGCGAATGAACCGGATCATTGCGGTGGGGTGCGCTCGTTTGATAGATCAAAAATGCCACTCGTCGATTTACGATCATCGCACCACTCCTCCACATTCCCGATCAGGTCAGAACAAGCCCAGCGAATTCGAAGGAAAAAGTCATCATCGGGTGCAGTCATGGATACCCATCGTCATAGCCCTCTGACCTGATCCAGAAAGCTGGACACCTCAAAACGATAGTTCTGCTAGGATTTGG
>CAXBMO010000006.1:0-345022 GCA_963977015.1 uncultured bacterium | reverse complement strand
AAGGCGGGGTTGATAGGCGGGGTCGATTTCTTCCACCACCCTCGCGGGCGGCAGTTGCCACACCGTGGTCCACCGGGCTAACAGCTTTTCCCAGGTAAAGCTCTTGCGCTGGCTGCGACGATTGAGCCATTTGAAGATCAATCCCTTGACCTCCCGCTCGTAGGTGCCCAGACGCTGGCTGTTTCCCAGAACGCCGTAGTAGTTCCAGTGACCCATCAGTTTGGCCCGAAGCCGTTCCACGATCCAGTCCAAGGGCTTATGCATATTGGTCCGAATCCAGTCTTTCATCCCGCCTAACGCCGCGCGAAGCTTCTTCCTGCTCGTTCTGCGTTTGACCATCTTGTGATTGCGATTCCGGCGCGTGCGCGCCCAGTAGAAGTCGAACCCCAGGAAGGTGAACTTCCCGCTGCTATCCGGCTCCCACCGGTTGAACTTCACCAATCCGCTTTTCTCCTCGGCCAACGTGAGGCTAAACTCACGAAGCCGGGGACCAAGCTGAGCCAGGAAGTTCTCCGCGTCGCGTTTCCTCTCAAAAACACACGATGAAGTCATCGGCAAAACGCATCCACAGCATCCGCCCCTCCAGTTCCTTGCGGAACCGTTTCTCCAGCCATAGATCCAACACGTAGTGCAGGTATATATTAGCCAGGACCGGGGAGATGATGCCTCCTTGCGGCGTGCCACTCACGCTCTCTTCCCAAACATTGTTCGCCTCGGCATCCAGCCCTCCGGCCTTCAGCCATTTGGTGATCAATTTCAGGAAAGAGCGGTCGTTGACGCGTTGTTCCAGCATCCGCAGCAGCCAGTCATGGTTCACATCATCGAAGAAGCTCCGGATGTCAGCCTCCACCACCCATCGGTAGACACCGCTGTCTAACTCGCGGGACAGTTGGTAGCTGCATTTCCGGGGACCAGGCACGCCTCGCCGATACCCGACGCTGCGTTCGCTAAAATCCTCTTCGTAGATACTTTGCAAGATCCAGCTTGCTGCTTGTTGTACGATCTTATCTTCCAAGGTTGGTATACCCAGCGGACGCCGTTTCCGGCTTCCCGCCTTCTGAATATACCGGCGTCTCACAGGTTGCGCCCGGTAGCGCTTTTCCCGCAGACGCTTCTCCAGATCTCGCAGATTCTCATCCAAGTTCTTCTCATAGTCTTCCACCACAACGCCGTCCACTCCGGGCGCGGCCTTGCGTTTCAGGTTATGGAAGCATTCGTAGAGCATCTGCAAGTCGATCAGCCGCTCCAGAGACCGGAAGCGATGCTTCGGCTCCTTCGCAGCCTTGCGTGACAGGGCAGACAGGGTGCTTGAGACACTTTGTTTGGGGGCATTCCTTCCCCTCGTGTCGGTGCAATGTCCGCGTTGATTCTCCGCCCTACTGGTTTTTACACCAGCCCCCTTCCCCATGTGAACGGCGTTACCGTCTCGGAGTAGTATGGGCGGGTCTGACTCCTCACCACTTCCACCGATCCCTTCTTTGGGTTGGGTATCGGTCACCTCACGGGGATCATTCCCCAGCAAGGACGGCGGCGAGGCCTCCCAAGTTCGAGGTGAATCGGTCTTCTTATCCGGTGAATTCCGACTCATTTTAATATCGCTTCTCTTCGACCATCCCACGGTCTTTAGACCCCGGCGACGCCGACCTCCGCTCGCCATTGAAATCGCGGAAGCCGATGCTGTTTTCAGATAACGTTAAGTCCTGAACCATCGCGCTTAGCTATTACGGGGCTGTCAAAATACAACCATTCGGGAGGGTGCGAACCTCCCTGTGGGCTAGTCGATTCCCTGTGTACGCTTCATCCATGCTGTTCCGCCAGCCATTCGCAAGGGGCGAATGGAATTGGGCCTTGGTCACGCGGCGGCTTCCGCGAATCTTCTCTGGCTTAGCTAACATGAACGCAACACTCGGTAGTGACTACTGGCTAGGTTTTATCACAAGATTACTTTCATATCATAAGAAACGCCTCGCTTCGCTTGGCGCACAACGTCAGAGTGCTGCCACAGGCTGCCTGAGGGCGCGCTCCGAATTCAGGGTTGATGGTTGAGTTGTCATGACGCTTTCGACTCGCGGCGGGCAGCCTGTTGGTAGCCACGTCTTGTTAGCCCTCGTCTATTTCTCGTCGGTGAATTCCCTGCGTTCGGCACGAATGCGATCACGAAAGCGGAACCACCAATGACCAAATAGACTGGCGAAGATCATCGTGACCCCCATCAGAATTATCATTAGTTGAGTGGGATCGCCGGTCATCGCTGCGCGGATTTGCTCGTAGAAAAGCCCCCCGATCAAGGTAACGATCCCGATGAATAAGTAGGTTCCCAAGGTCAGTTGGCGGATGCTAGACTTTCGATTATCGATGATCGTGAAATGGCGCTTTGCTTCCTTCACGTCTGATCCTGTCACCTCAATTAGATCATCCCCATACACATATTTACGCCTGCGGACAAAGTCCTCAAGTAGCGCTACCTGTTCCCGCTTGAAGTCCTCCAACTCCTTCTCGGCTGATTCTGTATATTTATATTCCATTTGTGCGGTAAGTTAGGCTTTCGAAGTAAGGCGGATAACGATGAGCAGCACCGCAATTCCGAGGCCCACCCCAAACATAAGAATTCCCCACCATTGATCGAGCTTGCCAGCTCCTACCCCAGCAACAGCTGTAAAGACATATTCCGCCACGTGGCAGGGAATCCACCACTTTGGGCGAACTTTTGTGCCGTAACTTGACGCAATGGAATGGGCTGCGGCCCGAACATGATTGTCCGTGACCTCACGCGGCATGTCACTAGCCTTCTCGGCATCCGCTTGGCGAACTGCCTTCGAATGAACCTCTCCGGTGTAACCATCAATCACTTGGCGATATCTGGAGATGCCAGCGGAAGTGAAACCGTCACCGGTGAGTTCCTGATCAGTCTTTGCAGGCATGATTTCGGGAGTTCATAATTATTGTGGGCTAACGTCAGCGTTCACCGGACGCGATCAGCGTTCCGGTGCAACGCATTGTTAGTGCTTGATTCTTGCCTTCATTTCGTCCGGAGTGAGCTTGTAGCGGCACTCTTCAAGGCGAGGGTGGTTATTCTCTTTCTTGACTCGATTATCATCTTCTAGACCTTCCAGATGCGCTCCAATCTGAAGAAGTGGCACGTCGAGTGCTTCTGCAATTTCCTGAACAGTTGGAATGCTTGTAGCTGAAAACAACAAATTCATTATCCTCTCAGGTGTGTTCTCCAGAGTCTCGGATGTGCCCCCAATGATGGTTCGACTTGGATCGTATCCTTTGCCGCCTCCCTGACCGCCTCAACCTTGCGTGCGAACGTCTCTGTCTCGGCAAGTGTCAGCTCCAGAACAGACCCAACCTTATTGATAAGGTGATGAATTCGGCTCACATCCGTCAGCGAAATTGCGTTTATCGCCTTGAGTGGTCCGTCCAGATTCCGCGAGGTAGCGCCGCGTCCCAAAACGGGGAAAAGCGGGAGTTCCGTTCCCCATCTAGCACCCAGTTCGAAAAGGACGTAAGTTGATCCTATGCTTACGGGCGTGATCAGGGCAATGAAGCACTTCGATTCTCTCACCTCGGCTTTCAGACGGGCATCGGTATTATCACCGACATCCAACCCATACTCTGGAACACTCGTACATCGAATCTGGGATGCTGGAATACTGAGAGCGGCGCGGAGCAATTCTACAATCGCTTCAGCTAATATGGCGTCATCAGATGAATGACTCACAAAAACTTTCATAGGGGTGGCAAGTTGCTGCGGTTCGGGGCCATCTTCGTCGAGGGCGTCTAGAAAATCATGTCCCTTTCCCGTTAAGTGCGTCAGTACGGCACTTGCATACCGTCCACGGTGGTTCTTGACCGAGTCGCCCTCGGCCAGTCCTTCGTCCAGGATCAAAGCCGCATTGTAGGCAAGATGCTCACTCTCGTACTGTGAGGGATCGACCTGCTGGGTTCCATTCCGCAGGTCGAGAAGCATTTGTACCTGCAACTCTCGGTCTCTTTTCATGGTCTGAGTGGATTTGGAGCGAATCTCGCTCACAACCTCGCCATCCTCAATGGTGATTCCTTGTTCTTTCAAGCGATCCACGATCTCTTCGCGGAGTTCGGGGTTTCCTTTCCACACGAATGAAATAAGGAGTCTGATCGAGTCCTCAGGTTGTTCCTCTCTACAAATGAGGTCATCTATGGCATCCAGAAGCTGGGACTTTGTGGCACTCTTTGCTGGAAGGGATTTCTGTTGAAGGTGTGTGAGTTCCTCGATTGGAAGGGCGGACGAACCAGCGAGATCTTTGATTTCCGAAAATGTGTATCCGTCCTTCACGAGGGGCCGCAATATCCGCCAAGCTTTTAGAAGATCGTCTTTCATCCAATTCTTCCGGCACTAACTGTGGATATCCTGCAGAAATGCAGGGATATCCTTTTGTAGTCAACATTCTTGCAGGGAGAATTGTGTATTGGGGAGGATTGGAATTCGGGGCGAATTTTGGGAAAAATGATTCATGATTTGCCAGGCTTACTGCCGCCTCTGGTGGGAATGCTATTGCGGCGAAACGTGGGTGTCAAGCTTGTTGGGAATTGCAGGAAGCGATAGCGATTTGGCAACTGAATGAGGAGGCGGGGACGAAATTCGCCCTGCAAGGTTGTCGAAATATCACGGAAAGTGTGGGGAGAGGGAAAAGTTCCCTGCTCGCTCAAAATGACTGTGCGCTCGAACAGTATCAAAGCTCGTGAAATGATGAATGGAGAATCTGACTTTGGAGGGAAGAATCCAGAAGTTTCGCGTGATCTTGAGATGCGGCGCTAGGGGGCGTTTAAGCAGGTTCATCGGTAAAGTTGCCCGGGTCTCCACAGGGATTTATTCCCGTGGAACCGAGACCACCCACCAGACCATTTCCATTCCCGCCCCCGCCCCCGCCCCGGCTGGCCTTGCGCCAGTCAAGCGCTGACTCCGCCTGGCACCGTCAAAAACCAGATCATGCGCCGGGAAGGAGTCAGCGCTCCACCGGCATGAAGCCGGTGGGGGCGATGAATCTCAGAAGACGGTTCTGGTGGTTGATCGCGCACCCACCGGGACGAGCCCGGAGGAGAGCTAATATGATTAAACTTGCGCCATTGGCGCCAACGTTGATTCGGGATTGCTGCGAACCCCTCCCCCCTTCTCGTCTGGATCAATAATCGGTCAACGACTTGGGGGGAAGGGCGACCCGGAGGGCGTTGAGGACGGCGAGAACGTCGATCGCTTCCTGGGCGATGGCTCCCGCCACCGGAGGAAGGTATCCGAACGCGGCGAACAGCATGCCGACTACACTCAGCGCCATTCCGCCCACCGCGCTCTGCAAGGCGATCCGGCGCATGCGCTGGCTGATGTGCATCAACTCATCCACCTTGCGGAGCGAGCTGTCCATGATCACGGCTCCGGCGGCTTCCGCGGTAACGTCGCTGTTCTGCCCAAAGGCGACGCCGACCGTCGCCGCGGTGAGGGCGGGGGCGTCATTGATCCCATCTCCAACGTAGACGGTGTTGTGCTTCGCGGTTTCCGCCCGCACGATTTCCAACTTCTCCTCGGGACTTTTCCCGGCCTGCACATCGGTAATGCCAACCTTGCCCGCAAGGTAGTTGACCTCGGATTCGCGATCTCCGGACAAGAGCATGACGTGCTCGATCTGATGTCTCGAACCGAGGTGGCGGATGAACTCGGCCCCATCCGGACGCGGCGCATCCCGAAACCGGTAGGTGGCCGCATACCGATCGTCAATCAGCACCACGCACTCGAGCCCTTCGCCCTGGGGTGGCAGAAAGGATGCCTCTTCCGGTCGATCCACGAGGAGTTGTTTTCGGCTGGTGATCCGCACTTCGCAGCCATCAACTTGAGCGGTCAGGCCTTGCCCCGGCTTTTCGCTGATCTTGGCGACGTTCAGGAGTGCGCCGACAGACTTTGCTTTCCTGACAATCGCCTCAGCCAACGGGTGTTTGGAGTAAACTTCAACACTACCCACCAATTGCAGAACTTCCGCGGCATCCCGGTCTTTGGCGGGTAGTTGTTCGACCAACTCGGGCCGCCCGTAGGTCAGGGTTCCGGTCTTGTCAAAAATCACCGCGCGACAGGTATCTACGGTTTCCAGAACCGCGGGTTCGCGGATGATGATGGCCCGTTTTGCCGCCAACGAAATCGAACCGATAATGGCGACCGGGATGGCAATGAGAAGTGGGCAGGGAGTCGCCACCACAAGAACGGCAAGGAATCGCACGGGATCTCCGCTCGCCAACCACGCGGCCAAGGCCAGCGCAACCGCAACAGGGGTGTAGAAAGCGCCCAGTTTGTCCGCCAGCCGGCGCATTTTCGGGCGCCGCTGTTCGGAAGCCCGCATCACCTCCATGATCTTGGCGTATCGAGAATCGATCGCCAGTTTGTCGGCGCGAATGGTGAGCGCAGACTCTCCATTGACCGCTCCGGAAATCACCTGCGATCCCGGCGTCTTCGAAATCACGTAGGGTTCACCAGTCAGGTAGGATTCGTCCATCACGCCGTGTCCCTCCACCACCGTGCCGTCGACCGGGCAGATCTCATGGGGCAACACTTCCAACAAGTCCCCCACTTCCACTGCTTCCAGTTCGATATCGACAAAGGAAGATTCCGCTTTGCGATGGGCGACGGAGGGCATGCGAGCCGCGAGCGCTTTGAGCACGGACGACGCCCCGCGCACGGCATATGCCTCCAGCGCCTCTCCGCCTGACAACATCAGAATCACGAGGGTGCCGGCAAGGTATTCGCCCAGAAACAGGGAGGTGACGATGGAGATCCCGGCCAACAAGTCGGAGCCAAACTCGCGCCGAATCAGATTGCCCAACAGGCTCCAGACCAACGGGGTCCCTCCGAAGACAAAGGCGATCCAGAGGGGAACGTTCGACGCTTCGGGAGAGAGCTTCAGGCCAAATCGCAGGATGAGATGAATGACGATGGTGAGTATCGCGAGCACCGCGATCGCACCTTGCAGACGCTGCTCCTTTGCGGACTCGTTGGGCGCTTGACTCATGGGGCGACTCAGTTCGAACTCGTATTCCTTACCACAAGGCCGCAGTTCGGGCGAGCCGAAGCGCTTGGTTGAACATGAATCAGGGTTTCACAAGGGGAATCAGCCAGTGCGCGATCTTCCCCAGGGTTTCGGTTTCCGCTTCATCGAAATCGTGAGGCGTCCGCTTGCCGACGCCAAGCGTTCCGAGCAGTTTCTCACCTTCCAGGATAGGAACCGCAAGGGATCCTGCAACCTGGGTTTTCTTTGCATCCGGACGAGCGACGCCCGACGTGTCGGTCTGCAGATTACAGATCTGGACCGGTTCGCGCCGTTCCGCGGCAGCCCCGGCGATCCCCTTGCCGATCGGAATCACCTGAACCTTGGGCATGAGCTCTTCGGGAATCCCGACCTGGGTGACCAGCTCGAGCATCGACGTCTCAGGATTGACGCGATGAAGCGTCCCGGTACAGCAATCCATCGAAACGAGAATGTTTTGGAAAAGGAGGCTCCAATCTTCTGCCGACTGAATGTCCGGGGGCGATGAACTGAGATCAATGGGGCTGGTATTCATAGCTCTGGAATCAACCTTCCCGTTCTAACCCTGAATTCAAACCCAAACTCGAGGAACGCGCCTTCAACGGGACGTTCTCCTGAGCGCTACTTCCTCCATCCGATGGGTTGCAACCACGCTTGTTCCTTCTGCCCGGGAAATGACGGATTCGGATGAGCTCTGCTCGAAGTAATCGCGACCCGTGCGTAGAGCACACCCGTTGGAACGCGAAAGCGGATTGAAGGGCCTTCCGCCGTGGCCAAAACCTCACCAATCTGAGATTCCTCGTAGTTCTCGCGTGTCCCGATGAGCTCGGCTTGAAAAGTCGCCTCTCCGTCAGGTTGAATCTGAAAGGCGAGTTCGCGCGACGCTGCATCGTAGCGGATTTCCTCCACATAAACCCCGCTACTCGCATAGAACTCGCCCGCCCGCATGGCCTCAACCAAGCTTGAACCATCCAGCGTTGCGGCGCGAACCATGACCCAACCACGCCCCGGCGAAACGTTTCCGCCGTGGTAATTGTGGGAATCATCCGTCGCGACACCGAACAACGGTTCCGCCTGGAGCTCGGCAATGCGTATCGTGTTCGCGATGTCCCAGATTCGTTCATCGCCAGGGTGAATTTCATCGCCGAGATGCCGAATCCCAGGATGCCCGTTGTACACTTCAAAAAACTGTTCCTCGAGCACATGGGCGATGTCCTCCGCCGTGATCGCCCAACCAAAATTCGGATGATTGAGGTGGGTCAGGATCGGCACCCCCGTCTGCTCTTCCAATTTCGCCACGTCCTGGAGATTCTGGCGCATCACCTCGCGCACGCTGCCCTCACTGCGAACTGCGGGAATCGTATTCTTGCCGGGAAGATTCACCGCGTTGATGTGCACCGGTTTTCCCCCGGCACTGCTCGAGATCTCCTCCGCTTGAATGATGTGGAACTTGCCCGGTTCCTCGAACAGGGGCCGAAATTCGCTGATCTTCTTGAGCCGAACCTGGGTTCTCCCCTCAACCTCCCGCGTTTCGACCCAATCTTGATCATACTTCTTTTGATACTTCTCCAACGCGGAACGCCCCAGCGCTTTCTGGCGTTTCTGGATCGACTCCACGTCCATCCACTTCTCGCTCACGGCCAGGATGTTGTGATCACTCAACGCGATAAAATCATAGCCCTGCTCTTTGTACCAACCGATGATCATCTCCGGGAAATCGTTCCCGTCGCTCCAGAGCGAATGGGTGTGGGTATTGCCGCGAAACCATCGCTCCGAATCAGAAATCGCCATACTCGTGATCCATTGAAGAAAGAGGGCGCCGAAGATCAGGGAACGTGGTCTCATGCGTAGATCACGTAAAGCGCCGGGGGTTCTTGTCATGGATCACCTCGGAGCAATCGGCGTCGAGGCGTTTCAGGAGTTCACCTTCGCTTCCAAATCCTCCACAATCCCAAAGGAAGCGGGGATCAGCAGCAGAATGACGAAGGTCGAAACCAGCGTTCCAATCCCCAGGGAAATGGCCATGGGAACGAGGAAGAGTGCCTGAACCGACGTCTCAAAGATCATCGGGCCAAGGCCGAGAAACGTGGTGATTGCGGTCAGCAGGATCGGTCGAAAACGGCGCAGCGCGGCATTTCGAGTGATGTCCTTCGGGTCATCACCGCGCTCGCGGTAGCGATTGCGGGTCACCGAAAGGACAAACGCACCGTTCACGACCATGCCACAGAGCGCGATCATGCCAAAGACGCTGAAAATGCTGAGTTGGAAACCGAGCAGGTGATGGCCGACGACCGCTCCGGCCAGGCTCCACGGCAGGGTCAGGAAGACAATCACCGGTTGAATGTAGCTCCGCAAGATCGCCGCCATGATCGTGTAGATGACAAAGAGCGAAGCAACCAGTCCCCAAATGAGTTCGCGCATCGCCTCCCGCTCTTCGCGTTGATCCCCCTCGAACGAATAGCGAAGCCCGGGATGACGGTCGAGAATCGCGTGAAGCTCTTTACGCGAAAACGCGCTGATGACCTTGGCCCCCGTGGTGACGTCCGGAATCACATTCGCGGTCACATTGACGACGCGTCCCCCGTCCACCCGCTCGATTCGAACGGGAGCACCGGTCTCGGTAATCGTCGCCGCTTGGGCGATCGGAATCTCGCCACCGCCCGGAGCGCGGATCAGCAATTGCTCCAGTCCGCTCATCGAGCGACGATCCGCTTCCGGCAGCCGAACCATGACCCGCAGTTCCTGTTGACCGCGCGGCTGACGAAGCGCCTCCGCCCCGTAAAATGCATGACGAATTTGCTGTCCTAGATCCCGTGCGGTGATGCCCAGACTGCGTCCCGCTTCCTTGATCTCAAAGCTGAGCTGCGGCATCTGGCGACCGAAGCTTTTGCGGACATCCTCCACCCCGGGATAGGGCTGGATGGCCGCGGCCACCTCATCGGCAGCGTGACGCAGGGTGGCCAGATCGGGATGCGCCAACTGAATGTCGATTTCAGCCTCGCCGCCGGGACCGATCAACCAATCGAAAAACAGCGATTCCAGATCCGGGATTTCGGGAATCTCCTCGCGCCAGATTTTAACGAACTCTTCCCCGGTGATCTTGCGCTGGCTTTGTGGCACGAGCATCACATTGACCTCGCCGGCATTGCTGCCGCCGTCCCCGACTTCGGTCAGAATTCCGATGAGAATGTCCTTCTCGCCGTTTTTCTCCAAGGCCCGGCGCGCTGCATCCTCGACCATGAACGACACCAACCGGCTTCGTTCAACCGGGGTGCCGGAAGGCAGCTCCAGCTCCGCCTGCACAAAATCCGTCTCAATCTCCGGGCGAAAGATAAAGTCGATCCGTCCACTCGCAATCCACGCGCCGACCACCAGCAGCGCGGCGAGAAACACCGCCACCGTCATGTATCGGTAGTGGATGGCCAGGTCGAGGATCGGCCGGTAGGCGGATTCCATCGCCACATCAAGCCGCTCGCGAAACCGCGTTTGCACACGATCGAATCGCGCGAGCAGCGAATTCCCTTCCTTCGCTTTCTGACTGAAGGCGAGGTGGGCCGGGAGAATGAGCAGGCATTCGACCAGCGAGACCGTGAAGACCGCGATGACGACGGCTGGCAAAATCTCGAAAAACTGCCCGGTCTCGCCGGGAACAAACAGCAGCGGGAGGAAGGCGATGATGTTCGTCGAAACCGCAAAGAGTACGGGAACGGTCATTTGCCGGGCTCCTGCGACCGCAGCCTCACGACGCGACATCCCTTCGGAGATCTTGTGGAAAATGTCTTCCCCCACGACCACCGCATCGTCGACGACGATCCCCAGGGTAATGATAAATCCGAAGAGCGAGATCATGTTGATGCTGGCGTCCATCAACGGCATGAGGACCAGCGAACCGAGAATCGAAACCGGAATGCCGATCGCCGTCCAAAACGCGACCCGCAATTCGAGAAACAACCCGAGAGCGATCAGCACCAGAATCAGACCTGCAGCCCCGTTTTCGAGCAACAGGCTGACGCGTTCCTGGTAGTCGATTGAGCGATCCCGCGACAGCGTAATGTTCACGGAGGGAGGCAGGCCGGGACGGATCTTTTCGACAAACTTGCGGACTGCCCGCGCCACTTTCAGCGGTGGTTGCGTTTCCGAGCTGAAAACGGCGAGCGAAACCGCGCGCCCGCCGTCAAAGTAGGCCTCCTCACTCGAATCTTCAAAGCCGTCGATAATCGTGGCGACGTCATCGAGCCTGACACGAGCACCATCGCCGGAACTTCGGATCGGAAGACTGGCAAACTCGCTCGCAAAATCGCGGCGCTCGGTGGTTTTGAGAAGAATGTCGCCGCCCGGCGTTCGCAGGGTCCCCGCAGGGACGTCCAGCGCCGCGTCCTCGATCGTTTCGGCAATATCAGAAAGCGTGAGGTTCAGGGCGCGAAGCCGTTCCTGCGGCACTTCGACCAGCACCTCCGGCCGGCGCGCGCCGCGCAAGGTAACCAGCGCGATTCCCGGTTCGGCGAGGAGCCCGTCTTCGAGCTGCCGCGCAAAATCGACCAACGTTTGTTCGTCCAGATCGCCATACACCGCGATCCGCATCACTTCGCGTCGGCGCCCACTTCCCAACGTGATCACCGGCGGCTCGACATCGTCCGGAAACAGGCTGACGCGCTGCACCGCAGCCGTGACCTCCTGCAGGGCACGATTCCGATCATAACCTGGCCGAACCTCCACCTCGACCAGGGCCGTCCCCTCCCGGGCGACGGAGGTAACCCGCCGGACCAACTCCATCCCGCGCATCTCCGATTCGATGGGCAAAACGACCGATCGCTCGACTTCCTCGGGGCTGGCTCCCCGGTAATCCATCTCCACCTCGACCGTGTCGAGTTCGTAAATCGGGTAAACCTCCTGGCGGATGCTTCGCGCGACGAGAAGCCCGGTCACCACCACGGAGATCATGAGCAGATTCGCGGCAACCTCATTGCCGGCAAACCACGCGATGATTCCCTGTTTTTCGCCAGTCTTCATCGAGCCGACGCCACATCATCACCGCCATCTTCAAGCGGCTGCGGATTCACCTTCATGCCGGGCAGAGCGGCCTTCAATTCACTCACGATGAGCCGTTCGCCCGCCTGAAGCACATTGGGAACAAAGACCGTCTCCTTGCGCGTCCAGAGGACCTCCGGCGTGGCGATCCGGATGCGATTGTCGCTCCCCACAAACCACAACCGATTGCCTTCCCGCAACGATGGGCGCGGAAACGTCAGCACATCATCCAGACGTCCCGCCTCGATTTCAACCCGCACATAACTTCCCAACAACAAGGGAATGTGTTCACCCGCGCCCGAGGAATCCTGCAGCCCGAGAGGATCGGCAACTTCCACCAGGAGACGCGCCATCCGGCTGTTTGGTTCGAGATCGCTCAACAGCCGAACCACGGTTCCCGACCAGGGAGAGGCTTGGCCATTGCCGGTATCGAGATAGACTTCCACCCCCGCCCCCGGCTGAGCTCCTTCGGGCAGGTAAATCCGCTTCAAATCATTGATCGGGAGTGTCGTCTGAACCCAGAACGCATCCGTTCCGACCAGTCGACAGATGTCCTTTCCGGATTCAATGACCTGACCAACCTCGACCGACTCCTCGGCTACCATGCTGTTGAAGGGCGCCACCAGCCTGGTCCGCGCCAGATCGAGTTTGGCGCGTTCAATCGCGTTCTCGGCTTTGGCCACCATCGCCTCGGATTTACGCAGGTGCGGTTCGCGGAGCGCGAGCGAAGGATTGGCATCGGCATCGGGCACGTCGGCCCGCAACTGATCCCATTCCCGTTTCGCGATGATCTGGCGACCGCGCTCGACTTCAAAGTCAAACCGGGCATTCTCCAATTCCGCCTCGCTTTCAATCAGGGCCATCTCGTAATCCGACGGATCAATCCGCACCAATTCCGCCCCCATCTCCAGGCGCCCTCCTGGAACGAGCGCCTCGTGATGGCCAATCACCCGGCCGTTGACCTGGGGCCGCATGATGACTTCACGCGCCGGAATCACCGTGCCCCACGCCGTCACATAAATGCGCTCGTTGCTCGGGCGAAGATCAATGACCTGGACGATCTTCGCCGCTTGTTTTTCTTCCTCCGGCTCGACTTTTGGCGCGGTTTTCAACAAAATGAGAGCAGCGACAATCGCCACCCCCAGGACCAGCAGGGCCCCGACAATCTGAACAATGGTGCGAACGGGTTTCATGGTTTTTCGGGCATCGGTCCACCCAGGGCGCGATGCAGCGCGACGTGTGCGCTAAGCCATTCACGTCGGCTCGTGAGCAAATCTCGCTCCAGTTGTTGAACTTTCGACACGGCGTCGAGAACCGGCAGGTAGTCGGTGACCGCTTGAGTGTAGCGATTGCGCGACTCGGCGAGAAGTTTTCGGGCGGTGTCCAGCTGCACGGATTGACGCCTGACCCGTTCCGCCAGCTTCGCCGCATTGGAAAGCGCCGTCTCGACATCGCGAACCGCGGCGATGAAATCGCCCGTGTAGAGATCGAGTTCCTCTTGAACCCGCGACTGGCGACGGCTGACTTCCGCCTTGCGGCTGCCCGCTTCAAAAACAGGCGCGACGGCCCCGGCGATTGCGTCTCCGATCAAACGGTCAAGCCCGGGCGATCCACCGGCGCCCAGCGAGCCCCCGATCGAAAATCGCGGCAGGCGATCCGCGATCGCCTCTCCCACTTCGTGATCCAGGGCGATGACCCGAGCCCGTCGCGCCCGTAAATCCGGCCGATCCGCCAGCAAATCGGACGCAAGGCCCGTTTTCGGCAGGGGCGGTGGGCTGCGGAGCTCGTCCGTCCCGGACACCCGCTTTCGGGATCCCGGCAGGCTGCCGATCAACGCATCGAGCGTCAATTCCAGCGCCTCGATTCGCGCCTCAATATCAGGAACGCGCGTTTCAATGGATTGAAGTTGTTCCTGCTGCTGCAAAACCGCGACCGCCGAACCCTGACCCTGCCCGGCACGCAAGCGGGTCAATTCCAGCAGCGTCCGGTTCACGTCAAGCTGCTCGCCCGCCAATCTCAGCTGTCCGCGTTGTTCGATCAATTCATACCACGTTTCCGCGACCGAGGCGGTCAGCAACAGACGCGCCGTTTCCCAGTCTGCCGCCGCCGCTTCCGCTTCCTTCTCCCGCGCCGAACGCCCCGACCGAATCCGGCCCCAGACATCCAGCTCCCAGTCAAACGTGAGCCCAAGCGACGACCCATCAACGCGGCTCCCGCCCTCGTCCCACCGGCTCTCGAAGTCCCCGCCGAAGCCGATTTGGGGAAACAGCGTCGCCCCAGCCTGAACCAACCGCGCATTCGCCTGATCAATGCGCCGACTGACCGCCTGCAGATCGGGATTCTCCGCCAACGCGGCCTCAATCAACCCATCCAGATTCGAATCCCGAAACCGCTTCCACCATCGGTCTCCATGGTTTCCCCGCGAGCCGGATGGGGCCTGATGGTTGACAAACCCGGTTTTTCCCGGCTTGGCCGGTTGCGGCTCCTCATTCACCGTGTGGACACCACACCCCTGAGTTGCCAGAAGCAGCAACAACGCAGCTCGGCAAAGTCTTGGAATGCAACCTTTTGGAACGAAAAACACCGGCGCTCTATACGCCTGCAAGGTGGCGTTTTGCAAGTACCGAACGGTCGACAATTCGCGACACAGAACGGACTCGATCTACCGGCGAACGAGCTTCACACCATCGGGGGTATGCTCGAGCTTTCCCGAAAGAGAGATTGTGGGGTCCCTTGTCGAGACGAAATAAAAAACAACGACTTGAAATCAACGGATGCCCTAACCGGCAGTCCTTGGTAGACTGCGCCTTCTCGTGGTGCGAATCCTGACCAAGTTCCGATTTCTGGCAGCGGTGCTGGCGTCCTTGTGGGGCGCTGAATGTGCCGTTGCGAGACCGAATGTACTGTTTATCGCGGTCGATGATCTGCGACCGGCTCTCGGAGCTTATGGGGACCCGCTGGCGCAATCGCCGAATATCGATCGTTTGGCGGCGACCGGAACCACCTTTATGCGGGCCTACTGTCAGGAAGCAGTTTGCACGCCGTCCCGGGCTTCGATCATGACGGGACGCCGGCCGGACGAGACCGGAGTCTGGAATCTTTACACCCGTTTCCGCGAACGACTGCCGGACGTGGAAACGTTGCCCCAGTATTTTCATCAACGGGGTTACGCCGCGACGGCCTTCGGCAAGATTTTTCACAGCCAGGAACCGTACCAGGATCCAGCCTCCTGGTCGGAACCGGCGACACTCTACCATAACGACATTTCGGAGGCTTACTTTTTACCTGAGAATCAGGCGGGGAAGAACGCAACCAACCGCCCGGTCACGGGACGAAAGATGGCGGCGACCGAGGCGGCGGACGTGGCCGACGAGAACTATCCCGATGGCCGGATCGCGCGCCACGCGGTGGCCTGGCTGCAGAACCGGGCCATGCAGGAACCGGAAGAACCCTTCTTTCTCGCCGTGGGGTTCCACAAGCCGCACCTGCCGTTTTCCACTCCCCGCCCCTACTGGGACCGGTATGCCCGGGAATCATTCACGACCCTACCGAACGCGACGGCTCCGGAGGATCAATTGTCGTTGGCGGTGGTGTCCTCATTGCCCGAGTTACGGGGGTATCGCGACATCCCCAACGCGGGCCCGATCCCGGCCGAGAAAGCCGCGGAGTTGCGACACGGTTACTATGCCTGTGTGAGTTTCATCGACACGCAGGTGGGACTCTTGCTGGACGAGTTGGAGCGTTCGGGAGCCGCCGCGAATACCATCGTGGTGCTTTGGGGGGATCACGGTTTCCACCTGGGCGAACGCGGTTATTGGTGCAAAGCCACCAACTATGAACTCGACACCCGGGTGCCGTTGATCATCCGGGTGCCCGGCAATCCGAATGCGGGAGCGCGAACCGAAGCCCTCGTTGAATTGGTAGACGTGTTCCCCACCCTGGTGGATCTGGCGGGTTTGCCCCCAACGAAGGGGTTGGCGGGTGTGAGCCTGCGCCCGGTGCTTGACGATGCGGGGGCGACCGTAAAGGATGCCGCCTTCTCGCAATTCCCGCGCCCCTGGGAATCCCGAAACTGGCGCAGCAAGCCCAGGATCATGGGCTATACGGTGCGCACCGAGCGCTGGCGTTATGTGTCCTGGATCGATTTGATCGACGGTCGGGAAACCGCCCGAGAGCTCTATGACCACGCGACGGATGATGCGGAGATGCGCAACCTGGCCGACGAATCACGCTGGCGGGACGTTGTCGCGCAGCATGCCCGGTTGCTTGAGGCCGCGCGGAAATGATGAGCGTCTCCTTCGTAGAGTCATCCGGGTCAGGCGATCTTGCCCAACGTTCCCGTTCGAAGGGATGCCCGGCCCAGGGCTTGGGTGGAATTTCGGCAGGATGAGATCCGTCCCGAACGGGGCGATGCTCATGCGATGCGATGGAAAACGCAGGATCCGCGAAGCAGGCAGGAGGAATCCGGGATTAAAGTGTCAAATTCCCCAACTTTGAAGCACCGTCGGCACGCCTTATAACCATGGCCCCTCATTGGCACCACGAGTCCCCGGACGCGGTTCTGGACGTCTTGACGACGTCGGTCGATGGCCTCACCCATGAAGCTTCCGGTGCGCATGAATTTCAGCATACTTTGGAGTAACATTTAGGTGACGCAGCGATCAAACTCTAGGGCGGACAAAAGAAATATTTGGTCAATGAGAAAGTGGGTTTCAGCGTCAGGATTAATGAAGAACGGGCTGTAAGAACACAAAATATTGTTGAGTCGTCGGCCAAAAGTGTGTACGGCGGCAAGAACGTAGAGAATCCCGGAAGTGAGCATCCGCCTTTGAATGATCTGTTTCCAGGCGAGGCAAAGGAGGACAAACGATTGAGGCAGAAAAAGATGGACGCGAAGGTTAGGGAACTTGAAAAGAAATACTCCAAGGAGCTAGAAGAACTACGAAAGAGAAGCAAAACTAATAGTCATGACTAAACAGATGTTCATTGCGTTGTTGCTTTGCGCCTCTCAAATTGACGTATTTGCTGACGTTGTAATTCTAGTACCGTCAACACCAGGCACCGAGCAAGAATACGAAGGAAGTATCGTGGAATTTCATGAGGGAATGAAATTTGTCGCACGACCGTTAAAACAGGTGACTGAAGAGTACACGAGGTTGTGCGATCAGTATACTTTCTCGGCCATAGAGAGTAACAATGACCGGCTTATCGACGTCCTCGCCTTCATGGAATGCCAAATTGCAGATATTAAGGAGCAAATGGACGGCGGAAAACACTTCGCTCTGAATATCAGGTGCTACTTACCACACGCATCGGACCTGCGCGTTACTTTTACCGCTAAAGAAGCTACGTTGAAAGATATTCTGCAGATGATTTGCATTGAAGTCGAAGGGAAGGTGGCAATTAGCGGCTATGAGATTGCAATAGTGCCACGAGATAAATCTGCGGATCAATGATCAATGTTTGGTGTCTCAAAAGGGCACCTCAACTCCGAGCTTCCCAACATCCTCGGCATCATCCAGTCCCTGATCCATTCCGATCCATAACGCCAGCTTACGAAGCGCATTCTTGTTCCCGTAACCCCAGCGACGATGCCCCGATCCTAGCGCCAGTAGAATGGCCGAATTTAAGGATACCGTCTCAGTTCCCGAAACCGCTACATTCCGGGATGGCCGCCCATTTTCTCCACCGCTCGATCGCGTGCGCATCTTCGTTGAGCCCGTAGCAGCTTGCGTGAAATCCACGACACCAGAACCATGGCCCGAGCATCGACCTTGATCGTGATGCCTTCGACCATCGGTAGTTTGTCTCCATTGATCGGTCGCAAGGGTTAACTACGACTACCGCACTCGACGCGTCAGCCAAACCGAGGACGGCGTCGCCACCAACTTCGTCTTCGGCGCCGGATTCAGCGTCCAGGAATACGAGTACGATCCAGCTTCGCCTCTCCACCCCTCACCTCTCAACTCCTCCCCTACCGTCGAAACCATCCGCGGCAACGACTCGAGATGCGGCAGACTTCAACAGCCCAAGGTACCATTGATCATCCGGGTCAGGCGATCTTGCCTAACGTTCCCGTTCGAAGGGATGCCCGGCCCAGAGCATGGATGGAATTTCGGCAAGATGAGATCCATCCCGAACGGAGCAATGCTCATGCGATGCGATGCAAAACGCAGGATCCGCGAAGTAGGCAGGAGGAATCCGGGACTAAAGTGTCCAATTCCCCAACCATGAAGCACCGTCGGCACGCCCTATAACCATGGACCCTCATTGGCACCACGAGTCCCCGGACGCGGTTCTGGACGTCTTGACGACGTCGGTCGATGGCCTCACCCATGAAGAGGCGGCGGCACGCCTGGCTGAGCACGGCCCCAATCGACTTCCGGAGCCGCCCAAACGCAGGGCCCTGACCCGGTTTGTCCTCCATTTCCACAACATCCTGATCTACGTGCTTCTGGGATCGGCGGCCATCACGGCTTCGTTGGGGCATGTCACCGATACGCTGGTCATCCTGGCGGTGGTCGTTGCCAATGCCGCGATCGGCTTCTTTCAGGAAGGCAAGGCGGAGAAGGCGATGGAGGCAATCCGCCGCATGCTTGCCCTTCGGGCTTCGGTATTGCGGGATGGTGACCGCCGCAGCATCGAGGGCGACCACCTGGTTCCCGGCGACATCGTGTTGCTGGAGGCGGGCGACAAAGTTCCCGCCGACCTGCGCTTGATCAAGGCTCACGGCCTTCAGGTTCAGGAAGCGATTCTCACGGGAGAATCCGTGCCGGTGGACAAGCAAACGGGGGCGGTGCCGACCGATGCGGCGCTGGGCGACCGCACCTGCATGGCGTTCAGCGGCACCCTGGTTACCAGCGGAATGGGACGGGGAATCGTGGTGGCAACGGGTGCAAACACGGAAATCGGGCGCATCAGCGGCATGCTTTCAAAGGTCGAAGTTCTCACCACGCCGTTGGTCCGGCAGATGAACGTTTTTGCCAAGTGGTTGACCATCCTGATCCTCCTGATCGCCGCGGTCCTGCTGGTATTCGGCTACTTCGTCGAACATTTTGAGTTTGCCGAAATGTTCATGGCGGTCGTCGGCTTGTCCGTTGCCGCCATCCCCGAGGGGTTGCCCGCAGTCCTGACCATCACCCTGGCGGTTGGGGTGCAGGCCATGGCTCGACGCAATGCCATTGTCCGGCGATTGCCCGCGATTGAAACGCTGGGTTCGGTGTCGGTGATCTGCTCTGACAAAACCGGTACCCTGACACGCAATGAAATGATGGCCACCTCGGTGGTGACGCAAGCTCACGTGTTCGCGCTTGAGGGTTCCGGGTATCAACCGAACGGCATCATCAGGCTGAACGAAGCCGCGGTGACCGGCCGCGAGCACACCATCCTTGAAGAACTCGGTCGTTCGGCAGCCTTGTGCAACGACGCTTCGCTGCACGAACATGAGGGCGAGTGGGCGGTCGAGGGCGACCCGATGGAAGGCGCGTTGTTGACCTTGTCCGGCAAGATCGGCCTGGATATCAGAAACGAGATCGCAACGTGGACGCGCACCGATGCCATCCCTTTCGACTCCAAGCATCGCTTCATGGCCACGTTGAATCACGACCATGAAAACCATGCCTTCATTTCGGTGAAAGGCGCGCCGGAAGTGATTCTTTCCATGTGCGCGGAGCAGCGAAGCCTGACGAACGGAACCGAGCCTCGCAAGGAAGCCTACTGGCACGAAAAAGCCGAGGCCATCGCGGCGCAGGGCCAGCGCGTGTTGGCGTTTGCGGTCAGGCAGGTCCCGCCGGAACATACCGTCCTCGAGTTCGAGGACGTTGAAGGCGCGCTGATCCTGATCGGCTTGGTGGGACTGATCGATCCGCCGCGTCCCGAGGCCATTGCGGCCGTCGCGGAGTGTCGCGACGCCGGGATACGGGTCAAGATGATCACCGGAGACCACAAGGGAACGGCCGCCGCGATCGGGCGGAAAATCGGACTTCAGAATCCCGACCGGGTACTTTCCGGCTCCGATCTTGACGCCATGGATGACATCACGCTGGCAGCCACCGTTCTGGATGCGGACATTTTCGCCCGGACGAGCCCGGAGCACAAACTCAGGCTCGTGATGGCGTTGCAATCCCACGGCCTGACGGTCGCGATGACGGGGGACGGCGTGAACGACGCGCCCGCGCTCAAGCGTGCCGACGCCGGCATCGCCATGGGAGTGAAAGGCAGCGAGGCCGCAAAGGAAGCCGCCGAGCTGGTTCTCGCGGATGACAATTTCGCCTCGATCGTTGCCGCCGTGCGCGAGGGACGAACGGTCTACGACAACATCAAGAAGGTGATCAGCTGGACCCTGCCGACCAATGCCGGGGAAGCCATGACGATCGTCGTCGCGCTGCTTCTTGGCATGACCCTGCCGATCACCGCCGTCCAGATTCTTTGGATCAACCTGATCACCGCGATTACGCTGGGGATCGCGCTGGCTTTCGAGCCGACCGAAGACAATACGATGCGCCGCGCGCCGCGCCCAAGGAACGAGCCGCTACTAACCGGGGAATTGGCGTGGCACATCGTCCTCGTCTCGACCCTGTTTCTTTTTGGCGTTTTCGGGATCTACGCATATGCCATCGACCGGGGCTATTCCCTCGAACTGGCGCGGACCATGGCCGTGAATACCCTCGTGGTCATGGAGATTGCCCACCTGTTCTTCATCCGGAATATTTACGGAACGTCGTTAACCTGGAAGCTGGTCAAGGGCACCAGGATGGTGTGGGCGACCGTGATCTCCGTCACCATCGCCCAGTTTGCCATTACCTATCTGCCGCCACTGCAGCCCATCTTCGAAACCGCGCCGGTGCCCTTTTTCGACGGGGTCATCATCGTTGGCATTGGCGTCGTCTTCCTCTTGATCATCGAAACCGAAAAGCAGATCCGTTTGCGCCTGAAGACCCCCGAGATCATCCTGAATGAGGATCAAGATTTGTGAGAAAGGAATCGAACCATGCAACACTTTCACAACCTTCTCTATGTAAGCCATGGGACCACGGATGAAACGGGTGGCTTGAAGCAGGCACTCAGCCTGGCGCGAAACAACGGGGCGCCACTCAAGGTGCTGGTGGCTTGCCCGGAATTCCCCAGGGATCTTCCGGAACACAAGGTGAAGTTTGAGCAGTCCCTTGTGGATCAGGCGACCTCCTCGGTGCGCTCTGCAAGCGAGGCTCTCAAACTGGAACCCAATGCCATCCAGGTTGACGTTGCGTTGGCAATCGGCAAGCACCCCGCCAGCCGTATTATCCAGCAGGTGCTGCGCGATGGGCATGACCTTCTCGTCAAGGAGGCGGAAACGCGCGATCGCGGCCGGGGGTTCAAGGCGATCGACATGGCTCTGCTCCGCAAGTGTCCGTGCCCGGTCTGGCTAACCCGTCCGATCAGCCGTCCGCGGAGCGAAATCAAGGTTGCCGTCGCCATCGATCCCGAGAGCGATGAACCGGAAGCCCGCACCCAGTCCCTGCGAATGCTGCAGCTGGCTCGCTCGCTGGCCGATACCTGCAGCGGGGAACTTCACGTGATTTCCTGCTGGGAATATGAGTTTGAGGATTTTCTTCAAAACACTCCCTGGGTGCGCATGGATGAGGATGCCATTGCCATCCTGGTCTCTGGAACGATGACGGAGCACGCGGCTGCGCTTCAGAAGTTGCTGAGGGAGTCCGAAATTTCCGACCGGAAGGAGATCCATCATCTGCGAGGAGAACCGGAGAGATTGATTCCAAAGTTCATCGAGAAGAACGGGATCGACATCCTGGTGATGGGTACGATTGCGAGGACTGGCATCGCCGGAATCGTGATCGGGAACACTGCGGAAAACATTATTCAAGAGCTAACCTGCTCGCTCCTCGCGCTCAAGCCGCCGGGCTTTGTTTCACCGGTAAAGGCGTATTAGCCCCAACGACACGATCGCTCACCGGGTGCGAACACAATCCCGAAAAAGCGCCGCCGAATCGTTCAGGGATACGGTTGGTCCGGAGCGTACAACTTCAGTTTCACGACTTTGATCTCGCCTCTTCCGGGTTCGTTGCGGTGGATCAGTTCAATCTCATTTTCGCCGCCAAAATTCACCCAGGGCGTCACATTCAACTGGAAGCGAGTTCCGATGATGTGATGAAAACGACGCACCCACTTCCCGTTGCACAAAACGCCGAGGAGTTGTCCGTCCGCAGTGATATCGATCAATACGTTCCTGCCCTCGTGTTCCCGCGAAATGCTCACCGTCCGGCGCAGACTTCTGGCGCGGTATTCCCCCGGCAACGTGACGGTGTTTTCGTAACGCATCACATCCTGACTGGTTTCCCATTCTCCGGCCAGGTCAATCTCCGCAGCCGCTTTCGGCCAGAACCAGAGCCACGAGGTGCCCCGCGAGCCGACCAGCGATCGATTGCCATCGATTTCCACGGCAACGGTATGGGTGGTTCCCGCTTGCAGTGAACCTTCCGGATTGACGCCTTCAATTCCCCGCGAGTTCCAGTCCCGGATGAGTTTTCCGTCCATCCAAACCCGTCCCCGGTCGATGAAAGTGGTGGCCTGCCACGACTGCAACCAGAATTCCGCATCGCCGTCTTTCCAGCTGGACGGAATGGTGAACGTCTTGCGAATCACGGCGCGGCGAAGGTCCTTTTGATCGGGCATCGTCCAGATATCGAGGCGGATTTTCTGCCAGCTGGAGTCGTCAAAAGCCGGTGCGACAAAGGCGGCCCCGTCCTCTCCGTCGTCAAGCGGGCGAAAGGCCCAGTCTCCGGATAGATCGACCGAAAATCGGTGCGGTGATTTCGGGAGAGCCTTTTGGGGAGGAGCCGAGGAGGCCCGCCACCAGTTTCGCTGCAACTCAAACCATCGAAGGGGCGCCAACTTGATTTCCTGACGCGGGGTTAGGAACAGTCGTGTTTGGAGCGGCTCGAAGTCGATCTTCGCAAGCGTCCCCTTTTCAGGGAACTCCATCAATCCCCCGGTTTCCACCTCAACGCCGCGGGCGACGGATTGATCATCGAAGACCAATGTTGCCTGGCGGGATTCCGTTGGGTTCTGATTCCAGACCGCCCAGACGTGATAGAGACCATTGTTCGTCACATAGTGGCGCATGAGAAGATCCTTGCCATTTTGCTCCTTCTCAAAATGCGCCGGCACCTGACTGATGTTCAAATTTCTCAAGATCGATTCCAGGGCATCGACATCCACACCGGGCCACCATTGGGTTCCATTGCGCGGACCGAAATGAATGATTCTTCCCTTGCCGATCGATCGCATCCCGGCAGCGACCGTTCCGTCATTC
The DNA here is from genome assembly GCA_963977015.1 of uncultured bacterium. Classification (GTDB taxonomy): domain Bacteria; phylum Verrucomicrobiota; class Verrucomicrobiia; order Verrucomicrobiales; family DEV007; genus JBCDHN01. The sequence continues at coordinate 321,637 of CAXBMO010000006.1, read as the reverse complement.
CAGTGGAGAAGATCCTGCGCATCCGGAGCCACTTTTTCAAGGCGGAGACCGACGCTCGCTCGATAGACCCAGCCGTCCTTCTGCGTGAAAAACTCCTGACCGGGAGCCGGCTTCATGGGTTGCGGTCCCGGGTCTTGGTCGGAGACCGGCAAATCCCAGGACAACACCTTGTAGCCGGTCAACGTTGATATCTTCCAGGTATCGGTTTCGGTCGGCGTGTGGCGCCCGGTTTGGATAAAGGTTAGAAAGGTCCCTCCTTGGCGGACATAGTCCTCGATTCCCTTCAATTGCTCCTCGGTCATGATCGAGGTGTTGGTATCGATGATGACCTTGTATTGATTCGCGTTGCCGTTGGCAAAATCGCTTTCCGATACATTATCCCTCGGCCATCCCCGCCAGAGCAACTGGTTCGCAGTGTCCTTGCAATTATAGGCAGAGGGAAGATTGACGTCAGGATCGGTTCCCCAGGGATATCCCTGCAGCGCTTTGTTCTTGGTCCCCCAAAAGAAGGCGACCTCACTTTGGGGCGGGTGATATTTGCCGATCAAACGAGTCGTCTTCAGGGTCTTCTGAAAATGCGCACGGATGTCATCGGGCCACATGACACTTCCGATATGGATGAAGTAATCGATTCCGTTGAGGCCTTCGGTGTGATAGAGCCCGAGTTGTTTTTTGAAGCCCTCGAGGGTTGAGGCCGGACCTCCGGGTTCGAGCGAGAATGGCAAGCCGGCACTACGCATCTGAGAAGGAAGATGATCGGCCCAGAACGCACCCATGTAGCCCGTGTTTTTGAAATTTCCTCCGTAGCGTTGCGCGAGTTGCTTTACCCCGTCTTCATAACCATCCGGCGCCATCAGATCAATCTGGATATCCGGCTGGGCCTGGCGAATCATCTCCATCCCGCGCCGGGCCATCTCAACCCGGGACCAGCGGATCCACCCCATGAAGTCGACCCAAAGCGCATTCTTTTCCTTCCCGAGAGCGGGATACTGCAGCGGTTCGTCCGGCGATAGATAGATTCGGTATGCCAGATAACCGGACGGCAATCGCAGGGTGATCTGGTTCTTCCCCGCCTGGAGATGTGCCGTGACATCTACCGCCATATAGTGACTGACGGGATGCTTCACCTTGTCTTCCGCCGCCAGTTTTCCGTTGATATAAAGCAAGACAGGTTGATGCCAGTCGCGATTCAGATCCCAGCAATAGAGATAGACCTTTTTCTTGCCCTGTATCCAGGTGGCAGGCAGGTCGATCGTCTGTCGGTAAACCGCCGGTTTCTTGGGCAAAAACATGGTCCGGTCATGACCCGGAGCGAGAAAGGCCGGCCAGGAGGAATCATCGAAATCCGCTTCAAACCATTCCTTCGGCGCCTTGGATGAAGTCGTCTCGGCCTGCTCGGCGCCGGTCGCCTTTTCCTCGAATTCGGGTTCCTGTTGAATCCGCCATTGCCCGGTCAGATCAAAGGCCTGTTTTCCCCAACCCAGAAACGAAGCGACCTCGGGAACCCGGGCTTCCTCCCACGATTTGAGCGAAGTTCCCCACGCGGTATTGAGTTGAGCAAGCGAGTTATACTGCGTCTTCAGATAGCTCTGAAAACCGCGATCCGCGATGGGACCGTATTCCATAAACAGATCGTAATCCCCGTGCTTTAATTCCCCGTGCGGCTCGAGGATCGTGGTCAAATTTCCGTGCGCGGCGGACTCATTGATAAAGTCCTGAATGATTCCCAGGTTGGCATCCTTCGCCGTGGTCGCATTCCACGAAACGAACCCACTTCCTCCAAAGTAATCGTTGGCCACCTCATGATAGGTCCCGCAGTACTGCGGCATTTTCATGCTGCCCTGGTCTCGATAGCGGTTGTGAAACCAGCTCATGCCCGGGCCACCGGTCATGATGTTCAGTCCCACGGGCAGCTTTTTCGCGGCAGCCGCTTTGGCGGCAAAATTCCAGTACCCGTAGTTGGTCATGCCCTCCGCGGTATCCACCTGGTTGGTGGTCGCCCAAAAGACAAACCCACTGCGATCCGATTGCTCCGCAAACTCAAATTCCTGACTGACATCGTAATTCTCGGCCTGAAATGCTCCTGATTTTGGCCGCTCCCAGGGCCGGTAGTAAAAACGGAACCCGTATTGATCCCAGCGGTCCAGCCACATCGGGACCTCCGCCTTTGGTTCGGACTCGGCTTTCGCAACTTCACCGGAAAATCCATCGCGAATCAGTTTCACCAGTCCCTCGATTTCCGACGAAGCGATGATGAAAACCCGGGTTCCTTCGCAAAGCGCCGAAACGACACCCTGCCCCTCCACCTGCCACGCTGACAGATTCGTGTCCGGGATCGTGACTTTTTCCAATTCGTAGGACGTCGTCCGCAGGTCCGACAAATATTTGGCATGAGTCAAAAGAGCATCCTGCGTCTCCTCACAGTTGATCTGCAGGATCGAGCCCTCCGGAGAATTCCAAAGAACACCGGACACCTTGCCGAATCCCCTGAGATTGCGATCCGGAAGCGTTTGTTCCCGGGTCAATCCGGCCACTCCGTCTTCCCTGACATGGAACTCAGGCTTTGGCTTTTCTTCGCTCCGGTCGTTGATCTCCTGCTCAATTTCACACCCGCTCACAAGCATCAACCCGGCGATGATCATCGTGCATTCGAACCTTCTCTTCATGACCCTACCTTTCAGGCGTTTGCGGTTAGTTCGAGGCATAAGTTGAATTTTCCCTGCTTCAAATCCCGATGATGGGTCGTTTGAAAAAGTGGAACAACTTGCGCGTCCGTCATCATTTTCAAACGCTCCCAAAATTCAGCGGACGCCGAACCACCAGGTCCATCCAATGAAGATCAATTGCAACGGAACGCGTGCCAAAAGGTATGCCGGACCGCTGGCGTGCCCTCCCATCGGGACCCGCTGAATCGCGCTGTAAATGTTCACAGGCAGAATCAGGATCAAAAAGACGAGGAGACAGATTCCCGCGGCGCGGCTCGTCATCGGAACGAGCAGACCGATGCCTCCGAGAATCTCGAGCACGCCGGTCACGTAAACGATCGCGACCCGCGCCGGAACGAAGGGCGGCAGCATCTGCGACATCGGGCCAGTCTGGATGAAATGACCGATGCCCGTGAAGCAGAACAGCAAGACCAGCCCAAGCCGACCCTAATCCTCGAGCGCCAGCAATTCGGCTCCGGTCAGACTCTTCCAGAGCGTGGCAACTGCGACCGGACCAACCAACAAACTCAGCAGAATCAAGATGTTGCGCATGATGTTTTCGAGCTTCCTGCGTTTCGGAAAGATTTCAATCCCGTTTCAGCAGGATGACAATCTGGTATTTCAGAGCCCCTGGGTTTCCGCGATTTCCCCGTTCGCTGAGTCGGGCTTCTGACTGTGGGAAGCAACTTCCCGGGCAAGTCGCAGGGTAGGTTTCGGCGTTTTGATATCGCGCTTTGCCTGATTCTGGCTCTCCAAAGTAATTTTGAGGTAAAGCTTGTGCGGCATTCTTCTAACGTCCCAATTCCAATCGATGATTCTCCGCCTGCTCCTGATCACCAGCCTCTTTCTGGCAGCTACCGCCTTCTCTCAGCCGACCTGGGAGCAGGCCGAGCCCGTCCTGGAACGGGTTTGCTGGGAATGCCATGACGACTCGGTGCAGGAGGGCGAGGTCGATCTTTTCTCCTTTACGGACGAAGCCGAGGCGATGGCGTCGCATCATCTGTGGGAAAAAGTCGCCCGTCTCGTCGAAAACCGGGAAATGCCGCCGGCTGATAAGAAAACGCAGCCGACCGACGCGGAGCGCGAGATTTTGCTGGGTTGGATCGACGGCGCGTTGGACCGTGTGGCGCGGAAGGGCGCGGGCGATCCGGGACACGTCACGATGCGGCGCCTGACGAACACCGAATACGACAACACGATTCGCGATCTGACCGGGCTCGATCTGCAGCTTTCGCGGAAGTTCGCCCGGGATGCCGGCGGCGGCGAGGGGTTCACCAACACGGGTGATGTGTTGTTCGTCAGCCCGGAGCAGATGCAGAAGTATCTCGACGCGGCGCGGGAAGTCGCGAGCCGTGCTTCGATTTTGCCCGGCGCGGGGCTCGAATTTCGGTCGGAACCGGTCGGCTTGCGTGGTTCTGCGACGATCGCGCCGGAGTTGAACCTGCGGCTTCGCGGCTGGTATTTCGATCGCTTGGGCGAGATGCTTCCGGACGCGTTTGAGGAGCTGCGGGTGGAGGACTATCTGCGAGCCTGCTGGCGCCACCGGCATGGGCAGGGAGAATTGGCTGAGCTGGGAAAGCAGGGCGATCTCGACCCGGTGTTTCTCCAGAACTGGTGGAATTTCCTGAACAAGGAAACCAGCAATCCAGTTCTCAATCGCATTCGCATTCCGTGGCAGGAGCTCCCGGCGCCCGGAAACGAGTCGGCGTTGAAGGAAGGCCTCTCAGCCATCGCAGTGGAGATGCAGGAATGGATGTCGGAGTCCCAATACATCGGTGGCGCCACGCGCGAGAACGGCGACGGGAATTTCTACCTTTGCGTGACCGACATGGGCGATGGGAACAAGGGCGATTTGGTGCAATGGACGAATCTCGAAGTCACGATCGGCCGAGACAAGAAGGTTCCGCTTTTTGATTACGTCGGGGAGCAAATCGCGTTGCGCGAAAAGGGCGAGATCAAGGCAGCCGAATCCGAATTGAAGCAGCTCCGCTCTACTTTGGCACTTCGGGGAACTCACGCGACGGGCGGAAAATCGCCAGAGGATGGGTTCACGGTTCAGGCGCCGTCCACCATCGAGATTTGGCTGCCCGCTGAAGTGCGGGTTTTGAAGGCTTCCTCAAAGCTGGAGCCGGATCATCCAGATTCGGAGTTCGCCTCCTTCCAAACTGCGGTGATGGCAGGACAGAAACCGAAATTGCGTCCTCTGATGTCGACGCTTCGCTTCAAGTTCGCGGACAGGAGCAAGGTCGGCCCCGATTTTTTCCGCGCCGTCAAGGCCAAGAGCCGCATTTTCCCCGGCAGCCGGGAATCAAGGCTCAACGAAACCGGCCTGCACTTGACGCAAAACCGCGCCCCGGTCGGCGTTTACTACCTGACTTACCAACAACTCGCGGAGCGGGTGCCCGCTGCCGAACGCCATCGTCCCGAACAAATCCTCATCGACCTGCATCATTTTTGGCTCCTCTCCAGAAAAAGATTGGGGACGGAGCGGGCGGCTCTATGGGACGAGTTTCTCGTGAACCACCTCGCGGATTTCGCCGCGCTCGCCTACCGCCGTCCGCTTTCCGAGGCGCAGAACAGCGCCCTTGCCGAGGCCTACCAAGCCGCCTTTGCTGAAACCGAGAACCGCGAGGAAGCGGCTCGCGAAGTCGTCGTTCGCATCCTCGTTTCCTCGCCCTTTCTCTTCAAAACCGAGCCGCCCCAAAGTTCCGAACCCGAAACCCGGCTCGACGCCTGGAACCTCGCCTCGCGGCTCAGCTATTTCCTCTGGTCCACGACCCCGGACGCGGAACTTCGCTCGACTGCGGCCGACGGCTCGATTCTCGAAGCCGAAACGCTTCGGCAGCAGCTCGCCCGCCTCCTCGCCGACCCGAAATCGCGGTCTCTGGCGACGGAATTCGCCGGTCAGTGGCTCGGTTTCCGCGATTTCCGCGATGACACCAATATCGACCCGGAGCTCTTCCCGGAGTTCGACGAAGCCCTGCGCAAATCCATGCAGGGCGAGATCACCCAATTCTTCGCTGACCTCATCGCCAACGACCGTCCGGTGACCGACATCCTCCACGCGGACTACACCTACCTGGATCAGCGTCTCGCGGATCATTACCAGGTTGCGAGCTTCGAGCCGGGAACCGCCGCCGCGTTTACCCGCTGGCCAGTCGACGAGCCTCGCGGTGGCATTCTCGGCATGGGCGCGATCCTCGCCAGCACCGCCTTTCCGGATCGCGCCAGCCCCGTGCGGCGCGGCGATTGGATTCTATCCACCGTGCTCGGCTATGAAATGCCCCCGGTTCCTGCCGATGTGCCGGAACTGGAAGAGGACGGTCTGGTCGGAAAACTCCCGCTTCGTGAGCGTTTGGAAAAACATCGCGAGTCGTCCAGTTGCAGCGGCTGCCACTCCCGGATCGATCCCCCCGGCTTCGCGCTCCAGAATTTCGACGCCATTGGCCGCTGGCGAGACGCAGATTCCGAAGGCAAGCCGATCGACGCGACGGCCACGCTGCTCAATGGCGAGACGTTTGCCGGCCCCGAGGGCTTGAAGGGACATCTCGCCGGGCAGCAAGCCGATTTTCTGCGGCAATTCTGCACCAAGCTCCTCGGCTACGCCCTCGGCCGCGAAGTCATCATCACCGACCGGCCGTTGCTGGAGAAAATGGAGCTTGATCTCCCCAAGTCGGACTACAGGTTCTCCGCAGCCGTTCGCACCATAGTCGAGAGTCGGCAGTTCCAAAATCGGCGGAACGACTGAGTTTGGGGCACGGATGAAACACGGATTGTCAATTGGCTGAGAAAATCCGTGAAATCCGTCTCATCCGTGTTCCATCCGTGCTAAAAAACACACCCATGAAAGAAGGAGACCTGACCTATCAAATCATTGGGTGCGGCATGCGGGTCCACACCGAACTGGGTCCGGGCCTTCGCGAAAAGCCCTACGAAAATGCCCTCGCCATCGACTTCGAAGAACAATTGATCGACTACGTTCAGCAGCCTCGCTATCCCATTTTTTACCACGAATAGGTCGTCGGCGACTGTCAGCCGGACTTTGTTGTGGATGATGAAGTCGTTGTAGACTGCAAATCGATCCCGAAGATTGGCGACGATGAGATTGGACAAATGCTCAACTACCTGCGGATCGCGAAAAAGAACGTCGGGCTGATCCTGAACTTTCGAGGAACCCAAATGGAATTCAAACGCGTCGTCCTTTGATTTTTTTCAGGCACGGATGAAACACGGATTAGAGGGATGGCACGGATTGTCAATTGGCAGAGAAAATCCGTGAAATCAGTCTCATCCGTGTTCCATCCGTGCTAAACAATCTCACCCCATGAAGTCTCAATTCACCAACCGTCGCACCTTTCTCCGCGGACTCGGCATCACCATGGCACTGCCCTGGATGGAATCCGTCAGGACCTTCGCCGCCACGCCCGCCGGGTCGGAAGCCCCGCGACGCCTCGGTTTCGTCTTCATGGGCAACGGCGTGAACGTCGAGCACTGGGGCGCGACACAGGGCGCCAACGGTCTGACCTTGAAGAACACGCTTCGCCCGCTCGAATCAATCAAGGACCAGTTGACCCTCATCCAAGGCCTGAGCAATCAGACGGCTCACAAGACCGCGGAGGGCCACTACGGGAAGATGAACGTTCTCTCCGGTCTCACCGTGAAGCGCACCACCACCGACGTGGAAGTGGGGATTTCCGTCGATCAATTGGCGGCGCGGACGGTCGGCCAGGCCACGGAGCTATCCAGTCTCGTGCTCGGCACGGAGGGTTCCGGCGGAGGCACGGAAGCCGGCTACGCCCAGCTCTATTCCGGCCACATCTCGTGGAGTTCACCCACCACGCCAACGCCGAAGGAAGTCTACCCGCGCCTCGCCTTCGACCGCCTCTTCAACAGCGGCGAACATCGCCAGCGCAATCGCAGCATCCTCGACTCCGTCCTTGCCGAAGCCCAGTCGCTTCAGAAACACCTCAGCGGTCACGATCAGCGCAAGCTCGACGAGTATCTGACCAGCGTTCGCGAACTCGAGCAGCGTCTTGAGCAGGCCGAAAAGCTAAGCAAGGTCGAAACCAACGGCCAGGGCTGGCAGCCCACCGTCACCGAGGCCACCATGCCCCGCCCCGACGCCGCGATCCCGAAATCGGTCGAGGAACACATGCGGCTGATGTTCGACATCATGGTTTTGGCTTACCAGATGGATAAGACGCGCATCGCCACCTTCATGATCAACAACGATCTTTCCAGCATGGACTACGGTTTCCTCGAAGGCGTGCGCGGCCATTCCCACGGCCTTTCCCATCACGGGAGAAACCCGGAAAACATGGCCATGTATCAGAAGATGAACGAGTTCAACGTCGGACTCTGGGCCGAGGCGCTGAAAAAGATGGCCGCCACCGACGAAGGCGGCCGCAGCCTGCTCGATAACAGCATGATCGTGCTTCTTTCCAGCCTCATGGACGGCAACAAGCACGACGCGACGCAACTTCCGGTCCTCCTCGCCGGACGCGGCGGCGGATCGGTGAAAGGCGGTCAGGTTCTGGACTTCACGGAGAAAGAGAATCGCCGCCTCTGTCGCCTCCACCTCTCCCTCCTCGACCGCATGGGCGTGACCGCGGAGGAATTCGGCGACGCGGAGACGCGGCTCGACGGTTTGGGAACTTGAATTGCGCGGCTGAGTCGGCAGTCTTCTCAAAAAAACTTGTCAGATTCTGTCAGATTGAGGAGTCCTGTGTTTGAATGGTGCTCGATCTCAACTTCCGGCAGCCATTTTTCGACGATCCATGACAAATCCCCCAGCGATGAGACGATTGTTCCTTCTGTGTTCCCTCTTTCCCTTGGCCGGTCTGTGCGCAGATGAGGACGCGGTGACTTACAACGACCATATCAAGCCGATTTTCCGGCAGCACTGCCTGAAGTGCCACGGCGACGACAAGCAGAAGGCGGATTTGAACCTGCAGAGTTACGCGGGAACCCTGAAAGGCGGCAGCGGTGGCGAGTTGGTCGTCGCGGGGCGTTCGAGCCAGAGCCTGCTTTACGAGATCATTGTTGATGCCGACGACGACTTCCGGATGCCGCCGAACAAGCCGCCGATGCCGGAGGAGCAAATCGCGATGATCCAGAAATGGATCGACACCGGACTGCGGGAATCCGCCGGGAGCGACTCGATGGTCGCGGCACGGGATTTGAGCTTCCAGCCGGCGGCGACTACCGGCGGAAAGCCGGAGAATCCCGCGATGCCGGAGAATTTGCCGGAAATCGAGGTGCCGGAGATTGTGCGCCCGCTCCCTGTTCTGGCGATGGACGCGAGTCCGTGGGCGCCGTTGCTCGCGGTGGCCGGTCAGGAACACGTCCGGCTGTTGCACGCGGAAACCGAGGAGGAACTCGGCAAGCTGCCGTTCCCTGAAGGGGTACCCCACGTGATCCGGTTCAGCCGCGATGGCGCGGTGCTGATGGTGGCCGGAGGACAGCCGGTCGAATCCGGCAAAGTGGTTTTATTCGACGTGAAAACCGGCTCGCGGCTTGCAGCGATCGGTGACGAGATCGACGCGGTGCTTGCCGCCGACCTCAGCCCGGACCAGCAGCTCGTCGCGTTGGGCGGCTCGGGCAAGGTCGTCAAGGTCTACTCCACGACCGACGGGACCCTGCAATACAAGATCGAAAAGCACACCGACTGGATCACGGCGGCTGCGTTCAGCCCGGACGGTAAGATCCTGGCGACGTCGGATCGCGCCGGTGCCGTTCATCTTTGGGATGCGAAAAGCGGCGGGATTCTCCTGACCTTGGCGGAACACACCGCCTCGGTCCGCGCACTGGACTGGCGCTCCGACAGCAAGCTGCTCGCCTCGGTCGGGGAAGACGGCCTCGTGGTCTGGTGGGACGTCACCGACGGCTGGCCCGCGATTACCAAGAAGAACGCACATCCACCACACCGGCCGAAAGGCGTCTACGGCAAGCTGCCAAACGGCATTCTCGCGGCGAAGTTCGGCCCGGACGGGACCCTGTTCACCGCAGGCCGGGACCAGGCGGTCCGGCTTTGGGATGCGAGCGGAAAGACGATCTGGTGGCGGCACGAACTTGACGGGGGAACCCCGATTCAATCCGTCGTCGTTGCGACCGAGAAAGGGAAAACCCTGGTTGTGGGGAATTCCTCCGGCCAACTGAAGTTTTTCCGAGTCGATTCCTAGAAATTTGTCAGATTTTCACCCCCGCCGGAGTCCTCTGGCATAAACCTCCTTGTTGCTGATCCCATTCCCAAGATGAACGCCAAAAAATCCTTCTCCAGCTCCCTGTCCCGCCGCGCTGCATTGCGGATCGGGTCCTGCAGCGCCCTGGGCCTCTCGATGGCCGACCTGCTTCGCGCCGAATCGACCTCGAAGAAAGAAGGCCCCGCGAAAAGCATCATTCACCTCAACCTCGGCGGCGGTTTCCCAGCCCAGGAGTCGTTTGACCCCAAGCCGGAGGCTCCGGGCGAATACCGCGGTTCCTTCAATGTGGTGAAGACCAACACCGGGGAGTTGTTCAGCGAGAACTTCGCCCGGACCGCGAAAATCGCCGACAAACTGACGGTGGTGCGGAGCTGCAACTGCCGGATTCCCGATCACAACCAGGCCACCTACCATCTTCACACCGGCTACCTTCCAACCACGGTAATCGACTACCCGCAAATGGGCGCGGTGGTGTCACAGCACTTCGGCCCGCGCAAGAACCTGCCGCCCTACGTCGCGATTCCCAGCACGAACGGGTTTTCCGGCGGGACGGGGTATCTCAGCAGCAAATACGGCGCGTTCAAGACCGGCGCGGATCCGGGGGGGCGCGGCGAGTTCAAGGTCAACGATTTCACGATTCCCGACAACGTTTCGATGGAGCAGTTCGAGCGGCGCAAGTCGGCCCGCGCCATTGTGGAGAGCCGGTTGCGCGGCCTCGATGCGCAGGCGGAAACCCTGGGAACGATGGACGATTTCTACCAGCAGGCCTACACCCTGCTCAGTTCGCCCCAGGCTCAGGCGGCGTTTTCGCTCGAAGACGAGCCCGATTCGGTCCGCGACCTCTACGGCCACGGTTACAACCTGAAATACCGGAACGAACCCGCCCGCGTCAACGAGCGGCTCCTCCTCGCCCGGCGCCTCGTGGAATCCGGCGTGCGTTTCGTCTCGGTGAACTACGGTGGATGGGATTGCCACGTCGATGTGCGTGGCACCTGTGAAGACAAGTCGCCGGCGCTCGATCACGCGATTTCCGGGCTGATCACCGATCTCGACAATCGCGGGATGCTGGATTCGACCTTGGTCATGATCACGACCGAATTCGGTCGGACGCCGAAGATCAACAAGGACAACGGGCGCGACCACTGGGCCCGCTCTTACTCGATGATTCTCGCCGGTGGCGGCATCACCCGCGGCCAGATTTACGGCGCGTCTGACGCCACCGCTTCGGAACCAGCCCGCGATCCGGTCAGCCTCGAGGATTTCCTGTTTACGGTTTATCACCAGCTCGGGATTGACGCGAACCAGGAGCTGTTGGCCTTCGGAACCCGGCCGATTGAGATTATCAAGGACGGGAAGTTGGTGGAAGGGCTGATTGGTTAGGGGAGGAGGTGAGAGGCGAGAGGATGGGAGGAACCAAAAAGTTTCGTTTCACATGGTAACAAGGCATACAGATCTGCAAGTCTTTCAACGGGCCTTCAAGGCGGCGATGGCGTTTTTTAGGACGTCGAAAGAATTCCCGAAAGAGGAGGTCTATTCGTTAACGGACCAAGGCCGTAGATCGTCGAGATCGGTTTGTGCGAATCTGGCGGAGGCATGGAGGAAACGAAAATACGAAGCCGCTTTTGTTGCCAAGCTCTCCGATTCGGAAGCCGAAGCCGCTGAGACTCAAACCTGGATTCAATTCGCCGTTGAATGCGAATATTTAGATCGGACTGAGGCATCCGCCCTCTACAAAGAATACGACGAGATCATCGCGATGCTGGTCGCAATGGCACGCGACTCAAAGAAATGGACTCTATGAAGCGAAAAACTCCTCTCCTCCTTCCCTCTCTCCTCCTCACCTTCCTCGGCGTCATGAACATGCCCGCCGACCAGAACCGGCACATCGAGTTCGTGCCAACACGGGTGGGACAGCAGGGCACGACGGTGGATGTCTTGATTCAGGGAGATTTCCTGGATGACCCACGAGAGATCATTTTCTATCGGCCGGGAATCCAGGCGATTGACATCAAACGGATTGAGGATCTCGAACGTCCCATTTCTCTGGCCCATTCCCGGGATGCTGTGCAACATCAGGTTTCCGCCAAGTTCATCATCGCGGAGGATTGTCCGATCGGCGAGCACCAGTTCAAAATGCGGACCGGCGATCAGTTGACGACGCTTTCGACCTTCTGGGTCACCCCGTATCCACTTCATCGGGAACAGGAACCGGACTACCACAACGGAAAGAACGACACCTCCGAGAAGGCGGAAGCACTGCCCCGGGAAACCGTCACGGTTTTCGGGAAGATGGATCCCAAGGGAATGTCGGATTTCGATCGCTACCGGGTTTCGCGGAAAAAAGGCGAGCGCATTTCAGTGGAGGTCGATTCGGTCCGCCTGACGGAGAAGCACTACGGCGAATCGGAGTTCGATCTCGCGATTCGAATCTACAATGCGGCCGACAAGCTGATCGCCGAGGTCGACGACAGCGCGTTGCACATTCAGGATCCGATCTTGTCGATTCTCGCGCCGGAAGACGGCGATTATTTCATCGAGATCCGCCAGAGCCTCTACAAGCGGGCGGGTTGGGTGCATTACCTGGCTCACATCGGCGATTTCGAGCGCCCGTTGGCGGTTTATCCCGCGGGCGGACCGGCGGGTGAGTCGACCAAGGTCACATTGCTGGGCGATCCGGCGGGAGCGGCGGAGCGGAAGATCACGTTTCCTGGCGTCGCGCGTTCCGGCGATTTCGAATACCTCGAAGGCGCGCCCTCGGCCTTGCCCATGCGAGTTTCGCCCTATCCCAACGTGCTCGAAGGAGAAGACGGGACGCCCAAACTGCCCGTGGCGCTAAACGGGATCATTTCCAAAACCGCCGAGACCGACCGGTTCCGAATCGTGGCGAGCAAGGACCAGACTTACCGGGTGCGAGTTTACGCGCGGAGTCTGGGAACTCCGCTCGACCCACAGATCGAGATCGTTCACCTGGAATCCGGCGAAGTGGAGACGACCGGGGACGACGCGACCCATCCCGAGCGCGATTTCTGGGCGACCGCGAGTTCGTTCCTCCTTCCTGACCTGCTCGATCCGTCGATCGTCTGGACGCCGGAGCACGACGGCGAATACGAGTTACGGATCGCCGACATGCGCGGGTTGGGCGGGCCGCACTTTGTCTACCGCACTGAGATTGAGCCCGTCGAGAACGCGATTCACACCGGGATTTACGCCCGGGTCATCGGCAACGCGGAATGCTCCAAGTTCACCGCGATCACCGTTCCGCAGGACAATCGCTGGACGATGAACGTCCGACTTTACGAAGGCCAAGGCAATCTCTGGAAAGGCGATGTCCGACTCGTGGCCCACGGGTTGCCGGAAGGAATCGAGATGATCGCGCCGGTCGTCCCTCAAAATCAGAGCCAGGTTCCGGTTCAGTTCGTCGCCCTGCCGGGAACCGAGCCGCAGGCGGGCGTGTTTCGGATCGTCGCGGAACCGGTCGAGCCCGGCGTCGAATTGGACTCGAAGTGCCAGCAGGCCATGCCGTTTCTGAGCATTTCGAGTGGGCGTGCCTGGCATACCGTGATTGTTGACCAATACGCCTACGCGGTGACCGATCCGGCGCCGTTCCGGCTCGAGGTCGAGCCGCCCGAAATTCCGCTTTCCAAGAACGGCGAGTTGAAGGTGAAGGTGAAACTGCATCGCGAACCCGGATTTACCGAGCCGGTCGAGGTCAACGCGTATTGGGCGCCGCTGCACGTCACCGCCCAGCCCGCGGCGCGTTTTGAAGAAGGCGAGACCGAGCTGGAATACAGTTTCCAGGCCGGCGCTCACGCCGTTCCGAAAACCTGGAAAGTGGCGCTTCAGGCGACGACCTTGCGGGGCACTTATTTCAACGGCGTCGGCGACATCCGCGTTTCCTCGCCGTTTTTCGACCTGAAGATCGCCGAACCTTACGTGGAACTTCGGAGCCAGCCGATTGCGATCCGGCGTCAGGCTTCCGGGGAGTTCACGTTCGAGGTGACCCACAAAAACCCGTTCGAGGGCGACGCCGAGGCCACCCTGCTTGGCTTACCAAAGGGCGTCACCGCAGAGCCGGCCAAACTGCGGACCGGCGACGAGAAACTGACGTTCAAGATCCAGGCCTCCCAGGAAGCGTTGTTAGGTCAATACAGCCAGATCGGCTGCGAGATCACCGTCCATGAAGGCGAACAAATCATTCGCCAACGAAGCGGCAACGGCATCCTGCGCGTCGATCCCGCCCTCGAATCCAACTAATTTTTCCCCATGAAACATCTCTTTTTCTCGATCATCAGTTTGGCTGCCCTAACCTGGGACGCTCAGGCGGAGGAAGTTCCCAGTTTTCAAAAAGACGTCATGCCGGTCCTCTTCCGGTCCGGGTGTAACGCGGGAGGCTGCCACGGAGCGGCTCGCGGTAAGGACGGGTTCATGCTGTCGCTCTTTGGTTACGACGCTCCCGGAGACTATTACCGGATCACCCAGGAAATGGTTGGCCGACGCATCAATGTCGCAGTTCCGGAGAAGAGTCTTTTGCTCCTCAAAGCCACCGGCAAGGTTCCCCACACCGGCGGCGAATGTTTCACCGAGGATTCAGAATTTTACCGCTCGCTCCACGATTGGATCGCCGCCGGCGCGCCTGAGGACGAAGGCGATGTTGCCCAGCCCGTCGCGATCCACCTTGAGCCGGAGAACCTGGTTTTCGACGGTTCACAGAAAGAAGCCACCACCAAAGTCACGGCCCAGTATTCCGACGGATCGACCCGCGACGTGACCAACCTCGCGCTGTTCCACTCCAACAATCCGGACACCGTCTCGATCGACGAGAACGGCCTCGTGAAACCCGGCAATCGCGGCGACACCTTCGTCTTTGCCCGGTTCAACCGGTTCACGATCGGGTCCGAGGTCATCGTCCTGCCCACCGAATCCAAGTTCGAGTGGAAGGATGCGGAAGCGGCCAATTACATTGACGAACTGGTCTACGACCGGCTTCAGAAGCTGCACATCCAGCCGTCGGAAGTCTGCGACGACGAGACCTTTCTGCGCCGGGCTTATCTCGACCTGACCGGCGCTCCGCCGACGGTGGAAGAATATCACGCGTTCATGGAAAACCCGGATCGCGACGCGTTGGTCGACGAGTTGATTGCGGCGGACCGGTTCGCGAAACTCTGGACCGCGCTTTGGGCCGAGTCCGTCCGGCTGATGGGCGGTGGTTATACACCAACCGCCACCGACGTGAAGGCCGCCAACGCCTATTACGAGTGGATCCTGAAACAGTTCCAGGAAAACCGGCCGATCGATGAGTTCGTCGCGGAACAGATCACCGCGACCGGTAGCAACCTCACTTACGGTCCCGCGAACCTGTATACCATGCTGGTTCACGCCCCGAAGTTTACCCCGAAGAACTTCGCGGCGGATTTTTCCCAGCTCATGACCGGGATCCAGATTCAGTGCGCCGAATGCCACAACCATCCCTTCGACCGCTGGACGATCGATGATTATTATGGGTTCGTCAGTTTCTTCACCGGGATCGAACGCAAGATCGGCGCCGAACCGAGGGAGTTTTACATCTATAACGACCTCAAGGCCAAGCCGGCCAAGCACCTCGTCGATGAGCGCCCGATGCCGGCCAAGGTGCTGGGCGGATTGGAGCCCGCCCCCACAGGCGGCGACCAACGGGTCGCGCTCGCGGAATGGCTGACCTCGCCGGACAACGACCTTTTTGCCCGGAACTTCGCCAACCGTGTCTGGGCGCAATTCTTCCACCGCGGACTCGTCGAACCGATCGACGACCTGCGGATCAGCAACCCGCCGACCAACCCTGCCCTGATGGACGCGCTGGCGAAAAACTTCATCGATTCCGGGTTCGATCTCCGCGCTCTGGTTCGCGACATCTGCACCTCGCAGACCTACCAACGTTCCTTCGAGCCGAACGCGACCAACCAGATGGACAACCGCCAGTTTTCCCGGGCTCACCTGCGGCGTCTCCGGGCGGACGTCTTCCTGGACACGGTCCTCGCAGCGACCGGCGGGACTTACGGGTTCAGCTACTTTCCAGATGGAACGTCGGCAATTGAGTATTATCCCCGCTCGCCCGGCGGGACCGGTCTTGGCGGCTACGGAAACAGCTTTTTCGAAACCTTCGGCCGCTCGGGTCGCGCTTCCATCTGCGCCTGCGAATCCAAGCCGGAACCAACCTTGTCGCAAACCCTGCACCTCCTGGTCGGATCGACGATTGAGCCGAAAGTCGCTCAGGGCTTCATCGTTCAGAAGCTGATTGGGGCCGGAAAAACGGCGGAGGAAGTCCTCGAAGAAATCTACATTCGCGCTCTGTCACGCAAGCCGGGAGCCGACGAAATGGCCAGCCTGCTGGAATTGGTCGGGGACAACCCCAAAGACCCGAAGCCCTATGTCGACATCTTCGTGAGTTTGCTCAACAGCACCGAGTTCGCCTTCAATCACTGAGAAGAACGGCTCACGACTTCCGGACGCGGTGCCGACTTGCTACCGGGACTTGTTAATTCTCCGGGATGCTCACTCGTCTTCCGTAGATCGATGAAGCTTTCTTGTCGCCCTGGTAATAGACAAGATACCACTCATTGCCACCCAAATGGGTCATCCAGGGATAGGTCCAGTCGCCACCGCCTTCGGTGACCTTGCAGACGGGTTTCCACTCCAGCGGATTTGGCTTGGATTTCCACAGCGTAATTTGGTGCGACGGTTCCCGTTCTGAAATCAACGCGTAGAGGACATCAGGATTCCGGGGATCTGAAACCAAAAACGGGCTGGGATGGACCGCTTTCGCGTTACCTTGAATTGCGGTTCTGGTGAACTCCCAGGACTCTCCAAGATCATCGCTGACAAACTGATGATAGGCATGGGCATCGTTCTCACGCACCAGTCCGATCAGTCGATCCTGCGAAAAGATGAACACGGGCTCGAAAAACCGTTCCTCGCTGATGGTATGAGGCGATCCCCACGAGGCTCCCTCATCTTCTGAATAGGCGATCCAGATTCCATTCCCTTTGGGGTTGCGATAATGGCCACACACCGCCAGTCCCTTGCCGGGCACCGGAAAGACATGCCCAAACACCGAACCGGTTTTGTTTTCGGCGAGGTTGTTCGTATCGATTCGATCCCAGGTTTCTCCATCGTCGGACGACCGCCATCCGAGGACGGTATTGCCTCTCTCCTTGTTGAATCCCATCGCCAGGATCAGAACGGACTTGCCATCTTCACTGGTGCCCATGGCCAGGTTCCCCATATCGTCATAACGATCATCATCATCCGGGAAATAGGTCAGGACCTTCGGGGGCGAGAAACTTTGGCCCTCGTCCTTTGAAATGGATACCGCCAACCCTGACCCTCCCTGGTTGTGGCCGATTCCCGCGCTGTAGGCGAGAACCAAGACTCCACTCTTCGTGCGGGTGATCTTCGGCCAGGACAAATGCTGGATTCGTGTTTCCTCCGGCGACGGAACGATGACTTCAGCGTTGAGTTGCAAGTCATACAGTTCCGCAGATACCGGGGACGCGACCAGCAGGGCCACTCCACTGAACGGGATCACAAATTTCTTGATGAGATTCTTCATACTTCCTACTAACTTTGCAACTGGCCCGGTGGAATGATCGCTAAGACCGTCCTAATTTCCCGCCGCCTCCACTTCCATGGGCTCGAACAACGTCGCCACCCGCTTCCGCTGCGTCTCCACGATCTGCGGCACATCCTCGCCAAGGAGGAACCCCGCTCTCTCGTATTCGCGACATTGCGCTTCCAGTTTCGCCAGGTAGCCTTCGAGCGATTCATATCGTTCCTCGACCGACAAACGGGGGTCGCCACTCTGCTCGCGTTCGTCCTTCGTTTTTGGAAACGGAATGTAGGATCCGCTTAGGCTCAGCAGTTCATTCCCCGCCCCCGCTTCCTCGCTCCGAAGCCGCCAGCTTGTGTAGGTGGCCACCGGCACCGCCACCTCGGGAGAGCGAAGGCAACCAACGTCGTTTCCGTCGGCATCACTTCTCGGCACCCGCACCTGATAGTCGCCACGAGGCAGTGGCGGTTGTCGATCCTGAATCCGCTGGTCCAACCAACGCGGACCGAAATCGAGAAACGACGGTTGCTGAATCACGCGAGGATAGGTGATGCCGGGAATCGCGGGAAAGCCGGTCGCGTTCTGCGTCCAGGCCACCAGATCGCCTTCGCGGATTGTTGGATACTGACTCGGCGGCGGTTCCTCGCCCGTCGCGTTCCACCGATCCAGGGCCACCAACAGGGCGCGAAGGAAGGGTTTGTAGTCGGCTGGATTCCCCATCGTCTGACCGCCGCCCTTGCTCGGTGGAAAACTGCTCGGCCCATGCTGCGTTCCGCCGAAGAAATAAATTCTGACATTGTCAGGCACATCGGCATCGCGTTCACCGAGGGGATCCGTGAACACAAGGGAGCCGCTCCGGTTCCAGAATTCCGAGCTGGACTGGGTATGAAACACCAGCGGCGCGGTACCACTTTCGGTCGCCCGCTTCAGGATTCCGTCGGTTTGTCCGGACAAGGGATCGGTCTGCGTTTCGTAGGCGAACGGAAAGCGATCGGGAGGGTAATCATGATGATCGTGTTGCCCGGCGTGCCGAGTGGGCTGGGCAAATCGGAAGTTGAAACAGCCCATCCCTCCGCCCGACACATGAGGAATGATGCCGTCGAACACCCTGCGTCCCGCCTCATCAGCATTGAAGCCTCCATGAACGAATTCGCGGAGAAAACGGCCACTCTGGGAAACGCCGAAACCGTAGGTGCGTTCGATTGGCGGGACCGGATTGCCCGCGCCCGTCCCGTTCCGCAAGGCCGAAATCAGATCGCGCACCGCAGGGAACCCGGTTCCCATGATCACGGGATCCTTTGCCTCGTAAATCAACTCGTAGATGTGCGCCTTCTTCAGTCCGGCAGGAAACTCCAGCTCGACCTTCGGCAGTTGCGACAGCTCCGCGCCCGGCGTCTCGGTGGCGATCAGTTCCCATTGGTCGCGCGAAATCGGCACGCGTGGATGTTGCGGCAGGAGACGCTCCGTCAGGGTCGCCGTTTCAAGTCCCTTTTGCGTGGGCCGGTAGGAACCATGGTTCGCCCAATTGATCACCGTTCGTGTGGTGACGGAGTTGGGAACGATCTCGCAGCGCACCAAGCCCGTGACCGGTTCCTCCGATTCGCTGGCCAGTGGTGGAAACAAACGCAGGCGATCCCCGCCGGGAAGAAGCTCTCCATCCCAACCGCTCCACACCATCGTAAAGCCCTCACGAAACAGGAATCCGTCGCCGGCGTGCTTCCCGGTCTTCGGATCATTCGTCCTTGCCGCCCGGCAGAACGTTCCCAGCGCCAGCTTGTTTCCGCGATTGTTCACGTCGTAGAGCAGCGCGCCATTTCCCTTGCCGGGATCTTTCGGCGAGAGCATGAACAGGTCGGCGCTCAGCTCGACTTTTCCGCGCTCGTTCTGCGGGGCCAGATCGAGATCCACCACCGCCGCGTTGGCCCCGTCCTCCGGATCGATCTCATAGTAGGCCCGGCCCACGATGCGTTCGTAGGGTCCGGTTTTCCCAAATTCCTGTCCTTCCGCAAAATCCTCCCGCGTGACGATCTCAAACCGGGTCAATTCCGCATACGATGGTGTGAGGAACCCGATGAAGCAGACGTGAAGAAACAGGAAGCGGCGAAGCGAGGAAAATGGAAAACCTGAGTTTGGGAACATGGTTGTGGGGTTGGCAGAACGGGAACAGGGCAAGGACGCTCGACTCCTTCAGAGTCTCACTTCAAATGCGTTCGCAAAAACTCCAGCACCCAGGTCTTTGGCTCGCCTGCATAGAATTCATCTCCGCCATGGCCGGATTCCTCGAGAACGTGCAACGCCACCGGCAAACCAGCCTCCTGGTAAACCGCAAGCAAGCGCTCCGATTGGGCCGGAACACCTTGTTGTCCTTCCCTCCGTGTATCATCAGCAATGGAGGATCGTCGGGCGTGACGTGAAAGGCCGATGATGCGAGCCGGGCCAATTCCACCCGCTGATCCGCGGGACCACCGAGCAGCAAATTCACGATCGAGCCTTCTTTGATCGTCTTGTGAGGTTGAGACTTCGTCCGCTGAATGAAATCGGATGCGCCATAGTAGTCCACAATGGCATCGACCCGGGAGGATTGGTTCAGGTTGCCGCCCACGTCTCCTTCCAACATCTCCACATCACCCGTCGTCCCCAACAAAGCCGCGAGATGGCCTCCGGCGCTGCTTCCCGCAACCGCGATCTTCTCCACACTGTAGCCATACGTTTCGGCATTCGCCCGGAGCCAGCGAACCGCGCCCTTGCAGTCGTGAATCTGCGCTGGGAAGATCGCCTTGTCGGTCAACCGATAGGAAATGGATGCCAGGGCGAATCCGTGATCGGTCACCCATTTCACCCCACACTTTGCCTTGTTCCCTCCGCGCCAGCCACCTCCGTGAATCCAAATGACCAAGGGTGGATTTTCGACACCGGCCGGAAGATAGAGATCGAACTTGAGACTATGGTTATCGACGTTGGCGAACTCGATGTCCTTTTCCACGCGCGGCGCGTTCTGCGCCATCGCGCTCGGAATGGCGCCAACCAAAAACAGGACGAAAGACAAGACGAATGGGGTTTTCATACTCGCCGACTCTAAGCAGGAAAACCGGCAGTCAAAACCAAAACTTCAACCGGTCACGCCAGCCGCCTACTCCTCCAGCTTCACCCAAAACGAGAACCCCATTCCGTGCTGCCCGTTCTCAACGCGGAAAAGGACGCGGTTTCGCCCTTTCTCGAAATGGACGCGGCGCTGCGCCTCGCCGGGATGCCAGATTTTGTGATGGCTGGCGGAAATCCAGACGGGAACGTCGTTGATCCACACCTGGCCTTTGTCGTCGGAGCCCATCGAAATCCAGAGATCGCAGGGTTTGTCGAATTTCAGTTCCGTGTAGGCATACCAAATCCCGTAACTTTCCCAGTTGGCAGGACGCGACTGGCCGAGCTTGTCGATCGCGGTGGTGAAGGTCCAGCGGATCGTCCGGTCGCCTTTGCCAAGGTAAACGGCGTTGAGGTCGACGAGGCTTTCCGGCGGAAAAACGCGGTCGATGTTGGCGCGGCCGGTGTTGTCGAACGGTCCGAGAAGATACCAATCCGTCACCGCCATCCACTCCGCCCCTTCGCCGCTTGCCCCGACTTTGCGGCCAAAGCTGGGCAGGATCGTTTTTTCAACGACCGGCGCGTCAACCGGTACCGCAGCCGGAATGTTGACGCCATCCAGTCCGGCCATCATCGCCTGGGACACATCGACGGCTTTGCCGCTCGTTTCCTGATTGGCGAGCGATTCGAGTTGTTGCATTTGCGTCGATCGTGCCTGAATTGCGGCCAACGAGATCTTCCCGGCTCCGATTCCGCCGTCGCCCTGACGCGCCTGAATGGCTTGACCGAGCAGGGAATGTCCCAACGCGACCATGGAACCGGTTTCCGCCATCGCCTTGCGAACGGCTTCCTTTTTGGCCTCCAATTGTTCCGCATTTCGCGCGTCCGAGGTCATGACGTCGCCGGAAATCTCGGGACGCACGGGAACGACGAGATCGACCGCTTCCAACGCGGCGTTGAAGGGAACATCCTGCAAAATCGACAACTGCATCGCGCGCCCCTGGCGGAACTTCTCGGCGAGTTGCTGCTCCACCGCCGTCGCCGCGTTGTACAATTCCAACACGCTCATTTCGGCGATATCGGGTACCGCGGTTGCCTCGACCAACTCCGCCTGCACGGTTTCATCCGGGCCCAGTTCGGATTGCAATTCGGCGACCCGCTTCGCCACGTCCTCTTGGATCTTTTCGACGACGCCGGATTGAAGCTCAATCGCCTTGGCCTGCTTTTCGGTGGCGGTTTGATGAGCAGAATTGGCAACCTGTTCCTGCTCGGCTTTCGCCTTGGTCAATTCCGTCACCTTGGTTTTGGTGGCGGTGAGCCGTTCGATATATTTCTCCAAGGCGGCCTCACTGCTGGCAAGTTGTTTTTCCGTTCGCTCGACAGCTTTGGTCGCGTAGGCAAGCCGGGTTTCCTCGCGCTTGATCTTCTTCGCATCATCCGTCTCGGCTTTGACGCTGGCGAGATCCTGCTGCACCTCGTTCAACTTGGCCTGGCTCTCCTCGTGTCGTTGTTCCGCATTCTTGACCGATTCCTGCGCCTTGGAAACACGCTCTTCCAAGAGCGGAATCTGGCTGGTTGGATATCGCAAATGGTATTCGAGTGACCCAATCTCGGACCGCGCCTTCTTCGCCTCTGCGGCGGCTTCAATCGCCTGCTTTTGAACCTCAGCCGCTTCCTCCTGCGCCTGCTGAACTTCCTGGGATGCCTGCACCAGTTCGAGCCGGTCCTGGATTGACTTCTGATGCGATTCCGCCAACGCCTGTTGGGTAATCGCGGTCGAGTAATCGTTCTTTTTGAGCAGCTCTTCGGCCTGCTGCATCGCCTCCAACGCCTCCTTCAAATTGTCCTCGACGATCTCGGGAGTCCGCTCGATCTGTGAATGCTCGAACACGACGAATTCCTCGAACTCCGCATCGTTGAGTTCCTGCATCTGCTTCAGCAGCTCCTGCATTGCCTCCACGTTGCGCTCGATGTGTTCCTCCGAAATTTCCTCAAGCCGCTCCGCCAGTTGGCTTAGCTCTTTGGAACTCATGCTCGGTTTGGATTTCGAGCCGCCACCGGACTCGAATTCTTCCAGAAACACCTTCCGGATCGGCGTGAGAAAGATCAACGCCAGGACGGCGACGACGTGAAGCAGGAGTGACAATCCGTACCAATTCCGGCGTCCGGCTTTCGTGTTCTGCGGCGAATCACTCATTTTTCGTTCCGGGCCGGATGTTCGTCAGTCCCTCAAACTTCGCCAATTCCAGCACCTCGAGAATCGACGCCCAGGGCGCGGCGCGATCCGCGTTGAGACGAACCGGTTGCCCGGGATCCTCAGCCGCAGCCGCCTTGAACCGCTCGAACACCATGCCGCTCGTGACCGGATCGGCCCCGAGATACAACTTCCCCTCCGCATCGACCGAAACCGTGAGAATGTCGTTCTGCGGCACTTCACGCGCCGCCAGTTCCGCTTCCGGCAGATCCAGCGGCACCTCTTGCTCGATCTTCTTGAGCGTGGTTGCGACGAGGAAAAAGACCAGGAGCAAAAACACGCAATCGATCAACGGCGCCATCTGCACCTCAATGCCGTCGTCGTCGTTCAGATCAATTCGCATCGCGGTCTCCCTTCGCCTTCGAATTCGCAGGTTTGTCGAACCAATCCGAAATCAATTCGCTGACCTGTTCCTCAAGTTCGACGCTGTAGATCCCGACACGGCTTTTGAAAAAGTGATAGAGCGCCAAGGACGCGATGGCCACGGCGAGGCCCGCTCCGGTCGTGATGAGCGCTTTGCCGATGTCGCCGCCAAACGCGGAGGGATTGGCCAATTCCCCCATCAACGCGATCTTGTCGAACGCGCCGATCATCCCGAGCACGGTTCCGAACAGTCCCAGCAACGGTGCCAGGGTCGCCACCACCGCCAGCGGAAACGCAGCTTGAACATGCCGCTTCAAATCGCGCGAGGCAATGTCTCCGGTGATGGTTGAGACACGTTCCACGCCACTTTCGCGGAAGCGCGCGACCGCAGCCAGCATCCGGGTGAGCGTGCTGGGTTGTTCCGCCCCCAATGCTTCGATCTCGGCAAATTTCTGCTCGTCCCACAGCTTCGCGACCCGTTCCGAAACGCCGTCCGGAGCGATGCGCTCCTTGCGTTGCCGGGCGACGCGTTCTGCGGTGCAAGCCACACTGACAATCGAACAAAGCAGCAACATGATCATGGTGCCGCCGCCTTGTTTGAGCTTCAGCAAAAACGCGCCCCCGGTCGTCACTTCTTCTTGCGAACTGGTGACCGATTCAGCGGAAGAAGGAGGAGGCGTTGCGTCTTCTTGAGCCAATCCGAGGATCGGGGTCAGCAACGCCGCAATGGTGAGAAACGTCAGGAAACGAATTTGGTGCATAGGGATTGGTAGTTGGAAACGGGGATTGGAGAAACTGACTATTCGGGGCGGGCGACGATTTGCAATCCCGTCACCCCCGTCTGTCCGTTGGCGAGATCGCCGGTCCAGTCTAATCGAAACGAGTCCGCCGTGTTCCCGCGAAAGACCACTCCATTCGAGTTCTCCGCGGATTCCAGCGACGTTGCCTCAGACAGGACGAACTTGCCCTTCAACCAGCCGATTTTGTAAAAGTGCGTGGCGTCCGGATCGACGCCGGTCTTGTCCGGGGAGGAAATGGTGACCGACCCAGCTCCCCAGTTATCTCCGGCACCGGTGTAGACAACCACGTCGTAGTTGGGATAGGGAACTCCGGTCACTTCCAGGCTACCGCCCAGCGAAACGTGGCCGAGTTGCATCGTTTGATTCGCGCCTTTGAAGCCCCAATCCCGGCCCTTGCTCGAGCGCCAGGCGTGATCGCCTTCGGGAACCCACCACTTGACCGCCATGCCCGAAACGGGATCGTTCACGCTGTCGTGGAGTTCCGCGACCGCGCCGTTGGGACCGGGGAGATTCTGCCAGAAACGCTGCGAAAACCCATCGGCGCCGACAACGTCCTCCGGTTGCAGCTCCGTGCTGCCATCCCCGTTAACCGCGAAGCTCAACCCCACGCCCTTCGAGGTGAGATGCGGCTTGGGACTGCGGTCGGGACGGAAGCCGTCCGGCACCCGCTCCTTCGCATACACTCTCACGTAGTCGACCCACATGTCCGACCCTTCATCGTAACGCGCCAGATCAATCGGCCACCCACTGATTCCGCCAATCGCCAGATTGATCAGGAAGAAATGCGGACTGAGCGAAGAGACATTGGTGGGATGACGGAGAACCTCGATGTCGTCAAAATAGTAGACCGTTTCCTCGAGACCAATGAAGACGCCATAGGTGTGAAACGTGGTCGACCAGTAGGACTTTCCGCCCAAGTTCATGATGTCCGCCCTGGTGCTGAAACCCTTCTTTTTGCTTCCATCCGCTTCATATTGGCGCCAGAAATGGCTCACGATGGAATAACCGGGATGATTGGGATTGCCCGGGCCTTTGCCGCCGTAGGCTTCCACAATATCCAGCTCATCGGTCCCGCGCTCGCCAAACGCCAGCGTCCAAAACGCGGGCCAGGTGCCGATCGCGGATTGCGCGGTGAACCGGCACTCCAGATAGCAGGGAGGTTTCGCCCACACGCCGCTAAAGTCCCGATCCACGGAAGCGATGATCCCGCTACGCCCCTTGGGCGACTGCTCATCCTTGCGCGCGGCGATCTTCAGCCAGGTTCCCGTTTGATCGAACGGTTTCCCCTCGCCCAACACATTGGAAAACTGCCATCCGCTGAAGTCGCCGCCACCGGGCTTGTGCGCCATGTAGGTCGCGCCACGTCCATCATTGGAAATCGAGAGATCGCCGTCAAAGTCGTCGGCGAAAATCAGGTCCATCCCCTTCGCAGCGGGCGGCGTGCGTTCGGGCGCGCCCTGATTCCAGCGGACACCTCCCTGGTTAAAGAGCTGCAGCTCAAAGATGTCCTTCTTCCCCTCCTCGTTTCTCGCCAAGATGCGAACATTGATCGGCCCATTCGGGAATTCATCCGCTGGAAACACGAACGAACCGTTCCCTTCCGGATCAAGCTCGATCCCGCCGGGCGTAATCTCGACATCGTGGCCCCACGCATTCGACGCGTCCCCGGATTCATCCGGTTGTTGCCAACAAAACGCCGTCGCCTCCGTCATCCACTTCGCTTGAAACACGACTTTCACCTCTCCCTCAATCGTGGAACGCAGCTCGGGCTCGGTGACTCGAATCGCCTGCACCCAATTCTTCGCTCCCTCCTTTCCTTTTCCATAGTTGAACTCGTGGTAGCCATCAATCGGCTCCGGCTTCTCATCCTGAGCCGAAAACAGGGATGGACACAACACCGCGAGAACGAATGGAACCAACGCAAGAAACGCCGGCAGTTTGGGGTTTGAGGTTGGCCTCATGGGATTTGGGACCGGTGGACTGAATGATTTCGGTCGCAACGGAGCCTGTTGGATAGCGCCCATGACCAAGATGCTCAATCTTTTTCGGTTAGGGTTCACCCCGCCACGTCAAACCGTGGACGGACAGCTGCGAATTACCGCATTTTCTCCAGTTCAAACTGCTTACCGTTCAACGCTTCCTTCGCAAAGGCGCCCCAGAACGGCGTGGGGGTGTAGTCCCAGTCCAGCAGCATTCGCGGGCTCGCGCTGGTGTGGAAACACCAACCCGTCCAGTGGAGATGGTACTTCTGGATAAAGCCGAGCATGTCCGGCACCCAGGTGTAGGGATCTTCCTGGTTTTCAGCCGGGATAAAACTCATCTTTTTGATGTCCGCACCCACTTCACCGAGGAAAATCGGATGCTTCTCGGCGACTGGCAGAATCTTCTCCCAACCCGTGTGCCACCAGTAGTTGTGCCAGGAATACATGATGCCGTTTCCGCCCTTGTCATCGAGCGCGTAGCCTTCCACGATTCCGCTCAGGTTGTTGCAGTAAAACGTGCCGCCCGCGATAATGATGTTCTTCGCTCCGGTCGAGCGCACGGCATCGACCAGCCCCTGCATGCCGACCGATTCGAAGCCCTGGTTTTTCTTCTTCTCCTCGTCCGAGAGAAACGCCGCTTCGTCCGCATCCTTCTTCGTCCCGACAAAGCCGCCCTTTTGCCAGACTTCCCACGAGATGCCATGCGGCTCGTTGTAGATATCGAACAACACGGCCGGGTGATCCTTGTAGACTTCGGCGCATTCCTTCCAGAAATCGGCGTGGATCGGCTTGGGGGCGCGATAACGGTGCAGATCGATCGCGACATAGGCCCCGCGATTCGCGGCCAGGGTCACGATCTTGTCGATGAGCTTCCGGTAACCTTCACCCTTGTCCTCCTGATACGCGCTTTCGCCCCACCAAAACGATTCAACCACCGGCAGCCGGATGCAATTCGCGTTCCAATCGTCGATCGCGACAACGACGGACTTCACGACTTGTTGATCGAATGGCAGCGTCTCCAAACCGCCCGCGTTGACGCCTTGAAGCCAGAACTCATTCCCATCGGCATCGAGCACCTTGTTTCCGGCAACTTTCAGCATCTGCGGCCATTTGCTCTGGTCAGGCTCCTCATCCGGAACGTGGCGCGCCTCGATCTGACGATCCCGCTCCGATTTGGCGGCAAGCAATGGCGCCGGATCGACCGGCTTGAGCATGAAGTCATCCAGCTCGTAGGTTCCTGCCGCCACGTTGAAGAGCGTCGGCATGAACACCAGCGTGGCGGCGTCTTCCGGCACGAGAAAACTCTTGGTCTTTTCCACCCAACCGTCGGTGTCCTTCTGGGTGTAAGGCGGGGACGGGCTGCCGCTGACTTTTTTGCCCCACACATCTTTCCACTCCAGCATGATGCGGGCGTCGTTCCACGGCTTCTCGCCTTTCTTCAACCCCGTCACCCGCTGCTTCCAGCTCAGCTCCAGGGCTTTCACATCCGCGGGCAAATCCACCAACCGGTAATCCGTCACCATCTTTCCCGGCTCCGAACTCACCAACTTGAGATAGTGGTTCCCGTCTTCCTCGGCGATCTGCTTCTTTCCCGCATAACGTCCTTCGTGATCCCAACCCGGAATCAACGAGCCATGCTCCGCAAGCTGCTTCGCGCCGCTGGCATGTTTTTTCGCGAGCGCCTCGCGCTTCTTCGTCTCCGCAGCTTCGATCAGTGGTTGCGGGTCGACCGATTTCAGGACCAGATCGTCGAGATCAAACGTGCCCGCTTTGACCTGCAACAGGCTGGGCATGAACTTGAGAGTGTGAGCGTTCTCCGGAACGAGAAACGTGACCTGTTTTTCGACCCAACCATCGGTGTCCTTCCCTGAATTCGGAGTCGGCGGCGACGGAGTCACCTTCTTGCGGTCCGCATCCAGAAACTCCATCATGATGCGCGCGTCGAACCACGAGTTCTTGCCGCGTTCCAGGCCCGTAACCCGCTGTTTCCAAGTCATTTCAATCGCCTTCACCTCATCGGGAAGACGAACCTCCTGATAGAGCATGATCGTCGAATCCGGCTCCGGGCTGCTCAGGCGCAAAAAGCGGTTCTCCCCTTCCCTCTCCCAGCTTCCACCGGTCTTCACCTCGGCCCAGTGATCCGGCCAACCATCTCCGTCGGCATCGGTCTCAAAGTCCGGATTGGGGATCAGCGGATCAGCGGCTTGCGCCGGAACGGCCAACAGGAAAACGGAAAGGAAGAGGGCACCAAAGAGTGAAGGGGTAAGTGTCATCGCGATCTATCCAAATCGCGGTTTTCCCGACGCGCAATCCCTTTTCAATCGCCGATTCCCGCCAAATTCCGGTCGCCTGCCATTTTGTCGATCCCGGTTTCAATTCGTCCTTGTCAGGATTGAAAATCGATGTCATGAGCTAATCAGGTAGCAGCAGTTAACAGCGATCAAAACATTCTGGGCATGAGAATCTTTATTTCCTATCGAAGGGAGGACCAACCGGCGGCGCAGTTGGGTCAACTCCTCTACAGAGAGCTAAGCGCACGAGGTCATCGGGTCTTTTTCGATACCGAAAGCCGAACGCTCGGCTCGAACTTCGAAGAAAAACTGAACCGGGCGGTCGATGAGTCCGACATCGTTCTGGCCTTGATTGGTCCCCGTTGGGTCCATTCCCTGGCGGAGCGCACCAATCAGCCTGACTATGTGCGAACCGAACTGCAACGAGCCCTCACCAAGGGAGCCACTCCCGTCATTCCGGTTTGCATCGACAACACTCCGTTTCCACGCGCCCAACAGCTGCCGGGGGAGATCCGGACCCTGGCCAAGCGGGATGGCTTTCAGTTTCACACCGCCACGCTGAAACAAAGCTTTGAGACGCTGCTCAACGAACTCCCCACCTTCTCCCTGTTCACCGACGACACCTTTGGGAAGCAGCCCTACTACTGCGACCTCAACTACTTTTCCGCGCTCAAAGCCCCCTTCAATCACCCGCAATGGTTTGCCCGCCTTTGGTGGGTGGCCCTAATCGGGCTCCTCCCCGTCATCGATCTTCTCGTACTCCGGGGTTGGCGGTTGGATCTCACCCGGCGCATCGCCTACGGCACGGCCAATCCCTTTCCGTTCGCCAAAGACTTTGGTCGCTTCCTCGCATCGGGATCGGTCCTCTGGTGCATGACGCTCCTCTACGCCCTGCCGGCCATCGCGCTCTTGATTCTTTTGGACGCAACCCAGGTCATCTCCGCCCTGGCCGCCTTCCTCGATATCATCAAGAGCATCTTCACCCTGAGTTTCGACATCTTCTGGACCGCCGTTTTACAACTGGGACGCGCCCTCTTCAAATCCTGGCTCCCCGTCATCGTCGTCCTCCTGTTTGTCTTCTTCCTCACCGGTCCACTCTATCGCGCCGCCGCGGTCCGCTACGCCCTCACCGGCAAACTCAGTTCCTTTTTCCATGTGCGCACCAACGCCAAGATGGTGTTCGCGAACTACGGCCGCTTCATCATCGTTCAATTCATCGACCGCATCAATCTCTACATTATCGCCGTCCCAATTGGCGTCCTCTTCGGCTCGGCAAGTGGCGGGGTTGGAATGGCGCTCGGCTTCCTCATCCACTACTGGGTCAGCGGCTACCTCTACGGCAATCTTGGCAAATGCGTCATCGCCTACCTCAGCGCCAGGGCCAGACCACTCCGGCAGCCGTCACAGCGCCGCCTCCAATCCGCGTGACGTCCTCACCTCAGAGGCGCCATGCCCGAGGGAGACGGGACCGAA
Organism: uncultured bacterium; assembly: GCA_963977015.1. Taxonomy (GTDB): domain Bacteria; phylum Verrucomicrobiota; class Verrucomicrobiia; order Verrucomicrobiales; family DEV007; genus JBCDHN01. Next base: position 291,907 of record CAXBMO010000006.1, on the reverse strand, counting down.
CGAGAAGCATCACCGAATCCGCTCCGTTTGGAACGACGCGCCGCGATCAGTTGCCACCGCTTGATGCCTTGGTATCCATCCGCTGCAACATTCCCGCCAGACGTTCCATCGAATAACCTCGTTCGTTAATCACCTCAAAACTCCCCAGATCCTTCCCGGTCGAATCCATGAAGACCATCGCCGGGTTGGGTGCGCTCTTCCCCAAAAAGGGATCCCGGAACTCTAACTTCTCTCGAACCGCAATGACCTTCCAGTCCTTGGTTAGCTCGAAGAATCCTTCCCGGTGGATGTAATCCGCGATCACTTCATCAAAGGCCTCGTCGTCACATTCGTTGTAGTAAAAGCACAAGATCGGCTTCTTGCTTTCCGTCGCCTTTTCCACCGCCTCCTCAAACGGAACCTCCAACGACATTTGCCTGACAAAACGCTGATCCTCCAGTGACAATTTCTCGATCGCCACACTCACCACTCGCCTGTCCGTCGCTCTTTTGATCTTTACGGTCACCAAGTCCGTTTCCTGAAACTCTCCCTCAAACGTCCTCCCCATCTGATCCGTCCACGTCTTGGCGTGCACGCAGGTGAATAGACTGAGGAACATAACGACGGTGATGAATTGGAGGTTCATTTTGATGATTGAGAGGGGGACCTGTGCCAATGATGAAGGAGGAAATGCTACGGCGGCGAAAAACGGAATGTCAAGCGTGGCGACGAACTTGCGCACGGTCTCGGTTAGGGAATCCGCTTCACCTTGCCAAAGGCGACGTCGGAAAAGCCTTGCGCACCGCCCGTCGCTTTGGGGTCGGGGACGAAGGCGTAGACGTCGGCCCATGTCTTCCCACCATCTTCGCTGCGCAGAATGGAGTGCCGTTTGCGGTTCACGTTGATCAAGGTGCCGGTGGCGGATTGCTCAAACCGGCCCGAGGGAAGTTCAGTTGGGAGATCGCGCCACGTGACGCCGTCCACGCTTGCCTTGGACGTTTCGCCGGTGACCCAGAATTCGTCGCCGACGATCGAGAGCCCGAACGAACGGCTGAGCGGACGCTTGATGCCCAGCGGATGAGCCTGCCACGTCATCCCTCCATCGACCGAACGAAGCACGGTCTCGCCCTCGCCTTTAACGATGAGAAAGACGTCGCCCTTGGCCAGGATGCCCTTGGCGCCGCGCTCGCCCCACGGTTCTGCTTTCACGCCAGTCATCGGAACCCACGTCTCGCCGAGGTCGTCGCTGGAGATTCCGGGACCGTTGTCTCCAATCACAATGATGCGCTTCTTCCCAGCATACTCGCCGCAAGCCAGAGACGGGTGACCGATGTCGATCTTGACCCGCTCACCGGCGTCATCCTTGAAGCCGTAAGCCGAGTGCTGAAACCATGTCTTGCCGAAATCCGGCGTCGCTTCCAGCGGCATGATGAACGCGCCATCGACGCCGAGCAGCTCCATGGTCGTTTTCATGTCGTAGGGCAAGGTGCCTTTGCGCGACGGCTTTCGATCGGCATTGGTCAAGTGACGCCAATTCTGGCCGTCCTCGGACGCGATGATGGTTCCGGGCGCCCCAGCCTGAGGCGATCGCGAAGACGCCGTTGGTGTAGGCAACCGAGTTCCAGACCGCCCAACGACCATGGTCGCCGCAGGGTGCGCCGTAGAAAACCGGCTTCCACGTCCTGCCGTCATCGCGCGAGGCGACGACATTCATGCCATGACCCGCGGCGATGAAAACGCCTTCCTCCGGTTCGGGTTCAAAGTTCCCGCCAAGCGGGATTTCGGCGCGAAATCGTTCCTGCCGGGCAATTTCCTCCGGAGAGTCTTTCGCCTGAGCGGCGGCCGTGATCAGAAGAACGGAACAGAGGATGAGAAGGGGTTTCATGGCACCAAGATAGAGAGCGTGAGCAACAGTCCAGCCGCAATTCAGGGCTTCGCCGTGTTCACCTTTCCCCAAACGGCGAAGGCGGTGTCCCAGGAGACGTCCTGCTTGGGGGCCATGAAGACCGATTCCCAGGTTTTGCCGCTATCGGCGCTGCGCTTGATGTCATAACGCCGACGCTCGACATTGATGATGGTTCCCTGGTCGGACTCGACGAATCGGCCGCCCGGCATTCCCTTGGGCAGGTCTTCCCAAGTGATGCCGTCCTTGCTGCGTCGACCGTGGCTTCCCTTCTGCGCCATGAGCCAGAACTCGCCGTTGACGAAGCTGAGCCCGCGCCACGTCTTTCCCCATCCCTTCAGACCGGGATCGTGCAGGCTCCACGTCTGCCCACCATCCTCGGAACGCGCGATGCCGTTCTTGAAGCTGCATACGAAAACGCCGTTGCCGTATACCAACACTTCCTGCCCACCCCCGGCTTCGGCGGGGATTCGGCTATGCTTCCACGTTAGACAACCGTCCTCGCTGTAGAAGACGTGCTGGTTGTCGCCAATCACCAGAAAGCGCCCACCTTCGTAGTCGCCATAGCCCGCAATCATGTGATGCGTTTTGCCACCTTCTCCCATCAGCTTCTGAACTTTGTGCGGCGTCCACGTCGCGAAACCGTCCTTCGAGCTCGCGCTCGTCATCCCGCGCCACATGTCGGCGCTCGTCAGGAAGATCCCCTGACCGCCCGTCGCGCCCCAGACGCTTCCCAACCGTTCGATCGGCTCGTCGTTGAGATGCGCCCAGTTCACCCCGTCGTCGGAGCCGATGTAGACGCCCGGCGTGCCCCAGCCGCTGAACACCCCGATGACCCCTTCGGTGTAAGCCATGCCGTAGACCGCAAAGGTGCCGTGCCAGCCGCCGTCCTCCAGCGAATCCGTCCCGAGAAAGGTCTGCTCCCACGTTTTGCCATCGTCGCGCGAAACGAGAATGCGGCCTCCCTGCTTTGAGGCGACGGCGAAAACGGGTTCCTCCATTTTGGGATTCAAGTTCCCGCCGAAGGGAATGTCTTCGCGAATTGGCGCGTGCTTTTTCTGGGCCCAAACCGGAGAAATCGCGACGAGTGAAAGGAGGAGAAGCAGGGATCGGGGTTTCATCTCTCTGGAGAAAGCGGAGATTCGCGGCGAGCGCAAGTCCCAAAAATTTTCTCCACAGTTGATGAACCCAAAAGGGAAGCTAGAATCGCGGATGACCCCTGCTCAATCCAACTTGACGATGACGCGCAGAATGTTCCTCGGCGCGCTTTCCCTGACCGCTTTCGTTCTCGCTCCCCTGCTTGCCGCCGAACCGGAATCCAAGACGGTGCGGGTGTTGACGGTGGGCAATAGTTTCGCGGTCAACGCGCTGACCTACCTCCCGGATCTGGCGGAGGCGGCCGGGCACGAGTTGATCGCCGGGAGGGCGAACCTGGGCGGTTGCACCTTCGAGCGCCATTGGCGGCACGTCGCCGCGTTTGAAAAAGACCCGGAAAGCAAGGATGGTTCGCCCTACGGCGGAGGATCGCTCTCGCTCCATGATTATCTCAAGCGGGAGACGTGGGATTTTGTGACGATCCAACAGGTTAGCTTCCGCAGCCATGACCTGAGCACCTATTATCCGTATGCGCGGGATCTCTACAACTATATTAAGGATCGAGCGCCCGATGCCAAGATCCTGGCGCATCAAATCTGGGCCTACCGGGTGGATGATCCTCGGTTCGTCCCCAAGAACAAAGGCAAGGAGCCTTCCACCCAAGAGGAGATGTATCGCCAGGTGCGCGAGGCTTACCATACCTTGGCAGCAGAGTTGGAACTGGACGGAATCATCCCGAGCGGAGACGCCATGTTCATGGCCGACACCGATCCGAAGTGGGGTTACAAACCGGATGCAGACTTTGATTTCGAGGATGCCGAAGCGCCCGCCCGTCCCAACCAGGATCACTCGCTACATGCCGGCTGGTATTGGAAGAAGGGCGACGACGGAACCAAGAAACTGCGAATCGACGGCCATCACGCCAGCAATGCCGGAAAGTATCTGCTGGGATGCGTGTGGTTTGAAGTGTTGTTTGGGGAGAGCGTCGTGGAGAACAGCTTCGTTCCCAAAGATTTCGATCCGGACTACGCCCGGTTCCTGCGGCAAACCGCCCACGACGCCGTTGCCAAGCGCTGAACCGACTGGTTTACTTCACGTCCCACTCCATGCGGTGAACGCTGCCACCGAGGCTCTTGCCGATGAGCTCCTTGCGAGTGGCCTGTCCAACGCGGGTTCACCGCGCAGATAGGAGTTGTAATCCGGAGATTTCTCCGGATTGGATTCAGTTACTGCGGTTTTTCCGGAGAAATCTCCGGAATACATTTGCTGCGGTCAGCCGTTTTGCCCTAATTCTGGAACATGACGCCGGAGGACGATGAAGGGCCGCCTGGGTTCACGGGCCTGGATGGGGAACGCCCAATTCACCGTTACACGCGACGGCTCCCGCATTGGCGACAGGACGGGGCGACGTATTGGGTCACGTTTCGCCAGGACGACGCGTTGGATCAACAGACTCAGGAGAACCTGCGCATTCTCCGCCGAACCTGGGAGCAACTCTATCCGCCACCGCGCACCGAGGAGCAGTGGAACGCGTATGCCCACGAATACACCAGTTTGGCCGAGCGTTGGCTCGATCGCGGCTACGGGTCGTGCGTGTTCCGCGACCGCCGCTGGGCCGATCAGTTGTCTGATGCGCTGCGGTATCGGCAGGATGAATGGTATTACCTGGGCGCTTCTGTGGTGATGCCGAACCACGTTCACTTGTTGGTTCGCCCTTTCCCGGGGCGGAAATTGGAGCGGCTGCTGCAGTATTGGAAATCGCACATCGCACGGAAATTGAATCACGAGCGCGGCACGCCCGGGCAACAGCTTTGGATGGAGGAGAGCTATGACCGGATTGTCCGCGATGTTGCGCATCTCGATAAAGCACTGCAATACCTCGGGCGGAATCCCACCCACGCCGGGCTGGAGCACGAGAAAGGCTGGCGACGATGGATCGCGCCGGAGTGGCGGGAGGCGGATTGGGTTTTCGAGGATGAGAACGCGGAAATGTAATCCGGAGATTTCTCCGGATGGATGGCGGGTCGATTCCGTTGTTCCGGAGAAATCTCCGGAATACAAAATTAGCGGGCCACCTCACCCTTATCCGCCGCCCGCAATGGCCTGATGGAATACGCAACTTCGATCGATTCTCCCGCTTTCAACATCGCAGGAAGCTGAATTTCGACTCGCCCGATCTGGAGCAGCCGCCAACCTCCGGCTCGGAGGCCTTCTGGAACGAGGCGAAGGGGCCGGACCCGGTCGAAGCGGATTTCGGCCCCGGCGCCGGTCTGGTCGATGGCGCGAAACCGATCCGCCTTCACCTCCCCTTCGGCAACACCACCGGCGTCCCATTCCGTCCCCCGGGCTTTCCATCCGCCGCGGGCCACGGGCAGGTTCTCGACGAGACCGGCAAGCTCAAGGTCTTCCACCGCGTTCAGCGTCAGGGTAACGTCCAAACTCTCCGCCCCGAAGACATAACGCCGAACGTAGCGAAGCGGGAGAGACTCAATTTGTCCCTCAATCATCAACGTTCCCGCCGCCTCATCCAGTTCGTGCGTGTGCGCGTGGTAGTCTTCCCAATATCGGGTTCCATCCGCCTTGGTCGCAATCACGCCGTGATGGGTCGTGGGAGCCCAGTTCGTTGCCAGCAGAAAATGACCATACTCCGGCGTCCAGAATCCGGAGAGACCTCCCCCGACAAAGGGCGTGATTTTGCGCAGATCAATCGCTCCCCCGTTCTCTTCGGCATCGTTCGGGAACGGAGCGCGAAAGTCCTCTTTCTGCTGGATATAGAAGCCTCCAGCCGGTTTCCCGGTAAACCCATAGGTATAATACGCAGGACGCTTCACCGCGACCATCTCACCGCCGAGATCGCGGATAAAAGGCCCCTCTTCGAGACAAGGAAATTTCGCGCCGCGATCCACCGTTTCGGGATAGTGCAGGTAACGCGGGTTGTTCAGCGCCGCGCCGCCAGGATACGTGGGCTTCTCGAGAAATTTCCGGATCTCCCGGCGGGCGTCCTCCTCCTGTTCAGCGCGCAATTCCGGGGACGGCTCGGGCCCGGCCCAGATCCCGACTTCGGGCAGGACATCGTCGAGGATTCCCTTGGCGCCACCCCATTGCTCGTTAAAAAACCCGTCCCCAACTCGATGACCGAAGTTGAATCCTCCGAGCATCCTGCCATCCGGCTCCGGCGCGACGGTGTGATTGAAAAAGCGGTAGGACTTCGCGAGCGAATCGAGGATGGTCCGATCGCCGCTCATCCGATAGTAGACAGCTTCGTGCCAATGCGTCATCCCGATATAGCTCGCGTCCGGTCCGGTGGCTTCCATGTGCCAACCGGCGGGGTGCTGCCCCTGATTCCAGCGCAGGGCATAGAGCCGGGCGAGGCTTTGATAAACCGGGTCTTCCGATCCATCAGCAAAGGCCTGGAAGGCGACCAGGTAGTGGCTGGACTGATTCCGCGCGCTTACCAGGCCATCCGGAAACGAACGGTCGATGAGATGACGGAGGCCCTCTGTCCAAACCTGGCGGATTTCCTCGGGCAGGTGCGGGGCGACGACGCCGTAAACGGGCAGCGTCTTTTGTCCGACCACAAAGGCCATGTTCCCGGGATAGGGATTCATGTCCGAAATTCCGAAGAACGTTTCGTCCTCGGCCAGGGTCATGAGGTCGCGCAGGGCGGCGGCGGCGGCGCGGTAGAGCAGCTCCGTTTTTCCAAAGTAAGGATTGGTGGGCGAGTCGTGCAGCGCGGCCAGCGCCAAGTGTTCCGCCGCCGCGCCGTAGTGGTTCGAGGCTCCTGCGTAAAGTCCATCGATCTTCCTCATCCGATCCCACCGATTGTTGGGCGGCTCGGCGTTCTCCTTCTCCTGCCAGCCGTCGAGCGACCCGCTCCAGTGACTGGCGGGATCGAGATTCTGCTGCTGAAGCCACTTTGGCACAGCCGCGAGGAAGCTGTTTCTTAGAGCGAGATTCCTCAGAGGATCGGCGAGCCAGGCATCCTCCCGCGACTTGAGCGGAACGAGGAGTTCCTCCGTGATTCCCACGTTCTCGGGACGCAACAGTTCCGGGAGAAGCTTCGCAATGCGCCGCTGAAACTGGTGGCAGACAACCGTCCCGTCTTCGAGTTGCTCCACGCTCCCCCGAATCTTCCGGGCCGCCTCCGCGCTTTGACAAAGAATGAAGGGGAATCCCGCCGCCCGCAGTTCCCAGCCTTTCAGATCGGGAAACTCGAGTTCCCAGACGGTGTCCGTTTTGGCAACCTCCACCTCTCCCTTGCCTGCCGCTTCGCTCCGCACCAATTCGCGCCCCTCCTCATCCCGAATCACACAAGGTCCGCCTGACCATTGGAGCACCTCGGCATGCGGCGGAACATAGACGTAAGCCTTCTCCAGCGTCTCGGTCCACGCTCGCCCCTTGCCGTTCTGAAAAGAGACACCCCAGGGCGTCGCATCCGGCAATTCCAACTCCACCTTGACCACTTCTGCAGCGGTGGAAACCCGGATCTGGTAGATACCGGCCCGGGACAGGTCGAACGTTTCCTCGTGCAGGACCTGGCCGGGCTTGGTCTCCTCCGAAATCAGGTCGATTTCCTCCCGGGGTTCCCAGGCGCTCCGCACGGATTCCGGAGCCGTCTCCAGGTATTTCCACCGAATCACCGTTTCTTCGGGATCCAGCACCCGGGCGAGGGCCTTGACGTGGGGCGTTCCGTGCGATTTTCGAAGCAGGAGCCGCGCCTGACCGCCCTTCCCATCGCTGACCACGTAGATGGTCACCGCCGGTCGAGGAACGACGGGACCTACGAGAGTTCGCTCACCATCTTCCGCCTTTTGATCCTGACCGGGAGCCCAGGGGACCGAAGTCACGAAGAGGAAAAGGGCCAACCAGAACGGGAGGGAACAACGGACTGGACTGGCAACGGGTAGGAGTTTGCTTTTCACGAGGCGGTGGCGCAGGCTGGATGAGGGGACAGAAAAATCTCCTCCCAAACATCGACTTGAGGTTGGGAGACGGGTCCTTTGGCTCACTCGTGAATGGCAGGGCGCGAGCATAAAAACTCCTGTCCGCGCCTGTCAACGCATTTTGGCCGCTTCGGGCGCAGGTTAGTCTAGCGTGAATCACCGCTCATTCCGCCAAACGGCGGAGCACGGGATCCAGCCGGGCGAGTTCGGCCTCTAACTTGGCGTAGATGGCGGGCGCATGATCGAGATCCTCGTCTCGGCCGAGGAACTCCAGTCGCTGGGCCTCCGAAGTGGCTTCTTCCACGCCAAAAATTGCGAGTGCGCCCTTGAGGGAATGGGCTTGGAATTGCAGCGCTTTCGCGTCGCCTGAGTCGATCGCGGCGCGAATGTCGGAAAGCTGGGTCGAAGCGTCTTCGAGAAAGATCCGGGTGAGTTCGCGCAAAAAGCCGACGTTGCCGTCCGTGCAATCCAACGCGTGCGCCCGAATGGCGTCTTCCTCTTCCCCGGACACCGAGGGTTGCGCAATTTTCGCGTTGGTGTCCGCGTCGCTCGCGCTTGGATTGGAAGGCAGCACGGCTTCAAGAGCATCCCAGAGTTGGCCGGACTGGATCGGCTTGCTGACGTAGCCGTCCATTCCGGCGGCGAGGCAACGTTCGCGGTCGCCTTTCAAGGCGTGGGCGGTCATCGCGATGATGGGGATACGGGTCCCGGTTGTTTTCTCGCGTTCGCGGATGGCGGCGCTGGTTTGAAAGCCGTCCATCACCGGCATCTGAACGTCCATCAAGACAACATCGAAGGGCTCCTCGCGGTCGAATGCCTCCAACGCAAGCTGGCCGTTCCCGGCGACGACGACGGAGTGCCCCCTCTCCTCAAGCAGGAGGATCGCGAGCTTCTGATTGACGGCGTTGTCTTCAGCGAGCAAAACGCGCCATTTGCGGTCGCCCTCAGGTGCTGACTCGGCGGGCTCGGCTGGGGCCGGCCGCTCGGCGTCCTCGAGTTCGAGATTCAACGCGCCAAGCATCGCGTCCAGCAGTTCGGACTGCTTCACGGGTTTGGTCAGGCAAGCGTAGATGCCGATTTCGCGCGAATGCGCGGCGTCGTCCGCCCTCGGCCCGGATGTCAGCATCACGATGGGAGTGGTGGCGATTTCCCGGAGCTGTCGGGCGGCGGTGAATCCGTCCATTTTCGGCATGTGAAAGTCGAGCAGGACGATGCCGAAACCCGCTTCGGACTGGGCGCGCCGCATCGCCTCGATAGCGGCGGGACCGCTATCGGTCAGGGTCGGCTCCATGTGCCAACTGGTGAGGGTTTCCTTGAGGATTCGGCGGTTGGTCGCGTTGTCGTCCACCACCAGCACCCGCAACCCGCGCAGCATCTCCAGCCGCGCGGAAATCCGGTTCGACCCCGGTGGGCGAGCCGCTTTGCCGAGTCGCGCGGTGAAGTGGAAGGCGCTGCCCTTGCCAGGCCCGCTCTCGACCCAAATGCGCCCGCCCATCAGTTCAACAAGCTGAGCCGAAATCGTCAGGCCCAAGCCGGTGCCGCCGTACTCGCGCGTCGTGGTGTTGTCGGCCTGGCTGAAGGCCTCGAAAATCGACTGCTGCTTTTCCGCCGGAATCCCGATTCCGGTATCGATCACCGAAAAGTGCAGGCAGGAAGATCCGTCTTCGGCCCTCGATTCTTCGCGGACCTCGAGGACAATCTCGCCCTTGCTGGTGAACTTGATGGCGTTGCCGACGAGGTTCACCACGATTTGGCGGAGCCGCCCCACGTCGCCGTGGTGGAAGTCGGGCGTCCCGGGATCGAAATAGCAGGCGAGTTCGAGATTCTTTTCGTGGGCGCGGTTGGCGAGCGATTTCATGGTGTCGCCGAGGCTGTCGCGCAGGCTGAAATCCGCGCAATCGAGGCTGAGCTTGCCCGCTTCGATCTTGGAGAAATCGAGGATGTCGTTGATCACGGCGAGCAACGCGTCGGCGCTGGAGCTGACCATGGTGAGGTATTCGCGCTGCTCGGGGGTGAGCTGAGTGTTGAGGGCCACGCCGGTCATGCCGATGATGCCGTTCATCGGGGTGCGGATCTCGTGGCTCATTTGGGCGAGGAACTCCGACTTGGCCCGGTTCGCGCGCTCGGCCTCGGCTTTGGCGGCCAGCAGCTGCTGGTTGACCGCTTGCAGTTCACGCGAACTTTGGATGATGCGCTCCTCGGCGCGTTTCCGCTCGGTGATGTCGCGGACCATCCCCAACATCTGGATCGGGCGCCCGGCCGAATCCGGGTAGATGCCGCCCCGGGCCCAGATGTGGCGCTCCTCGCCGTTTTTGTGGATGATCCGGCATTCGAAATACCAGTCCCGGCCCGCCGCGACGCTCTCCTGGAAATTGCGGTCAACCCGCTCCCGGTCTTCCGGATGAACGTGCTCCAAAAAAATCTCATAGCTCCAATCGTCCAACGGTTCCTCATAGCCAAAAACCTGGTCGTGCTTCAGCGAGCGCCGGGTGTGTTGGGTTTCCAGATTCAACTCCCAATCGCCGATTTGGGCCGCGTCCAGCGCCAGTTTCAACCGAGTCTGGCTCGCGAGCAGCCGTTCCTCCTCCAGCTTGCGCTCGGTGATGTCGCGAATGACCCAGACAAACACCCGCTCCGCGGCCAGGTTCGCTTCGCCGACCGAAAGCTCCATTGGAAACTCCGACCCGTCCTTGCGCCGACCGGTCACCTCGCCGCCACCGTCGGTGAACTTCGCCGGGTCGCAGTGACTGGAGGCCTCGCCTTCCGGCGTCGCTGCCAGGATGCCGACGTTCTTGCCGATGAGTTCTTCGACCGGGTAACCAAACAGCTGTTCGGCAGCCGGGTTGACGGACTCGACGATTCCTTGCTCGTCAGTGGCGACAATTCCTTCGACGACGGCGTCCAGAATCGCCCGGAGCCGACCGGTTGACTGCGCCGGGGCCTGCCCGGACTTGGGCGAATTCTCGTCGTCTTTCATCCGCAAATCCCATCAATGCCGGATGGCCTTCGACAGACTATCGAGCGCGCCTTTCCGAGATCAACTGGTAGGAATTTGCGTTTCACGACACGTGGGCCACGAGTCCGGTTTGGCTGGGGTTGGAGGGGGACCAGGAGGCGGAAGGGGAAAATCTTCTCCCAAATATCGGTTTGAAATTGGGAAACTGGCCCTTTGGCTTTCAGGCGAGTTGATTTGCCCCAACCAAGGCTGAATTTCACTCCCGGTTGGCACAATGCGAGCATAGAAAACCCGGTCCACACCTGTCAATGCATTTTGGCCGGTGCCAGTGAATCGGACTCGCGTATTTTTGAATCCGCTTCAGTTCATGTGAGAAGCGCGAAAAGGATGTTTTCAGGACGCATGCACCCCTTCATCAACCAGACTGGCAACCGGGACAATCGGTGGATTGAGTTCTGCTTCATTGGTCCAAGTCACCATGCGTAGGCTGGGTGCGGCGAATTCCAAATCGAGATGTTGTTGTCGGGGAAGGATCAGCCTTATTGGAACCTTTGCCGCCCAACTATTCCCCCAGTTTCGTCACCGACACGCTTTGGATATAGTATTTGTTGTATTTGCTGCCATCGGACTCCAACGCGAAGTTGTATCCCCAGTAGCGAACGAATTGGGGATCATCGATCCTCCAGGTGACCGTATGCCACTTCTTGTTGTCAGGGATCGTGTACCAGTGACCGGCGGTTTTGAAACCATCCGTCGATTCATAGACCAACTTGAACCCGGCATTGTCGTTGGCGCTGTTTCTTCGCACCACCGCTTTGATTTCGATGGGTTCGGAGGTGTAGGTCATGAATCCTGGATCAACGATAAACAGATTGCCACCCGGCACGCCCCCGGCACGCGCCGAACCACCATAGCCGGTGACCGCTTCCGCAACCGACTCGCCGGAACGGGTATGAAGCCCTTTTGCGACCGGTTCATCTCCCATCGTCAGGGAAACAGTCTTTTGATCCGCAAAATTCCCGCCCCACGGAATGAGATTGGCTCGATTCTCGCGAGCTTGATTCACGAGATGCTCGGGCAAATCCGTCACCAGCACCGGTGCTGATGTCAATGGGTAGCGATCTCCCGTCAACGGTGTTCCCGTGATCAGATTCACGATCCGCACCGGCGCCCCAAAATCGAACTCCCTCGTCTTTTGATATTTATCCCAGATGACGAGCACCGGTTCTTCCCTTCCTGCAAAGACAAAGCCAATCTGAGATTCGTTTTCCTGAATCCATCCCAAATACTCCGGTTCCTGACCGAGATACTGAATCAGATGCCCCAGCGCGTGATAGGAGGGGCGCGGATTGCCTTTGCGGTCGAGCAAGCCGAGTGGCCCGCTATCACCATCCCTTCCTTCAAACCAATGCACGCAGGCGATGCCCTGGGCGATACTCATGGTGTAGGCTTTGACCAAGGTATGCGCTTGAACATCGGCTCCCTTTTTCACGCTGCATCCCAACTCCGTAAAGACGATGGGCACATCCACTTTCTCAGGATTCTGAGCCGCCAACATCTTCCGGACGGTGGGCTCAATATGCATAAAAACCGGTTCGGTTCCACGGCTGCCCGCCACACCATCCAGAACCTCGTAGGGATGAAGGGTAATAAAATCGAAATGATCTTTCGCTCCGGCCTGGATGACTTGTTCCAGATAGTTGATGTGGAGAGATTTTGCGGCCAGACCGACCAGGCAATCGGGATTGGCCTTCTTGGCAGCGTTGTAGGCGCTCACCACGATCTTTGCATAGTCCGCCGGCGTTTGATCCTTGCCAGTGAAATTCGGGGGCTCATTCCAAACCTCCCAGTACTTAATCTTTCCCTTGGTGTGACCGACAATGGCCGACACATAAGCCGACCAACCTTCGATGTGGTTGACCGGTAAAGAGCCGCGAGGGTCTTTGCTATTCCACCCGGGGTTGCCAATGAGAATGCCTCCAAACGTGAATCCCCTCCCCTCAAGATATTCCATCTGCCGATCCAGCGTATCCCACTTCCAGCTTCCTTCCTCCGGTTCCACGGCCGACCAGCCAGTCTGACCGGAGCGATAATATTTGAGGCCGATCGCCTCCATTTGCGGAACCCACCTTTCGTTGTCTTTAACGGAGCGATTGTTGATGTGGCAACTGCCGATTCCAAACACGCCGATGTCATTCTCCGCCTTCAAAAGCGAGGGAATCAGCAGGGTTACAATCACCGAAGATAGCAATGTCAATAGAGGATGCATGATGAGGTATTTCGTGAGGGAGTTTAGTTAGAGCATTTCAAGTGGAGGTGTCGCCAATGCCGCAATGGGTTGTGAGAAATCAGATTCATTCCACCTCCGCCGGGCAAAGCAAAACGCTCCACACACAATGTGCGGGGCCGTTCTCGATTCGCACGAGGAGATCATTAAAGCCCTGGCGAAAGTAGACCCGGCGGTATCCTTCGCCCAGCGTCCAGGGCGACAATCCTTCATCCTGCCAGACCAGCTCGCCGTTCAGCCACATGCGCGCCGCGTCGTCGGATGCCACGGCGATGAGCATGGTGCGCGGATGCTCGAACCAGAGGTCCGTGTAGGCATAGTAGGTGCTGGCTCCATAAACCCGGGGTGGCTGACTCCGCACCTGGTCGCTTTGATAGAATTCCCACTTCAGGATCTGGCTGGGATGATCCGGTTCATCGGCAAATTTGCCGTCCCGGTAACGCGCGTCGAAGTCGATGTCGTATTCCGGCGGATGGGTATTGGTATAGTCGATCCGGGAATGGTTCTCCCAGGGACCAATCACATACCACGTATCGACATAGAGCCAGCCGCGCCGCAGGCTATCAGCTGTAAACCGGCGCCCGGGCAGCGCTTTCTTCAAAATCTCGCTACGGTCGAACCGGGGCGCCGGGCTGGTGGCGCCCAGTTCCATGCCCGCCCCTTCGCCGGACTCGTCAGCCCGCATGCCTTCGGAAATTCCGTCGCCTCCGGCCGTCCCTACCATGTTTACAACGGATCCGGCCTTGCCGCTCGCGATGGCGGCGTTGACCCGGGCGGCGGTGGAGGCAAAGGCAGCGGCGGGCCGGGTTTGCGGGCTGGATTCCTCGCCCGCTTCGTTCGGAGTTTTGCCCAGCGCTGCTTCCGCCCGGGCGGTCATGTCTTTCATCTCGTTCTCCGCTTCCTGGAGCGAGTTGCGCAGCTCGTTCAGCTCGCCCACGGTTTTCAGCGGGTTGCGACTCAGCGCTTCGGCGAGGTCCGGACGGGGAGGCGTCATCGGCGTGATTGGTTGGCGAGCTTCCTGGTAAGACAAGTTCTTTTGGGCAGCGTCCTGAGCGGCCTGGATATCCGCGTTCGCTTCCGCAATCTGGTTCTCGAGTTCCTGCGCCTGCTCGTACATCTCCGCGGGTGTCGCGATTTCCGACGATGCGGGCGGATCGAAGTCAGCCGTCGCCGCGCTGGTGTCGTTCATCGCCGTGAGGTCGGTTTTGGCCTCCAGCCCGTCCAATTCCTCCGCCAGGGCCTGGGCGACGTTGATCGTCTCCTGGATTGCGTTCTGGATGTCGGAAGGATTGTTCTCGCTCTTGGACGCCACTTCCTCCTCGAGCTTCTCCAACTGCTTCTTGAACTCGGGAACCTGCGCCGGAGTGATCGGTTGAGCCTCGATCGCTTCCCGGAACTCCCGAGCCTGTTGCGCCAGGGACACGTCGATCTGCGTGACCGCGGTGAAGACGTCTTTCGCGACCTCGCCGCCCGCCGCGGTAACCTTCGCACCGTTGACAAAGAGGTCCGCACTCAGCGTCGCCTTATCGATACGCATCGCGACGAGGGCCCATTCGCCAAAGGGCAGCGCGTTCTCGGTGCTGGCAATCGTCTTGGTCCTGCTGCCGCTGCCGAGGCCACTGGTTACCAGCTTCAGCGTTCCCGACTCAGCGTCCTCTGACTCACATTCATCGATCAAGAGCCGAAACCCGCTTTGGTAGGTGGTGGCATGGCTGTTGGTAGCCAGCACCTGGGTTTTCAGATTCGCGGTCGTGTGGACCCAGACGACGATGGTGAACTGATCGCCAAACCCCTGGTCTCCCAACACGGCCCGCCCATTCTTGGCGTTTCCATGAAAGGCCTGGTCTCCTTCAGCACCGCCCTCGACCAACTTCCCGCCATACCTCAGTATCCCGATCTCCTTGCCGGAAACCTCGTCGCGCAAATCTCCCTCGAATCGCCAGCGACGAAGCAGTCCCTCCGACGGCGGAGCATTCATCTCCGCGTCGTCCAGTAATTGGCCATAGAGTCGTAGGTCGTCCAGTTTCCCGATGACTCCATTCGATCCACTACCATAGGCCCCGGCCACCAAATGACGACGAGCGGCCAGGTCGGTCACGGACTCCACCTCCGCTTCCAGCTTTCGCGCCAGGCGCGTGAAGTCAATGTGTTCGAGATCCAGCACGTCCCGCTCGGTGCGTTGCTCGATCTTGCGCAATGCCTCCTTCCGCTTTTCCGCGATCTCCTCGCGCAACTCGCGCAGGCGCTGTAGCTCCTTCTCCAGCTCCTCCTGCTTTTTCCGGGTGGCCTCGCGCTTCAGTTTCCTGGCCTGCAATTCCGTGAGCTGCTGTTCTTCACGCTTCGCCTTTTCATACTCCTGACGCTCCAGTTCACGCTTGCGGACTTCCTCGGTTCGGTTGGCCTCCTCTTCCTTGTCGAACTCCATGCGCGTATAGAGATACGGCCCCACCATCACGAGGAAGAGCACGTGGATCCCGACGGATATGATAACGAATCTCCTCTTCATGCGCGGTAGTCAGCGTTGGTTATAGCGATCATCATAGGTTCGGATTCCCACGTTGCCCAATCCGCGAAACTGGCAGATGTCCAGCAGTTCGACGACGAGTTCAAAAGGGGTCTCAGAGTCCGCATCGAGCCGAATCTGCCGGTCCGGTTCCGTCTGCGCCAGATCCCGCAGGCGGCGATGCAGGTCCGTGCGCGACACCGCGGACCCTTGCCAAAAAACCTCGCCAAACCGGTCGATCCCGAGAACCACCTGGTCGTCGTCCGGCGGCATTCTCACGGCGGAGGAAGATTCCGGCGGAACGATGTCGATATCGCGATCCTCCTTCTTATACATCGTCGCGACGAGGAAGAAGATCAGCAGAAGAAAGACGCAGTCGATCAGCGGCCCCATGGAGACCTCGGCGTCGGGTTGATTGCTGCGGCGGCGTATTCGCATGGCGGTGGGAGGCGGCTAACTAACTTCGAATGCCGGATCGGGTGTTGTTGAGTGGAAGATCCCGAATTCGGAAACGGATATTCTCGAACCCGATCAGTTCCAGTTGGTCCTGGACTCGAATCACCTTCTGGAACGACGTGCCGCGCTCCACCAACACCGTGACCGGAGAACGGGACCCGTGATCGACGATCAATTGCTTGAGAAAGGCTTCCGGATCATCCAGGGGCTCAAAGATGCGCACCCCGTATTCATTCTTGCGGCTCGGGCCATAGAGCCGGCCTTCCGTGGTTACGCCAATGGGAAAGGAGTCGTCGTGGGGATCGAGGGTGATGGCGGACGTGTCATCCGCCAGGGTCACCGGGATCTGCCGCTCGAATCGCTTAATCATGCTGGTAACCAGGAAAAAGATCAGCAGCAGAAACACGCAATCGATCAGGGGCGAAAGCAACACTCCTGATTCCGGCGGCTTCTTGCGACGGGAGCGAAGGTTCACGACGCAACGGCGGTTTCAGAATCAGAATCGGAATCGGCGGCCTTGAGGAGAAACCAGTGCTTGAGCAGCGATTCCGTCTCCACCTCCATCGCGTTGGAGATGTGATGAACCCGGCGTCGCGCCCAGTGGTAGCCCAGCACGGCGGGAATCGCCAGAATCAGCCCGACGGCCGTGGTGATGAGCGCCTTGGAAATCGATCCCGCCAGCAACGATGCGCCTCCTTCATCCCCGAAAACCTCCACCAGCTTGAAGGACTCGATCATCCCGATCATCGTTCCGAGCAGTCCCAGCAAGGGCGCCACGCCCGCGATGACACTGAGCGGATTGCACTTCTCTTCCTGATCGACCACGGCGCGGGCCGCGATATCCGCCGCGCTCGTCTGGAGCAGATCGAACTCCGTTTCCCGGTAATCCACGCAATGCCGGATAACCTCCGCCGCGGTTGAGGGATGCTCGTCGCAGGCGCTTCGGATCCCCGCAAAATCGTTCTTCGCGAACAGCGGCCGGACCGTCTCGATCAACGGCGAGGGAACGAATTTTTCCGGCTTCAGTGTCAGGAAACGTTCGATCAGCAAAGCGACCAGGGCCACGGACAGGATGCTCAGCGCCACCATCGTCAGCCCGCCTTCCATCATCTCTTCCAGCCAGTTCACCTCCACCAGTTCGGAGCCCAGCGGATCTTCGATCAGTTCCGATTCGGCGGCTTCCTGCGGCGTTGCGTTTTCTTCAGCAGCGAAGGAAGGGCACAGCAACAGCCATCCCAGGCCTAGATAGAGGGCAAGTTTGAGGGGTTTCATAACGTTTGAACAGAGCCTCCACCTAAGAAGCTGGAATCCGGGCTGGCAACGCTTTCCTCTTGAGAGAATGGTTTAAACTTTGTAGAAATCGGATCACTGCGAAACCGATGCACGGACAACGAAAAAAAGTCGCCCTGATCGTGGAAACCTCCCTCGGCTCCGGGCGGGAGATTCTGCGCGGGATCGCCAGTTTTGCCCATCAAACGGAGAATTGGGAGGTTTTTCACGCCGTGCGCAGCCTTGAGGAAGCCGTTCCGGACTGGCTCGACGATTGGGACGGCGATGGCGTGATTGCCCGGGTTCAAAATGCCGAAATCGCCCACAACCTAAATCGATTGAAGATTCCGGTCATCGACGTGCTCGGTGTTTACGAAACCAATTTCCCATTGGTCCACGTCGACGACCACCAAATTTCGGCGCTCATCGCCGATCACTTTCTCCAGCGCGACTTCCAGCATTTCGCCTTCTACGGCATCGAGGGCGAGAACTGGTCAGAGCGCCGTCGCGACGCCTTCCGGCAATCCTGCAAAGACGCGAAATCGTTTCACGTACTCGAAACCGGCCGCCATCCGGACGACCGGAGGTTGCGGGCCTGGCTGCGCGGACTGCCGAAACCGGTGGCAATCATGGTTTGCAGCGACCAAGGCGGACTCATCCTCCTCGAGGCCTGCCGCATCGAAGGCATCAGCGTGCCCGAGCAGGCCGCCGTCGCCGGAGTCGATAACGACCTCGCGTTGTGCGAAATCAGCGCACCGCCGCTCACCAGCGTTCGGGGCGGCCACTTCCGTGTCGGATTCGAAGCCGCAAAGTGGATGGACCGGCTCCTCGATGGCGAAGCCCCACCGGCATCGACGGTTCTGGTCCCGCCGACCGGAATCGTGGACCGGGAATCCACCGACAGCCGCGGCATCTCCGATCCCGTCGTCCGCAAAGCAATGCAGTTCATCCGGGAGAACCTGGCATCGCCGATCGACAACGAAGCCATCGGGCGGGCCGCCGGCGTCTCCCGCAGTCGCATCCAACAACGCTTCCGCCTCGCCACTGGCCGGAGCATCCGCGAATTTCTCGTCGACCATCGCCTGAAACGTGCCGTCGACCTGATCCGGCGTTCCGACCTCCCCTTTGCCGAAATCGCCTCGCGAACCGGCTTTCGCCACCAGGAATACCTCGGCTACGTCCTGAAACAACGCCTCGACAAGACCCCTGGCCAAATTCGAGCCGGTGCACAAGTTCTTCGACCACGCTGATTGATGAAACCGTCTCCAAAGGGATTGAAGCAGAATCGTGAGTTATAGCCCTTCACCCTATCTTTTGGGCAGCCAGCTCACGTATCAGACCAAAACCGGTTAGGCAATCCCCAATCATTCCAGCCGACTCAACCCCCGCCGCCGCGCTCGTCGCGCCGTTGCGAGAGCACCACCCCGGCCCTGGGATTGCCGAAGGGGGAAATCGGCCCCTGAAAGGGGCGGTCCACCTGTGTCCCGGCCTTTCAGGCCTTTCCATGACCACCGGTATTTTCCCCGGCCCGCCGGGCGTTCCGCCCTCTGGCCGGGGCTGGCATGTTCCATGCCTTTCAGGCTGGGCTCAAGCCGATGGATGGCAAGTCCAAGAAGCTCCACCCAATCATCAAAGTCAATCCGCCTCCTCCACTCCCTCCGATATTCCACCTCAAAAACGTCTCGAAACTTCCTTGTCGAAATCGGCAAAATCCCGTATTGCTAGTCCACTAGCAATCTCAGAGCGGCAGCCAGATTTTGACAATTCCCACAACCCTCGTGAATCATCATGAATACCAAAGGCAACCAATCAACATTTCTTAATCATTTAAGCCCAATTTCATGATTTGGATATCGGCCCTTCAAGTGGAATATTATACTGTTAGCCCCACAATCTTGAAAATGAATAACGAAAACGCTCTGATTGTGCCATGCCCCAAATGTGGCCAAGAACACCAAATACCCGAAGTGTTGCGGAGGGCCGAAGTGCAATGCGTCAATTGTAAAGCGATCTTTCTGGGCGACAAAGTAGATAATGTTTTCCGAGAAGCGATAGACGAGCTTCATCGCGGCGAACCTGTCTCATATCCCGGTGAAGAGGAAATCAGAATGAAGTCTGCGATTGATGTATATGAGAAATACCCGGACAAACTTCGAGAAGAACTTCAACCTGCTGAGGAAGTTAGGAAGATATGGATTACAGGCAACGGCATTATTGCTTGCACGTTCGAGAATATCTTTCTCATAGAGTCAAAGGGAGTCGAAAAAGACATGGGTGGCGGTATCTTAGGAAACATTCTCTCCACAGCACTTACCATCGCAACACTGGAAGTGAAGAGTGAGAGAATCCCACTCCAGGAGGTGACTAAATACATGATAACCAAGGAGGGAAGATTAATGGTAGCGTCCGACCGTAGAGAGTTTTCGACTTCAGCAGCTATTGATGATATCGCTGATTCCGTGATAAAATATCTTGGCAAGCTACAGGAAATCAAGAATTCTAACGACGAGGACCAACTGGTTCAATTGGAGCGGTTGGGGGCACTCAGAGAAAAGGGAGTTTTGACTGAAGAAGAGTTTCTGAAGAAAAAGAGGGCAATCCTTGAGTAGTGTCTTGGCACTACGGCTAGGCTAACAATGGCACGCACACCGACGCCTGATCGGTACGGGTGGTGCCGGACGTTCGCTGAAGATCCGGGTTTGTAGACTCAACGCCGAAACGACACCCAAATGTACAATCCACCTGCGAAGAGAATCATTGATTGCGTCAGATGTGGTCAGTCGCTGCGGATTCCGGTAAGTCAAAAACCACTCCGCATCACATGTCCCAAATGTGGGTTTCAATGGGAAACGCACACCGAGACAAAGAGTAGGCCCGACCCCCTGAGTGACGAAGTCGAGGAAATTGCTGCGAACTGGAAGGAAGCGAGAAAGGGAAATCTAAGCGCACAGATCAAACTGGTACTTTCTATTATCGGAGCAGTTAGTCTCCTCTTAGCAGTGATAGGGCTTATAATGAAGCTTAATGGAGTAGCGAAATGGCTTGGGATAGCAATTACAGCTCCTATGTGGATCCAATTTGTACATTTCATCCGAGGCGCGTATGCAGGTACTGGGCTTGAGGATACTTATTCAAGAGCTTCACCCAAAAGGAGGAAGCAGATGCGCGGAGCTATCCGATTTTTGAATGGGGGGCTGGATTGGCTCTGTGATGGAATCGCGGATGTGATCATTGGATCAGGAAAAACACCAAAGTCCTAAAGGAAGCATATTTCGGGCCCACCACTGGAGACAGCATTCTCCGCGATCAGCGAACCGTCGCCCCTTGCGGACGATCTCTCTTGCGTGCAGCAAACGAGAAAGCCACATTTACGGCGTGAATATCACGACGATGACAGCTGGCTATCGGCGATTCGAACATCTGAGGTGGTCTGTCGATAGTTTTTTGCTTTTTGGTACAGGTCGCCATTGAATTCTTCTTCCCCTTGATCGATTACAATGTTCCGGCTACGCCGACTTCGAAAGAAGGGCGATCCTTGCGGATATTTTTCGTTCTTGAAGCGCTTTTTCGATTCCTCTTGGCCCGGCGAAGCTGCGAATTGACTGCCTCGCCTTGATAAGCTTGCTTCGTATTTGAGATCGTCATCGGTTTCCCCGCGTTGCCAACACGCGAACATGATTCGTTGCCATTTGAAGGCTAATGCTCGAACAACCGTTGTATGGGTTTTGCCTTTCGCTTTTTGGTTGGCTAGCTAAGCTTTGGCCCATAGACAGTGACGTGCTGATTGTTCGGCGAATTCCCCGAAGGTTTGGCTGTAAAGCTGCATCTCATGCGCCCATTGATAGCGCTGGCACTCCACCCTTCGGGCAGCCTAACGGCTGTCGATGTCCGCTTCGCTCCCATTCGCATAACCTTCCTCCCCACGACCGGTTACCCGGACGCAGTTGGCTTCTGCTAGTGCTTCTGGTTACTCTGATTTTCATCGTTTCAGCAACGATTCTCACACCGGGGACTTGCACCCCGTAGAACAACGCCCATGCTGGGCACACACAATCGGTTGCTGGAGACCGCCAAAGCGTGGGAGAATGTGGCCCGCCTACCCGGCGGCACCAGAACCAAAACGTTGGCAAAACAAGAAAGGAGATCGAATACAGGAACAAATCACAGGACTGCCGGATGAGTTGACTATTCGCGTCACCAGCGAAGTGAGTATCCGGCTCATGCGCCGGGACGACTCGAAAGAGTTCTACCGGATGATCGACTGCTATCGTTTCGATTTGCGTAGGTGGCTTTCTTGGGTGGACGATGTCAAATGCGAAGAAGACATCACGCGGCGCTACGACCAATCTTCGAGATCTAAGTCTGAAGGTAGATCGCTAAGGTTCTTTGTTCTGCACAAAGAGTCTATTATCGGAATGCTCGCAGCAAAAAGAATTGATTGGGAGCCTAGACTCGCAGAATTGTCGTATAGTTTAGATCCGACCTTTCGCGGTTGCGGAATCATCACCAACGCTTGCAGAGAACTTATGTCGTATTTCGAGAGTGCATATGGGATTGTGAACTTTGAGATTCGCACTGCAATTGGAAACCTGGCGAGCGAACGAATCGCTGAAAATCTAGGATTCGACCTTATCAAGATTCAAGAGAGAGCAGAGAATCTCTATGGTGATTGGGTCGACCACAAAATCTATGCGAATTGGGTAGGAACCGGGGATTGAACCCGCTCCCCCCCACACCACCCGGCGCGCGGGTTTGACTGCGGTCGTTCCTCCCTTGCCGCTTTGCGGTAGCCTTTCGGCTATCTATGTCGCTTCGCTCCATTGCACCGGGCGGTTCCCATCAGTCATGGATTCTCCTTCGGTCGACCTTTCGGGCCGTCGGGATATCGAATGCTGATCCACGGGTGTTGCGATCGAGGGAACGTCTTGTTGATCCAGCCATTCATTGGTCTTCGCGGCTCTTGGCCCGAATGGCGCTTGGTTTACGAGGGAAACAAAGCCGGAGGCTTGTTCAGCGATTAGCCCCGGGTTGAGTGAAGCGATACCCGGGGAACCAAAGGTCAAGAACTGGCGATCCCGGCAGGGATCGCAGCCACGATGCTACCATCCCTCCCGGGATGGATCTTGGGTTCGATGCCTGACCCCGGGTGTTCGCTGGCGCTCGACCCGGGGCTAATGGCTAGGAAGCCTTCAGCTTGCCTTTGCCGACGAAGCTCGTTATCCAAGCGCCATTCCTCTTACCCCGAATGGCGCTTGGTTAACC
The DNA here is from genome assembly GCA_963977015.1 of uncultured bacterium. GTDB lineage: Bacteria > Verrucomicrobiota > Verrucomicrobiia > Verrucomicrobiales > DEV007 > JBCDHN01. The sequence continues at coordinate 269,254 of CAXBMO010000006.1, read as the reverse complement.
ACCATTGATCTCCTCCGGTCTTGCGCCGGTGGAAGCACGATTAACGACCAGAATCGAATTCGAAGGCGCGAAACCCACCACCGGCTTCATGCCGGTGAAGCGGTGACTCCTTGAGGGCGGTTCTTCCGTGTTATGCCTTCGCGAACGAGGACAACTGTCTGGTTGTCGATCGCGGTTCCACGAAGATGAACCCTGTGGACCAACGCAAATTGCACGATGCCCCTCTTCACCAAGCGCCATTCCTCTTAACGCAACAGGAGTTGATCCCGGCTTTGCCCTAACGAGTTGCTTTCAACGGTCGCAGTTCCGGCGGATTCTGGTCCGATTTGATGACGTTGATGGTTTGGCGGACCAGCTCAATCTGGGATTTCATTCCCTTGGCTTCCCGATGCGCCTTCAGTTCCTCTTCGAGCGTTTCGAGTTCCGGAAGCATGGATCTGGCCGCGCCCCGGTAGATCTGCAGGGTGTTGAGGCACTTTGTGATTCGGCCCTGTTTTCCCCAGCGGTCGAGTTCCATCACTTCCAGACAGAGGGGCAGACCTTCTGCGATGCGGTGCTTGGCGAGGACCTCGAGACCGCTCAGACGAATGCCGTCGGCAAACATCACTCCGCTGGGGGCGGGCTCGATCACGGCGCGATGAATGGCGGGAAGTAACGGTTGGATCTCCTCGGAAGAGAGATTCCGATAGACCGATCCAAGCGCACCGCGGGCGCGGCCGTCTTCATTGCGGAGCCCGGTCCGCACAGCCTCGTAAAGCGCTTCGCGATCAACCCCTTCAAGGGAATTCTTCAACAGGCCGCCCCGTTGCTGGAAGAGGGCAAAGGTGAGATAGCGCTGTTCCATGCCCCGGGGATCGCTCATCGGATCGGTTACCGTGAGCATCGAGAGCAACTCTGGGACCGCATCCATGGCCGCATCACCGATGGCGGCCAGGGCCTCGGCGGCCTTGACGCGCAGCCAGAGATCGTCTGCCTGGAGCGTTTTCCGAAGTGCGGGAACGGCGGGTGCACCGCGTTTTCCCAGTTCGATCAGCGCCTGACAGGCTCCCAATCGGGCGTGTTTGTCATGATCGTCACCGAGCAGTTCAATCAGACGAGTCACCAACTCGCCGTCCCGCGTTGCCAGCTCCATGGCCGAGCGTTCGCGAACGACCGGAGACCAACTCTTCAGCCCTTCAAACAGTTCGTCCCTGCTGCGCCCGCGGTAGGCCGCGTGCTTCTCTTTCGGGCTCCATCCCCGCCCGTCCTCAATCAGGCTGTCCGCGGTCTCTTCGGTGACCGGTTGCGCGACGCTTGGTTGTTTGCCCGTGAGATGAATGGTTCCAAGCGGTTGGGCGTAGGATAGCAGGTAGACACCCGTCGTGTCCCAGCCGCGATACTTGTCCGGTCGCATGCTCGGCGGTCCCTGGTGGACGAAGGTTCCGTCCCAGCGGCGGGCAAGATCATAGTGCCAGCCGAATTCCTCGATCCACGCCCCGCTCGCGTTGGGGCCTGACAACGCCACGCCTGGCAGCGCCCACTGGATATTGAAGAAATTGCCGGTGTGTCCCGTGTCTCGCTCGGCGCCATACGAGGCGACGCTCATTCGAGAGAAGTACTCCGTGGGCGCGGCTTCCCCCACCAGGTTGAACATCACGGCAGCCATGCCGTTCTTGCCGTTGTCGTCATGGGTCTGAGTCCAGGGATGATGATCGCCGTAGGGAACGCTTCCTTTTCCGGTGTAAAAACGGATCAACATCAGACTGTTCTCAATGGCCCGATCCAGATCAGGATCCTCGACCCCGGCCTTGCGAGCCAGGATGAGGGAGATGGTCAGGGGAATGCCGGGTGAATTCATCATGCCATAGCCGGCGAGCCTTCCACCCGGCTGCGTGAACCTGTGCCCCCACGATCCCACGGCGCTTTGCCCGCGGACGATCTCCCTGGCAAGTCGCGTTAGATCGGGAAGGAAACTCTCGTCCCCCGTTGCGAGGGTGTATTCCGCAACGAGGATCGTGGCCGGACCGTAAAACCACGAATGAAGCGATTTGCGATCCGGATCGGAATACTGGGCGGCTTTCCCGACCTGTTCCCGGACGAGGGGGAGATAGTCCGGATTGCCGCTGGCAAGAAGTGCAAGCGCGTTGAGCGAACGGACGATCCCGTTTCCGGCACCGGGGTCGGCCTTCATCCGCTCCGCCAGCACCTTGAAACCTTGTTCGAGAATGCGCTGCGACTTCGGACAATGGAAGGGAGCCGTCGAGCTGTAGGCGCCAAGCACGGGGAGTTTCACGGCGACCGACTCGGTCTTTCCATTCCGCCAACGCATCAGGGTGAGGGCGCCATCGGTCGCTTCCGCCCTTCCGATCGCCTTGCCGAACGCGGTGCGTGGATCCTGCGAAAACGGCTCGCCGCCGAGGCCCAGGATCACATCGCCAACCTCGAGAACGCCATCGGCGGGCGAGCCGAGCTCCACCTCGGTCAGGTAAATCTGACGGGCCTCGCTCGTTTCCAGCTTGTTGCTATACATCCAGCCCCGAGTCCCGGTCGGCCCGAGTGTCCAATCGTGCGTGGCCCCTTTCGGAATCGCATCGCCCTTGGTGAAATCCGGGTTCGGCATGTCGGATTTTCCGCCGGCAGCGGGCAACCCGGCCGGGTCAAAGAAAATGACGACCGTCAGGGCGGCGGCGATGGTGGGGAAGAGTTGATGTTTCATGATCGGACAGGGGCCTTCCAAGCGAAGTGGTCACTTCACGTGTGTCGAGCGGATTCTTTTTCGACAACGATCCCTTTCCGGGGAAGATTCCGCCAAATCCCATCCCCCGCCGAGCCGATCTCCGCGCGGTTGCGGGCGGAACGGCAGCTTCGCGGCGCCCAGAAACAGCCCCAATTTTCGAACCATCCTCATGATCTTCCGATTTCTCATTTCCCTCTTCCTGGCATCTGCCATTTCGACCGCAGTTGCGGCGACGGACGCCGACGTGGTGATCCTCTCGGGCTCCGAAGCGGGTTTCACTGCCGCGATCCAGGCCGCGCGAATGGGGAAATCGGTCGCGCTGATCGAGCCGAACGGTCATCCGGGCGGGATGGTGGTGGAGGGAATCGCGGGCGACATCAAGCACGGCAACCAAGCTGTGGTTTCCGGCATCGCGCGGGAGTTCTACCGCAGGATTGACGCTTACTACGGTCGGTCAGGCCCCGTGCTGAAGGGTGTTCCGCGTTACGAGCCGCACACGGCGGAGGCGGTGATTGAGGCCATGTTAGGGGAACACGCCGGGCAAATCTCGATCCATCGCGGCAGCCGGATTCGCGAGGGCGCCGCCGGTGTGAAGAAGGACGGAACGCGGCTGACTGCGGTGGTTCTGGAAGACGGGACGCAGATCACCGGGCGGGTTTTCGTCGATGCGTCGATCGAGGGGCACCTGCTGCATTTCGCCGGGGTGACGACGGCAACGGGACGCGAGAGCAACGCGACCTACGGCGAGACGCTCAACGGCATTCGCGCGGAGAGCCATCACCGCAATTTCCGGATCCGCATCGATCCTTACCGTGAACCGGGGAATCCCGCCAGCGGGCTCATCGCGACGATCCAACCCGGTGAGCTGGGAACACCCGGCGCGGCCGATCCGCACATCATGGGCTTCTGCTTTCGCCTCTGCCTGACCCGCAACCCGGACCTGGTCGTGCCGATCGAAAAACCGGCGAACTATGACCCGGCGACCTACGAGATCTACCGGCGCTACTTTGCCGCGGGCGGCCAGCTGTTCGCTCCCGGGGCGCGGCTCCCAAATGGAAAGACGGACCTGGGAAGTTGGCACGATCTTTCGGCCAATTTGTATGGCGAAAACGTGGGTTACCCGGCGGGCGACTACGCGGAGCAGGAGCGCATCGTGCGGCATCACGAGGACTTCACCCGCGGGTTGATCTGGTTTCTCCAGAACGACCCCACCGTTCCGGAATCGCAGCGCAGGAAGTGGGAAGGCTGGGGACTTTGCCGCGATGAATTTACCGACAACGGGCATTGGCCGCGACGGCTCTACATCCGCAGCGCACGGCGCATGGTATCCGACTTTGTCCACACCGAACGGCACATGGGCTGGCCGGATCCGGAGCCGGTTGAGGATCCGGTGACGATGGCGTGGTGGCCGCCCGACGCGCATCACGCCCGGCGGATCGTTCGCGACGGCGCGGCATACAACGAAGGGTTCGTCTACGGCGACGGCGGCTGGTCGCCGTTCGGGGTGAGCTATCGGGCGCTGGTTCCGAAGCGGGCCGAAGCAGAAAACCTGATCACGCCGACCTGCCCCAGCTCCAGCTACATCGGTTACTCCGGAATCCGGATTCTGTGCACCTTCATGATGTTGGGCCAGGCTGCGGGAACGGCTGCCGCGTTGGCGGTGGATGACGAGGTTGCCGTTCAGGAGGTGAGTTATGAGAAGATTCGGACCCGACTGCTGGAGGACGGCTTGATTCTTCAGATTCCCGACGGCGCGAATTGGGACGGCAAACGCGACATCAGCTACGAAGGCGAGTCGGGATTCAGCCACGTGGATTCCAAGCCGCGATCTCAGCCCCTTCGCGCCGGCGCGACGCGGTGCACAACGGAATTTGAGTTCACGGCGCTGCCGGACGGCGTGTTTCCACCCCAAGCAACCCTCTGGACGGTCGGGCGCGGTTCAGGCCAAAGCCCGGGCCAGGGCTGGGAGCTGGATTTGCCGAAAGGCGGGCCGGTCTTTCTCCTCGTGATGGATCGCGGAACTCCGGCGTTGCCCAAGGATTGGGAGCTGGTTCCCGGGGTTGAGGCGCAATGGAAAGGGCCGGACGGAAAGACCTACCGCGACCAGTTGTATCGACGCCTCGCGCCCGCCGGAAAACTGACGATTCCGCCCCACAACGGAACCGACGCCAGGGGCTGGCACGGCATCCCGCATGCGTTGATCGCAGTCGAAACCGAGTGAGGAGACGTCGTCAGAAGCGGGACCTCGAATTCATCACTAACTAAAGCAACCCCTCTCTCAGCGCCTTGGCGACCGCGCCGCCGACGGTGTTGGCGTGAAGTTTGGCGTAGATCCGCCGGATATAGGTGTCGATGGTATGGGTGCTCAGGTTGAGTTCGGCGGCGATTTCCTTTCGGGTCAAGCCGTCGGCCAGCAGCCGGATCACGTTGAGTTCCTGTTCGGATAGAGCGTCTTCTCGGTTATCATCCTGGGAAGTGGCAGCGGCCGGGCTGCGTGCGAAGCGGTCGAGGACCAGCCGGGCGATCTCGGGACTCATCGGGGCGCCGCCGCGCTGGATTTCTTCCACGGCAGAGACAATGCGGCTGAGTTTTTCCGACTTCAGAAGGTAACCGGACGCCCCGGCGCGGATCGCCTCGAAAATCCGCGCCTGATCGTCGAACACGGTAAACATCAGAATCTCCGCGAGAGGCGCGAGCGTCTTCAACTGGCGAATCCCCTCCAAGCCCGAGATGCCGGGCAGGCCGATGTCGAGAATGACGACATTGGGCTTCAGTTCGGGCATCGCTTTCAGGGCGGCTTCGCAATCCGGGAAATCCGCGACCGGCCCGGCGTCGGCCAGTTCGAGGGCTTCGCGGAGGGTTGCGCGAAGGAGCGCGTGATCTTCGACAATGGCGATCATGATTTGGGATAAGGGATGCTCAGGCGGATTCGGGTGCCGTTGCCGGGCTCGGAGTCGAGTTTGAGGTCGGCGTTCAGCTTGGTGGCGCGCTGCCGCAGGTTGGCGAGACCATAGCCTGTCGTTTCCGTGATCGAATTCGCGTCGAATCCGCAACCGTCATCATCGATGCAAACGGTCAGCACGGGATCCGTCCACGAGATTTCGGCGCGGACGCATTCGGCCTGGCTATGGCGCCGGGCATTGGTCAGCGCTTCCTTGAAAAAAGCCACGACTTCCCGCGCCCACCCGATCGGGGGCGATCCTTCGGGCGGTTTTCCGTGAACGGACACTTCACCGGTTACCCCATCCAGCAGGCGGTGGCCGATGGATTCCATGCGTTGCGAGAATTCGCTCCAGCTACCAGATGCGGGAGCGAGCAGCCAGATCACATCGCGCATATGATCGAGCGTTTCGCGGGCCGTCGCCGAGATGTTGTCGAGACGGGCTGGTTCCAAATGGCCACGTCGCATTTGCTGGCCGGCCAACTCGCTCTGCAGGGCCAGATGACTCAGGCTGGCGCCGATCTCATCATGGAGATCGCGGGCCAGACGTTGGCGGAGAGCTTCGCGGGAACGAGCCGCGATCGAGCGCATCACAAGAATGGCGCAAGCCGACGCCAGGGCGATGAGCAAGGCGGTTGCGACCGTCGCGGTCACCAAGCGGTTGCGTCGAATTTCGCGGCGTTCGGCCATCCGGGCGCGGATCGTGACCGCTTCCGCCTGCAACTCGCTGGCTTCTTCAATGCCCTTCAGCCAAGTCGACCAATCGAGCAGTTCATATCGGCTTCCGTATCCATCAACGAGCGCCTCCGCCGACCAGCCATCACCGGCCATGGAATCGGCATGGCGGACCTTCTTTCCCAGGGCGAGGTTGCGTTCGCCCTGCCAAATCTGGATCTCGGCAAGCGCCAGAAAGTGGTTCTCGATCAATCCGCTGCTCCCGATTCCGTTGAGGCGGGCCGCGTTCACCCGAATGCGCCGGGCGCGTAACCCCGGGGTCGCCAGCATGACCTGGGCGGCGCCGGGATTGGGCAGGGCAGCGGCGCTGGAGCGGGGATTCTCGATTTCGTCGAGCACCACGGTTTCACCGGTGCCGGGATCGGCGACGATTTCAAACTGCAATGGAAACCCGTAGCCCTCGGCGTCGGGAATGTTTTGGGGATGAGCGGGAGTGACGTGAATCTCGTCGATCGCCATTTCCTGGCCGAGATCAATCTCCACCCAGAGAGGAGAGCCGGGAACCGCACGGGAATGCGTGGCGCTGTGGTAGCCGAAGCTCGGCGATGGCTCACTTCCGCGCAATGGCAGGCACCAGAAATAGCCGTCGGTCAGGTTGGTGCGTTCCCAGCGGCGCGATTGTTCGGTCGAGGCAGAGCTTGTCACCGGCCGCCTCAGGGCCACGTTTCTGCCCTCGGCCAGCACGACAATTTCGCCGAGACGAAAGTGGAGACTTTCCGGGTCCCCGGCGGTTCCCCGAAACCCATGGTTCGGAATGACAACCCGGAGAAAACGGCCCGAAGCGCCGTTGCCCGGAATACTGAGAAAGGGAAGATGCTCACCTTCGCCGGGATGCGCCTCGGACCAGCGGGCAATCCGGATCGGTGATTCGAATTCCGCACTCTCGTCGACTTCCACGTCGAGAGCGGCGGGAAAGCCGGTGGAAGGGGGCGTTCCGTTTTGGACGACCGGAAGACGGGCCGGGAAAATCACGACGCGCTCGGGCGTCACGATGGCTCCCAGATCGATCGTGACCCAAGCCGGTTCGGCGTAATGTCCGTGGAACCCGATCCGCCGGCTGGACTGGAGGGAAGGGATCAGTTGGGGCAATTGGGCCAGTTCGCGTTCGATCTCGCCAAGCCGCGCCGGTTCCACCGCCTGGAGGAGCGGGAGAGCGGCGAATACTGCGCAGAGGATGGCGACCTGAAACGTCATGAATCCACCTACCATAGCGTGATCGGGAAGGTGTGCGAATTCCGGGCTTGTCCCCGGATCTCGTGACATGACAGGACGGGGTTTTTCGGAAATGATCCCCAAAACCCCGTCATGAAGTGTCTGTTCCCCATCCTATTGAGCCTCACTGCCGCCGTCTGCGCCGCACCGTCATCCGTCGAGCCGTTCCTGGCCGAACACTGCGTTCGCTGTCACGGTGAGGAGAAACAAAAAGGTGATTTCCGGATCGACACCTTGCCACGGGATTTCGCGGTCAGCACGAATGCCGAAATCTGGGCGGAAGTCATGGGGCGGCTGAATGCGGGGGAAATGCCTCCGGAGGACGAACCGCAGCCGTCGGGAGCCGAGCTGGAGGAAATTTCCGGTTGGATTGCCGCGCGGCTCGCGGAAGGCGAGGCAGCACGAATGGCGAAACGCGGCGAGGTCGCGCACTACCGGCTGAGCCGCGAAGAGTATGCCAACACCGTTTACGACCTGCTCGGCGTGCGCTTCGACGTGTATCAACCGGGAGCGATGAACGAGGACCCGCGTTGGCACGGTTTCGAGCGCGTCGGATCGATGCTTTCGCTGTCTCCCTCGCATGTGGATCGGTATTTCCGTGCAGGCGAGGAAATTCTGGAACGGGCGTTTCCCAAGCACCAACCCAAGATCAAGGTGGTTCGCACCGATGCCATCGACCTGAAGCACCGGGGACAACGCCAGGAATTGGAGGAGCGAGGAATCGCGGATCGGGTGCGGGTGTTGATCTGGCCGGGGCAGACGATTCATGGACGAAGCGGCGTTCCCAGGAATGAACCGGGGCAGTATCGCGCACGCCTGCAAATCAGCGGATTGATGTCCGTCGACGGGATCGCACCACATCTCACGGTCTGGGACCCGAAGCTGGGACAATCGGTGTTCGAACAGGATATCGTGGCCGCGGAGGACGCGCCAATGGTCGTCGAGTTTGAGACGTTTCTCGATGCGGGCACCGCTTTGGTTCTGCAAAACGAAGTTGCCGGCAAAATTCCGGATGGCCATTACAGGAACGTGCTTCGCGGCGGAGGGAGCGTGTTCACCAGTTCCAAGGAAGTGGTGGGGCAGCTCAACCCGACCGGCCTCATGCTGACGACCGACGACGGGCGCGGCGTCTATCCCCTCATGATGGTGGACTGGATTGAATGGGAGGGGCCTCTCACGACGGAAACGGATCTGGCGAAACGGGAGGGACTGATGCCGGAGCAGATTCGCAACTCGAAGTCCGAACTTCAACGGGAGGAATTGATTGAGGAGTCGCGAGCGGCGCTCCGAAAACTGGCGGATCGGGCCTGGCGCCGGCCGGCCAGCGAAGAAGAGATCGCGCGCTATCTCCACGTGTTCGAGCTTGAACTGGAGGCGGGTGAAACGCCGCACCGGGCTCAACTGGCAGCCATGCTCGGCATCCTGACCTCGAAAAATTTCTACTACATCGTGGAAGGCGGGGAGGGACGAGGACTGGAGTTAAACGACCATGAACTCGCCTCTCGGTTGTCGTATTTCCTCTGGGGATCGATGCCGGATGAGACCCTGCTTTCCGCCGCCGAAACCGGAACGCTGCGGGAACCGAAGAACTTGCGGGCGCAATTGAAACGGATGCTGGCCGATCCGAAAATCGAGCGATTCACGGAGTCGTTTCCGAAACAATGGCTGCAATTGCACCAAGTCGGGATGTTTGCGCCGGATTCAAAACTCTATCCCGACTACGACCTCTGGCTGGAGAAAAGCATGACGCTGGAAACGACCCGCTACTTCCGTGAAGTCTTTGCGAACAACCTGCCGGTGACCGCCTTTCTCGACTCCGACTGGACGATGTTGAACCCCCGGCTGTCCCGCCATTACGACATTCCGATCCCGCAGAAATCCGGCTTTCACCGCGTGAGCCTGCGACCGGAGCACCGGCGGGGTGGGTTGCTGACGCATGGCTCGGTGCTGTCGCTGACCTCGGACGGCACGCGGCACCGGCCGATTCATCGCGGGGTCTGGATCAGCGAAGCCATTTTCGGGGTGACGCCAACGCCGCCGCCTCCCAACGTGGAACCGCTTGAACCTGCCGAACGGAATGCGCCGAAAACGACGATCCGAAGGCAAATTGAGGCTCACGCGACGGATAAGAATTGCGCGACGTGTCACAAAAAGCTCGATCCCCTAGGTTTTGCGTTTGAAAACTACGATGCGATTGGCCGGTGGCGGACCGCGGAAGTTGTGTCCGAGGGGAAAGGGGAAAACCCGGCGGTGGATGCGTCCGGGGTGATGCCCGACGGCCGGAAATTCGCCGGAGTGGAGGAATTCAAGCAGTTGCTGGCTTCGGAACCCGAACCGTTCATCGACGCCCTGATCGAAAATCTGGCGACGTATGCGTTGCGCCGCACCATGACGATCGATGACCGGAAAGAACTCCGGGCCATCACCGAGCGGAGTGCCGACTCTGGTTACCACATCGGCGATTTGATCGAAAACCTGGTGCTCTCTGACCTCTTCCTTTCCCGCTAACCTCATGCTCCGTTTCCATTCCCCTCTCACGCTCGGTTTCCTGGCTCTTTTCGCAACTCCGCTGGCTGCGGAGAGTGAGTCGCCGGACTACGTGCCCGAACCCGGTCAGTTCGCGCCGATCGAACGCGCCCACCACCTCATGGGTGAATTGGTTTTTGTCGATCCCGTCAATCGGCTTGGCGCAATTCGCCTGGGAGGCAATGGCACCAGCGATCCCTATCACCGGGCAGAGCCCCATCGCTTCGCCATGCTGCCCTACGGAACGATTCGTTACCAGGGCGCTCCGGCGGAACTGCGTGATGTCCCGATCGGCACCGTGTTGCATGGCTGGTTTTTCCTCGCGCCGGAAGGCGACACCACCGTGCCGAGACCGCCGCAGGGCAAGGACAAACACTTCCGGCCCTACACCCATTGCGTCGCGCTTGAGGATCATTCCAGCTACTGCCAAAGCCGCGGACTAACCTGGAAAATCAGCGCGATCGAACTGTCGTGGGAGAAAGGGTCGAAAAAGCATCCCGATTTTCCGGCATCGGCCGAAGAAGGCCAGGGCGACTGGCGCAAACTCCATTTCCCGCGGGGAAAACTGCGGGCGGTTCGATCCGGCAACGAGACCGAGGACGGGTTGGAGGGCGACCAGGTTTTTACCATCGATCGCTCCACCCGGCTCTGGCGAGGGCGCGAAAACGTGGAGTGGGAGGATCTCGCTCCAGCCGAAAATTGGGAGTCTGATTTGCAACAAGGGCAACGGATCCTGAATCTCGCCGATGGTCCCGAGGTTACGATGAATCTCACCTGGAGCGAGTATTGGGAATACGGCCGCTTTCACGTTTCCGACATCTGGCTGGATGAAGAAAGCCGCGCCAACGCCGCCGAGCTCCAGCGCCGCCGCCACGTGCATCACATGGAATTTCGCTGGCTCCCCGCTTACGTGGATGAAGTCGAGCATCTCGGCAATGGACGGGGACTGGTCACCGCGACGCTCTTCGGCGGCATGGCCCCCGCGTTGTACGAGCCGTTTCTCGAAGGCGAACGCCAGACGCAGATCGTCAAAGCCGCCTCGGCGGAGAACACCCTGCGCACCTGGTGGCAGGATCACGATGGAATAGACGGATCGATCCAGTCGGTCAGCGTGGAGAAAAACCCACCTCACGGCAGCAGCGGGATTCAGCTTCGAATCGAAGTCCGGCGCGTTCTGGAAGGCTTTCGCCCCACTCGCGTCATTCGCATTCGGGCCCATCACTGGCCGAACGTGAAACTCCCTCCGGAAGAACGCGTGAAGGGAATGGAAGAACGCATTCCCGACACCTTTCAACCTCGCCAGGCACCCTCACAAACTCCCAAAAACTCCTGAACCCCTCCAGCCAATGAACTTTTCATCCAAAAAGTGGCTCATCAGCCGCCGTTATGCTCTCCGCAGTCTTGGCGCGACCATTGCCCTGCCCATGCTCGACTGTATGCGCGCCGCCGAAACTTCCGCCGCCCGCCCGAAACGAAGCGTGTTCATTTACCTGCCCAACGGAGTCAACACCCGCGACTATCAGATCCAGAATTCCGGGGCCGATTACGAGTTGAGCGAGCCGCTCAAGCCCCTCGAAAAACACCGCGCCCACATCACCCCGTTCAGCGGTCTTTATCATCCCAATGGCCTCGGTCATCATCACAACTGCCGCAAGATCTGGCTCTCCGGCGGCAACCTTGGAGTCACCGCCAAGAACACCATCTCCATCGATCAACTCATGGCCCGGGTTACGGCGCCGCAGACCCGGTTTTCTTCCCTGGAATTGGCCAACAAGGGCGGTGCCCTGGCCGTGAACGGCGACGGAATCACGCTGCCCGCGATCAGTCGGCCGAAGGTCGTTTTCCAGTACCTCTTCGAAGAACCGAAAGGCGGCGTCGAGCAACAGCGCCGGGAGCTGAGCCGAAAAGGCAGCATCCTCGACGCCAATCTCGACGAGGCGAAAGCCCTGCGAATGAAGGTCGGCAGCGAGGACCGCGACCGGCTCGATCAGTATCTCACCGCCGTCCGCGAAACCGAGATTCGCACCGAGCGGGCCGATGCCTGGCTCGACATTCCGCGACCGGGAATCGATCCCAAGGACAAATCACGCGTCAATCGCGACGTTGCCCAGGAAGATCCCGGCGAGTATTTCCGCGTCATATATGATCTCATCGTTCTCGCCCTGCAGACCGACCTGACTCGCGTCGCGACCTTCAGCACGGGTGAGGAGGGCCAGGGCCTGCCCATTCCGGAACTTGAGATCAACCAGTCACGGCACGCACTTTCACACCACAATGGGAATCCTGATCTGCTCCGCCAACTGACCCAGAGCGACGCCTTCAATGTGGCACAGTTTTCCTATTTCCTGACGCGGCTCCAGGAAACCAAGGACGCCGATGGTCCGCTCCTCGATACGACGATGGCGCTCTATGGCAGTGGAATGGCCTACGGGCACAGTCACGGCAACGCCAGCCTGCCCCTGGTGCTCGCCGGCGGCTCCAAACTGGGGCTCAAGCACGGCCGGCACGTCGATTTCAACCGCGAAGCCGCCGATTTCCAAGGCTACGATCAGCACAAGGGCATCCACCACCGGCCGGTTAACGAGAAGGCTCACCTCAGCAATCTGCTGCTCACCCTCGCCCAAAAAATGGACGTCGAAGCGGAGCGTTTTGCCGACAGCACCGGAATCGTTTCCGAAATCACCGCCTGACTGCTGACCTGACAGAGCGAATCGGTTGGAGACATCATTTGGCCGCCGTCTTCGTAGAGCCCGAAAATGAGCCGGACATCGCCGGGGCGCCTGAGTCCTGCGTCATCTGCTCAACGACCCTCCACCTCCAGCACCGCCAAACGTGCCCCAGCTTTCCCGCCTCGCCGACCAACCGCTCACGACTCGCGAAAAACTGGCCGCGCACATGGAAGAAGCGCAATGCGCGAGCTGCCATGCCGCCCCGAAGGCTGAATCGCAGGGACGCAAACGAGCACAGTTTCCCGTTTACAGGCGGGGCCGTTTCTTTTTTCTTACTTGAGTGATGCGTAGGTCTTTAGATCCACCACGAAACTGCGGCGGAATGAAGCGCCGGGTATTCTCGGGGCCTGTCCCAGGTTTTTTGAAAGAAATCTTTCTATGATGAGCAGACAAATACAAAAAAACGGATTGGCAGGGAAATCGAGAAGGGTTGGTGCGATGTTACAGATCAACACAATAATGACCTTCGCGGCCGTAGTGACATTCGCGGCCGACCCCGAGCCCGTGAAACTCTTCGAAAAGCCGCTCACGAAAGAGGAGGCGCAATCGGTTCAGAAAGCGTGGGCTGAACACATCGGTTTTGGGGTGGCGTTTGAAAACTCGATCGGCATGAAGCTGCGGGTGATCCCGCCCGGGACCTATCGCATGAAAAGCCGAAGAGTTGAGGGCAACGATGGAGGACCAGTCGAGGTGACTCTCAGCCAAGCGTTTTTGATCGGACAGTTTGAGGTGACCCAGGCCGAATGGGAACGAGTCATGGGGCCGAACGAAAATAAGCTCGATGCCGGTGCGGGAGATCAGTTTCCAGTCTATCGCGTCAATCACGCCGAAGCGGGTGAATTCTGTCGAAAGCTCACCCAACTCGAACGCGAGGCTGGCAAACTGCCGGACGGCTACGAATACCGGCTTCCCACCGCTGCGGAATGGGGCTTCGCCTGCCGGGCCGGAACGCTGACGCGCACCCCTTTTGGCGAGAAGATGCCCAGCCGTCTGGCGAATTATGATGGGACTCGACCGGAGAAAGGCACCGAAAAAGGGCCGAATCTCGGAAAGACTGCGGAGGTTGGCAGTTATCCGGAAAATGCCTGGGGCTTGCACGATATGCTCGGGAATGTGACCGAATGGTGTCTCGACTGGTATCACCACAAAGTCGAAGGAGGCGTTGATCCCATGCAGCTCAAGCCCTCTGATATGAAACAGCCGGGCAGGGTGATTCGGGGTGGCTCATGGCAAAGTCCCGGCTGGTATTGCCATACGTCGAACCGTTACCACTCAAAACCCGAAAGCAGAACTTATATCGGGTTTCGTCCGGTCCTCACAAAAGTGCAGCCAGATCAAGTGGTTGAGACGGGGAAAGAAGAGGAGAACGGGGTGTAGGTCAAAAAGCCGGAGAGTAGCCCGCGCGGTAATTCTCGAATTCGCGGGGTCTGTCCTAATTCTCGCGAGGTCTGTCCCTAATTCTCGATCTTGGAAATTCCCTTCACCCCATAATTCCCAGGAGGAACCTGCATGAAGTTATCGTCCCAGCCATTCCAGAAATCGGTGAACTTGCCCGGGTTCTCCTTGGTGACGGTCCGTTCTTCTCCACTGACAAACGTGCAAACGATCCAGTCCGGCTCGTTCGGCGCGGTGATGGCGAGGGTGACGCGATAGGTCTTTGGGAGATCGCCGTCCGTGGGAAGTTGGTAGGCAACCGGGACGCCGGATGGAGTCGCTTCCGATGGATCTTCAGCCAACAGCGAGGTCGTCACAAGGAACGCAGCAAGGAACGAAAGCAGCAAACGAGGTTTTTTGGGCATGGTTTGAAAATGCGTGGAGAAGGCCGCGAATACACCGGCATTCCCAACAATCAAGCGTTTCCCAGTCGGGCCTGACAAGATGACAACCTTCTTCGTCTCAAAAACCTCGCTCACCCCCTAAGCCTCCTGGTTAAAAAGGGCGATCGATGCCCCCTTCCGAATCACCAGACCTAGCCGTCGCTAAATGTCATGAAATTATAGAATCGCTTTTTTCTCAAAAAACTTTGAGAATCGTTTCAATGCAGTTGGATGCCGCCTTGCGGCTTTCGCAGCCATCGAGTTCATCATGAGTTCCCCTATCAGCGGTCGGTTCGCCTTGCCATTGATGGGTCTTGTTTGGGTTTTTTCGACGTTCCCGACCTGGACCCGGGCTGAACCTGCGCTGGTCACGCCGCTCGAATTGCGCAGGGACGAGGCCCCGCAACGGGTTTTGTCCGGACTCGTGCCGGGATCCCACGTCAAGGTGTTCATCCCGAGTCTGCCCTATCTCTACACCTCGCACTCGGTGAACGGCGCGTTGATCAAGCCCTCGGACAACGAGCGGGGCTGGGAGTACGACATGGCCACGTCCCACCGGCAAATCGACGACACCACCTATGAGTTTACGCTCCGGAAGGGGGTGAAATTCCAGGACGGAACGCCGTTTAACGCCGATGCCGTGGTGCTGAACATGGAGTATTTCAAGAAGGCTCCGGTTCTCTACAGCAAGATCGACAAGGTCTTCGACCGCGCCGAAAAGATCGACGACGAAACGGTCCGCTTTCACCTGACCGAAAAATACGGCTCGTTCATGAACGACGTCATTTGGATGCAGTTCTACACCAAGGAATACCTGGAGACCAACGAGGATCCCGTGACCGGTGAGAAAGTCGGCTGGAACGGCAAGGCCAACTGCCCCAATCTCTCCAAGCCCGGTCCCTACGGACTCGGGCCCTACATTCTGACGGAAGGCTATATCGAAGGCGACCGTCAAACCAGCAAGGCCGTCTTCAAGGCGAATCCCTACTACTGGGACAAAGAGAACTATCCCAAGGTCGAGACGATCACGGTGTTCACCGAGTTGAACACGGAACAGGCCAAGGACATGGCGCTCTATGAGGAGGGCGCGCTCGACATCACGGTGGTGCCCCCGGAGGACAAGGTCGAGACGATCCTGGCCCCCTACAGCAAGCTCGTAATTTCGCCGTCGACGGACAACATCGCCATTCACATGAACCTGATCAACGGCCATCCGCGGTTGAAAGACCGGAAGGTGCGGCGAGCCCTCAACGAGGCGTTGCATCAGCAAAACCTGCTCCACTTTGTGTTCGAGGACGAAGGCAGATTATCTCCCTTTTCTCCGTACTATCCCGGCGTCTCGGAAGTGAGCAAGACCCTGCTGCCAGTGCCGCGGGATCATGATCCCTACGCGCCGGACACCCAGGCGCGGCTCGCGGCCGTTCTCGAGGGATTGAAGCTCAAGGTGCTGACCCAGGACCGCTACCGGGCCATGTGGCGCGGCATCGAAACACAGCTCAAGAAGGTCGGCGTCGAGCTGGACATCGAATTTACAACGAGCGAAAAGGAAATCTTCGGCCCGCTTCTCCTAACCAATGCGGGACAGAACAAGAAGCAGTGGGATCTGCTGGTGTGGGGCAACGACGACTGGTATTTCAATCATCCGTTCACGGCGTTCTTCGTGTTCCGGACCGACAACGTTTGGAGCACCGTGTTTCCCGATCCCACTATGAACGGCTACATGGAAGACCTGTTTCGCACCGGAGTCGACGAGCCCGGGTTCGACCAGGTCTGCGAGAACATCATGCGCCGGGCTTACGACGAAAGTTACATGCTGTTCGTGCCGACCCCGAACAAGGTCTTTGCGGTGAACAAGGAAGTCGTTTTTCATCCCTATAAGATGGCCTGCATTCCCTTGTGGAAGATTCAAGTCACCGGCCAGCACTGGTCGGTGCGGGAGGGGCCGTATCCCGAAACCTTGAAACGACCGGTTGAAATGACTCGAGCCAATGAATGAAGAAAGCGAACGGTCCATGAAGAACCGGGGCGTCTTGAAAAAGCTGCTCTGGCTGGTCGGCATCGCCGTGGTGGCGTTCGTGGGAATGGGGATCTATGGCATCTCCAATACCAGATCCACCTTCAGTTGGGTCAAGAATGTCTACGAAACGGCCGAAGATTTTCGGGTGGGGTCGCAGAAAATTTCCAGCCCCCTCAACGAACTTCGACAGCTGTCGCTTTCCATCGTGATGGCGCCGAATCCCAGGCTCCAACAAAGTTTGGCGGAACGCCAGGAGGCACTAACCGAAGAGGTGGACCGCAATTTGAAGGATTGGAAAATCGATCCCAACCGCGCCGATGAGATGCGCGCCTTTCAATCGCTGCTCGACGAGTGGACGCGCTACAAGGCGATCAAGAACGTCACGGTGACCAAGGCGCTGGAGCGCTATCGCGAGGAGGCCTTTATCAACGCGACCGGGGCCGAGCAGCAACAATTCGACCTCGTGAATCGCCGGCTCACCGAATGGATGACGGCGAAGATCGCGAACGCGGACCAGGTCTATCAAGAGGCCAACGCCCAGAACCGGCAGGTGTTGTTCGTGTCGCTCCTCGTGATCACGCTGCTGACCCTGGCCGTGGGCGTCATCGGGTTTCTGACGACCCGCAGCATCGTCCGGCCGATCGAGGCCCTGAAAACGGCGGCCGCGCGCATCGCCAACCGGGAAACGATCAGTGAGATTGACGTGCATTCCCGCGACGAGTTGAGCGACCTGGCCCGCAGCATGGAAGCGATGGCCGCCGCGATTCAGACCTACATGGCGCAGCAGCAGGAGGCCGAGGCCGAAGTCCGCCAGCTCAACGCCAGCCTCGAGCAGCGCGTTGAGGAACGCACCTCGGAACTTGAAAACGCGGTCGTCGAACTCCGCGCTGCCAAGGAAGCCGCCGAAATCGCCAGCCGGGCCAAGAGCGACTTCCTCGCCAACATGAGCCACGAAATCCGAACCCCGATGAACGGCATCATCGGGATGACGGAACTGGCCCTCGATACCGAACTGAACCACGAACAGCAGGAATATCTCGGAATGGTCAAGACCTCCGCCGACTATCTGTTGGCCGTCATCAACGATATTCTCGATTTTGCCAAGATCGAAGCCGGCAAGCTCGATCTGGATCCGGTCGATTTCGACCTTCGCGACCACCTCGAGGACACCGTCAGCGCGGTGGCGATCAAGGCGCATGACAAGGGCCTCGAACTGGCTTGCCATGTGCTGGAGGACGTCCCCGACGGACTGGTGGGCGACCCCGGCCGGCTGCGGCAGATCATCGTCAACCTGATCGGCAACGCCATCAAATTCACCGCCAAAGGCGAGGTCGTGGCGCGCGTGGCCAAGCAGGCTCAGGACAATGGCGACGTCACCCTCCACTTCGCCATTTCCGACACCGGCATCGGTATTCCGGCCGACAAAATGGACCGGTTGTTCAAGTCGTTTTCCCAGGTCGACATGTCCACCACGCGCAAATACGGCGGCACGGGCCTGGGGCTGGCCATTTCCGCGCAGCTGGTCCAGATGATGGACGGGAAGGTTTGGGTCGAAAGCGAGGTCGACAAGGGCAGCACCTTCCACTTTACGGCGAAACTCGGCGTGTCGAAGGAGGCGCCGCAGAAAAGACCGTTGGCGGGCCTGGCCGCCATTCAGGGCATGGCAGTGCTGGTCGTGGATGACAACGAAACCAACTGCCGCATCCTGGAGGAATTGCTTGTCGGCTGGGGCCTCCGGTCGACCGTGGTGCAAAGCGGTCCCGATGCGTTGGCGGCGATGGAGGAGGCTCACGAGGAAGGCGAGCCGTTCGCCATGGTGCTGCTCGACAACATGATGCCCGAGATGGACGGATTCATGCTCGTCGAGGAGATCCGGCGGCGCCCCGACCTGGCGGACTCCACGCTGATCATGCTCTCGTCGGGTGATCGACGCGAGAACGCCGCGCGCTGCAAGGACCTCGGCATCGAAGCCTACCTGACCAAGCCCATCCGGCGCGCCGATTTGCTCAAGATCATCCTGACAGCCGCTCATGCCGCTCCCACCGAGCCGGGCGAGACGGAGGCCTCCGCAACATCAAGGAAGCCCTGCCAGAGAAGCTTGCACGTCCTGCTGACCGAGGACAATCTCGTCAACCAAAGGCTCGCGTTCCGGCTGCTTGAAAAACGCGGGCACTCGGTCGTCATCGCCAACAACGGCCGCGAAGCCGTCGACGCCCTCCATCATGAGAAATTCGACGTCGTCTTGATGGATGTGCAGATGCCGGAAATGGATGGTTTCGAGGCGACAAAATTGATCCGGGCCCGCGAACGCGACTCGGGCGGTCATGTTCCCATCGTGGCGATGACGGCGCACGCCATGAAGGGCGACCGCGAGCGATGCCTGGAAACCGGCATGGACAGCTACATCTCGAAACCGCTCGTTCCCAATGAACTGCTTGAAGCCATCGAGAGCCTCGCCGGTCCCGCGGGGGACGCCCCGTCGACGGACCCGCCTTCGGCGCCCCATTCGTCCTCGTCCTCGTCAGCGCAGTGCTTCGATCGAAAAGCCGCGCTTCACTGCGCCAGTGGAGACATGAATTTGCTGCGGGAACTCATCGAGATTTTCAAAGAGGAATATCCCATCTGGCTGACGACGATTCGCGACGGCATTGCGAAAGGAGAAGCGAAGCCAGTCCAAGAGGCCGCTCACAGTCTCAAGGGAACGGTCGCCACTTTCGGCGCGACCGGTGCCGCCAGCCTGGCCCAGCAACTCGAAGCGATGGGCCGCGATCAAAACCTGACCGGCGCCGACGCCATTGCCCGCGAACTGGAGCAGGCAGTCAGCGAACTGGTCCCGGCTCTGGAAGCGATTGATTCGAAACCAGCTTCCGGGTCGCCCCGAAACTGAGTGAGAAGCCGTCCCAACATGCTCTGAAGCGACTTCGTCAGCGCGGCCCCGTTCGCATCAAGATGAGTTCAAAGACTAACCAGGAAATTGGGCCAGGCTGGCAACCGAAGCGGCAGGTTGAAACGTCAGGGTTCGACGGTCAAATCGCCCCACATTGCCGGGGAAAGCATGATCTCGCCGGGAATGTCGTCGACCAGGCCGGTGCTTGGGTTCGACCAGCAGGAACGCAGGTTGATGTCGGTGCCGACCACGTCGCCGGACGTGACGCCGAAGTCAGCCCGGTAGTAGGGTTCAGCTTGAGCCCGAGATATTTCCTGGTGGTGGCGCAGGCCGTCACCACATGGGTACTCTTCACCAGCCCGGACTTCCACATTCTAGTACCGAATGGTGGAAGTAAGGTAAAACGGGACACCGGCCCGTTCCCCCCCGGTCGACTGGCGGCAGCCTCTGCAGGAACGGGCCGGTGTCCCGTTTTACGTCGCGGGCAAAAGTTTACGCAGGCTCCTTGGTCGCCCAAGCATCTGCATTCGCTGATCTTGAAATGGACGCCGCGGAATTCTTCAGGGTTCTACGGTCAGGTCGCCCCACATCGCCGGGGAAAGCATGATCTCGCCGGGAATGTCGTCGACCAGGCCGGTGCTCGGGTTTGACCAGTAGGAACGCAGATTGGTGTCGGTTCCGTCCACGTCGCCGTAGGTGACGCCGAAGTCGGCCCGGTAGGTCTCGCCGGGTTTTAGCTCGAGCCCGAGATCTTCCAGGCGGATCGACGCCTTGACCTCGTAGCTGCTGTTGCCGGTCTTCACCTCGATCTTCGCCTCCGGCAGTTTCTGGACGTTGTCGACTTTTTCCCCGCGCCAGGGCGAGGTGAACTCGATCGCATTGTTCCCGTCGCCACCCGGCTTACGATGTTCGTAAAGCACCGCGACCGGCTCGCCCTCGAATCCGGCGATGAGGAGCCGCTTGTCGCCCGGGACCGGTCCGCGGCGCCGCGGATCCGCAGCCGGGTCGGTCGCGATCTGGAGGTCGACGGTGTCGCCGGTGGCGAAGAGCTTGGTCCAGTCGCGGCCGTTGTTGACCCAGGGCGACGGGTCCTGAACCCGGTAGTGCAGGTGGAGGTGAGTCGCGTCGGCGTCGAGCTCGAGTTCGACCCGGAACTTGCCGCTCTTGTCCCAGCTGACCTTTCCGGGCAGGGTGGCCTCCCGGGCGACCTGGCTTTCGGCAGCTCGCCGCAGATTGCGTGCTTCCGCGGTCGCGATCTGCTCGGCAGTGACCGCAAGCATGCCCTCGATCCGCCGGGCTTCCTGCAGTCCGGTCAGCTCGTAGATCCGGTAGGGCCCGTGTCCGATCTGGACGTAGTATTTTCCGTCCGTCGCAGATCGCGCGAAGCTGCCGCCGAAAATCTCGCCCCCGAGCCGGTATTCGTTTTTCAGATAGCTGACCCGGACGTCGACGAACGCTTCGTCGAGATAAAGTCCGTCGCTGGTGAGGATAAAGCAGCGCCCGTGGTTGCCGTTGAGGAAAAAGACGTCGCCCCGTTCGTCGAACGGAGCCAGGCCGAGAATCCCCAGGGTGCCCTGCATCACACCGGGTTCGGGCAGGGGCGCCTTGTGCGAGCCGTGGACGTTGCTCCACTGATTCGGGTAGGTCCAGAGATGCCGCCCGTCGGCTGCGTAGGCGTTCATCTCCGGGTCGGAATTGAAGATGAACCGGCCGGAGTTATCCCTCACCGTGGGGACGCCGTTGCGCTGGTAGCCGGGAGTCAGGTTGACCGGCGTCGCCGCGGCGATGGCTTCGTCCAGGGTCGGGTAATCCGGCACGCCGTTGGGCAGAAATCCCTTCGGCTCGATCGCGGCGACCCAGGTCCGGGTTTTGTCCGCGACCGGCACGGAAAAGGTCAGCGAATTCTGGAGATGGCCCCAGGCTCCGTCGCAGTAGGCGATGTCGTCGCCGCAAAAATCGAACTCCTCCTTCTGCGGTTCGCCGTCGCCGTTGCGGTCGACCCAGAGCACGCCCATGCCGCGTTCCCGCCACGGTTTGCCCTCGCCTTTGCGACCCATCGGCTTCTCCAGGGCGCGTTTCTCCGGCCACTTCTCGTAAAAGGCGTCGATGTAGGCCTGGGGCGGTTCCCAGCCGCAACCGTAGGCGAAATGATGGGTGCCGGCGGTCGCGGCGAGATCGCGAATCGTGCCGTCCGGCAGCACCTCGGAAATCAGGGCAATCTTGCCCCGGGCGCAGAGAAAGGTCCGACCGTGCTCGCGGAAGAAGGAGTAACTCTGCGGGTGATACTTGCCGAAGTGCCCTTCCTCCAGCGAAATGATGTGCGTCGGGCGTGCCGCTCCGGTCGCGATGTCGACGTCCCAGAAACAGCCGAGCCCGATCCAGCGCCGCGGGTTTTCCGGGTCGAATCCGGAGCCGTCGCCGCCGTAATGCGGCATCCCGAATTTCTCGAACGCGACCTGATTTTTCTCCAGGTTCCACGCGAGAACCCGCTTCGGATTCCAACGATTTTCGGCGACCCAGAGCTTGCCGTCCGGCCCGAACACGAGCCCGGCGGGATTGACCATCCGGCTCGGGTCATAGGTTCCCTTGTAGGGGCCACCCTGGGTTCCGATCGTCCCGGCCGGCTTGCCTTCCGCGGTAAAACGCCGGATGAGGTGGGTCGCCCGGTCGCTCACCAAAAGATCGCCGTTTGGCGCCACGGTGATCCCGGAAAGATCCATCTTCCCAGCCGGAACCAGCAGCTTTCCGTCGCCGAGCCGGAGCACGCCGGTGTCGGTCGCGGCGTAAATCAAGTTTTGCGGCGAAACCGCGAGGTGACGCACCCCGTCAGCCGGGATCGCCTCGAGTTCTTCCCCAGTTTCCGGGTCGAGAACCAGGACCGCCTGGCGCGCCCGCGAGCCGACATAGAGCCGCCCTTCGGCCACGGCCAGTCCGCCCAGGTTGAAGTCGCTCAAATCGGGATGGTCCGAGCCCGGGCCGACCTCCATCGTCCCCACTTCCAAGGCGCGCCGTTTGCCGGGAAACTCGATCATTTTGCCGGAGGCAATGTCATAACGCACCACGGTGAGCGACCAGGTCGCAGTCCACTTCGCGTCCTTGAAGTCGACGCCCTTGGTGCCGCCCCAGGCGAAGCCGTCCTGGGCGCAGTAAAGGTAGCGCTCGTCGGCGGCGATCGCGTCGTGCTGGATCCCGAACCCGTGCTGATGCTCGTAGCCCTGGACCAGCTTGCCGTCCGCGTCCAGCGCGACCAGGGCCCAGCCGCCTTCGGTCACCGGCGCGGCGAAAAAAACCAGCTCGCCGTTGGTCGCGGCGTGGTGAAAGGTGCTGTGGTTCGGCCCCCAGGGCGCGGTGGTTTCCTCGCCGCCGTTCGCGAAATGCATTCGGTAGACCGGCTCGATCCCGGGATGGGTGATACCGCGCCAGTGATAGGTTCCCGGCGCGATCAGGTTCCCGGTTTCATCGAGGCCGTCCCAGATCACGGTGTGTTTTCCGGCCTCTAACGAGCGGCCCGAAACCAGGTTGCGGATCCGTTGCCCGGCTTCGTTCTCGATCACCAGCGTCGCCTTGCCGGCCACCGCTTGCTCGAAGGTGAGCCGGATTTCCTGCTGCCGCGCGGTGACGGTTTCGCGGTAGGCGTCGAGATCGAACGGCGCCCAGGTCGCCGGGGCGTCCGAAAACGGGGCGTGAATCGGCGCACGGTCGAGAAACCCGAATCGTTCCCGTTGCCCGGAGCTTTTCAGCGCCGCGGCGAGCCGGATCTCCGACCAGTCGCCGGCCGGGAGCCGGAAATCGAGTCGTCCC
Organism: uncultured bacterium; assembly: GCA_963977015.1. Classification (GTDB taxonomy): domain Bacteria; phylum Verrucomicrobiota; class Verrucomicrobiia; order Verrucomicrobiales; family DEV007; genus JBCDHN01. The sequence continues at coordinate 245,873 of CAXBMO010000006.1, read as the reverse complement.
TGCGAGCCGCTTCCCGAGGCGTTCGTCAGGAGGTAAGCGTTCTGGCGGTTCGCCACCCCGATCCGGATTTCGGCATCGGCAGCCGTCTGGATCGAGAGGGAAAGCCCGCTTTTCTCCGGAGTCAGGGCGACCGAAAACGGGATCCCGCCGGGGCGCCCCAGATCCTGGAAGTTCGCTTCGCCATGCTCCGCGATTTTTCCCTTGGCCGGAGGCGCCGGTTTCGCCGCGAAGGCCGGCGCGGGTTTTTCGTCCGCGCTCAGCTCCAGCTTCACGAGCCGCTGCCTCCCCGCTTCGAACACCGCAAGCCGGTCTCCGCTGACCGCGAGATGCCGCGGCGCCTGCAGGCCGGAACGGGTCGCGAGCGGGTTGCCGAGCGAATCGAAGAGGTGCACCGTTCCGTTCTCGGTGTCGCTCACCGCGAGCCGCGCCCCATCGCCGTGAACGTAGATTTCGGCGCCGAAATCCGCCCGGCGCGAGGTTTCCTTCCAGTTGCCATCGCCATCGCGCTGAAACGCGACCAGTTCCCCGCCGTCCGCCGCGATGAGGTGGCCGTCGAACCAGGCCAGGCTGGTGCAATCCTGCAATCCCGGCAACGTCACCGGTTTCGGCGCGGAACGCAGCTGGCCCGCCTCGTTGATGCCGAGTTCAAAGGCCTGGCCCCCGCGTTCCACCGCGATCAGCGTCAGGCCGTTCCCGTCCGGAACCACCGCCGCTCCGCTGACCGAGTCGGGCAGCTCGAAATTCTTGATCCCGGGAGTGTCGAAGTGCGACCAGCCGCTCGCGTCGATGAACGGCCCGCGAGCCAGCTGCACGGAACTGTAATGCTTCTTCAAGAGGCAGAGCGTCTGCCCATCCAAGACCACCGGCTGGGCCATCACATCCGGCCGCTTGTCGCCCAGGGTGTTCGGCGTTTCGGCGGAATCGTCCCAGCGCCAACTGCCGTGCGGCGTCCAGATGTTCCCGGCCGCGTCGAGCGCCACGCCGTTCAGCCCCGGCAACGCCCCGATCCGGCGCACCACCTCGAACCGCTCTTCCGCCCCGTTCCACTGCAGAAGCTGGACCACGCCTTCCAGCCCCGAGACCGCGTGGATGCCGTCCCGCACCAGTGCGATTCCCCGCCCCAAAGTCAGGTCGACGCTCTCCGGCAGGTAACCGATAAACGAACCCGAGGCCCCACCCAGAACCACGCCCGGGTCCGGCTCGAACTGGTCGTTCATCCGGTTGATGGTTCCGTGCCAGCTGAAGCTGTACCAGAACCGCCCGATTTTCCGGGGCCGCTCGCCGTTGAAACCGAGGGGAAACCCGGGCAGCAGTTCCCCGTCCTTCCAGGCGCGCACTTCTCCCCCGCCGAACAGGTAAAGCGTGCCGTCGCCAGTGGGATGCAAGTCGGTGACCCGGAAATCCGGCTTCAAGGCCGGAGTTCGTTCTCCGGTCGCCGGATCGAGCCAGGAAACCTCTCCGCTACTCTTCGCGAACACCGCGACTTTCCCCTCGAAACTGGATGATGACAGGATTTCCGCCTCGCCCGCGAGCCGGGTCGCTGCGGTTCCCGGCACCGCGTCGAGCGGCAACGTGAACAAGCCCCGGCCGATCTTCATCACCAGCAAATCACCCGCCCGGGTCAGCTGGTCGCTGCGTTCCGTGCTCGCCGGAATTGCGAAACTCGCCAAAAGCCGTCCGTCCAGCGCATAGCGGTTCAATTTTCCCGACCCGCCGCGTTCCCAGATCGTCAGCGCGTCGTCGATCACCGGCCCCATCCCGCTGGCGGTTTGCTCGGAAAACGTCACCAGGGTGTCGCCGGATTCCCCGGAATTGCCCAGCGAACCAGCGAATCGCAACTCCGCTCCGGCGGCGAAACTGGATAGGAAAAAGACAACGGTAAGGGTTTTGGAAAAGGATAAAAAGTTCATGCCAAAGTCAGGGCTTAGTCAACGTGCGCGGACTTGGACTCCTCTCGCTCCGCATTGTTGAAAATCAATTCCGGACGGCCGCGTTGGTCCAACACGAAATGATTACGGCTCAATAGAGGCGATGCCTACAGATGGTTATCAAGACTCGATAAACAGTTCCGTGGTAAGATCGGCAGGAGACTATTTTGGAGTCCTTCTTCGCAAGCGAAACCGCAATTCGGATTCGACATCCGCACGTTAACGACTTTTTTCCTGCGCTTCTCATCGCCCCAGCAGGCCGCCCATTCCATGGCCAACGCGATCGAAAATCGACCGTTCGCGCGATGAAAGGCCCTACTCGACCTTAGGCATCCCCGAAAAACGCAAAACGCGATGATTCATGCTGTCGGAGACCCAGAATCTTCCCTCGGCGTCGATCCGTGCACCATGAGGGCGATTGAGTTGGGTTTCGAGGGGGCCGCTTCCGACCTTGGTTCCGGATTTTTGGGGAACGCCAGCAATGAGGTGAATCTTGCCGGTCTCGGGAACGTAAAGCCGGATGCAATGGTTGACGTCGTCAGTGATGATGAGGTTGCCCTGCGGGTCGAGACAATGATGTTTGGGGCCGTTGAGTTGGGCGTCAACGGCGGGCCCGCCATCTCCAGAGTAGCCAGCTTTGCCGGATCGGGAGACGATGGTGCGAATTTTGCTCTGGGGATCGATCTCGCGAACGGCGTTTCCGTTGCGGGAGGCAAGGTAAATGGTTCCGTCCGATCCATAGCAGGCGGCACGGGGCGAGACGAGTGGCTGCTCGGTGGCCGGCTCACCATCTTTGGGAATGCCTCCCTTTCCGTTCCCAGCGATGGTGACGATTTTTCCGGTAACCAAATCAATTTCCCGAACGCGGCGGTTTCCGATATCGGGGACCAGCAGTTTGTCGCCTGCGGGATTGAGGGTGACGGTGTAAGGTTGGTCAAATTTCGCTTCACTGGCCGGGCCACCATCACCTCCGAATCCGGCGTTGCCGCCTTGCCCCGCAAAGGTGGAAACGGTGCCGGTTTCCAGATCAATCAGGCGAACCCGATGGTTAAAGGTGTCTGCGATAAAGAGGCGCTTCCCGTCAGGATGAAGAGCCAGTTCGTGCATGCCGTTGAACCTCGCTTTGGCCATATTTCCCCCATCGCCTTCGGCCACGTCGCCAAGGTTTTTGCCGCCCGGAGTGTTGCGACCGGCGATGAAGCGGACTTCCCCCGATTTGCTGATGGTAAAGACTCGATTCCCTTTTTCATACTCGACGCCGTAGGCCGTGCCATCTGCGGCGAAAATCAGCGAAAACGGCTGGATCATTCCACTCTCGAACACGGCGACTTCCTCAGCGTTGGCGGCGAACGTCAATCCAAGCGCGGCGACAAAATAGATGGGGATTTTCATGGCCCGGAGCCTAGACCGATTTTTTCGGATCGCAACGTGAGGAAGGAGACGAATCGTAGGTTTCTCGCCAAAGCAGGAGCTTGGTTCGGATCGTGAACTCCCCCGTGAGCCATTTGCCGATCAACTCAGCGCATCAAGATATCCGGCCCAATTCCATCGCGTCCAATTCACGCCAGTAAAACGGGGCACTGACCCGTTCCCCAGAGAATCCGGCTGGTCGAACGGGCCCTTCGCCTGCGGGAACGGGCCGGTGTCCCAATTTACGCTGGAAGGTGACACGATTGGGGGATTCCCCTTCACGAAAAATGGTTCGCCAGAAGCGGGGTTGGCGTGATAGTCGAAAAGTTCTTATGAAATACCTCCATTCTATCATCCTCTTCCTGGCCCTGACGGGTTTTGCCAATGCCGACGATTCGAAGCCGACTCTGTTTTACGCGTACTTCGATGGATGACCGCTTTGCGCCAAGATTACGGTCATCGTGAATGACCTCAAAAACGAGCAGGGTGATGCCATCAACTTCGAGACCGCCAGCATGACGGCGGAGGGAGTTCGAGAGAAAGTCACCAAAGCGGGCCTGAAAACCCATGGCATTATCGCGACCAATGCGGCGGGCGAAATCGTTACGACGGTGGAGGGGCACAGTTACGCGAAGGACAAGGTGTTGGAGGTAGTGGAACTACTGACTGAGCCGTAAACAGGTTTCCAGTTTGCGCCCGAGCCGTTGGGATGGCTCGGGCGTTTTTCGAGCTCGGGAAGGACGATTCCGGGTCCAGATTCTGGATTTTGACATTTTCATCCACGCCCCGCCCCGCTATCACTGTCGAGTGCCTACTGAGAGATTGCATCAACTTCGTCAACGCCTGGTGTCCACGGTGTTGGGGGCGGAAGAGCCTGCCAACCTGCTGCTGACGGCGTTGCTGGCGAAGGGTCACGCCCTGATCGAGGGGCCGCCGGGAATCGGGAAGACGTCGATTGCGCATGCGCTGGCGACCGGGATTGGCGGAACGTTCAAGCGCATCCAGTTTACGCCCGATCTGCTGCCGTCGGACATTCTCGGCTACAATCTGTATCGGGCGCATACGAACGAGTTCACCTTTGTGCCGGGGCCGGTTTTTGCGAATCTCGTTCTGGCGGATGAGATCAACCGGACGTCGCCCCGGGTGCAGTCGGCCCTGCTGGAGGCGATGAACGAGGGACAGGTGACGATCGATGGGGAAACCCGCGGTTTGGAGGCGCCGTTCATGGTCATCGCGACGCAGAACAACACGTCGACGACGGGGACGTTTCCCTTGCCGGAGCCGCAGCTGGATCGCTTTCTGCTTTCGATCCCGATGAGCCTCCCCTCCCCCACGGTGCAGGCGAAAATTCTGCGGACGCATGCGTCCGACGACCTCGATTCGGCCTCCACAGAATCGTTGTTGAGTCCGGATGATGTGGTGAAGCTGCAAAGCCGGGTTCCCGAGCTGACGGTGAGTGATGAGCTAACGCGTTATGTCGTCGCGTTGAGTGAGACGTTGCGCCGATTGGCCGGCGGCGAGCATACGGTCTCGGTTCGCGGATCGATTGCACTGTTGCGCGCGTCGCAGGCGCGGGCGTTGATTGCGGGAGAATCGGCGACGCTGCCGGAACACGTGCAGGAGATGTTTCCCCACGTGATGCGGCACCGGTTGATTTGCGAGGATGGAAGTGATCCCGAGCTGGCGATTGCCCAGGCTCTCGAACAAACCAAGGTGGGTTAGGTGGAACAAGGGATTCACCGCACGATCACCGGACTCGGCGTCGCTCTCGCTTGTGGCGCGGCGATGCTGCTCATTGTCGGAACCCTGTTCCATGACGGGGCGATGATGACGTTGGGATTCTGTGGTCTGCTGCTGGTGGGGTGCGGCCAGGTTCTCGCTCCGTTGAACCTGCGAAATCTGGAGCTGAGGCTTCAGGTGCCGCGACGTTTTCATGCGGCTCGAAGCGTTCCCTACAATGCGGAGTTGTGGAACGGGCGGCGCTTGCTGGATGCCTACCAGGTGACGGTGGCGATCCGATTTCCGCAAAACGTCGAGCGTCTCGGTTACCTGCCCTGGACCCCGGTCGGCAGCGGCTCCGCGCTTCATGATCGGCTTAGTATTCCCGTGCGCTCCGCCTTTTCCGAGGTGGAGACCGAGTTGGTTTCGCGGTTTCCGTTGGGGCTGTTCGAGGTTCGCCGAAGCTTGACGGTTCCCGCTCCGGTCCTGGTTTACCCGCGCCTCATCACGCCGCTCGAGCTGCTTTCGGAAGGGGCGCAACCGGACAACATGCCGACGAGCGGAATCGCGATGGGAGATTTTCTGGGCGAACCACGCGGGGTGCGACCGTATCAGCCGGGCGATCCGGCGAACCGGATTCATCAATCCGCGACGGCGCGCTCGTTGGCCCGGGACCAGAGTTTGCAGGTGAGAGCCTACGATCCGCCGGGTTTTCATCCTTATCGCTGTCGCCTCATTTTCCATTCCCAACCCACGACCGGTGAGGTGATTCGGTTTGACCGTTTTGAACGCGGACTTTCGCTGGTCGCCGGGACCCTGAACTATCTCCAGGCGGGCCAGACCAGGATCACGCTGCAAGCCGACTTTACGAACTGGCTCTGTCGCCCCTGCGAGAACCGCGCCCAATACTCCGATTGCCTCGCCCTCCTCGCGCAAACCCCACATCCCAAACCGACGAAGCCGAGCGAGCTTGCCGAGATCCTCCAGAGCGTCCCGACCGATGAACAGCTGATCGTGGTTTCCGATTCACCGCCGGACAACTGGATCCACCTGGTTCCGTCGACCCATCCGCAGGTGATCATCGTCGACATCCGGCAAGTCCGTTTTCGCAAACGCCGGATGCAACTGATTCCCTGAACATGGAGCGCCTCATCCTCATTCCCGCCTTGCTGCTCGCCTTCCTGACGCTTCGAGGATGGCCGGTGCAATTGGACTTCTGGCTCCGAACGTTTGTCGCGCTTGCTTCGCTGGCAGCTGCCTTTGGGCTGATGAGCCGGCTCGCACCAACGCCTCATGCGCCCCACTTTCAACACCGCCAAAAACCCAGCCGGCTCGACCGGGTCGCGGGCGGGAGCGCCATCACCCTGAGTTTGGTTGTGCTCTATCTCCTCTTCGTTTTCGGACCCACCACGGCCACCCGATGGAGCTACAAACTCGTCCGGACTGACGAGGTTCAACTGGAGGCCGGCGAGGAGGGGGAGATTGATTGGGATGCCGCGGAGGCGGGGCAGATGCAGTTCTTCAGCGGCGACGTTCACACCGAAGTGCGGACCACCTTTGATCCAAGCGGAGCCGCGGTTCCGACTTCGGCGAACCTGACGCTGAAGGACAAACCGGAGGTTCGTTTGGAGATGAAGACCTCCAAAGACGCCGAACGGCTCGCCAACTCCGGCCCGGTCTACATCAGCGCGTTCGCGCACGATTTTTTTGACGGTGATCGCTGGACCACTCAAGCCGTCACGGATTCGCAAACCGTGTCGCCAAATCGCGATGGACTGATTCCTTTGCATGCGCCCAACTCGGCACCTTCCTACGAATACTCAATCCTGCACGGGCGCCACTTCGACCGGTTGAATACGGTCAACCTTCTCCAGGGCGGCCTTACGGTCCAGCTTCCGGAAGTGACCCGAATTTCACCGGGAACCTGGCTACTCCCTATCCTCAGCCCTCAAGTCAAACACTACCAATACGAAGCCAGTTCATCGCCGCTGCGGTTGGAAGACCTGGTTTCCAATGGGCGCTCAATCGCGCCCGGGGAGACAGAGGCGGTCTATCGCGCGCCGACCTCCCATCCCGGCTTGCAAGCGCAGATCCAGTCCCTCTCGATGCAGTTTGACGGCACCGCCTCGCTGAGCGAACGCCTCGTCCAATTGCAGGAATGGCTGCGCAACACCTACTCCTATTCGCTTCTCGTGAACTATCCGGACAATGGGAAGTGCGCGTTGGAGAACTTTCTGGGCAACCCGGAAACCGGAAAGGGCTTTTGCGTGCACTTTGCCTCGGCCTCCGCGCTCCTCACGCGCGAGCTGGGAGTCCCGTCCCGCATTTGTTTTGGTTGGACCGGGGGGCGACATTACCAGAAGCACGACCAATTCGTTTTTCTTAGCAAACACGGCCACGCCTGGACCGAGATCCACCTTCAGGACTACGGTTGGGTCGTGTTTGACACAACGCCGACACCTTCACGGCCACAGGCGATGACGACCACTCCCGGCGAGAATCCCCCCGCATTGAAAGAGTTCCTCCACAACGAGGGCGAAGGAAACGGTCGGCGGATTGGAATCGCGCTTCCCAGCAGTTCAGTGTGGGTTTTCATCGCCCTCGGAATCGGGCTCACCATTCTGGTTTTCCTGCGGGCCTTCCAACGCGGAAGGTCCAGTCGTGGCACGATGCAGGGACTTTCCGCGCATTCGTCACCGACTCCAGGCTATCTCATGCTATTCCATCAAGCCTGCGCGCGCCTCGGTCATCCCATGCCGACGGGACGCACTTTGGCGCAACATCTCCAATCTCTCCAAAACGAGGAGATCCCAATTCAGTTTGCCGACGATCTTCTTTCCTATCACTACGACATCACGTATCGCAACGTTTCGAGAGATCCACAGACCGAGAAACGGCTCAGCAATACCATTAAATCCTGGTGATCCCGCCTCAGGGAGGAGCTGGAAGCTGGGTGCCGAAGAAGACAACGAAGGCTCCGAAGATGAGCGCCAAGAGCGTGAGCGCGGCCGAAACCCCAAACCCCCATCGCACGACCGGATTCTTCGTTCGGCAGGCGATGATGAATCCCGCGATGACATAGGCGACCGCCGCCAGGAGAATGGGAAGGAGTAGAAGCATCGTCGTCGGAAGAATTCGGGTCTTGAAGCGTAGCTGAGTCCAGCCTTTTGCCAAGAACAAGAACGCTTTGGATCGGGAACGTCAGGACGATCAATGCCCACCGCCACCACCTTCAAGCGTCTTGAAAAAGATCGCGGCGAGGAATCCCAACAGGGTTGCGAATCCGGTAATGGAGCCACCTTTCAAGTAGGCTTCGGGAAGCATGGTCTGGGCGATCATCGTGAGCATGGCTCCCGCGGCGATGCCTTCCACGAGCGAAAACATTCCCGGTGGCGCCCCGACGAAGAAGATGACGCCGAGCGCGGCGCCAATCCCCGTCAGGATCATCAACGATGTCCACATGAGAAGAATGCGGCGAAACGGCATTCCCTGCTGTTTCATGCCGACCGAGCTCGAGAGGGCTTCCGGGTAGTTGGACAGGAAGACCCCGGCAATGAGGGACATGCTGACAAAGCCCTTGCTCCCGACGCTGGCGCCAATGACGAGCGATTCCGGGATGCCATCAAGCAGAATTCCGAGCCAGATGGCGAGCGGCGCGCCCTGGTGCTGCTGAATCTCGCGCGTCATATCGGCGGCTGACGGCAACAGCTTGCCGCCTTCCGAGCGTCCCACCGCCTGCGAAACCCAACGCGCCGTTTTGTCCGAATCGAACTGTTGCTTGTCCTGCAGATAGCGGGCGAGCGTTTCCTGTTGGATGAAGTCTTCCACCGCGGAGGCGAATGCCGGCGAGCGCTTCATCAATTCGTCAAAGTGGCGACGCAGGAGAATCCGCACCGTCACATCGGAGGAGGCGACCGCGCTCACACTGTGTTTGGCTCCGGTCAGGAACGACAGCGCGCCAAACTCGTCGCAGGCATCGAGCCGCAGCGGTTTGCGATCCGGTTTCTTCGGATCAAGGAGGACGACTTGCCCGGCTTCCAGGATATGGAGCCGCTCGCTCGACTCTCCCGCATAAAAGAACGTGTGACCGCGCGGATGACTTTTCGTGAAACAACAGGACGCGAGAAACTGAATATCCTCGTCCGGCAATCCCTGAAAGATCGGGATTCGACTGACCTGTTCCAGGATTTCGCTCAGCGGCGGTTCCTGCCGATCCGAGTCGACCGCAGACGGAATCGGCTTGCCGGCCTTCACCGCCTCGATTGCCGTCGATCTCCAGCTTTCGATCTCCTCGCCGGTAAGCCCCTGGCGTTCCCGCAGATAGCGCGCGGTGTCTTCGGCCTCAAAGTATTCCGTCATCTTGTGCTGCAAGACGTCGCACTCGGTCGCCACCGGCTCGAAGACCGACCGTGCCAAAATCAGCACGCCCCCATCACGATGCGCCTTCGCCACCGCCGCGTGGGGACAACCCGTAAGGAAGGCATTGTAGCCAAAGGCATCATTCCTCTTCACCCGCATCAGTTGCTTCATCCCGTCTTTCGGGTCTAACAACTCGAACTCACCTTCCTCGACCACATACAGACACCCACTGACATCTCCCTCGCAAAAGAGCGTTTCCCCCTTCTTGACCCGCTGATACCTCGCCGATTCCGTCAATTTCGAAATGGTATCGCGCGGCAACCCGGTGAACACCTCCAACCGTTTGAGCTGTCGCAACGCGCGTTTGAAACGGCGGGTTTCCTTGAGGCGCAAGTGATAGACGGTGGTCGACATCTTTCGCAGGAAACCGCCGTGTTGATTGATCGTCTGATCGAGGAGCACAAAGAGCAATCCGCCGAGGATACATCCGGATGCGAGCCAATTGAAGTGGCCTTTCGCCAACGCCGGCCCCGCGAGATCGATCGTCAACGCCGCGATCAAGGCGCCGCCACCGAACGCCATCAGGAAGGCAATCGTCCGGTCACCGGGTCGCCAAAACGCCGAAGTCAGCGTTCCCAGCGGAAGGGATAGTGCGCTGATCAACCCAACCACAAAAGCGGTAAGAATGGCGGTAGTCACCCCGCATCCTAGCGTCCGTTCTTCCTGTGAATGCAAGTGACTTTTGCGAAACGGTCAGGGGCTGACCCGCAGGATGAGCGGCGGATCGCGGTCAGCAATGAGAGGAACTCCTGAAAAGCTGGATCCGAATTCGATCCCCTAGGTGTCTGGAGGCAACTCTTCCTGTTTCTTCGCTTGGTCCGGTTTTTGCTCGCCCGACGTTCCGCCGATTTGACCGGCACTTGCGTCCGGTGATGGCGGTTCTGGTGCGACTGCTCCCCCGGATTCGCTTCCCATCGTGGATGCACCTCCGGCCACCGGACTGCCAACGGGTGGCCCCGAGGCAACTTCGGGCTGGACTGACGATGCGGTGCCGGAAGGCATCGCAGTGTCGTGTGTTGTTCCCTGGTTTTCTGTCTGCGTTGCAGAAGGATCAGGTGAAGGCGTTGTCTCAGACTGGGGCGGATCGGGTGTTGACTTCTTCCCGAGCCTAAGCTTTTTCATCAATTTTTCCATTAGCTGGCCTTTGGTCATTGCAATATCGGTTGGTGTTGACGCAGGGCTCGCCAAGTTCGATTGGGTTCCTGACACTGCCTATCCTGCGTGATAGTGATAGAGAAAGTATTAAAGGATGAAGTGGTTGATCAAAAGCTTAATCGCCAGAAAGTTGACCAAATTCTGAGGCCTTGGCATGCCGAATTTCAGTCGATGCCTGACCGGTGAGGTTTTGAAGCTGACGCGTTCCCTCGTTGATCTTTTCACCGGAATCGCCTCCGCTTCCGGAAGTCGGCGCCCTTACCAAGTTCATACTGGAGGGCACCACCACCGTTTGACCGGGGTAGACCAAATCACCCCCAATTCGATTGAGGGCTCGCAATTTTTTCACCCTTGCGGTCAGTTCCTCACCCTCTGAAAGATCGGGATTGTATCGCCTTACCAGATTCCACAGCGTGTCGGATGGACCTACCTCATGTTCAACGAGAAACAATGGCGGTTGAGGGTGAGCCTGCGAATCCATCGCCACAACTTCCGGCATTGATTTGCATCCCAACATTCCGATCGCACACAGCTGCAGAACGGCGAAACCCAATATCAGGTTGTCTGTTAGGTTGTGCCTTTTTGAGTTCACCGAATCAGGGTGTGTCGATTAGTCTTCCGCCAACTCATCCTTGGGAACGGTGAATTCGACCGACCTGCCATCTACCCGGGCAGTTCCTTCTTCCTTCACCAATTGAAGCCTGACCGACATCGATTCTTTCTGCCGCTTTTGGCATTCAATCAGAATGACTTTCGGTACTTGTTGATCGTTTTCGAAGGTCAGGGTGTTCGACCCCGCTCTCAGGTAGACGTCTTTCGAAGTATCGGCAGGATCAACCTTGTGGACGATCTTGAAATTGGCGTTGGTATCACCACTGCTTGAAGCCAGGGACGGGCCATTGGAGGAATTGGGTGTGATGGCAAGCTTCACTTCCGTTCGCCCGTTCCAGTTGCCAACCCTCGCGATCTTGAATTCTTCGTAGGCGACAGACTCGTCCTCATGGTAAAGAGACTTGTCCTTCACCACGATGTCCAGTTTCTCCTCCTGAGTTTTTCTGGTTGATTCGAGCTTTTTCTTGGTCGCCATCAGGCTTGCGAGTTTCCGCTTCTCATCATCGGTCGCCTTGTTTTCATCGACCTTTTTCTGAAGCGCGGTGATGCCGGGGTGATTGTCGTCCCCATCGTCCAGAGCGGTAATTTCCCCGTCCAATTCCTTAATTTTATCACCAAACGCTTTTTCCCGAGCAGCGTAACCGGCGACTTCCGCTCTGGTTCTCGCCAAGACATATTTGTCGACTCCCTTAAACATAATCGTGCCACCCGCGCTTGCGACATCCAAGGCACTTGCGTGTGTCCCGGGAACGCGCACCCCTATGCTGACCGAGGCAGGCGCCTTGCGAACTCCTTTTTCGGTGATCAATACAAAATCATAGACGCCTGGCTGGAGGGGCGCCTGCCCGGATTCCACACTTCTCGCAGGGAGCTTGAAGAGAAGCGTATCGATGGTCTCTACCTCTATCAACACAAGTTCCTGACCTCCCAGAAATCCTTTCACGCCAGAACGATAGCTGCCAAGGTCCTTCCCGGAAACGGTGAAGAAGTTGTCTTTATCCAACTGAGCCACGGGGAGATAGCCCGGGCTAATTCGGACACTGGATCGTGCTTGATCGGGAAGTGGCACATCAAGGACGGAGGTGCCTACTTTTTGCGACAACTCTTTTACGCGGCTCAGGAGCGTCCCGTAGGTCCCCTGATAGGAATGGATGATTCGATATTGCTGTTTACGCCCCAGCTCATCCATAATTTCGTGTTGGATGTCGAAGAGTTCTCCACGAACTTGATCGAGTTGAAAGACATTGCCGATGGTGCGTTCCGCCTGAGCGCGCCGGAAGGGCCGGGGGATGACGCGGAGAACTTTCTCATTGGTCGGAATCCAACGAGTCGAGGAGTGGAGACGAACCGTCTTGAATTTGTCCAGATCATTCTCATGACAGACAATGACGACAAGAGCGGGAATACTGATGGCATTGAGAAGTTTGGCCGATCCGCTTTCCCGGTCGCTGGGATTCTCAAGAGCGTGAAGGGAAGGATCGAACCGGTAGCTGATAAAGTTTCCGTTTGAACTTGGAACGACTACCGGAAGCGCGTTTTTCGTGGCGACGTCTTGTTCGACCATTTTGAGAAACCGTCCGTAACTCTTCGCCGCGGCTTTGTTGCCCGCCTGAATGGCCTGCATCTGAAGCGTCCAGGCCATTTCCTTCATGCCCCGGAAGCTGTGCGACTGGTCGAGAACCTGGGATTTGGCCAAGGGAAAGGCGGAATAGATCAATGGAGGAACCTCGTATTCGTGCGGCAATGCTCCCTGAACGCGATCGATCTTGTCTCTTAGTTCGATTTCATCGAACAGTTTGGCGAACTCAGCGATTGGGGTATTTTCGCCCATCGCTTCGTAGATCTCATAGTACTCATCCGGGAGAGACCGGAGGGCTCTATCAAGAATTTCGAGCTTATTCTCGTATTCACAGATCAGTTGCTTGGACTCGTCGTCAAGCACCTCCCCGTTCATTAGATTCTTCTGAGCGAGATTGGCTAAATCATAGAACTCATCGTAATAGTCGAGATACCGGATGATCTCCTTCATCTTCGCCGCGCTCCGCGATGTGGTTCCGTAACTCACCGACACCGTCACTTCGGCCACATAGTCCTTATTAGTCTTCCATCCCGGTGAAACACTGACTTGGGTAATCCCCAGAAACGCACGGGAATTGTCCGGCATCCCCGTGGGGTGCGCCATCATTTCCAGGAGCCGCCCCGCCACGCTCGTCGATGCGGCAATCGTCTGGCGGTCGTCTGGCGGTCGTCAACGGAAAGTCCGTTGTTGGCCCGGTCGAAATCATCAACCAAGTCACCACGACCGCGAAACCGTTCCGCAACCGGGCTGTCCCGGAGATTCTTCAGGTTGTCGTCGTGATGGAGGTCGAGTTTGCCAAACGTCGGGTCAGAGATCGCGGTTGCGCCGCTACTCTGTCCGCCACCTTCGGTGCTCCGTTCCGGTTCGGTGTCAATTTTGACCTCACCGTTTTGACCGACCGTAACGATGCTTCCCCTCGGAATCTCTGCAGCGGCCCCGTCCGCCAATTTCTTGATCGAGCTCGATCCTTGAGCTCCCGTTAGTGAGTTGACAGCCTCTTCCCGCTGGTTGAGAAGCCCTTTCGATGCAGGGCTCAGAGTTCCCTCCAGAGCATCAACAGCGTCGTCCCGAATATTTTCGGCAATCGTCTTCTGCCTGCCCAATCTGGCGATTTCTAGGGTTGCCTTGGTGACCGCGGCCTCGTTTTCAGGACCATCCAATTGCTCATTCAGTTCCTTGACTGCAGTCTGATCCTCAATCTGGCGGTCCAGTCTCTTGATTTCATCCTGCGCTTGTCCCAGCTCGGCCCGTTTTTGTCCAATCCGGCCATCCAGGTATTGGAGTTGATTGTAGAGGGCGTCACGCCTGAGATCGAACTTGCTTTCCTCCACTTCCAGCTTCTGCCGGAGAATCTCCCTTTCCAGTTCCTGTTGTTGCTGCTCCAATTCCCGTTTGTTGGCAGCACGGCGAGCTTTTTCTTCTCGTTCGATATCGTCGTCCAATAACTTGGTGCGGTTCTTCGACTCGGCCATCTGGTCGGAACCGTAAGCCCCCTCAAGGCCGGTTTGGAACGACTGCTGAATGGAGTTGGCCACGGTTCCCTGGGTGCGGCCCGCTTCATTGAAGTTCTCCGCAAAGGTCCGGTTGTTGACGAATCCTACGCGACCAGCCGGAGTGTCCTCCACCAAAATCAATCCGGTAGCTGAGGCATAGCCCCACTTGTCAATCTGGCGGGCGGCATCGTCAACCCGGTCTTCCCAGCGAGGAATCTTGCCCTTGATGTCAGTTTCGATTTCTGCGCTGCGGAGTTTGCTGCGGTAGGACTCCAGTGCTTTTCGCTCCTCCTCATCGAATCTCTTGAGCTCATCTTCGCGTGCTTTTTGAAGACGATGCTCGCGAATAACGTTCCACTCTTCGGCACTCAGGTAGGAGGCAGGCTGGGTTTGAGAATCCACCCGCTCAACGACTGCGCTCGGCTGGTTGCGCTCCTTTTTCCGCTTCCAACTCGGGGTCGTTTTCCCTTTTGCCTGGCCGAACGATTCACTAGCAATCCCGCCCAAAAACGCGGCAAAAATCCCGATCAGGATAAGGTTGCCCAAAAATGATGAATGATAAACGTAGCGCATGTGCCTCCCTAGGTTTCAGCAAAGTCTCGAAGATCGGTCTATCGACTGGCGCTCGCAAAGTCAACCCTCCTGTCAAAAAAGCGTGAATAAATTGTGAACAACCGAACGGTTGCCGCGTTTCCAGGTCTTCGGTTCTTGATTCGAGTTCCCGAAATGCCTTTCAAGTTCCGACACAAACGCCCATCGCAGAATGACGATGATCGACGGCGGAATGAAGCTGGTCATCCACGATCAGAGGAAAGGCGCGCTCGCCAGCGAACTCTTCGATCTCCAAACCGATCCCGCTGAAACGATGAATCTCATTGAGCAGAAACCTGCCATCGCGGAAGAATTGGGGCAAAAGCTGGGCGCGTGGCAAACCTCTGTTCTGCAGAGCCTCACAGGCGCCGACTATTGATTCAGGAACTTCTGAATGTAATCCATTGCCGCGTCACGATGCGGTTGCAGGCCGTGCCCACTTTCCTCAACCGCGACAAACGTGACGTTTGAGCCGGCGTATTCGTAAAGCGTCAGGCCGTCTCCAAGGTCTTTGCCGTCGTTGCGGTCGATGTCTTCGCCGGCGTATCCCTGCTCCCGCGCCCAGATCAACGCGGTTTCCAGCGCAGAGAGATGTTCGAACCGTCCTCGCAACCCTCCGTCAAAGGGAACCACCCGGTCTTCAGTCCCATGAAGATAGAGTATCCTGCGTCCGCCCACGGGATCGGCCTCGGTATCATAGTGATCGGTATCGCCGGATGGCATCCAGAAGGTGTCACTATTATATTGTACCTCCAACAAGGATGACACCATCGGGACGGCATTCCTGAAGAGATCTTCCCCGACTTCGATCATGATGCGATAGATGTAGGCGGCACCATTGGAAGATCCAATCAGGGAAACGTTGTCCATGTCTGCGTAGTCATAGCGTTTCTCCAGTTCTGCGATCACCGCCTTAAAGAACTCGATGTCAGGAGCGTTGGTATCTTCGCCCTGGATATTCCAGCCCTTGCGGTAGCCCTGGGGAGCCACCACGAGGCGATCGGGAAAGAGTTGGGCCCAGTTTTTAATCTGGCCACCGGCATTGCCTCCGGCTCCGTGGAAGAAGATCACAACGGGAACACGGCCACGTTTCGAACCTGGCTCGCTCACATAAACCGGCCGGTCAAACCCCTGCGGCTCCTGGTCCCAGGTTTGCCCGATGGAGAACGCAGCGTCAGAATTCCCGTCACCAGGTCTATCCGGGCGCATCGCAGGCTTGCCTTCCCTACCAAGATGCTCAGCCATGCTGATCTTCCCATCTCCGTTTGCGTCTTTCTTCTCGAAAATCTTGCGCGGCCCAGGTGGCACTTCGTTTTTCTCCAGAACGCCGTCCCCATTCTTGTCCCATTCCTTGAACATTCGTTCACCGGGACTGTTTTTCTCGTTTGCATTAAGAACCAGCGTTGAAGCCGCCAACGTGAGAACGACAGGAAGAAATTGGGGAATGGTTTTCAAGGTAGGATGGGGTTGTTGAAGATATTTACGA
Organism: uncultured bacterium; assembly: GCA_963977015.1. Classification (GTDB taxonomy): domain Bacteria; phylum Verrucomicrobiota; class Verrucomicrobiia; order Verrucomicrobiales; family DEV007; genus JBCDHN01. The sequence goes on along the minus strand of CAXBMO010000006.1, from coordinate 229,481 downwards.
ACATCTGAATGACCCACTCCTAGGCTGGAAACCTTACGGAGCGATGATGAATGTTCGAGAATCGGGCAGACGTGAAGACGCAACCCGCAAAAAAGGTGGCCTCTCTCCTTTCCCTGTCCAATTGTCCCAGCCAACCATCATGCTCGAACCCAACAAACTCCCGCCAAATACGTTTTTTATTGAAGTGTCAGGATCTGGTCTTCCCGAAGTGGATGGCCTGTTCGTTCCTTCAACCGCGCCTCCCGCGAAATCAGAATCGGGAACCATTTCCAGCCCTGGCTATTGGAACGGAAAGATGGCGTGGGATCGAGCCGACGGGAAATCCGAGCGAAGTCCAGCGCTCTCCTATTCCAACAGCTACCATTCCTGGCGCATCTGTCGGCTGGACGGCCATCTCGCCTACGAGATCACCTGCGAAGATGCAATGCCACCGACGGACAAGGATTGGCAGGTTTACAAGAAGGGAGTCGCGCCGGCTCCCAAGGTTGTCCTTCATCACACCGACCCAAGGGAGCCCTGTCCCAAGCCAAACGTGGTCTTCGTTCTCGGAGGCCCTGGTGCCGGAAAAGGAACGATGTGCGAGCTTGCCGAATCTCAACTCGGATGGACTCATCTCTCCACCGGAGATCTCCTCCGGGCCGAACGGGAAACGGGCGGTCCCAACGCGGCGACCATCGCCGAGTTTGTCAAAGCCGGAAAACTGGTTCCCAACGAAATTACCGTAACGTTGCTCAAAGACACGATGGAGCGGGTGACACGAACGACCGGGAAACGGAATTTTCTCCTGGATGGATTTCCCCGCTCCTTGGACAATTTGGAGGGTTGGCGTGAGATTTTCGGCTCTGAGACTGAGCTCCCCAAAATGATCTACTTCGAGTGTCCCTACCCCGTTCTCGAAAAGCGGATTCTCGCCCGCGCCAAATACACGGGAAGGGCTGACGACAATGTCGAAAGCGTAAAACTGCGGTTCGACACCTTCAAGGACGAAACCCTGCCCACGGTTGAATACTTTCGAAGCGAGAACCAATGTGTGGAGATCGACACGAGCCAGAGTCGCCAGGCCGTCTATGACCTCGTTGTCAGCCAGCTCGCCGAATTTACGGACCCGTCACTTGTGAACCAACCTCTTACGGAAAGAGCCGAGATCCTTCTCGGCCTGCGGCCTTATCCCAAAGAATAGGAAGCCTGAAGGCCCGTCCTTCCATGGGCCATGAGGACCCTGAGCCATTCGGTTCAACCGTCAATCTCAACCGGATGGCCGACCAAACCAAAAGCTGCCCGGAGATATCTCCAGGCAGCTTTGGTCAAATTCGATCTGTTGATCAGGGTCAATCAGCTATCCAGATCGAAGCGATCCAGGTTCATGACCTTGTTCCAGGTTGCCACGAAATCGTTGATGAACTTCTCCTCGGCATCGGCGCTGGCATACGCCTCTGAGATGGCTCGGAGTTGAGAATTGGATCCGAATACGAGATCAACGGACGTCGCCATCCATTTCATGTCTCCGGTCTTGATGTCTTTCCCTTCGTAGAAGTGCTCACACATCGGGGAAACTTCCCACTCCGTGTTCATGTCGAGCAGATTGACGAAGAAGTCGTTCGTCAGGGTCTCAGGTTGATCGGTAAGAACCCCCAGATCCGGATGACCAACGGTCGTCTTCAAGACGCGCATTCCGCCAACCAGGACCGTCATCTCGGGAGCCGTCAACGTGAGCAACTGAGCACGGTCGATCAGGTTTTCGGGAGCGGGCCGATCCAGTTCGTGACCGAGGAAGTTGCGGAATCCGTCCGTAACCGGCTCGAGAACGGCAAGGCCCTCAACGTCGGTCATTTCCTCAGTCGCATCGGTTCTTCCCGGAGAGAACGGAACCGTCACGTCATGACCGGCCTTCTTCGCTGCCGCTTCGATTGCGGCGCATCCACCCAGCACGATCAGATCCGCAACCGAGACTTTCTTTCCGCCCGTTTGCGCAGCATTGAAGTCAGCCTGGACCTTTTCGATGACGGGAAGCACCTTCGCGAGTTGGTCGGGGCGATTCACTTCCCAATCCTTCATCGGAGCGAGTCGAATGCGGGCCCCGTTGGCTCCTCCACGATTGTCACTGCCGCGGAACGTGGACGCTGACGCCCAAGCCGTTGAAACCAGCTCAGAGATCGACAACCCGGAATCCAGAAGCTTCGCTTTAAGCTCAGCCACATCCTGTTCGCCGATCAACTCATGGTCGACAGCCGGAACCGGATCCTGCCAGAGCAACTCCTCATCCGGAACCAAGGAACCGAGATAACGGGAAGTTGGGCCCATGTCCCGGTGCGTCAATTTGTACCAGGCCTTGGCGAAAGCCTCGGCGAATTGGTCGGGGTTTTCGAAGAAGCGGCGCGAGATTTTCTCGTAGGCGGGATCCTTCTTCAACGCCAGATCGGTTGTGAACATGATTGGCGCGTGGGTCTTGCCGGCAACGTGTGCATCCGGCACCGTCCCCTTTCCTGCTCCACCTTTGGGAATCCACTGATGGGCTCCCGCCGGGCTTTTCGTCAATTCCCATTCGAAGGCAAAGAGGTTCGTGAAATACCCGTGCGACCAGGCGGCCGGAGAGGTCGTCCACGCCCCTTCGAGTCCACTCGTAATCGTGTCTTCCGCGTTGCCTTTGCCGTGGGTATTTTTCCAACCGAGCCCCTGTTCTTCCAGGCTGGCGCCTTCGGGTTCCGGGCCAACATTGCCTGCGGGTGGAGCTGCTCCGTGCGCTTTTCCGAACGAGTGTCCGCCTGCGATCAGGGCAACTGTCTCTTCGTCATTCATCGCCATCCGGCCAAACGTTTCCCGAATGTCCTTCGCCGCAGCAAGCGGATCGGGATTGCCATTGGGCCCTTCCGGATTGACGTAAATCAATCCCATCTGTACGGCGCCGAGTGGATTCGCAAGTTCCCGGTCACCCGAGTAGCGCTTGTCGCCAAGCCACTCGCTCTCCGGTCCCCAGTAGACGTCTTCCTGCGGTTCCCAGACGTCGGCACGCCCTCCGGCAAAGCCGAACGTCTTGAATCCCATGGTCTCGAGCGCGACGTTTCCGGTGAGAACCATCAAATCGGCCCAGGAGATCTTCTGACCGTATTTCTGCTTGATCGGCCAAAGCAGGCGGCGCGCCTTGTCGAGGTTGGCGTTGTCTGGCCAGCTGTTTAGCGGGGCAAAGCGTTGGGTGCCGTCAGAAGCACCACCGCGACCATCGGTAACGCGATAGGTTCCCGCACTGTGCCAGGCCATTCGAATGAAAAGCGGACCATAGTTGCCGTAATCGGCTGGCCACCAATCCTGGGAAGTCGTCATCAATTCCCTGAGGTCTGCCGTCAACGCATCCAGATCGAGTTTCTTGAACTCTTCCGCATAATCAAAGTCCTCACCCAACGGATTACTCTTCGCGGAGTTCTGGTGAAGAATTTGAAGGTTCAACTGATTGGGCCACCAGTCGCGATTGGACATTGCAGATGCGGCGGTGTGCCGATTGGGTCCTGCCTGGGCGCCCATCACGGGGCATTTACTAACGTCGGTCATGTCTTTTTCAGAAGGGGTTTGGGCTTGCACGTTGCTGACGACCGCCCCAAGTGAAACGGTCAAAGCCAAGGCCATGGCCCTAACGGAGCGATTTTTAGGGGTTCGTCTTTTTGCGAAGTTCTGGGCATATCCATTGGTTAGGGATTGCCTCTCTGGATGGGTTTTTGCTATCATGGGAGTTTGTTTGGGATTAGTAGAAAATGGGTTCTGAAAAGGTTCCTTGGTCAGGCTGTTGCCTGGCAATCGGGACAGGTGCCCCAATAGATCACCTCCGCCTCATCGATCTGAAATCCGGAGTCATCCGCAGCGGTCAGGCAGGGCCTTACCCCAACCGCGCAATCAACGTCGGCCGTCTTTCCGCAACTCCGGCAGATCACGTGGTGATGGTTGTCGCCAACTCTATTTTCGAAGAGCGCCGGAGAGCCTGCCGGCTGGATGCGACGAATCAGTCCCTTTTCGGACAACATTCCAAGGGCATCGTAGACCCCCTGTCGCGAGATGGCGCCGATATCGGCTCGGACCAATTCGGCAATGGCTTCCGCCGTGCCGTGAGGCTGACGGGAAACCGCCCGGAGGACGGCGATCCGTTGGGCCGTGATGGGAATTCCGTGCTCTCGAAGAAGTTCGACTGGATCAGACATTCTCCCAAAGAATGAATCCAGTTTTGGACAGAGTCAAGAACTAGAATAGATACATTGATCGATTGTTCACCGGATTCCAACCGGCCTCTCGCAAGAGGATTTTGAATGAATGGTCCGCTGCCTCCGGATCACTCAATTGCGGCACCATGATGGACAAGATCTGCGCAGTGAACCCCTCCAGCCTGGCCGAACTTCGCGCCATGTCCGAAGCATCAGCGCAAAACGCGGAAGATCGCTTTCTCGATCCTCTCAAGGACAAGGAAACCATCGAAAAACTCATCGCCGACCACCTTCAAGAACGCCTGCCTGAAATTCCCCGGGATCAAATCCTGGGCGCGGTCGAAGGAGTCTCTCAGCGGCTGCTCAAAGTCTCGAACGTTCGACGCCCCACCCTGCCTCTCACGGAACACGATGGGTTGGAAGAAATTCGCGCCCACTACAAGAAGAATCCCTAGCCCCCTAGGGAACGATGGCATCATCGCCATCTTTAGAGTCCGTCCCCATCGATTCCCGAGGTTTCCCAAGATCCTCGGCATCATCGCAGGCGATCAGGTAATCGAGCCCGCGGATGACGGACGGTGCCGTTTCGTCCCAGTAATGGGTGTGGGCTCCGGGACCAATGCAGGTTTCGCGAACCGGAATGTTCCTTCCGTTCTGCGACATGATGAAATCGCGTTCCGGAACGAACGCATCCGGGTCCTTGAGATCACGAAAGAGCATCCGCCCGACATAGTCTCCGCTGCGATACGCATTCCACCAGGCTTCCAGACCGCGATGATGAGTCCGGGGATCTTCGGAACTGTTCCACGCGAAAAGATCCGGAAAACGCGCCGCGTAGAGCTGGCGCAGAGGACTGCCCATGGTGTAAAGACGAATCGGAATCCAGTCGTTTGAATCCGGATCACGACGAAGCACTTCCAAACCGTTGTCTTGTGCCACACTGCCCTTGGAAAGGGCGCGCAGAATGTCAGAGGAAATCACGGTGCCCTGACTGTGGGCGAGGATCACAATCCGGGAGTAGCGCACCTCCGGATTCTGCGGGTCGCGCCAATCCACGACGTATTTGAGCAGCGACGCGAATCGGCTGAGGATTCGGGCACGGAAGGTCCCATCCCGTGGGACCGGGCGGAGATAATTCACAACATCGAGGGCAATATCCAACCCTCCACGCAGACTTGAAATGACGGGGTCGACAATCCGGGAGAAAAAGAGATAACCGAGCGCAAGGATCAAAACCGTGACGCCAAAGGCACTGGTGAGAGGACCGCTGTTGAGAAACAGGACAAATTCCGTAAGCGTCTTCACTTTCAACTTTTCCGCCATTCCGAGTTCGTCAGCGGCCGGAGCATCCGGCGCATCGTTGGCTCCGGGCGCCGCATTCGGAGGGCGATCATTGGGCGCGTCCCCCTTGGTTGGAGATCCCTTCTTTTTCTGGATCTCCTCTTCGTGTTGCTGAAGGATTTCCTCAATGCGTTCCCGGGTTTCCTGACGCTCAATGTTCCCGATCTTGGCCCGTTTCAGGTAGAGCTTCTGCTCCGGGTAGGCCAACGCATCGATCCTCTGTTGTTGAATGGGAGCCGCTTGCTGAACCTGAGACTGTATCGGCGATTGCCGAGGATTGACCGGCTGGATTCGCTCGATGCGTCTCGTTGGTTCGGGACGCGGAGACGGAGAAGCGACCGGTTCGGGAAGCTCAATTCTCCCCTCGGCGGCGGCGGCAACTCCGCCAGAATCAGGAATATTGGCAGTCGCAGCGACAATCTCCAGATCATCCACGCTTTCAGTGAAGGATGTCAGACCGAGAAATTGATCAAAGAGGACCGCAAACGGACGCGTTTCTACTTCAAGGTCGGCTTTGGACCGGATGCTCCGGTAAACAAACAGCACCTGAGTCGCGAACAGGCAGCCAATCAGCACCACCTGACCTGCCCACAACCAGCTATAACCTCGGGACAGGTTCTTTCCCAACGACTGGGAAACGGAATCCCACCGATCAGGATCGTCCTTCGTCGTCCAGCGAGCAGATTCCGCCAAAGCAGCCGGCGCCAGAGTCCAGGCGGAATAGCCCAACACCAGCAAGACGACCATGAAAATCGCCTCGAGAAACGGAATCACCATTTTCGCTGAGGCCGAATTCACATATTCCGAGAAGACCGCGTCTTGGCCATGGTTCTCTTCGGTCCATCTCCGGAAATTCGGGAGATTGGCGAACCTGTCTGCGAAAGGTTCGATGTGGGCTTCCACAAAATTGGCGACGGTGGCAATTTGAGCCGGGGCATCGCCGGTGCGGCCGGGAATCGGCACCGCTCCATCCACCAGTCCGGATTTGACCGGAAACAACGCGAGCAGGAAAAAGGTCGAGTTGAAGAAACTGATGAGGAGCACCGGAAGCGCGAGGGAAATCATCGCGGTGTGGAGGCGGGCTCGTTTTCTCCGGAGAACTTCCTTGTCCTTCCACGGTCTCAGTCTCAGCGAGATCAATTCGATGACTGCCAGGACGAAAAAGAGATTGGCCGACGTCGCCAGAATGATCCAGAGAATCGGGATGAGAGCAAACCCCAGTCTCAGGGCGAACAACGAGGCGCTCATCGCCAGAGGCCACTCCGTTTCCCGCATCAGCCCCAGGATCAATCCGGCCGTAAAGTAGGTGAGCAGCAGGCAGACCACAAGCCGACTCCCCGGGTAGCGATTGTTGAGTGCCGGGACAAGCAGAAAGTAAATCAGCAGGCAGATCACGCCCCAGAGCACCAACGCCACTCCGGATTCCGCCCACCAGGTGCCAAATTCACCTTCGATCTGAAGCGCGGCAAACACAAAAATCCAGGCGAAAAAGCTCAAGATCGCCACCAGCACAAAAACGGGAGGCCACGGGATGCTCTGCCAGAAGTGCGACGCCGTCAGCACCAGGACCACTGCCACGATGGCCACCGTAAAGAGTGCCAGAAGCCCTGCGTATCCTCCCAATCCCCCCAGCATTCGCTGGGCCCAATCCGTCTCCACCACCGGGATCGCCGTCAACGTCAACATCGCGATCATGATCAGGTAAATGGGCAGCATAAACCGGGTCAAGATCACCCGGGCAATGGTATGGAGCAGCAGCATCAGGCCGCGAAACGATGTGAAATAGCTGAATCGCCCCACGTCCTTGGCGGACGACGCCCACGGACCAATCGTCTGCTGCCCCAGCCACGATGCCTCAAACAACAGTCGATAGAGCGCTACCAAAATATTGAGGAACCCGATTTTGAGCCGGCTCACATCCGCCCAATGCATCTCATAAACATGCACGCCTCGATCCAATTTCGGTGCCGCGTTGTTCGACGTTTTGGTGTAGCGATGGCCCTCCATTCTCACCGTTTCGTAGGAACCTTTGGTCCCTTCACCCGAGTAATCAATCAGGTGATCGCGCAGTTGGCTCTGCCAGGAAGTCTCGTCGCCCATTCCCGAAACATCCAACGGTTCAACCGCAACCCGGATCTTCTCTTGCTCGAAACCCGCATAGTGCGCCTTGGAACAATCCTCGCCATCTTCGCCCAAATTATCCGCGTAGAGGAGCAGGTTGGCGGCGGTCACCGCGGTTTCATCCTTGGATTGATCCGCCACTCCATGGACGGCAATAACGGCAACCGGCCCCGAACCGCCTGGAGAAGAAGTCGAATCTTTCATTAACCTTACCACTAACAGCAGAACACTCGGTGCCAAGAACGGAATTCTCCACAAATGTCCGTTTGAGCGGTGAAGCCACTCTATCAGAGGCCGGGTTCTGCCGTGGTTTATCGTGCCGCCCCGGTGAACCAAGGCTTCGCGTTCTGGTTTGTCGCGAAGAAGTCGATCAACAGCTCGGCAATTTTTGCCTTGCCGCTTTCGCTCGGATGAACTCCGTCGAAATCGAGATACTCCGGGGGCCACACCAACCCATCACTGCGCGGTTTCATTCCATCACACCAAAGATAGGGCCCCCACAGGAGCAGCGGCGCCTTGACCGGGCCGTTGCTGGAGTGAGGGTTCAGCTCGGGATCGCCTTTCAATTGATCGCGAATCAACCAGCGGATGGAAAAGGCATTCTCGTAGGCGTAGGGCTCGGGGTTCAGAGAGCGATCACCCACCGCATAACCGGCATAAACCCGGGTCGAAAAATAGACGATTCCGAGATTCGGGCAGGTCTGTTTCAGGCGTTGCAGGATCTTGACGACATTGCCTTTGAAATATTCTGCGTGTTGCGGAAACGCCCCATACTTTGACGGCCCCATTTCGGTGAGTTTTACCCAAGCCACCTGGACCTGACGGGTCGTCACTTGATTTCGCGCAAGGTTCCTTTCCAATCCCTGCCATACGTCTTCCATCTCGACCCACTGCCGGGCCGCTCTCGAGCCTTGAGCGCAGTTGACGAGAACGACATCGGGTGACTTGCGATCGTCGCGGTTGGCAACCTGGATGAAGGGGCCAAACTCGCGGCTCGTGTTCGACATCCCCACAGAGATCATCACGACCTTGCCGTTGCGCGATGGCTCACCATCGGGAGCCCGGGGAACCACCTCGCTGAGGGATTTGTCGATCAGGCCCTGATGCGCTGCATCCGGCTCGTTCAACCCGCGCCCGTAGAGGCCGCCGTCCTCACCCTGATAGCGATCGGTGGCGGTCATGTCACACAACGGGATCATCCCCGTCGATGTGCGGGTCGGATCCATATCGGAAATCCATCCACGCTGCACGTATTTGCTCATCAAAGCCGCGTCAGCAGCGGATAGAGACTCTCCGGCTCGCTTTCGTTTGGCAATTACCTGCGCTCGTTCAAATTCATCCCGATCCTGAGCAACGCACTCTCCCGTTGGCGCAAAAATGGCAATCGTCAGGAAGATCCCAAGGATTCTCACTGCGGTTTGTGCACGGGGGTTCATCGTCAAAGGCCATGCACCCCTGACCAGGAGCGCGCTTTCGACTGCGGGTTGAGGGGTTATGCTGCCAATGATTATCGGACTCAGGGCGGGTCAGGGGTTGTATGCGCCGACTTGCTTCTGATTCATGCTGGATTTGATGCGCCGCTCAGCATGAGCAATCATATCGCTTCGCGTGGAATCAAAGCAAGAGCCCGGCATGTGGAAGATGATCTCAGTGTCAGCCACCGACGGACTTCCTACCTTCGGGTCATCCTGTAAATGCACATGGTCAAAATCTGTCGCATCACGCAGAAGCGAAAGTGCCTCGATAAGACCATCAAGTTCCGCCATCGTCTCGAATCTTACGTCAACGCACAGGGGCCCGTCCTCGTAGGTTGTTATCTTGCAATCAGCCAGAGTCACTGGGCTATGTCCTGGAGTGTGGTGCATCTGTGCTTTTTTATTTTGCAGAATAGTCTTGCTTTATCACGCGTCTCGAAAGCAAAACTTTCACGAACGGGCCACGGTGACGCCGACCAATCTTCGCGCTCGAGATCACAAAAACCCTGTCCAATGCGTCGAGATCAGGTGAAAGGAAATTGAAGCCAAGTCATACTAACCTTGGTGACTACTACCCACACGAAAAAAACCCATCCCATGCGTATTCCAATCCTCTCTCTTCTCGCAATTCTATCAGTTACAGCCCTGCAGGCGGAGCCACTGAATGTCGGCGACAGCGCCCCCCAATTAGTAACCACCGATCAAAATGGCGCAGAGGTCAATCTCGGCGAAGCATTGGCCGAGGGAACCTCGCTGGTCTACTTTTATCCAAAGGCTGACACTCCCGGATGCACCAAGCAGGCCTGCAACCTTCGGGATGAGTTCGAAGCCGTTTCCAAGGCGGGAATCAAGGTGTTTGGCGTGAGTGCGGACACCGTAACCGACCAAAAACTGTTTTCGGACAAGTTCAGTCTTCCCTTTACGCTTCTCGCGGACAAAGAGGGCAAGGTCATCGAAGCCTTTGGCGTTCCAACCCGGGGACCAGGATTGGCGTCCCGACAAAGTTTTCTGATTCGGGACGGCAAAGTGATCTGGCGCGATCTTAGCGCGAAACCGGCCAGCCAGGCTCAAGACGCCATCGCCGCAGCGAACGCCAACTGAGCGTTCCCTCCCCGTTCCTGATAACTTTGGGCATAGTCGCCCGTGCTACTTTTGAATCCGGTTCCCAGAACCGGGTTCAATCCCGGTGAGGCCCGCGGGTGCGGATCTCACCTCCAACAAAAAATACAAACCAACTACCTACTATCCTTAAATGAAACAACTCCTCGCCACCCTGGCTTGTGCCGTGTTTGCAACTGCAGCTTTTGCCGGTGAATATCCCGACATCAGCATCAGCGAACTGGAAGAAGCCATCGCCAAGAAAGAAGTCGTCATCCTTGATGTCAACGGATCCGGCTCATTCGCCAAAGGCCACATTCCAGGCGCCATTGACTACCGTGCCACCAAAGATGCGCTTGCGTCAAAACTCGGCGACGACAAAGACAAGCTCGTGGTTGCCTATTGCGGCGGTCCTTCCTGCAGTGCCTATCAAGCTGGCGCCAAGGCTGCCGAAGCTCTCGGCTTCACCAACGTCAAACACCTCTCGGCTGGAATTTCCGGTTGGCTACAAGCTGGTAAGCCGACTGAAAAGGTCGACAGCAAAGGCTGAGTTAATCCGCTTTTATCGGCGGAATCAGCTTTGATCATTTAGACGTCCCTGCGGTCGTGGGGACGTCTTTTTGATGTACTCAACGGATGCAGGTTTACGAAGATCCCGGGAACTCGGGAATGGTTTCCCGAAGAATTTTTAAGATCGCCCCTTTTTCCTGCGTTGGCAGGTAATCGTAAGCAGGGCCGGCTTTCTCAGGATCAAGGGCAGCCACCATGAGGCGGTAGATCTGTTGCCGCAATCCCTCTGGCAGCCCCTGGAAAATCGAACTGTAAATCATATAGCTGCAGCGAAACTGAAACATCCGAGTTTCCAGATTGAAGTCTTTGAGAGACAGGCCTTCCTGGGTCATTCGCCGCGTCGCGAGAAACGCCTCCTTGAGTTCAACGGCTCCATCGATCCCACCGCTCGGGAATGGCGTCTCGTCCGCAAATAGCAGGTAGCGCACCAGTGCCTGACTGTGCTCCAGGATCTGTTCCCGGCGTTCGGGTTGCAGGCGGCCCCCACCCTCCTGAAGATAAGACCGGGTCCGATATTGCAGCTCCACCGCCCGATTGACAAATCCCGCCTGATGTTCGTGCAGCAAATGAGCGAGAATGTCGCTGCTCTTCACCGGATAGACAGACCAGTCAAATTCCGTGCCGGGAGGAATTTCCGTCGTGACGATTCCCTCCGGCGAAAATTGACCAATCTGGTTGCCCCAATGCTTCTCGATTCCGTGTTTGCCGGTCACGTGCCAACCGCCAAAGCGATCTTCCCACGGAATCTGGTGGCCGGTTTGGCTGCGGCGAAAGGAGTCCAGACTTCCCCCGCGTGAACCGGGAATGACGGACTTGATAACGATGCCCGGCACTTGACGGGTATCATCATCGGAATGGCAATTCATGCAACGGCTCGAGCGTTCCACGACCGGAGGGCGATTGCCTCGCGGGATATCGAAGATATAAAAGATTCCGCCAATCTGGGGATCAAGCGATACAATCTCAATCTTTCCGCCCGGAACATAACCCAGGTAAAGGTCTTCGTTAAAATACAACGCCCGCGGGCTTCGTGGTGAAATCAGCCTGAGTTGCAGACTGGTCGTGGAAAAGACCAGCATCTGAGTCGAAACCGGGATTTTGAGTTCTGCCAACAAACTCAGAAGGTAAGCCTTTTCGCTGCTGGTATCGAGATTCAACCGCCCTGCCTGGAGATCCTCTTTGAGCTTGGTGAAAGGGTCGTTGAGAGGCCGGTTCCAGTAATCATGTTCCGGAGCGGTCAATTCCGCGAAATCAAGATCATCAGCAGCCGCCGGACCTATCCCGGAACCAAGGATTGCGACGCAGCAGGCGATTTGAAGCGACCGGGAATTGGGCATGACCAGAGGATAGACCTACTTCCGCACGAAACGCAACCGGGCAGGCATGATTCCCGGGCAACTTTTGTGTCCCGCTCAAGGCGCGAAAAAATTCGGCCTCCGTCAGATCCCCAGCCTGGCCTTGAGATCCTTATTCGTAAGGTGTTTCAGCACGTCGAACGGTTCACAGCGATTGCCATCCTCACTAAAGTCGATCGGCCCCAACTCCCTCGCCAGGTCAACCGCCGCCTGGTTCAACTTCGGGTTGCGTTTGCCGATTCCCATCAGGGCCGATCCCATCGCCATCCGCACCCAGAGGTCTTCCGATTCGAACTGCTCACGAATCCGGTCGATACAATCGAGAAAAAACTCATCAGTCAGCTCTTTCTTGCGCGTGTTCTTGGAAAGCTCATAAACGAGACCGTATCCACACCGCTTGCGCAGCGAATCCGTCGCCTTGATCCAATCGCTGGCCAGCTTAAAGACAAATGGCGCCTTTGCCAGTGTCGCATCGCAGGAACTGAATACGTGCGCGAGGGAACCAATTCCCACCTTCTCGACCTGCTGCTCCGCCTGCTCCCGCGTCATCACCCTTGGATCGTCAATCAGCAACCCGATCAACCGAGCATCGTGGTTGTCACTTTCCCAAAGCCTCAGAGCCAATTCGTGATCGCGCCCAACCTGTTTCGCGAGCTTACGCAACTTCGTCAGGCCGATGCCAAAGCTCTCCAGCCCACCCGTCCCTTCTCCGAGACGGTCCCAATTCCGGATTCCCCGTTCATTCCGGTTTTCCTCCAGCAACGCCATCACTTCAGTCGCAGTCATACTTCTCGATAAACCTAGCGACTCGACATTCGTTGGTAAATCACAATTGCATCCGATTGCACTTTCTCATTCAGTTGGCGGAATCGTGGGCATCTGATTCAACTGGAATGCCCACCGATCAAGGTCTGCCCGGATTCGACCTCACCCGCGTCAAGCTCGCCCTCATGCGATCTCCTCCTCTCGTCCTTGGCGGCCTTCACCATCAGCATCTCTCCAATGTTCTTGGTGCTGAGCAATCCGATCAGCCTACCGCCGGACATCACCGGAATGGTCGAGCGTTGGCTCTCCTGAAGGATCTGCATCGCATCCGGCAGCGCCGAATCCGCCGCGACCGCGAATTCGCAGCCGCTTCGTGCTTCGACCACGGCCGCCGACCCGCTATGCTTACGCAGTGCGTTAATCAGGTCCTTTCGCAGAACCATTCCGGACAGCTCATCTCGATCGTCGAGGATCGGGAAGTCCGTCTGCGAGCCATCGAGAAGCAGATCCACCGCCTTGGAAATGGGATCCGTCTCCCGCAGCATCTTGAAACGCGTCATCATCGCGTCGGAAACGGCGAGGCCCCGCGTCGCTTCCCGCAGGCGGGAGGCAGAGGCCTCTGCCCCAGCCCCCAAAAAGATGAAGAAAGCGACCAATACCAGCAACCACCATTGATTCATGAATCCAACGAACACGCCGCCCAAGGCCAAAGCCTGACCAATCCTCGCTGCAATATTCGTTGCGCGGGAATGAGGCATCGCCGTGGCCAGCAACGCACGCAGCGCCCGTCCGCCATCCATCGGGAAGGCCGGGATCATGTTGAAAATCACGAGCCACACGTTCACCGCCATCAGACTGACGAAGAATCCGGATATCGACCGTGCCTCCAGGTCGATCGCCAAAGGAATGGTGCTGATCCGCAGGAAAAGAAAGATCAGACCAGCAATCACCACATTCACAGCCGGTCCCGCCAATGCGATCACGAGTTCCTTGATCGGATCGCGCGGCATTCGCTGTAGCCGGGCGAGACCTCCAATTGGCAGAAGTGTAATATCCGGCGTGGATATTCCAAATGCCTTGGCCGCCAAGGCGTGTCCAAACTCGTGGAGAATGACGCAAACAAAGAGCGCCAGGATAAAAGCAATGCCGTAAACCGCACCTTCCCATCCGCTTTGTGCATAGGTGGCGATTCCCACCCAGGCAAGCAGGAGAAAAAAGGTCACATGAACCCGAAGTTGGGTGCCGAGAATTCGGAGGACTGGAAATGTCCACGCCATGATTGCGTTCGTTGGGAGTTGGAAGAACGATTGCCGTTTGCAATGATCGTTGCGTTCTGCAATGGCGAACTGCAGAGCGCGCTATGCCGCTTCGTTGGCGATGCGATTGCGCTCGATTTCGTAATCGTTGATCAACGAGTCCAATTTTTCCTCGAATTGCGTGGAGATGGTGAAAAGCTCGCTGACGCGATCGGCGTATTCTTTCTGTTTCAGTTCGTCTTCAATCTCAAACGACATCTCCGCGAGGCGTTCCAAACGCCCCCTGGTACGGTGAGCCATCTCTTTGAACTTCGACAGGTGAGTGCTCATTTGCTGAACAACGGTTTCCGGTTTGGGTTGGGTAGCCATAAATCATGAGAGGTTGTTTCAGCCGTAACAAGGTGCAGGAACCATGCCAGCCCCCATCGACGAGGTCCTGACGAATTCCAACCCACCAAGATTTCGTTCGACGACCCCGATCTCGGAACTGGCAGAACGAACCGCTCTCAAACGTTACCGGAACAAAGCAAAAGGGCCTGGGATCGACTATTCGTTGGCGAGAATGAGATCCTCCAGCGCGTTCTGGATTTCCATCCGGATCGCTTGGTTGATCTCGTCCAGGGAAGCCGGTTTGGCCAGCATGAGATGGCCATCCTCACCCAGGATCGGGTTCTTGCAAAAACGACTGGTGCCCGGGAGTTCCGCAGAGAACTTGACGACCGGCAGCCAGTTCAGGGCCGGGTTTTCCCGAATTTGCCGGTAAACTTCTTCGCCGTCGAGTTGAGGCATTCGCAAGTCGAGCAGCACGACATCAGGCAACAGGTCCAGGCAATCGGACAGAGCTTTGCGTGCATCGTTTTCACAAAACACGTGGTAGTGGCCATCCGCTTCGAGGTTGTACTTTACCAACCGGGTGAACGTCGGTTCGTCATCGACGACCAAAACGTCAAAGAGAGGCTCGGTGGCTTTGTTCCACAGTTCCCGGAGAGTGACGGGGTCTAGTCCTTCTTCACCCCAGCCTTCCAGGATATGGTCGAGGTTGTAGGGATTAATCATAGCGTTGTGAGGTTAGAACCATTTAGACGGGCCGCTTCACGGGAATGGTCAAAGGATTTAGCGCATCTTCCATTGGTATATTCCCTGGATAATAAAAAATGCTTCGGAGTTTCTCTCTCGATCCCTTGAACCAGCCGATCGCGCCCTTGCAGAATGCACGCACTGAAGAGGAGAGACTCGTGCAGGGTGCAATCCATTGCCCCGGGCGCCATCCTGAAGCGCAGGAAGAGAGGAATGGCACGATTCCCGCGATACAGAGAGTCAAAACACTGAAACTCCCTAGTACTATGTTACGAAGCATCAAAAACTTACTGGGTTATCCGATCGAAGCGACCGATGGAAATATCGGCAAGGTGAAGGATTTCCTTTTCGATGACGAGAAGTGGGGCATTCGCTACCTCGTGGCCGACACGGGGGGATGGCTCAGTTCGCACCAGGTTCTCATCAGCCCGCGTCATCTCGTCCCGCCCGACCCGAAAATTTACGCCCATCGCTTTCCCGTAACCCTCACGAAAGATCAGGTGGAATCCAGCCCGCTGCTGGAAACCGACGAACCCATCTCCCGGCGGTTTGAGAAAGAATACGCCGAATACTACGGCCACGAGCCCTACTGGATAGGTGCCGATATGTGGGGCGCTTCGGCCTATGCCCATATCGATCCATCGCCGGAAGAAGTCGAACGGCACGAGGAAGCGATTGCCGAGATTGAGCAGACCCATCTGCGTTCCACCAAAGAGGTGATCGGCTACCAGATCGCCTCGGTCGAGGACAAGATCGGTCACGTCGAGGATCTGATTCTGGATACCAGTCCCTGGCGGATCCGCCACTTTGTCGTGGCCACCCGACACTGGTTGCCCGGTCGCAAAGTGATCATCGACATCGACTGGATGAGTCAGTTCGACTGGGCAACTTCGTGTGCTCAAGTGAACCTGACCAAAGACCAAATCCAGGCATCCCCACCATTCGATCCCAAGGTTCCCGTCAACCGCACCTACGAAGAGGAACTCTACGATTTCTACGGTCGGCCCTACTACTGGGAGTGAACGAGGTTTCGTTGCTCGAATCGCTGTCTACCCGGTGGGAATCGTCATCGTTGTCCCGTCGAGAAGCGCGGCCAGTCGATCCGGCGGCAGAACCTCCAACTCTTCGCACACCTCCCGAATGGTCTTGCCCGATTCAGACGCGATCCGGGCAATTTCCGCGCTGCGGTCGTAGCCGATTTCCGGAACGAGACTGGTCACGAGAGCCATGCTACGCTCCACCATCTGCCGGCACCGCTCCACATCGGCCTCAAGACCATCGATGACGTTTTCGCGGAAGATGCGACTGACGTTGGCGAGCAACTCGGCGCTTTCCAAAACATTGCGGGCCATCATCGGCATCATCACGTTCAGCTCCAGATTGCCGTTGGCCGCTCCCCAGGTGATCGCTGCATCATTCCCAACCACCTGTGCTGCAACCTGCATGACCGATTCGCAAACCACCGGGTTTACCTTGCCGGGCATGATCGAGCTTCCGGGCTGCAAGGCAGGAAGGCGGAGCTCGCCAAGACCGCACCGGGGCCCTGACCCCATCCAGCGGAGATCGTTGGCAACCTTGAACAGCGACACGGCGACGGTTTTCAACTGACCGCTTACCTCGCAAAGCGCGTCTCTCCCGCCCTGGGCTTCGAAATGGTTTTCGGCTTCGACAAACTTCAGCCCCGTTCGCTCCGCGATAAAGGTGATCGCCTTTGCGGCGAATTCAGGATGGGTGTTGAGTCCCGTCCCGACGGCGGTTCCACCGAGCGGCAGTTCCAGCAATGCCTCAGTCGCGGCCTCGACCCGTTTGACCGCTTTCTCCATTTGCCGCCCATAACCGGAAAACTCCTGGCCCAAGCGAATCGGAGTCGCGTCCATCAGATGGGTTCGCCCGATCTTCAGCACCTTGTCGAATTCGCTCGATTTGGTCTCCAGCGAGCGTTGCAGGGCGATGAGTTCCGGCAGAAGCCGGTTTTGGAGCGTTTCCGCGGCGGCGATGTGAATCGCGGTGGGGAACACGTCGTTGCTGGACTGCCCCAGGTTCACGTGATCGTTGGGATGAACGGGATCCTTCGCGCCCAGCGGTTTCCCTGCCAACTGGGACGCACGATTGGCGATCACCTCATTGGCGTTCATGTTGGTGCTCGTTCCGGAACCGGTTTGGAAGACATCGACGACAAAGTGTTCGTCCAAATTTCCCTCGATCACGTCTTCGGCAGATCGGCAGATCGCCTGGTAGCGTCCCGCATCCAGCTTCCTGAGCGCGAAGTTCGCCTCGGCGGAAGCTCGCTTGACCAATCCGATGGCGCGGATCAAACCACGCCCGAAACCGCGCCCGCTGACGGGAAAGTTCCGGATGGCGCGCTGGGTTGAGGCGCCGTAGAGCGATCCTGCCGGCACTTCCACCTCGCCCATGGAGTCTCGTTCGATGCGATGCGTCGTATTCATCTCCAAACTTCGCGCATGTCAGGCTCCGAATCCAGGCCAGTCAAGCAAGTGCTCCCTTGCCAGCCGGCCTGGACCGGTTCTACCACCAAGTAGAAATTTTCTCGATTCAGCGAGCCATCTCGCCGTGTTGCAACCGTTCCAGAGTGGCGATGTGCTCTTTTGTCTGCGGAAATAGACAAGTGCTGATCATCTCCTTGCATTCCGGCAATACGCTTTCGTCCTCCAAAGCCTGCTGGTATTGAACCCGTCCGTGAGCCTCGCCAAGTTGGAGAGCCGCCATGGCCGATTCCGCGCCGAACAGTTGCGCCGCCCGCTCGACCGATTTGGCAAATTTGCCCCACAAGCCCGAGCCGGAATCCGGAACGCCACCCATTTGGCGGACGTTGTCTTCCAATTGCCTCACCGCTGCGGCATGTTCGTTGCGGAGACGTGTCAGTTCAGGGGCAGCTCCATTGGCGCTGAATTTCTTGAGCACCAGGGTATAGGTCTCCACCGCCGAGCGCTCACCTTGAAGCAGATTGTTGCAAACTCCGATGCAGCGGTCTTTATCGATAAGGGTTGAAGTCGTCATAATAGGATAGAAGTGCAAATCTCGTGCCAACCCGCTTTCCGGAGAATCGATCGCGAGAGCCTTGCAAGTCGCAATGGATCGCCTTGCGGAACGCATCCCTGCGCTCAGGAATCCACCGTGGCCAGGATACTGCCCGCGAGGATCATTTTGCGCTGCCGGCTACTCAGGCGATGCCGCGCTTCGAAGGTCGTGTTTTTGGTATTATTGCGCACGGTAATCGCGTCATCCCCGCCTTGTTGCAGGATCTCGCGGATCCCTTCGATCTTCAACTGATCGCCGTCTTCGATCGCATCATAGTCCTGCGGATCGACGAAGGTGAGCGGAAGAATCCCGAAATTCGCCAGGTTCTGCCAGTGGATTCGGGCGAAACTCTTTGCAATGACAGCACGGAGGCCTAGAAACCGAGGCGCCAGCGCCGCGTGTTCGCGGCTGGAACCCTGACCGTAGTTGTCTCCCGCCACAATGAGCGAACCGCTCTTCTGATATTCCAGGGCGCGCTCTACATAACCCGGGTCGACACCTTCAAAGACGAACTCACTCATCTTCGGGATATTACTCCGGAACGGCAGAACCCGCGCTCCCGCCGGCATGATTTCGTCCGTCGATATATCATCACCCACTTTCAACAAGACCGGCCCTTCCAACGTCTCCGGGAGCGGCTCGAGTTTGGGCAAAGACGCAACATTGGGCCCTTTGATGAGCTCAACCTTCACCGCTTTCTCCGCAGTTTCCGGGGCGTCCATCATGGAGCGATGAACGCGGATTTCCTCCGGTTCCCGCCATTCGGGATACGGCATATCCAACTCGCGCGGATCCGTGATTCTTCCCGTCAAGGCCGATGCCGCGGCGGTTTCCGGACTACAGAGATAAACCTGGTCTTCACGGGTACCGGAGCGCCCCGGAAAATTGCGCGGAACAGTCCGCAGGCTGATGCGACCGGTCGCAGGCGCCTGCCCCATGCCAATGCAACCATTGCAGCCAGCCTGATGGATGCGCGCTCCCGCCCGGATCAGTTTTCCCAGATAGGAAAGCTCAACCAGATTGTCCAAGAGCTGGCGAGAGGTCGGGTTCACATCAAAAGAAACGCTCTTACAGATTTGTCGTCCATCCACCATCATGGCGGGCACCGCGAAGTCGCGCAGCCCCGGATTGGCGGACGAACCGATATAGGTCTGGTAGATCTCGCGCCCGGCGACCTCGCGCACCGGAACGACCTTGCCCGGGCTGGACGGGCAGGCAATCAGCGGTTCAAGCGTCGAGAGATCGATCTCTTCCTTCACATCGTATTCCGCTCCATGGTCCGCCACCCATTCCTGCCAATCGTCCTCACGCTCCTGTTGCCGGAGGAAATCTTTCACCACCCCGTCGGAAGGGAACACCGTTGTCGTCGCACCCAATTCCGTGCCCATGTTGGCGATCACGTGCCGATCCATCGCCGAAAGCGAATCCAGGCCCGGTCCGTAATATTCCACAATGCGCCCCACGCCTCCATCGACGTCGTGACGACGCAACATCTCCAGAACCACGTCCTTGGCACTGACCCACGGGGGCAACTCTCCGGTCAGCCTCACGCCCCACACTTCCGGCATCACGAGGTACAAAGGCTCGCCCGCCATCGCCAGCGCCACCTCCACTCCGCCCGCGCCGAAGGCCAGCATCCCCAGCGAACCCGCGGCCGGAGTATGGCTATCGGAGCCCACCAACGTCTTGCCCGGAATTCCGAAGCGCTCCATGTGCACCGGATGACTCACCCCGTTTCCCGGCGGGCTATATTGCACGCCGAACTTTCGACACGCGCTCCAGAGAAACAGGTGGTCATCCGGGTTCTTGTGATCTTCCTGCAACAGGTTGTGATCGACGTATTGCGCCGACAACTCCGCTCGGACGCGATCCACGTTCATGGCCTCGAACTCCAGCATCACCAGCGTTCCCGTTGCGTCCTGGGTCAGAGTTTGGTCGATGCGTAGAGCGATCTCCTCACCCGGCTTCATGGTGCCGTCGATGAGATGACTGCGTATCAGTTTATGAGTCAGGTTTTCGGGCATGGCGCTTATTCATCCAGGGTGAAACCAATCTTGAGGGTCACTTGACAGTGGGCCGGCTTCCCGTCGCGAATATCTCCCCGGATCTCCGCGACCTCGAACCAGCGCAGGTTGTGAATACTCTCCGATGCCCGGGTAATGGCATTGCGAATGGCGTCATCGACACCGTTCTGTGAACTGCCGACAATCTCGATCTTTTTGTAAACGTGATCATTCATACCACCTTGCCGAGCAGGAGGCATTCCAACCCAAATCCTCTCAATTTATCACGCCTTCTCGTCCCCGAGAGCCGCCGACGCATTGCACAATGCAAAGCCTTGGTGCCGTGACCTTGCGTTCTGCAACGGCTTCAGCGGTTGAGCTGAATCAGTCGAAGCCCTCTTCCTCGTCTTCCTCTGCCCATCGCGCTGCGCGAAACTCATCCCACAGTGGTTCCAAGTCCTTCTCCTGCAAGGCACGCTTCCCAAAACCCACTGCCTTGTAGACATGCTTCTTTGCATCGTCGATTCGACCAAGCACGCAGTAGTAACAGCCCAGGTAATACCACCACAGCGATGTGTAGCTGCAGCAATGTTCTCCGCTTTTGAGAAACTCGAGAGCCGACTCGACGCTTTCCGCCCGGCGAATGGCATAGGCCCCCTTGAGATAGAGATCCGCGTAATTCGGTAGCGTCAGAACCGCTTCCCGCGCCGTTCGCGCGCCTTGCGCCCAATCCCCCACGGCCTCCCATATTGTCAGGCGTTTGCGGATCACCTGAAAATGTTCGTGCTCTGTCTCCGGCACAATTTCCTCCAGCACATCAAGGGCATCCCGATACATGCCCAGCTCGAGATAGCCATCGGCAACGGTTAGATGCTCGCTCAACTTCACATTCGTATTGATCGAATTGCAGCCACTGAGGAGGAGACGTCTCCGCCGCCAGTCCCCACGACCGAAGCTGCCAGCACACCAATGGAAATCGGTTTCAAATCAGCCCCGGTTCGATTTCGAAAACGTGGATCGGCGAGTAATTGCCAACGTAGTTGCCTTCCTTGTCCAGCCGCTTGCCGTTGCCATTCGAACCGGTGTTGGTCGCGGAAACCGCGATTCGTTGACCATCACCCGAAACCGCCAGGCTGTGACAATTGACCGTGCCTTTGGCGTGCATCAAACGCGGCTCATCTTCATGGGGATAACGGAGGATCAGGTTCCCTCCGCCGGGTTGTCCGGAAGTAACCGCGCAGATCAACCCATCGGCTCGCAAGTGCAGGTCGTGCACAAAAATGTCCTTCTTTTCAACGCCCATGACGAGCTGGTGCTGGTCCTCCCCGGACTCAACATCAACCAGGTGGATGTGAGCCAGGCCCTGGAAAAACCCGCCTCCGGAAGGATGAGTTCCGGCTATGGCCAATTGCTTCCCGTCCGGAGTGAAGGCCAGTTTGCGAATTCCGGCCAGGTCCTGCTCCCGGTGAAGCTGGTAAAAATCCTCCGCAACAAATTCCCGCACCACTTTCCCGGTCGGAACCTCCTGTAAAATGACGCGCGCGCGCATATCTGCCGAGGCGATCAGGTTTCCGTCCGGATGAATCGCAGCAGCAAAGACGTCTTCGCCATGATGATGCGTTTCGCTGAGCAGTCTGCCGTCAATCGTGGAAAAGATCCGCACCACTCCATCCTTCCCACAACTCACCAACCACTCACCGTCGGGACTGATCTTCAATTCGCGAATCCAACCATCGTGTGCCGCCGGTAGCGTCCAAAGCTGATTCGGTTCATCAGCGAGATAAGGCCAGGCTTGAATCGCGCCCCAGGTATCCGCACTGATGGCCAGCAATCGCGAAGGATGAAACTCTACCGCACTAACGAACCCATTATGCCCGCCGACATCCGGCATCCGGGCGGCTGGGTACTCGGCTTTTGGTTTTTGGGGTTCGGGTTCCGAGCCTCGAACGGTGCGCAGGTCCCAGCGACGGATCCGTTGATCGAACGACGCTCCCGCGAGGATGTTTCCACAGGGACTGTAGCGCAGCGCCGTGATGTGCGTCTCCGGCGTCAAGATGCCAAGCGGCTTCGGCTCAATGGGAGGAATCTTGCTCATGCCAGCGCCTCTGTGATGGGGTCCATCTCATGATGAGCGATCGGCAGGGGCTGATCGCCATTGTAAAACTCTTCGTTCAGCGAATCGATGCCGAGCGCGCTGTACCACGTGTGAAAGACGCTCCCGATGTCATACCCTCGCTCCTCAACCTCTGTTCCATCCTTGCTCGTTGCTCCAATCACGCCCCCCGGTGTCAGCCCGGTTCCCGCCATCGCCATCGACCATGCTTCGGGCCAATGATCGCGGCCGTAGTGCCCGTTGATTCGCGGGGTCCGACCGAACTCGCTCATCGCGACGACGAGCACATGGTCCAACATCCCGCGTTCGTGCAGGTCCTCGATGATCGAAGCAAACGCGTTGTCGAACTTCGGGTGAAGGCTTGCGGCGGCGTTGAAATGGTCGCCATGCGAATCCCAACCATAACTCGTAACCTGAACAAACCGCACTCCAGCTTCCAGCATATTGCGCGCGACCAGCATGTGCTTGCCCAGTTCTGATTTGCCATAACGTTCCACATCGCGGCCCGAAATTTTCGTCGTGTCGAACAAGTCAGCACGCTTCATGAGCGTTTGCGCCATGTCGAACACATGGAGATTTGCCTCGTTGGCCTGGGGCCGCCGCTCCTTTACATAACGATTGCTGAACCGCTCTCGCAAAGCCTGCCGGGCCGCATCCCGCTCCGGAGAAATCTCCTCAGGCGGATCGAAATTTTCCGGCGGCTTCCCATCGCCAAAAGCCAGCGCACCATACTTGGGGCCGAGAAACCCAGCGGTGCTCGTTTTGAAACCGCTGCTCCCGGGCTTGATCCAGACGTAAGGCGGCAAGCCACTCTTGCCCGGGCCGAACAGCTTGGAAACCGCCGATCCGAACCAGGGATACTCCACTCCGCGATTGGCCGGATCGCCCCGGAGGATGCGCGGGACACCGGCCGAATGGCTGTTGTCCTGGGTGCGCATGTTTCTCACGATGGTGAGCCGATGCATCTGCTTCGCGCAGCGCGGCAGGAGCTCGCAGATATGGGTGCCGGGCACGCTGGTGGGAATGGGGCGGAAGGGGCCGCCGAATTGAGTGTTCGGCTTGGGATCCCAGGATTCGAGTTGGCTCATTCCGCCGTCGAGCCAAACAAAGAGGACCTGTTTATCACTCTTGCGGAGTTCCTCGGCAACGACGGGAGATACCAGACCTCCCAAAGCCGCCCCGCCGAGCCCGCCCAAGAACTGACGGCGGGAAAGGGAATGATCTGATGGAGTGCAGAGTTGATTCATCGTTCTCAGTGATTCACCACAAATTCCGTTGATGTCAGCATCGCCCAGGTCACGTCCACTATCGCCTGTTTGCGTTCCCCCGGAAAACCGGTCAAAAAGGCCGCCACATCATCAATCTCCTCCTTCTCCGGCCTTCGGCTGAACACATTGAGAAAAAGCGATTCCGCAATTCGCACATTGTCCGTTTCACGAGCCAACTGGGCCGGAAGCGCGTCGTCGCGTTGCAAGAGCCGGGCGACTTCATCGTCGTTCATCGTGAACAAGGCACTCTTCAAACTTGGAGCGAACTCGTATTCCGGCTCGCGGGCTTCGGCGGCAAACGCGGCATTGAAGCGCTCATTCAGCCCAATGATCTCGTCACCGCTTTCATCTTCAGGCGAGCTGTTCTCAAGCGGCGCATCCTCCGGCTGAACATTGACGGCCTGCAACGTGCTCGCGAGAAGTTGCTCGGCAGAGAGCCTGCGTTCGGTCGCGGAAAGAAAGTGACGGTCGTTGGCGCCCCGCTCGATTCCACCAGGAAGCCGGCTCGTGCGCTGATAGGTTTTCGTGAGTGCCAGTTCGCGAAAGAGCCACTTCATATCAAAATTTTGCCGCGCAAACTCCGCCGCGAGCAAATTCAGCAATTCGGGATGCGAAGCCGGATTCTCCGAGTGGAACTGATCAAGCGGCTCGACCAATCCACGTCCCATCATCAGAAACCACATGCGGTTGACGATGTTCGCGGAAAACGTGGGCGCCTCGGGAAGAAGCTGCGCAAACTGCTGAAGCGGGCTGAAGCGCGGAATGCCCGGCGTCTTGGTCTTTCGATCCGGCGTCTGAATGTAGAGGTCATCCTTCTCGAACGAAACCAACTCGACTTCCGGCAGCCCAGGAATCTTGGGCCCAACCATCCGTGGCTTCCCAACAAACACGCTACTGTATTCATGCTTCCCGGTGGTGAGCTGCTCCTCCACGGCCGGATATTCCTCGCGCAGCAACTTCAACTTTGAAAACCCGGCCATGAGCCCCTGAAAGTCGACTTGGTCATAGTCATCGATCAAGAGATGCTTGTGGCACTCGGCACACTGCAGGTCCATCCCGAGAAAGAGACGTCCGAAGTCACGCGTCAACCCGGGATAATCAGTGACGTTTGCACCGTATTTCTCAAGCCGCTTCGCGTAAAAATAAGCCGCTCCGCGATTCGGTTCATCGCGAAAGTCCGACCGGATCATTTCCCGGGCCATTTGATCCCAAGGCTTGTTTTCCGCAAAAGCCTTCTCCAGCCAAGCCATCCAGATCTCGTCGCTGCCCCGCCGCTCCATCAGATGAACGTGGAAGCGGTCGCGCATCGTTGAAGCGTAGCGGGGACCGTTCAGCAGCGCGTCAATCGTCGTCCTTCTTTTGGTTGGCGACGAATCGTCCAGAAATTTGCGAGTTTCTCCAGCCGTTGGAATGACCCCGGCAAAATCCAGATTCACCCTCCGGAAAAACTCGGCATCGTCCGCCAAATTGGCTACCGACACTCCTGCCTCCGCCTCGACGAGGTGATCGATTTGTTGATGGAGCGGAACTTCACTTGCGGCGCGCCCAACCAGCGGAATCACAAGAAGAAGGAGCAATACAATGGTGGGGTTCATCGAATAGGAAAACGGGGTTACCCAATCCACGCCGTCGGCCGCAGCAATCTAGCTGAAAAACGACCGAATCTGCCAATTGGTTCCCGGCATTGGATCAGCCCTGCCCTCTCAACTCAGTCCCGCATCACCCCGCACTGGAGCAACCTATCGATCGAGTGGTGCAGCACTTGTTGAATTCACCGTCTTGCCACAGAATGGCAGCATCGATTTCAGCACAATCTTTTGACCCGTTCCCATGGTCGTGGGAGTCGAGCTGCACCCCACCAGGCAGACCACGCTCAAAAGCATTGCAGCAACACATTGACAAACCTTCATGACCCCGTTGGACAACGATCTGTTGTCGATTGCTCAAAACTGCCCGGGGATTCCGCAAGCAGGTGGCCTGAGAAACCATCAGTGGCGGTCCATTCTTGACACCCTGTCACTTATCACATAAGTGATCCCCATGCCCGCCTTGAGTGACCTCAAACCGGAAAACCTCGTCACTCGCGCCGTCGAAGCCTTGCGACTGTTTATCCTCGAAGAAATGATCGAGCCTGGCGCCGAGTTGCCTTCTCAGGGCGAGTTGGCCGAGAAACTCGGCGTATCGCGCACCGTGATTCGCGAGGCGATGCGGATTCTGGAATCGCAGGGGCTGGTGGAAATCTCGCAGGGCAAGCTGCCGAGGGTGCTGCCGGCAAATACGCAGGTGGTGATTGACGGGCTCAGCACCCTGATGGAACGCTCCAGCGTCACGTTGCTCGATGTGCTCGAAGTACGGCGCCCGGTGGAAATCGAGGCGGCCGTGCAGGCGGCGGAGAAAGCGACGGATGAGCATCTGCGGCAGATGCGCGAGGCGAACGACGCGCTGGCAAAGGCGAAAACAATCGAGGAGCAAATCCTCGCCGACATGCGCTTTCACAAGATCGTCGCCGAGGCGACGGGCAATCCGGTGTTTGGGATCGTGCTCGATGTGATGGCGCAATTTCTCTTCGAGTCGCGGCGCAAGACGCTGAAGCAGAGCGGCGCGAAGGTGGCGTTGCGGCATCACAATCAGCTCCTGAACGCGATCGAGGAACGCGATCTTGCCAAAGCGCGTCAGGCGGCGGCTGATGGAATGCACCAGACCGAGGCCGATTTAAAACGGCAAGCGAAACAAAATACCAAACGCGCCAAATCTGAACGCAGATGAATCTGACCGTTTTCTTGACCACACTATTTTTCCTCGCCGTTGCCTTGCCCGCCCTTGCGGCACCGAATTCGAAGCAAAACGCCTTCTTCGAGCAACACTGCTACGATTGTCATGACGATCTCACCACGAAGGGCGGCCTCGATTTGACCGCGTTAACAGGCGATCTCGCCGATCCTGACACGCTCGCCAAGTGGGTGCTGGTCCACGACCGCGTGCGCGCCGGCGAGATGCCGCCGATAAATAAGCCGCAGCCGGAGAGCGCCGCGCGTGATGGCTTCGTTGCCAATCTGAGCCGGCAGCTACTGGCGGCCGAACGTGAGATCGAAACGCGAGACGGCAAGGGTCTGGTGCGCCGCATGAACCGGACGGAGTACGAGCACACCTTGCGGGATTTGCTCGCCCTGCCGTTGCTGCGCGTAAAGGAGGTCCTGCCCGAAGATGGTCAGCAACACGGCTTCGACAAAGTTCCGGGCGCGCTGGAACTATCCCATGTCCAGATTCGAAAATACCTCGACGCAGCCGACGTCGCTCTGCGTCAAGCGGTCGTTGAGGCACCGAAGCGGCCGGAAACCCAGATTTGGCGAGGCTTGGCGGCCGAGCAAGCGACAGGCCGCTCCGCGATTCGGATTCATTCGGCGGCGCCGATTCGCGACGGCAAGCTGGCGCCGGAACTGACGTCGAAGGTCATTGGCCACCCGGTCGAAAATCCCGGCTTCTACCGCCTCGCCTCGTTCGATGGAAAGGCCGATTCGATGGTGGTGCTGAGCGGCATATTCGGCGCGCACCAGCCACAGGGACTCCAGCCGGACAAGTTTCGGGTGCAACATGGCGGGTGGTATCGGGTCCGATTTTCGATCTGGGGTTGTCGCTGGAATCAGGGCGCGATCGAGCCTGCCGTGCGAAGTGTGATTCGCAAATACACCGAGTTCCACGGCTGGCAGAACCCCAAACCCGAGAGTTGGAAGCGGGACGAAAAGCAAGGGTGGGTCGGCGACCCGATGCCCGAACGCGTCGTGCGCGAAACCGAGGAGAATACCGCGTTTTATGGCGACGCCGAGGTGGTTCATGTCGTCCGGGCGTCGCTCAAGGGAAAGGTGTTGGGGTTTTTCGACGCGCCTTCACTCAAGCCGACTGAGCACGAATTCCGCGTCTGGCTGGAACCCGGCGAGAAGGTGTCGTTTCACACGATGACGCTGCCGGGGACGGGGCCGATGGGCGGGGGCGCCCACAATGGCGTTAGAAGTTACGAAGGCCCGGGGGTTGCCTACGATTGGTTCGAGATCGAAGGCCCGCTGCTCGAATCGTGGCCGCCACGCAGCCAGCAACGGCTGTTCGGCGAAACGCCCATCGGCAAGTTTCCTCGTCCCATGATCGAAGGCAAACCAACCTGCGCGGATCCCCTGACATTGTCCCATCAACAGTTTGAGGGCGACGGTCACTCACTGGAATCAGAGTGGTTGCTGAACCTGCCCGGAGAGATCACCACGATGGTGAATTTTCCCAAACCGGGAACCTATGAACTACGCGTTACCGCGTTTCAAACTCCGGCGGGTGACGAGCCGGCTCAACTTTGGACGATGCTGAACGGGCGCGAGATGCCCCACGGACGTTTCAAGATCGAAGCCGGCCGTGCCGAACCGCAGACGATCCGCCGGACGTTCGAGATTCAAAGCGCGGGCGCCGCGATGATCGGCGTGCGGTTTCCCAACGATTTTTTTGATGAGAAGACGAAGGCGGATCGCAATCTCGGTGTGAGCGGCGTGGAGATCGTGCCGGTGAAGTTGATCGAACCGGACCTGCGTTCCCCGGATACCTCCGAGATGCTCGCCGACTTCGCCACCCGCGCCTTTCGCCGACCGGTTGCACAGGCTGATATCGAACCGTATCGCACCATCGTCGATCAGCAGCTGCTGGCGGGCGAACGTTTCAAGGACGCGATGATCGCGGGTTACAAAGCGATTCTCTGCGCGCCGGATTTTCTCTTTCTCGGGCTGGAGGGGGACAGGGCATTGGCCTCGAGGCTGTCGTATTTCCTCTGGAACTCGCTGCCGGATGACGAGTTGCTGCGTTTGGCGTCATCTGGCGAATTGACGAAGCCAGACACCTTGCGCGCTCAGGTGACGCGCATGTTGGACGATTCGCGATCGGATCGCTTCATCGAGCACTTTCTCGACGAATGGCTTGAGCTGAAAGACATCGACTTCACCACGCCCGATCCCCAGCTCTACCCGGAATTTGATCCGTGGCTGCGCGACTCAATGCTGGCCGAGACGAGGGCTTACTTCCGCAAGCTCATCACCGAGAACCGCAGCGTTGGTCACATCGTCGATTCGGACTTCGTTCTCATCAACCAACGCCTTGCCGAACTCTACGACATTCGCGGCGTCGCAGGAGGCCAACTGCGCGAGGTGAAGATACCACGCGAGAGCCCCCGGGGCGGGCTCCTGACGCAGGCCTCGGTCTTGAAGGTCACGGCCAACGGAACCGCGACCTCCCCCGTGTTGCGCGGCGTCTGGGTCACGGAGCGGATTCTGGGGATCCCGCTGCGCCCGCCCCCGCCGAATATCCCGGCGGTTGAACCGGATGCGACCGGCGCGGTGACGATTCGCGAAATGATCGAAGCCCATCGCGCCGATGCGTCCTGCGCCAGTTGTCACAAAATCATGGACCCGCCCGGCATGGCGCTGGAGAATTTCGATGTGATCGGCGGTTGGCGCAATAACTACCGAGGCAGCGGGCGGCCGAAGATGGTTTGGGTTGGCGAGGGCAAGGATCGCGTCAAGCAACTTGAGCCGCATGTCAGTGTCCTCACCGCGCGCGGCGATCGCAAACCGATCCGTCTGGGAGGAGCCGTCGATGCCAGTGGCCAACTGCCGGACGGCGGTGCCTTCGACGACGTGGTCGGGCTGCGCGAGTTGCTTCTGGCTGATGAAAGGTCGTTGGCTCGCAATCTGGCCCGGCAGCTCCTGATTTATGCGACCGGCAAGGGCTACCGCTTTTCGGATCGCGCGGCGATCGACGAAATCGTTCGTGAGACGGCCGATTCAGGCCACGGCGTACGCTCGCTGATCGAGGCGGTCGTGACAAGCCCCTTGTTTCTTGAACAAACCATCCATCCATGAAGACCCCACTCAACCGCCGAACCTTCCTCCGCGCCTCCGGTGTCGCACTCGGCCTGCCGTTTCTGGAGGCAATGCTCCCGGCGCGCGCTTCGGCAGCGGCTGGCGATGTCCCCCGCCGGATCGTCGCGATCAACACGAATCTCGGCATCCTCAGCCGCCACTTCGTGCCCGAACAGAGCGGCCCCGACTACGCCCTGCCCGCCTATCTCCAAACGCTGGCCGACTACCGCGACGACTTCACCGTCATTTCCGGTTGCTCGCATCCCAATGTCACCGGCGGCCACTCTGCGGAGGCCACGTTCCTCACCGCGGCCCCCCACCCGGGCTCGGCTTCGTTTCGCAACTCCATCTCGTTGGACCAGTTCGCGGCTGACCACATTGGGGAGCAAACCCGGGTCTCGGCCCTACCGCTGGTCGTCGCCAAAAGGCGCACGAATCAATCGCTCTCCTTCACCTCCAGCGGCGTGATGATCCCGGCAGAGAACAGCCCGGCCGCCGTTTTCAAGACACTCTTCTTTGCCGGCGCCGAGGCCGAGATCGAGCGTCAGATTCATGATCTTCGCGTCGGGCGCAGCATTCTGGACACCGTCGCCCATCGTGCGACTGAGCTTCAACAGAAGCTCGGCCAAGCCGACAAGGAGCGACTCGACCAGTACTTTACCTCGGTCCGCGAAGTCGAGCGCAGGCTGGAGATCGCCGAGGAATGGGAGCGTAGACCCAAGCCAAAGGTCGATGTCCCACCGCTGACGGACGCGGAGTATCTCCCTGACAAACTCACCACGATCTACGACCTCATCCACCTCGCGCTCGCGACCGATTCGACCCGCCTCATCAGCCTCCTCATCAAGCTCGACGGCTTTTCGGCGCACATCCCCGGCGTCTCGACCGAGAGCCACAACCTCTCCCACCATGTCGGGCGCGAGGACAAGCTGAAGGAACTCATGAATCTGGAACTGGCCCAGTTCCGGGCGTTCGGCGGCCTGCTCAAGCGCCTCCGCGATACCAACGACGGGGGCCGGCCGCTGCTGGACCGGACGATGGTTCTTTACGGCAGCAACCTCGGCAACGGGAACAATCACGACACGAAGAACATGCCCATCCTGCTCGCCGGAGGCGGATTCAAACATGGTCAACATCTGGCATTCGACCAGGCGCGCAATGAGGCATTGCCCAGGTTATTCGTCAGCATGCTTCAGCGGCTCGGGATCGAGGCGGACAAATTCGCCAGCGGAACCGGAACCCTGGCGGGATTGGAAATGGCGGGTTGATCGAATTGAAAAGCTGGTGCCCGTCGGCCGCAACAATCCAGCTGAGAAATCACAGAATCTGGTGACCGGTTACAGGGGCTGATGCGTTGGACGGAGCCCAGGTTTCGGGTCTTGGATGGCTCCCAACCTGCGATCGAAACGCCCTCCGCTACCGGCCCCGCTGTTCGCTCACCACCTTACCGTCCCAGACAAGTGCCAGCGCGCGTTTTGGTCGTCCTCAAACCCGCTTTGGCTCACCTGCCAGGCATGGGCCGCGCGGAGACTGAGATGCTGGAAGAGTTGGTAGTCCAGGCCCAATCCCGCTCCGCCCAGGTGAATCCCATCTCCCTCGCCGGGGAGTAGATTGACGTTGCTCGCGGTCGCGTAGTCGAAAAACGCGAAAGCCCGGAAACGGTCGTTGGCTTGATCGATTCCCACCATTTCCAGCGGGCGAATCACCGGCGAATACAGCTCCAGGTTCAAAATCAGCCCCTGATCGGCCCGGGTGATGTTTTGCTCGAAGCCACGGACCGAGGTCGCCCCGCCCAGAACCAGCGTCTCGCTCGGCAAAAGATTTTGCGTGCTGAGTTGCGCTTCCAAATCGCCCACAAAAGTGAATCCTTGCGGCAGGTCGATGACCTGGGTGAACTCGCCGCTCCAGTAGAAATAATCCGCCGACCCCAGGCCGCGCAGTTCCTGGAACGCATCGTCGCTGTTGTGGTTGCTCAGCTCGCCGGGACTCCACACCAGCCGGTTGCTAATCAACTGACGGCCGAGTTTGGTGGTTTTCGTCAGGGTTTGACCGAGCGAGAACTGAGACACCTCCGCGGTCGAATCAATCACCTGCGCGCCGCCGAATTCCAGGTCGTTGTTCGTGCTCTTGAAATCGAACGCGGCGCTCAACTCTTGCTCGTAGCCGAACAAATCCGGCAGCGGGATGATGTAGGCCGGAGTAATCTGGACGCTTTGGCCACCGGTGTTCAGGGTCTCGCCCGCCGCTTGAAACGAGGCGTCGGAGGTCACGTAGGCACCCAAAACGCGGAATTCGTGACGCCAGCGCGGAATCGGAATGCGGTAAATCCAGGCATGGCCGTGCAACCCGTCAAATTCGGTCACCGTGGTGTATTGATAGGCCAGGCTGTGGTCCCAACCGAACACATTGCCCCATTCCAACCCGAAAAGCAGCCGGTCGATGCCGATCAACTCGTTGCCCGTATCCTCGTAACCGGCGTAGGCGCTGAAGGGGAAACGCTCCTCCGCCTCCAAAACCACGTCCGCCTCCCCAAAATCCTCGCCCGGCGTGTAGTTGGCGCGGACCTGGCGGTAACGGCTGCGGTTGAGATACTTCAGGTCCTCCAACACCACGCTCTGCCGCAACACATCGCCGGTTTGGGTGCGGAAACTGCGCAGGTAAATCCGGTCTTTGAAGTGTTGATTGCCTTCCACCGTGATTTCCCCCGCTTTGCCGACCACGACGACGAGCTGCAGGACGCCCGTGCTCACGTTTTGCTCGGGGAACCCGACATCGACCACCGGCATGTCCGCCTCGCGGTAGGCTTTCACCGTGGTTTGGCTCAAATCCTGGATCGTTTTCACGCTCAGCGGGCCGCCGATGAACGGTTCCAGCGCCGTGAGCACGCTTTCGGGCGCGACCAACTCCTCGTCCAGAACCTCGACGCCTTTCACGTTTGGCGGCGTGTCTTTCGAGGCCAGATCCGGATGGCCGATCAAAGTGATGCCGTGAATCGTGCCCAAAACCTCGTCGTCAGCGCTTGCTGGCGAGCCACCCGCGTCCGAATCCGCAACCTCGGCAACCGGTGCGGTCGCCTCGACCTCGGGAACGCGTGGTTTCAGGCGTTCGATATCCTGCGCCGAGATCATCCCGGCAGTGGAGAAAAACGAGAATAAGAGGACCGCAATTCGAAAGCGGCCCGGCGTGTGCGTGGGCAGACAGTGTTTCACAAGGCTAGGTTGAGGGTGCGCGTGAACGTACCTTGGAAGGTTTCTAAAAAGGTCAATCCACCAGGGCGGATTGGGATGTTTGTGAGTGTTGGCGGATTGTTAACGATGCGGGAGGATGAAGCAACCCGGAAATCAGCGCTTGGGGTGTCTTCATTCGTCCGCCTCCGTTTCTTCCTTCTCTTCGCCGCTGCTCAGGCTCTGTTGCATGCCTTCCTCGGGCAACAACTCGGGGCCGGAACCGGTTTCGGGGGTGGTTTGCGGATCTGGGGGTGGAACGAACGTGTCGGGGATGAGCCTCACCGAGTCGTCATCCAACCCGGGAACGAACTCCACCGGGTTGTCGAAACCAAAAGATTCCTGCTCGAAAACCGGATCGAAAGGGCGCAGGAGCGGCGGCAATTGGCCTCCCGCTTCTTCCACGAAGATCGTTCCACCACCGCCCGTGGCGGGGCTCGGCGGAATGTCCTTTGTCGTCGGGCGGTTCCCCATCTTCGGAAGCGGATCTCCACCGCCGCCTGCACCACCGAAAGGGACAATCAGTAATTCACCGGGGAGCGGGCTGCCGGGGCCGCCGAAGGGCAGGTCGTTGAAGAGCACTCCGGCTTCGGCCTGGAAGCTGGCCGGGTTGGGGACCTGCACGTTGAGCATTCCATTCGGGGAGCTGGCAAACTGTGCGCCCGCCCGGGCGGTGAGGATGCCGTCCACGCGAAGATCCGTATCACCACTGTCATAGGTTCCGTCCACGATATCCCTGACTCTTGGCTGGAGGACATGGCCAATGACGGCTTCGGGCGAAAGCGTCGCGTCACCGCCAACTTCCACAGTGATATCCCGACTGACCGTGGTGACGGCTTTGTGACCGATGCGTGGGGTTCCCGCCACGTTGGGCGTCGTCGCCGTCATTTCCAGATCTTCGGTCAGGTTGACGGTGATTTCGCCCGACGCATTCGCTGCCGAATCCCCGTTGCCTCCTCCATGACCGACGCTCGCGTTGCTGGGGTTCTGAACGGTGAACGAGGTTCCTTTCTTCGACTGGGTCCTGGTCGATCCCACCCCTGCTGCGACCCTCAGGTTCCGGGCCCGCTCAATGAGGATGTCGCCGCCCTGATCGCCGCTTCCTCCATGACCGATCTGGGCAGTCCCGTGAGTCGTCTGGCTGGCGTCGAGTTCGATGTCCCGAGCCGACTGAATCGAAATGTTCCCGGTGACGCCGCCGGACTGATGCCCGATCCGAGCTTCGGCTTCATCATTCGTCGTGCGAAGCGTGACGTCATTCACCTGGCCAATCATGACATCTCCGCTGTGGGCGCCCACGCCCAGGTGCCCGATCTGGGCGTGGGCGCCTCCCGCCCCGGCGAGGAGGCTGATATCCTGGGCGGAGCCGATCGAGATGCTCCCGTGACCATTGGACGATTCATCGCTGCCGTGCCCGATCAGGGCGAGCGTATCTGATCCGGCGCCACCGAGCAGAGAAATGTCCCTGGCGCTGCCGATCTCAATGGTCCCACTGTGGGGCCCACTGTCGGCGCCTCCCTGGCCCAGTCTGACGTAGCTGCCCGTACCGCTGCCCCCCTGAAGGGTCAGATCCCGGATGCTACCGATGGTCACGTCCCCGCTCTGGTTGCCGCTCGAACCGGATTCCTGACCCAGATGGGCGTACGCCGCGATCCCGCTCCCTCCGATGAAGCGGATGTCCCTAGCGCGAGTGATGGTTGCGGACCCACTGTTGTTCGTCGTGCCGTTTCCCCCGTGCTGGCCGAACGAAGCCGTGGAGAAATCCCCGGTCCCCGCCTGAAAGATGATGTCGTTGGCGCTGACAATGGTGACGTCGCCGCTATTGTTCCCGCGGGCCGCCCGGCCGCCATTGCCGAGATGCGTGTAGCTGTTTCTCCCCCCGCCGCCCATGAAGAGGATGTCGTTCACGTCCAGAATCAGGATCGTCCCGCTCTTGTTGCCTACGGGATCGCTTGAACCAGTGGGAGCAAAGCCTCCATTGCCCAGTTGCACGTAGGCGGCGCTGCCATCTCCGGCCAAGAAGTTGAGATCACCGGCTCTTGTGATGGTGATCGTTCCGGTGAAATTGCCATTCGCGGCGTCCCCTCCCTGGCCAAGCTGGGCCGTCGCGCTGATACCTGAACCACCCCGGAAATCGATGTCGCCTCCCGTGCTGATCTCAATGTCCGAACTCGCGGCCGCTTCAGGGGTGGCGCGATCCCCGCTCCGGTCGGGACCGACGTGACCCACCTTCGCATAATTATCGACGTCATTGCCCGCGATGGCGGACAGGCTATTCATGGCGTGGATGGTGATGTCGCCGTCCACGATGGCATTGGAGCCCAGATTGGTCCCATCCAGGCTGGTTCCATTGGTGATTCGGAAGCCCAGGTGACCGAAGCGGGTATTGTCCCCGGTCGTTCCGGAATCGCCATCGCTGTTGGTCGCGCCCAGCACATTCACGTCGTAACCGAACGCATTCGTCGCTCCGCTACGGCTGCCGACGGCGATGCCTTGAGTCTGATTGCCGGTGCCGATGAAGACGGAACCCATGTTGTTGCCGAAGACGGTGGTGTTGGTCACATCTTCCGCTGCGAAGGTGGCCGTGTTGTAAGCCGTAGTCCCATCCCAGCCGGCGACGAGGTTGATGTCGCCATCCGTGTCGTTGCGGTTCTGGACGCTGGCGTTGAAGATGAGATCGGCCATCGCGAGGAAGGTCAGGTCGTTGGGCGAATCGTAGAATAGGTTGGAGTTGACGGTGATGATCCCGGTGTCGGCCGCGTTGCCGCTGGAGCCCTGCGCGCCGACGTCTTGCGTCGTGTCGATGGTGACGTTGTTGTTGGCCAGCGCCGCGACGATGGCTCCGGCTTCCGCCGCGCCGATGGTGTAGTTGAACGGATCCAGCAGCAGCTGGCCGCCCCCGGTATCGACGTGGCCGGCGAAATTGAGGTATTCGAGGCCGGAGACTTCCACGAAACCGCCGCTGCCTTCGCCCGTAGCGGAATTTGCGAAAAATTCCGACGTTTCAGAGCCACTGCCGGAAGATTTGGTATCTTCCGCTACAACACTCCCCCGAAAATCCATCGCGCCATCGGCCCAGAGGACCACTTCACCACCCGCCTCACCGCCGTTCGCGACGATCCGCGCGCCGTTCGCCACGGTGGTGTTTTGCGCGTTGCGTCGATTCGGGTCCCGGCCTTTGCGCCCGCCGCCGACGAACACCTGGCCGCCGTTGACGCCGCCCGAGGCATCGATCAACGCGGTCGAGCCGAGCGTCACGTTTTCGCCCAGAACTTCCACCACGCCACCATCGCCGGAGCCGCCGATTGCACGCGCCGTGCCGTTGAAGGTGGCGTTGTTTTGCGCTTCGACCTGGATGAAGCCGCCGTTCGCGCCGCCCGAGACATCGAGAAGGCCGGTTTGCGCGACAACGACGTCGCCGCCGTTGATTTGGATCATCCCGCCATCCCCAGTTTGGCCGATCGCGCGAATTTGACCGGCTACGGAGACAATTCCGTCCTCGCCGCCTTGTATCGAGACGAAGCCGCCATCCGTCTCACCGCCCGCATCGATCACGCCGGTCTGGGTGAGGGTGACGTTTTCACCGACGAGCGCGATTCTGCCGCCGCTTCCCTCCGCTCCAGCCGCATCGACGCGGCCGCCAACGATGACATCGCCTTCGCCTTCCAGTTGGATGAAGCCGCCGTCAATTTCTCCGTTGGCCTGAAGCAAAGCGGTCGGCTGAACCGTGATGTCCCCGCCGATCGCGACAATTTGGCCCCCGTTTCCGCCCCCGCCATTGACTCGAATCATGCCGCCGAGCGACATTTCGCCATCGCCGGTTCCGAAAAGGAGGACATCGCCCCCGTTTCCTGCGCCGCCGTTGGCGGAAAGGAGCGAACTCGCAGCGAGCGCAGCGGAATTCGTCGGAATTTCGGTGGAGGGAGCGGCTGGATTGACGCCGAGCATGAGGAGACCGCCGTTTTGCGCGCCGTTTGCCTCGATCCGCCCGGTCGGGCTGACTTCGATCGTTTCACCAGTGACGCTGACCAGTCCGCCATCGCCGGCCGAGGCTGATGCGGCCACCGAGCCACCGATTTGCGTCTTGCCGCCGATGACGGTGGCCCGAATCGCGACTTGCCCGGCCTCATTGCCCGATGCGTTAACGCTGGAACCGGGCAACAGCGCGACGTTGGGGCCGGAAATCTCGACCTCTCCGCCGTTCCCGGTGATTTCATCCTGGGCGGTGGCCGAACCGCCGATTTCGACATCGCCCGACTGGCCGGTTTGGCGAATCGAGACGCTGGAGCTGGCCCGCAACGATCCGGAATTGACGATGCGGCCGCCGGAAGCCGAGAGGTAGAGCTTACCGCCGCGATTTTGGAACTTGGTGGCGCGAACCAGGCCGGTGTTGTTGATGGCGAGGGCGTAGGGATTGCCGCCCGCGGCTTTGAGTTCGGCAGTCGCGGCGCGGACCACGCCTTCGTTGGTGACGGACGCGTTCTGCCCATCGGGCGTGATGAGAATGCGCTCCTCGCCCTCGGCTGCGATGACGACTTCGGAGCCGGCGGCCATCCCGACAGTGCCTTCGGGCGCGTTGAGGGTTCCGGCGTTGCGGACTTCACGGGCGATGAGGAAAATGTCGCCGCCATCGATGGCGTTGATCGTGCCGAGGTTGGTAACGGCTGCGGTTGAATTGCCGAAAAAGGTCATGTCGCCACCGTCGAGGAAGTCGGAATCGCTGAGGTTGAGGGTGGACGCGACAAAGCCGGCGGTGTCGATTTGGCCGTTGGGGCCGACGAGGATTCCGTTCGGGTTAAGGAGCAGAACGCGGCCATTGGCCTGCAATTGTCCGTGGATCGCGCTGGGATCGCCCGAGAAAACGCGGTTCAGAGCCGCAGAGGAGGAATTGGGCTGAAGGAATTTCGTCAGTTCGCCGGGATCGATGGAGAAAGATTCCCAGTCGATGATGAGTTTGTCGGAATCCTGGTGGATGAAGACTGCGTTCTCAGTGTCGAAGTTAATTTCGCCATCGCCGAACTTGATGATGCCATTGGCAGGATTTGCCACGGCGAGTGGCGATTGAAGAAGCGCAAAACAGGTAAGTAAGGTGGTAAAATTGCGGCAAGTGTTCATGGTGGCGGCCCGTTGCGAGATTGGAGGACAATCCGAGAAAAGGTCAATGGGGGAATCTCCCCATTTTGGTTAGGCTTTGTTTAAATTTAAGTGCCTGCTCTGGCTTGGTGGGTTGCGGCCCAAAGCGTGTAAAACACGGCGGCCTTGGTTCGCACCGAAACGCCGATTTTCGCGAACAGACGGGTGATATGCTTCTCGGCAGACTTTTCCGCGATTCCGAGGCGAGCGGCGATCTGACTGTTTGTTTCGCCATTGGTAATGGCGCGGAGGATGAGGCGTTCTTCCGCCGTGAGACTGGCGTAGATCGCATCAATGACATCTGACGGCCACCAGGTGGTGGGTTCGGGGAGATCGGAATACTCTTTGGAAAGCATGGGAGAAGGTTTGCCCGCGCAAAAATGGCGGGTGCATCCCTTGCAACAGATTTTCAGGGGGCCCTGTCACAAAAAAGATGATGTTTTTTTTGCCTTCCCGAATTCGCCTCACCAATACATCACCTCAAGCAAATTGCTGTAGTCGTCCGTCCAGCGCACAGGTTTCGGCTCTTTTCGCTCCCAATCGGTCGCGTATCCCGCGGCGTGAATCCGGTCGATTACGGTGCGATCATCGCCAATCACGATCCATCGCGAATAAAACTCCCACGCCTCCCGCGGCGGTGCTTCGATATGCATGATTTCCTTGCCGAGATCCGCCGCAAGCACTCGCAACGGGTCGCTCAGATCCACATGTAGATTCGTGATTTGCGCGACGATGTGGCCGCCGGGTTTGAGGTGCTTTTCGTAGATCTCGAACGCCTCCCGCGTCAGCAGATGCATCGGGATCGAGTCGCCGCTGAAGGCATCGAGAAACAGAACATCGAACTGCTGCGGCTCGCCGCGTTGCAGTTCGCGCTCCAGCTCCGTGCGGCCGTCGCCGAGGACGACCTCGACTTCGCCCTTGCAGTGTTCGAGATACAAAAAATGTTTCCGCGCGAGGATCTCGACATCGGGGTTGATCTCGTAGAATCGAACTTCGTCGCCCGGCTGCGCGTAGTTGGCCAGTGTGCCGATTCCAAGACCCAGAACGCCGATTTTCATCGGCTTGGGGCTGTGTGAATCGCGGCTCGGGTGCATCCGGAAGAAAACGCCGGCACCGCTGTGTTTGCCGAAGTAACTGGACGGAATCCGGTTGAAGGGATCGGTCAGGAACTGGTGTCCGTGATCGATCCGCCCGTGGTAGAGTTCTTTCTGGTGATCGGGCTCGCCGACGTAGTGTTCGTAAACGCGGAGCACGCCGTAGAAATTGCGGCGCGCGTCGATGGAGCCGTTGATTTGCAGGTAGATGTGTCGGCCCAGAAACACGACTAGGACGGCGAACAACGCGAAGGACAGAATGCGGCGTTTCGGGCCGAGATTGACGGCGACGAGGATCAAGGTCAGGACGAGGCCGGCGTGGAGTTCAAAATAGCCGTTGAAGATGGCCGGAGCGACGAGACTCACCAACACCCCACCGAGTGCGCCGCCGAGCGAGACGGAAAGGTAGAACGAAGTCAGAAATCGCGGCGCGGGTTTGAGCCTTACCATCTCGCCGTGGCAGACCATGCAGACCGTGAAAATCGTCGCGAGGAAGATCGCGACCTGGATGGTCAGGTGGACCGGCAGCTCGCCTTCGAGATTGAGCAGAGCGGCCAGCGCGGCGACAGAAACGATCGCGAGCGGAATCCAGACCGCGCGCCGGTACCAGCGGGGGTGATCGAAGGCGATGATGAGGGTGATCAGGTAAAGCGCGAGCGGCAGGACCCAGAAAACCGGTGTGACGGAGACGTCCTGCGTCATTTGATTGGTCCCGGCGAGGAGGATGACCGATCCGCAGGCGGCGAAGGCGATCCAAAGCAAGCGATGGCGGACGCTGGGCCTGGCCAAGGCGGTTTCCCGTTCGGCCCCCGGGCCCGCCAGTTGTCGCTTTCGCAAAAAAAGCCAGGCGCAGACTCCGGCCGCCACTGCGTAGCCGCCGTAACCGATCGACCAGAAGACCGTCTGGGTCGTCAGACCGAAGGCGGGTTGAAAGAGGAAGGGGTAAGAGAGCAATCCGAGCAACGAGCCGAAATTCGAGACGGCGTAGAGGCGGTAGGGTGATTTGCCGGGGAGGGCTTCGCTGAACCAGTGCTGGAGGAGCGGGCCGGAGGCGGAGATGAAGATGTAAGGCAGACCGACGGTCGCGGCCAGCAGCTTCAGGACGCCGAGCGTCGGGTCGGAATCGGCGGTCGGCTTGAAGCTCTCGGACGGCGTGACCGGCAGGAGCAGGAGTGAAATCGCGAGGAGACCGAGGTGGACGGCGATCTGGATTTTGGGTTCCGCGCGGAGTTTGGAAACGAGGAGATGGGCGTAGGTGTAGCCGACGAGAAGGCCGACTTGGAAGAAGAGCATGCAAGTCGTCCAGACCGCCGGGCTGCCGCCGAACCAGGGAAGGATGTAACGCGCGATGATCGGCTGGACCTGAAAGAGCAGGAACGCGCTGAGGAAGATGGTGAGAATGAAGACGGGCATAAACGTAAAACAAACTTCAGTTTGTTACAGACTGGCGCGGCGAACAACTCAACGAACTGAAGTTCGTTTTACATTTCCCTCCAGCAGGTGCGTTACCGCGGTCGCATCGCCCGCCGCGAGCGTCTGACCGTCCGGACTCCACGCGATCGCCGTGATTCGCTCACCGTTCGGGCTCTCCAGCATCGCCACGGCTTCCCCCGTATCCGGATCCCAGATCCCGATGACACCGCTTTGCTCAAGCGACGCCAACCTGCGCCCGTCCGGCGCCCAGGCAACCTGGTGGATGTTGCTCGAATGGCCAATCATCGTTTTCTGAAGTTCGAAATTCTCCACATCGCGCAGTTCGATCACGTTCTCACCCGTCAACGCCAGCCAGCGTCCCTTCGGATCGAAGGCGAGATCGAGAATCGTGTCCGTCGTTTTCGCCAGCAACTGCTCGGGCTCGCCATCGAGCGGCGTGCGCAAAAGCTGGGTCCGGTTACGAATGGAAATGATCGCGCTGCTGTCCGGCGCCCAGCACCAGCTCGCGCCGAATTTGGAGACGGACAATGCGCTGAATTTCGGGCCGGGCCGTCCGAGGTTTTCCGGCAGCAGATAGACCAGATTCGAGTAGTTGCGACTCAACGCAATCCAGGCGCCATCCGGAGACCAGCGTATCCGGGATAGGTTCTTCCAATTCTCGAAAAAGCTGTCCTTCAGCAGATCGAACGATCCCAACTCCCTGCCGTTCTCCATGGAGAAAATCCGCAGATGCCCTTCGGTGGCGGCGGCCACCCGGTCGCCGTCCGGATGCACCGAAACCTCAGCCCCTTTCAGATAGCCCAGACTGAAGGCGGGTTTTTCATCCACCTCCGGCTGCAACCTCCAGGCATTCGCATGAAGACCGTTGCAGGCGAGCAGCACCTGCCCCTGGGGCTCCCAGACCAGCGAATAGATTTCAAAGTTCCGGTTGGGGAGAGCCAGCGCTTCACCGATCCGGGAAACGTCCCAGACCCGAAGCGTTTCATCCTGGGAGCAGGAGTAAAGTTTCGTCCCATCAGGATGCCAGGCGATCTGATACACGTTTCCCGAATGACCGCGAAGGGTCGAAACCAGGATTCCCGAGCCGGCTTCGTAGATCCGGATGGCGCGGTCCTCTCCCGAGACGGCGAGAAAGCGTCCGTCGACGCTGTAGGAAGCGGCGTGGAGCGGCGCCGAAGAACTTCCGGAAATCCAGACCGGTTCGAAGTTTTCCCCATCGAGAACCGAAACCGAGTAGTCGGGCGTGTTGATCAGGGCAACGTGTCCGCCGTCCGGGCTCCAGTCGACTTCCCACACGGCCGTGTCGATGCCCGCCGCCGGAAACTCCTTCAAATCCAGACTCCTGGACGCGGGGTCAAACCGTCCGTGGATCACCGTCCCCTGCCAGCCGGCGGAGAGGAACTCGCTCGAGTCGGCTGGGTTCAAGGCCAGGCTCGTCGGGTTCGCGCCATGCGGTTCATCGGCAAGAACCTTTCCATCGGACGCTTGGAGAATCCGGGTCCTTCGTCGCGTCGCCTGAATGAGCAGGCTCCCGTCCGGGGTCAAGGTCATCTCATTCGCCTCACGCTGACCGCTTCCTCCGTGGAGCTTTCGGCCGTCCTCGACCGAAAAGACTCCGAAATGCAGAGGATGCTGGGCTCCGATCAGAATCTTCGCGTTGTCCGGAAAGAACTCCAAAATGGTGGCGTTCCAATTCGACGTGACCTGAAAATCGAGGATCCGTTCGCCAGTGGCCGCATCGAGCAGAGAGACGGGCCCACGAGCTGTCAGCTTCGTTGCGAAGAGCCGGCCATCGGAACTGATGGCAAGTTCGCTGTTCTGGGTGGGGGACGAAGTGGCCAGAATCTCGAAAGGCTGATCGAGTTGGCTTCGGAAATGGCGCCACTCCCAGCCGATTAGATCCTCGGCGCCGGCCCATTTCGAGGTCAGGTTCTCGACGATCGCCAACCCGCCCGGTTCGTGCGCGGCCTGAGACGCGACCCGCATTTCCACGTTGTAGAGACTGCGGCGAAGCTCAGCAGCTGTCCGCTCGGCTTTGCCACGTTCCGTGTTCGCGTTATTCTCGGCAGCCAATGCGGCCTTGGTGAGCCTCTTCTGATTGAGCGCCACCAGGGGTCCGCCGATCGCTAACGTCAACAAAAATGCCGAGGCCAGCCCTACCGCAGTCGCGTGGACTGGCTTGCGACGCGCCCATCGCCCCAATCGCTGAGTCCGCGTAAGATTCCGCGCACGAATTGGCTCGTGCCGAAGCCAACTCTCCAAATCATCGGCCAGGGCAGCGGCTGAGTCGTAGCGATGGGCTGGATTCTTCTCCAAGCACTTCATCGTGATCGCCTCCAGATCCAAATCGTGCTTGCCACCGGCAAATTGGGGCCGATTGGGCACTTCCTCGGCGATTTTGCGGAGCGTGTCGGCAGCCGTTTTACCTTGAATCGGTAGATTCCCGG
This sequence comes from uncultured bacterium, assembly GCA_963977015.1. GTDB lineage: Bacteria > Verrucomicrobiota > Verrucomicrobiia > Verrucomicrobiales > DEV007 > JBCDHN01. The sequence goes on along the minus strand of CAXBMO010000006.1, from coordinate 186,596 downwards.
TGAGGAGTTGGTAGAGAACCGCGCCCAGGCTGTAAACATCGGCGGCCTGACTGAGACGTTCGCCATTGGCTTGTTCGGGCGACATGTATTCGGGCGTGCCGAGAACTTCGCCAGTGAGGGTGAGACCAGGAGCGCCGTCTTCGTCGAGGATCTTGGCAATGCCGAAGTCAGCAACATGCGGCTCGCCCGTTTTTGCATCGACGAGAATGTTCGACGGCTTCAAATCGCGATGCAAAATCCCTTTTCCATGCGCGGCCTGCACCGCGCGGGCGACCGTGGCAATGAGTTGGGCCGTTTTTTGAAGATGGCCCCGGAACTCGGCTTCGCATTCGGAAAGCGACTTCCCCTCAATGAGCCGCATCACCAAAAACGGTTGGCCCTCGACTTCGCCGATTTCGTAAACCGGGATGATGTTCGGGTGATCGATCGCGGCTGCGGCTTTCGCCTCTTGTTGAAACCGCGCCCGCTCGCCCGCTGACGCGAAAATCGAAGATGGCAGGAGCTTCAGTGCGATTTGCCGGTTCAGCTTCGGGTCCCGGGCACGATAGACGACGCCCATCCCGCCACGTCCCAATGTGCTCAGAATTTCATAGCCATTGAAGGTAACCTCCCCGGCTGAAACGGAAATCGAGGCGTCGAGATTTGGAACTGAGGAAAGGCTGTCAAGATCGGCCATCGGCAACGAGATTCTGATCAATGCGACCGCAAAGTAAATGCAATTTGCTGACGAAACTGCGCTACCCTAGACACGAGATGAGGTAGCGCACCTCTTCCTCCACATCATCGTCCACATCCAATGTGTCTGCGATCTCGCACTGGATCGCGACACGGTAGTCATCCCGCAACCGCAGGATCGCCATCCGGACCGCACCCTCTGTTTTTTCCAGCTTCGCCGCGGCCTCTGGAATCAGGCCTTCGGGCGTCCCCTTGGTAAGGAACGGTTTGAGGATTTCATACTCCCGGCCCTTCCCGGCCGTCTCGAACGTGGTTCTGAGCTTTTGCCGCGCCAGGCGCAAGACCGTTTCCGCCCAAAGACGGTCGAAATCATGCTCCGCCGTCGTCGCATCGGCGACGGGGTTCCAAGTTCCCAACCGTTCTTCCGCCAGATCGATATCGATTGCCAGGATTGGAACTGACCCGCCTCGTTTCGCGGCCAGTGATCGTTTCCGTTCATTGGATAGAAAGTTCCGAAGTGAGGTTAAAAGCCAGGATCGCAGTTTGCCGTGATTGGCGTCGAGATGTCGAAACTTTTCGGTTTGGTCCAGCAAGTGGACAAAGAAGCTTTGGATGGTGTCCTGCGCATCGTGGACCGAGTGGCCACGACGCCTTGCGTAGCAGTAAAGTGGAAACCAGTACGTGCGGCAAAACTCCTCCAAGGCCAACCGCATTTGCTCGGGATTGGCGTCCGTGGCGCGTCGAATGAGCGTCCAGCGGGTCTCCGGAAATTGGTCGTGGCGCGTGAAGCTGGTTTCTCCCATGCCGGATCTTTGGTGATTTATGGATGCAAATCAACGTGTGAAACGATTTGAGGCATTTCGGGGCAGGTGTAGTGACGCCGGAATGTAGCACGCGATGATCGCGCTAACATACCGAAGAACCGAGCCGGAGGCTTGCGCTGCCAGCCGTGAGCGGCGCCTGTCTATAGACTCCCCCCAAGCGCCTGGATCAATTGGACGCTGGCTGCGGCATGCTCGCTCCGCAAACTGTTCTCAACTCGCTGGGCTTCGAGCCGCGCGCGCTCGGCATCGACCACTTCGAAGTAACTGACCAGGCCGCGATCAAAACGCTCTTTCGACAACTGCGCCGTTTCGTTGGCGGCGTCGACGGCGCGTGCCTGGGCGTCGATTTGCTGTTGCAGAATCTGAAGGTCCAGGAGGGAGTCATCCACTTCCCGCACGGCGGTCAGGAGAGCACTTTGGTAGTTTTCGACCGCCTCGCGCCAGGCCGCTTCGGCCTGGGCCACGGCTGAGGTCCGGACGCCACCCTGGAAGAGCGGGAGATCGACCTGAGGCCCCAGGGAGCGGTACACGCTTTCCGGGCTGGCAAAGAGATTGTCCGTCCGCAGGCTGGCAACGCCACCGTCTCCCATCAGGGAGATGCGCGGCAGGAAATCGACTTTGCGAATCCCGACTTGCTTGGCTGCGGCGCGGAGGTTGCGTTCCGCGACGCGCAGGTCGGGCCGGCGATTGAGCAGTTCCGAGGGCACGCCGGCGGGAACCTTGGGAAGACGGACCGGGGACGCTTCTTTCGACGGCGTGAAGTTGGACGGCGCTTCTCCGGCGAGAACGGCGATGGCATGTTCCAGCTTGCCGGCCACCCGGTCCAGTTCCGCGGCCTGCACCCGAGTCGATTCCAGCTCGGTCCGGGCCCGCGCGACGTCCAGTTTGACGCCCGCTCCCTCCGCCATGCGAGTTTCCTGCAGCTGCAGCGATTCCTCACGAACGGCCACGCCATCGGCCAGGATGGCCTTTTCCTGTTGCGCAAAACGCAGCGCGAAATACTGCCGGGCCAGGGCGGCTCGAAGCGACAGCATAACGTCTTCGTATTGGGCCTGGGCGGCCTCGGACCGGAATTCTTCGCGGCGATAGGATCCCCGGATTCTACCCCAGAGATCCAGTTCCCAGGACGCGTTAACGGCGAGCCGGTATTGCTCGTATTGCAGCGGGTCCAACGTGAACCGGAGACTGTTTGCGCTGTCCTTCAGATTGGTAAATGAACCGGTGCCACCGACTTGGGGAAAGCGCTGGGCGCCCGTGATCCCCAATGCCGCATAAGCTTGATCGACCCGTGCCAGGGCGGACATGACGTCCGGGTTGTTGGTTTCCACCCGGCTCATCAACTCATTGAGTTCCGGGTCGCGATAGGTCTTCCACCAGGGACCGCTGGACGGAGCCGCCGCACTATCATTGGCGGCGGCGTGACGAAAGCGTTCCGGCGTTTGCGGTTCGCCTCCTTCCGGCGACCATCGATCGACCAGCGAGGTGCAGCTGGTGAGGGCAAGGCCAACGAGCGTTGCGGTCAGGCTTTGGAGGATGACGTTTGGAGAAGACATGGCTGCGTGGTTCACGTCGTCCGGACGCGGTAAAAGATGGAGTAGAACACCGGCACGACAATGGTCGTCAGGACGGTGGCGAACATGAGGCCGAACACGATGGTGACGGCCATGGCCGCGAAGAAGGCGTCGAAGAACAGCGGAATCATACCGAGCGCGGTGGTCGAGGCAGCCATCGCGACCGGCAGGAGGCGGCTGGCCGCGGAGTCGATCACCGCGGCGAAGGGCTCCTTGCCGTCGGCGAGCTGCACGTTCAGTTCGTCGATCATGACGATGGCGTTTTTGATCAGCATCCCCGACAGACTGAGAAAACCCAGCAACGCCATGAAGGAAAACGGCTGACCGGTCGTGACGAGCCCCACGGAAACGCCGATGAGCGCGAGCGGCACACAAAGCCAGATAACGAGCGGCTGACGAATGGAGTTAAAGAGGATCAGCGTGGTCAGGACCATGAGCAACATGAACAGGGGAATGCCAGCGGCCAGAGCGGCGTTGGCGTCATTGGAGTCCTTGTATTCCCCATACCAGAGCAGCTCGTACCCTTCGGGCAGCGGCATGGCTTCGATCTGCGGTCGCAGTTCCGCAAACAACTCGCTGGCCGGGCCTTCGATCGGATCCGCGTAGACCGTGATGATCGGTTTGCGATCGAGCCGGATCCGGATTTCATCTTCGAACTCGGTTTCGATTCCGGAAACGACCTGACTCAGGGGAATCCGCTTTTGAGCGACCGGGCTCCAGATCTGGATGCTCTCCAACAGGTTGATGTCGCTGTGTTGATCTTCCGGCGCCCGCATGATCACCGGAAGAAGCAGGTCGCCTTCGCGGTAAACGCCGACGGTCACTCCGGCGAAGGCCTGACGAATCGCCTGGGAAAGCTCCGGTTTGCCGATGCCGAGCAGGTTGGCGCGGTCTTCGGCCAGTTGGGGCCGCAGGAGCTTGACGCGTTGACGCCAGTCCGTGCGGATCGCCTTGGAGTTGGGATGGGCGCGGATGATCGACGCCGCCTGGCTCGCGAGATTGCGCAGCGTCTCGGAATCCGGACCGGAGAAGCGCGCCTGGATTTTGCCCTTGCCGCCGGGACCGAACTCGAATTTGACGCCGTAACCCAGCGCATCCGGAAACTCCTGTTCGAGAAAGGCATCGGTGCGCTCGATCAAGCCGGGAACCGAGCGCGAGTCGTCCACGTCCACGATGAACTGGGCATACGCCGGGTTCGGCAGTTCGGGCTGAAAGGTCAGGAGAAAGCGCAAACCTCCACGGCCGATCGTCGTGGTGACGTGCCCGATTTCCGGTTGCTCGGCGAGCCAGGCTTCGACGCGTTGAGCCTGCCGGTTCGTCACATCGATGTGGGTGCCTTGGGGCAACCAGAAGTCGACCAGGAACTGCGGTCGAGTCGAGGGCGGGAAGAACGATTGTTTGACGAAGCCGAACCCCCACATCGAGGTCACGAACATGGCGGCAACCACCAGGACCGTTACCCAGCGGAACCGGATGCAGCCACGCAGCAACCCTTTGTAAAGGCGATAGAACCAACCGTTGAACGGTTCCTTCGGTTCCTCACCGGGCTCCACCGTGCGGACTTTGAGAACCAGGACGCCGAGGAGCGGCGTGACCGTCACCGCCGTAATCCAGCTGAGGAACAACGACACGCAGATGACCAGAAAGAGGGAACGGCAGAACTCGCCCGCCGCATTGTCGGTTGTGCCGATCGCGGCAAAGGCGAACACGGCAATCGCGGTGGCACCCAGCAGGGGAAGCGCCGACTGCTTCACCACGCCGATCGCGGCCTCCGTGGCACTTTGACCGCGGCGCATCCCCACCAGCATGCCGTCGACAATCACGATCGCGTTATCGACCAGCATGCCCAGCGCGATGATCAAGGCGCCCAGCGAGATGCGTTCCAGCGCCACGCCCATGGGATTCAGAAAGACGAAGCTCCCCATGATCGTGAGAACCAAAATGAGCCCGATCAGCAACCCGCTACGCAAGCCCATGAAGACCAACAGGACGACGATGACGATGATCAGGGCCTGCAGCAGGCTGGCGATGAAACCGTTGATCGCGGTGGAGACCGAGGCCGACTGATGCGAGATGATCCCGATTTCCATGCCGAGAGGAATGTCGTTTTCCAGTTCCGCGAGGCGTTTGTCGAGCGCCTTGCCCATCGTCACTACGTTACCGCCGGAGATCGTGGAGATTCCCAGCGCCACGCCATTCATGGAATCGTAGCGCAGAATCTCCTGCTGAGGTTCGACGTAACCGCGCCGCACCCTGGCGATGTCCCGCAGGTGAAACTGCTTGCCTTCGTGAGAGAAGATGAGTTGCTCGAAGTCTTCGAGAGAGGTGATTTCGCCCGTCGGATTCAGGGCAATGAATTCGTCGCCGATTCGGACCCGGCCGGTGTCGCGAACCAGGTTTTTCTCCTGCAACTGAGCCAGTATCGCTTCCGGGGCGACGCCGATGCGGGCCATTTGTTCCCAGAGCGGCTCGACGATGATCGCCTCGGTGCGGTCGCCGTGGATTTCAATCTTGGCGACGTCCTCGACGAGCAGCAGTTCGCGTTTGAGGAAGTCGGCCACTTCCTTCAGCTCGGCGTAGGAGAACTCGTCACCATGAAGCACCAGATAGATTCCGAAGACGTCTCCATAGTCGTCGATCACGATGGATGGCCCCGCGCCCGGAGGGAGACTGGATTGAACGTCGCTGACCTTCCGGCGAAGCTCATCCCAGACCTGGGGCAAGGTGTGCTTGTCGTATTTTTCGAGCACGCTGACGGTGATCGTGGACAGGCCGCGTTCGGAGCGGGAGAGGATTTCCTCAAGCTGGCCGAGCTGTTGAATCGCGATCTCGACCTCGTCGGTCACTTCTTCTTCGACCTCTTCCGGCGAGGCTCCCGGGTAGGGAGTGACGACGAGGACATCTTTGAGGGTAAACTCCGGGTCCTCGAGCCGGCTCATGTCGAGGTAGTTGACCAGGCCGCCCAGCAGGAGGACAACGGTCAGGACCAGCGTGGTCGTCTTTCGGCGAATACAGAATTCAGCAAGATTCATGGGAACAGAAATCGTTGGTCGTCCAGCGTGACTACTTCGCGTCCCAAATCCGCACTTCGCGGCCTTCCTGCAGATGATGCACGCCGGAGGTCACGATGAGATCGCCGTTGTCGAGATCGCCGGTGACCACGATCGTGTCTTCGGCCAACGCGCCGGGTTCCACGGTAACGGCCGAGACCGTCGAGGTCGCCGGATCGAGCCTCCAGATCTGCGCCGCGCCCTCGTTGTTCGAGAACACCGCTTTGGCGGGCACCGGGAACCCTTCCGTCTTGGAGCGTTCGTTCGGGGGGATGACGGCTTTCACTTTCGCGGTCATCCCGGGCTGGATAAGCGAATCTTCCGGTACGGTGAAGGAGAGGGTTGCCTCGTAGGTTCGCGTCACGGGATCAGCCGTTTCCGACAACTCGCTGAAGCGTGCGGGAAACTCCTGGTCCGGCAGGGAACTGACGAGGACCACGGGATTGGTGCTGGCGACTTTCTCGGCATCGGTTTCGCCGGAAATGGGGATGGTCATGATGCTCTCCGGCACCTGGATCACGATCTCCAGCGACGAGGTGTCCTGAATCAGCATCACGTTCTGTTTGGCCGTCACGTTGGCAAAGTCCTCGACCAATATCTCTGCAACGTTTCCGTCGAAATCGGCGACCATCACGGTGTCTTCCAGCGCTTTCGCGGCGCGCTCATACTCAGCCTCGGCCGTTCGCAGGTCGCGCTCGGCCAGCTCGAGTTCCTGGCGCGAGACGGCGTTGCCCTGAATCAATTTGCGGAGCCGTTCCGCCATGGTTTGAGCCGCCTCATGGCTCGCCTGCGCCGAGTCGCGAGCCGATTGAAAGTCGCGCGGATCCAACTTGGCCAGAACCTCCCCCTTCTTGATCGCCTGCCCTTCCTTCACCGGCATCTCGACGATGCGTCCGGTGACTTCGAACGCCTTCCAGGCTTTCTGAACCGGCTCGATCTGACCGGGAAACTCGACCACCTTGGCCAATCCGCCATTGTGGATCGCCGTGACTTTGACCGGTCGCGGGCGAGAAGTCTCGGTCGGTTCTCCCTCTGGCTCCGGATTGCAGGAAATGAGCGCAACAGCCGGAAGCACGGCCAAGAGAATACGGGCCTTTCGCGGAAGGCCGGCTGGAAATGAAAAGGAACTCAAAGTCATGAGAGCGGGAGGAGTGTGGCGAGGAGAGAACTTCTGACAGTTTTTGTAAAATTGTCAGCGCCGCGCATTCTTGACACTTTACCAAAAAGTGTCAACGTGTTTTTCTTGGATTCCGAAAAACAGTGCAAAATTCTCGATGCCGCCCAGGAGGTGTTCCTCCGTTACGGCTTCAAGAAAGCCACCATGGGCGACATCGCCCGCGGTGCCGGGATGTCGCGTCCCTCCGTCTACTTGGTCTACTGCAATAAGGAAGAGATCCTCAGAGCTGTGATCACCCGGAAGATCGACCATTCGTTTCAGGAGGCGCAGGAGAACGCCAGTCAATGCTCCGGAATGGAAGCCAGGATGACGGCCATTCTCGATGCCTGGATCCTGGCCCCCTTCAAACTGATCCAAACCAGCCCCGAATCGCAGGAACTTCTGGATTTCGTTTACTCCTTCGCCCCCGATCTCCGCAAGCGGATGCTGAAAATGTTCGAAGAACAGCTCGCGGATGCCATTCGCTCCGACCCGGAGACGAACCGGGACGCCCTGGCCAAGGCGGGATTGGGAATTGAGCTGGTGGCCCGCTTGATCGCGGTCTCGACCGCGGAGTTGAAGTATTCGGTGAAGGAGGTTGCGGAACTCGAGCAGCTCCTCGCCGCGACCGTGAAAATCCACGTCTCCTTCCTGACAGGGCGATGTGTCCCGGCCGCTTGAATTGTGCGCAAGAAGTTCGTCTCTAACTTTTCGACCTATTTTAGTCAGGTGCTCCGTTAGGCTTGGCCGCCTCGAGGAATTGGCGGCTGAGGTTGTGGCCCCAAATCGGCGATCCAACTTACGATGCGCTTCACTCTAAAGTAGTTAAGAGCAGTTGAATTTCCAATAGTTCTCGGCAGTCTATTTCCCGAACGTTGATGATGTCTGCCGCCGCTGCCAGCGAGGAGTTAATGACCTATGTGCTCACCCCAGGTGAGGATGGGGCGACGTTGTGTGAAATTCGCTTTCCGGGCTCGAATTTGAAACGATCGAAGCCGCTCTATGACAAGAAGGGGCTGCAACGACTGGGAAAGAAGGAGTTTGTGACGGCACAGGATCGGCGGATTTTGATGCGGCTCTACATGGCGGCGTCGAAGGAGCAACAGCAGATTCAGTTCACGGGAAAGGTGGGGTTTCAGATTTTGGAGGATATTGTGAGGACGGGGCGATGTGTGTGGGAGGAAGGGACGACGGCGCTCCACTGGAGCGAGCGCAAGGTGCGGGCAAAGCTGGGCTGGAAGTTGCTGGATCCCAAGGGAAAGGATGCGGTGTTGCCGACGCAACGCCCCTGCCTGGAAACAACATCGAACCTGGAGATTGTGGCGACTGCGCCCCTTGCGGGCGTCGATTTGATGACCGGAGAGGTGATGGAGGTGGAGTGCGGCTTTCCGAGCACGTTGGCCTGCGCGTGGCTGAATACAGGGGAGATGGAAGCCGAGATGGCATCGCATTTTTTTGCGGAGATGGCGAAGAAGTTTCCAGAGTGCAAGGTGCCCGAGCCCGGCGCGTTCAAGAAACGGACGGTGACGAATGTCATCCCCAGGCCGGTGTTCGACATTCGCCAACGGGAATTCTATCCCCGAGCGTTGGGCTGTCCACTGAAGCTGTTTGTCGGGAAATTGACTTTTGATTACGACGGACATCTCCTGCGTTACCAATCGAAACGGGCGGCTGCGACGACGGTACAGGAAAACGAGTTGATCGAGATTCAGCGGAACCGGAACTTGGAAACGAAAGAGGCGGAATGGTTGTTGAAGCTGGGTTTGAAGCCATTGGCGGAGGTGGGCGCCGGGTATGAATTGGAGGATGCGGCGAATGATTTTGTGGTTCCGCCAGAGGAGACGACCGATCCTTCGGCGCCCGCCGTGGGACAGAGTCGTTGGCATCATTTTCTGGCGCACGCTCAAGGTGAATTGGAGAAGCGGGGTTGGACGTTTCGGTTTGAGGGACAACGCCGGTTGGCGGTGGCTCCAACGGAGAATGTGGTGACGATTGGCCCTTCCGAAAAGCAGGGCTGGTTTGAATTTGAGCTTGGGATTCTGGTGGATGGAAAGCGGGTGAATCTGTTGCCACTGGTTCACGATTTGTTGAAGCGCTATGCGAAGGTATCGCCGGATCAGTTTCGGGATGAGATCGCAGGCCAAGTGTTTTTCGTTCCAACAATCGGTGGGATGACGCATGTCTTCACCGGCGAACGCTTTGCCGCCATGGTGGAACGCATCTTTGAGCTGTACGATCGCGATCCCTTTCATGCGGGCGAGAAGATGGAGGTCGGCTCGCTGCGCGCGGCGGAGTTGGCGGAGTTGTTCGAGGTGGATGGCGAAATCCCGGGGATTCCGGAGTCGGTGCGGCAGATTGCACGAATTCTGCGTGACGGAATCACGATCGCTCCGGTCGCAGATCCAGAAAAGCTCCAAGCCGAGCTTCGCGACTATCAGAAGATCGGCGTGGGTTGGCTGCGGTTCCTCGCGGAGAACCAATTGAACGGGGTGCTGGCGGATGACATGGGACTGGGGAAGACGCTCCAGACGATTGCCCATCTGGTGAGCGAGAAAGACGCGGGACGGCTCGACCGCCCTGCCCTCTTGGTCGCGCCGACGAGTTTGATGAAGAACTGGCGCGATGAACTGGAGAAATTCGCGCCCCATCTCGTCGCGATCACCCTGCATGGGAATGATCGCCTGCAACAGTTTCGCGCGGTGTCGAACGCGGACATCGTGATCACGACCTATGGTTTGATGCGTCGCGATGCGTTTCGCCATGCGGAGATCAACTACTCCTGGATCATCCTCGACGAGGCTCAGTTCATTAAGAACCCGAACTCCAAAGTAACCGAAGTTCTCAGCAAACTGAAGAGCGACCGTCGCCTCTGCCTGACCGGAACACCAATTGAGAACCACTTGGGCGAACTGTGGAGTTTGTTCCACTTCCTGATGCCGGGATTCCTCGGCGAGGAGGAATCCTTCAAGCGCCAGTTCCGCATTCCAATCGAGCAGGAACAGAACGAGGCGATGCTGGGTGTGCTGACGCGCCGGGTGAAGCCGTTCTTGCTGCGACGCAAGAAAATCGAAGTGGTGAGTGAATTGCCGCCGAAGACGGAGATCGACCATCCCGTCGAGATGACGCGGAAGCAGGCCGATGTGTACGAGAGTGTTCGCGTGGCGATGCACAAGAAGGTGAAAAGTGAAATCGCGGAACGCGGCCTGGCTCGATCGCAAATCGTGATTCTCGATGCCTTGATGAAGCTGCGCCAGATTTGCTGCGATCCGAGGCTCGCGAAACTGGGCGAAGAGGGGCTCACCTGGCAGCACAGCGCGAAGTTGGCCGAGTTGATGGAGTTGCTTCCCGACATGCTCGGCGACGGGCACCGGATTCTGGTTTTTTCCCAGTTTACGAGCATGTTGAAGCTGATTGAAGAGCAACTTCACGCCGCGAAGATTGATCATGTGAAGCTGACCGGCAGCACGCAGAATCGTGGGCGGGCAGTCGATGCGTTTCAATCCGGCAAGGTTCCCCTCTTCCTGATCAGTCTCCGCGCAGGCGGTACCGGATTGAACCTGACGGAAGCGAACACCGTCATTCATTACGATCCGTGGTGGAATCCCCAGGTCGAGAACCAGGCAACGGATCGGGCTTACCGGATTGGGCAGCAACGTCCCGTCTTTGTTTACAAGATGATCGCCGAAGGAACGGTCGAGGAAAAGATCGTCGCGATGCAGAAACGCAAAGCCGCTCTGGCGGAGGGAATCCTGAGTGGCGGCGAAAGCGCGAAGCTCAAGTTTGAGGAAGACGATGTTGCGGCGTTGTTCGAGTAGGTCGCGGTCATGGCTCGATCGCGTAGACCACATGGGGAGTTCCGGTTTTGGAATTGATGACTTCCTTCCACATCGTCATTCCGACACGTTCGGCGACCCGGCGGGAGGGAAAGTTGTCCGGCGCCATCCACGACACCAACCTCGGGAAGCGCAGTTCCGTGAATCCATGATCTCGACAGGCGATCGCCGCTTCCGTGGCGAGACCCCGCCCCCAATAGTTGCGATTGAACTGATAACCGATTTCGGGGATTTGCTCCCCATCGATAAGTTGATAGGTGATTCCGCACAGCCCCACCAAGCGCGCTTCCTGGCGATGAATGACGGCCCAGAGCCCAAATCCGTTTTCTGCGTAGGAAGCGAGACTTCGTTCGATCCAGTTCGTGGTTTTCTCGGAACAAAACGCACCACCGTAGAAACTCATCGTTTCGTCGTCGCCCTGGATCTCGCGCATCGCGTCAAAGTCGTCCAAGCCGAGGTGACGCAATTGGAGGCGCTCCGTATTGAGTTCGAATGGCTCCATCGCCAACCATGCTACGGCTTCGCGAGCAGCGCTGCAACAAGCACGATCGGCAGATAGATCAAGGTCCCGAAAAAGAGACGGCGTCCGGTCGAACGTTCGGGCGTTTTGACGAACTTGAGCGACAGCATCACGAGCCATCCCGCCGCAAGGGCTCCGGGAAAGACAAACCACCACCGCGTGATTTCAGCCACGGGTGCAACGAACGCCAGCAGCACCAACGAGACGGCAAAGATGAGCGCCCAACGCGATGTCTTGCTCCCATCGTCATCCTGATTGGCCAACATGATGAAGCCCCCTTTCTGATACTCTTCCCGGTAAATCCAGTTGATGGCGAAGAAGTGGGGAAGCTGCCAAAAGAACAGCAGGGCAAACCACCAGAGTGCTCCAGCATCCAAGCCCCGGCCCGCTCCAACCCAGCCGATCACCGGAGGAAGCGCACCCGCGACCGCGCCGACAATCGTGTTCCAACTCGAACGGCGCTTGAGGGGCGTGTAGATGAAGATGTAAACCACCAACGTAAGGCCGGCGATGACCGCGGCCCAGGTATTGACTTTGACACCGAGGTGAACCACGCCAAAGGCGGACAACACCCAACCAATCACAAACGCACCAGCCGGCGGAATGCGCCCCGCAGGCAACGGCCGGTCTGCCGTGCGTTTCATCTTCTTGTCGGCCTGAATCTCCATCAGCTGATTGAAGACGGCGGCGCCAAAGGCGGACAAAATCGTTCCAAAAACGGTGTGAAACAGAAGCGCGAAATGGAATGGCGTCTCGTCAGGCCAACCGGAGATGAAGCCGGCCCCCGTTGTCACGACCACCATGATGCTCAACCGAGCTTTGGTGAGCTCGACGAGATCGGCGCGAGAAGGAATATCAGATGGAGTGCTCATGGCGTGGGGCGGATAAGACTTCCAGCACCCATTTCCAGGTTACGGCAAGCAAAATTGCGGTGAGTCCAACGTGGAGGACCTGAACGACGGGATAAATCGCAACGTGGGCGAGAATGATTCCCATGCACATCATGGCGAGAACGATTCCAAGGATCACTTTGGGCTCCCAAGCCTCAGCGCCGCTCCTGCTGCGCCGGGCAAGCCAGAACACGGCTCCGGCGGAAACGAGCAGTGACCACGAAAAGCTCCGGTGAATCTGGTAAATGGAGGTGGAGGCAAGCGCGCCAATCCACTCACTTCGCGGCATATCTCCAGCCGCTTTGGCCAGTTGGTCGGTCATTTCGCGCACCTGGCTCCCGAAGATGCCTTCCGCGAAGAGACAGACGAAAAAGAGAAGCGACACCCATCGGAGATGGCGGGTTTCACCAATGTCCAACACCTTTGGGGTGCGGGACAACCATGTGATGGTGACCAGCACACAGATCAGCAGCAATGCGAGCGCCATGTGAAGGGTGATGATGCCCGGCTTCAATCCACTGCGGACGACTTCGGCCCCCATCCACGCATTGAAGAGAACATCGAGGAGGGCAAACCAAGCCAAGGCGACTACCCACTTGCGATGACGGCTTGCCCGAAACGAGAAGATGGCCAGGAGCAGGGTCGATACCCCCAAGGGCAACGATGTGAGACGATTGATGAACTCCGTCCAAGTGTGAACCGCATTGAAGCTACCCAGAACCGATTCTCGCTCAACCGTGTCGGGGTCGATGCCGTGGCGCTCCGCGTATCGCTTGAATCTGGGAATGTCCAGCTTCTCCGGATCGATCTGCTCCGCTTTGGTGGGAGGAATGATGCGTCCCCAGCAAGTCGGCCAATCAGGGCATCCCAATCCAGCGCCGGATGACCTCACAATCGCGCCGACAAAGACGAGCACGATGACCGAAACGAGCGCTACTTGAGCAGTTCTGAGGACGAGAGACATAGTTCAACAGCCCGAGCATCATGCCTCGCGCGGGTTTGGATCATGAGTGTCAGCCCCAGGAGTTCCCGGGCCGTCTCATCCCCAACGAAAAGACTACTGGGCAGCCGCAGCGGTTGCCTTGGCAGCAGCAGATTCGGTTTTCTGGGTAAACCATGAATCAAACTCCTCTTGTTCCTGAACGTCCAGAAAGGCGACCATTTTGGCATGGCCTGCACCACAGAGCTGGGCACAAACAATGTCCCAACGACCGGTCTTGGTTGGGGTGAAATACATCGGAATCTCCATTCCTGGAATCGCGTCCTGCTGAATCCGCATGGGGATCAGCGCCAGGTTATGAATGACGTCTTTGGAGGATACCTGAACAATACACATCCGATCCTTTGGCAAGATCAGCTCGTTCGCGAGGAAGTCGTCAAAGGCATTCGGATCGGCGTTGACCAAACCAACAGGATTGGTCCCGTTGATGTTCTCCGGCTTGACCAAACCAAAACGACCGTCAGCTCCTGCATAATGAAAATTCCATCGGAATTGCTCTCCGACAGCACGGACTCGCACCACATTGGGATCGTCCTCGCTCGGAATGTCCTCAACGCGCTTGGCCCAGAGTGGAAACGCGAAACCCAAGAGCAGAACGACTTCGACAATCACAACCAGCACCTCAAGGTGGGTCGTAAAATGCGAGGTTACTCCCTTGTAACTTGCCGCCGGATTCGCCCTCTTGTTGAATTTGAAGAGAACGGTGAAAAAGAAAATGGTCCATCCAATTCCGAGAATGGCCATGAACCAGTGAACGACTTCCAGCATGTGATCGATCTGACCACCATGCTTTGAAGCCAACTCAGGCTGTCCAAGAAGTTCGTTAATACTAAAACCAAGAATAGGATCCATTTTACTAAATCAATTGAGGCTTCCCAGCCAGTCTCACACAATTAATGCTGGCGTGTTTCCACGGCGGCTACAGCGCGCTCGCCCTTTGCTAGTTTGACAATAAAGGCTATGAAGGCACTGAGAACTCCAAAAACCACCATCACCATGACCCCGATCGCAAGATTGGCGGCCTGGGTTACACTGGAGTCATTAAACCGGCAAGCGGGACAGGCTAGAATGGTATCTAAATTAAGAAGGTCCATGGGAAGTATAGGTCAGGGGTGGCCGCGTGCGATTACGTGATGATGTTCTTCGATTTCCGGACGAACCAGATGCCATAAGGAACCAGGGCAACTCCGATGGCGGCGCTTAAGAAACCACCCACTCTTCCCCATGTTCCCACGATGTCTGATGGAGCAAAGAGTGCCCAAACACCAAAACTAAACGTGCAGAGCACTGCTAGTGTGATGAAAAAGACATGGAATTGCTTCAGACTCATGGTTGGAAGTTTCGGATGGGTGTTTCCTTAGTGGGAACTCTCCTTCGTCGAATCGGAGTGAGGTTGGTTCGCACTACCAATAATACGTTCCTTCTCGCCTTCGCGGTCCACTTTTACCGTAACATCGGAATGCGCTTTGATCGGGTCAGCCTTCGCAAACAACGAGAGGCCCATCAAACTAATGGCGAACGCAACGGTGAACAGGAGGGTCTTGTAGATCAAACCCCGCTCGTGGTTCAAGTGCATGAAGATCAGCATCACCAAGCTGGTTTTGATGGTGGCGACCAACAAACCCACAACAATATCGATGGTGTCGACACCGGGAAAACCAAAATCAAACGGATGCCAAATCCCCAGCGCAAGGGTGATGCAGGTGAACACGCAGAGCGCGGCACCAACCTTCCAGTAGGTGTTGATGTGTTTACGAATTTCTTCGGGTGAACTTGCCATGACTTAAAGGAGATAATAGAGCGGGAAGAGGAAGATCCAAACCAGATCCACAAAGTGCCAGAACAAACCTCCAACCTCGACGCGGTTGGCAAGGTGTTCAGGATTCTTCTTGTAGAGCTTCCGACCAAAGAAGAGGAAATAGCCAAGCACAATCGCTCCACCAACCACGTGAAGTCCGTGTAAGGCCGTCATCGTGAAGTAAATTGCATAGTAAGGGCCAAACTTGGGTCCATGGTTCCCCATCCTTCTCACCTGATCACCGGGAACAGAAACGACTGAATACTCGCTGTGGCTGTCCTCTCCTCCGGTCTCGGCTTTGGAGTGAGCCGCATGTGCGTGATGCCAGCGGTAAATCTTGTCAGCCGGGAAATACCCTTGCTGAATGAATTCCCGGTAGTGCTCTTCCGCTTCCGCCTTGTGATGGAGGTAGCCTTCTTTCATCGCCTCGCCTTCGCCATGAGACCAAATGTCATTGCCCCAGGCCATCGATTCGGTATCCACCGCCACCATTTGAAGATCGATGGTGTGAACCTCGATATCCACGGTGTCATCAACCAAGGTTCCCCGCAGCCCATTGCCGCGGAAAAATGCGATCGATTCCTTGCCTGGCTTACCGCCCAAAATTTCCTTCCGCTTAAATACGTAGTTGGCAGGCTCGGAAGGCTTTCCAACGACCTTGCCTGGAATCTTGATGGGACGGAGCAGAGCCAATTCCCTCTGAAGGGCAATCTTTGCAGCTCCCTCAGCTTCGCGAATCTTCTGCTTCAAAGCCTTCTTCCGCTCGACGGCATCTGCCGCAGCCGCTTTCTCCAACTCCGCAATATGAACATCAAGCACGCCGGGGATAAGGTCGGCCGACAAACCTGACTTCATTTCGCCTTCCACGAACTCCAGTTTTCCATCCGCCGACTCCGCTTTGAAGAGTTGGATGTCATAGGTCAGATCCTTGTTCTCTGCGAAATCGAGGAAGTAGGGATCGGCCTTTCCAAACACACCAGTCCCAACCAAGGCAAAATCCACCTCATCGGCCTGGAAAACAATTTCGTCGCCCTTGATGCCATGCTTTTCATCCTTAACGAGGGCACCATCCAGAAGCGTCCCATCCGTGAGATAGATGCCGAAGTGATGATTCAGCTTGGAGTTGTATTCATAGCCCTTGTTGACCATGAAGAGAGCGGAACAGATCAACACGCCAGCCATGTAGAGCTGATACTTGCCGTAATTCCGAAGCTTGAGTTGCGCCCACGCCATGACGACGAACACACTCGAGGCAATCAAAATCAGGGTGTTGATGAACCCGATCCAGTACATCCAGCCATGGACGTCGAGTCCGTTCGGCCAAGGAATATCAACGCCTTCACGAACGCCGGTGCGCAGGAATATGTAGGCGGAGAACAATCCCCCAAAGAGCATCACCTCTGATGCCAAAAACAGCCAGATGCCAACTTTTGCATTGAAGAGGCCCGTATCGCGACGGGGATTGACGGTGTATGGAATTTCCATCTTATTCTATCTTGTCACTAGACTGCGTTCTGCGAGCTAGGAAGCCGCAGCATCCTTCTTTTCAGGTTCGGTAACCTCGGCTGGATCAGGCTCAAACTGTGGAGTGTAGTCTGACTCAGCTCCAGGCACACTGTATTCGTAAGGATCGCGATAAGCCACCGGGTCCTTGTCAAAATTCCCGTGAGGAGGAGGCGTTGGGCAGGCCCACTCCAAGGTAGTTGCCTGCCAGGGATTGCGCTCGGTGCTCTTCCCTCCTTTGAACATGCTCCAGAAGAAATTCACCACAAATGGGATCTGAGCCAAGGCGAGGACGAACGCCCCAAAAGAGGTCACCAGGTTCAGGTCAATCACCTCGACGGGTAGGTGGGCACCGTTCTTGAAGAAGGCATTGAACATTCTTGCCAACGGATGATCCGCTCCCAAGTAAACCTGACTTGCGATCTGCTCGTAGGCAGCCCCGCCATCAAACGCTCGGCGGTGCATTCCTGACATGCCCTGAATAAACATCGGCGCGAAAATCAGGTTCATACAGATGAGCGATGGCCAAAAATGGAGGTGGCCGAGGAGTTTGTTCATCTGTCTCCCCGTCTGTTTTGGAAACCAATAGTAGATGCCGGCAAACAGCCCGAAAATGGTTCCCGGCGCGACGACGTAATGGAAGTGCCCGATGACGTAGTAGGTATCGTGAAGGTGAAGATCGATGAGGTTAAACGCCAGAGGCAACCCGGTAAGACCTCCAATTCCGAACATGGGAATGAAAGCGGTCGCCCAGAGCATGGGCATCGTGAAGCGGATCGAACCACCCCACATCGAAATGAGGAGGGAGGTGATCAGTATCACCGACGGAACAGAAATGAGCACCGTCGTGGTTTGGAAGAACGTCGATATCGCGGTCCCCATTCCCGTGAGATACATGTGGTGGGCCCATACGATAAAGCTCAGAAATCCGAGCACCATCACGGCTCCGACCATGGTCCGATACCCCCAGAGAGGCTTTCGGGTATTGTTGACGACAACTTCCGAAACAATTCCGATCGCTGGTAGGATCAAAACGTAAACCTCCGGGTGTCCCAAAAACCAGAACAGGTGCTGATAGAGCAACGGACTACCGCCGCCGGCAGAATCAAAGAGCGATCCTCCAACGACCAATCCGGTCGGGACGAAGAAACTGGTTCCGGCAAGACGGTCCATCAGCTGCATCACTGCGGCCACTTCCAGTGGCGGGAACGCGAGCAGCAGGAGAAAGGCGGTCACCAACTGTGCCCAGCAGAAGAAGGGCATCCGAAACCAGGTCATTCCCGGCGCACGGAGGTTGATGATGGTGGTGATGAAATTGACCGCGCCCAACAGTGACGAGCTGATCAAGAAGACCATCGCAACGAGCCACTGGGTTTGCCCGGTCCAGAACTTATCGCGGAAATGAAGGTCTGTCGTGGTGGCGAGCGGTGAGTAGTTTGTCCAACCCACCTTGGCGGCACCAGAGGTCAGGAAGAAGCTTGTCAGCATCAAGATTCCGCCAAACAGGTAAGACCAATAACTCACCATATTTAAGCGGGGAAACGCCATATCCGGGGCTCCAATTTGCAGAGGAGTCACGTAGTTCCCGAAAGCCCCGAACGCGAGAGGCACCACGGCCAGGAACACCATGATCGTGCCATGCATGGCCCCAAACATGTTGTAAAGCTCACCAGTCACCAATCCGTCTTCGCCAATCCAATTCCGGAAAAACGGCCAGTTCCCGACCAGGGGAAGTGGTTGGTCAGGATACGCGATGCTCCATCGCATCACCATCATGAGGAAAAATCCAAACGCCATGAAGACCAGCGAGGTGATTCCGTACTGGATTCCGATTACCTTGTGATCGGTCGAAAAAATGTACTTCTGCCAGAACGAAGGATCGTGGTGGTCGTGATCGTCGTGGCCGTGGCCAGCAGCAGATTCGGTCGTCGAACTCATGAAAAAATGGTGGTTGTTCTTCTAGGCTTACTTGTTTCGTATCTCGAGGCAAGCGGGACGCATCCTATACGTCCGATGCAGGTTCGTCACCTCCAGATTCCCCGCCTCCCAACGGCTCCCCTGTCTGCAAATCAACTTCAGCGCCCGGAAGCATCGCGTCTTGAGGAATTTCCAGAAGTTCTGCTTCGGACCATGGTGCGGTTCGGGAACCATACTTGGCCCGCGCATTCTTCACCATTTCTTCCGTCACAACAGACGCATCATTTCCGAAACTGCGGCGGATATAGGTCATGACCTGTGCGATCTGCTTGTCGCTTAACATTGCGCCTTGGGCTGGCATCAACCCATTGTAAGTCGATCCTTTGACGCTCATCGGCCCTTGAATCCCGGGAAACAGGATTGCGCCAAGTCGTTCAGTGCCGTTCACCACCCACTCTGAATCGCCAAGAGGAGGAAATTGGCCAGGCATCCCGTTTCCGTTGGTCTGGTGACAAGCCTGACAGGTGGCATAGACGGATTTCCCACCAGCCATCCACTTGTCAATCCAAGGTCGCGTATCCTCGACCACAACAGATCCTTCAAGCACCGGGCGTTCCGCTGGAACGTAGTTGGCAACCGCGTAAGTGTTCTTCATGCTCAAGCCACCCGCTGAATACGCGCCGAGGTAGGCACCGCCAGCGACCATCACCAATCCCGCAATGATGAAAGCCCAGATCGAAACGGGCTCCAACCCTGCGGTAGGCTCCGATTTTTCACGCTTCACCGCTGAGTTCAAATCCGCAACGCTTGAGCGTTCGCCGTAATCCAAGTTCTGATTGTGATCTTCGTCCATCGCCATTTATTTCGTTGCTGCAAGACTGTCGGGTACGAGAAAGTCCTTCTTCAGCGACATCAAGTAATCGACCAGAGACTTTGCGTCATTGCTGGGAACCACTTCCCAGGTTTCGCCATTCTTCTCAAACGTCTCGATCGCATCTGCGGAGAGCTGCCCAATCACCCGGCGTTTCTCGAAAAGGTTGCGGTAGCTCGGCATGATGGTTGTCGGTTTGATCGAGCGAGGATCATACAAATGCTCGTAGTGCCATTTCCGGTCGGTGATCCGCCAACCGACGTTGCTCAAATCAGGTCCGTGGCGCAAGGCTCCCAGATAAGCATACTTCTCTCCAAGGTAATCTTGTGGGATGGTGGAACGCAGGGTTGATTCCTCGCCCCCTCTTCCAGCCCAACCGGGTCTCCACATATCAGTCCCGGCATACGTTGGCCGAACCATCTGTGTATGGCAGTAGGCGCAACCATTCCTGGCATAAACTTCCGCGCCGCGAACGGCTCCGACACGCGCTGGTGGATAGGTCACCTTCTCGCCTTCGACCTCAAACTCTACGACATCCAGATTGGAGGTCGCCTTGAAAGGAACCACGATCAGGAAGATCCAAGGGAGGGCGAAAGTTGCCCCTAAACATAAAATGAAACCGCGAAAACTGTTCATGCGTTTGCTCCTTCCTTGCTTAGTTCTGTTTCTGCAAAGTAATCCTCTGGCTGTTTATGAATCAAGGTCGGCCCGACCTCATCGGTTCGGCCGCGCTTAATCGCCATCAGACCGAGGTGAAACAGGAAGGCGATGTTTGAAATAACGATGAGTCCCCATCCCAAACAGAGCGAAGCCAAGTAGGGCTTTCCTCGTTCGACGGAGGTTAAGAAATCCTCTCCCCAGTTGTTGATGATGTAACCCTGGGCCATGCCGGCGAACACCATGAACGCCACAATGGCGATGGTTCCATAGGCCGAAAACCAGAAATGGAATCGAATCCAGCCCCCGTTGATCCACTCGCAACCGACAATCCGGGGAACGATAAAGTAGATCGCACCAAGAATGGTCATTGAGTAAAACCCATATACCGCGAGCAGGTCGTAGCCGGCCTGCGCATGAGTGAATTGAAAGATCTTTCCGGCAGGGAAGATGGACATGATCGCGCCGAGCGCCACGGTCACGACAAAGGCGAAGACTCCGAAAATGGTGAATCGCAACGAAGGACTGTAGCTGATCCAATCCGAACGTGAACCGAGCGTCTTTACCAGGTTAAAGGCAACTGCCAACGCAGGAATGAGCAGGAATATGGCAGCGGCGCTTCCAAAGGTGGGCATCCAAGCCGGAAGAGGCCCGCCCATGATTCGATTCATCCCCGTCCAACCGGCGAAAATCGCCAGCGTCCAAAATCCAAACACTGCGATACTGTTGCTATAGATCGGCCGACCAATGACCTTGGGAACAATATAGTAGGCAGAAGCCAACGCGATTGGGGCGAGCACCATGTAAATCATGTTGCTGACATACCAGGCATCAATCCCAGCCTTGATCACGGCCGCACCTTCATCAATGTGGATGAACCAATTGGCGGTGAGGTAAATCCAAGGAAACCAGAGAATAGAGGCGAGAATGTACCATTGGGATACGTAGGCTTCGCGGTCGCGGCGTGCCGCAAACATTCCCAACGCCCAGATCATGATCACGATAAAGGTTCCGACCACGGCAGGTGCGAAGGCCTTCGGAAAATCCAACCACATAATTGAAGTCCCCCAACCAAAAAGGATCGAGAACAAGCCAAACAGGATCATCGCATTCCAGACATGGCCGGCGACGATGACTGTCGCCGGGTTTTTCAAGGTGGAGCGACTCAAACGAGCCATAATCCACAGGGCGACTCCAAAACCGGCCTGCATTCCCCAACCGTATACCAGCGCATTCATTTGAGCTGGAAAGACCCGGCCGTAGGACAGGAACGCGCATCCTTCAAACAGGCCGGGGAAATTCAAGCTCAAGGAGCTGACAAACCCCAACGCCGTGCCGAAAACCAACCATACAGCGGCGCTCGTGAAGAAAAATAGCAACGGAAAGCGCAGTGAGCGATCAATCTGCGCGCGAAGGTTAATATCGATTTCGTTGGTATCGGAACTCATAAAAACTAACCCTGCGGGTTTGATGGTTTCGCGGGAGTTTCAGGCTTGGAAGCAGGCTTGGCCTCGTCCGTCGGCACAGCGTCCGCCTTCGGCTTTTGCTGAGGCTTCTTTGGTTGCTTCGGCTCCGCAGCAGCAGGCGTTTTCTTCTCCGCTGCTTGTGGTTTGGCCTTGGGTTTCTTGGGCGCTTCCTCCTTTGGCTCAGCTTTGGCTGCTGGAGCCGGCGCGGACTGCTCTTGCATGAGCTTGGTTGCGGCAGCCGAACCCGGAAGGGGAATGGCAGACTTCTTCGGCTTCAGGCTCTGGAGTTCTTCAAGAACCACGTCTTTGGCCGCTGCAATCGGAATTCGAACAACCCCGGAAGCTTCATCAATCAACTCCGGCTCGGTAAGGGCAGCGACATCTGCTGCCTTGACTTTATCAGCGATCGCTTTCCGAGCATTGGCTGTCTCCTCCGAAAAGGAAGGTTCGCTGCTTCGAACGGGAGCTTTGGCAATGAGGAGCCCCAACAAAGCGAAAGCGAAAATGGCGACGAAACCGCCAAGATAGGCGCCGAGTCTGAGAAGTGGTTTGTCTGCGGGATGAAGTTGCTTACTCATCGAAATTCTAGTTCACAACGTTAATTGACTCTTCCAACCGAGGGTCACCACAGGGGTAGAGACTCGATTTCTGAATGATGTGGATGAGAACGTATCCCAAGACACCGACAACGCCGACCAAGGCTAAAAGATCAAAGAGGAGAGCTCCTGGATACCAGAGAACAGGCTCTTTAGAATGAGCCAAGGCACTCAGGCTCGGTGCGCGCTCGGGAATCACGATCCAGTAAACATCAACAACGTGCATCACCAGGTTCCAAACCGCTACCGTGCAAATCAAATGGGCCTTCTTCTTCACACCCCGCCATAGAAGAATCACAAACGGGATGAAGAAGTGTCCCACCACGAGGGCCATACTCACAGTTCGCCACTCGCCGCTGTTCCGCAGGAGGAAGAATTCCGTCTCTTCCGTAATGTTGGCATACCAAATCAAGAAATACTGACTGAATGCGATGTAGGCCCAGAACACACAGAAGGTAAACATCAGTTTCCCCATCAGGTGATAGTGCTCGTCACTGACGACTTCCTTCAGATAACCCTTGCTGCGCAACCAGGTGATAACAATTACCAACAGTCCCATCCCATTGAGGGCGGCGCCGGCAAACAGGTAAACTCCCCACATGGTCGAGAACCACTTGTAGTTCAGGGACATGAGGAAATCGATCACCATGAAGGTGTAGCCAGCCGCAAACGGAATCAGGAAGAAGCAGCTCCAGTAACGAGAGCGTTTGAACAAGTCCTCTCCGGCGATCTTATCGTTTCGAATCGACCAACTTCTTAGAAGATAGACGATCAGCACGAAAATGACCGTGTAGAGAACGAGGCGCAATTTGGTGTCCTTAAAGTAGAAGAACCATTTCTCCGTCAAAAGGGTATCTCCCTGAAGACCATGCTCTTCATCACCGACTTTCATCAGGTGTTTGAGAACCGACTTCGCATTCGGCTTCTCAGATTCAAGCACCGCGAGTTTTGCTTCGAGATCGATGCTTTGTTCCTTGATCGCCTCAAGGTCTCCGGGCGTTACGCCCCCACCCGTCTCAAGATTTCCGAGCAATGCCTTTCGTTCGGCGATTTTTCCCTTGAGATCCTCTACCTGATGGGACCACTCAGCATTTTCCGTCGCAAGGTGACCTGAAACAAGCTTCCCGGCCTCAGCCTTCAGTTTTACCGCCTTGGCTTCCCACTCCCAGAGATCTTCGCGAATGCTGGGAATCCAAAAAGGAATCGAAAGCACGAACACCCACGGCAGCAGCCCCATGATGTTCTCCATTTGGCGACGGACTGAAATCCCCCATCCCGAGTTGGTCGCGTGATGCAGAATGGTCCAAAACAAACCGCCCATTCCCAAAGTGAGAGCAAAGGTAAAGGCGAACAAATAAGAATAGGATGCCTGGTCGGCAACGTCTTCATGACTTTCACCGTCCATGAAGAAAGCAATCAGGATACCTCCCAAGCCGATCACCCCAAGCAGGGCAAACAACATCTTGGCTCCAGCAACCTTGCTGCCGTCGATCTTTTCTCCACCTTTCGGGAGGTCTTTAACAGATTTGTGGGCGCTCATTGAGTAGATTCGGTGCTCTGGGCTGCGGCATCGAAGGCAGCCTTCACCTTCGGATTTTTCAGATCTGCCTTCTGGCTCAATTGAAGAGCACGTAAATAGGCCACAATCGCCCAGCGATCATTTGGCGGGATATTTCCTCCATAAGGCCCCATCAGGCCTTTCCCGTTGGTGATGGTGTGGAAAATCTGTCCCTCCGGCATTTCAGCAACTCTCGGATCAATCAGATTCGCGGTCGGCGGAAGTGTTCCTCCCAACCAGAACGAGGCGACAACCCCTTTCCCGTAACCGCTCATCCCGTGACAAACGCTGCAATAGATATCAAATCGCTGCTCACCGCGATCCAGCAAGTCCTCACTGACCTCAATCCCTTCAGGGAATCCGGAGCCGAAAAACTCTCCGATCAGTCCCGTGCTGTAGTAGTCATTGGACAAGCCAAGCCGGGGATCGGTCTTTCCACCTTTGGAAATCGCCTTGTCCGGAACCACGTATCCCATGGGAACGGTTCCTTCCACCGGCTTGCGACTGACCATTCCGTCAGCAAAGAAGTCGCTCTGCTTCTGGGGACGCAGTTTGTATTGATGATCCATGTCCTGGAACACCTCGACCGGATTATTGGTCGACGTCTGTCCCTGCCAGCCCCAAAGGCCGACCCAGAGGACTGCAAATAGAAAAGTAATGAGGAAAAACCAGCGCATTGTTCCTAAAAAAGTCTCAGAGTTCTTCCTCCACGAGTTCAACTTCGGTCGCTCCCACGGAGAGGAGAAACTCCTTGGTTTTCTCCCTGGAGAATTTGGGATCCCGCGCTTCGATCGCGATAATGAAGCCGTCGTCCGAAAACTTGGTGAAGGACTTGGATCCAAACAGTGGATGATGAAGTCTCGGCAGCTTGATGATGATCAACAGGCCAAAAAGAATGGTGAATGCGGCGAACAGAATCGTCAGCTCAAACGTGATTGGGAAGAACGCCGGTATCGTCCAAAGGTTCGCCGGCTTGTTCTGAACAATCGTCGGATAAAGGCCAACCTGCGTTCCAAACTGGAGGGCCAGGGCTGTCAACGTCCCAAAAAGTCCTCCGCAGAAGACGAACTTTGAAAGGTAGGAGGGCCCCAATCCCATCGCGGCATCCATCCCGTGGATCGGGAACGGCGAATGGACATCCCATCGCTTAAATCCCTCTTCACGACACTTTTTAGCAGCATCGAAAACCGCTTTCGGGCTTTCGAACTCCGCCACATAGCCCCAGGCTCTGGTTAATTTCTCGGAATCGCTCAATGTTAGTGGACTTGGGATTTCGGAAGTACGCCTTTGACCTCGCTAATTGCGATCATCGGCAGGAAACGGACAAACATGAAGAAGAGGAAGAGGAAGAGACCATGAGTTCCAACAAACATGGCGATCTCCACCCAGGTGGGCTCGTAGTGCCCCCATTGAGCGGGCAGGAAATCTCGAGCCAACGTCGTAACAATGATCACGAAACGCTCATACCACATTCCCGCGTTCACGCACATGCAGACGGCCATCACGACCAGGAGATTCTTGCGGCACCACGGGATCCAGAACAACTGCGGCGCCACCACATTACAGAACATCATGGTGTAGTAGGCCCAGGCATAAGGTCCGCTAACGGCGCGAAGGTGAAAGGCAGCTGACTCGTATTTGTTCCCGCCGTAGAAGGCGATGAACAGCTCCATCAGATACGCGTAACCAACAATCGATCCAGTCAGGACGATGATCTTCGCCATATTGTCGATGTGCTTTGGCGTCAAAAGATCCTGCAGGCCGTAAATCGTGCGGCAGGGAATCATCAAGGTCAGCACCATCGCAAATCCACCAAAAATGGCGCCTGCAACAAAGTAGGGCGGGAAGATGGTCGTATGCCATCCCGGCACCACGGAGGTCGCAAAGTCAAACGAGACAACCGAGTGAACCGAAAGCACCAGAGGAGTCGACAGGGCCGCCAACAGCAGATAAGCCATTTCGTAGTGGCGCCACTGACGGTTACCACCTCTCCAGCCGAGAGCGAAGATGCCATACAGAGTCTTCTTAAGACCACCCTTGCAACGATCACGGATCGTCGCCAAATCGGGAACGAGGCCGATATACCAGAAAATGACGGAAACCGTGAAGTAGGTTGAGACCGCGAACACGTCCCACAGCAGCGGAGACTTAAAGTTCTGCCAGATGGCGTTTGCGTTTGGCACCGGCGCCAGGAACCACACCATCCAAAATCGACCGACATGGAAACCCGGATAAATACCGGCACAGACCACCGCAAACAGCGTCATCGCCTCAGCCGCCCGGTTGACCGACGTTCGCCATTTTTGGCGGGTCAAAAACAACACTGCCGAAATCAGCGTCCCGGCGTGACCGATACCAATCCAGAAAACGAAGTTGGTGATCGCCCAACCCCAGGCAACCGGCTGATTGTTTCCCCAGATCCCGACACCAGTCGACACGAGGTAAACGAGCGTAAAGAGCAAGACGCCCACCAAGAGCGCGGTCGGGATGATGATCGCCCACCAGAGCAGCGGCTGGCGACCTTCAATAATCCCACAAATGCGATTGGTGATCCACTTGTAGTCACGATTGTTGAGCACGAGCGGCTCACGAGCGACTCCGCGTAAATCCTGTTCTTCGACTGATGAAGTTCCGTTGGCCATCTGGGTCAGTAAAAATTAGTGCATCTGCGCGGTTGCCTGCCCGACATGCTCAGCACCGGGCATCTTCGAATTGGGGTTGCGCACTTTGGCCAGATAACTGGTGCGCGGGCGCGTTCCGATATACTTGAGCAGGTCATAGCTCCTCGGATTCGCATCTTCAAAATTCTTCTCCGGCGTTCCCTTCTGCTTCCGGATATCGTCGCCTTTGGCCAGCATATTCCCGAAGGTAATGGCTCCGGACCCGCAGGCATCCTGGCAAGCCGTCCGCACCGTATTTGCGGGAACCTGGACATCTTTGGAATCACGCGCCTTGGCCTTCTGATCGATCTTGGCCGCTTGAATTCTCTGCACGCAGTAGGTGCACTTTTCAATCACACCCCGCATCCGGACGGTCACGTTGGGGTTCTTCTGCAGCTTGAGACTTGTCGTTCCCAGTCCGCGAGCCTCAGCCAGCGGGCCCCAATCAAGATCGTTCGCCTTGATGCCGGCCTTCTCGGTTTCCTGAACCACACTCCGCTTGTTGTAGTCGAAGTAGTTGAAACGACGAGCCTTGTAGGGGCAGTTGTTGGCGCAGTAACGCGTGCCGATACAACGATTGTAGGTCATCGCATTGAGACCATCCGCGCTGTGAACGGTCGCGTTCACCGGACAAACGGTTTCGCAAGGAGCAGACTCACATTGCACACAAGCAACGGGCTGCATCAGCATTTCGACATGATCGTCGTCGTGAGCAGGGCGCCCTCTCCGATCGTTGGTCAGAACTTTCTGCGAAGTCATTCCGGAATGATCTCCCTCTTTCTCCGCCGGACTGGAGAAGTAGCGATCCATCCGAATCCAGTGCATCTCGCGTCCGCGAATCACTTCGCGCTTTCCGACAACCGGAATATTGTTCTCAGCCTGACACGCGATGGTGCAAGCGTTGCAACCTGTGCAGGTATTGAGATCAATGGTCATCCCCCACTGATGATGCTCATCAACCCGGTAACCACCATTGGTCCGCTGCAAAGGAGCACCATGTGCGGTCTGCTCGGAATTTTTCTGAAAGTAATCAGGACCCTGGTAGAGCGAAATGTTCGGCGGGATGTGCGCATCCATTCCGTCATCCACCGCAAAATGATGATCCTCGTCGAACATCTCCTTCGTTCCCTCGCGCACGATGGCCCGACCTTGCATACTCCAATGAATCGCTGTTGGAGCAAGTTCGTAATTTTCACCGGTGCGAGTTACCGTCGCGCCAGGAACAAAATAGGGAGTCACCGTTGTCATCAACGGATATGCATTAAACCCAGTCCCCTCACCAACACGGCCTGGATTTTCCTGCCCATACCCCAGAGCCAGTTGAATTGAGAAGTCAGCCTGACCAGGCACACGGAAAGCCGGAGCCTCCACCGGACGACCGCCGACAGAAATCGAAACCATCTGCCCGTCGTGAGTAACACCAATGCGATCCGCGGTCTTTTTGCTCATCACCGCCGCATTATCCCAAGTCAACTTGGTGATCGGGTCCGGAACTTCCTGGAGCCAGCTATTATTGACATAGCGACCATCCCAAACATGCCAACTGGGGCTTAACACCACCTCAATCGCATCCTTTCCGGGATAGGCTGGCAGGTCGCCAACCTCAACCACGCCACCTGCAGGCGCCGAATTGACACGCTGATAACGAACACCATCCAAAAATCCGTCGCGAAGCGTCAAATTCCAAGCTTTTTCAACATCCCCTTTGGCCAATCCTTTAAACGTCTCACGAACCGCCTCGTAGGCCAAATCCTTATCCGCGCCACCTTCCACAACCTCTCCTTCAGGAGCTTCTTCCTTCACCAACGAAAGCAGGAACTCCAGATCGGATACCCCGCCATAAAGCGGCAGAATCATCGGCTGCACCACGGACAGGACACCGGTCGCCGTCCTTGCATCACCCCAGCTCTCCAAATAATGCGAACCAGGAACATGCCATACCGAGGCCTTGGCCGTCGCGTTGTAACGGAACCCGATATGAACAGAATTTTTCAACTTCCCATAAAGCCCGGCAAACCCCAAATCCGCCGGCGCATCATAAACAGGATCACTGGGACCGCTCACGATGAGCGTATCGACATCGCCAGCTCCCATCGCCGCAGCCAATTCAACAATACCCGGAACCGACTTCCGACCATGCTTGAAAAGCTGAACCGGCACACGTCCACCACCGACAGAACCCAGTGCTGAATTCATCAATCCAGCCAACACCTGAACCGCAACAGGCTGACGAGAACCGGCAACCACAAGCGCTTTTCCTTTCGATACAGCCAGATCTTTGGCCGCCTCTGAGATCCACTCCTGATCAAAAACTTCGGCGCGAAACTTCGAAACCACACCCGCAGCCGCCGCCTTCAATTTCGCATCACCGGTCAGATCTCCGAGCGCTTTAGCAAACAGCGCGGCAACCTTCACCACCTGGCTCGCGGGCACCCGAAGCCGGTGATCAGAAATACCACCCGTGACCGTGAACGCAGACTCAACGGCATACAAGCGAGCCATCTCACCCTCCGGATCACGACGCTTTGCCCATTGCGCAGCAGGATCCTCACCTTGCGGATCGAGCCCCAAAAAGTCGCAATCCAAGGACAGGATCTTATCCGCAAAATCAATCCGAGGAACCGCCGAAACACCCTCACCAAACAATTGCTTCTCAGCCCGTTTCTTCGCTTCAGAAAGCAGCGGCTCATATTCGAAAATCTGAACCTGAGGAAACTTGGCTTTCACCTGCTCCAAAACCCGAGCACGAGTCGGTGAAGTGCTACCCCCAAGAAGAATCGCCGCCTTTTCACCACCGGAAGCACGAAACCCATTTAAAAACCCCTCCTCAAACTCACCAACCGAAACCTTTTCACCACCCTTGCGGTAATCCCTCGAGCGATCCGGATCATAGAGATTGAGAACCGAAGCCTGAACAAACGCGCTGGTCCCACCCGCAAGCTCAGGATGAAGACGGTTTCCGTCCACCTTTGTCGGCCGCCCTTCGTGGGTCGTCACAACCAATGGAACACACCCATCCGCAGTCGGCATCGCCGAAGAATAAAGCAACGCCTTACCCGGAATGAGATGCTCAACATGCTCATTGTAGGGGATCAGATATTGATCCGGGCGACGACAACTCGCCAACCCCAAACCCGCAAGAGAAGCAGAAGCCCCCATGTATTTCATGAAACCACGGCGAGTAGTTTCATCCGCTTCAGGGCCAGAAACTTCTGCAGCACCGCGCGGGAATTCTTTTTCCAACCACCCCCGGAACTCAGGAGTATCCTCCAATTCGTCGTATCCACGCCAATACTTCCGATCAACAGTCGATTCGATGCGTTCAGCTTTAGGATGATGCCACTTACGTTTCATTCAGGCGCTTCGGGAAAATTTCGTGGTTCTGCGAATTATCGATGACAAGCCGTGCAACTCTCAGGCGGATGCACACCCCAAGCCTCTCTAAGCTGGGTGCCAATTTCTTTCTGCGTCATCCCACCTTCCGGCGTCAGACCATGACTCTTCGCAACCTCCAGCAACTCCTCGGGCGACTTTTTCGTCACACCCGCCAGATAAGCGTAAAACTCATCCCGATCCGCATCTTCCGCAGTCCAGTCCAAATTCGTTATTTCATCCAACGGGCGAAGCGCCTTTTCCGGATTCCGATGACAATCCAAACAGAAACTCATGCTCAAGGACTCTTCGTGGCGAACAACCTCCATCTCATTCACCTTACCGTGGCACTCAACACAGCTAACCCCTCGATTCACGTGAGCCTGGTGACTAAAGTAGGCGTAGTCCGGCGTTTTATGAACCTGCACCCACTCGATCGGATCCCCCGTATACTCATCAGTCCCTACCGCCATCGCCTCACGAAGCTTCGCAAGCTTCGGGCTATCCTTTTTCACGAATTGGTGACAGTTCCAGCAGGTCTGCGACGTCGGAACATTTGAGTGCAACGAATTTTCGACCTGCGTATGACAGTAACGACAATCCATCCCCAACTGCCCCGCATGTAGGCTATGATCAAACGGTATCGGCTGCTCCGGTTGATAGCCGACTCGGCTATACTTGGGCGTCCAATATACGGTGATTGCCGCTACTGCTCCCGTGCCTAAAACGATGACGGCAGCGATGAGTTTGAGCGGTAAGAAGTTCGTCCAGCGTGGAAAAAAGTTCCCCATTTCGGTCTCGGTGAGCGGAAGGTATAGAGCTTGTGAAAAATTTCACAAGCGTTTATCCGTACTTTTTTCTACGCCTGTAAGTCGTTCAGGGAAACAAGTTTTGTGTCGCCAAAACAAATCGCCCGAGCACGCCCCCATCCTCAATCCTCAAAGACCCGCAGAGTGACGGAAACCCGGCGTCCCTGACGGTTCCGCGTTGGCGTGACCTCATGGGACCAGGTTTCGTTGGTGGTGAACGGAAGGACAACCACGCTCCCATCGGTCACATGGAAGTCTTGAAACCCCTTCCCTCTCCACGGCCGCATTCGAAAAACACGCGCTTCACCAAACGAGATTGTCACAATCGGCGAGCCCGGCGTGAGTTGGTTCGGCGTGTCGCGGTGCTTTCCGATGTAGTGTCCGAGCGCCCCATCATACCAATTTACGAGGAGACCATTTAGTCGCTCGTCGACCGAATCCAGGGCCCACTGCCAATAGGGAAACAGCAATTCGGGAACCTCGAGGGCGGAATTGGTCGAACCGGAATAGGCGTAGTCACGATTGTAGGCCTGCTGCCAACGCGGCGTTTTGACCCAGCGTCCACCCATCCTGACATCATGGAATTCAGGAGGATGGAGGCGCCACAGTTCTTCGAATCCGGCCTCATCCCGCCGAAGATCGTCTGGCAAACGCCCCATCCAGAGCTGATGCACGGCATCCAACCCAAACCGCTCAAAACCGGCTCGCCCCTCCTTACTCCAGTTCATTCCAACCAGCCCAGCTCCGTTAGAAACGACTCCATATCCTTCGTTGTCGCCTCAAACATCCTGTTGTCGCCTCGACCAAAATTGAAAAACCCGTGCTTCTCACCCTCATAGGCAAACAGCCGGCATTGCACGCCCGCTTCGTTCATCTTCGCCGTGAAGATTTCGGCGGTCTCGACCGAGACGGTTGGATCTTCCACTCCGTGAAACAGGGCGGCAGGCGGATCACCGGCATCCACGTGATGGGCCGGTGAAATGGCAATCGGATCGACTCCCATGCGTTCCCGCATCTCTTCGCTCCGATCTTCATTCCACGGCATTTTCCCGTCGATCGGAGCAAGGACGCAGGCGGGATTGAAAAGAAGCAATGCATCCGCTCGAGAGGAAACGCTTTCCTCCCCTTCCGGCGAAATCACACCAAGGCACGCCGCAATATGACCACCGGCAGAGCCTCCACCGGCCGCCAATCGCCCCGGATCGATTCCCAGTTCACCGGCATGCGTCCGCGCCCACCGCATCGCGTCCCGCGCATCATCGACACAATCTTTCGCCAGCGTTCCGTGGCGACTGCGAACCCGGTAATCTGCGGTCATCGCAACCATCCCGCGAGCAGCGAGTTTTTTGCATTGCTCGGTAAACTGCCCCGGACTTCCCGCTTTCCACCCTCCTCCGAAGAAAAAAATCACCGCGGGCCGCCGGTCGTCAGCCGTCCAGCTCTCCGGCTTAAAGACCCAGAGATCGAGTTTGACCTCGCCAACCTCCTTGTAGGTGACCCGCTCCGCACCAACGATTTTCGGCGGGTAGTTCTTTTGCGCGAAGGCAAATTCAGGAAGGATCAGAGCGAACAAAAAGAGCGGAAGCAGGGATTTTTGCATGTGCAGAAGGGGTTTGGAACCATTCAGCCTAGTGAAGCCGCGCGAAAACGCAATCTCGAGCCAAAGAAGGATTGGTCCCTCCTGCCAATCAATGCGTATCATCCTGAAGAAACTCCGGTGGCCGATTCTCCTTCCCATGAACTTGAGCTCCCTCCCGAACCCGCCCGTTGGTTTGTGGCGTGGTTCTGTGAAGTCTCGCGGCAAAAACTGAAAAAGGGATTTCATCAGGTTCGAATCACCAAGGAGTCGGCTGAGAACATCTCCCCAGTGGACGATGAGCCGTTCGTCGTTTTTGCGAACCATTCCTCCTGGTGGGATCCACTCATTTCGATGATCCTCAAAGCGCGATTTTTTCCTGACCGAACGGGTTACACGCCGATCGATGCGTCGATGCTGGAGCGCTACGGCATTTTCCGGAAACTTGGATTCATCGGAGTCGATCGCGAGAACAAAGCCTCCGCTTCACGCCAGTTTCTTCGCCTCTCGGAAGCGGTTTTGCAGCGACCGTTCTCGATGATTTGGCTGACCCCTCAAGGGCGCTTCGTGGACGTTCGTGACCGCCCCATCACGTTCGAACGCGGCATTTCCCACATCGCAAAACGGGTTGGCGGAATCCAATTCCTGCCCTTGGCGATCGAGTATCCGTTTTGGGAAGAAAGCCGCCCCGAAGCACTGATCCATTTAGGAACCCCGTTGCGCCTCGACCCAACGCTTGGGGTGAAGGAGATGACCGCCGAACTCGAAACCGCCCTGGAATCGGTCCAGGATTTTCTGGCTGAACGCGCGATCCGACGAAATCCTGAAGACTTTGAAGCAATCATTCAGGGCTCTGTCGGAGTTGGCGGAATTTACGACGTCTGGCGACGCTTCAGGCTGATCGCAAAAGGGCACAAACCCAACGAACTCAAACACAGCAATCTTTAGAGCCGTTTCAGTGAACCTGTTGCCGATGACTATGACGAGGATCCAGAAAGAGCGCGGCTTCGCCATCGATTCCGCGGCATTGGCAACAATTCGACTTCACATGGTGTAATGCTCATTTTCGCAAGCTGCGTCCTGCTTCTGGCCTCCATTCCCGTGATTCTGTTTCTCTGGAATCTCGCGATTTTCAAAGCTCCGCAACGCGATTGCTCGCTCTCGGCTCCAGGGGTATCGGTGCTGATTCCAGCCCGAAACGAAGCGAACAACATTCGGGGCGTCGTCGAAAGCGCAATTCAGAGCACTGGCGTCAATTTGGAGGTGATCGTTCTGGACGATGATTCGGACGATGGAACCGGCGAGATCGTCAACGCGATGGCAGCATCCGATTCGCGAATCCAACTTCTCAGGAGCAAACCGCTCCCCAAAGGTTGGGCCGGCAAAATGTATGCCTGTTGGCAATTGGCCAATGCGGCATCCCAACCGTGGCTCCTTTTTATCGATGCCGATGTTCGGGTTTCGCCCGATGCCGCGAGACGGATGATCGATTTTGCCCGGACCAGCAAAACCGCGCCCGCTCTTGTCAGTGGTCCTCCCCGCCAGATCACCGTCACTTGGGGAGAGAAGCTGCTGTTGCCGCTGATCCACTTTGTTTTGCTCGGTTTTCTCCCAGTTTTTGCGATGCGCCGATTTTTGAACCCCGCTTTTGGAGCCGCGGTTGGCCAAGTCATTCTCGCAAATCGCGAAGCCTATTTTGAGGTTGGCGGCCATTCTCAAATTGCATCCTCCTTTCACGATGGGCTCAACTTGCCGCGAATTTTTCGCGAAGCGGGCAAGATGACGGACCTGGCGGAGATCAGCGGACAAATGACCTGTCGCATGTATTTCAACGCGAGAGAAACCTGGGATGGGTTGCTCAAAAACGCGGCCGAGGGCATGGGCGCTCCCAAAACGATTGGCCCCATGACGGTTTTGCTGATCGGTGGCCAGGTTTTGCCGTGGATTGGCCTGTTTTTCAGCGATGGCCTTGCCTGGCAACTCTTCCTATTGGCGGCTTCTTTTGGCCTGGGTCTTCGCGCTCTGGCCGCAATCCGCTTCGGCCAATCCTGGTTTGGCGTGGTCACCCACCCGATCGGCGTCTTCGTCCTGATCCTGATTCAATGGATCGGCTTTGCGAGAGCCAAAGCCGGAAGACGCACCCGTTGGAAAGGTCGCGCCAGCCCCGAACCGCAACCGGGCGCCCCGCCCCATTCGTAAGTCGGTCATGACTTACAAACTGATCATCGGAATCGTCGTTCTCGTTGTAGGCCTTCTCGGCTGGACGACTTATGCAACAGGCCGCGGGAAGTATGAAACCGCTGCATTTGAGCTGAAGGAGAAGGAAGGGAAGTTTGAAATCCGCGCTTATCGTGGACTCGCCCTGGTCTCGACACCGATGGCGGAAACCGGCAAGAATTCGATGAATGACGGTTTCGGAAAGCTGTTCCGCTACATTTCCGGGAAGAATGCGCAAAATCAGGAGATCGCCATGACCACGCCGGTTTTTGTCGGACCAGCAGGTAGCGAGGAACGGGTGATGAGTTTTGTCGTTCCGGCTGAGATTGCGAGCCAAGGAAGCCCGAAGCCCAGTGACCAGCGTGTCTTCCTCTCCGAAATGGATTCCGGAACCTACGTGGTGTTTCGGTTCAGCGGATGGCGAAGCTCAAA
This sequence comes from uncultured bacterium, assembly GCA_963977015.1. Taxonomy (GTDB): domain Bacteria; phylum Verrucomicrobiota; class Verrucomicrobiia; order Verrucomicrobiales; family DEV007; genus JBCDHN01. The sequence goes on along the minus strand of CAXBMO010000006.1, from coordinate 151,645 downwards.
ATCGGAAGCGAAAGCCCTTCAGAAACTTCAAACATGGGTCGCGACCAAAGAACTCAAGGTGACTGGAAGCCCCATCTTCGCCTATTACGACCCACCGTGGACTCCGGGACCGATGCGGCGCAACGAAGTTCTTCTGCCCGTGAAGTGACCGATCTGTCACCACCACCCAAGCAAAAGGCCCCGATCCATTGATCGAGGCCTTTTGGGAATTGGGTTGGTTCGGCCTTGGCCGGAAACAACTTCAGGCTCCCTCGGCTGACTTGGCAGGCTCCGCCGCCTTTTTGGTCTTGGCCGGGGTGAAGCGAAGCGTTTTCTCGTCTTCACCTTTGCGCTTCGAGACCTTGACTTTGTCGCCCTCTTTGACCTCTCCGCGAAGAAGAGCTTCCGCCAAGGGATCCTCCACGTGGCGTTCGACGGCGCGGCGCATGGGCCGGGCACCAAAGGCCGGGTCGGAACCCTGCTCGATGATGAAGTCCATCGCAGACTTGTCGAACTTGAGTTCGATCTGCTTCTCTTCGAGACGCTTGAGAATCTTGTCGATCTCCAGCTGGGCAATTTGCTGCAGATCTTGCTTCTCCAACATGCGGAAGACCACAAACTGATCGAGGCGGTTCAGGAACTCAGGCTTAAACGCAGTCTTGGATTCCTCCATGATGCGCTCTTTCATGCCATCGTAATCGGACTCTTCCTTGTCGATTGCACCAAAGCCGACTTTGGACTGATTCTTGATCAGGTTCGCTCCAACGTTCGAAGTCAGAATAATGATCGTGTTCCGGAAATCGACGCGGCGACCAAAGCTGTCCGTGATCTGTCCTTCCTCCAAAATCTGGAGCAAAAGGTTCATCACGTCCGGGTGCGCTTTCTCAATCTCATCGAAAAGCACCACGGAATACGGACGGCGACGGACGGCTTCTGAAAGTTGACCGCCTTCTTCGTAGCCAACGTATCCTGGAGGCGAACCGATCAGCCGGCTGGAGGAGAATTTCTCCATGTATTCCGACATGTCGATTTGGATCAGGGCATCGGGATCACCGAACATGAACTCGGCCAGGTTCTTGGCGAGAAACGTCTTACCAACACCCGTTGGTCCGAGGAAAATGAACGAACCGATGGGACGACGCGGATCTTTCAAATCGGCGCGAGAGCGGATGAGCGCTTTGCTGATCGCAGAGACCGCAACGTCTTGGCCGATCACGTGCTTCTTCAGCTCTTCTTCCATTCCCAGCAGTTTCTGGGTCTCTTTCTCTTCCATTCGCTGGAGAGGAACTCCCGTCCACTTGCTGACGACCGACATGATTTCGTCTTCATCAACCGTGACTTTCTTCTCCTCGTTACTTTGGCGCCACTCATCGAGAAGGCTCTCGAGCTCATCTTTGTGCTGCTTCTCTTTGTCGCGAAGTGAAGCTGCTTTCTCGAAATCCTGATCCTGGATCGCCGTTTCCTTTTCGGTGACGATCTCTTCGATATTGGCTTCGAGATCCTTGAACTTCGGAGGACGCGTCATGGCGGCAATCCGGGCTTTTGCCCCGGCTTCGTCCATGACATCGATCGCCTTGTCCGGCAAGAATCGGTCCGTGAGATAACGGGAACTCAGCTTCACCGAAGACTCGATCGCATCATCCGTGTATTCGGCTTTGTGGTGGATTTCGTACTTGTGGCGAAGTCCCATCAAAATCTGGATCGCATCCTCAACGGTTGGCTCATCCACTTTCACGCTTTGGAAACGTCGAGCCAAGGCTGCATCTTTTTCGATGTATTTGCGATACTCGTTCAGGGTCGTCGCGCCAACGCATTGCAATTCGCCGCGACTCAGAGCAGGCTTGATGATGTTGCTCGCATCCATCGCGCCTTCAGCCGAACCCGCACCCACGATGGTGTGGAGCTCGTCGATAAAGAGAATCACGTTCTTATTGCGGCGAATCTCATCCATCACCGCCTTGATGCGCTCTTCAAACTGACCCCGATATTTGGTTCCAGCCACCATCAACGCCAAATCCAGCGTAATCACTTTCTTGCCCGCGAGGATCTCAGGAACGTTCCCCATTTCGATCTCTTGGGCCAATCCTTCGACAATCGCCGTTTTCCCGACGCCGGCTTCACCGATCAGAACCGGATTGTTCTTCGTGCGACGGCACAGAATCTGAATCACCCGCTCGATCTCCTCGGAACGTCCGATCACCGGATCCAATTCCCCTTCTTTGGCAAGCTCGGTCAAGTCGCGACCGAAGGCTTTGAGGGCTGGAGTCTTGGAGTCCTTTTTGCCGGGCTCTCCACCACCACCGCCAAATTCGCTCTCTTCGTCACCTTCAGGAGCGAAGTTGGGATCGAGTTCTTTCAGGATCTCATTACGGGTGCGTTCGATATCCACTTCAAGCGTTCTCAGAACGCGAGCGGCCACGCCCTCACCTTCCCGCAACAACCCCAGCAGGATGTGCTCGGTTCCAACGTAGGAGTGGTTCAACGCCTTGGCCTCTTTGCCGGCCAATGCCAAAACCTTCTTCACGCGAGGCGTGTAGGGGATGTTCCCGACCATTTTTTGGTCGCCGCCTGATCCAACCTGTTTCTCGACTTCCATTCGGACGGTTTCGAGATCCAATCCCATCTTCTGCAGCACGTTCACCGCCACACCCTGACCGAGTTTAATCAGGCCGAGGAGCAAGTGCTCGGTTCCAACGTAATTATGATTGAATCGATCCGCCTCTTTACGGGCCAAGGCGAGAACTTGTTGAGCTCTGGGAGTGAAGTTGTTCATAGGAATAGACAAGTCAGATCAGTTGGACGTAGGATCGGGGCCAGAATTTCTACTATTACTCGGTGCGGGCAAAGTTTTCAACTTACGGCGCATGATTTCGGCCCTCATCATGTCGCGTTCTTCGGCTCCGAGCTTGGTTTTTGCCTCGGTTTGAAGATGGGCGGGCTGGATTTCCATCAAGAGCAAATCAATCAACGGCTGCTCCTCTTCCGGGAAGAATTTGAGGTCGATCCCCAGCCGCAACATCGAAAGCAGATTCAACGCTTCCTTGGAGGGAATGATGTGCGCGTAGCGCAAGATGGCATAGGCACGGCCAATTTGATCCTGAAGAACTTCCAGCTTGTCCTCCATCAGCTTCTGACGCGCGTTCTCCTCGTGATCGATGATCTGGTGAATCACCTTCTCCAACTTCGCCAAAATATCGGCCTCACTTTCACCCAAGGTCGATTGGTTCGAAATCTGGAACAGGTTTGCAAGTGCCTCGGTTCCTTCCCCGTAAAGTCCCCGCACCGCCAACCCGATTTTGTTCACGGCCTGGATCACCTGATTGATCGACTCACTCAACACCAACGCGGGAAGGTGGAGCATGGCGCTCGCACGCATCCCCGTTCCCAAGTTCGTGGGACAGGCGGTCAAATATCCCCAACGCTTGTCGAAGGCGAAACTGATCTGGTTCTCCAAATTGGTATCGACATTGTTGAGCATCTCGTAGGCCTTGCCCAATTGCAGACCGGGCAGGATCGCCTGCATTCGGAGATGATCTTCCTCGTTGATCATGATGCTGATCGTTTGAGGTCGATTCATGATTGAGGCACTGCCGGCACTTTTCGCCGCGTGCTCCCGGCTGATCAGGTGTCGCTCGACCAGCACCTGCTTCTGAATGGCCGTCAAGTCCTTGAGCTCCTCGGAGAACGCATTCTCCATCTCAGGCAAGCTCTCAATTTTCGGGCGAATTTGCTCCAAAAGATCGGAACGCACCGGTTTTTTGGCCCACCCAGGAAACGCCACGCCCTCCACGTTGCGCGCCAGTCGGATTCGACTCGTAACGACGATGTCACCGTGAGGGCCGGTTTCAGCGGTCCAATCCGCAGGACTATGCAACAGAGTGGAAAATTTCATCGGTTATCGACTGTTGAAAGTAAACACGCGTTTAGCGTCAATGCTAGTCAGTTCAGTAATATTCTCGAAAGAAAGCGATCTTCCCATTCTCACGGCGAATCTGACAATTTGATGTATCTTATTAACTACGGAAATTACTGAAAGCTAAAAACTCGAAGACTGATCGCCTCCCAATTCCGTTGCCATACGCTCCGCATTAGCCCTTGGGCGCAGATTTTTCGACCACACCCATGGATCAAATGATCCTAACGCCTCCAGATCCCGCAAAAACTCGCGTGCCGCGAATTCAGGCCTCCGAAGCGATGTTCTCGCTTTCCAACTGCCTCAATTGGTCGCGAATCAAGGCTGCCTCTTCGTAGTTTTCGTTTTCGATGGAGTCCGCGAGTTTTTTCTGCAAGACACCAATCTGGTTGTCGATTTTCACTTCTTCAGGCGCCTGACCCGGAACTTTTCCGAGATGGCTCGTGCCCTTGTGCATCGCATTCAGGAGCCCTTCCACACCCGCTTCAAATATGACGTAGCAGTGGCTACAGCCCATCCGTCCGGTCTTCTTGAAATCGCCTTGGGAAAAGCCGCAGACTGGACAAATGGTTCCCCGTGAAGACTTGGATTGTGTGGATTTTTCTCCCATACCTTTTAAGAGCTCCGCCAAATTAAACCCCTGAGGATCCGTAACCCCCTTGGTTTCGGCACACTCGTCGCAAAGATTGACTTTTTGGACCTGGCCTTCGACGACCTGCGTGAGAAACACAGTGGCATTATCTTTATGGCAGACGTCGCATTCCATGATCGCTGGGTTCTGAAAAATATCCTAAGCTTGTCCTTACTAATTGTAAATTGGCGTTCCGCTGTTTTTGGTAAGCTCGCGGAATTTTTCGATGCACCGCAAGGTGATCGGCCCGGGCTTCCCATCCTTGCCTACTTTTCGCCCGTCATATTCAGAAACGGGAATGACCTCAGCGGCAGTGCCGGTCAAAAAGACTTCGTCCGCCGTGTAGAGTTCGTAACGTGTCATGTTCCCCTCTTCCAACGGGATATCGAGCTCTTTCGTGACGTCAAAGATCACGCTCCGGGTAATTCCGTTCAGCGCTCCAGCTGAAACCGGAGGCGTTTTGATCGCGCCATCGCGCACCGCAAACACATTGTCGCCGGTGCATTCGGCAACAAACCCCTGCTCATTCAGCATGATGCCTTCGACCGCACCGGCATTGAGCGCTTCCAGCTTGGCCATGACGTTGTTCAGGTAGTTCAACGACTTTACCTCCGGGCTCAACGATGCCGGAGTCGGACGCCGTGTCGAGCACGTCACCAACTTGAGGCCATTGGTGTAGTCGTCTTCAGGGTAGAGTGTGATCGTCGCCGCAATGATGATGACCGAAGCCTTGGGGCACAGTTTGGGATTCAGTCCCAATCCCCCCTCTCCACGGGTCACCACAAGCCTGATGTATCCATCATGAAGGTCATTCGCCCGAATCGTCTCAAGCATGGCCTCCGTCATTTCCTCCGGCTCCATCGGAATGGTCAAGGCAATCGCGTTCGCCGAGTCATAAAGTCGGCGGATATGTTCCTCGCAGCGAAAAACACGATCATTGTAGAAACGGATCCCTTCGAAGACGCCATCGCCATAAAGCAGACCATGATCAAAGACCGACACTTTTGCGTCGTCCTTGTCTAAGAGTTTTCCATCAACGTAAACCTTGGATGCCATCGTGAAATGTATGAATGTTACGGAGCAAAAACGCAATTTGTAACACACTTCACGAACCTTGCCGTCGGAAATTTCTAAAGATTGGGTTCAGATGTGGATCCCAACCTTCTTCGCGCCAGATTCTTCAACGATTCCAAATGGGCCTCCGGCGCCTGACGCCGGGAATGGTTCGGAAGCACTCCCGCCGGGCCCGACTCCAGAGCGACCCGCAGGCTCTCGTCGATCAATTCCGGGTGGGTATTGAACCAGGGAGGCGGTTTGCGAGCCGGTCCCCAATAGTTGGAAAACAGGTCGGCGGAAAAGAGCAAACGCCTCGACACGGAAAAAAATCCACAGTGCCCAATCGTGTGGCCCGGCAACCCGATAACTTTCAACCCGCCCCAGAAGGGAAGCTCGTCTCCGGGTTCAAACCAATGATCAACTGAAGGCGGCTCGAAGCCCAGCAACGCACGGGACACGCCCTCCATCATACCACAAATGCGAGAAAGGCCACGATACGGACAGGCGCCCGCGACGTGATCAGCATCCCGTATCGGAGCCCAAACCGGAGCACCAGTCCGAGTTTGCAACTCCGCAATGTTGAACGTGTGATCGAGATGCCCGTGCGTCAGTAAGATCGCCCGGACATCAGTCAGTTCCCGATTGATACCGGCGAGCGCGGCTTCCAATCGCGGAATCGCGCCAAGAAACCCACCATCAATCAGATAGACACCTTCGTCATCATGGATCGCGTGAAAGTGGACGGCCAGCCCGCGAATTTGCAGGCAGCCGTCCCCTACGCGAAACGTGGATTCCACGAAATTTATACGATCATTCCGGCCGCGACCGTTTCATTGGTCGCTTCATCGATCAGGATGAAACTCCCCGTGTTGCGGTTGCGTCGATAGCGATCGTAGAACAGCGGAGCCGAGGTCCGGATCGAGATTCGACCGATATCGTTCAGAGAGAACTCCAAATCGTCCTCGATTTTGTGCAGATTATTGATGTTCACCTTGTAACGAACATCCTTCACGATCGCCTTCACCTCTTTGGTGGTGTGTCGCAGCACGTATTTGCCACGCTGCTGAAGCTTCTTGGCTTCACTGAACCAGCAGATCATTGCGTCAATATCCTGGGAAACCTCAGGTTGATTGTTCGGCTTGGCAATCATGTCGCCGCGGCTGATGTCGATCTCATCTTCGAGAGTCATCGTCACAGACAACGGGGCGTAAGCTTCCTCGAGACTATCGTTGTAGCACTCCACCGACTTAACCTTGGAATTGAATCCGGAAGGCAAGACCGTGACCTCGTCTCCAGGTTTGAAAACGCCGCCTGCGACCCGACCACCGTAGCCACGAAAATCGTGGAATTGGTCGCTCTGGGGACGAATCACCCATTGAACCGGGAATCGGGCGTCAACATGGTTCTCGTTCGCTCCAATGTAGACGGTTTCCAAGTGGTAGAGAAGCGGTGGCCCCTTATACCATGGCATTTGGTCGGACTTGTCGACGACGTTGTCCCCTTTCAACGCACTGATCGGGATGAAGGTGACTTCGACCAAGTTTTCGAGCCGGGACGCAAAGTCCTCAAACTCCTCTTTGATCTTCTCGAACGTCTCTTCCGCATAGTCGACCAAATCCATCTTGTTGATCGCTACGACGACGTGCTGAATCCGCAGAAGGCTGGCAATAAAGGCGTGACGGCAGGTTTGCTCAATCACCCCCTTTCGCGCATCCACCAAAACGATCGCGAGATCGGCGGTGGAAGCTCCCGTAACCATGTTCCGTGTGTATTGAATGTGGCCCGGAGTGTCCGCAATGATGAACTTGCGTTTCGGCGTCGCAAAGTAACGATACGCCACGTCAATGGTGATGCCCTGCTCGCGCTCGGCACGCAAACCATCGGTCAACAACGCCAGGTCCATGTTTTCGTCTCCCCGATTTTGGGAAACGCGTTCCATCGCATCGAGTTGATCTTCAAAAATCGCTTTGGAGTCGTAAAGCAGTCGTCCAATTAGGGTGGATTTTCCGTCATCGACGCTTCCTGCAGTGGTGAACCGCAGGAGGTCCATGTCGAGGTATCCTTTTGTGTCTTCGCTCATGTCTTCAGTATAAAATGGTTCAATTTCAGATTGGGAATATCGCGTCGGCCTAGAAATATCCTTCCTTCTTGCGATCCTCCATGGCGGTTTCGGAGCGCTTGTCGTCAGCGCGGGTTCCCCGCTCGGTTTGCCGTGCGGCAGCCACTTCGTCGATAATCTTGTCGACCGTGTCGGCATCGGACTCCACCGCACCAGTGCAGGTGGCGTCCCCGATGGTCCGGAATCGAATCTGCTTGGTCTCGACTTTCTCATCATCGGCAACGGTGATGAAATCCGTCAACGCCAGGTAGGTGCCACCCCGGGCAACCACGGGACGCTCGTGAGCGAAGTAAAGCATCGGCAAGGGAATCTCTTCCATCTTGATGTATTGCCACACGTCCATCTCCGTCCAGTTGCTAAGCGGAAACACGCGGAAGTGCTCACCCTGGAGATGGCGACCGTTGAAGATATTCCACAACTCGGGACGCTGGTTCTTTGGATCCCATTGACCGAAGTCATCGCGATGGGAAAAGAAGCGTTCCTTGGCCCGCGCCTTCTCTTCGTCACGTCGTCCACCACCCAAGGCTGCGTCATATTCGTTCTCGGCCAAGGTATCGAGCAACGTCGTGATCTGAAGACGGTTCCGGCTCGCATTCGGCCCTTTTTCTTCAGCGACTTTTCCTTCGTCGATCGATTGTTGAACGCTTCCGACAACCAGGCGGGCACCAACTTCTTCCACGAACTGGTCGCGGAACGTCATGGTCTCCTCAAAGTTGTGCCCGGTATCAACGTGAACCAGGGGGAACGGGAGTTTTGCGGGGTGAAAGGCCTTCCGGGCGAGGTGGGCCATGACGATCGAGTCCTTGCCTCCACTAAAGAGCAATGCGGGTTTCTCGAATTGTGCTGCGGTTTCGCGAAGCACATAAATGGCTTCGGACTCGAGCTGTTTCAGGTGTGTGACGGTGTATCCGTGCATGTCTTAGGTTGTCTGTTGGATTCTTGGTCGAACCACCTCAAGGAGTTGGTTCAAGGATTCTTCAATGGAGGCATTTTCAGTATCGATGAAGAGATCCGGAGCTTCCGGCTCTTCGAACGATGAATCTTTCCCGGTGAATTGCTTCACTTCGCCAGCTTTGGCTTTGGCGTAAAGGCCTTTGGGATCGCGCTCGGCGCAGGTCTCGAAACTGGCGCGAACGTAGACTTCGAGGAAATCGTCTTTCCCGACGATTTCGCGGGCCGATTCGCGGAGTTCAATCTTTGGCGTGATAAAGGAGGTGATGGTCACCACCCCGGCTTGCGCGAAGAGCTTCGCGACCTCGGAGATCCGGCGAATGTTCTCTTTCCGGTCTTCATCACTGAATCCCAGATTCCCGTTCAGCCCGGTCCGAATGTTGTCGCCATCCAGAATCTGGGTAAACACGCCCTCTTCGGCCAGCGCCTTTTCGAGCGCGATGGCCAGGGTCGATTTCCCGGATCCCGAAAGTCCGTAGAGCCAAATAACCATTCCACGCTGGCCCAGTCGCTTCTCTTTGGCCTCGCGACCAATCATGCGGTCAAAAACGGGATGAATGTGTTCTCCTTCAGCCATTTCTAAATCATGTAATCGCCAGCTTGCGCAGCGGTTTCAGTGTCTTCGTGCAATCCGCATTCCCGCTTCAAACCAAAGAAACGGGCGTCGTTGGGATTCTGTAAATCCGTCAATTTGTGGGAAGTGTGCCAATCTCCGATCGAAATGTAGCCCTGCTCCCAAAGTGGGTGATACGGCAGATCGTGTTTCGTGAGATAGTCGTAAATATCCTTGTCATTCCAATCAATGATCGGGTGAACCCGCAGCGTTCCATTCTTGACCCCGAGCACGTCCATTTGGCCTCGCGTGTCGCTTTGATCGCGGCGAACCCCCGAAATCCAGACCTTCGCCTTCAATTCCTCAATGGCGCGATTCATGGGCTCGACCTTGTTCATTTGGTTGTAACGTTCGATGCCCTCCGTCCCCTGTTCCCAAAGCTTGCCGTAACGCCGCTCCTGCCAGGCCGGACTCATCGCAGGACTAAAGACCCGAAGATTCAAATCCAGGCGCTCCTTCAATTGATCGATGAAATCGTAGGTCTCCGGGAACAGGTAGCCGGTGTCGATGAGAACGACTGGGACATCCGGCTTCAACTGCGTCGCCATGTGCAGACTCACTGCAGATTGCGCGCCAAAACTGGAAGAAACCACGGTTTGCGTGGGAAAATGCTTCAGAGCCCAGGCGATCCGCTCTTCGGCACTGACTTTTTCGAGACTTTCCGTCGAGACTTTGAGATCCAAAGACTTCTTGGGCGCCGCAGCACGACGGGTCGGAGACTTGGACTTTGCCGAGCTTTTCTTCTTGGCAAGCTTTCGTTTCGAGCGCTTCTTTTTGGACTGAGTCATCGTTAATACCTATTTCCCTATAGGATTGGTCGGGTTTAGGCGATTTGCTAACCTTTGGCTGCTGAGACGCAAAGTCAAGAATCAGTTTCGAATTTCCAGAATTTGCCCCAAGATTCAGATTCGCCCCTCTTCGATGTCGTAGACATCAAACCACACGTAGACGATTTTCCCCGTCGGAATCACCTCGGGAATATATCCTTCCAGAAACTCCTGGAGTTCGATCGGCATGTCGCAGGGGCGCGTTGCCCGCATTTTGTTGTTCCAGGCGATGATCTCCCGGCGCTCGCGGGGTTTGGCATGTTGCTGAATCCAATCCGCGACTTCGTCATCCGATGCGCCGGTCGCGACAAAGCTTTTGAAGTCTTCCGCGGCGATCTCCGCGAACGAAAGGAACTGGTTATCCAGCGGACAGTCGAAATGGTATTCGCCATTCGTTCCCGCTGCGACCGCGCGGCATTTGTCCAGCATGCGTCCGGCGACGACATATCCGGCAAGCGTTTCGCGCGGACTACGGGGAACGTCTTGGGTCAGATCGAGGGCGAGTTCTTGAAGGTTGCTCATGGTGGTCAGATCTACCATCGGCAACTTTCCTTACAACGACTTACTCGTATCGATATCCCACACCGTGAACGGTTTTGATGATGGCAGGCTCTTTGGGATCCTTTTCGACCTTCTTCCGGAGCTGGGAAATGTGTTGATCCAGAGTTCGACTGTTCGGGAGGTAATCAAAGCCCCAACACTCATCAAAAAACACATCGCGGTTCAGCGCCTTGCCTTGATTCTCAACGAGCAATTGGAGAATCTTCACATCGCGCAAACTCAACTCCATGGCTTCCTCATCACGAAACGCCCGCAGCTGATCCGGCTTGACGACAAGGTCCGCAATTCGGAACTCCGCGGCGCTTTCCGATCCTCGCTTCGCGTAAACGCGCCGCGTCACCGCGCGAATCCGGGCGACGACCTCCTTGATGCCGAACGGCTTCTGAATGAAGTCGTCCGCGCCCAACTCCAGTCCTAACACCGCATCAATTTCTTCGGACTTCGCGGTGATAAAGAGGATCGCAACCTCATCGTCCGTCTTGCGAATCCGTCGGCAGACTTCATAACCATCCATTCTCGGCATCATCACATCCAGGCAGACCACCTGAGGCCCGTCCGACTGAAAGACAGCCAGCGCATCCTCTCCGTTGGGCGCCGTCACCACATCATAGCCTTCGTCCGCGAGAATCTGGCGGAGCCCTTCGCGGGTATTGGGATCATCTTCAGCAACGAGAACTTTCATAACGGGTCAACAGTAATGGTTACCACAAAACAAGCGCCGGCCTCCTGCTCAGTCTTCACAACGACATCACCGCCGTGCATCCGGGCGAGATTCCGGGCGATGTTCAATCCGATTCCGGTTCCGGCGGCATCGGAAAGCTTGTCGCTCAACCGTTCGAACGGCTGAAAAACCCATTCATTCTGGCCCGCGGGAATTCCCGACCCGCGATCGCAAACTTCGATGCGGCACTCCGCTCCCTTCAAGGTGCTGCGAATCCCGAGAAACTTCCCTTCCGGCGCATACTTCTCCACGTTGCTGATCAAGTTGATGAGAATTTGCTCCAGAGCATCCGGATCAAACCCGCATTTCCCGGAAGCGCCTCCCTCTAATTCGATCTCAAATCCAAGCTTCTCAAGACCGGGACGAAAATGCTCCACCGCATTCGCGATGACCTCGTCCACCACTCCGGCTTTCTTTCGAATCTCCAACTTGTCCTGACGAGCTCGCGAAAAGGTCAGAACATTGCTAATCAACCGGCTCAGCCGCTGACTCTCATCGACAATCACCTCCACACTCCGCCGGGTTTCCTGATCCTCCGGATCCATTCTTGCTTCCAGCATCTCGGCATACATCCGGATGTTCGTCAGCGGAGTTTTCAGCTCATGGCTGACCTGGTTCACAAACGTCACCCGCTGACCGGCCTCGTGCATTTCGCGACAGTATTCCCGATAAAAATAAGCCGCCAAAACCAACGACGCCACGATCGTCAACGCCAGCGTCCAGGCAAAACTCGCGAAACTGCTCGTGCCGGCGTCGCGATAGATCGACAGGTTTGAGAAATACTCCAACCGCCACCCGGCCAGAGGTTCATTGAGCTTCAACTCCGTCATCGGTTCACTATTTTCGGCAGGCTCAAAACCTCCCCACGCATAAAGCAGACGCCCGGAGACATCCCGAAGCTGAATGCGCGCCTGCTCCGGCAGATCATCGTCCGTTCCCTGCGACGGAAGCGAAGCTAGGACATCGGAGAGAAGCCGCATGCGTTCAATTTCGGCTCCCACGATGTGACCGGTTTTGAGATTCCGCGACCAGGCGAGAATGTGCAAACCGTCATTCCAATACCACGTGTGCCAGCCGCGGCTCTGCCCCCTCCCCTTTTCGTCGCCATTTCCAAAATCGGGCCCCGATTCCCACATCGCCTGCGATCGCTCAAAAAAGTCGCGCTCACGCCGGGTCAACCTCGCAACTTCATCCACATTCGGGAACAAAAACTCTCCCCGAGCCGTCACCACGAAAATCTGACGAATCCAGGGATTGGTCCGGCTGATGGTTTGCCGTTCTTCATCCGAAACCACAGCGGCCTGTTCGATGATCGAAAAAATGTGCTGGGCGCGATCTTGAACCAGTCGATCAATCCCCGTTCGCGTATTCACCAGGGCATCGGTCATGAGCGCCCGAAGTTGACGGCGTTCGCGATGCTGTTCCTCTTCACTGACGCGCAATCCCAGCCAGGTAATCAACCCGGCTGGGACCAGCACAATCGTTAAAAAGATGAGGAGCAAACGGGGCTTCATTCCATCTACTTCGACTTCTTCTGGAGTTGAGGTTTATCCGTCTTTGATGCGGGAGGATTCGGAGCTGTGGCATCACTGCGACGCTTCCCGAGACTCCCAATCGACAGCGACTCCTTTTGCTGGACGGTGTTGGTGTATCCCTGCTGAACCATCGCCTTGCGCTGACGTCCCCAGTCCTTGTCCACGTTGTCCGCATCATCACGATTGCTCACCGCGTAATCGGCCAACTGCTTCGATTCCAGGACCTGTGCATTCTCTTCCAGGTAAATCGCATTTTCGGTCAAAAGGACCTTTGCCTCTTTCACTTTGCCCTCGTCGCGCAGTTTCACCGCCAACTTATTGCGATCGGTCGCGATCAATAACACGGAAGCTTCCATCACTTCTTCATTGGCCTCGCTTGCCGCGAGTTCCGCCGAAGCGGTGAAACGAACTCCCAACGTGCTCGCCAATTCGTCGGTCGTCTGCGTTGACATGTTGGCGTAGGCCACGTTCACGGTCGCCACCTGAAGGGTCGCATCAGGCCTGCCCACAGGAACCTCGACCTCGAGCAGGATGTATTTTTCCTGACCGCTGTAGATTTGGTTCAACATGGTGATTACCCGTTGCCCGGAAATATCGGCCTCACGTCCAAGCATCCGAACCGGACGAATTCCCGGAGCACACTCGATTTCGACAACGACTTCCTGCGCAACCACGGAAAGGATGTCGCCAAACTCTTCGTCAAAAATCCCGACCAGTTGGTCTTCATCCTCCACAAAGATGTGATTGCCATCGCTCTTGAACGCGAGTTTGACCATCAGGTCTTCGTTGTAACCCAATCCCAGACCAATCGTGGAAACCGAGATCCCTTCCTTCACGAGCGACTCGCCCAGCTCCCCCAACTCTCCCGGAGACTTCGGCCCGACGTTGGCCTGACCATCGGACAGCAGGATCACCCGATTGACCCGATCGTTGGCGAGAAACTTGCGCAACTCAGCGGCGCCCTTGCTCACCCCGGCAAACAACGCGGTCGATCCTCCCGCCTGTATTTCATCGATTCGCCGCAAAACCTCCGCCTTGTCGGTCAACTTCGTCGCCGGCACCAAAACCTGGACGTTTGAATCGTAGGTCACGATCGAGACGATGTCGTCCTCGCGCAGTCGCTCGATGGCCATCTTTGCGGCATTGCGGGCTTGCGCGATTTTTTCGCCGCCCATGGACGAGGATTTATCGATCACGAGCGCGACATTGACGGGCGTTCGCTCCTGATCATCCGCCATTTCAAAGCCGGTCAAGCCGACCTTCAGATACGTCGTGTTCTTTTTGCCGGCTTCCAGAAACGGATTGGCGAGCGCAACATCCATTTGGACTTGCCTGGCCTCCGAAATTCCGGAAAGAGCCAAAAGGGCGACAAGTGAGGTAGTGATTCGTTTCATCATGCAGACAGCATGCTCAATTTGACGCGGAAAGCGTCAGACGGGCGTAAGGAAGTTGTAAAAGAGATGTCAGCGTCATGAAAATGTGTCGCTCGAGGTTGCCACCCGAGCTTCGCCATCGATCCGCAGCGTCCACCAGGTCGCGCCGCCGGGAATGAGATCGGGAAACTTGTCCGCCCATTCCACAATCACCACTCCGTCGCTCTCGCAATACTCATCCCAGCCGATCGCGAGAAGTTCGTCCGGATGATCGAGGCGATAGAAGTCGAAGTGAAACGCGGGAAGCCGCCCGTCGCCATATTCGTGAACGAGCGTGAACGTCGGGCTCGTCACTTCCGCGTCCGACCCCAGCCCGGCGACAATGCCCTTGGTCAGATGCGTTTTTCCCGCGCCAAGGTCTCCGACCAACGCAATCACATCACCGGCCGAGAGCGCGTTGGCGATCTCGCGCCCAAAGGCAAAGGTCTCTTCAATACTGGCAAGGGTTCGGGTCACGCCTTTGACCGTTGCGCAAAATCCGCATTTGAACACCGGAAACTCAGCACCAACCTTGCCTGACCCCATGCTCCAAGCCAACAACCCCGCCAATCGCGATCTCATCGTCAACATCAACGGCAACCTCATGCACCGCGACCAGGCCGGCGTCAGCCCGTTTGATTCGTCGGTCCAGAACGGAGACGCGGTCTGGGAAGGGCTTCGTCTCTACGATGGGCGCATCTTCAAACTCGACGAGCATCTCGCCCGGCTTCGCAAGAGCGCAACCCTGCTGAGTTACGAAGGCTACCCGGGAGAAACGCGCCTCATCGACGAACTGCGCCGCACCCTTGAGGCCAACGCGATGCGCGACGAGGTCCACATCCGCCTCACCGTCAGCCGCGGCGAAAAATACACCTCCGGTCTCGATCCGCGCATCAATCAACTCGGCTGCTCCTTCTTCATCCTCGCCGAACACAAACCCCCGGTCTACGACAAGAGCGGCGTCACCCTTGCCACCGCAAAAACTCGACGCCCATTCGCCAATGTCCTCAACCAGCACATCCACTCCTGCAATCAGCTAACCTCAATCCTGGCAAAGCTCGAAGCGAATGCCGCCGGTGCGGATGACGCGCTCATGCTCGATACCGACGGCAATCTCGCCGAAACCAACGCGACCCACGTTTTTCTCGTCAAAGGTGGGACGGTGCTGACTTCCACGACCGATGCCTGTCCCGAAGGGATCACCCGTTCCACCGTGCTCAATCTTTGCGCACAACACGGGATTCCTCACGAGGTTCGCCACATCCCGGAAGCTGAAATTCACGCAGCCGACGAAGTGTTCTGCACCGGAACCATGGGCGAACTGGCGCCCGTCGTGCGAATCGACGAAACCGAATTCGCACCCGGCAATCTCACCGCCCGCCTGAGCGACCTCTTCACCGAACTGACCAAAACCGAAGGAACTCGCCTTCTCGATAAGTCTAGCCCGGTCTAGGCCAAAGCCGGCTCCAGATCCTTGGATCCTTCCGCCTCGGGGGCTTCAAGATCGCGATTCGGTGCTTGCGGCCGCAAATCCAGCTTCGCAATCAGTTCGAGATCCTGCTTCGTTCCGGGATTTCCGGCGGTGAGCAGTTTCTCGCCGTAGAAAATCGAGTTCGCACCGGCAAAGAAGCAAAGCGTCTGGGTTTCCTCGCTCATCTGGGTCCGGCCGGCTGAGAGGCGCACCTTCGCCTTGGGCACCGCGATTCGCGTGGTCGCAATCATGCGGATGAGATCGAAGTTCGTGACCGGATCGGACCCTTCCATCGGCGTTCCTGGCATCGGCATCAGGCTGTTGATCGGCACGCTCTCCGGTTGCGGGTTGAATTCGCTGATCACCTCCAACATTTTCAGGCGATCGTCCGTCGTCTCACCGAGACCGAGGATTCCGCCACAGCAAACGCTCATGCCCGCGTCCTGGACGTGGCGAATCGTGTTGAGACGATCCTGAAACGTGTGCGTGGTGACGATGTTTTCGTAATGCTCCGGGGACGTATCCACGTTGTGATTGTAGGCCGTGACGCCGGCTTCCTTCAGCTTCCTGGCTTCTTCCGCGCCGAGTTCCCCCAGCGTGACACAGACTTCCATGCCGAGTTGGGAAACGTCGTTCACGATCTCGAGCACCTGATCAAAACGCTTGGTTCCTTCGCGAACGCCCTTCCACGCCGCGCCCATGCAGAAACGGGTCGAACCATTGTCGCGGGCCTGCTTGGCGCGTTCCATGATGTCGCATTTTTCCATCAACCGCTCCGACTCAACGCCGGTGGAATAGCGAGCGCTCTGCGCGCAATAGGAGCAATCCTCGCTGCAACCGCCCGTTTTGATGCTGAGCAACGTGCAAAGCTGCACCTCGTTCTCCGGCCAATTCTCCTCGTGAACGGCACGCCCCTGTTTCAGCAATTCAAAGAAGGGTTGATGATAAATGCGGTGAAGCTCTTCGTATTTCATAGCGCGGAAAAACCTAGCGAATGCTCCCTAGCCCGCCCCGACACAGGTTTCAAGCGTTGGTTTTGGAGGGATCCCCCACTCAAACGGGGAAATGGCGACGTTCAGCAACGGACTTTTGCGTTCAAACCTCCAAACCCGGCTGGGTTTGCAGGCTGAATTCGGCGAGCGCTTCGTCGGTCACTCTCTCCAGTTGGGCAACCTCCTCTTCAGAAAGCGAACGCGTCACTTCGAGGCCGAAATCGACCCTTCCAGCCTGATCAATCTGCACGTCGAGCGCGCTGATGACGCCTTCCGGAACGCGTTCCAAAATGTAGGTCTGCACTCCGGTGACCAGTTCCTCGCGCGAATCCATGCACGAACAGGGACGCCCAAGCTCCAATGCCTGAAGGTGATCCTCGGCCAAAATCGCATCGCGATGCTCGGCCGGCAGCAACTCCACCGCCCGCGTCAACTGCAGCTTCGCCCGCGTCACCTCGTCCAAATGCGTCAAAAACACGCCATACACGCTGCGAGCGCGCCCCTCGACCTCCTTGTCGCGCGAATCGATCCCCGCCTGAACCGCCTGCAGCAACACCTCGATCGACTCATCAGTCGGACGTCGCATCGTGCGCAAAAACATCCCGTAATTGCGCAACGCCTCAGACTCCATTGACTTCGCGCCAAACCCATTCGACGCCGCAATCAACTCTTGATAAGTCGCTTCCGCATCCTCAGTCCGGCCGGCCTCGGTCTGCGCCAATGCCAGGGCTTCCATCGCCTCGAACATCTCCATGTCTTCCCCACGCTTGCGCCGCGAATCCACGATCAACTGGACCAAATCCACCCGCATTTGGGCGTATTCCTCCTGACCTTGGAGAAAACTGGCAAACCCGGTCAAAATCTGGAGCGATAAACTGTCGGAATACCCCAAACTCCGCGGAACCAACTCCGCCAAATCGCCCAATACGCGATGATGATCCGACGGCAACCCATCCTCCAGCGCCAACAACGCTTCATCAATCATCGAGGCCACCAGGTTGCGGTCAAACCGCTCGAATCCATCAAACGAAGGTCGCTCTTCCGACTGCCCGGCCAGGTGAATGCAATGCGCCAACGCCACGGTCCCCTTTGCAAACAGCGCCTGATCCGCCGTGTAGGCCGCGTCCACGGCCATGATGAGCAGATCGATCGCCTCGGCCAGTTCTCCGCGACACCGCAACACATCCGCCATCGCCATCTGGCAGCCAATGAAGTCGCTCAACGTCGTCGTGGAACCATTGGCCGCTTGTCGCAGCGCTTCTTTCGCCAACCCTCGCGCTTCGTCAAAACGCCCCACTCTTGCCAATCGCAACGACTCGGCATTGAGCGTCGCATACGGATTTGCCGATCGGGGCTTTGGCGCGACCGCTGTCGCCACCTCGCCCTCGCCAGCCAGTTCATGGTCTTGGTTCATCAAATTTCCTCCAAATGTTGTGTTACAAACCACGTCCCCACCCTCAGTTGGAGTCGTGTTTCATGCTAGGCTTCCTGAGATTACAATGTGAATACATCGCGGCAAGTCAATAATTACGACCCGACTTTCTTTTCCCGTAACCGCACCAACACCTCTCCTGCGCCTCCCGATTACGCAGCTCTGCGACGCACCGCTCCCGGGGTTTCCCCGACGAAGTTCTTGAAGGCGCGGTTGAAGGCGGCTTCGGATTGGTAGCCGAGCCGTTCGGCCATTTCGCCAACTGAGGCGTCGGTTTCCTTGAGCCAGGTGACGGCGACCTGCATGCGCCATTGCCGGACGTATTGCATGGGGCCTTCCCCCACCAGTTCCATGAATTTGGCGGCGAAGGAGGAGCGCGACATGCCGACGCGTTCAGCGAGAGTCGCGACGGTCCAGGGCTCGATGGGATCGCGGTGCACGAGCATGATGGCGTGACCGATTTTCTCGTCCTGAAGAGCGCCCAACCAGCCGGTTTTCGCTTTGGGATCGTGATCGAGCCAGGAACGAATCGCCTGGATCACGAGAATGTCGGAAACGCGCTGGATGACGGTGTCGCCTCCCGGACGCATCTCCTGCGCTTCGGAAATCATGAGGCGGACGGTGGTGAGAATCCAGTCGCTGCCGGGAGTGGAGGCGTCGATCGTGATGATCTTGGGGAGCATCTGGATGAGGCGAACGGCGGTGGGATGCTCGAAGTGGACCGCTCCGCAAACGAGCCCGGTCTCCGCGCCGCCTCCGCCAAAGCGAATGTGTTCGTAGCGATCGCCCCAGACGGTGCGGGGGACATCGAAGAGCGGGATCGCCTCGGCCTGCGAGTCGCTTTTGATGATGTGGCCGTCGCCGTGGGGAATCAGGGCGAAGTCTCCCGCCCGCAGCAGGCGGCTTTGCGTGCCGGGAACATCGACCCAACAGCTTCCGGCAGTGACGGTGTGAAACATGAGGGTCCCGTCCATCGGCGGCAAATCCATTCCCCAGGGTGCGGTAAGCTCCGAGCGACTATAGAAGGTGCCGCTCATGCGCAGGGAGTGGAGCGCCTCCCCCAGGGGATCGGCGGGCTTCCAGGCGCATTCCATGGCGTCATCCTTGGATATGAAGATGGCGGGTTCCTTGCTCATGCCTGCGATTTTATCGATGACGCCCACAAAGTCCAGCCATTTTGGACGAAAGAGCAAAACAGACAGACCAAGTGGCATTGTTTATCCAGAATTTGTTCACTATGGTTCTCCATCATGAATGAACACACCCACTCCAATCCCTCTCAAAACGAAACGATTCTGGTGCTTGGCGGCACCGGAAAAACCGGTCGGCGCATCGTCTCACGACTTCATGCCCTCGGCCGCAATGTTCGCATCGGCTCCCGCTCCGGAACTCCTCCCTTTATCTGGGAAGACGCCACGACTTGGGGACCGGCTCTGCAGGGCATCACTTCGGTCTACATCTCTTACACGCCGGATCTGGCGGCTCCCGGCGCGCCGGAGAAGATCCAGAAGCTGGTCGACCTCTGCCGAACCCTGGACGTCCGGAAACTGGTGCTGCTTTCCGGCCGCGGCGAGGAAGAAGCGCAACGTTGCGAAGAGATTGTCCGCAATTCCGGGATCGCGTCGACCATCGTCCGCTGCAGCTGGTTCAACCAGAACTTCAGCGAAAACTTCCTGCGCGACATGGTGCTCGACGGCGTCGTGGCGTTGCCGGTAACGACGGTGGCCGAGCCCTTTGTCGATACGGACGACATCGCCGACGTCGCAGTCGCGGCCTTGATCGATGACCGGCACATTGGTGAGCTTTATGAGCTGACCGGGCCGGAGCTGCTCACCTTCCCCGAGGTGGTTGCGGAGATTGCGAAGGCGACGGGCCGTCCGTTGCACTTTCAACCCATCACGCGGGAAGACTTTGTGAACGGGTTGCTCGCCCAACAACTGCCGCCGGATCTGGTCAGCCTCCTCGACTATCTCTTCACCTCGGTCCTGGATGGCCGGAACGCCTACCTTGGCGACGGAGTGCAACGCGCCCTCGGCCGAGAACCCGAGTCGTTCGCCTCCTACTGCCAGAAGGTGGTTCGGGCCGGACTCTGGAATCGCGAACCCGCGGCAACCGCATCCCTCGCTCCAGCTCTGTCATGAAGGACCTCCTCATTGCGACGACATTGGCCAGCGCGATCGGCTCCGGCTTGATGAGCGGCCTGTTCTTCACCTTCTCCAACGTTGTGATGAAGGCACTGCTTAAACTTCCCCCCATCCATGGCGCTGCGGCGATGCAACACATCAACGTGACCATCATCAATCCCTGGTTCATACTCCTGTTTTTCGGAACGGCGCTGACCAGCCTGGCAACCGTGATCCTCGCGATCCGCGACTGGGGCACACCGGCCGTTGCGCTGGCATTCTCCGGCGGAGTTCTCTACCTCGTCGGCTGCATTGTCATCACCATGAGCTGCAATGTGCCGCTCAACAATCGGCTGGCGGCCCAGACAGATCCGGAAGCTCCCGCACTCACCCAGGAATGGCAGGAGTATGTGCGACGCTGGCTCCCCTGGAACCACGTCCGCACGATCAGCACCCTCGCTGCCTCGATCGTCTTCGTCCTCGCTCTGAGAACGCTCTCCTGAGAGGCACCACCTCTCACCAACACCCAACCCCGGGACACAACAGCCCGGAAAACCTAACTCCCTATCTAACCATAAACCAAAACAACAACAAATAAGACAATGAAAACATCCACATTCAAAATGAACAACGGCATCTTCACCCTCATCGCTGCAGCCGGCCTTTGCGCCCTCTTCAGCATCGACGCAAGTGCCATGCCGCCCTCCAAAACCACTCCCGCAGTGGCTCATCCCAAGGTGAAGGTGGCCGCCAACTCCGCCGCCACCTCGAAACGGTCCAAAGGCACAGCAGCGATCAGTAAAGCGCAGCCCCGGCCTCAAACCATCGGCCTCACCCTGTCAACCAAAGCCACTCCCAAGGCGACGCCTTATCACAAGCGCAAGTTGACCCGCCCATAATCGAAACCCCAAACCGAAACTTCCTTCAGTGGTGCCATCGAGCATCGCTGGAGGATTTTTTGTCGTCAGACGGAGTCGCTCGTACCGGAAGAAAAAATTTCACATTCTTTCAATTAGGACAACCCTTTCGACTTCGAAGCTTTTGCCGAATTTCCTGGCTCGTTTGCACGACCGTTGCGCGCATTCTCCGTGGGCGACAGGATTGTCGCCTCTCCTTGTTACTCGTCGTCGAGCATGGCCTTCACCAACTCACTCTCGTAGAGCCGATAGCTTCCCTCTCCGAGTCGCGCTTTCTCGGGATTGCGCCGAATGTAGCGCGCTACGTTCCGAAAATGCTTCCCGTCGCGGATCAACCGATCGAAGTAATCGCGTTGCCAAAGCTTCCCGTTTCGTCCGAAGCGCTGATTGATGCGCCGAGCGGAAATGCCTTTCCAATTTTTGAGGCGATCTTCGAGCGATTCTTCGGGATGCAAAGTGAACAGAAGATGCACGTGGTTCGGCATGATCACCCAGCTGTGATGCAGGTAGCGATCCGGCTCATGAAAGCCCAGCACCTCCGCCAGATCCGCGGCAACCGGCGGCTCCCGCAGGACACAGTCGCCATGCGATTCATCGAGCCATCGCTCAACCTGCCCGGAAAACTGGCGATGATAGGTTTGCTCCGTATCCGCGTTCCAGGGTTTGGGATGACGCTCCAACCATTCCTCGCGTTCCTCCTTCCAGATTTCCAACTTCTCGCGCGGGATGGAATCGGCCAGTCGAAACGTCACGAACGTGCAAGCGCCGGGCTGTTGCCAATGGGGAAGTTTGACCCCGTGCTTCCGGATGTCCGCCTGACCATCAAGAAACTGCAGCATGTCATCAAACGAATCCATGATTCATCAACAAGGAGAGGCGACAATCCTGTCGCCCACGGAACCTTTGTCAAGAGCCCGCGAGAAAGCAACGCCCCCAGAGGGGTCACAAGCCCTTCTGTAGATTTACCGATTCAGCACGTCCGCAAACATCGCATTCCCATTCCGGGCATCAAACTGACGCGCGAGAAGCTGGACGCGCTCTTCGGCCCAGGATTGGAGGGCGGCGGGAGCGGTGAAGGGGCGACGAATTTCGCGGGGGAGCGCTTCGAGGGCGACCTGGTTGAAGGCGGTTTCGCCGAGCGGGAGGGCGTGGGCGAGGAAGTGGAACTGGTGATAGGGCGTGGCGGAGGTGAAGCTGATGGCGAGGTGATCGTGGAAGAGTTTGGCGGCGGCTTCCGGGCGATCGGTGACCGCGAGGTGTTGGATGTGCTCGCCGACGGCGCGGAGTTGGCCGCCGTTGCCTTGCACGATGGCGACGCCGCGTTGGTGGATTTCTTCGGCGAGATCGAGCTTCCCGTTTTCGCGGAGCGGGCGGAGGATGAGGCCGAAGATGCGATGGGGAGCGGAGCGGCAGATGTTCATGCAGCTTCCGGCCATGGTGCGAAGACGCTCGAGCTTCTCAAACGCCGCTTCATACTCGCCTTCGAGGAGGAGAGTTTCGATCGCCATTTGGCGGCTGCGTGCCCCGCAAATGGGAGAGCCGGTTTCCATGGCGAGTTCCTGGTTGTCTTCGAACGGTTTGGCCTTGCGGGCGAGTTCGCGGTCTTCGCGTTCGCGCAGGTCGAGCCAACGACGCGCGGAAACGGCATCGCCCATGGTGTTGGCGATCTGGAGACGGGTATTCCACTCCGCGAGCCGCCAACTGAAGCGCTCCTGCACCCGCTCGGAGAGATTGGCGACATAGCGCTCGATTCGTTCCGCGTTGATGCCGGGGAATTCGGGGAGATGCTCGACGACTTTGATGTAGGGCCAGACTTCGTAACGATCCGCGCCGAACATCTGATTCACGATTTGGTGCTCTTTGACGTGCGGGAGGTAGGCGCGCATCGCTTCCTCGGCATAGCCCAGACTGGAGTTCATGAGCGCGAACATGAAGGCGGCGCGTTGGGTGAGCTCCTCATCGCCGTGTTGATAGGCGAGCGCGAGGGCCTGGCGGTAGAGGCGCGCCCGCTGGTGATGATTGCTCTCGTTAAAGGCATCATCGATCAGCTCGCTGATCCTGGCACTGGTTTCCCATCGATCCTCGCTCATTCGGCACCTCCCTCCCCCATTTCGAAAAGCGCGGTGAAGGCGTCTTCGAACGCGGCGCTTTCGCGTTGATTGGGCGTTTGCCGAGCGGCGAGCAGGGCGAGGTGATAGAGGACGCGGATTCCGCGACGCGTGCGCGGCCCATCGGTCGCGGCGAGGAGTTGCTGGATGACGCGGGTATCGGCGTTCATCTGAAAAACGGCTTTGTCAGAGTCGCCAAACGAAGAACCGAAGTCGTCGAGAAAGTCGAGACTGCCGAGATCGTTCTCGCTGCCTTGAGACCGGCGAATCGCGGCGTTTTCGCGCAGTTCGAGCACGCAGGGAGCGTTCTTTTTGCCGTCGCAGACGAGCTTGACTTCGCAATCCTCGTCGGCCAAGGCGGCGGCGGCGCGCTTGAGGAGGCGACGGGCGTCCGGACCGTCATCGACGGGTTTGCTGTATTGCTCGCGGAGTTCCTTGCTGCTGGTTTCGACGACCGGCTCTTCCGGGAAGATGCGGCTGAGCTTGCGGCAAACGTGATCGATCTGGAAGAAGCCGGCATTGACGACACAGACGCTGTGGGCCCGGGCGAGAGGAATGGCGCGTTTGTAGTCCTCGTAGTCCGTGATGAAGCGGTAGTCGTCGAATTGTTCGCGCACCGCTCCGAGCGTCATCTCGCCGAGCGTGGTTTCGACAGGAATGTGGGGAACCAGCGTCGTCAGCAGAGGTTCATCCTCGAGCGCGGCATCGAGCAGCGCGCGCGAGTGGGCGGCCATCATCTTTTTGAGCCGGCCCGGATTGCGCTCGTCGAGACGGCGGACGTAATCGCGGAACGCTTCGCGAACGTCGACGCGGACTTCTTCGAGGAGGTTCTCGTCGTCGTGAACCGCATCGCGGGCCGCATTGGGTTTGAGCAGGGTGGCGTTGGCGAGCACCCGGAGAAAGGGCATCTTATCGGGAAGCAGAAAGACGGCTTCGTCGCTGAGCAGCATGCGTTTGAGGTAGAGATGATTGCCATCGTTCGGGACCGGGCCGCTGACTTTTTTGATCACGACGCCCATGCCAATGAGCCCGGCTTCCTCGGACTCGACAGGAAAGACGCCCATGACGCTTTCGCCCGTCGTTTTCTCGGCAAAGGCGATCCAATCCGCTTCTTTCACGTCTTCGGTTCCGAAGCCGTCCTCCCAGGGAAAACAGTTCGTCAGGCTCTCGTCTTCGTCTGGCACATCCGGGCCACGAACGGTGATGGCAACCGGGAGGAACTGGCCGTATTTCTGGATCAATTCGCGAACGCGACAGGCATCGAACGCGCCGTCCTTGTCGGAATCCGCCGTGAGGTAAACGCGAGTGCCGGGAGAGAGATCCTGATCGAGCACTTCAAGTTCGTAGGTGCCGTCGGTATGCCCGGTCCAGCGGATCGTCGGAGCGTCCGGGGTGCGGGCCGAACGCGTGACGAGGACCACACGATCCGCGACCATGAAGCAGCTGAGAAGCCCGATGCCAAAACGGCCGATGAAGTCGCCCTGACGTTGCTTGATCAGGTCCTCGCGCTTGATCGAGCGGCCGATGGTAACGAGAAAGGTGTGAATCTCTTCCTCGGTCAACCCAATGCCGTTGTCTTCGATCGTGATGACTTGTTTGGCGCCGTGGGTGTCTTTGGCGGGCTGGACTTCGAGCGAGATTTCGCCACCGCCGTTCTTCAAGATTCCTTCCAGTTCCGCGCCGGTGATGGCATCGACCGCGTTTTGCAGGAGTTCGCGGACGAAGACGGATTTCTCGGTGTAAAGGTGATCGGAGAGAATCTCGATGAGGCCGCCAAGGTCGACTTGGAAGTTGTTGGAACCTTTGCCCTTGGCGGGGGCCGTGGCTTGGTGCGGCTTCTCCGCAATGCTGGTCTGGGTCTGGTCGCTCATGATGGTGTCAATCGTAGGCACAGTTTTCCTGGGACAGTTGCAAACGTTCCCCGCCCGGGGTGCACCTGTTAGACGGACTCGATCCCCGATGGGGTTATTCAGACAAATGTTGAATTTCTGCCTCGAGATTGCGGCGCGCGGGCGCTTCAAGGTGACGAAACGCGTCCGTGACGTAGATGGCGGGTCGGCTCAGAAACTGGTTTAGCACCTTGGCTCGGCCTTCACGATACGCGGCATCGGGCACCCAGCCGTATTCTTCGCGAATCTGGCCCTGGTAAGCGAGGTAACCGGCGGGTTCGGCACCGAGCGTTGCGAGATCGATGTCGCAAAGAAGCGCCGCGTCTCCTTCGGCGTCGGCCTGATGCCCGGTCGCGAGAATCAAGTTGCGAACGCGATCGACGTTTGCCGGAGGAATCAGGGTGCGTTGCGCGAGATCGGCGCTGTCCTGCTCGTTGGTCGAGCTGTGAGTGTCGTAAATGACGTCGTGAAACCAAATCGCGAATTCCATCGATGGGGAATCCTTGGCGTGATCACGGACGCGGTCGAGCCATTGAAGACAGGCCTCGATGTGGGCAAGGTTGTGATAGCGGCGATGCGGCTCGGAATAGTGGGAACGGAGCAATTCCCAGGTTTGCCCGGGGTTCGACTGGCTCTGAGCGCGCGCCAGCTCCAACCACCTGCGCTCCAGTTCTTCCATCACTCGCCGAACGCGAAGATGTTGAGCCTCGACTTGCGAGCGCGCTCGCAGAGCATGCTCATTTCGCTGAGAATGTGGGTGGCACGCGGATTTTCGATTCGGCGGCGTGCTTCTTCGACTTCACCGCGCAGGCTGACGACGTTGTCGTCGAGGAAAACCGCGTTTTGGTAGAAGTCGGAAAGGTTGTAAAAAAGCGTGAGGTCGTAGAGTTCGACCGCTGTGGGATCAAAAATGCACTTGTGATCCTGGTAGTCGATGCTGAGATGCGCATCGGCTTCGAGCGCTTCAGTTTCGTTTTCGGCCAGGTGGATATTGTAAGGCATGTCAGGACGAAAAATTCCAAACTTCTTCTAAATTACAACGAACAAAGTGTGAGCATGACAGATTCTCGCAAACAATCGCCCGCTGACGACCTTCACGGTTTCGCTTTTGTTCGCATTCAGTGTTGTCCTCGTTTTTTGATTGTTTGCATTCCCTGTGCAGATCCGTAGACTACAGGAAATACGTAGCCCCAGTAGATTCGTCGCCTCCGTAGCCTTCATCCCCTCACGTGAAATGACCCAAATCACCGACCATTCTCCTCCGATTTCTGATGAAGAAGCGGTGAGATATTCCCAGTGGATGCTCGCCGACATGAATAAATCCCTCACCGACGAGGGGAATCTTGCGACCTATGTGAATACGTCGCTAACATGGCAGAACCTCGTGAGGGGAATTGCCTATCGCGACCTTTCAACGGACCAAATTCCGCAGGATCTAATCCTTGAGTTGCAGGAAGTCACGATGAATGCCATCGCGTTGGCAAGAGACTTGCGTCAGCTTTACAACCAGTTTGTTGCACCAGCCCAGCAAGAATTTTTCAAACTAGAATTGGGTATTTCGATCGAACACTTCGACACTGGAATTGCTTCGCTCGAAGAAGATTGGGTGAGATTGAAAGTGCCGGTCAGTGCTGAACGGAAACGCGAAGTTCAGGAAGCCATTTTTGCCTAATCCTGCGTTGGTTTGCGTGGCGGTTTCGGTAGTCGCTCATGCTTTTGCCACGTCGAGAACGATTCGCCCAACGCTTCCTTGATTTCGTGCGCTTGGAATCCGCCGCCCATTGCGGCTTGTAGTTCATCCAACGCGTCTAAATAGTCTGCCCGCACCTCCGGATTGGTTGGATCCATCTTGGTATCATACCATGCTTGGTAAAAGGCTTCGAGTGTGTCTTTGGGCACCGCCATCGGTTAACCTCGTCCAAGATCGAAAACCTGACAACCTAATCTGGTGCTGTTAGGAACACGTCTTGTGCTCACGCTTTCGCTAATGCCCTAATTTGAAATTAGGACATTACTCGCGTGATTATAGCCCGCCTTGCCACATGGCGCGGGTTACAAGGCATGTCAGGACGAAAAATTCCAAACTACTTCTAAATTACAACGAACAAAATGTGAGCATGACAGATTCTCGCAAACAACAGGCAAGCGAAGACACCGATTACACGGACCGTTTTAGCGGACTTGGCAGGTTATACGGAGGCGACACGCTTTCCAGACTGCGGAATGCGCACGTTTGTGTCGCGGGAATCGGCGGCGTTGGTTCCTGGGTGGTCGAGGCGCTGGCGCGCAGCGGCATCGGCCGGATTACGATGATTGATTTGGATGACATCTGCATCACGAACGTGAATCGGCAGCTTCACGCGTTGGACGGAGAAATTGGGCGCTCAAAGGTCACAGTGATGGCGAAGCGCGTGGCGACGATTCACCCGGATTGCGAGGTGATTGCTGAGGAAGCGTTCTTCACCTCGACGAATGCGGACGCGTTGCTGGCCCCAGACTACGACGTGGTGATCGATGCGATCGATGCGCTGGAGCACAAGTGCCTGCTTCTCGCCAAATGTCGTGAACGCGGGCGATCGGTTGTTACGTGTGGCGGTGCGGGCGGAAAAAGCGATCCAACCGCGGTGAAGGTTGCGGATTTGCGCGACGCAACGAACGATCGGCTGTTGCGCGCGGTTCGACGAGAGCTGAAGCGCGGATTCGGGTTTTCGCCCAGTGAGACGGTGAGCTTCGAGATCGCGGCGGTGTATTCGAGCGAAAACGCAGTGTTTCCATGGTCGGACGGGACGGTTTGCGAAGCGAGCGAACCCGGCAGCGAGTCGCGGCTCAATTGCGATTCCGGACTGGGAACGGCCTCCTTCGTTACGGGGACGTTTGGTTTGGTCGCGGCGGGAGAAGCGGTTCGGCAGATCGTCAAGGCATCATGAAACGCTTTCGACGAGGCTTCGCACGATTCTCTCCAAATCATCCACCGCCGTGTCGCCCCGTTGCACAACATCGGCGTGACTGAGATTCTCGGTCGAGATTCCAGCCCCCCAATTGGTGAGGCAGGAGAGTCCCAGCACGCGCATTTCCTGGGCTCTCGCCTCGATCGCTTCCAATACGGTCGACATCCCAACCGCATCGGCGCCCAGCGTGCGCAACATCCGCACCTCAGCCGGCGTTTCGTACTGGGGACCAAGCACGCCAGCGTAAACACCTTCGGCATACGCGATCTTGTGCTCGTCGGCGAGGAGCCGGGTTTTCTGCAACAACTCGCGATCGTAAGCCTCGGAAAGGTCGACGAAACTGGGATGCCCGACAAGTGGCGACGTTCCCGTAAAATTGATGTGATCGGTGATCCCCATCCAGCCGGGAAGCTGAAAGTCCGGGTTGATGGCACCGGCGGCGTTCGTCAGCATCACCGCTTTGACCCCTAACGCGGCGACTGCGCGGACAATTGCTGTGGCCTGATAGGCGGACAACCCTTCGTAGAGATGAACGCGCCCTTGCGCGATGAGAAGCTGGCTTTCGCCATGGCGAACGAGGACGAATCGGCCCGAGTGACCGGGAACCCGGCTCGTGTGAAGACCATCAATGTCATCATAGCGAACTTCCTCAAGCAATTCGAACCGATCGACAAGACCGCCCAAGCCCGATCCCAAGACGATGGCGAATGCCGGATTCCAATCGCTGTGGTCGCGAACAAATTCGGCAAATTCTGAATCCCCGGGGTTTGGCATGACCGGCGACTTGGGCGCAGTGTGAGGTCTGCGTCAAGCCTACTTCGGCGCTCGGACGACCCGATCGACTCCGTTTTTGGTGATGATGTTGCCCTGGGTCTGGCGACCTTTGATGGCGATGTCCGCAAAATCGAAGTCGAGTTCCAGAACGCGAAGGCGCGGCGCGGGCTTGAGGTAGACCCGAAGCTTGACCGCCTGCGAGGCTTCCTCGTTCTCGTGAACGGAAAAGTGGAGAACGCGCGAGTTGGGGTTGCCCTTGGTCAGCTCGTAAACTTTTTCGCGGGTGATTCCGGAGACCTGGAAGCGCTTGGCATAAACCGGACCATCCCGGCCATCGCGATAGATCATGTTGTAGATCGTGGGCTCATCGCTGTGGAAAACGGCGCAGTGGAGGTTGTTCTGGCCGATGAAGACTTTTTCCGCATTGCGAACGACGCGCATGGTTCCATCGCGAGAGAAGGCGATGATGTCGTCGATCTGGGAACAGGGTCCGATTTCCTCGTCCTTCTTCAACCCGTAACCGACGAAGCCGTCTTTGCGGTTGATGAAAAGGGTCAGGTTGGCGACGGCGACTTTGCGGGCAACGACTTTGGAGAAGCTGCCCAGCTCGGTCTTGCGTTCGCGCCCATTGCCGTAGCGCTCCTTGAGCCCCTCATACCAGGAGACGGCATACGCCGTGAGGTTGCGGAGATGCCGCTTGGTTTCGGCGATCCGATCTTCGAGCCCACGAATGTATTCGTCGGCTTTGAAGCTGTCGTATTTGGAGATCCGCTTGATTCTGATTTCCGTGAGCCGGATGATGTCATCCTCGACCACTTCGCGTTTCAGAAGGTGCAGGAACGGCTTCAAACCGGTCCAGATTTCGTCGATCACGGCTTCCCAGGTTTCGCACTCCTCAATCCGGCGATAGATGCGATTCTCGATGAAGATCTTTTCGAGAGACGAGAAGTGCCATTTGTCTTCCAACTCGCCCAGGGTGATTTCCAACTCCTGTTTGAGCAGGCTGCGAGTCTCGAACGCGCTACGGCGCAAGATCTCCTTAACCCCGAGAAACTTGGGCTTGTTGTCCTCGATGATGCAGGAGTTCGGGGAAATCGAAACCTCACAATCGGAGAAGGCGTAGAGTGCCTTGATCGTCGTATCGGGATCGGCCGCGGAAGGAAGATGAATCTGCAGCTCAACCGTGTCGGAGGTGAGATCCTCCACCTTCATGATGTCGATCTTGCCCTTGGAATTGGCGTCCGCGATTGAGGCCATCAGACTGGTCGTCGTCGTGCCGAACGGAATCTCTCGAATCGTGAGCAAGCGCTTCTTCGTGGTCTCGATTTTGGCGCGCACCCGAACGCGTCCGCCACGAAGGCCGTCGTTGTATTCGGAGACGTCCATCGTCCCGCCCTGCGCAAAGTCCGGAAACAGTTCAAAGTCTTCCTTCTTGAGCGCGGCGATGGAAGCATCAATCAGCTCGATAAAGTTGTGGGGCAAAATCTTGCAGGCAAGACCAACGGCGATCCCTTCGACGCCCTGCGCCAAAACCAGCGGGAACTTCATCGGAAGCGTAACCGGCTCCTTGTTCCGTCCATCGTAGGAAGCTGCCCACGTGGTCGTCTTCGCGTTGAAGGCCACCTCGAGCGCGAACTTGGAAAGCTTACACTCGATGTAACGCGGAGCGGCCGCATTGTCGCCGGTGAGGATGTTGCCCCAGTTCCCCTGCGTATCGATGAGGAGGTTCTTCTGACCAAGCTGTGTCAGGGCATCGCCGATCGAAGCATCACCATGAGGATGGTACTGCATCGTGTGGCCGACAATGTTCGCGACCTTGTGGAACCGGCCATCGTCTTTCTCACGCAACGAATGGAGAATCCGGCGCTGCACCGGCTTCAGGCCATCGTTCAAATGGGGAACAGCACGTTCCAGAATGACGTAGGAGGCGTAATCGAGAAACCAGTCTCCATACATCATGTTCATGGGAGAACCGGTGTCGGGAGTTGCGGGCATAAGCGAAAGTCAGGGATTGAAGGGTGAAAAAACGGGACCGGGGAGGGCCGAGTTAGTTCGGAAGAGTTAAGTTTCAAACCCTCACATGTCAACCTACTCCCTCGCAATCTCCTGAAATGGTGCGTTGGTGAATCCCTGTGGATTTCGACTATTTTGCACTTCCGCTCCGAAAAATTTCTTATCGGTTGACCAATATCGTGTTCGCATCAACTGTGAGGCCCTTTTTTTCCTGAGGCCAACTCACAAACTAACAATACTCATGCCAGCCAAGATCTACACGGACAAAGACGCCGACCTCATGCACCTCAAGGGTAAAACCTGTGCGGTTATCGGCTTTGGTTCGCAAGGACACGCCCACGCGCTTAACCTAAAAGATAGCGGGTTGAAGGTCATCATCGGACTCTATTCGAAGAGCAAGTCGGTTCCAGTCGCCGAAGAGCTCGGATTCAAAGTCTATGACACTGCCGAGGCAGTCAAAAAAGCAGACGTCATCTTCATGGCTGTCCCTGACACCAAGATCCCGGCAATCTTCGAGGAGGACGTTGCTCCGAATCTGAAAGACGGCCAGACGCTCTTGTTCAGTCACGGGTTTGCAGTTCACTTTGGCTTCGTCAAGCCACCGGAAAACATCAACGTGATCATGGTTGCTCCCAAGGGACCTGGTCACACCGTCCGCAGCCAGTATCTCGAAGGCAAAGGGGTTCCAACCCTGATCGCCATTTATCAGGATGCGAACAAGTCCGCCAAGAAAATCGCTTTGGCCTGGGCCAAGGGAATCGGCGGAACCCGCGCCGGTGTTTTCCAAACGGACTTCAAGGAAGAGACCGAGACTGACTTGTTTGGTGAGCAGACCGTGCTTTGCGGTGGCGTCAGCGCCCTGATCAAGGCTGGTTACGAAGTGTTGGTCGAAGCTGGTTACCAGCCTGAGATGGCTTACTTCGAGTGTTTGCACGAGATGAAGCTGATCGTCGATTTGATCAACGAATCCGGAATCAGCGGAATGCGCTTCTCCATCTCCGAAACGGCGGAGTATGGCGACGTGACCGTTGGTCCAAAGATCATCGATGCCAGCGTGAAGAAGAAAATGGAGAAGGCGCTGAAGACGATCCAGACCGGCAAATTCGCCAAGGAATGGATGGAAGAATACAACAGCGGCTGTCAGAACTTCAATGCGTTGCGCAAAGAAGGAGCAGCTCACGATATCGAGAAAGTTGGCAAGCGACTTCGCGATCGCATGCCGTGGGTGAAGAAGCGCAACTTGAAAGGCGCTCAAGCTTCCTACAGCTAAGCTGAATTTCAGCTTGTTATAAATTTCATTAAATTTACAATGAACGGTCTTCCTTTCGGGGAAGGCCGTTTTTTTGCGTACAAGCATCCCTTTTAAAACGGTCGAACAGACGACCAGCGCTTGCTCGCCTCCCGCCAATCTTCGCAATTCACCATAGAACTTCTGAAATAATTAATAATTTCGAGAAGTTGAATTTCTTGCACACCTTAGGTAAGTTCGCGTATCCGATTGATATTCAAAAAGTCATAGCCCAATTCAGTCCAGCACCTTGCAACTGAAATTCCCAGTTCAAATTCCCACACAACCTTCTGAAAAGGATGCCGCTTCGCATTCGACGCTGGGTTTTCGTCGTTTCTCGAAAGTACGCGGTGGATTTTCCCTGACTGAACTTCTTGTCGTTGTCGCGATCATCGGAATCCTGACGTCTGTGGCAGTACCGACGATCAGCCGGATCAACGATTCTGCCAACGAATCACGAGATCGCACGAACGCCCAAAACATTGCCTCCGTTTCAGCCTCACTCGCCGTGCTGGGCTCCATTCATGTTTTTCCACCGTCATTGGGCGGCAAAGAAGCAACGGTGAGACTTCTGCGTGAGGGAGTTACGGTAACAGAAGGGCCACTTTCCGGAGAAGTCTTCAGTATTCCCACGCTCTCTGACGAGGAGATTGAGTTTGCCAGCCAGTATCTTGAGATTCTTAGCGGCGCCTCCGAACTCCGCCTCGCCTACAAGCCCGAAGGGCAGTAGCCAAGAACGGGAGTCAACATGGTTGAGAAAACCTGATTCTCCCCGCCGCGTTTATATTTGTTATAATTTCTATAACAAAATAATTGCTTCTTGCTCCCGTTATTCTAGAATAAAACAAATCCCATATTTTCGTTTTCCATTCCTCAATGACCCTTCACCAACCAGCAGCAGCTCTTTCCCAAGCCCACCGGAGTTTTCTGGCTGGGCTTGTCGTGCTTCTCTGTGCCATGGGTCAGGTTTCAGCCAGTGAGAACGAGGCGGCCGTATCCACGATCGCAGCAGCAATCGCTTCCGACACGGGCGGCAGCGCATCTCAATACATGAACTATGCGGAGAAGTTGGCAATGACCCTTTCTGTCTTGACTCCTTCCCAACTGGAAACCGTCCTTGATACGGACCCTGGTGGTCTGTTGGGAACCTTGGAGAGTGATTCAGGGGAAAGTGAACCTGAGGACGACGACGATGATGACGGTGGCCTCTTGGAAGATTTGTTGGATTTGATTTTCGGGCTTTAGATTAGAGGCCGTTTGCTCCAAAGCTTTCCTGATCTTGGTTCTCAGGAAGCACTGTCCAGACAGGAATCGATCCACTGAGGAAAGATTGAATTCCTCTCCAGCAAGTGATACTTTCCGGCCAATCCGTGAGTCCCCGTAGTTCAACGGATAGAACAAGAGTTTCCTAAACTTTAGATAGTGGTTCGATTCCACTCGGGGACGCCACTCTCTCATCATCGGCGCGCCCCCCCCTCGCCTTTTCCCCATCCCAACGTTCCTCACCCGCCCATGTACCGTCGTCGCTTCGTTAAATTGGGAGTCTGTTCGAGTGCGTCGATGGCCGACATGCCTCCTTTGCATGCCAAATCCCCGTCTCCGCCGGACTACTCGGCCACAGACGCTGAGTTGATTCATGGCGAGACTCCACTTCAGGGAGGGTTTCGAATGCCGGGCGAATGGGAGCGCCATCGCGGGACGATCATGGTCTTCGTGCCCGCCCAGAATTGGAAGGGCTATGGTTTGGATGATGCCCGAAAGGAATGGGCCACCGTTGCCAATACCATCAGCCAGTTTGAGCCGTTGACGATGGTGATCAATCCACCGGACAAGGCGATTGCCGACACGTTGCTGAGTTCCACCATCACGAAAATCCAACTACCGGTGAACGACGGTTGGGCGCGCGACTCCGGCCCGATGTTCCTCAAAGGCCCGGGTAACGAACGCCGAGTCGCGGGTTTCACCTTTAATGGTTGGGGGGGCAAGTTTCCGCCCTATCACGACGACGCGCTTCTCAAAGCGAGGCTCGCCGCTCACTTCCAATCCAAGATGTATGTTTCTTCGCTGGTTTTGGAAGGAGGCGGAGTTTTGCAGGACGGCGAGGGAACCCTGATCACGACTGAGGAATGCCTTTTGCACCGCAATCGAAATCCCAGGATGAAGAAAGCGGAGGTCGAGCAGGAATTGAAAGACTATCTGGGAGCCAAAACCGTCATCTGGCTTGCGAAGGGGCTGACTCCCGATCCTGTGACCAATGGGCATGTCGATGGGATTGCCGCTTTCGCAAAACCGGGCGTGGTCCTACTCCATCAAACCAAGGACCGTCGCGACCCAAACTACAAACGGCTCATTGACGCGAAGCAACGACTTCTCAAATCCAAAGACGCCAACGGGAGAAGCCTCAAGGTGATTGATCTGCCCCTCGCCGATCACGTCGCCCACATGAATTTTTACATCTGCAACGGCGCCGTGATTGTCCCGACCGAGAACAATCCGAAAGCTGACGAACCTGCGCTCGAAGTTCTGCGCGACGCGTTTCCCGATCGCCAGGTGATCGGTGTGAGCGGCTTGATCCTTTCCAAAGGTGGGGGCGGCGTGCATTGCATCACCCAGCAGATCCCGGCGTGAGCAACGGGCAAACCCCGCTCAATCGGCTGCCGCGACGAGCACGCGGATTTGATCGGCTGATGAACCAACTCCCCAATCGAGCGTGAGGGTTCGCCGATCGCCGCTGATCACCACTTCATCGTTATCCAAACCGCGATCAAGTGTATCGGGGTGATCGTAAGCCGTGCACCAGGCACCAAGCAACTCGTCCGTCGCTCCCATCTGTCGTCCTCCGGCGATCACGGCGACGATCTGCCGATCGAAGCGAATGGCACCCCGGCAACGTGTGGAGACCTCCGTTTCCGTGTCAAAGTGCAAAAAGTAGCAATCAATGCGTTCGCCAACTTTCAAGGTATGGCGAAAATCGTTTCCGTTTGCTTCGCCGAACCCAACGATGTAGCGCCCCGGGCGCGTTAAACTCACTTCGAGCGGATCTTCCAACTCAATGTGGGCCTGCTCCCGAAAAAGCAGGATGTAGTTGTGCTGATAGGTTCCCTTCCTGACCGTTTCCGGCTGCGTTCGGAGAACCCGGATTCCACCCATCACGCGGGTAACGCCCTGCAGGGAATCGGGAGGTCTGGTGAAGCGATCCGGGTTGAAGGCTACGGTCTCGAGTTGGCCTTCTGATCGCTCAAGCCGACGGGTGACGTTGGTCGAGATCAGCTCCTTGAGCGGGTCGATGGACCGTTCCGAGCTGAGGATCGCCTCAACTTCGCCATTAAACACGTGAACCTCGGAAGCATTCTGGTTCACGTTCAGGCCAAACTCCGTTCCCAAATCAACGACCGCCATGTTTGGCGTATCAACCGTAAATCCAATCCCCTCGGGCGGAACGTTCGCGGAAAGCTTGCCCTGATGAAGCCGGCCCCGTGTTTCATCGATCAATTCAAATCGCGACGGTCCTTCCATCGCGATGTGAACTCCACTGTCCAACTCGATTTCAACCCGACCTTCGCACAGCTCAACCAGCCCAGCTTTCAAGGCCGATCCCACCATTACGCTCGCATCATCTCCCTCCCAAAGGGCTCCTTCAGCGTTGGTCACCACCGCGATGAAGTTCGGCTCGGCTTCCCTCTGAGTCAGAACCCAAAAGATCACCCCAAAAACCAAGGCTGCGGCGATTCCCGCAATCGAGGCGATCAAGACCTGGCGGCCCTGCTGGGACTTTCCGGGACCGGGAAAGTCGAGCACGTCGTCCGAGTCCACTCCAATGCAGTCATCCGCCAAACTCGCGTGAAGGTCCACATAGGCGAGAAATTCGTCCCGTAGCTCTGGATCCTGAGCGAGGTCCCGCTGCAATCGCTCGATCTGCGCTTGATCCGCCCGCCCATCACAGGCTGCGGAGAAGAGATCATCTATTTCTGGCGAGTTCGACTTCATGTTACGGTTTTCGCTTGGGAGTCAGCCTCCATCCGATATTGGATGCATTGGCTCAGGCCACGGCGGATGCGCTGGAGCGCTTTGTAAATTGCCTCGACGGTTCGACCCGTCTTTTCCGAAATCTCTTCCACGGATTCCTCGTGAAAGTAGTAGCCCGTCAAAATGGAGCGCGATTTTTCCGGCATCTTGCAGAGGCATTCCTGAAGAAACTCGCGGCGATAGTCCATCACGTCGGCGAGTTCGGTCCGGCGCGCTGCGAGAAATTCCATCGTTTCTTCATCGAAGAGGTGCTGGCGCCGTTTTTCACGCCGCCAATGGTGGCGCACTTTGTTGAGCGCAAATCGACAGGCCCACGGCGCAAACGGCTGCTCGGGGTCGTAATCGTCGAAGCGTTTCCACAACGAAACCGCCGTTTCCTGAATGATGTCCCGTGCATCGGCAAGGTTCGGGACCAGGGCCAAGACGTAGCGCAGAACCTCGTGTTCGTTGCTGAGAAAGAGCCGCATAAACTCTTCGTGCTTTTCGTTGTCAGTTATTTCGCTCACGTCGTCTTCTTGTTTCTTCTCTGAAAGGTTCAGAAATTGGACACCGTAAGCCGTTCAAAGTTACCAATTTCCCGAGAAATCAGGCTCCCTGACGCCAGGCCGGGTTCAAACAGAGGGTCTCAACTGCCACAACGCGGATGCAGTGCCGCTCGACAATGGGGACAGCTCTCTAAATTAGAGGCATGAAGAAGTTCCTCTTCCCTACCCTGAACGCCATTGGCCTTGTCATCTTTGCCTGGTTTTCCTGGCTCCAGCACGAAGATGACAATCCCGACATCTATGTCGATCCATCCCTTGCTGATGTTTGGGCCTGGATCGTGTTTTACGGTTTGGTCGCGGTCGGATTTTTCCTGGCGCTGTTGAAGAAGTTTCCCTGGCCGCTCTATGCGCTGATTGCGCTCTATGGCATCTACGAGTTGATCACAACCGGCCCCGGATTCTTTGCCAATCTCCAAAGCGGTCACTTCACGATGACCAAGTCCGGCATGTCGCCCAATCATGCGGAAGTCGAACTGACCCGGGAATTTTTTGGGGCCATCATTGCCTTGGCCGCAACCGGATTCCTTGCTTGGCAACGGCGTCGGAAGCGTGTTTAAGTTCGGTAATTTCAGATGCCTGAAGCGCCTTTCAAACCCATCACACACCCCGCAGCATGGACTGCGTCGGAACTCACCAAGCGTAACGATTGGGAGATCCACTGGGACGAATCGGAACGGGATGAGCTGAATGCGGCGCTGCGGGCCGGAGCCGATCTGCCGCTGGAGGAACTCGACAACGACCACTTTCCCCTCCCCACCCTGGCTCGCCAACTCAGCGCCATCCAGGATTCCCTCGAGAACGGCTCAGGCGCCACGATCATCCGTGGCCTGGAGATTGACAACCTAAGCGAAGCACAATGCCGACGGCTCTTTTGGGGAATTTCCCGCCACCTGGGAACACCGGTTTCGCAGAGCGCCAAGGGAGAGAAGATGTTCAGCGTGCGTGATGAAGGCTTTGCCGAAGGCGATGCCCGAGCCCGTGGTCCCAATACCCGGAAAAAGCTCAGCTTTCACACGGATCGATGCGATGTGATCGGCTTTTTCTGCCTGCAGCAGGCGAAATCCGGCGGCGAAAACGAGGTGGTCAGCTCCATGGCGATTTACAATCGCATTCTCGAAACTCGACCCGATCTCCTTGAGGAACTGTTCTCGCCCTACCGTTACCTGCGCCACAATGTCGATTTGGGAAATGAAAAGCCGTATTGCGAGCAACCGATTTTCTCGTTTCAAGACGGAGTATTCGCGTCGGCGTTCCTTCGTGTCCTGATCGAGCGAGCCTACCAACGCGAGGATTTGCCCGCGATGACGGATCGCCAGCGGGAAGCCCTCGATCTGATTGAAGCAATCGCGGCCGATGAAACGCTGCACCTGCGATTTCATCAGCAGCCGGGAGACCTGCTCTTTCTCAACAATTGGGTCACCTATCATCGTCGCACCGAGTTTGAGGATGACCCCGATCCCGAAAAACGTCGCCACATTCTCCGGATTTGGCTTTCCCCGCCCAACAACCGTCCCCTGGCCCCCTGGTTTGAGGCCAACTACGGGGCCACGGCGGCGGGAACGGTTCGGGGCGGAATGCGGGCCGCAGTTTGATTCAAAGTTGCGATTGATCGAGCTGCTCAAATGCCTAGCGTCTCGACCGTGCACCTTGCTTACGTTTTTGTCGTTGGATGGTTGGGCCTCACAATTGCTTCGTCACTGGCGGAGCTCGCGGGCGCAGCGGAATACCGAACCTTCACCAGTCGCGCTTCGGGTAAGGAAGTTCGGGCCCGTCTTCTTTCGGTCGACGGGAAGGACGCCCAAATCCGGACCTCCTCGGGCCTGGACGTCACGATCCCGATTCAAGCGCTGTCCATCGATGACCAAGCCTACATCCAGGCGTGGAACCCGGACGAACGCCGGGCCGAATGGCTCGATGATCTGGGATTGTCCGAATTTTTGCGCGAATCGGGTTACACCCAGACGCCACTCAAGGTCGGGGACCGAAACCTGACCATCGACGTCGCCGTGAACCAGAAGCCGTTCGAGTTCCTCCTCGATCCCGGCCAGTTCCTCACGATTTTCGACAGCAACCTGGCCGCTCAAGCCGGTGTGGAGCGCAGCGAAATCGTTTTCGGCGAGTTTCCCCTTCCCGACGGTTCCCTGGAAAAGGTCATCGCCGGCGTATTCGACTCCTTCACGCTCGGTCAGACGCATCTCGAGCCCTGGGAAATGGGGATTGCGGACTTGCCTAAAATCGGGTTCAAGGCCCAGGGAATTCTGGGTGCCGACTTTTTTCAGCTGATGGACGCGATGATCGATTGGCAGAAGCGGGTCGCCTATTGCAAAGGCGGCGAAACGGAAAACGCCGGGCCGGACGTTGGCGAATTGCGCGAATACACCACCAAGACCGGCGCCAAGATGCTCGGCGAACTCGTCACGGTTGAGTCGACCTCGGTGACGTTGAACGTCGATGGCGGCAAACAGGTCCAGGTCCCGATTTCCTCGCTGAGCCACGCCGACCGCGAATATCTCGATCTCTGGTCCACGGATCCGCGCCGCAAAGGGCTGGGTTCGGTCAAGATTGGGGAGATTCTCGAAGCTGAAAAATTCGCCCCTGTTCCCTACGGCTACGGCAACTCCACGGTCGCCGCGTTCGAGCTCAATCTGGGAACCGAGAAACTGCGCTTTCTGCTCAACTCGACCCTCCCCGTTTCCTATCTCGATCGCGCCGCCGCCTCCCGCATCGGCATGTCCGCAACCCCTCTCAACGAGTTCATGATGGTCGCGGGAAAGAAGACCCAGCTCCATCTCGCCAAACTCGAAACCCTCAACATCGCAGGCAAGCCCCTCCCCTCGCTGGACCTCCGGATCGTCGATCTCAACGGCGCCAATTCCACCGGTGCCATCCCCATCCGCACCTGCATGATCTTCCGCTTCCCCGAACTGGCGGCGCGACAGGGCCAGGTCGATGTCGACGGCATTCTCGGGCTCGATGCCATCAGCAAGCTCGGCGCGCTCATCGATTATCAGGCGCAAAAAATGTTCGTTCGCGTTCCCTGAAATCCTCCCGATTCGAATCTTGATCCCTCAACCTTGTTGCGAGACAATCCCCATGATGAAAATCCCCCTTCTCTACTCAGGACTCATTCTCCTGAGCCTTGCCACTCCGGCCCTGGCCCAATCCGGAGCCGGCGCGGCTGAATATCGCACCTTCAAAAGCCAGTCGGGCAAAGAGTTGCGCGCCCGCCTCATCCGCGTGGAAGGCGACAAGGCCATTCTCCGGCGCTCGAACCTCAGCGAGATCCCCGTGCCGATTGCCGCGCTGAGCATCGACGACCAATCCTACATTCAAAATTGGGATCCCGCCGAACGAACCCGCGCCGCAGCGAAGAGCGCAGCCGGTGGAATGGGATTGTCCAAATTCATGACCGAGAAGGGTTACGCCTCGGCAAAGCTGACCCAGAAAGGGAAGTCGATTCTCGTTGATGTATCGGTGAACGGAAAACCCTTCACGTTCATTTTCGACTCCGGCCGGGCCCTCAGCATGGTCGATAGCGAAGTTGCCGAATCCACCAAGGTGGAAGTTTACCGCGATGTCGATTTTGGCGACTTTCCGACGATCGATGGAGGAACTGAAAAGGTTTACGCCGGCGCGACGAAAACGTTCGGCATCGCCGGTCTCGAAATCGAAGGCTTCGAGCTTGGCGTCTGCAGCCTGAAACGGATCGGCATCGAAGCCAACGGCATCATGGGTGCCGACGTGCTGCAATATTTCGACGGGATTGCCGATTGGGAATCCATGGTCCTTTACTTCCTTCCTGAACAATAGAATCCCATGAACGTGATTAGATTTCTCATCATCACCGCGCTTGGCCTGGGTTTTGCCCAAGCCCAGAGCCGGAGCTTTACGAACACCAACGGTCGCGCGATTGAAGCCGAACTCGTAGGCCTCGAGGATGGCAAGGCCATCTTAAAACTGGCAAGTGGAAAAACGGCGCCCGTCCCCGTCACTTCGCTCAGCCCAGCCGATCAGGAATACATCGACCTGTGGGCGACCGACCCGAGCCGAACCACCTCGTCTGCTGATGTGACGATGGAGCAATACCTCACCAATGTGGGTTGCGACTCGCTAACCTACAATGATGAGAAATCCGCCATGATTGTGATCGTCAAAATCGCGGACCGCGATCACACCTTCATCATCAACACCAACCTTCCCTACTCCTATCTGGACGGCCCGGTGGCTGACGTCCTCGGGTTGACCGTCAAGCAAACCGGCGACGTTCTCAACACCATCGACGGTCGCCAAATGGGAATTGGCGATGCCAAGCTCGAGAATTTCCAACTCGGCAAGTCCAAGTTCGAG
The DNA here is from genome assembly GCA_963977015.1 of uncultured bacterium. Taxonomy (GTDB): domain Bacteria; phylum Verrucomicrobiota; class Verrucomicrobiia; order Verrucomicrobiales; family DEV007; genus JBCDHN01. Next base: position 110,454 of record CAXBMO010000006.1, on the reverse strand, counting down.
AGCCGCGTTTTCCGCGTCGCGAATCTCGTGGCCACCGGCATCAACAATTTCGGGATCCAGGTCGATGGAATACTCGGTTACGACTTTCTTCAGGAATACGGAGCCGTGTTGGACTACAAGGCGAAGAAGCTTTACTTCCTTCCGCCTCCACCACCGGAACAAGAGGCTTAAGGTTCGCTCCGCGCCGGATTCCGGGGTGAGGTGTGCCGTCGCCCGAAACCAGCGCCTACCTGTTTTTCGCGCGTCGGGTTCTCGCGACCATCCCGGCATTGTGACGCCGGTTGACGAATTGGGACAGCGCGTGTTCGAGATGCTCTTGAGTATCCATCGCAACGAAGTCCATTCCGTACTTGATCGCGGTCGCAGCCAGGGCTTCCCGATGCTCTTCAAACCGTTCCAAATAGCGCGTTCGAGCCACGGAGGGATCGACAAAAAACTCCTGCCCGGTCTCCGCATCGCGAAAGTGCTTGGCCTCTTCAAACGAGAAAGTCGTTTCGGCGGGATCGAGCACCTGGAAGAGCACGACGTCATGCCCGGTCGCATTCAAGCGGCGCAGCCCGACTTCAATGGTATCGAGCGGCACGAGAAAATCTGAAATCACGACAATGAGCCCCCGCCGCCGCACCATTTGCGGGATTCGCTCGAGCATCCCGGCAAGATCGGTCGCGTTGCCCTGACAATCCTCTTCCAGCATCAACATCAGCCGCCGCAAATGTCCCGGCCGATTGCGCGGCGGGATCTGCTCGGCCAGATTCTCATGAAACGTGGTTAGCCCGACCGCATCGCCCTGCTGCATCAGAAAATAGGCGAGCGTCGCCGTTAACGAGTTTGCATAATCCACCTTCCCAAACTCGCCCGAGCCAAACTCCATCGACCGGCTTTGATCCACGAACAGGTGGCAACGGAGGTTCGTCTCGTCCTCGAATTTTTTGATGAAGTGACGATCGCTGCGCGCATACACCTTCCAATCGATGTAGCGGGGATCATCGCCTTTGGTGTACTGACGATATTCGCTGAACTCGACGGAAAACCCGTGATAGGGACTGCGGTGCAAGCCCTTCCAAAACCCTTCGACCACCACTTTCGCCCGCAATTCCAGAGAGCGGATCCGCATCAAAGCGGCGGGATCGATAAAGCTGGGCGTCTTGTCAGGCATCGAGCAGAGTGAACATGGTATCGTGACCAATTCTCTGCAGGTTGTCCACGAGATAAGCCCGCTCTTCCCGGGTTACCTCCGCATCGGCCCGTTCGCGGGCTTTGTCGAAATCATACGGCTTTTTGAAGAGCCAGACGAAGCTGATGCCGAACATGTGATGCTTGCACCAACGCCGGTTGACGTATTGCTCATCGAATTCCAGGCCGAGATAGTCGCAAAGCTCCCGAAAAACCTCGCTCTGATTGGCCGAAAGCCGCTCCTGGCTTACCCGAAGAACTGAGAATTGCTTCTCCGCTTCCCGCAACGCGGATTGACAGCGGTTGAAGTAACTCGCAAACCGCTTCACGCCAAACCCACGCCGCTTGTAACTGTGAAACATGAGCAACGCGTCCTTCTCCAGAACGAGACAGGGCGTGTTGGGAACTTTCGCCAGGATCTCGGGCAAATCCTGGAGATAACGCGGAGACTTGTCGACAATCTGGGTTTCGCCTTCCAGAAAGAGCGGGCAATGCTCGATGATCCTGGCGTAGGCGCCGTCCCAATCCGCCGCCGCCGCGACTTCCGCGAACTGACTGGGGGTCAATCCCCAATGGCCTTCCTCAATTGGCTTCACGAACCAATCGCTCCACGGCTCCAGTTTCGGAATCTCCGCCGGCGAATCCCCCAGCAGAACTCCGCACTCGAACGCCGCATTCACCCGGGGATGGGCGGTGAGAAGCTTGGAAAGAAACGTCGTTCCGGAATGTTCCATCCCGGTGACGACACACAGCAACGGACTAGCTTGACGTGCCGTCATGAAATTCCAAAACCCGGATTCCAAATTCCAGGCAAGATCCAACTTCCAATGACCAAAGTCCAAAGCCAATTCCGTCGTGCGACCGGGTTTGTCATTTTGGAATTGGAATTTGAGCTTTTCTTTGGAATTTGGTGCGTGGAATTTGGGATTTCCAGCTCAACTGGACTGACCCAGCCGTTCACCCGCGTAAGTTCCGTCTTCAATCGCACGAATCCACGCTTCGTTGTCCAGGTACCACTGAATCGTCTTCCGGAGTCCGGTCTCAAAACTCTCACGCGGCGCCCAACCCAACTCCTCCTCGATCTTGGAACAGTTGATGGCATAACGCTTGTCATGTCCGGGACGATCCTTCACATAGGTGATCATGTCATCCGGGGAATCGGTCTTCAGCTCCGGCTTCAATTCGTGAACGATCGAGATCAGTTCGCGAACCACCTCAATGTTCTTCAGCTCGTTCTTCCCGCCGATGTTGTAGGTCTCACCGGTCTTCCCTTTGACCAACGCCAGGGCAAGGCCGCGGGCGTGGTCTTCGACATAGAGCCAGTCGCGCACGTTGGATCCATCGCCATACACCGGAAGCTTCTCGCCTTTCAAGACCTTGCCGATCATGAGGGGAATCAACTTCTCAGGAAACTGGAACGGGCCGTAATTGTTCGAGCAATTCGTCGTGATGACGGGAAAACCGAACGTGTGGAAGTAGGCGCGGACCAGGTGGTCGGAACCCGCTTTCGACGCCGAATACGGGCTGTTAGGCTGATACGGCGTCGTTTCCTCAAACGCAGGATCATCCAATTCAAGGGAACCGTAGACTTCGTCGGTTGAAACGTGGAGGAAGCGAAAATCGGCCTTGTCCTTCTCTTTGGCGAACTCCTTGGCGGTGTGCAGCAACTGAAACGTTCCCACAAAGTTCGTCATGATGAATTCTTCCGGGGCGTCGATCGAACGATCGACATGCGACTCCGCGGCGAGGTGCATCACGTGATCGATGTCATGTTCGGCCAGCGCGCCGGCGAAATCTTCCCGCTTGCAGATATCACCCTGCACAAACGCATAGCGCGGATCCGAATCGACATCGGTCAGGTTCTGGAGATTTCCAGCGTAGGTCAGTTTGTCAAAATTGACGACTTTGTCGATCTTCACGCCCAGTTCGCTCTCGGCCGACTTGAGCAGGTAGTGAATCAAATTGGAGCCGATGAAGCCAGCTCCGCCAGTAACGAGAATGCGCATGGTAAAAAAGAATCCAGATTGGTTGTGTTTCGGCGCCAAGACTACTGAATCCAAGCCTGAGGGCAAGCCCGTTCTTGCGGACAAGGTTAGAGGATCGCCCTGCTCAAACGCCCTTCGTTGATTATTTCCCATTCGAAGGCTACAGATCCCCACTCATGGCCTCTGATCCCTTTATTCTCGGAACCCGCGGTAGCGATCTTGCGCTGACCCAGGCGAAAATGACCCAAGCTGCCCTGGAAGCGTCTGGAATCGACCGCGCCGTTGAACAAAACATCATCGCGACAACGGGCGACAAGCGCCAGGACCTCAAGCTTTCCGCCCCCAACCTCGACAAGGCCGTCTTCACCAAGGAGTTGGAGGACGCGCTCGACGAAAAGACGATCCACGCCGCAGTTCACAGCCTCAAGGACGTGCCGACGATCCTGGAATCGCGATTCGATCTCGCGGCGGTGCTTCCACGAGCCCCGATCGAAGACGTCGTCATCACCAAAGCTCAAATTCATGCGGAGAACGGCCTCGACTCCCTGCCCGAAGGCGCGACGGTCGCGACCAGCAGCGTTCGCCGCCATCGCCAGATTCAGGAACGGCGGCCCGACCTCAAATTGGTCGAAATTCGCGGAAACGTTCCAACCCGCCTCCGCAAAGTCGCCACGCTACCCGAAATCGACGCCACGATCCTGGCCCATGCCGGTCTCAAACGCCTCGGGTTCGACTTGAGCGGAACGGAACTCGCGTTCGAGGATCACCGGCTGGGATTCGCGATCCTGCCGCCATCCGTCATGATTCCGGCCGCGGGCCAGGGTGCCGTCGCGATCGAAATCCGCACCGACGACGATGAGTCGCGCAAGATTCTCTCCGCCATCAATCACGAGCCAACCTGGCATCGCATTCGAGTCGAGCGAGCCTTTCTCCACGCGCTCGGAGCCGGTTGCCAGACTCCGGTTGGGGTCCATACCGAGCTCCTCGACGGTGGGAAAGTGAAGGTCCGCGCCATCGTGTTCAAAGACGTTCCGGAAGGCGAAACGAGCACCGAACCGCCAAAACGCATTGAGGCGACTGGCGATGCCTCCGACCCGGAATCCATCGCGACCGATCTGATGGCGCAGCTTGCCTGATCAGTCTCCCGCGCCCAGATACTCAAACGACGCGACCAGGTTCATCCCCATCAAGACGTAGTCGTGGGAACGCCCCTTCATGTCCTGCACGTAGTGGGGAAGCCGGAGCAGTTCGCGAAACCCAACCATCCCGAGCGATTCAATGGCTGAAACGCGTTCGCCGTTAATCTCGGACTCCAACTTGGTGAGGCCACAATGCTGAGCCAGCTCAATCACCTCTTTGAGAAGGTGGTCGATGAGGCCAAGCCCCTTGAAATCCGGGTGGGTCAAAAAAGTCACCCCGCCGATGTGCCGTTTCCAGCCGCCTCGCGGTTGATGCAAATAGGCCATCGCTGTCAATTTTCCATCAATAAAGGTCAGCAACGGCAGGTGTTCGCCTCCTTCAGGATCTGACATCCACTCCTTGAAAAGGGTTCCATCCTTAATTTGGTTGCGCAGGAACAACTGTTCCTGATCGGGGATCACCGTATGAAAATCGCGAAACGCGCCTTCATCACCAGCCTCCATGGGCCGAATCGTGATCGGTGTCTCATCGCTGAGCGTTGTCCGAACCGGAAATTTCTCAAGAGCGTCTTCTAGCATCCCAACATTTTGTAGCAGTTCACGTGCCAACAGGCTACCATGAATGCTTTCACCCTGGCAACTCGGGAAATCTCAAATTCTCGATTAAGGTTACAGCCCTGTGGGCTACCAACCTTGGTATCTCTGTTATCCAACTTCCCATGACCCGTATCTACTTCCTCTTTCTCACCATGCTCGCCTTCACCAGCAACGCCACTGCTGAGAACGAGTCGCTCGCCCAGCAACTCGAAGCCTACAAAGCCAAATCCACAGCTGCCGCTTCGGAATCGAAGAAAGCCGCCTACGAAGAAGGCGTCCGCGCCGTGGTTCGGGCGGGGATCGTGGCCTCGGCAAAGCAAGTCGGCGATCAAGCCCCCGATTTCACCCTCACCAACGCCTCCGGCGAAGAGGTCACCCTATCCACCATGCTCAAAGACGGCCCTGTCGTTCTCACCTGGTATCGCGGCGGCTGGTGCCCTTACTGCAACCTCACGTTGCGCGCCCTTCAGCAAAAGCTCCCCGAGTTCCAGGCAGCCGGAGCCCAACTTCTCGCCCTGACGCCCGAGCTTCCCGACAACTCACTCTCCACCAGCGAGAAAAACGGCCTCGAGTTTCAAGTCTTGACCGATCTCAACCACAAAATCGCCAAGGAATACGGAACCCTCTTCAACCTCACGCCTGAAGTTGCGAGACTCTACAAAGAGGCCTTCAACCTCCAGCAATACAACGGCGATGACGCCAAGGATAACGAACTTCCCCTCGCCGCGACCTACATCATCGACAAAGACGGAACCATCCAGTGGGCCTTCCTCGACGCCGACTACCGCAATCGCGCCGAACCGACCGACATCGTTGCCGCGCTGAAAGCGCTTTAGGAGGATCACGCGTTCGATCAAACGCTTGTCAATTCGCTGTGCGTAGGTTCCATTTCGTCCTCCCCGGAGTCGAAATGGGGTTTGCGGATCCCCTTCCGCAACCTCAGAGCCTCCCCCAACGAATTACCAACCAACATGCCCAGCGGAACAGTCTATCTCGTCGGCGCCGGCCCCGGCGACCCCGGCCTCATCACTCTTAAAGGACGCGAATGCATCGAGCGCGCCGACGCCATCGTCTACGACTATCTGTCGAACAACCAGCTTCTCGCCTGGGCCAAACCTGACGCCGAGCTCATCTACGCCGGCAAAAAGTCCAAGCACCACACGCTCAGCCAGGGCGGCATCAACGCCCTTCTCGTCGAGCTCGCCCAAGCCGGAAAAACCGTCTGTCGCCTCAAAGGCGGCGACCCCATGATCTTTGGGCGCGGCGGCGAAGAAGCCCAGGAACTCCGCGAGGCCGGCATCCCCTTTGAGATCGTCCCCGGCATCAGCTCCTCCATCGGCGGCCCCATCTACGCCGGCATTCCCGTCACCCATCGCGATCACTGCAGCCAACTCACCATCTTCACCGGTCACGAAAACCCGGACAAGGAAGAGTCCTCGCTCGACTTCAAGAAGATTGCCGAAGCGGATGGCACCAAAGTCATGCTCATGGGCGTCGAGCGCATTCGCAACATCACCGAAGCGCTTGCCAAGGAGGGACTCGCCACCGACACCCCCGTCGCCATGATCCGCTGGGCCACCACCGGCGGCCAGGAATCCCTCACCGGAACGCTCGGCACCATTGCCGATCGCGTCGAAGAAACCGGCTTCAAGTCGCCTGCCGTCTGTGTCATCGGCACCGTCGTCAACTTGCGCGAAGAACTCAACTGGTTCGAAACGCGCCCTCTCTTTGGCAAACGCATTGTCGTCACCCGCACCCGCACACAAGCCGGCGTCCTCAGCGCCAAGCTCCGCGAACTCGGCGCCGACGTCTACGAACTGCCCACCATCCGCATCGAGCCGCCCGAGGACATGCTCGAATTCGGCAAACTCGTTCAGGACGCCCATTCCTACGACTGGCTCCTCTTCACCAGCCCCAACGGCGTCGAACGTTTCTTCGACCTCTTCTTCAAGATCTACGACGACGCCCGCGAACTCGGTGGCGCCAAAATCGCCGCCGTCGGTCCCGGCACGGCCCAGAAGATCAAGGAATACCACCTCGCCGTCGACCTCATCCCGGAGAAACACGTCGCCGAAGGCCTCGCTGACGCCATCGAAGCCCAGGGCAGCATCGACAACCTCCGCATGCTCTGGGTCCGCGCCAAAGACGCCCGCAACGTCCTGTCCCAGCGCCTCAACGCCAAAGGCGTCATCCTCGACGAAGCCATCGCCTACCGCACCGTCGCGGAAACCGAAGACCCGACCGGAGCCGCCGAACGCTTCAAAACCGAAGGCGCCGACATCATCACCTTCACCAGCGCCTCCACCGTGGAACATTTCCTCGACCTGGGCCTCCCCCTTCCCGAAGGGCTCAAAATCGCCTCGATTGGGCCGATTACGTCAAAAGCAGTTCGGGATGAAGGGATGAACATCGACACAGAGGCGGAAACACATGATTTCGAGGGGTTGGTAGAGGCGGTTCGGAAGTTGGCAGAATTCTGATCTTGGAACCTAAAATTATTAAACGAACATTCAGACGCCCTGAGCATGATCGTCACGGATAGTTACTTTCCCAGTTCCGATGTAAACTTTTCGGTCAACCCGTCTGAGGGAATCGGGAAGGTTACCACTCGTTGTTGAGGTGATAGTCGAGTCAATGAGCAGCTCCCAACCAAAAACCATTGTCCTCGGCATTACCGGGTCGATTGCGGCTTACAAGGCGGCGGATCTGACGAGCCAACTGACGAAGCTGGGGCATACGGTCAATGTGGTGATGACGGCGGATGCTCAGGAGTTCATCACACCGCTGACATTGCAGGTGCTTTCGAAGAATCCGGTGACGGCGGGGCTTTACGATGAAAAGGAGAGTTGGCACCCAGGGCATATCCAGTTGGCGGATCGCGCGGATTTGTTCGTGATTGCGCCAGCGACGGCGAACATCATTGCGCAGCTGACGTATGGGCTGGCGGGCGATGCGCTGACGGCAATTGCACTGGCAACGCGGGCGCCGTTTTTGATCGCGCCGGCGATGAATGGGAAGATGTGGCTGAATCCGGTGACGCAGGAGAATGTGGAGAAGCTGCGATCGCGCGGGGTCGAGTTTATTGGCCCGGAAGAGGACGGGATGCTGGCTTGTGGGTATGAGGGCGCGGGACGGCTTTGGGCGGTGGATGGAATCGTAGAGAAGATTGAGGCGATGTTGAAGGTCTTACCGAAAAAAGCGTCGTCATGAAGATTTTGATCACGGCGGGGCCGACGCGTGAGCCGATTGATCCGGTGCGGTTCATCAGCAATCGGTCCTCGGGAAAAATGGGGTTCGCGATTGCGGAGGCGGCGGGCCATGCCGGGCATGAAGTTGAGTTAATTTCCGGTCCCGTGGCGATTCAGGCTCCGCACAGTGTTCATGTTCATACCACCGCGGTGGAAACGACGCGGGAGATGTATGACGCGGTGGCGCAGCGGATTGGGAAGATGGACGTGGCAATCATGACGGCGGCGGTGGCGGATTATCGCCCGGTCACGGTTTCCGAGAACAAGATCAAGAAGACGCAGAATGAGGCGCCGACGATTCAGCTGGAGAAGACCGAAGACATTTTGGGCAGCGCACGGGATCAACTGGGATTTACCGGTGTGCTGGTCGGTTTTGCAGCTGAGACGGAGCAGCTCGAGCGTTACGCGAAAGACAAGCTGAGCCGCAAGCGATGTGACATCATCGTCGCCAATGATGTAAGCCGCAGCGATATCGGGTTCGACTCCGATGCAAACGAGATCGTGTTGTTCTTCGCCGATGGACGGGTGGAGCGGCTCCCGAAAGCGGCGAAGTCGGATCTGGCCGGCAAACTAGTCGCGGTGATCGAGGAGTTGGTGGGGAAGTAAAGCCCGTGTTCAGAATCCAGATCGATCACGAACTCAGCCGGTTCGGCGAGGAGCGCCAGAGACCAAGCCCCCAGCAGTCCGCCCCAAGCTGATCAACTTGCTTTCCCGAGCTTTTTGGCGAGGAAGTCGGCGAGGAGAATTTCTTCAGGCTGGCCCAGAATGGCGCTGGCGAGGCGAATGAAGGCACGGTCCTTGTCACTCAGGGATTGATCGGTGATTGCTGACTGCTGGATGGTTGTAGAGGTCATTGCTTTTCGTGTGTTGTGTTAAGAATGGGTCGCCGGAGAGATTGGGTGCTTACACTTAAAACAGACAAAGTTGTCTGTTTTCTCAAAACTCCGGTTTCAGGCGGAGAATTACCGCCCAGGATTCGGCCAAGCCTAGGGAGCGTTTGAAAATGATGACGGACGCGCAAGTTGTTCATCATTGTTGAAGATTGGCTTCGCATGATCTTGAGGTGCGGCGCTTTTGCCGACTGGAAATGCTGTTCGAGGCTTTGTGAGAAGGCTCATTGCCGCCCCGAGCCATCATTCCCAGTCGACAAAATCACTCGCAGCGCGTCTCGACCTCTTTTTCAAACGCGCCCTAGACAGTGCGAACTGACGAAAGGCCGCCGTCCGGTCGAAGAACCTGGCCCGTCATGAATTTGGAGCCGTCGCTTAAGAGAAAGCGGACGAGTTTGGCCACATCGCGAGGATCGCCAATTTGCTTCAATGGATGTCGTGAAGCCGCGGCGTCCCGTTTGGCATCCGTGTCGAGCAGATGGGCACCCAGCGGAGTGTCCGTCAGCGATGGCGCGATGCAATTGACGCGAATGCCCGGCGCCCACTCTGCGGCGAGCGATTTGGCCAGCCCTTCGACGGCTCCTTTCGCCGCCGCGATGCTGGCGTGGTAGGGCAAACCAACCTCAACGGCGACTGTCGAGAAGAGCACCACCGAGGCTGATCCCGATTTTTTCAGCGCAGGGTAAGCTTGCTGAAGAAACCTCACTGCACCAAAGAAGTTGATCTGAAGATCGTTCAGAAAGTCCTCGATTTTCAGACTGCGAAACGGCTTGAGCGTGATCGTTCCCGGAAAATACACCGCTCCGTGGATTTCATCCGGGAGGTTGAGCTTCGGATCTTCGTCCTCGGCATAAAACGGCAGCATCGCCAGTTTCGGAATCTGACTGATATTTCCATGACTTCGGGCGGCGCAAAACACCTGTTTCCCGTCCTCCTGAAGGAGTTTCAGCGTTTCTTTGCCAATTCCGGAATTTCCACCAGCAATAAGAATAGATCGGCTCATCAGCGGGATTTACGGACGGAACCAGGGAACCAGACTCGGTAAATCCGGTTTCCGTCCGGTTTCAACCGAGGGCCCGCAACAAAAGGTTGGGTTGCATTTCGATTCCAACTCGCCACTTTCGCTGCCACATGACCGATTTTCTCCAAACTGCCATCGACGCCGCCAAAGCCGCCGGTCAGATCCAGAAGGACAACTACGAGGCCGATCTCCACGTCGACGAGATGCTGGAACACGACATTAAGCTGGAGCTGGATGTCCGGTGCCAAAAGAAGATCGAGGAGATTCTCCTCAAAGCCCACCCCGATCACGCCATTTATGGTGAAGAAGGCCTCGCTGGTGATCAATCGAGCGACTACCACTGGATCGTCGATCCGATCGACGGCACCGTGAACTTCTTCTACGGAATCCCGCATTTCTGCGTTTCGATCGCCCTTCGCCACAAGGAAGAGATCATCCTCGGCGTCATCTACGATCCGATGATGGACGAACTCTTCACCGTCGGGCCCGGCGTCGAGCCCACCCGAAATGGCAAACCCATCACCGTCAGCAATCGCGCGAAACTTGGCGAAGCCGTCATCACCGTCGGTTTTTCGAAAACGAACGAGGGCATGGAAGCCGGCTTGCAGCGCTACAAGAAAATCGCCTTTCAGGTCCGCAAAACACGGATGCTGGGAAGCGCCGCGCTCGGCATGGCCTACATCGCCTGTGGCCGTCTCGACGCCTACATTGAGGAATCGGTAAGTCTGTGGGACATCGCTGCGGGGGAGATTCTGATCGAACGCGCGGGTGGAACTGTGGTAAAACGGCCCAAGGAAGCGTCCGATAAATTCGGCGTCACGTCATCGAACGGCAAGCTTCCGTTGGATGATCTCGCCTAATTGATGAAGCCGACCACCCTCAGCCCCGAAGTTTGCGAGCAGCTCGAAATGGTGCAGGCGAAAGCCGGTGCCGATTTGTCGCGGTTTCCTGACTTCCTCATCCTTGGCCCGCAGCGCACCGGCACCAGCTGGATCAGCTCTCACCTCAAGGCGCACCCAGAAGTCTTCCTGCCCAAGGGAAAGGAGACCTACTTCTTCAGCACCCTGCTTGAGCCGGAAAAACAGCACTTCGATTACCCGCGTCTCGAAGACTACCTGGATATGGCGATGTCCGACTCCACGCCGCACAAGCTGCGCCGCCAGGTTGAATCGCTCGTGCGGCACCACACCAAATACTCGCCCAAAGCGCTGGGAGATGCCACCGCCTCCAATGCAACGCTCTCGCCCAACGCCATCCGGGAAGTCTGCCTCATCAATCCGGACATCAAAGCCGTCCTCACCATGCGGGTTCCGGCTGAGCGGGTTTGGTCACACGCCAAGAAGAAGTTCACCGAGCACTCCAACCTCACCATGGATCAGGTCGATCCCGAAGCGCTCGACAAGTTCCTCCGCGCCGGCGGCCAGCTTCAACGCGGGATGTATTCCACCATGATCGCCAACTGGCGTCAGCACCTCAAACCCGGCAATCTCCTCGTGGCCGAGTTTCGCCTCATCAACGAAGAACCTCGCCAATTCCTGACCGAAGTCCTCAGATTCATCGGCGTGGAAGCGGATCGTTTCCCGCAACAACGCGCGTTGAACAAACGTGTTTATCCCACCGGCAATTCCTCCAAGCCACCAGCCGTGAAAGAGCGGATCGCCGAACTCTACGCCACCGCTCAACAAGATTATGAAACCGTGCTCGCGGACCTCGCCAACCACCAACTTAGCCCCGGAATTTTCCAACTTTAAACCATGAATCGCGTTGGCATCGGCTACGACGTCCATCAACTCGCTGAGGGCCGCACCCTCATTCTGGGCGGCGTTGAAATCTCTCACGAACGCGGACTCCTCGGCCACTCCGATGCCGACGTCCTCGCGCACGCCATCGCCGACGCCGTCCTCGGCGCCTTGGGCGAGCCCGACATCGGCTACTACTTTCCACCCACCGACCCGTCGATCGAAGGAATCAGCTCGATGGACATTCTTCGCAAATGCGCCGAAGTCGCCGCCTCCAAATCGGCCACGATTGTGAACATCGACTCCACCCTCGTCGCCGAAGCCCCCAAGATCATGCCGCACGCCAACGCGATGAAGGAAAACGTGGCTGAGGCGCTTGGAATTGAGGTTCGTCAGGTTGGAATCAAGGCGACCACGAACGAGAAAATGGGATTCCTCGGTCGCCAGGAAGGCATGGCCGCCATGGCCGTTGCCAGCATCGAGATGTAACCGCAACGGCCCGGGATGAAGAAGACCGTTATCCTCACCGGAGCCGGAATTTCCGCCGAATCCGGGATTCGCACCTTTCGCGACAAGAACGGCTTGTGGGAAGGCCATCGCATGGAGGAGGTCGCCACGCCGGGAGCCTTCGCCAACAAACCGGAGGTCGTTCACCGCTTCTACAATCAACGCCGCGCCCAGTTGCCGGAAGTCGAGCCGAACGCCGCCCACCGCGCACTCGCCAAGCTGGAGCAACACCTCGGCGACGACTTCCTTCTCGTCACTCAAAACGTCGACAACCTCCACGAGCGCGCCGGCAACACCCGCGTCCTCCACATGCACGGTGAGCTCGCCAAGAAACGCTGCACCTCGTGCGAGTACGTCTCCGAATGCACGACCGATCTCGCCGCGACCAACATTTGTGAGCGTTGCAAACGCCCCGGCGGGCTGCGCCCGGACATCGTCTGGTTCGGCGAAATGCCCTATCACCTCGACCGCATCTATCGAGCGCTCGAAGACGCCGATCTCTTTGTCGCGATTGGAACATCCGGCGTCGTCTATCCCGCCGCCCAATTCGTCAGCCACGCCAAACAACACGGTGCCCAAACCGTCGAAATCAACCTCGAAGCCGCCGCCAACTCCGCCGACTTCGACGAGAGCATCCTCGGTCCCGCGACGGAAAACGTGCCACCATTCGTGGAACGTTCGATCAACGGTTCCCCATCACCCTGAGCTTTCGACTTCTCGCGCCACTTTCGGGGCCCGTTCGATTCGCGAATTCCGTAGCCCTCTCCCCGGAACTTATTTTTGCTTGCCTCATTTGGGGTCATCTGTTTGCGTATTTGCTATGAGGAAGCAGGACAACACAGCCTTCTCAGGAGAAGGCAGACCCCACCCGATTTTAACCCAGGCCCTCCGGTCAACGCTCGTCGGCCTTTGGCTTTGCCTGTCAGCAGCATTCGCCCTCGCCGATGGCCCACTCCAAACCCCGGAAGTGTCGAACATTCTCCGGCCGATTCTTCTCTCGACCGACCTCAAGGGAGACCGGGCTGAAGCACAAAAAGTTTACCGAAAAATCCCCTCGGCAGCCAAGCAATCCATCGAAGGCCTCCAACGACTCGCCAAAACCAACCCCGCCCTGTCGCCAGACCTCCGGGCCTTGGCCGATCAAATCGCCCTCCCCTTCCACGCATGCCTCGTATTGCAAAAGCGACCGAAGCTGGAAGCGGAGCTGAATCGCATGCAGGAGCGGCTGGCCTACGTCAGAAAAAACCCACCCACCACCATTGAAGGGGTGGATCGGTCCAGGCACGAACTGTTGATCTCCAACGCCAAGCGAAACGTGGACTCCGCCGCGGCCGAGCTCGCGGAACTCGACGGTAAAGCCGCCTATGTGGCGGAGCGCTTCACCTTCGTCAACGACGAGCTGGCCCTGCATGTCAACGAGGAGAACTGGGACGCCGTCTACGCCCTGGCCGCCTGCATGCACGTCCTTCAGCAGCACTATCAACTGCAGTTTCCGTTCGATCCCGCCGTCTCCCGGGACTGGCTCGCCCTCAGCCTGATGGACGAACCGGTGCGGGAGCGCTACCGGGCCAAGGCCGGTGAAAACGTCATCAAATGGGCGGCCATGAACGTGGGGGGAAGAGCCATTTCCTACCTTGGCACGGATCAACTCCTCTCCACCCCCATGAGTGAGGATCCTCTCACCGCAGGGCTGGCGGCCCTCTTTCTCATCTACATTGGGGAAGGGATGCAAGCCAGCTCCATCCAAATGATTGAGCAGGAACTGGAGACCCTGCTCTTTCAACCTCAACAGGTCGCTCCGCAGGCGCGCGAGGCCCTCGAGATTCTTCTCGTTGCTCTGGACCCGTTTGACACCGTGACCAACGAAATGGTCCGGCGCGCCCTCAACCAGACCGCCCCCGAACTGGCCAGGAATGAAGCCGTCGTCGGGCTCCTCTCCCAAGTCGCGCAGGCCGCCGTGACCCAGGCGCGAAAATAGGGCGCGGTTCAGCCCTTCACCTTCTGAATCAGAAAGTCTTCCATCGAGCTGTAGGGGTCGTTCTCCGGTTTGATGTCCGGACCCTTGACGATGCATTCCAGCCCGTGTTCCTGCATGGCCGCCTGGAGTTTGAGGCCGAGCTTTACATGGTGAACCCATTCGCGGGACTCGGTTTCGGCAGTAACGGGGGTGTTGGGACGGCTGTAGATCATGTAGACGGGGACGTCGTCTTTGCTGAGATGATTGATGCTGGAGGCTTCCTTCATGAGGTTCCTCACCCGCTCGCTTTCCCAGTCGGCGTCGGATTCGATTCCGTAGAAGGCGGACAGAGCCGGACCGGGCTGCAAATTCGGGACGCCGAACCAGTCGCGGAAGTCGTTGAGGTCATAGGTGGATTGCCCGTTCATGGTTCCAACCGCGACAATTCGAGTCGACTCGCGCGCGATCGGGTCGTCGCTTTCCGGATCGGCGAGATCGTCGTGAAAGCCCAGCCAAAGCGAGATGCCAGCGCCAGCGGAGCCTCCGTAGGCGGCGATGTTCTCCGGATCCAGATTCCACTCCTTGGCGCGATGACGGATGGTCTGGAGTCCGCGGGCGCAGTCGTCCATCATGATGGGATAGGGCCCAACGTCGGATAGCCGGTAGTTCATCGCGACGAAGGCGACGCCTGCCTTCAAGCATTTGTCGATGAAGGATGGGACGGCGGTGCGTTTGTCGCCGCTGCGGAAACCGCCACCATGAATGAAGAGGACGACGGGGGTCGGTTCGGTGGCGTCGGGGACGAGCCAGATGTCGAACGCCTGCTTTTCGTGGTCGCCGTAGGAAATGTCCGCGTGAGTGGGTTCGCTTCCGCGGCTTCGGCCCGGGTTTGGGTTCGACTTCTCCATCCCCTCCCGGCGTTTCCGGAAAAACGCGGCGGCTTCTTCACGAGTGAGGGTGCCATCCTGATTGGCGTCGCTTTGCGGAAACCGCTTGAGGATCCCGGCCAGACGTTCGTCGGGCGTGGGTTGATCCTGGCCGAAGCAGAAATGGCACGTGCAAACCAGGAGGAGGGCGACTACGAGCGGCTGCATCCGCCAATTTGACTGAGTCATGGGAGACGAAACACCGCGATTGAGCAGGGGTTGCGCCCGTTGTCGAGATTCGATGCAATTGCGGGAGTTCATCCGTCGGGTCGGAGTTCTTTAATTGTCAGCACCTCGGACGGCGGCTTGGGGAGGATTCGCAAAATGCCGACAACTTTGCACTTCACCAACATGATGATACCCTTCACTGTGCCGATCACCTCCGCAGATCCTTTGCTTCTGCTCCAAGAACACTCCCAGGACATTAAGAGCCTGGGAGTGGATAAACTTGGCATTTTTGGATCGTTCGCTCGCGGTGAGGCTACGGAAGAGAGCGACATTGATGTCTACGTTGAATTTCAACCTGGAAAGAAGACTTACGACAACCTTTGCAGTCTCTACTTTTTCCTCAAAGAGCTGTTCGGACGTTCCATTGATCTGGTGACCGATGAATCGCTGACGGAACGGAAGGCCCGGATCATTTTGCCGACGGTTCGCTATGCCCGCCTCAATTCCTGAACTGCTCAATGATATATTGATCGAGTCTGACTTCTTAATTCAAGAGGTAGGAACCGTGGACGAAGCTCACTTTGGCCACCATGAGGTGCTCAAACGGGCCTTTGTCCGCAGCCTCGAAATTATCGGAGAAGCGACCAAGAAACTTCCGAACGATTTTCGGGAACGCTATCCAGAAGTTCAGTGGAAGAACATGGCCGGGATGCGTGACATCCTGATCCACAACTATGAGGGCGTAGACTATTCGGTAGTCTGGGACGTGGTGATCAATAAGATTCCGGCGCTTCGAGAAAACGTCGCCGCAATCATTGAAACCGAGTCTTCAGGCTAAACCATCAGATCCAACTCGCAGGCCAGATCGTGGTTTTCGCGATACCAGGCGACGGTTTTGTCGAGGCCTTCTTCGAGACCGATTTGCGGTTCCCAACCGAGGAGTTCCTTGGCTTTGGAAATGTCGGCGAAGGTTTCACGGACGTCGGCAATGTGCTCGTCGAGGTAGTTGACGTTGGCTTTTTTGCCGAGGCGATCTTCGAGCATGTTGATGACTTTGTTCATCGAGATGGGGTTTTGGCCGCCACCGAGGTTGATGATCTCGTAGCCGAGCGGTTTCATCGCGGCGATGGTGCCCCGGGCGATGTCGTCGACGTAGGTGAAGTCGCGGGATTGCTCACCGTCACCATACATGATGATGGGCTCGCCGTTGTCGATCCAGCGGGTGAAGCGGAAGACGCTCATGTCAGGGCGTCCGGCAGGGCCGTAGACGGTGAAGTAGCGGCAGATCGTCGAGTCGATTCCGTGAAGGTGTTTGTAGGCGTAGGCCATGACCTCGGCGGCTTTTTTGGAAGCGGCATAGGGCGAAATCGGGCTGTTGACCGGTGCCGTTTCAACGTAGGGCATCGGCTGGCCGGCGTAGAGCGATGAGGTGGAGGCAAGGACGTGCTTTTTGACGCCAAATTCGCGCATCAGCTCCAGGATGTTGAGCGTGCCCATCCCGTTGGTCGTCATGTAAACGTAGGGATTTTCCATGCTGTAGCGGACTCCGGCGCGGGCGGCGAGATTGAGAACGGCTTCAAACTCGTTGTCCGCGAAGACCTTCTTCAGCGAATCGCGGTCTTCCAGATCCAGCTCGTGGAAGGTGAAATTGTCGTGCTGACGGAGCGCTTCGAGGCGGTGATGCTTCAAGCGGGGATCGTAAGCGTTGTTGAGGTTGTCAACGGCCACCACTTCCTTGCCCTCTTCGAGCAAAAGGCGTGAAACGGTGGAGGCGATAAATCCGGCAGCTCCGGTTACAAGAATAGGCATCGATTCGGGGAAATGAAGTTATGATTCACTAACAGTGGGCAGGCATGCTCGCAAGGTTCCGTTGTCCCGCAAACACGAATTTTATACTTTTCCGGCCGGAAAACCAGAGGTGGACCAATCTCCCATGGCAGGCGTAACTGAAGTCAGGAATGAATTTGCAACGTCTCGCGCCCCTCACGCTCTCGCTACTTGCCTTGGTTTGGACGATCGAAGCCGGTGCGGAGTCCGGCGTATCGTCCTGGCGCAAGGCGGAGCCGGGCTGGACCTACGATTTTCCGCGCGACGAGTTTTCGCACGACGATTTCAAGACGGAGTGGTGGTATTTCACGGGAAATCTGGTCGAAACGGAGACCGGAAGGCGATTCGGCTATCAACTGACGTTCTTTCGGCAGGGCGTTCGTCCGCCGAGTACGCGAACGCCGGTGAAGTCGAATTTCGTCGTCGATCATGTGTGGTTTGCCCATTTCGCGATTTCCGACATCAAGAGCCAACGGTTCTACGTTGCCGAAAAACTGAGTCGGGGAGCTTTTGGCAAGGCCGGGAGTGATGACGGCGAACGGATTGTGTGGATCGAGGACTGGGTTCTGCGTCCCGGCTCCGGGCCCGACAAGATTGGGAACTATCGTTTCGAGGCGGAGACAGAGGAATTTGCGCTAAAACTCGATTTGGCGACCACCAAACCGCCGGTTTTTCACGGTGAAGACGGCGTGAGCGCGAAGTCGCCCGATCCCAGCAATGCGTCCCACTACTTCGCCCTGACGTCGATCGCCTCGAATGGGACGCTGCGGATCAAGGACCGCGAATTCCAGGTGACGGGGAAGAGTTGGTATGACCGGGAATGGAGCACCAGCGTCCTGAGTCGCGATCAGGTGGGTTGGGACTGGTTTGCGATGCAATTCGACGACGGCGCGGAGCTGATGCTCTTTCAGCTGCGCAATCCGGAGGGCGGCGTCAATTTTTCCAACGGCACCTACATTCATCCCGACGGGACGACGACCTCTCTCGGCGACGGCGAGTTTGCCCTGAACCCGAAGCGAACCTGGAAAAGCAAAACCAGCGGCGGGATTTACCCGATTGCCTGGGGAGTCTCCGTGCCGGGTTTGAATCTGAATCTCGACATTCGAGCGGCGTTCCCCGATCAGGAGCTTCGGCTGAACATTTTCAACTACTGGGAAGGCGCGACCCTCATCAGCGGCGATCGCCAGGGGCGCGGCTATCTGGAGATGACGGGATACGCGGGCCAGCTTCAGGGATTGAGCGAGTAGGTTACTTCGCAGGCGAAAAGTAGAAGCGCAGGATGTCGGCGGCGGCGACTCCGTTCCCGAGGTTTGGGCCCATCAGGTCTTCCACCGGGTCACCCAGAATTTCTTCCGGAATTCCCAGCTTTTCGTTTCCCTGCAGGTGTAAAGTTTTGAGATTTGGCCAAGTCTGGAGCCAAGGCGGAAGGGACTTCAAACCGTTCCCAAACAGCGAAAGCGTTTCCACCCGGGTTAAGCCGGAAAGGCATTCCGGGACTTCGCCAAACGCATTTCCCCACAGAAACAGCTCCAGCAATTCGGTCAGCCCTTCCAATTCACCGGGAAGCTCGCTCAATTGATTGCCACCGAGCGCGAGAGAACGCAACGAACCAAGCTTTCCCAGTTCTCGCGGTAGCGAGACGATCCGATTCTTCGTCAGCGCCAACGACTCGAGAGAAATCAGGCCACCCACCGCCCCCGGAATGCCTGCCAACTGATTCTTGGAAGCATCCAGCCGCCTCAGATTCTGTAGGGCGGACAATGATTCCGGGAGGCGCTCCAGCTGATTCTCGTCCAGATAGAGTTCCTTCAGTTTCCCCAGTCGCGCAATATCATCTGGAACTTCGATCAACGCGTTCTGACTCAGATCGAGCTTCTCCAATCCTTGCAAATTCCAGACCGCTTCAGGAACCTCTGGGAGTCCGAGTCCACTCAAATCAAGATCAGTCGTTCCAATCTGCTCGACCAGCATGATCCGGCGATTCACGCCCTCCCAGTCGATATCGACTTGGGATTGGCCCACTGGATTCGTTTGTTCCTGCATCCGAAACCCTATCTGGTTGGTTTGGGTGCGCAATGGAAATGCGTGAATGCGGCATTCCAACGTGTTTCGCAAGCCGCGACAAGCGCGACAAAGATCTGCGATGACAAAGCCCGGTTTTTCTGTGAGCATCAATTCATGACTGCAAAAGCCCTCATTGTCATCGGCGACGCCACGGAGACCGTAGACACTCTTTACCCCTACTACCGCCTGATCGAAGCCGGCATCAAACCAGTCGTCATCGCACCGGAAAAGCGGCTCTATCAGCTGGTCATGCACGAGGTGAAACCGGGCTGGACGATCACGAAGGAATGGGAAGGTTACACGCTCCAGGCCGACTTGGCATTCAGCGAGGTGAAAGAGGAGGACTACCTCGGAATCATGTTTTCGGGCGGACGAGCCCCTGAATACATTCGCTACGACGAGGATCTCGTGCGGATCACAAAACATTTCTTTCGCGAGAACAAGCCGATCGCCTCGGTTTGTCACGGCGTGGAAATTCCGGCCTATGCGGATTGCGTGCGCGGTCGCAAGATGGCGACGGTGCCGAAGTGCAAGTTCGATCTGGAAGTCTGCGGCGGAACGTTCGTCGACGAAGCCTGCGTCGTGGACGGAAATCTCGTGAGCGGACGAACCTTTCACGACAACGGTTCCTACCTGGGACCTTGGATCAAGATGTTGGAAGAAGCGCGCGACGCTCTTTCCTGAAAGCCGCGACGTGCTCAAAACCCCACTTTCATGAACCGACGCAACTTCCTTGCCCAAACTTCCGCCGCGGTCGCCGCACCCTTCGCGATCGCCCAGGACGCCGAACCGTTTCGCCTCCGCTACATTCTCTCCTCGGCCATGTATGGCGAGATGCCGCTGGATGTCATCATGCCCGAGGTCGGGAAAACCGGCGCCGAGGCGATCGACATCTGGTGCAAGGTTCACGGCAATCAGCGAGAGCAGATTGATGCGATGGGCGATGCCGCGTTTGCCGCGATGCTGAAGCAACATGACGTGAAGTTCGGCGTTTCCACCCGCTATCCGTTGGGACCGTTCGGGCTTCAGGACGAAATGGCTTGGGCGAAAAACCTGGGAGGCGAAATCGTGCTTTGCGGCAGCAAGGGCTCTCGCGAACCGTCCGGTGAAGAGGCCAAAGTCGCGGTTCGGGAGTTTCTCGAGAAGATGAAACCGCACGTCGCCAAAGCGGAGGAGCTTGGCATGACGATTGCGATTGAAAATCACGACCGCCAGCTTCTCTACACGCCGGATTCGCTTCGCTACTTCGCCGAGTTCAACCAATCGCCCAACCTCGGGATCGCTTTCGCCCTTCATCATCTTTACAACTATGTCGATGAGATTCCGGCGCTGATCCGCGATCTCGGCGATCAGCAAATTCCCTTCGTCTATTTTCAGGAACACTCCGAGGGAATTCGGGAAAAAGCCCCCAAGGAAATCGAGATGCAGCAGATGCCAGGATACGGAAGCCTCAATTATGTGCCGATTGTCGGCGCGCTGAAAGAGATCAACTACACCGGTTATGTGGAGATTTTCATGCACCCGGTTCCTCGCGGAATCCCGATTCTACCGACCGCAGCCGAAGTCACCGCCGCGATCAACACGTCGCGAACCTACCTCGAAAACTGCCTGAAGGAGGTGAACGCTTGAAAACCATCTTTGCTCTCCTCCTGCTGAGCTCTCTGGCCAGCGCGGAACCGATGGTGATCGGCTTCGAGCGCTTTCACCGCAACGCACCAACCGCCGAAGGCGGGCGCCTGCTCTTCAACGAGCTCGGCTGTGCCAACTGTCACGACAAGGCCACGCAGCTTCCCCCGCGCAAAGGACCCAACCTGAACGCGGTGTTCACGAGAATCGATTCAAACTGGACGCGCGACTTCCTCCTGGATCCGCAACAGGCACGCCCTGGCGCGACGATGCCCCATCTGGGATTAACCGACGAGGAAGCCGATTCGGTGGTTCACTATCTGGCCTCACTCACTCCCAAAACCTACAAAACGCCCCGAGGGAGTCGCCACGTCAACGCGGAACGAGGCAGCGAATTGTTTCATCGCCATGGTTGCGCAAGCTGTCATTCGCCAAGTCCGGACTTTCATCCCGCCGACGGACAGCCTGCGCCTGACGCCTTCACCTATCCGCACATCGCCTACCCTGATTTGGCGGCGAAGTATGATGTGATGTCGTTGAGCGCCTTTCTTCGCGATCCACTTAAGTCTCGTCCCCATGGCCGAATGCCGAAGCTGGAAATGGAGGTCACGGATTCGATCGATATTGCCGCGCATCTCCTCGACTTTCAGGATAGCAACGGATTGAACGCGCCACGCTTGAAGCGTTTCACGCCGGTTCCCGAGAAAGTCAGCCAAGGCAGAGCGATTGTGGAGGCGAAGCAATGCGCGGCGTGCCACGAGATCCCCAAGGTGACCAAACCGGAACTCGTCCCCCTTTCCGGTAACGGAGGCTGCCTGACGGGAGAAAACGCGGCGCTTCCCCAATACCATCTCAGTGAATCGCAAAGCGCGGCCTTGGCGGCGTTTCTCAGTTCCTCAGAAAATCCTCCCGATCGCGTCGACCGGCGACTCGAGGCGCTGAATTGTTACGCCTGTCATGACCGCAACGGCAAGGGTGGTCCCGACGATGCTCGCAAGGCCTACCTGACGGGAGATCCCAGCATCGGCGATACCGGGCGCTACCCTCCCCCACTGACCGGAACGGGCCGAAAGCTGCAACCCGACTGGCTCGAAGGCGTTTTGAAAGGAGAAAACCGGGTTCGAGACTACGTCCATGCGCGCATGCCGATTTACGGTGAGCTTACCGATGGATTGGCGCAGGAATTCGCCGAAGCCGACCGCAAACCGAGCAAGCCGCTCCCGGCAACGAATGTGGCCGCTGGCCGAAAACTGGTCGGAACGCAGGGCGGGCTGAACTGCATCATCTGCCACCAATGGGGCGATCGCCCGTCCTTGGGAATCCAGGCGCTCGATATCAGCAATCTCGCGGACCGTTTGCAACCGGGTTGGTTGGAATCTTACTTGCTGAACCCGGCGGCCTATCGGCCCGGGACGCTGATGCCTCCGCTTTGGCCGGGCGGCGTTGCTTCGAACCAGGAGATCCTGGGAGGCGACACCCGCGCCCAGATCGCCGCGATTTACGCGTTCGCCAAGGAAGGTAACGCCCTACCCGAAGGCTACCCGGAAACCGTGACCGGAGCCTTTGAACTCGTCCCCTCGGATCGCCCGATCATCCAGCGCGCCTTCATGGAGGGCGTCGGCGCGCACGCCATTGCCGTCGGCTTTCCCAGCCAGGTCCATTTCGCGTATGATGCGGAACATTGCCGGCCCATGATGATGTGGAAAGGGCAGTTTTTCGACGCCTACGGAACGTGGTTCATCCGCAGCGTCCCCTTCGAAACGCCGCTCGGAAGCGCCATCGTCTCCATTGAAGGGGAGCCTCGCTTCGAAGCCTCTTTTCGAGGATACAAATTGGATGATCAGGGCATTCCCACCTTTCTCTACGAAGCCCTCGGCGAATCGGTCGAAGAACGGCTGAGTCCGATTGAGAACGGCTTTGAGCGACAACTCACGTGGGAAGAAGCCGACCTCTCGGCGGAGCTGATTCAGCACCCGGAAGGCGTGAAGCGCAAAGTCATCCTTTCCGAGCCTGACACGTTAACCATCCGCTACACCTGGTGATGAAACCCCATTTCCTTTTTTCCCTCTTTTTCGTCCTCCCCGGTTTCGGATTCGCCGAACCCCAGCCGTCCTACGAGCGATTCGACATCCTCACCGCCGCCTCCGGAACGCACTCGCGGAATCCGGATTGGAAGCCAGGAAAGGGCCTCGCGCTGGAGGTCAGCGGTATGGATTGGACGGCCGATGGCCGCCTCGCCGTGACGATCCGGAAAGGCGAAGTCTGGTTTCTCGACAAGGTCGATGGCGACTCCATCGAAGACATCACCTATCATCGATTCGCTTCCGGATTGCATGAACCACTCGGCATTCTTCGCGATGGCGACAGCTTTCTGGTCGCGCAACGCACCGAGATTACGCGTCTTCGCGACACCGATGGCGATGACGTTTCGGACGAGTATCTCACCGCCGCGAGTGGTTGGAATGTCTCGGGGAACTACCACGCCTACATCTATGGACCGCAACGCGACCGGGAAGGCAATCTTTGGGTAACGACGAATCTGGACATGGGCAACCTCGCCAACAACAGCGCTCCCTGGAGAGGTTGGGCCCTCACGATGAATCCTGACACCAGTCTCACTCCGCAAGCCGCCGGAATGCGTTCTCCGTCCGGCCTCGGCGCCAATCTGGAGGGTGACCTGTTTTTCAGCGACCAACAGGGTTCCTGGATTCCGACGACCCCGATCTACCATCTCCGGCGCGGCGCCTTTTACGGAAATCCCGAAGGAATCGCACCCCAGGATCTGGAGGACTCACCCCTCAAGTTGTCGGCGGAACTTCCCCTGAAACAACTCTACCCCGAAGCCGTCAAGGCGTTGCCCGAATTGGTTCCTCCGGCAGTCTGGCTGCCCTATGATAAAATGGGGCGGAGCGCGACCGACATTCAAGTGATTGATCAACACGGACGGTTCGGACCATTCGACGGCCAGCTGCTCGTTGGCGAGTTCACCAATTCCAGCATCAATCGCGTGTTTCTGGAAAAGGTTGGCGGCGAGTATCAGGGAGCCTGCTTCCCGTTCCTCAGCAAGTTTCCCGCAGCGGTCTTCCGATTGACGTTCGGTTCCGATGGCAGCCTTTACGTCGGAATGACGAATCGCGGCTGGTCCTCGCTCGGCAGTCGCTCCTACGGATTGCAGCGGGTGCGATGGAACGGCGAAATGACCTTTGCGATTCAGGAAATGCGGGCCGAACCCGACGGCTTCGAATTGGTGTTCACCGAACCCGTCGATCCGAAAACCGCCACCAATCTGGATTCGTATCAGCTCTCAAGTTATACCTATCGCTACCAGGGCACCTACGGCGGACCGGAGGAGGATCGCAAAACGCTGAAGATTCAGAAGGCAACCATGAGCAACGACGGGCTTCGGATCCACCTTCAAATCGAGGGACTGCGGGAAATGTATGTCCACGAATTGAGAGCGGAAGGTCTTCGTAATCAGGCGGGCGGGAGCCTGGAACATCCGGATGCCTATTACACGCTGAACCGAATCCCGGAATAGGTGGTGCGGCGACGCCACCGAACATCGTCTACATCATTTCCGCCGATCAAACGGATGCGGACTTCGGGTTCATGCCCCCTCGGTGTCCGCAGTTTCCCTTGTCACCCCGATTGCCTTGGTCATTTCCTCCAAGCGGAACCGGTCGAGTTTCTCAAATGGCAACGAGGCGAATAACTCAATGCGACGACGAATCTCGATCGACACATTCTTGAACACCTTGAAGACCTCTTCATCGGATCCCTGTGCCGCCACGGGATCCTGTGAACCCCAATGCGCGATAATCGGCTGCCCCGGCCACGTCGGACAGGTATCCCTGGCATGATCACAAACCGTGATGACGAAATCGAAGTCCGCTTCCTGGCTTCTGAATTCCTCCCAACTCTTGCTTTTGGCATCTGAGGCCTCCAAATGATACACCTCTTTCAGGACGCGAAGCGTCATTGGATGCACCTCACCGCGGGGTTCAGATCCGGCACTGAAGGCTTCGAATCTTCCTGGAGCGACAATCTTTGTGATGTATTCCGCGAAGATACTTCGCGCTGAATTTCCTGAACAGAGGAAAAGGACTTTGAATGGTTTCTGGGTTTGCATAGGATTTTGGCTAGGTTAGGAAATCTTTGACTGTGGGAGGTGATTGTCTGCTTTGTTGATCGAGATGAGCCATGACTTCACTTCGCGTTCCAAGACATCACGGACTCTTCGAAAATTCTCCAGAATCCCCTCATCTGATTCACGTTTGGTCGCCGTTGGTGGTTCCACGACCCAACGGGAATGCTGTTTCGCAAAGGGATAGAGTTGTGGGCAGTGTTCCTCGCTGGAACGACAGACAACGATGACATGCTCAACCGTGGTGAGTGACATGATATCATGAAGGGACTTGCTGAACTGTTTGCTGATATCAATGCCAATCTCGTCCATGACCTGGATGGCTCGTTCATCAACCGACCTGGGTTGAAATCCCGCGCTATATACCGTGAACCGATCGCCTGCATAATAACGCAAGAGTCCTTCCGCCATCTGGCTGCGAGCCGCGTTATGATTACAAACAAACAGGACCTTCGTGGGAGGGACCGCGGCATTCGCGTCCAGTGATGAAGCAAGTTGAATGGGCAGGCATGCGCTCGGATTGCCAAAACAACAATCGACACTCAAAAATTGCAGCAACGCAGAGACTCCAAGTGGATCGATGAAATAGAAAATGGATCGCCCGGCTCGTTGCGAACGCGCAAGGTTGGCGGTCACCAACTCTTTCAAATGGAACGATAGCGTATTGGCAGGCATCGCCACTCTGTCAGCCAACTCGCCCGCCGAAATCCCATCCTGACCAGACTCGGAAAGCACCTGAAAGATTCGGAGTCGGGACTCACTGCCCAACGAACTCAGGACTTGGGCGGCTTGCGTTAATTCCATAGTTCCAGAAAACTTGAACTATAAGGCATTGCAAGCAGCTTTTGGTGAGTTTTTGATGGGTTAAGCCTTCAGGGGCGCTGAAACCCGACCCCGCGATGTGTTCAGCTCACGAAATTCACTGACACCACTCTCGAAGAACTGCCTCACCCCTCGGGCAGAGCCGCCGCCGAGGTGTCGGTGGCGTCCAGTCGTTCGAGATCCCGGACAAAGACCGGATCTCGAAAAATCAGCTCTTCCAGCCGCTCCAGGTTGAACCTGAGCACGTCGTTCGGCGACTCCGGAATGTAGTAGATGGTCCACGTCCCGTTTCTCGCGGACTCGATTAGCTCATGCCGCTTCAAATACTGGAGCTGCTTGGTCATCTTCGTCTGCGGAACTTCCAGAATGCCCTGCAAGTGGGAGACGCACAAGGGCTTCTGATTCAACAAATTGAGAATCCTCAGACGCGTGAGGTCGCCGAGACACTTGTAAACAACAACGTATTTATTTCGCGGATCTTCACCCATTTTTGGGAATGTTACCTGGGTAATTCACCTTAAAACGAGTGCGCTGACAACCCATTACCCGCCCAATTTGGGCCGTCACCGGATCGAATTGCAACTAAATCGTCACACAAGCCCCGGGGAATTCACTTTTCTGGATATGCAAATGCATGCATACAGAGGCTGATTTCATGATAGCGAACACTCAACCCAAGAACAGCCAATCGGTTACCACTTCCCCTGCGGAAGCAACCCAACCCAGGGCGCAGGTGCCCCCCACCACGGGACCGGCGATCAAGATGGATGATGTGGAGTTTTCTTACGGTGAGAAGGTGGCGCTTGAGGGGATCAACCTGACGATCGAGCGCGGCGAAGTCACGGCTTTCATCGGACCTTCAGGGTGTGGAAAATCGACACTCTTGCGGTGCTTCAACCGGATGAACGACAAAGTCGATGGAGCACACATCAGCCGCGGACGAATCGAGCTGGACGGAATGGACGTTCATTCACCGGAAGTTAATCCGGTCGTATTGCGTCGTGATGTCGGGATGGTTTTCCAAAAATCCAACCCATTTCCCCGAAGCATCTATGAGAACGTTGCCTACGGTTTGCGCATTGCCGGCGAACAAAGCCGCGATGTGCTGGACGAAGTCGTCGAGGAAAGCCTGAAGGGCGCTGCGCTTTGGGACGAAGTGAAAGATCGATTGGATGACAGCGCCTTTGGACTTTCCGGAGGCCAACAGCAACGGTTGTGCATTGCCCGGGCGATTGCGGTGAAGCCCAAGGTGCTCCTCATGGATGAACCCTGTTCGGCCCTGGATCCGATTGCCACGGCCAAGGTGGAAGATCTCATTAGCAGCCTTCGCAGCAAATATACCATCGTCATCGTCACTCATAACCTCCAACAGGCATCGCGAGTTTCTCAGGTAACCGCCTTCTTCTATCTTGGGAAGCTTATCGAGGTTGGAGATACAGGAGAGATGTTCCGTAATCCCAAGGAGTCGACGACTGAAGAATATCTTTCCGGAAGATTCGGATAGAGATCAGGCAAGGCAAGACCCGGCAGCACCTCAGAGCGGCGAAACCTGGATCGTCGACGCCTGCCATTCCCACCAACAAGGCAGTGCACATTTTGTGTTACAAAATCGCCCCGTAGCACACCTTAATATGCACTTGCAAGAATATCCACTTACGTGCATTAATACGCGAATTCAGGCGCTACAGCTTGGATCTCACCTCAAACCAAAATCCATCTAAATATGAAAAAGGTATTATGTCTGCTCTCGGCCCTTTGCGTTCTTGGAAGCGCCCATGCCGAGATTGACCCCAAACTCAAACCCTATAAGACCGTCAGTGGAGTAGCTGGCAACCTTAACTCCATTGGTTCTGACACTCTCAACAACTTGATGACGTTGTGGGCGGAAGGATTCAAAGCCAAGTATCCTAACGTAAACATCCAGATCGAAGGTAAGGGATCATCAACGGCTCCTCCAGCCTTGATCGAAGGAACAGCCCAGCTTGGGCCAATGAGCCGTCAAATGAAGCAAGAAGAGCTGGATGCCTTCGAAGCAAAGTTTGGATACAAGCCGACTGAAATCAAAGTCGCCATCGATGCCCTGGCCGTGTTCGCACACAAGGACAATCCCATCAAAGGATTGACCATGCAGGAAGTGGACGCCATTTTCTCTTCCACGAGAAAGCTCGGTGCTCCCTCCGCCATCACCGATTGGGGTCAAGTTGGAATGGATGCCTGGAAGGGTCGCACGATCTCTCTCTACGGCCGCAACAGCGCTTCCGGAACCTACGGCTTCTTCAAGAAAGTTGCCTTGGGTAAAGGAGACTACAGCGATGCCGTTAAAGAGCAGCCTGGTTCTTCTGCCGTTGTTCAGGGTGTTTCCTCGGATCAATATGCTCTCGGATACTCCGGGATCGGATACATCACCTCCGGCGTTCGCGCCGTTCCTCTGGGCGAAAGCAAAGGGAAGTTTGTCGAAGCAATTGCTGAAAATTGCATCTCTGGCGAATATCCTCTGGCACGTTTCCTCTACGTCTACGTGAACAATAAGCCGGGCCAGGAAATGGATCTTCTCACCAAGGAATTCCTCGCCTTTGTCCTGGCAACAGAAGGTCAACAGG
This sequence comes from uncultured bacterium, assembly GCA_963977015.1. Lineage (GTDB taxonomy): Bacteria > Verrucomicrobiota > Verrucomicrobiia > Verrucomicrobiales > DEV007 > JBCDHN01. The sequence goes on along the minus strand of CAXBMO010000006.1, from coordinate 82,021 downwards.
TGGTTGAGAAAGATGGTTATTTTTCCATGCCTGCATCAGTGGCCAAAGATGTCCTGAAGCAAATCGGCAAGTAAAACGAATGTGTGGCGCCAGGAACGTTTCATCGGGTTCCTGTCGCAATGTGAGATTGGTCCGGGGTCAAGCATGGCCCCGGACCTAACTTTCGAGACTTCCCGTTTCAATCCTCCCAGATTCCCATGTCGAAGACTTCCAACGATAGCCCTGGCGATTCACCCGCCCGCAAGCCGGTTCCGGAACGGTTTACGGTTGCCAAGTCCACGCTCTATTTCGACCGGTTCATGACTTCGGCGATTGTGTTCGGAGGAATGGGAATCATCGTCGCCGTCTTCGGAATCTTCGCCTTTATCATGGGTGAAATTTTGCCACTGTTTAAGAAGGCATCCGTAGAAGAGTCGGAATCCATCGACTTTCAGACTTCCTCGGAAATCGTGGGTTTGGATGAGTGGTCGGAACTTCCCTTCACCTTCGATGGGAATGATACAATTCGCTTCTTTCCCATCCATGGCGACCAACAGATCTATAGCGAATCCCTGGAACTGCAGGATGGCGCCGCGATTTCCGCCTATGATTATGATGCGCGAAATCAACGAATCCTGGTGGGAACCCAAGATGGCCAGGTGGGATTCGTGACCGTGGAGTATTCCTCCACGCTTAATGAAAACGATCAACGCGTGGTTTCCGCCGAGGTGGAGACCGGCGATTTCTTCCCGGTGAGCGAGACGGAACCCGGAGTCGTTTCCGCTCTCGATTACGCAGACAACGGACGCGAAAAGTTGTTTGTCGCGTTGCACGGGAGCAGCGATTCGAAACTGTCCGTGATCACCCTCAAACAGAAACGCTCCCTTTTGGGCGGTGGTGCGACAACATTGGACGGGATCGAAGATCTTACCACACTCCTGGACGGAGCCAAGCCCCGCTCGGTCTTGGCTGCGGGCACCGCAGACAGCATTCTCGTCCTGACCGAGGACAATGAAATTATCTATCTCTTTCACGAACCGGACGCCTGGGTGGTGCGCCAGAAGTTTCAACCGTTTGAGGACAAGTCCGAAACGGTCACCAATATGGATTACCTCCTTGGCGATGTATCCGTAATTGTCTCCAGCAACACCGGTCATCTCCGGATGTATAGCCTGTTCATCCCAGAAGGAGAGAACAAACGGCTTTATGGGATGACCAAGGAATTCCCTTCGCTCAAGGACGATGTCGAACTCTTCGTCGCCAGCCAGCGGAACAAGTCCTTCCTGGTCGCGAATCGCGACGAATTCATGATTTGCTATGCCACCTCCGCGGCCGTGCGGAAACGCATGAAACTTCCGTTTGAACCCATCTCGGTCGCCATCGACGCCAAGGGGCATCATCTGGGTTTTCTCGATGCGGCCGGAAAGGTTCATCTTTACGAGGTCGACGACCATCATCCCGAGGCCGGATGGAGTGCATTCTTCGGGAAGGTTTGGTACGAAGGCTCGAACCGGCCCCGCCACGTCTGGCAATCGACGGGAGGATCGGATGATTTTGAGCCCAAGCTTTCCTTGGTTCCCTTGATCATCGGCTCCCTCAAAGGAACCTTCTACGCCATGCTCTTTGCGGTGCCGATCGCCTTGTTTGCCGCCGTCTACGTTTCGCACTTCGCCCACAATCGGGTCAAAAAGGTCGTCAAACCTCTGATGGAGATCATGGCATCACTTCCGTCGGTCGTTTTGGGATTCCTTGCTGCTCTCTGGTTGGCCCCTCTGATCGAAAGCCGGGTGCCATCCATTCTTGCCGTCATCATCTTACTGCCCCTCTCCATCGGCGTCATTGGCTATGTCTGGAGTATCCTTCCGGTTCGCCATCGCAATCGTATCCCTTCGGGCTTGGAGTTCGCGATTCTGATTCCGGTCGTTCTACTGGTCTCTCTGCTGGGCTGGAACTTAGGTCCGGTTCTCGAGCGGATGTTCTTTGTCGCTACCATGCCGGACGGAACTCAGCTGGCCGACTTCCGCTTGTGGTGGCCTCAGTTCACCGGCTTGCCTTACGATCAACGAAACTGCCTGGTGGTCGGATTCATCATGGGCTTCGCGGTCATCCCGGTGATCTTTACCATTGCCGAAGACGCGTTGGCCAACGTTCCGCCTTCCATCACCTCAGCGGCGGACGCTCTTGGTGCCTCGCGCTGGCAGGTGGTGCGAACCATCGTGATCCCGATTGCCGCCGCCGGAATCTTTTCGGCTCTGATGATTGGCTTTGGCCGCGCCGTAGGTGAAACCATGATTGTGGTGATGGCGACCGGAAATACGCCGATCATGGATGAGGCCGGCAGATTGCTCTTTGGGGAAATGGGATTGGGCAACGGCAAGTTCCCGATTGCGGATCACTGGAACATCTTCAATGGGATGCGCACGCTCTCCGCCAACATTGCGGTGGAGTTGCCCGAAGCCCCCGTTCATTCCACTCACTATCGAACCCTGTTCCTTGGAGCAATGGTTCTCTTCATCATGACGTTCCTCCTCAACACCGTGGCGGAAATCCTCCGTCAGCATCTCCGGGAAAAGTTCAAAATCGTCTAACTCGCTCACTAGAATATCGCCATGGCTGAAACTGAGAACCCTATGACGGAAACCCGCAACACGGACGGAATCCCCACCGCGCGCACCAAAGGTGAAGTCAAGGTTTGGCTGAGCGCCGCCGGCTTAAGCATCGGCCTGTTGATGGTCCTGGGCCTGCTTTCACTGATTACCTACAACGGTATTTCCGTCTTCTGGCCCAAGCCGGTTTACGAAGTTGAGTTGGCTTCGGAGAGCGGTGAGCGATCCAAGCTTGCCGGTGAACTGATCAAGACCCAAACCCGGAGAAATGCCGGCTCCGAGGATGTGATCGAAGAGATGCAGTTCTTCATTGGCAACAAGGATGCCTACGGGATGGCGTTCCGCTATTTTGACTCCAAGTCAGTCAAGTCCAAGGAACAACCAGAAGACATCATTGTGGCAGAAAGAATGGAGTATGGGGATTCCATTTTCTACCCGGTTTCGTTGACTCTGAAGGACGGCGAAGTGCTGAAAAAAGAGGGCGACGGTTTCAAACGGCATCTGAGAAAACTCGTTAAAGAAGCGAACGCCCGGCGGGCGAAAATCCTGCACATCGAGAAGAAGGAAATCGGCAACGTAAACTCCCGAATCCGCTCCGCAGAACTCAAGATCAGGGGATTGGAGAAAAGCTCCGCGAAACCCGAGGAAACCGAAAAGAAGGTTGCCACGCTTCGGGAGAAAATTGCCAACGAACAGGAAGTCTATCAAGAGCTTGCCGCGAAGGCCAGAGAGCTTCGGGAGGAGCAAAAGCTCGTGGTCCTGGAGTATCGCCTGGCCTCGGGTGAGGTGAGAACGCAGCCGGTCGGTGATCTGGTCCACTTCTATTATGCCAACCAACTCGGGTTGTTTGGCAAGATCGGGGTATTTCTCCACCACATTAAGGAATTCATCACGGCCGAGCCCCGGGAGGCTAATACCGAAGGTGGTATCTTTCCGGCCATTTTTGGTACGTTTGTCATGACCATCCTCATGGCGGTCATGGTGACGCCCTTTGGAGTGATAGCCGCCATCTACCTGCGCGAATATGCCAAGCAGGGTATGCTGGTTCGAATCGTTCGAATTTGTGTCAACAACCTCGCCGGTGTTCCCTCCATCGTCTTTGGCGTCTTTGGATTGGGATTCTTTGTCTATGGCGTAGGTTCGTTTATCGATGGCGGACCGGAATATCCCATGCCTCCGGTTTGGTGGTTCTTAACGGGAATTGGGTTCATTGGCTGCACGCTCAGCGCTGTCTATCTGTCAATCCAAACGGGGAGCCCGCTTCAGTCGGCCGAACGCGCCAAGATCACGCGGATTGCCAAACCCGTTCTGGCGACCTTGGGAGTGTTGTTCGGGATCATGACCCTGGTCGGTAATCCCTACTTCGATGGATTCTTTTCGAACGCGTTGCCCACCCCCACCTTCGGAACAGGAGGTATATTATGGGCATCGTTGACTCTGTCCCTGATGACCCTTCCGGTTGTGATTGTCGCCACCGAGGAAGCGCTTGCCGCCGTCCCGCGTGGAGTCAGGGAAGCCGCTCTGGCTTGTGGCGCGTCAAAGTGGCAGATGATCCAGCGCGTCGTCTTGCCCAGCGCACTCCCCGGCGTCATGACCGGCGTCATCCTGGCAATGGCCCGGGGCGCGGGAGAAGTGGCACCGCTCATGATTACCGGTGTGGTGAAGCTTGCTCCGTCGCTCCCGCTCGACTTCGAAGCGCCCTTCGTTCACGCCGAGCGCAAGTTCATGCACCTGGGGTTTCACATCTATGATCTCGGCTTTCAATCCCCGGATTCGGAAGCGGCAAAACCCATGGTCTTTGCAACGACCCTTTTGTTGATCCTGTTGGTGGTGGTGATGAATCTGTTCGCGATCCGGATTCGCAGCAAGCTGCAGAAAAAATATCAAGCGAGCGCCTTTTGAGTTTGGAGATATCAACCGTGACTTCTAGTACAATTAGCGATTCCCAAGTAGTGAACATGGATACTCCTGAAGACAACCCTTCGTTTATTGAAGTCGATCAGTTCAATTTCTGGTATGGAGAAAACCATGCGATCAAGAATGTAAACATGGCCATTCCGGAGCGGGAGATTTCGGCCTTCATCGGACCTTCAGGTTGCGGAAAGACGACGCTTCTCCGCAACCTGAACCGCATGAACGACTTGGTCGATGGCATCCGGCACCAGGGAGATATTCGCATTGATGGGCAGAGCCTCTATGACCCCAAAGTGGAGGTCATATCCCTGCGCAAGCGCGTCGGGATGGTCTTTCAGAAATACAATCCCTTCCCGAAAACGATCTACGAGAACATCGTCTTCAGCTTGCGGGTCGCCGGTCGGAACGACCCCGACCAGTTGGATGAAGTCGTGGAGCGCAGTCTGAAGGGCGCGGCGCTCTGGGATGAAGTGAAGGATAAACTTCACGAAAGCGCCTACGGTCTTTCCGGCGGCCAACAACAACGCCTCTGTATTGCCCGGGCCATTGCCAATCGGCCTCAGATTCTTCTCATGGATGAGCCCTGCGCCGCCCTGGATCCAATTGCGACACTCAAGATCGAGGACTTGATGCTCAAGCTGAAAGAAGAGTTCACGATTGTGATCGTCACCCACAACATGCAGCAGGCAACCCGCGTCTCGGATCGCACGGCATTTTTCTATCTGGGCAATCTCATTGAGTTCGGCATGACCAAGGATCTCTTCACCGCTCCCAAAGAAAAACAGACCGAAGAGTACATCAGCGGGAAGTTCGGTTAGGGCGATTGACCGGGCCTTCCATCCGAATTGCGTTGAACATTCTCTTTTGATTGTTTCAATTCTGGCTTTCGTGCCCGAATGCAATCAACCCCTATTGCTGACCTGTTCGTCGGACTCTGTCTCGGATTTTTGATCGTCAGCCCGGTGCAATCTGCCGAACCCGCGGCCTATGTCGAAACGATCGTCACCCCTCATTGGATCGAAAAGAAGCAAGACGCAAACGGCACACTCAACGCCCTTTTTCTGGTGAACGACCTCGCCCGCCGCGAGCCGGACGAACTGGGTCAGCGCTTTGACCTGGCGGTGAAAAAAGTCCGCACGTTGCGCGGGAGCAGTGCTTACAAGAATGTCTTTGATCTCGATCAGTTCGCCGCCGATCTGGCCGAGAATCCCGATTTGCTGGTCGTCAGTGCCTCGAAACCATGGGAGGACCTGGGACCAAAAGGCACGGAACTGGTTCGCGACTGGGTTCGCCAGGGAGGGCGGCTGGTGGTGTTTACCCGCAACTCGGTGGAGCGGGAATGGAAGGAGTTGAGCGACGATGAATCACCGCTCACCAGTGCAGTGGAAGACATCACCGAATCCGTCGCGAAGGGCCTGAACCTGGAACCGATTTTTCCGGGAAAGTTTCGCGATTCGTTCAATGTCAGTGCGTTCAACGAAGGAAAAGGCCGGATCGTGATGGCTCGCCCGTTTGACCGGGCGCTGGTGCGCTTCAACGCGTTCTTCCCAAAAATCCTCCCCTGGGATTCGCCGGAAGTCGCCCGGGAAACGGCGTATGTCCTGGCCCACCGGATTCTCCGTCACGCCGCAGGGAACCAACCCCCAATTCCCGAAGTGACGGCCACGGTATCGGGCGAAAAGGTGAGCCTCGCGGGCTTGGGCGATCACTTTTCGGCTCAGGTTCGATCGGTCTCGAGCGGCCAACTGTTGGCTTCGGGAGAAAAATGGCCCTTGGAAATTCCGGCCATCGGGGCGGTGGATCTTTTTTGGGAGAAAAGCGATGCGCAGGGGAAACGGCAAGTCGTGGGATCGCTGCGGCTCGAACTGGGCGAAGCGATTGCTTTTGAGGTGGACGAAATCTCCGGTTCCCTGCCGCGCGGAGAACCGATCCCGCTGACCTGGAAGCCCTTCGCTGAGCCGGGTCAATCGGCCTGGCGAGTCGAAGCGGAATTGTATGATGCCGATCGCAATCTCGTTCGTTTTGCCACGGCGCCGGCCAACGCGGGGGAACTGGACGTGCCGGGATGGCAAAGCGATCCCGTGACCTATTCCCTCCGAACCGTGCTCTACGATTCCGCCGACCGAATGTTGGCGGAGCAACTGCAATGGATTCACGTTCAATCAGATCCCGAGGCGGAGCAGAATCAATGGACGACCTTGTCGTGGGCGGATGAACGCGGCGATCTCCCCGAACGCTGGCGAGGGCACCGGCATCGCGAATTGGGACTCAACGCCATCGCGCCAATCGGCCGCAATGTGGCGGCGAATTCCTGGGCGTCGGCTTCGGGCCTGCGGCTGGTTCCGACCAACGTGTTCGTTCCCAAGAACCGCTTCAACGAAAAGAAGTTCGACGAAGCCCAGTCAAAGGAGTGGTTCAGGGAAATGTCGACCGAACTGGAACCGCTCTCGGTGTTGGGATACTCGTTTGCCGACGAACCGCCCGCCGATGTGCTGTTGCCCTGGCTGGAAAAAGGCGAGGCGATTTTGCGAAAAGCCAATCCCGGGGCGAGGGCCGGATATTGCGGCGTCTTCCCGGGAGCGCACTCTCCGGAGTTGATGAAACGCTCCGGTTACCTCGGGCTCTACAGTCCCAAACATCTCTACAATCTCGACATCTGGCTCGGCGTGGAGCGTGACATTTACCGGAGTTTTCGGTCGCCGGACAGCATCGTCACGATCTGGACGCACTACGCGCCCTGGGCCGATCACGAACCGTATTCGCGCACGGTTCCGTGGGTGTGGCTCTTCGATGAAATGGATGGGGTCGGCTATTTCAAATCCACCGGCATGATGTTCGGCTGTCTCGATGGCGACCTGCGCTCCACTCACGAAACGCGCTGGTGGAGCGAGGAAATCAAGGAACTGAACGCCGGGGTCGCAGAACAGGTGAAACGCATGGATCGGGATCGCGGCGAAATCGCGATTTTGTTCGGTCAGGACATCAAAGCGGTGGAACCCTGGGCGCGCGCTTTCAACCGGCTCTCGATTCCCTACCGCTTCGTCGATGTCGACACCGATCTCGCCGCCGATGTGCAACTCCTGATCTGCGTTGATCCGCTTGTGGTCGATGAAAAACTCGTTCGGTTCGCTCAATCGGGTCGAACGGTCATTGGCGGAGGCGGCCTGGCATCCGCGCAAACGGCAGAGAGCGCAGTGGCGTTTGCTTCCGTTTTCGGCTTTTCTCCCGACAAGCTGGTGGCGGATGCCGATTCCGATTATCGGGGAATCCGCTCATCGATTCAATTGGGCGAAACCATCCTCGAGGGCCTCACCGTTGGCGAATGCCTGCCGGCGGGAACGGTTTCCTGGCAGACCCTCGGCGACGAAAATTCTGCAGTTCCCGACTCCCTGAAAACGCTGGCGGATTCCGCGGGCGCCATTCACGCGACCGAAACCAAGGCGACCTACCTCGCCTTGAAACCGGATGCCGAATCGATCGCGAAATGGGTTCCCGACCTGATCGCTTCGGCGGGCATTGCCAGTCCCGGCCATCGCATTTTCAAACCGGACACCCGGGGAGAAATCGAAGACCGGGTCTACCTGGCCACCTTTTCCGACGGAGTCGGCGAGCTGGTTGGCATCGTTCCCGATTACATGCGTCTCCCGGCCGTGGACCAGGTCAGGGAGATCGCGGCCAACGCCAAGGACAACGAGGACAGCCCGCAAAAGCAGCAGCAGATCTATTTCCAACACGGAAAAAACCGCTGGGACGGGTTGCCGACCCGGCTGGTTTTCGGCAAAAGAACCCATGCCTACGACGTCCGTCGCGGGAGTTACCTCGGCGAAAGGGAGGAGCAAACGCTCACGGTCAACCCGGGGCATCCGAAGCTGATCGCGCTTCTTCCCTACGGACCGCCGGAACTTCGTTTGCAAGGCCCGAAAAAAGTCCGGCCCGGCGAACGATTTGCCTATCACCTTACCCTGAACGCATCCGGGCAACCGCTCGCCAGGCACGTCATCCGCATGACCGCGACCGGCGCCAACGGTCGCGAAATCCCCCACACCGCCGACAACCTCTATCTCGAAGATGGCGAAGTGAAGGGAGCCTTTGTCATTCCCCACGGGCAATCTCCGGGCGACCACACCGTGTCCGTTCGCGATATCCTCACAGGCGTCTCAACTTCGGTTGAACTGGAGATTCTCCCCGCCCTGGCTCAGCCGACGCGGGCGCTCGCCGCTTATGAGTTTCGGGTGGAACGCACCCCGGTCGATTGGCCGGAGGGCGAGTGGGAACCAATTCCCGAAGCCGCCGCCGAATTGGATCAAGAACCCGCGTTTACATCCGTCAAAAAATTGCAACGCAAAGCCATTCACTACGGCAACTACAACGGCAAAGAACATCTCATCAGCGGGTTCAAGATCGGCAACGGTCTCCGCGAATACGAGATGAAATACCTCGTCTGTTGCGATTCTTCCCTGTTCGACCCCGGCCCGCCCCAGATGGTTCACGGCCTCAACGGTTCGGGCCTCGGCATGAACAAACCGCGGGGACACCTCTGGTACTACAACAGCTATCTCAAACTCTACCTTGGCGAAGGGGAGGATCAGGAAATGGCGTTGAGCTATGAACTGGCAAAGATCGAAGATCGCAGCAACGGCGACATTGGCGCAGTCCGGTTGGAATGGGTGACTCCCACCGCAACCGTTTGGCTGGACTACATGATGATCCCCGGCCATGAAGGACTCTTTCAGAAGCTGACCTTGAAGCCTCACGCAGGAAAATCCATCACCCACACTTCCGTCAACTTCTCCAGCTATCCCGCCGGTTTTGGAAACGGAGGGAAAGTGTTTCTCGAAGAAGCGCAGGAGCATCGCGAGTGGCTGCTGATGGGCGATGCGATTCGCGACCGTGACTTCTACGAAACCGGAAAAGGCTCCGCCGGGTTGTTGGTCCAGCCGGAGGAATGGAGCGAGATCAACTACAGTTCACGCCCGATTCTCAAAGCAAACCGCCCGGAAGACCAAGCCCACCAGCCATGGCAATTGCATTGGGTAACGTGGATGTTCCCCGAACGCGGCAACGCCGCCGCCAAAGCCTACATGCGGACCAATTCCGAAGAAACCAGTCGCCTGTTGTCGGAGATTTTTTCCGGAGAGTGATTCTGAAAGCGAATTCGACGGTGATACAAATTCCGGACAATCCGACCGTCACCAAAGTATTGGAGTAATTCCCAGTCGAGAGAACAGCGTTTGCCGATTTCACGTGGCCCGGGCTTGCTCAAACAGTTCGGCAGGCATGGGGTGCTCCAGTTCCCAGACCATGCGGATAGGGCGGTCGCGTTCGGCGGAACAGAGCTTACAGGCTGGGCCAAGAAACAGGAAGGGCGCGGTTTCCCCATCGACCTGCTTTTCCAGCCGGGCGAAAAATAAGATCGTGTAGCGTCGATCTCGAAAGTGCAGGTAGTTCTGCCCGGTTCTGCTGGCGCGGGTTGTGTTGGCTTGAGATTCCCAATGAAACAATGTTGGACTGATCGGGTAGTCCTTGTATCGCGTGGTTGGAGAGAAATCGCGCTCCTCTTTCCGAAAGGTGACCAGGTGCAGATACGTGCGCTGCTCCTCGACGTGTATCACTCCCGTCCCGGCAGGTCCGGTGGTGTCGAGATTGGCTTTGCCAAAGGCGGCGCTGATCTCGCGCAGCCCGTAGGCGGCATGCAGGCGAAGCGGGCACTCGAAGGGGAGATTGACATCAGCGGTTCCGAATGGACGCACCGAATTCCGCCATTCGATGATCTCTTCCAGGTCTTTGGCCGACTGCGGATTTTCAGCCCACCGCTGAAATGATTCCCGGTAGGAAGAGAGCCCGAGGTTTTCGCCATTCTTGCTCCAGAGGAGATAGTGGAGCATCCCCGCCTGCTTTTCGGTGAGGCCATAGTGGGCGGGCTCTTCCGCGACGGTGGAACAGCTAATCCTCCGGGCCTTCTCGAGCAGGTCGGGATCGGTACGCAAAGCGAAGCGGCGGAGGGCTTTTCGGGCGTCGGCGAGATGGGGATCGTTGACCGTCCGGGTTCCGTTTGCGAGATCCTTCCACTCGGACCATGTACGGGTCTTTAAGAGTTCAACCGGAGAAAGTTCGGCCTCGGCGACGAAATTGGCGAAGGTGAGAGGGCGTCCGGTTTCTGCGGTGAAGGTGCGAATTGCTTCGGGGACAAACTCGCGAAGATTACCGAGTGACTTCCTGATGTTCTCCAGGACGTGCTCACGAGCAACGCGTTCAAACTGAATGCTGCACCCCGGTGGCAGATTGGGGAAATCCCGCTCGATCTCGCGGTCGATCCGACGCCGGCTGTGTCGCAACAGCGCCGTGAATTTTCGATCCATCCGGTAGCGGTGATGACTCTGCCCAACAAAATCGAGCACGGTAAGGCAGTCCTTTTCCGGACTGAGACGCAAGCCACGACCCAATTGCTGGAGAAAAACGGTCAGGCTCTCGGTGGGGCGCAGAAACATCACCAGATTGATTTCGGGCAGATCGAAACCCTCGCTGAGCACATCGACGGCAAAAAGAAAATGCAGCTTCCCGGAGCAAAATTCCCGCACTCGTTCATCACGCAACTCAGGAGGTGTTTCGCCGAGCAAGGTTTCGGCGCGATAGCCGTTCTCACGAAATTTGGTCGCCATGAACTTCGCGTGCCGCACCCCGGCGCAGAATCCGATGGCACGTAGGCTTTCCTGGTCGGGATAGTAGCGGTGCAGAGCTCCGACGATGGCATCGAGTCGGCCGAGGGCACGGATGTCGTCGCCCGTGTAAACGTTTTCCAGTTCCGTGGTGTCGTATTTTCCGTTCTTCCAGAAACGATCCTCCGCCGTCGAAACGGGATCGGTGACCCCGAAGTAGTGAAAGGGACAGAGTAGCTTCTCCTCGAGGGCTTCGGGCAGGCGAATCTCCGCGGCAAAGCGATTGTCGAAATCGGGCAGGATGGATGTGCCATCCATACGCTCCGGAGTCGCGCTGAGGCCGAGCAACACTTTTGGTTCAAGATGTTCGAAGATCGCGCGATAGCTGTTGGCGGTACCGTGGTGAGCTTCATCGACGATGATGAAGTCAAAGTGGTCGGTGCCGAGAGTCTTCCACGGAGTCTGACTGGCGAGACTCGCGACCGAGGCGAAAACGGCCTGCCATTGCTCCGGACGTTGGCCGTCGACGAGCATTTCTCCGAAATTGTAGTCCCGGAGAACAGCCCGGAAGCAATCGCGCGCCTGGCGAAGGATCTCCTTGCGGTGCACGATGAAAAGGAGGCGAGAGTTGTTCGGGTTTTCGCGGCAGAAACGCGCGTAGTCGAAGGCGGCCATGACAGTCTTGCCCGTGCCGGTCGCCGCGACCACGAGATTGCGATGCGAGCCATCTGCTCGTGCCGCAGCGAGCGCTTCCAGCACGCGTTCCTGAAAAGGATGCGGGGTGAGATCGGCGAAAAATCGCGGACCGTTCTCCGCTGGCTGACGAATTCGTTGAATCGCCCTCCGAAATTTCTCGTGATCGCCCGGACCGAAATGCACGAAGGCCTCATGGTGCCAGTAAGTCTCGAACTCGGCCTCGAATCGCTCCATGACATGGGGCATGTCTTTCGCGGTCACTTTCACGGTCCACTCGAGGCCACTGGTCATGGCTGGTCGACTCATATTCGCCGAGCCGATGTAGGCCGTGGAATAGCCGCTGTCACGGTGGAAGTGATAAGCCTTGGCGTGCAGGCGGGTGCGTTCGGTATCGTAAGAAATCCGAATCTCAACATTGCTCCGTTGCGCGAGCCATTCGATCGCCGGCGGGTCGGAGGCCCCCATGTAGGACGTGGTGATGATCCGCACCGGGATTCCTCGTTCTTCAATCTCCTCAAAGGCGGAAAGCAGCAGCGAAAGTCCGGACCACTTGATGAACGACACGAGAATATCGACTCGGTTGCAACTGAGCAGTTCGGTTCGCAGTTCGCGATCGAGCGGCGGATCTTCTCCACTTCCGGTGAGGAGGCTGCTGATCGCCAAGGGTGTCTCCGGATGCGGCCAGGGCGAGTTTGCCAGAGCTGAGACCGGCTGCAACTGCGTGAGGAGAGTCTCAGGTCGCGAGAGCAGTTTCCGCTTCTGCAAATAGTCGCTCCCGTCCTGAGCTCCTAGCAATTCGATCAATCGGTTGATCAGCGGTAGGCGATCCCTGCTTCCCGATTGCGACAGGGCCTCGCGGAGAATTTCCGCAATGAATTGAGCGTAGGCAACGGGCAACGCTTCGTCGTCGATTTTCTCCAGGGTCGGTCGGAGTTCAGGATTCGCATCCAACAACTCTGCCAACTCTTGATCGAGCAAACGCTCATACAAACCTGGGGCAAGGGAATTGGTCGGCATGAACAGCAGCTAGGACGGTGAGAGAACGCGTTCGAGTTCATCCAGGATCGGCACATCAGCCGGGGCCCAGTCAAGCAATCGTGCCTCGGACAAAGGCAGCCAGGTTTGCGCGCTATGTTCGAGGAGGGTGAGATTAGGACGGCGCTTAAGCCGACATAAAAACGGCCACAACCTGATCGCACCGAAAGGATAGAGATGGGATGAAGGCAACAAGGGGTTGAGCGGGTCGTGATCGAGAACCAAATGCAGTTCCTCCCGCAGTTCTCGCCGAAGCGCGGCTTCGCGATCCTCCCCAGGTTCCACCTTGCCTCCGGGGAACTCCCAACTTCCAGGCAGCGACCCGGTTTTTCCGCGTTGGACGGCGAGAACAAGACCATCCTCATCCATCAACACAGCACATACTACCTCGATGGGCTTGCGCGGAATGGCATTGGAATGGGCGGCGGAACTCAACTCGCGCCACTATATCCAGGTCGGCACTTTCAGCAATAGCGGGGCTGGTTTCCGCCACTTCACGTTTCTGTATCTCCTCACCGCATTCCTACGTTTTGCCGTTTGCCGAGTTGACCACGGAACTACCGACCCAAGTCGCAGCAGACAGCTTACCGTGAAGAAGGATTGCGGGACTCGCCCCATCCTACTCCACCGGCAACCAGCGCACCGCGTCGATGATGACGTGGCCGTTGGTTCCGCGGTTCGAAATGGTGACCTTGCCGGTTTTCTCGAACGCAAAACGCCCCACCGGAGCGAAGTAACCGCCGCCTTCCGGCGACTTCCGCTGGTTCAGAGTGGCTTCCGCCGTCTCGCCGCCGGCGTGCTCGATCGCGACCGGGACGTTGGTCGCCCGATTCCCGTTCGTCGAGTAGGCGACCTGCACTTCATAGGTTCCTGGCTTCGGCAATTCGGCCGCGAACACTGCCGTGGCGTTGCCGTCTTGGGCACCGCCGTCGTGCTGGTAACCCCGATGAATCCCCTGGATCAGGACACTCGCGGTCCAGGTTCCGCTCAGCTTCGCGGCGCTGTCGTCAACGACCACGCCTTCCAGCGAATCCAACTTGGTGAACCCTGCCCCGCCCGGCCGAACCGGCGCATCGTGAAACAGAATTTGTTCGTCGGCCTCGAGCCGCGTTTTCAGCTTTGCATAATCCACGTCCTGAACCGCCACCTCGTCATCGATCGCGAAACAGGCCGCCGTCGCTGCGGACTGAGCCAGCACCATGAAGACCGGCTCCATCCGGATCGAGCCGAACGCCATGTGGCTCGCCGAAAGGCAAACCGGCACGAGCAGGTTGTCCGCTTCCTTCTGACTTGGGACGATCGAGCGATAACTGATCGGATAAGGCGGGAATCCGCCGACCTGAATGTCGCCCTCGTTGCGGACGTGACCTTCTTTGCTGAGGTGACGTTGCACGTTATGCGAGTCCATCGTGTAAGCGCCCATGCCCACGGAATCCTCCAACGTCTCGCGCTGTTGGCAGTGGTTCTGCGTCATCACGAAGTCGCTGACCATGCGGCGGGCTTCCCGGATGTAGAGCTGTTCCTGCCAGCCGTTACCTTCCTCGAACTCGTCCTTGCACATGCCCCAACGCGCCACGCTGTTGCGGATCTTGTCCGGCATGCGCGGGTGATTGGCCAGGGTCCACATCAGGCCCTGCTGATAAAGCCGGTGCCGCGCCACGATCGCTTCCCTCTCGGCGTAGCTGGCTTCCGGGTAATCGTAGTTCTGGCCAATGAAATCGGTCGAAAATCCGGTCCGGTTGTTGGTGTCGGTCTTGCGATTCGGCATTGACGAATTGATCCATGGCATCCCGTTTTCGCCCGCCTCGAAGTTGCGCAGCAGCAGCTCGAACCAAGTTTCGTCATACCCATCCGGCTTGTGAAACGGAATCCGGTTTTCCGGGTGATCGGTCAGGCACATCCGAAAACAGTAGGCCTGCACCCGGTGATCGCCCGAGCCTTCCTCGCCCGGTCCCTCCGGATCGATGAACGGCAACAGTCCGCTCTCCGGATCGCCCTTCACCCGATAGGGATCGACCCCGGCGACGAAATTGTGATGCTTCGCCATCGCCGTCTGAACCCCGTTCAGAGTCTCCCCGTAGGTCGCGTTCGCCTCGCGCCCCACCGTGTAACTTACTCCCGCCGAGGCCAACAGATCGCCCTCATAAGTCGCGTCGAGAAACATTTTCCCGGCAAAAACCCGCCCCGACTCCATCGTGATCGCCACGATCCGCGCTCCGTCCTTCTTCACCCCGGTCTCGCGATCGAGCCGCTCGTTGAAAACCACCTTCAACCCCGTCTCCGCGATCCATTCGCGATAAACCTGCAACGCCGCGCTCGGCTCAAACGTCCACATCGTCGGCTCGCCCTCTCCCGTCCGGGTCTGGCCGCTGTCACGATATTGCTCCCGCTTCTGCCACTGCCAGGCCGCCGGATCGTCGTAAAATTTCCGGATCCGCTCGTAAAACTCGCGCGAAAGGCCGCCGATCACCTGCTTGTTGCCGATATCGGTCTGGCCCAGCCCGCCCGTCGTCAGCCCGCCCTCCCGGCTCGTCGGCTCGATCACGACCACCGATTTCCCCATTTCCAACGCCTGGATCCCGGCCACAATCCCCGCGCTCGTTCCCCCGTAAACCACGATATCGTAGCTTTCGGGATCGGATTCCGCAGCTCGCACCGGCAGGGAAACAACCAGCAACATCAACACCAAAATCGGCAGGAAACGAATAGGGAACAACATCATGGATAGGGAATTCATGGGGGTTTGGAATCAGATCTGAAATCCGGGGGAAACCCGGAAGGGGGTTTAGGAATCGGCACAGCCCGCGAGCGGCCGTTCCATAAGTGGACTAGCCCCCCGGAAAGTCAACCCAGACCAGCCTCCGCACCCCTAAGATGCCTTGCCGGAGGTCGATCCCGCAATCGCCAGGTGCGTCAACCGAGGCAAAGCCCCGCCGCAGCGTGGCTCACTCCTCCTTGCGCCAGACGTTGCCGGACGTCTCCACGACAACGTCCTTGCCCCGAATCACGATGTCCCTTTCCTGATGATGGATCAGGCAATCCGTGACGCGATGCGATTTGCCGTCGAAGAACAACGCGGCGTTCCGGTTGTGATGGAGCTCGCAATTCGTGTAGCTGGTGACCGAGTCGTTCACGTCGGCAACCCCGCCCGCGGAAGAACCGTTCCAGGCAATCTCTGAGTCGGCCACATCCATCTGCACCGTTTCATGCGCGCTGATGCCTTCATCGCCATTCGAGAGCGCCCTCACGTTTTCCAAGCGGATGCCGACGCGATGGCCGTGGATGTTGAACCCATCGTTGGCCGCATGCATCGCGGTGACGTTGCGCACCGTGATGTGGGAACAGGCGATGACGACGCCGCTGGTCAGTCCCGGTGATGGCTGGATGATGCGCGCCTCTCCCGGCTTTTTCTCCGCCGGCCAGCGAAAGTAGAGCGAACCATCCTCAGTCCAGCCCATCTGCCCGGGGTGCAAGGCTTTCGGCGCGAGGTAGACGATCGGCTTTGCTTCTTCGGCTTGTTGTTCAGCCGCCCGATCCCGCACAATGATAATTGGCACCTCGTCGATGAAGAGGCCCGCCCGCTGAGTATCTTCCCTTGGCGGATGGCCCGGCAGAGGACCGCGCGAGGTCCAGACATCGCCAGCTTGAATCCAATCCTGCGCGGTGATGTCGATGCCCAGGTCGATGATCAGGCCTTCGCCGTCGAATACCGCAGGTTCCTCCGGCGTGCCGCCTTGAGAGAGAATCAGCGGTGTGCGGCGAACCTCCTCGGCGTGAAGCGCCGCTGAAAGAACCATGCCGAGGGTTAAGAGAAAGAGGGGTTTCATGAGGAATGTGGGCAGCTGAAAATTTCGAAAAGCCTTACGCACAACCTGCGCATCGGCCAGAAAAAATCGCAGTGTTTGGAGCGCGGGATGATCCATCGCAACAACCTCATCGCCGATCTCGAAAGTGTGCGATTCCACACCAAGAACTCACTCCTCCTCCCGGACCAAGGTCAAATTGTCGATAAAGAACGAGGTCTCGGTCGTCCCGATCGCGCTCCAGAGGAGGTAGCCGGCGTTGTCCCAGGTGGGTTTGCAGGTGAGATCGGGGAATTCCAGGGTCGAGCCGTCCTCGCGGGTTAGATTGACCGACCATTTGCCGCTCGCGGTGGTGGCGGCGATTTCCACGCGGATCCATTCGCCGGGCGGGAGATCGGCGAGGGCGGTGCTGTAGGCATTGTTCGCACCGAGCTTGCCGTTCTGCCAGCGCAGGTAGGGGCCGGCGGCGAATTCCCCGCCCTTGCCGCGAATCTCGAAGAACCAGTCGGCGCCTTCGCGGGCCATGATGTCGAACCGACCCGTGATCCGGCCGGTCTCCCAGGGCGGGTTCACGTCGAGCACCGGCTCGTAGCTGCGTTCCAGACCGGGGGCGTCGCGCACTTCGAGGCTGCGTTTCGAGACCGTCCCCGGCTGACCGGCGAGTGGCAACGGTGAGGACACCTCCTCGGTCACGCCGATGGTTTCGCCCTTGCCGTGTGAGGTCCATTTGCCGCCGCGAATCCCGAGCCCGCCGAGGCCGACGCGTTCGAAGGTCTGGAGTTCGATTTGGTAAGGCGGCGCGGGCCAGGGTTTGGCTTCGGCTTCCCAGGTTGGGTAGTCGTGACCGGACGCGGCGAGCTGACGCCAGGCATTGCCATCGGGACCATCGCGACGCACTCCGGCCGATTCCAGGTCCCAAGACTGGAACCCGATCTTGGCGGCCGGGCTCTCCGGTTTGAGGCGAAAATCACGCGCATCAAGGTTTTCGAACAGCGGGTCGGCGAAGAGGCTCCCGGCATCGCGGCCCATCTTGCGCCATTCCTCCCAGGTGAAGTCTTTTTCCGTGAGATACTCTGGAACTTTCCCATCGGTCGGCCAGTAGAGGTTGCGCCGAAAGATGACGCTGTCCTTCGGCTCGCCGCGCTCGCGCGTTTCGTGGAATTTCCAGTTTCCCTCGCCTCCGTCGAGCAGGGGCGATTCGGGATCCCAAACCACGATGTTGTTCTCATAGACAAAGTTGAGTCGGCCCTCATTCTGGCTGCGCTGCACCTGGGCTTCCTCACCGAACGCGAAAATGTTGTTCCGGATCCGGTTGGCATAACCATAATGCTGATGAAAACCGGCTTCGCTGGTGTCGTGAACCAGGTTGTTCTCCATCAGCACGTCACCGCTGCCTTCGTCGGTATAGAGGCCCCAGCCGCCGTAGCGATAACTGGCGACGTGGTGGACGTGGTTGCCGCGAATCACGGTTCCGGGGGCGTTGCCCAGGTTGTAGAAGCCGCCCATGTCGCTGAGATAGGCCCAGCCGAGGTGGTGGATGTGGCAGTTCTCAAGCCGGTTGCGGCGCGAGACGCTTTCGCCGTAGCCCCAGTTCCAGCCGAAGCTGACGCCGGTGTAGTAGAGATCGCCGATGTCGCAATGCGTCACCGCGCAATCTTCGGCATGAGTCAGGGTGACCCCGCAGGCGCTGGGATGAAGCCGGCCGCCGTGCTGGATGATGCAGTCGTCGACCACGATCCGTCGGCAGAGACGCTCACGTTCGGGACGGCCGGTTTCGCCGATTCGCACCCCTCCCCCGCCGAGGTCGTGGAGCCGGCAATGGACCAGCGCCGAGTCCGAGCAGCCGTTCTTGAAGTAGACGGCGTGGCGGCCGATGTGCCCGATCTCGCAGTTTTCGAACCGGATCCCGCGGCTGTTCTCGATTTCAATCGCGCCGCCCACCGCCACTGCGGCCTGACCGTCTTGAAGCCCGTTTTGCGGGTAGAGATATTGGCCGTGCCGGAAGGTGATCCCGCGAAAAACCAGGTTCTCCGCGCCCTTGATGACCGCGAATTGTTCCGCGACCGGCGCGACGATTTCGAGCGCGTTGAGGTCCTCGCCGGGCAGGGGGCGATAGAGCACCTCTCCAGCCGCGCGGTCGAGAAACCACTCCCCGGGGGCATCGAGCGCGGCGCGATAGTTCTCCAGCCAGTAACGCTGGTTGGTCTCGCGGGTCAGGAAGCCGTAACGCGAGCCGCCCCGGATCAGAACGGAACCGGTCGCCGCATCGAGCGCTTCCACCCGGCACTGACCGACGGACCAGGCGTGACTCACCGTGATGAGGAGATCGTCCCGCTGATTTTCCGGAATCGCCTCGAGAATTGCAAACTCCTCCGGCGCGGCGGCAAAGGCGCGGTGTTCCGTTTTCGCGACTCCGGGAAAGACGTTCGGGGCGCAGGAATCGGCAATGTGGAAAAACCCGCGATTCGGAGTCCGCGCGCAAGTCGCCCGGCGTCCGCCGATCCAGAGCTGGACGAACCTCCAGTTCCCGTCTTTGACCCCGGGAACCTCGGCCCGCCACAGCCCGTCGCCGGCGTCTTTCCAGCCGGTGATCGCTCTGCCGCCGCTGAAAACCGGGTTCGCTCCGGGCGCGGCTTCCCAGGTGACCTGCGAATCCTCGGGCCCCAGTTCGAGCGGCGCTGAAAGGAAGTAAACTCCCTCCTGAACCACGATCCGGACCGGTTTTTCCGCATTGCGCGCTGCATCGAGAGCCGCCTGCGGGGTGGAGATCGGGCCGGACGGGGAAAGCTCGATGTCCGCAGCGAACAATCCGCCTGCGGCAAGGGACAGGACGAGCAACGAAAGAAGGGATTTTGGCATGGAACGGATTTCGCTCTAACAGCCGCAATGTCAACCGGCCTTCTTTCGGGATAGACGGCAGTTCGATCTCAGGGGACGCGTTGCGGCGCATCGATCGAATTTCCTTCCCGCCGATACTACATTCTCATAACTACCAGTTCGCTAAACGAAGCGATATTTCGCCATGATTGACATTTTGATTTTGTTAGATAAATAGTTCTTATGGAACCTTATCCATCAACACAAATCAAGATTGGAGGAGTAATTGAAGACGTTACCCTGCTCGAAAATTTGAAATCAACGCCCATCGAATCCCATGACCATAATCGATCCTGGATGGTTGAATTCCAAAATCCAATTGAGTTTTCCCACAATAGTAAACCAAAAGTTCAAGTGAACGTAAAAGGAGTTTGGATTGATGGAAGATGGGATGGAGTCCCAAGAGGTGAGCGACGTCGAATGCGAATTGAATTTTCAGTAGCTTAAGCGCCAGATTTCATATCCAGCTTTCTGGTTCCCCCAACCTCGGATGCAACGTGCCAGCCCATCGGGCTGAGACAAGCCCAGGGCAAATCGAACGAGCGCGGCCCTGGGATTGATTGCTGAAGGGAAAAATTGGCCCCTGAATGGGGCTGACAACCGGTGTCCCGGCCTTTCAGGCCTAACCAACGTCATTGATCACTACCCCGGCCGCCGGGCGTTCCGCCCTCTGGCCGGGGCTGGCATGTTTCAGCCTTTCAGGCTGAGTTTCGAGTCACAGATTGCAAATCCAAGGTGTTCCGCTCAAGCGTCAATTGATGGCGGGCGAGACCTTGGCCATCTTGATTGGCGACAGGTGCACTGAAACAGCATTTGGGCGTTTGAGATTCCTTTGGAATTTCTTCAACACATCTTAAAAACCACCTGAGCAGGACACTCCAACCGTCGCTCAGACGGAAGCCGATACGTGCTGACGAAACCAGGTTCTCTCTTGGCTAGAGATTCAAACATCTGTTCGGCAGTATCGTTGACTTGTTTTGGTGAACTTCGTCGGCAGGGTTGATTTTCACTTGCCATCCGTTGGGTGCGCTCAATCGTTCGCTAAAGAGGATCGAGATATGAACAAGCTCTGGCACATCTGGATGGTAGTTTTCGTTTTGGCGGGTTTTCCTGCTTTGGCGGGAGAAGCGCCCACGGTCCTGGCATTCGGAGACTCGATTACGGCAGGCGGAACGTCTTTTGTCTGTTACCGGCAAGTCTTGATCCCCCAGTTGAACGAGCAGAATGCAGCGTATGAGTTCATTGGCCCGAACGAAGATTCCACCTCCGCCCATGCGGGATACGGAGGGAAGAACACGAAGTACCTGCGCCGTATCTCAACGGAAGTTTATCAGAAGTTTCCCGCTGATATCGTGATGCTCCATTCGGGGCACAACAGTTTCAGCAACAATCAGCCGGTTCCCGGAATTGTGCGCGATACTGAAGCGATCATCCAAAACATCAGCGTGATCAATCCCGATGTCAGGATTCTCTTGGCACAGGTGATTCCGTCGGGAAAGCTTCCCAAGTATTCGTACATCCCTGAGTTGAACAAGGAACTGGAGTCACTTGCTTCGCGCCTTTCAAAAAATGGATACCATGTGTTGCTTGTAAACCAAGCCAAAGGGTTTGATTGGAAGACTGATACGGTCGGCGACAAGGTTCATCCCAACGCTGCTGGAGCGAAGAAGATGGCCGATCGATGGATGGAGGCTCTGTCGGATTTGACGGTCAAAAGTGAGGCGAATCAGGTGGACTGACGGTTCAAACCGGTGGCTCGAGAAGGTGTGCGGCCTCGCCGAAGGAAGACCTTGCTGGGGCGTCTAATCCCCTCAGTGACGTTGGCGACACCTTCACTTCAATTGCTCTAAATCGTCTTGTGCATGACCCAGGTTAAAAAACGGGTCGCGGGATACCAGTGGCCAAAAGCCTCGATGAGCCACACCCAGAACACATAACGCTGATAGATCTCCACGGCTCGATCTTCGGAGCCCTTGGTCCGTTTCCATACCCGATAATCGGGGCCACTGGCATCGATGTAAAAACGCCAGTCCTCTTCGAAGAAGTATCGCTCCAGGTAGACAATGCTCTTCCCTACGTCTCTTCGACGCACCGTCTCGGTTTTCTCCGTCCAGGCGTTAGGCATAGCACTACCCTATTCTAACACCAATCAGAGTACTCTGCGGGCCTACAATTCGACTTTTTTTCGCGGAATCTCGCTCGGAAAATCCGGATTACGGCAAATCAAAAACGTAATTCGTCACTCGCCCGCTTTGATCGAAGGTGATTCGCGCTCCCGGCGCATCCGCACGCTGGGCCCGGCCAATTCCACGGAGAATGCTGCCACCTCCATAGGGAATCATCCCCACTCCGACATTTACCAGCTCATCTGCGGCGGTCCGCTTGGACCCTCCGTAGATCCAGGTTTCTCCCTTTGGCGACAATTCCCGGCTTCTCGGGTCACCCAGATAATTCCGAATCTGCGCCTGGTTCTGTCCCTTGCGAATCACATTCGCCGCCGACTCATAGCGATTCCGGGTTGGTTGACTATTGGAAGCACAACTGACCAACGAAGTTGCGGTGAGAGCGGCGAGAAAAAACGAAATCAGAACTTTGGAATTCATGGAGGTTTTGGGGGGAATTTCGAATCCTACCAAAATCGCCAGATCAATCAAGACTGGGAGTGGAAGCCCCGCTTTTTTCTGCCAGCGAGTTTCTGAGTTTCCATCCAGTACGGAATCTGCTATTCCATCATCAATGAATAGGTCCTTCTCATGGTTGGGATTGGTGGCTGCGATCACCATCGGCACGATTCCGGAAAGCGCTCGCTGTGATGCGACGAAGATCCTCAGGTTGTCTCAAAGTTCTGTCGCATTGTTCAATCAGGGAGAACGAGCGGCGGCCTTGGCGAAGATTGAAGAAGCGATTGCCCTTACCGAGGTCTCCAGAGAAGGCCTGCCTTCCAACGCCCATGCTCAATTCCATGAGTTGGCGGCAACGATTCTCCTGACCCAACGTGAATACTGGGACGCGATTAGGCATACCAACCGGTCTCTGGAACTAAGCAAGGATACTCGAGACATGGTGTTCATGGCCAAGCTTCGATCCACCCACGGCAGTATTTTGCATCAACTCAATCGGAGTGTCGAGGCCGAGAGGTTCCTCCGGGAGGCGATCACGATTTGCGAGACCGGAGTGAACCTGGAGCTAAGAAATATCGCGGTGGGAAGCTACCTGGACCTGGGTGCCGCGTTGATGGCTCAGAACCAATATCTGCCAGCGGAACAAGCCCTTCACCAGGCGCTGGAAGCGACGCGAATGACCATGCCGCCTCTCAAGATGCGTTTCGAAAGTCAATCCCTGGCCGCTCTGGGATCGTTTTACACCTCACTGGGAGAGGTCGACCGGGCCTACAATTATGACAAGCTTGCCCTGGCGAGATCCTCAGGCCTGTATCGAATTGACCGGCTCACCGGAATGGCCAGAACTTGCCGAAAAGCAAAACGGTATGAAGAGGCGCAACAGCTTTTGGATGAAGCGCGAACGTTGCTTGTATCAGCAGGGGACAATATGCGCATGCCCGATTTTGCGATCGTCGCGGGAATGGAGGCAAATCTGGCCAGCGAACTGGGTAAACACACCGAGGCCTTTCAGGCGGTCAAAGAGTCTTACGATCTTCACATGAAAGAGTATCGCGGCAGATACCCCATGAAAGGAACGGATCTGAACAACATGGCTTTCCACGCGCTCTTCGCGAATCAGCTTGGCGTTGCTGAGAACCTGCTTCGTCAGGCCTACGCTGAAACCAAGGATGCGGTGGGAATGGAGTCGCCAAAGATGGCTCAAATTTTTGGAAACATGGCACTCTTGGAATCGTTGCGAAAAGATCCTGACAAAGCCCTGCAATTCATCTCGCGGGCAAACCAGATTCACGAAGCCCTTCTCCAGCAGGTTGCGTATCTTGGTTCAGAAAGCCAGAAGCTCTCTTTTCTACATTCCATCAACGGGAAAACGCAATTCTCACTCAGCCTGAGTTTGGACCAATTCCCCGAACATGAAGGTCTGCAACGCGAGGCTTTGCTAACCTTGTTGCAACGCAAAGGGCGCGCCGCCGATTTGTCCTCCCGGAACGCTGGTGGATCCCATTGGTCAGAGGCGGATCTCGCTCAAGTTGAACATCGCAATTTCCTCCTGGGCAACATTGCAAAGGCGGCAATTGCCGGTGGCCCCACATCGAAGGCCCAGACGGATCAGATTTCAAAATGGCAGCTTCAGGTGGAAAGCATCGAACGTGACTTGCGCCAGAGATATCCGGACGCCTTCACAAAAACCGAAGTGAGCGTCGACAAAGTCGCAGCAGCGATCCCACCCGATCACGTCCTGGTGGAGTATGCTTTTTTCCGTCCATTTCGAAAAGACATTCCCAAGGCAAAAGCGGACGAAATCCCGCTGCAATGTTCTGCATTTCTCCTCTTTTCAGATGGTCGTGTTGATTCCGTCAATCTCGGCGAATACGGAGACATCCACCACGCAGCCCAACAATTCCGCCAAAGCCTGGCATCCCCGGGAAACAACCGGTTTGAAGAGCTTGGCCGGGCACTGCATCACCTGGTAGTCGCTCCAGTCGAGGCAAAGGCACGCGGGACGTCAAACTGGATTGTCTGCCCGGATGGAGTGCTGAATTTGGTCCCGTTCTCCGCATTGCAGGACGCCTCGGGTAAATTTCTGCTGCAAACTCACCAGGTTTCGTATCTGTCCAGTGGTCGCGACTTGTTGCAAAGCGGAACTCCCACCAACGCAGAAAGTCATCCCGCCATCTTCGCGGGACCCAGCTATGGACCTGACGCCACTTTTCAGTTTTCGCCGCTTCCCGGAACCCTCGTCGAAGCCGAGGCCCTCAGCCAACTCATGCCCGCCGCAAAAATTTATGCGGGAGCGAATGCCACCGAAGCAAATCTGAAATCCACAAGAAACCCCAGCCTGCTGCACATCGCGACCCACGGATTCTACCATGCGGCAACGCCACAGTTTCAGGAGGGCAACGGATTCCAGGGCGAAATGGGGGACCGAGGATTGAAACGCAAAAAGACGCCCCCGCCTTCACAAACGACCGACAGTTCGGCGCCAGGGTTTTTCGTTCTGCAGAGTCCACTTCTCCGAACCGGTCTTGCCCTGGCCGGCGCCAACCAGCTTTCCGGCGGAGCGGGCGAAGACGGCATTCTGACCGGACTGGAACTGACCGGTCTCGATCTACGCGGCACGAAGCTTGCCGTGCTGAGTGCCTGCGAAACCGGCGTGGGAGATATCGTGACCGGAGAAGGGGTTTTTGGCCTGCGGCGCGGACTCTTCCTCGCGGGAGCCGAAACTCAGGTCATCAGCCTGTGGAAGGTCCACGATGATGCAACCCAGCGGTTGATGGCATCCTTTTACCGGCAACTGAAAGACGGTCAGCCCATCGCGACCAGTCTGCGAACGGCGCGTTTGGAACTTTTAGACGGTGCAATGTATCAGCACCCCGCCTACTGGGCCGCATTCATTCTCTCCGGCCAGAGCGGATCACTTTGAGGCGACTATCGTGGTATGGTCGTCCACGAAATCAGCTTGGTCGCGTGGTCGCCACTTGCAGAACGCCGGAGCCCACGGGTATCGCCTTCTCCATAGACCACCGACTTCAACAATTCGCCCAACGGGGAATTCAGCGCGGCATCGCCACGGGTGGTTTCAATCGACGGTTGTTCCAGACAGGCAAAACTCACTCGGTCGCGGGTGGACCGCACGGCCAATGCGACCACCTGCTCCAACCCGCTGGTATCCGCGGTAACCTCCAACTTCGGCGTCACCAACTCTCCTCCGGGCGGGAGCCGGTTGTCATCCACCGTTCCCGGCTCTGGAAACAAGGCATAAATCCCGTACGAGCTATCAACAAACAAAAGGGTCGCATCGATCGAAACCGAACTGTGATTCTTGATTCGGAACGCAATCTCATCTCCGTGACTGAGCACGCGTCCCTGGGGACCATGGGTTACGGGCCTACCATCCGCTTCCCCCGGTGCAAAACGCAGCAACTCAATTTCCATTCGCAATCCGTCCGCTCCGTTCGCGGCAACCCCGACCAATTGACGTGCCCTTGCCACTCGCTGAAGTGCGCTCGCGGCTTCTGTGCCGTCTCTGAGGCCAAACTGGTGCCCAATTTCCTGGCCAGCCATGGTAGGAAACGCTTTCGACCATCCGCTGACCGGCAACAGGGTCACGCCACCTCCCGAATGGAATCGCGCAATCCATTCCGCCTCGCCCGCATCCTTGACAAAGGAACAGCTCGCCTTCGCGGTGATATGAAGCTTCCGGACATCCTGCTCAACGGCTTTGGGAGGCGTCGCGATGGAAAACGGGGTCAGAACACCGTCGGCGTCCTCCATTTGCAATGCGACTCCCAGTTCTTTGCGTCCCAAATCGCGATACAGCACGTTGGCACGCGAACCAGCCGCAAGCGCCTCCATTGGCACCGCGGGATTGCCCCTCCAGGCTTTGGGCTTCACGAGAGCAGTCGTCGAGCCCGACTTCACAACCTCCACCGTTCCCAATGGAACCTCCGCGCGATCCGCCACCGCCGGAGGATACACTTCCAACACGCTCCCTTCCGAAACCCCCATCAGGGAACCCGCGTCAATTTCGGCACCCACGCCAGGATAAACACGTCCGGTAAACCGCACCGGCGCCTTTTCGGGCAAGGTCTCACGCCCCAGCACTTCACGATCTACATCAGGCCCTTCCATCAGCGGTGTCGGCTGAAATATTCCATTCGCCCGGTAAATCAGGCTTACGGAGTCTGCCAGTTCTCGATAGGAAAGAGCCTTGTCGGTCGAAGCCAGCACCTGCATGAGCATAAACGTGAAAATGCCGTGACGATGACTCACCGGTGAGGGTAGTGGCATCTCAAAAGTGGGCTCCAGCGATTGCGCTGCATACATCGCGACCAATCCGCCCATGGAATCGGAACTACCGACCTGAGCTTCAGGATCGGCCCCAAAATCGCCCCGGGTTTCGATCGACCTCACCGACCCTGCGCCGCTTGCCAACGCTTCCGCCGGGATCAACGCTACCGGATCGATTCTCCGATTCACCCTTTGGTCGCTCTCTGTTCCCCGGGTCATCGTTCCCGAATGGCAGGAATCAAAGACAATCCACACAAAGGCTCCCTTGCGCCGAATGGCGTCCACCCACTCCCGAACCTCATCATCAACGATGGCACCGGTTATCTGTTTCGTAACCGGATCCCACTCACTCGTGTCCGCCGGAAGAAAAACCTCATCGAGGCCATCCGGCTCAAGGTCTTTCGGGTCGGCATTTGCCGGCTGTTGCGAGCCATGGCCGGAAAGTTGGATGTAAACCTGGTCACCCTCCTTGGCATCCTCTGCCAAGTCGCGAAACGCAGCCTGAATGTTCGCCTTTGTCGGACGACTCTTTTCCTCCTTTGGCCATCCTGACAGTTTTTGAATATGCTTCGAAGCGAATCCGAAGCGTTTGCTCAAGAGAATTTTTTCCACCAATTCCACATCGTAAACCGGTCCTTCCAACCAATGTTCCCGCTCCAAATTCGGATACTCGCTGACCCCGATCAGGAGCGCTCGATCGGTTGCCCATCCTGCTTGTAACAACGCCAACACAAACAGGAACCCAAACAGCTTAAGTGGTGGTTTCATTGCTACCAATCAGGCGGAGATTTCTGCCGGTGCAAACCGAATGCTTCTCGATTTTCCTGTGGAAACCTTGCCAACGTCCTTCACTTGAACCGAAAGCCGGTCGCGTCCAGCATGGACGGCAATGAACCAGATTGATCTTCAGAATCGGTCCGCGGTCGTCACCGGCGGAGTTCGCGGCATTGGCTTTGCAATTTGTCAGCGCCTGCGTGCGTCGGGCGCGAATGTCTCCATCTGGGACCGGGACGCCGATGCCTTGCCGGAGGCGGCAGAAAAGCTGCGGAGCGAACCCGGTGAGGGAGTCGTCGAGACGGAGACGGTTGAACTGACCACATCGGATTCGGTCGCCGCGGCCACCGCATCAACGCTCAAGAAGTTCGGAGGCCGGATCGATATTCTCGTCAACAACGCCGGGATCGCGGGCCTGACCCGGCCAACCTGGGAAATTCCGCCCGAAGAATGGCGCAAGGTCATCGAGATCGACCTCGTTGGTCCCTACCTCACCTGCCATCACATCGTTCCCTCGATGATCGAGAACGGCGGGGGAAAAATCGTGAACATGGCCTCGGTTGCCGGAAAGGAAGGGAACCCGAATGCGAGCCATTATTCCGCCGCGAAGGCCGGGGTCCTGGCCCTGACCAAGTCTCTCGGCAAGGAGTTGGCCGACAAGGGAGTCATCGTCAACTGCATCACGCCGGCCGTGATCGAGACCGATATCTTCAAACAGATGACCCAGGAGCACATCGATTACATGCTCAGCAAAATCCCCATGAACCGCTTTGGCAAAGTGGAGGAAGCCGCGGCGATGGTCGCCTGGTTGAGTTCTGACGATTGCTCGTTTTCGACCGGTGCGGTGTTCGATCTCTCCGGCGGCCGGGCGACGTATTGAGGAGAAGCGCAGGAGTGGCTTCTGCAAATCCCGATGAAAGGCGGGGCCGCAAGAATTCGTGTTTAAATGGTAGGAGAAACCCCATGCTCACCATTTCAGATTCTACGACTCGTGCTGGTCGCAATTGCCAGGGAATGACCCGGCGCACCGCCCTGAAAAGCGGGGCGTTGAGCGCATTCGGGCTTTCGACCGCGGGATTGGCCAGACTGCACGCGGAGGCGAACTCAAGCGACAATGGCAAGTCCGTGATTCTGCTCTGGTTGGATGGCGGTCCCAGCCAATTGGAGACCTACGATCCCAAGCCGGATTCGCCCAGCGAGTATCGTGGTCCGTGGGGCGATATGGCCACCAACGTCCCGGGAATCCGGATTTCCGAGATGCTGCCCCAACATGCCAAGCATGCGGACAAGATGTGTTTCCTACGCTCCGTGCATCACGATACGGGCGATCACTTTGCCGCGGCGCACTGGATGCTGACGGGACGATTCGGAAGCACTTCGGCCAACAAGGAGCAGATGTATCCATCGGTCGGATCCTGCGTGGCAAAGCTGAAGGGGGCGGTCACGCCCGGCATCCCCGCCTACGTTGGGCTGCCCGCAGCAGAAAGCGTCTATCTCTATCCCGGCTACATGGGAAGCGCGTATCTGGGTCCCTCGTATGATCCGTTTCAGGTGAACATGAAGCAGAAGTATCTCGCGGGGAGGTCCACTGCGGCGATCAAAGCGCCGACCTTTCTGAGCAACATCGCCAGTGATGGAGGCCGAACTTCTTCCCGCATGGACCTGCTGAGTTCGCTCGATCAGCTGAACCGGAACCTGGACCAAAGCGGGTTGATGGACTCGATGGACCGGTTCAATCAAGAGGCGGTCGACATGGTGATCGGGGGGAAAGCCAAGGAAGCCTTCGACATCGAAAAAGAAGACCCCAAAACCCGCGACCGTTACGGTCGTGGTCCCTGGGGTCACTACACGCTCATGGCGCGGCGCATGGTCGAGGCCGGCGTTCGCTTTGTCACGGTGGACATGCCGCATTGGGACAACCATTCCAAGATCAAAACCGCGCTGGAGGATCGCCTCCCCTATCTCGACCAGGCCGTCGGTGGTTTGATGCAGGATCTCGCCGACCGCCACCTGCTCGATGACGTTTTGGTCGTCATCATGGGTGAATTCGGCCGAACGCCCAAACTCAACTCCGGGCAACCGGGAATCCCGATTCCGGGGCGCGATCACTGGGGCAATTCCATGAGCGTCGTCCTCGCGGGCGGAGGACTCAAGATGGGTCAGGTCGTCGGAGCCACCAACTCGAAAGCGGAGCACCCCATTGAGCGTCCGCTACGCCCTTGCGATGTTCTCGCCACCATCTACCACGTCCTCGGAATCGACTACCGCAAGGTCACCTTCAACGACCACACGGGCCGTCCCGTGCATCTTCTCGATGGGGGAACGCCCATTGCCGAGATCATTTAGCTAGGCCGACGGAACGCAAAACGCCTTTCCCTAGTTTTCCCTCCGCCCGGCAAAAACGGCGACGATGATCAGCGCATGCCCAACCGCCGCCGGGACCGCCATCGCCGACATCAAGACAGGCATCATCTGGTGATCGAACCCGGGCCGGGTCACGACCGTGCGAAAGAACACCTGCTGCCCCACCATCATCATCAAAATGATCGCACAGCCCAACAACGCCATGATCGCTGGTCCGCGCGCTTTCGAGAGGTTGACCAGAGCATAGACGATTCCGAACAGATAGACCATGGCCAGAAGGATCGGCCCCACCAAACTCAGAAACTGCGGAACAGGGGTTGAATTCATACGCCGACCCTAACCCCGGCAATCGCCCGCCTACAATTCCAAACTGAGTGTTTGAGACTTGGCGACCCGATCCGAGGGCGCGAACTTGATTGGAACCTACGGATTCGAATCAATGGAATGCTAACACCTCGGAATGTGATCAGGCTGGTGCACCCCGCCATGTTCGGCTCGGGTTTCGCGCGGGTTAGGTGGACGGAATAAGGAGTGATATTCCCTGTGCGAGCGCGGCTATCGATGCAGCTAATGCACCTAGTTTGTTCCAGTGGTTTTGTTTCCGCGCTGTTGCTATTACATCTGCACCGTCCGAAGTAATCGAAGCCTCAATGATGCCGTTTTCATTAGGCTTTTCGTTGGGCGGCACTTTGACAACTGTTGATTTGAACCACAAGAGAGCAGCAGCAAAAGCAAAAACTGCGGCTACGATGCTGACTATTCCTTTAGCCGTATTCATATGCTAGTCCGTAGCGCCTATCAGTAGCAGAATCGAATTCTTTCTTGCGGCGAGGTCCTATGGCTGAAGCTCCTCCTGAGCATCGCCGTTGAAAGGGAACGTGGCATGCTTGGGTTCTCGTGGCTTATCGCTGGTAAACGAGTTCCGCACCACCTATCCAACAGTAATGGACTACCTACACACGCCATGACCCCAAAAAAAATACGACATCGGTCTCGACGTCCACAAAGAAACCACCAAGAGATGATGGGGCGGACCGTCTTTTTTACGTGACCAGGAGACTACCGGGAGCCGGGACTAACGCTCGAAGCGATCTTTGGACTATGCCTTTTTCGACTTGTTGACGCCAAGACCCGGCTGTTCTTCACGAACCAGCATGTCCAAGAATTTTGCAAATCTCCTATGTCTGGTTTCGGGTTTCTTCGCACTTGTCAACCCGTAGGCAATAACATATCGACTCGATTGATTGAGCGTTTCAAAAAAGTTCTTCGCCTTCGGCTCGCTCTCCAGCGCCGCCAGGAAATCCGCAGGCACTTCTATTTCACTTGCCGTATAAGCGTTCTCCCACCGGCCGTCCGCTTTGGCGGCACGAACCTGCACGAGTCCTGACTCCCTCATGCGGCCCTCGCGGATCAAACGCTCCGCATGATCTCGATTCCTTTTCGACCAGTTGCTTCGCGCTTTCCGCGGAGTCATCCGCTGGAGATAAGCTTGGTCATCAATTGACTTCTTGATGCCATCGATCCACCCCCAACACAGCGCCTCAATCACGACATCGTCCCACGTCACGCTCGGAATGCCCGTCTTTTTCTTGAAGATCTTCACCCACAGCTCACTTTCGGTGGCGTGATTCACCTTGAGCCACCGGCCGAGATCTTTCGGCGTTGCAAAGGCAAGGATTCTCGCTGGATCAGGTTCAGGCATAACAACTGGATTCCCTTCGGCACATCGTCAGAATGCAGCGCAAAGCTGACTGAGCATCCGGCGCCCGAATCACCGCGGAGCGTCAAACTTGGCAACCTCCTCAAAGAAGCGTCCCTCATCGATCAACCTGGGATCACCGGTCGTCTCCAACTCGGTCATCAATTGAGACTCGAGCCGGTCCGCGATTTCCTGGTATTCCGGATTGTCGGCAACGTTTTTGAGCTGGTGAGGATCCTTGGCCAGATCGTAAAGCTCCAGGCGAGGCCGCTTGCCGTAGGCGCGATCAAAATAGGGAGCCCACTGGGGATCCTTCCGGTTCATCACCATCCAGGCTTTGGTCGGGCCGGCATCCTCATCAGGCAGGGTCGCAAGGGTGTTGTTCTCCAAAGCGTTCATCCCCGGTTCCTCGTCAGAGCCCAGTTTATAGGGATCGCCAAGCGGATTGCGATCCGACTTGAAATTGATGATCAAGAGAAAGTCCTTCGTTCGGATGGCGCGTTGCGGATAGGGCAGATTTCCCGCCCGGGCGACATAGACATGACGCTCCCGGCCAATGTAAACCTGGGTCCGGGTGGGATCGACCAACCCGGATTGATCGGAACGCAGGACCGGCCAGAGCGATTTGGCGGTCATCGTGTCGGGCGCAACAACCCCACCCGCCTCCAAAAACGTCGGCGCCAAATCCGGCAACGAAACAAAGTCCTCCACCACTCTTCCCCCCTTGATTCCCGGCCCGGTAACGAGCAGCGGCACCTTGGACCCGAAGTCGTAGAGATTGCACTTTCCGTAGGGGAAACCGGGCGCGCCGTGATCTCCGGAAATCGCGATGATCGTGTTGTCATACTCGCCAATCGCCTTCAACTCGGCGATCAACTCTCCAATCGCCGCATCAAACCCCATGATCTCGCCAAAGTAATCGTTCAAGTCCTCCCGAACCGCAGGCACATCCGGAAGAAACGGCGGCATCTTCCCTTTCAAAACCTCGGGATCCTGTCCCCAAATCGCCTTGCCGGAACCCTTGATCCATTTCCGATGCACATTCGTGGGGCCGAACCAATAGCAAAAGGGAGTTCCCTCCTCTCGCGCGGCTAGAAACTGCTGAAAGTTCTTCCGCGCCTCCGTCAGCGGCTTTGCCATCGCCTCCTCCGCCAACATCCCCCCGGCCATCAGCTTGGTCACGGTTTGCGAGAACGCATTCATCGAAGCACCAGCCTTGCGATAGCCCGTCCTCGCCCCACCAATCGGTGCATCCTTCGGCGTGCCCGGAGACCAGACTTTATAGGTATAACCGAGGTGATAACCCTCTTTCTCCAAAAGCAGCGGATACGTCGGTATGGAATCATCCCAGGTCGCCCCCTTCAAAATCGCCCCCGCACCCGTGCGCCAGAAGTGTTGTCCGGAGAGCAGCGAGCTACGGCAAGGAGTGCAGGATGGCGCACTAACAAACGCATTCTGGAACAACACCCCTTCTCGCGCCAATTGATCAAAGTTCGGCGTCTGGATCGCATCATTCACCGTCCCCGGCCCATCGGTCTCCGCATAAATACTGGCGTGGCGTCCCCAATCATCGGCAAAAAGAAACAGGATATTGGGGCGATCGTCAGCCTGGGCGAAAGTCAGGCTCAACAGAAAAGCGAGAACGAAATTCTTCATGCGAATGGAAGGGGGATTTGGAACAGGAATGGGGTTATTCCCGATATCCACGCATGGTCACCGCTTCGCATCAAGCCCGTTCCGGGGAAAAATCGCCGCTGCCCCTCCACCAACAACGTCGTATTCACCCGATCCACAACAGGCCTGGGCTGGCTTTTCTACCAATGCGAAGATGAGATGAACATTTCGCACTAGAATTCTCTTCCACCTCGGCCAACGTGATCTGCTCCCTGCATAATTCCCACCACAACTCACAAAGCACCATTTTTTTCGACACTTCCCAGTCTCCACGGACATCCCTCGGCGATAGGTTGGCTTCATCCGTTCAAGGCAACATCCGAGCCTCAAAGTACAACCTCCAATCTAACCTTTGGAAGATTTTGGAACACTCCGCGATTAGAATCCTGCGCTTTGCCGGTCCCCTCGCCTGTTCCATCTTCCTTTTATCCGGAACCCCAACCGTCTCGGCCGCGACTCCGGTTGCATTGGCGAATCCAACCTTTGCGGACCACTCCGGCGATCAGATGCCGGATGGTTGGGAAGCTTACCCAGCGGGAGCAGGCTTGCGCACGGATGCGGCTTTGGGCGGAGTCCGGATTCACGACAGCAGCGCCTCAGCTGGTCTGGGCCTGGTCCAATGGGTGAACGCTGAGCCGGGCAATCGCTACCAGCTCTCGTTCGATCTGGCGGGTGACGGCGGGCTGTTTGTTTACCTGAACTTTCTCCCGAAGAAGTCTGCCCGGGAAAAGGACGTCGAGAAGCTGTCCCTGAAGCAGAAGCGCGTCTGGATGAAAGGCGGCGGCGAACGCTCGTTGACCCAGACGATGTCGGAAATCGCTCCGGCGGGCACCTCGCACATGCGGATCTGGATCTACAGCCCGTCGAAGGGAACGACCAAGGTGCGGGCGACCGGGATTCGGTTGGAATCGGAGCGTTCGGCCCAGCCGGAGACGTCCGCTTCCGATGCGGCGGCCCTTGCCGCGGGCCTGGTGGATTGGTTCGACTTTGAAACCGGCGACTTCTCCCAGGTATCCTCAAAAGAGGGAGCCACGCGAGCAATCGTCAAGCGTGACGAAGGACCGGTTCGAGAGGGCGACCATGCCTATCAGGCAACGCTTTTAAAATCGAAGGAACGCAGCGAAATCGTGGGCGCTCGCTCTCCGGCCTATGGCGTTGCGCGATACGGTTGGAGCATTTTTGTGCCGGAGAATTTCGATGCGGATACCTTCTTTACGATCGTCACCCAGTGGCACGACTGGGGCACGGGCAAGGAATACCCTGAGGATGGCGGCCCACCAACCCACCTCTACATTTCCAAAGGCAAATGGCGGCTGAAGCTGCGTCATCAAGGCGATGGAGCGACAACCGCCGCCGAACAATTTGATCTCGGTTCGATCGAGGAAGATCGTGGCCAATGGACGGACTGGGTCATGGAGATCAACCACCAGGCTCCCGGAAAGGGCGGCTGGATAAAACTCTCCAAGAACGACCAACTGGTTGCCGACTACGAGGGCGCCACCTGGTATGAAGGGAAAAACAAGGGACCGTATTTCAAGATCGGACTCTATCGGGGTTCCAACAAATGGCCCGGCACCGAAGAACGCTCGGTCCTGTATTTTGACGCCTTCCGCATGGCGATCGGAGAGGACTCGACCTACGAGCAGGTGGCACCCTCCACCTATTCGAAGCGTGCGGATTGAGACCGGTAATCACGAAAGCACCGAATCTATGCCGCCAAAACCGACCCAAGCTCTGGCAGGAATACCTTTCAGCCAATCGTTTCGTCGAAAAAGAAGTGCCCGAGTGACCTTCTCAGTTTGCAATGCTGGAAACCCTGCCCAGCCGGTGAAGTATCCCAAAATCCCATGAAACGAATCTCTATTTTTCTGCTGGCTCTCGCTTCCAGCCTAACCGCGGGCGAACGCCCTAACATTCTCTACATTCTCGCGGATGACATGGGTTGGCAGGACACCAGCGTTGCCTTCGGACCTGAGCGCACTCCGTTCAACGAACGCTACCGGACTCCGGCGCTGGAACGCCTGGCCCGGGAAGGCATGAAGTTCACCCAAGCGTATTCCTGCGCGGTCTGCTCGCCGACCCGAGTCAGTCTCATGACCGGTCAGAACGAGGCGCGGCACCGGGTGACGCAGTGGACCTATCTCAGCGGGGACGCGCCCAGTTCGGACCTCGACCATCCTACGCTCGATCCGGCCACGTGGAATTGGAACGGGTTGCAGCCGGAATCGATGCCAAACGCGATAAGCGTGGAGACGTTGCCGCAGTTGCTGCGAAAGGCGGATTATCGCACGATGCATTTCGGCAAAGGTCACTTCGGATCGGCAGGCACGCCGGGCGCGGATCCGAAGAATTTTGGGTTTGATGTCAGGATCGGCGGCCGCGACGCAGGTGGTTGCGGGAGTTACTGGGGAACGAAGCATTTCGGCGCGAAAAAGCACCCGGACGGTCCCTGGAGAGCGTGGGATCTCGATGCCTACTTTGGGGAAGACATCCACCTGACCGAGGCGTTGACGCTCGAGGCCAAACGCGAGATCAAGCAGGCTGTCGACGATGATCAGCCGTTTTTCTGTTACTTCGCCCATTATGCGCCGCACACTCCGATCGAGCCGGACGAACGTTTCGCCCCCGCCTATCGCGAGGCCGGACTGGACGAACCGGAGGCAGCCTACGCGTCGTTGATCGAAGGCATGGACAAGAGCGTGGGTGATTTGTTAGGGCTTCTCGACGAGTTTGGGATCGCAGACGAGACCCTGGTCGTGTTCACCTCGGACAACGGTGGGTTGAGCCACAGTCGTCGCGGGATGAGTCCGCCCCACACCCACAACGCTCCGCTCAGCAGCGGCAAGGGTGCCCATCACGAAGGCGGGATCCGCGTCCCGCTGCTGGCGCGGTGGCCAGGCATGACGGCGACCGGTTCGACCAACGAGACGCCCGTGATGATCTACGACTGGTTTCCCACCTTGCTCGGTGTCGCCGGGCAGCAGCAGCCGGGTTCGCAAGCCATCGATGGAGCCGATCTCACGCCACTGCTTCGGGGCGACGCAACGGCTGAGATCTTCGATCGCCCGTTGGTCTGGCATTTTCCCAACTTCTGGGGTCCTCTGAACCGGCCGCCGGTCGAAGGCCCGGGCATGGGCCCCAGCAGCACGATACGTCGCGGCGATTGGAAGCTGATCTACTACCACGAAGATCGGCGATTCGAATTATTCGATCTCGCGAACGATCTCGGCGAGACGAACAACCTCAGCCACGAACGCCCGAAACAAGCGCGCCAACTCGCGACTGAGCTGGCCGGTTTTCTGCGCGACCGCGATGCGCCGATGCCGGTGATTCGTAGTTCGGGAGAGCCAGTTCCGTTTCCGGGCAGCCGTTAGAATCGATCGATCGCGCAGAACGACTCCAGCCTGTCCGGATCCGCCAATGGTTTGGTCGCTGATTGTTTAGTTCTACGAATGAATCATATGGCTATTTCCTCCATCCGTTGCTTGACTATGAAAGAAAAATACTCTATTTTTTCTTTTAATGACAAACACAGCACAGTCAACCAGCATCTATTCCTCGATTTGGTCTCGAATCGAGGCCAACGGTCGTGGCTGGGTGTTTACGCCTGCTGACTTCCTCGACCTGGGCTCGCGGAACGGGATCGACATGGCCCTTTTTCGCCTGCGGAAGCAAAACCGCATTCGCCGATTGGCCCAGGGGCTTTACGACTACCCGGAGCAAAGCCGGTTGGTTGGCGAAGTTCCGCCAAATCCGGACGCAGTAGCGAAGGCGTTGGCCAATGAAGCCGGAACGAAACTCCTGCCGTCAGGAGCTTACGCGGCGAACCAGCTCGGATTAACCGAGCAGGTTCCCGGCAAGGTAGTGTTTCTCTCCGACATGAATCCGCGCTCGGTCCAGATCGATAAATTGGAGATTTTAATCAAACGTACGACGCCTAAAACCATGAAAATGGCTGGACGCACCAGTGGGGTAGTTACTCAAGCCCTGCGCTTTCTGCGAAAGAACCAAGTGACTTCGGAAGTTGTCGAAATCTTGCGAGAACGGCTGTCACCAGCGGAGAAACGGGAGATTTTGGAAGACCAACGATTTGCGCCAGCATGGATTCGTGAGATATTTGTTAGAGTAGCCAGTGAAGAACTCGCGGTAGCCTGACAAACTTAATTTATGGACGATTTCATTCGAGAACCCGCGAACGAACGGCGGGCCGTTTTCCAAGCGACGAGCACAAAGCGAAAGCTGCCTCCCGATTTGGTGGAAAAGGACTTTTGGGTTTGCTGGGTTTTAAAGACGTTGTGCAATTCGTTTGGAAAGGAACTGACTTTTCGAGGTGGCACATCGCTTTCGAAGGCGTTTCACTGCATCGAACGTTTTTCCGAAGACATTGATGTCGCGATGTCACAAGAATGGCTTGGCATCAGCGAAGAAACTGACCCGGCGAAGGCGGAATCGAACAGTCAAAGAACCAAACGTCAGAAAAATCTCCGAAAACTCGGCAGGGAAGCGGTGACGGCAAAACTTGAACCTCTCCTGAAATCTGCCCTAGCAGACGTAGTCAGGAGAGACGAAGAATGGAACGTTGAAATTGAAGATATCGATGCGAGAGATCCATGGGTGATTTATGTAAACTATCCAATCGCGATAGCAGGAGAGAGCAACTACAACCCTCCGCGAGTCAAGGTGGAGTTGTGCCCGCGCGCGGAAGGATGGCCCGATGAGGACGTGATCATCCAAGCTTACGCCGCCGAGGAATTTCCCAACGCCATCAAAGAAAACAAAGTTAAGGTAAACACCGTCATTCCAGCGAGGACGTTCTGTGAAAAGGCTGCGCTGATTCACGAAATGAATACTGCGCCTGAGAGCAAAGGCGTGGCCGCTCGACTAGCCAGACACTTTTATGATCTGCAGCAGATTATCCAATCGAGGCACATCTCTAAGGTGACGCCGGAACTGTTCGCCAGCGTGATGGAGCACCGTAATGTCTATTTTGGGCAAACGTGGATCAACTATGAAGAGCTAAGGGTCGAAACTTTGCAGATTGCTCCGGAAGGGAAACGATTGCGCGAATGGAAAACGGACTACGCCTCGATGGAAAACATGTTCTTCGGCCAAAATCCTGGTTTTGATCATGCAGTCGAAACCATTTGTGCTTACCAAGCTTCAGTTTCAAAATCAGCGAAGACGAAGAGCTCCCGAAAGACCGGTTCCTTGAGCGGCGGTCTGAGTTTTCACCCAACGAAAAAGAAGGCAAAGGCGAAACGCAGCCAGTCAAAACTTGGATTTGCTCTTGGAGGGCACCAGCACAAGAAATCGGATGTACCCAAGAGGCTCATTCAGGCGGTCATAAAGATTGATCATCAACTTAAGCGAAGAGCCAAGCCTTTGGAAGTGGCCGAATCGATTCACAGCGCTCAAATTGAGCGCAATGGCGGGACCAAGGTTACCTATCTTTCCAAAACCTATACCCGCGATCAATGGGCTCGCCTCATCGCAAAGTGCCGAAAATCCGATGGATATTCGGGCTTTTGGCATGGTTGATCCAAGCAACTCTGTGGCGCCATCCAGGTATTCGAAGCGTGCCGAAGCCGTTAGTTGACGAGAACGCCAGCTCTATTGACCCTGCCTACCCAAGTTCACTCAGAACACTGGTGCTGTTCCCGAAGCGGTCCGTTTCCAAATCAAATCGCTGCAACATGCGGACGAATAAATTCGATAGCGGGTAGTTGTTTTTCGGATCGAAGGCGAGGTGTCCCTGATGTTTGAATCCTCCTCCCGCGAGGAAGGTGGGCAGGTTGTTGGAGGCATGGGCGGAGGCGTCTCCCAGGTTGCTGGTCAGGAGGACCTGGGTGTTGTCGAGCAGGTTTCCGCCCGGTTCCCGGGTTTCGCCTAACATCTTCAGAAAACCCGCGAAGTTGGCGTATTCCTTTTCCTCGTAGCGCGCAAACTGTTCGATCTTCTCCGGATTCTTACCATGGTGAGACGCATCGTGGTGTCCGATCTCGAGATCCGCGATGTTGTTGTTATTGTGCTCGCCGAGGCCATAGACAATCACGCGGGTCGAGTCCGTCTGGAGGGCGAGATGAATGAGCGCATACCAACGTTGCTGGGATTCCAGCCAGGTGTTGGTCTGATCGGCAAAGTCCTTTTCGGTGGCCTCGACGACCGGCTTGGGCTTGGTGATCCAGGCTTCCTCCTGGTGCAGTTGCTGCTCGGCCTCGCGAATCGAGGTTTCCATGATTTCAATTCGCTCGCGATCGGCCGCGCCAAGCTTTTTGGTGAGCGACTTCAGTTGATCGCGCATGTCGTCCAGAATGCTTTTTCCGTGTTCCAATCGGCGCAGCTCCGCCTCGATTTCCTCCGGGGTCCCGTCGATGAACAACTGCCTGAACAATTGGCTGCGGCGCCGGTTCATGGGCACGGGAACGCCTTTGCGGTTCCAGGAGAGCGAGGCGCAATTCGCCGAGTTCAACGTCAGGCTGCGCACCCGCGTCTCACCACCAATGTGCTCGGCCAATTCCTGATCGAGGGAGATCGAGTTGTGAATATCGTCGCCACGCGCCACGCCGGCGGGATCGACTCCGGTGAAAATGGCGTTGTCCGTGTGGTGGGAGTTCGGATACCCGCGATGAGAGACGCCGGAGAGCAGGGTGAACTTTCCGCGATGCTCTTCCAGCTTCTGCAAATAGCGCGGCGCCTGGTAGTTGAGCCCGGTTTGTTCGGGAACGAGGTGAGGATGGTAGGTTCCCAGCGGCCGGTGAACGAGCACCATGCGTTTGGGGGCCGTCTCGCCTTTCGCGCCCATGGCATCGAGCATGGGCAGGGCCACGCAGGCAGCCCCGGCGCGGAGAAATGTTCGGCGTGGAAGTGGATTGATCATCATGGTTATTTGTTTCGGAAAATTCGGCTCTGGACGACGGCGTGGAGCAGGGAACGGAATCCGTATTCGTCCGCTTTCGCGGCTTCGACGATTTCCTCCACCACCTGGCGGTCGGCGAATTCCAGCTCAGCTCCCGTCCCGTAAATCATGAGCTTTTCAACGAGATTGCGGGCGATTTGCTCCGGGTGACGCAGCAGCAATTGGCGGTAATCGTCAATCCCGGCAAACTCGGCGCCATCGGGCGTTTCGCCGAAGGCTTCGACCGGTTTCGCCAGCCAGACCTTTTTCTCAGGATAGTTCGCCAGGTGAACGTAGTCGATCCCGGGCCCGCCTTTGCCGACGCGATACCGCTCGCGCCAACCTCCCAGGACATCGAAGTTTTCCAGCGCGAACCCCGGCGGATCGATCTTCACATGGCAGGAGGCGCAAACGGCCTGCGTTTTGTGCGCCACCATCTGCTCGCGAATCGTCACCGCGCCGCGAATATCGGGCTCGATCGCCTCAATCGCGGGCGGCGGCGGAGAAGGCGGCGTTCCCAGAATCCTCTCCAAAATCCACACGCCCCGCTTGATCGGTGATGTGTAGGAGGCGTTGGTGGTAAGTTTGAGAATGCTCGCCTGCGTGATGATTCCGCCACGATGAGCGTCCGGAGGCAACTTGACGCGGCGCAGGTCCATGCCGGTGACACCCTCGATTCCGTAATGCCGCGCCAGCCGCGCGTTGAGCATCGACCAATCGGAATCGACAAACTCCGTCACCGGCAGATTCCGCGCCAACACTTCCTCAAAAAACCGCCGCGTCTCCTCCCCCATCGACCACGCAAGATCTTCATCATACTCGAAATAGATCCTGTCCGGCTTCATCTCGTGGAGCTTTTCGAGATCCAGCCACTGGCCGGCGAAATGCCGGACAAAACGCTCCGAGCGCCAATCGTTCAGCATTCGCTCGGTCTGCGCGCGCAAGACTTCGGGCTTTCGCAGCTCACCCTTCTCCGCCAGATCGAGCAACGCGTCATCCGGCGCCGAGCTCCACAGAAAATAGGACAAGCGCGACGCCAGAGCGAAGTCGTTCAGCTCGCCAGGCTCTTCGATCCGGAAGAGGAAATGCGGCGAACACAGGACTTCCTTGTAAACCGTCAGCAGGGCGTCTTCGAGAGGCTCTCCATCGGCGATCAACTTCTGCGCCCGATCGACGAATCCCTGTGACAACGCTTCATCCCCCATGCCCCGGAACGCGCGCCGGATAAAGTGGCGAACCAACCGTTCCGCGTCTTCGCCAGGTGAATCGGAAATGAGCCGGAGCCGGTTTTGCGGTTTCAGGAACTCGTTTGGGTTCATCCGTTGCCAATCCTGAACCTTTTTTCCGGCCAGGAAATCCTCGTAGAAACGCGCCGGAACGCGGGGCAAACCTCCGAAGTAATCCTGGAAACTATCGACCTCCGTCAACGGCCCCTCGATCTCCAGCCAATCCACCGCGAGGCAGGGGCCCGTGAAATCCGGGAGGATCGGCTTTTTGTCGGGCCCTTTCAGATTTCGGAACGGGGTGAGGCTGTTGGGCGAAAGATAGACCTGCTCGTTCGCCGCCAAATCGGCTTCCAATTCGACGACCCGCGGTTGATTGGGAAGGGCATCGCGGATCTCCAGCAGATGCTCCAGTTTGTCGTGGCCGAAACGATCCGTGGAAATTCGGCCAATCGTCACGGGAATGGGTCTGTCCGTATTGAGCGCATGCATGGAGGCGCGAATCCGGTAACGGCCCGCGACCACGGGGGAAGCCCGCGTTTTGCCTTCCCGATCGGGAATCGTTCGCTGCGTCTGAACGCTGCCGTGCTTGTAAAGCTGCGCTCCGTAAACAAAAGTGTCACCGCGAATCTGAATGTAGGGTTTGATTCCCTTTTGGTGAACCTCCTGGCGGCCTTCCAAAAATTCCCGGCCAGTCATGCGGAATCGCGGCGTCCCGGAATTCCGCGACAAGACGCGAGCCGGATAAACTCCCGCCAAGGCCTGATCCGCCGCGATCTGATAGCGCACCAGGTGCGTGGCCGAAGTCTCCAAACCCGCGCTGACCGTGTCAAAACCGCCGGCCTTGTTGTCTTCCGGCAAGAGCGACCTCAAATCCGCGCCGATTCCCAGCAAATCATGCATCGTGTATTCATACTCGTTTCGATTCAGGCGCCGGAACGCGACGCGTCCCTCGGATTGATGTTGCAACGAGGCCGCGTGCAGTTTTTCCGCCAATGCCGCGAGCAACTCCCGCCGCTCGGTGTCATTCGGCTGCGGCTCATCGCGGGGCGGCATTTCACCCTTGGCAAGGCGGTCGTGAACGCGAACCCAGGCTTCGTGATTGGATCGCCCCAGAAAGTCGGCCTCCAGCGATTCCAACGAAAACCCGGCTTTCTCGGTCGCATCGTCGTGGCACTCGAAGCAATAATTGACGAGCGTATTGTCCCAGTCCGCCGCTGCGGCCGCGCCAATCGCCATCAGAGGCAAGCTGAAGAAGAACCCTGCGAGCTTTGTCATCAAGGAAGACATCTAAACTGCATCGACGATCTGTCCAAGCATCGTTCCCGGTTCGGTTTCGAGATTATCGATCGCGGCGTTGAGCGTTTCCGTATCAACCAGATACGTATGGCTGCCCTGGCTCGATTGAACCTCCAATTCGACGACCTGCGAACGATCGACCACCACCGACCAATGACCATCCTGATTCGCCTCCGCCGTCTCCCGGCCAATTTCCGAAGCGGCTTCATCTTTCAGAACCAGGATCACGCGTTCTCCCGAACGGGCCACGCCCGAAATCGTTGCCTCGGGAACTTCAGAAGCATCGGATGGAACTTCGAGCCCGGCAAAAATCACGGGTTCACTCTGCAGCTGGAAGTTTTCCAAGAGCCCGGTTAGTTGAACCTCGGCCGACTCGTCCCCCGAGCTTTCGTTGCCCTCCGGCCCCGGATTGACAGGATTCACCAACGGATCGTCGTTCTCCTCTTCAACCTGGAAAATGCTGCGGAAGTAGCCGGGATGGAGCAGCAGGTTGTAGGCCTCTTCCACACTCAAATTTTGGTTGGCTTCACCTCGCAGTTGGAAGTTCAACGTTTCCGGAGCGGCCGGGTCATAGTGGACGAAGATGAAACCGTCCGCCTCTTCCGGAAGATTGATGTAGAGGCCCAGTCCATCAAAATCCTGTCCGTCTTCGATTGAGACGACCTCCAGCTCCAAGGCCGGATCGTCAGTGGTTCCCCCAAAGCTTCCCTCTCCTTCTTCGAACCCGGAATCGTCGCCGATCGGACGGAGATACAAATCATTGAACAAGGCTCCCAGAATGTTGAGTGCCTCGGTCGCATCCCCGACAAGATCTTCGGGTGCCAGCTCTTCGGCAATGATTTCAGAGTTCGCCACGGTTTCTCCGTCTAGAATTAGCGGGGGCGTTTCTCCTGAAGCTCCCGGATCCGCCGGTGTCTCCCCACCTGGCGCCATGGGGCCGGCTTCGAACGCAAACTCGAGTTCCGTCCCGGGATAAATCGTGGTGATCTGGACGCTCCCCACCGGGTTGACCGCGCCATCCTCCCAGGGAGTAGCGAACTGACCGGTGATTGCGCCAGCCTGGATCATGACAAGAGAACTTCCGGGAGCCGGACCAGCGATCACCTTCGGCACCAACTCGCCGCCAAGGGTCAACGTTCCGGTCACCACCAGCAAGTCGCCAACCGTGTCATCGACATCCAATTGAATCGCGCCGCCGTTCTGGTTTAGGTTTCCATCAACATTGAGCGTGCCGGTTCCGCCGACGGATCCCGGATCAACCGTGCCTCCGACATTGACCGTCAAATCTCCGGGTACGTTCCCGGTTCCGCCCAAAACACCTCCATCGATCGTTGTGGGGCCGGAGTAGGAGTTGTTGCCGTTGAGCAACACGGTGCCGCCGGTCTGAGTCAGACTACCACTCCCGGAAATATCCGCGTCGATCGTGCTGGTTCCCGGTCCGCTCAGGGTCAGATTCACCGCAGCGGGGTGGTTCCCATCGTGTCCGCCGAGCGAAATCGTGTCGTTCGGGCCAGCGGTCAGCGAACCCAGGGTGGTGTCTCCCTGCACGAAACGGAGAACGATATCGTTCGGGAAACTCGTCAAATTGACCGCGCCGCCATAGTTGCCACCGTTGACCGTGATCGTGGCCGGCGCTGCGGGATCCAACGAACCCAGCGAAGCTCCAATACTGGAGAACGCGTTGTAACCGACGATGGCGTTTTCCAGCGCGGGCGCCGCCGTCTCCAAATCCCCATCCACGATCGATCCCGCCGCCGCGAAGCTGTCGTCAATGTAAACCTGGGAGGGCGGACGCACGGTCAGCACCACGTCGTTGCCATCTCCGCCGGCGTAGCTGATGGCAAACTTCACGCCGTCGGCGACAAACTCGGCCCCCTCGGGCAATCCATTGAAGGTGAGAAAGATCGAGTCGGCCCCATCATTATCGATGAGTTTCAGCCGGTCACCCACGGTTGGCGCGTAACCGTTCAAACTGAGATCCAAGACGGCGTCGCGCAGGAAGACTTCGCCGGTCACATCGAGTTGATCGAAGGTTCCTGCGCCGTCCCCGGAAATGGTTCCGCTGATCTGTGCCGCA
The DNA here is from genome assembly GCA_963977015.1 of uncultured bacterium. Taxonomy (GTDB): domain Bacteria; phylum Verrucomicrobiota; class Verrucomicrobiia; order Verrucomicrobiales; family DEV007; genus JBCDHN01. The sequence continues at coordinate 37,539 of CAXBMO010000006.1, read as the reverse complement.
AAGGTCGTGGTCGCATCCAGCACCAATCGTCCCACGCCCAGATCACCGGTCGTCACTCCGGGATCCACCGTTCCGCCGGTCACGGTGACGTTTCCGGTCACGTTCCCAGTTCCGCTCAGCATTCCGCCTGTCACGTCGAGATTGCCGGTGCCGGTCGCCGAGCCGCTGGCGTTGTTGGCTTCCAAGGTGCCACCGTTCACGTTCGTGCCGCCGGCAAAGGTATTCGCCCCCTCGAGAGAGAGTTTGCCGCTCCCTGTTTTGGTAAGCGCGACGCCTGCCGCGCCATCGTCGATCGTGCCGCTCACCGCAACGTTTCCAGCCCCCTCCACCTCGATCGCCAGCGAATCCGAATTGTTCGTCGTCAGGTCGAAAGCGCCGCTCACGGTGACGGTGCCCGTATCGCTGGCGAAACGCAGCTCACCAGCCTGCTCGGCGGTGGAGACGAGTTCCAGGGTCATGCCATTGATGATCGGATTGTGATCACCGTTGGAAGGCACTCCAATGCCTTCGAGCACAATCTGCGTGGTGGTTCCGGTCGCAATAAAGGTGTTGGTCACGACTCGGCCAGTGGTGTTCGTATTCGTCCGCACATTGAAATCCTCCGCCAGAACGGACCCATCCTGCACCACGTTAAAGCTTCGCGTGTTGCTGTTGTCATCCATGAAGAGAAGCTGAAGTTTGTAGGCCTGCCCTTCCTGCAGGTTGCTGACGTCCAGGGTCAGGTTACTGGGATTCAACCCGCCAACCTGCACGTCCTTGAGAACCGTTTCCAAGGCTCCTTCCGCGCCGCCGCCCACTCCGCCATCGCCGCCGTCCAGATTGGCGTCGGAATTTCCCCAGTTGCTGATCGAGGAAAGCGTCCAAGAGCTGCTCAACTTGACGTTCGGCGAGGAGTCTGCGAAGGCCGCCTCACCAACCACCACGGCCGGTCCCGCAAGATTCACCGCTTCCACGAATTCTCCCGTGAAATCCAGGTCCGCAGAATCGGAAAAGCTACCGGAGCTGAAGCCAAGCTCGCCCAGATCCGGACGGCCAAACAACGAGATGTCTCCGGAAACGGTGTTGTCTCCGCCGAGGTTGCGTAGGTCCGCGGCCATCGAGTTCGCCGCCGCCCCGATATGCTGAATCTCGATATTCTGGGCAACATCGACCGGCGTTCCGCTTCCCCGATCATCCAGCCCCAGCGTGCCGCCGTCAAAAATCCGGATCGTGTCGCCATGACCGAGCGATTGATCGTTCGTCGCGACCAGCGTGCCCTGATGGATGGCAATTTCACTGTCCAACCCGGAATTGTCTCCCAACAACGTGGCCGTGCCTGCACCGGTCTTGACCAGCTCGTTCGTCGCTTCGACCGGGGTGCCGATGGTCAATCCATTGCCTGCCCCGATCTCAAATTGATGCCAGGTGGTGCCGCCATCCGTGCTGAATTCGAACCCCATCCTCACACTGCCGCCACCTTCGCGCACCTGCATCGCAAACTGGTAGGTTTCACCTCCAGCCAACCCGGTGAAGCCGGTGTGCGTAAAGGTATTTCCGCTCTCGGTGCTGGTCTCCGAGCTGCCATTTTCAAACACGCCGTTCTGGTTGGAATCAAGCCGGAACCGGTTCGCGTCATCTGGATCGAGAGCGGCACGAACCTGCAAGTCCGTCACGCCCGCATCGAGGGTGAGATCGCCAACAATCGTGATGGCAAAGTTCTGCGGATCGACCGGATTGCCGGCATTTCCGATTCCAGGAAGCTCGCTGGGAAAGAGTCGCGCCATCATGTCTTCCTGCGAATCGTAGTAGAGCGGACCATCGTCCACGGTCAACGTGGTCTGGGCGATCTGTGAGCCGTCACCCGGCAAGTCGGTATCGTTGCCGCTAAACAGATACGCCGTTACCGTGCCCGCAATTCCGGTTGAACCGGGAGCCTGCTCGGTGATATCCGCGTTCAAAAGGACATCGCCCTCGCCGCCAAGTTGCAGGCTCGCGAAGCCAAGATCGAAATCGGTCGCCGCGCCACCCGCAGCTTGAATCGTCAGCGTTCCCGCAGCCGATCCAATCCCGAGTCGGCCCGTTGTGCCTTCTCCCGCGACGATCGTGGTCACTTCCAGCGTGTTGTCTCCGCCCGTGTTGGAAATCGCGCCGCCAACCGAAGTATCGCCGACCGCATTGATCGCAATCTCGTCCTTCTGCACCACCATGCCGCTGCCGTCCAGAACGATGGAACCGCCATCGAGAGTTACCGCTGCCGAAGTGCTTCCCAAGGCGCCCGAATCCGAAACCAGCACGGTTCCTCCATAAACGTTGGTTTCGCTTTGCTGGTTCGCGGAGTGAAGCGTGACCGTGCCGTTCCCGAATTTGTTAACCGCGTTGCTGACCGGAGCGGCGTAGGAACTCCAGAACTCGGCTTGCGCGGCATCGGAAGGTTTAATCTCCGTTTTCGCCAGAGTCGGGGTCGTCACGTGCATGTCCAGCGTCGATCCACCGCTCCCCTGCCGGTGGGTCACGGCAAAGAGATAATCGCCTTCGTTCAATGTCAGGGTAAAGGCGCCCGTGCCGTTCCAATTGATCTGTTCGCCCCGATTCGATCCCAGCCCGGCGCTGCTCGACTCAAAAATTCCGTCCTGGTCGAGATCCAGCCAGATCCCGATCCGGTCGTCCTTGGAGTCGGAGTCAAACGTCCAATCACCCGCGTTCGCGGCATCCACGTGAAGGGTGCCAATGATCAAATTCGAGTAGTTGCTGTTCTGCCCCGCGGGAATCGGCCCATCGTTCTGGAAATCCGAATTGTTGTCGAAATCAAGGCCGCGCCCGCCAGGTCCGTCGGTCAGGAGCGTCACGCCGGTCGCGTTTGCCAGGCTCAGAGGATCGCCTCCGGCAAACATTCCGCCGTTGTTGCCCAGATCGAGAAAGCTGTCGGCGCTCCCCAGGAATCCGAAGTGGCTGAGTGCGTTGGAAACGCTGGCCAATTCCGTTCCGTTGCCGAAGCTGTTCTGCATCTCCACATCGCCTTCGCCCGCAAACGTGACCGCGCTGGACGGTGCAAGGTCGATCGTGGCCTGCACGTCCAGCAAGCCCGCGTCGGAAGCAAAGATCACGTTCGAGCCGCCCACCGACAGGGTCCCGGTTAACGCCGAAGTGCCGCTGATGTTGTTGAACCCGCCGTTGTTCACGATCGCGTTCCCCACGTCGTAGTCGAAGGTTCCCTCCAGCCCGAGCGTTGTGCCGTTGTTCAGCGTCAGGTTGCCCGTGCCGGCTCCCGCGGCACTGGTGATGATCACCTGACCGGCATTGATCGTGGTTGAACCGGTAAATCCGCTCGCCGGGTTGGCGAAGACCAGATTTCCGGCGTCTTCTTTTTGCAGATTCCCGCTGCCAGACACCACCCCCGAGATCGTTAACTGCGGTCCGGTCACATCGATCCGCGTATTGCCGGCGAAGGTCACATTGCCGGTGATTTCGTTGAACTGGTTCTCGCTGAGAATCGCCCCGGCATCGTTTCTGCCGTTGCCGGAAATGGTGAAGTTGTTGGCGAGGACGACCGAATTCTGAATGATGAGGGTGCTTCCGCTCTCCACCGTCACGTCTCCAGTTCCAACGGCGGAATTTCCGTAGGCGCGGATCTGGGTGTTGCCGGTGATCGTGGTTCCGCCCGTGTAGGTATTGGCGGCGCTGCTATTGATCCTTACTTCGTTTCCACCGGTCGCAACCACTTCGCCGGAACCGGAAATGGGCTGACTGCTGATCCCGATGTAGGTCTCGGCGTCCAGCGTCAACGTGTTGCCGCCCATGTCGACTCCCGCATTGAGGTTCAACTGGTCTCCGCCGGATGCGCGAATCGTCGCATCGCCACTTAGGATGATGTTCGTGCCGATCGTGGTGTTGCCCGCCCCACCAGCGTGATGCAACCCACCTTCGGAAGCCACGTTTCCGTTGCTCGAAAGTTCCACATGCTCGCTCCGATCCACGGTTACGCCGCGAAGCCGGAGTGATCCGTTCTCCGTCACGAACGTTCCCGTCGCCGCGGTCGAATCGCTGGTTCCGAATCCGCCCGAAGTCTGAAGTTCCAGCGTCGCATCGCCTTTCACGTCGATTCGGCCGGTGTGATTGGAATCCCCGCTCAGGATCAAGACCCCGGCACCATCCACGAGCAGATCGTAGTCGGGGTTGGACGCCGCGATCCCCTGAGATTCCAAAATGCCTCCGTTCACCCCGTGGAACGCGCTGTCGCCGACGATGTCAATCGCGCCATCGACGACCAGTTTGCCATTGGAGTCCGTCCCAAACGACAAATCGCGCCCCGCCTGGGTGATGTTGAGATCCGCGATCGTGATCTCCGCATCCGTGTTGACGGTTAGGGTCGAATCTTCACTGACATTGATCGTGTTGCCCAGAGTTGCCCCGGACGATTGCGGAAGCCCGCTCCAAATCCCGGTTTGAGCGGCGTCTCCCGGCTTGATCGTGGTCATCGATCCGTTCGGCGTCTTGAAATTGACGTGAACCTGAGAACCACCGCCGCCTTCCCGATGCGTTACCGCAAAGAGGTAAGATTCTCCCTCGGTCAGGTTGACGGTTTTGGCTCCGCTGTCACCGTCCCACTGCAATTGTTCGCCGCGATTCGAGCCCAACCCGGAAGTGGTCGACTCAAAAACACCGTCCTGGTCGATATCGAACCAAATCCCCATGCGGTCATCGTCCGCGACGCGCTGGAATTGCCAATCACCTCCTTCTCCGGTGGGAACGGTGAGGTAACCAATGAACAGGTTCGAGTAGTTGTCGTTTTGGCCAATCGAACCCGTCGCCGTGAACTCTCCGTCACTGTTGAAGTCGAGCCCGCGGTTGCCCGGGCCATCCGTCAGGAGCGACAGTCCGTGAAAGGATTGAAAGGTGTGGGGCGCGATTTTCCCCGTGGCATCGCCGCCGACCATGCCCCCGTTGTTGTTCAGATCCATCGCCAGGCTGTCGTTGTTGATGTGAAACCCGTAGTGACTCAGCACATTCAGGGGTTCCGTCACGATGCCGTTCATCTCCAGCTCGCCCCCGGCTGCTTCCACGTTCACCGCTCCGTCACCCAGACTGCTATCCGAACCGTTGACGCTGACCGCCAACGTGCCGCCCGTCAGGGTCCACTGCCCCGCACTGATGTTCTGGTTCACGCCTTCGAACTCCAACCGGCCATCGCTGACCACGCCGGAAAACGCGCTCGAGGTAATCGTCGAAGTCGCGTCGAATGTGGTCGTGCCGCCTCCCACATGCTCGATGATGTCCGTGGTTAACGTGCCGTTGGTGAAGGTGATGGTGTCGGCGTCGTTTTCAAAGCGAACCCCGCCGACGGGCCCTGCGGTGCTCAAATCAATCGTCGTGCCGGTGGAATCCGCGTCATTGAAGATGGCAATGTCGTTCGTGCCCGGAACAACGCCGCCAGCCCAGTTCTCAGCGACATTCCAAGCGGTGGGCGAAGCGCCATCATCGCCTTGCCAGATGAAGGTGGACGCCACCGGCGGTGTGGCGAGATCATAGACCCCGTTCTGCAAGGTCTCCGCGGCAAAGCTGACGGTTTGGTTCACCACCGTGTCAGCATTCACGGACTGGGTGGTGGCGTCATCCAATTGCAGGTCAATCTGATCGGCCAGCCCGGGAATGATCGAACCGGCCAGATCAAACATCATTTCCACCGTGCCGCCAACCCCACTGGCATTGGCGACCGTCAGTTCCTGGGCCCCCGTCGCCGTCAAATCCAGGCTCGTCGCGGTCAGGGAATCCGCGGTGAAGGTGACGTCGTCGAATTGAATCGATTCGTTCGTCGCCGTGCTGATGTTGCGATACCCCAGGGTGGCGCCACGGGCCACGGTGGTGCCTTTGCCCGCACCGGATGTGCCCAATGCAGCGCTATTTCCGGCCAGGACCGTTCCTGCCAGAATCTCGAAGGTGCTATCCAACGTGCTGCTTCCATTGAGGGTCAGCGTTCCTCCACCTTGCTTCGTCACCGTGTTCTCCGGAATTCCAAAGGTTCCGAACTCAAACCCCGTCACTCCCGGATCGGCGTTGATGTCAAAGCGGTGCCACGTTCCATTGACCTCGATTTCGGGCTGCAAACGCGAGCCTCCGCCACCTTCCCGGCCTTGAATCATCACCTGGTAAATCTCTCCCGCCGCAATCGTGAGATCTCCAGTGGTGTATGTGCCGCCGCGGTCACTGTTGTAGGGATCTTCGTCGCCGTTGTCGCCGATGTTCTCAAAGACTCCGTCCTGGTCCAGGTCGATTCGCAACCGGTTCGCGTCATCCGCGCTGGTGGTCCGCAACTTGATGGTGGTGTCCGTCAACCCGGCGTCGAATCGAATCTGGCCGACGAACGATTGTGCCCAGTTGTCGGTCCCATACGAGGTCAAATCCTCGCCCCAGAAGTTGATCGATGCCGATTCATCCGAAAAATAAACTTCATCGGCGACGAACAGTTTGCTGGCGATTTGCGAACTGTCGTCCGGCAAATCCATGTCGTTGCCGGTGAAGAGGTAACCGGTCACATAACCAAGATTCTGTTCCCCGCTTCCGCCCGTGCCGCTCAGATCCGCGTTCACAACCACGTCGCCGCCTCCATCGACCAGCAACGCATACACGCCTAGATCGAACGAGTCACCGTCGCCCCCTTCCAGCGTCAACGTCGCCCCGGCTTCCGCGCCCAGGCCGAATATCGTCGACCCGACCACGTCGGCAACGATGTCGCCCATGAGGACGTTCGCCCCACTCAACGCCGTCAAGGCACCGGCTTGTCCGCTGGCTCCCGTGCCGCCGGCATGAATCGTCGTTTCGTGATCGCCAATCGTAATCCCGCCATCCAACGCCAGCGTGCCGCCCGGGCGAATCGTGATTTCGTCCACATCAGTTCCATCGTCGCTGATTCCCAACGCTCCGTCATGCGCTGCAACCAAGGTGCCATCTTCGATCGTCACGCTTCCGTTAAACGTGTTGCCCACACTCAGACTGACCGTGCCGTTGCCGGCCTTGATGAGATCGTTCTGGGCCCCGGTCAGCAAATACGGACTCCAGAGCCCCGCCTGAGCCGGGTCGCCGGGGTTGATGATCGTTTCGGTGCCCGAAGGTGACTTGAACCGGAAATCCACACTGGATCCGCCACCGCCTTCCCGGTGGGTAAACGCCACGAGGTAACTCTGACCAGCGATCAAGTCGACGGACTTGGCTCCGGTATTCTCCCAGGCCAATTGCTCACCGCGATTGTCGCCCAATCCCGAAGAGGTCGAAACGAACGTCCCACTCTGATCTGTATCGATCCAAATCCCGGCGCGGTCGTCATTTCCGCCATTGCGAAGCTGCCAGGTTCCGGACTCGTCCGCGGTGAGATAGCCGATCCAGAGATTGGAGTAACTATCGCTCTGGGAAATCGCGCCGGAAAGAATGAAGTCATTGTCATTGTTGAAATCCAATCCCCGGTCGTCCGGGCCATTCACCAGCAGGGTCGCGCCATTGAAGTTGGTAAATCCGGTTGGGTTGCCGCCATTCAGCATTCCACCGTTGCCGTCCAGGTTCAGCGCCAGGTTATCATTGTTGATGTGATAGCCGTAGTGGTCCAGGCCCGTCGTGAAAGTGGTGATTCCATTCCCGAAAGTCGTTTCAACATTCAGATTGCCTTCGCCGCCGAATCCAATCGAACCGAAAAAGTCCAGGTTGATCGAAAACGTGCTCTCCAGGGTCGTGGTTCCGCTCGAGCTGGAAATCCACCCACTATTAACGTTCACCGTATTCAGGGTCGTTCCGGAATTGAACGTGTGATCCCCGTCAAACTCCAAGGTTTCTCCGTTGTCGATATCCACGGTGGTGGTCGATCCCAGTCCGTTCAGCGTGGAAATCCGGACCGTGCCGCCGGCGAGATCAAAGTTCGCCAACTGGTTGTCGCTCTGCAGAATCAGGATGCCGGTTTGTGTCTTCGTCAGGGTGCGGTTTCCCTGAATTGCCTGCGGAATCGTGATGCTGGTGCCCCCATTCACCTGAATCGTGGGATCGGCCGTAAACGTCACCACACCAGCCAGGGTGTTGTCCCCGGTTTCACTGCGAATCGCCACTCCACTGCGCGTCACCGTGATGTCGTCGGACAGCGTGATCGAATTCCGCAGATCCAGCAACCCACTGCCGCTGATTGTGGTGGACCCGCCCGCAGCTCCCAAGCCGTCGTCCGCCTGCGCCTCCCAGGTTCCCGCCGCAATGTTCAAATCGCCGGTAAAAGCGTTCACCGCAGTCGTTTCGGAAACCAACTGGCTCGTGCCGGTCTTGGTCAGGTTGCCCGACCCCGTGATTCCACCGCCGTTCTGCAGTTCCATCTGGCCGATCACATCCAACGTCAACGCATGGCCATTGGTATCGATCTGGCCTTCGACGTAAAAATTGGCAATGGATTGAATCGTGGCAGCATCCTCAAGCCGCACATCTCCCGCCAAGGTTCCCGCGCCGTTGATTTCGCCTTCCAACACCACAAAATCGGCAAAGGTCGTCCCCAAAGTCAGGGTGCCGCCATCGCGCACCACCGTTCCCTGCGCTTCGCTTCCGTCGGCCGTTCCCGCAGTCCCGGTGCCGCTCACAATCAGCGTTGCGCCACTCTCGACCGTGGTCAGGCCCGTGTAGGCGTTCGCCTCATCCATTCGCACCTTACCGGTTGTCACCGTCATCGTCCCGGTTCCGGCTCCGTCCCGCGCCCCGCGAAACACCATTTCGCCATTTTCACTGGCGATGTTGACCGCTCCTTCCAACGTGGAGCCTTCGGTAATCAGTTGTCCCCCACCCCCGTCCGTCGTCAAGGTCACGCCATCGGCGATGGTGAGATTGGTCAGGGTAACCTTGGGACTGGACGCGGCACTCGCCACCGCGATGGTCGATGCGGAAACGACGGTTACCGCATTGTCCAACCGGCCCAGGTCCTGCGTGGAGGTCCACAATCCGGCCTGGTTTGGAGAAGTCGGCTTGATCGACTCTCTGCCGCTCATGGACGGTGACTGGATCTGGATGTCGACATGCGAGCCACCTCCGCCTTCCCGATGAATCACCGCAATTTCCGTTGGCCCCGTCAGGTTACTGACGGTGACATTGGTGCTCTGGTTGTTGTTATTGGTTAAATCGCCTTGATCCAGCCCGTCGCCATTCACATCGACGAAAATATAGGCGTTGTCATCGCGCGAGTTGATGCGGAACACGTAGTCGCCCGGATCATTCTGCGCGTTCAGGGTGCCGGTCCACAGGTTCGTGAAATTGTCACTTTGCCCAATCGCTCCCGAGCCGATGAAATCCGCATCGTTGTTGAAATCGAGACCACGGTTACCGGGCCCATCCGTCAGGAGCGCTTCGCCATCCGGTGTCGTGGCAAGCAGGCTTTCCACGTTGTTGTCGGAAAGATGGTAACCGCGATGGATCAACGCGGGGATACTCCCCGGCGAGGTATCCAGGTTGAGCGTTCCTCCGTCCATGATCAGCGCCGCGTCCCCCAGCGCATCACTCGATTCCGAAGAGGAAACCTGAAGCGTGCCGCCCGCCGCCACGGTCCAGTTCCCGGCGATCGTGTTGTTCTGATTCGTCAGGACCAGCGTGCCCGAATCCAACGTCTGATCTCCGGTTGAGCTGAATTGCGCATCGATCTGCGTGGTGCCCGAGCCCGTCGTGATGATCTTGCCGACATTGAGCGTGCCGTTGATGATCTGAAAATCCTGGTCGTTCTCCAAAACCAACTCCGCGACCGTGATCGTGGCGCCTCCGAGATCGATCGGTCCCGGATCGGCGTTTTGCAGAACAATGGCGTCGTGAACACCGGGCGCCGAGCCTTCTGCCCAGTTGTTTCCATCCGCGAAAGACGACCCATCGCCATCGCTATCCGAATCGCCATCCCAGATGAACCGGAGCGCCTCGCCCGGTGCCTGAACCGACAACGCTCGCGTTCCCGTGCCGACGTTGGAATCGGGATCGGTGAAGGTAAACTCGATCGTGCGCGTTCCGGATCCGGCCGCTTTCTCGTAGGTAACCGAACGAACCGCCGCTTGATAGTCAGCCACACTCGCATCGCCCGTCAGCGTCAACACTCCACCGGCATACGAACCGGTGATGCCGTTTTGATCGGTGAAATTCAGCACATCGTCGGTCGCGCCCTGAACCGTAACCGTCGCGCTGGCGAAATTGGGGCTGTCGAAATCCGAAACCACCAAACCCGGATCCAACACCACCGCCGGGCCGCCGGACACATAGTTCAATCCCGAATCGCTCGGGCTCACCAAGGGGAGGCTCGCCGCGGTTCCGAGCGTGTAAATTCCGTCGGTCAAATCCGCCGCCGCGATGTCGAACGTGATCGTATCGCCGGAAATTCCGGGATCTCCGATCTCCACTGTGGTTAGCGCCGTGAAAGTGGTCCCGTCATCGGTGCTTTTCAGCAGACTAAAGCGCGATTCCGCGGTCAGGGTCTCGCCGGCATCGCTGAAATCGAAAACCAGTTGGCCATCCGTGCCGGCTGCGGTCACATCGATGTACCATTCCCGGTTCCAGCGCGTCTCCAGCCCCGATGGGACTCCGATCGAGGTTCGACCCACGCCGCCATCGTGGGCAGCCAAGGCAAATTCCCCATCGCCGAGCGCATCAACGGCGATGCCCAAACCCGCGCCACCGTTCACCAACACCTCACCCGCGATATTGCTCGACGCGCTGCCCACTCCCATCAAATCGATGTCGTATCCCAGCGCTCCATCATAAAAATCCTCGCCACCAATATCGATCTCATACTTCGCGTTGAGGTAGTTCTGCACGATGATGCGTTCGGCATCGTTCAAGGCACGATCGAAGATGATCACCTCCGCGACCTGAGCGTTCGAAGACTCTCCACCGCTAGTGTAGGCACCCAGCGCCAGCGCTCCCGGTTTGTAGTTTGTGTTGTTCGAGCCCGCGTCGTTGTCCGTCAATTGACTTCCATTCACCCAGAAATCCGCGCCCGGATCCCCAGCATTCCCGTTCACGCTCGGACCGATGATTCCGGAGTAGATATTGGTGTCGGTCGAATTGGCCGTTCCCGTGGAGTGAATCCATCCTTCGGCATACCAACGTTCATCCCGATTCCCGTGATGACCAAACAGCCAGTTGCGCGTTTTCGACGTGATGAGCCGCTCGTTGTCCCCACCCGTGTAACCGGAAACGGCAAACATCGTGTAGTCCGCGCCCAGATTGTCGAAGTTGTAGCTCGTGAACAACTGATCGGTGCCGCCCGCACTGCTGAAACCGACTGACTGTTGGCCTCCGGGACCCGACGCGATCACAAACGGCGTCCCGATCACGCCATCGGCATCGTTTCCTTGCCCGGATTTGTCGAGCCACTCCGTGATCACGGTTCCATCCGCCAACGCATCAACGACCCCGTCCGCATCCAGGTCGGAACCATCCAACCACAGCCGCAGATCCGCCGGAACGGCACCGGCCAATCCCCCAGGACCTGTGGCTCCCGTCAGCGGCGTCCCACTCATGAATCGCTCACCCTGCAACGAGCCGGGCGTCGCTCCTTCCGCCTGATTGGCGGTCGGCAAATTGCGTTCGCCCACTTTCAGATAGGCGTCCATCACGTTGTCGGACGAGTTGCCACCCGTGAAATCCGTAAGTCCCAAAACATGGCCCTGCTCGTGAATCAACACCGTCAACAAATCCAGGCGATCGCGCGCTTCGGGAGCGGGAATTTCCGAGACAAATTCGGAATCGTCCTCCGGCGTCTGATCGATAAACCAGCTTTGGCCCCCGGCGTCGTCATCAATGGTGATGCTGAATCCATGAACCTTCGCGAGACGGCCATCGGCGAGATCCGCGATTTCGTAGGTGATCTGATTCAGCGCCTCGGTTTGCTCCGTGCTCAGCCCTGATGCGGCCCAACGATCCGCGGCCGCTTCCGCCACGGTTTGGACGACTTCGGTGGTTAAGTCAGGATCTGCGGCAACGCTTTCAGAACCCGGTTCATCCCCGGATACGGCAGGATCTTCCGAAGCTTCGTCCACGGCCGGTGCCGGTGTTTCCGCCGCTGTTGGATCGGACGCGGGCGTGAGAAGCACTTCAGAACTGGCGGGCGCGAGGGACGCAGGCGCAACGTGGGCGGGTTCCGGCGTCGAATCGTCTGGCTCGGGAGCCGCTTCAGGAACTGGCGACCCCGAATACAGAATTCGGGGTTCCAGGGTTTCCAGCAGCAGTTTGCCCTCCGCCAACTTCCTGGAACCGGTTCTCCGGTTTCCGTGAAGTCGCTTCGTGGGCTTGGATCTCTTACTCATAGCTTGGGGTTTTTGGGATCAGAAAGAAAATCGTTAAGCAGATACAACAAATCCTCTGACCGGCCTAAACCGCCCCAGAGGACTAAATCTCGTAAAAATTGGCACACCCCGGATCTCACTCGAATCCAACTCGTCATCCGACATTGCTCTTGGAGCGCTGCCGCCAAACAAGCGGGTGTAACGCCGCAATGGGGGCCGGCCCACGACCTGGCAGAGCAGATTCCAAGGGCGCCCAAACTTCTTGGTTGTCAGTGTAATGGGGCAATTGGCCCGACGTCGGCGCTCTCTCGGGCCGCCGGTCCACGAACAAAAAACCTTTCGCTTCGGTGGCGCATCGCATTCCTCCAAGGCTATGACCGCACGATCTTCCGGTGCCTCCGTGACCTGCAGCCTCGATGTTTTCGCCACTGCGTCCTCATCAGGACCCAACACGAAAGCATCTCGACCACGGTACGTGGAGAGTTGCCAACTTTGAGATGCCTCGATTTCTGTCACAAAAGGGGGTTTTTAAAGACAGGACTTGTTGATACCTGAACCAGCCGCGCTTGGCCACCCTGAAGTCACAAAAAAATTCGCCGCTCGGGGAAAAAAGTGCGGATTGCAGTGTCAAAATCGCGAAAGTAGGGCCCGATAGCTCATGGAAATTACGTTACCCGAGGAGAATCCCAGCCGGATTTTTGCCACGAAGGTCCCAATTGATGGCCGGGAGATACCGGTGTGGCCTCAAGGTCAAAAGTCGCAAACCCTGAATGACCCGCGCATCCACGCCATGGCCTTTCTGGAGGATGAGGATCTTCGGCAGGGTTTCATCCGGGAGATTCTGCAAAGTGCCGAACTACAACCGGAAAACACCCGAGGCTATGGCGGCAAAAAGATTCGCAACCCCGAGATCTGGAATCTTCCGTTCGCCAAACTCCTCACCCAACGGGCGCTTTTGATGTTTTGTCAGGCCACCGGCAAACGGATTGCCCACACCGTGGATCGTTGGGTCAATGTCCTGGAAACCGGCGACTATTCCGCGCCCCACGCCCACTACGAATCGCAGGGCGCCGCCGTCTATTTTCTGGATTTGGGCGACGAAGCTCCCGGATCGTCTTTGTCAGGCAAATTCGAGCTCATGGATCCGCGCATTCCCTGGTGTTGTTCCAGCCGGGAATACTGCCCCACGCGCGGGATGATGCCGGAAGTCATTCCCGGAGCCATGCTGCTTTTCCCCGCGTTGCTCCTTCACTTCGTCCACCCTTACGCCGGCAAACGCCCACGCATCACCCTGGCCTGGAACATCAGCGAAGGCCCGGAGCCCAAAGGACAGGAACAGAAAATGGCGCAGCAGGTGGATGGCAAAGTGGAAAGAAAGTAGACCAACAGCAGGGAGCCGTTCGTCAGTCGCTTCAAGCGCGGGATCGATCGGCGATTTCAGAACTTCACCAATTCCAGATCGGAAGTCGAGCTCAGGTAAACCGGTGAAGAGCCGAAGGTCACCGTCACCAGCCCATCCGGATTGGGAATCAAGGTCAGACTTTCTCCCAGCAGTGTCGTTAGCGTAACTTCAGCGGCACTGGTCTTGAACGTGGCGGTTCTCTCTCCGGTTCCGTCCCAAAGCACCACCGTCTTCTTCTTATTCGAGTCACGATGCCGGAACTCATACCCGTAGGCGGGTCGTTGGACGCCTTCGACCAGTCCCTCGTAAATCCCATCGTCCAGTGTGTTCATGAGGGTTTGCACGGCATGGAAAGCAGGCTTTTTCTGCAGGTGGTAATCGATCAACCCGAAGGTGTGTTCGGTGAAGTTGATGTCGTCGCCATCGTCGAAAAACGAATACAGGAAGACACGCTGGAAGCCGAGCACGTGGTGGATGATCAATCCTCTCACGAGGTAGTCCGCCTTCATCCTTGGCGTGATTGGGCCCGACGGATTGTTGGCCGGGGCATCGCTGTAGCCGAACTCCGTCGAAATCATCGGCTTTCCCCAGTCGCCGTGCTTTTCGAGGATGTCCCGCACTTTGCGCATGTTGTCGAACATCGCTTCGGGCGCGCCTTTCGGATAACCTTTCGGTTGGAGATGACCGTCGGCGATCTTGCAGTAGGTGTGCAGATCGAGGACGTCGAAGTGATCCTTCGCGCCGAGCTGATAGAACTCCTCGAGCCATGCGAGGGAGCTGTCCTCCAGATTGCTCGATGGGGCGCAGATGACCGACTCCGGACTGAGCCGTTCTTTCTTGGCATGAACGACCTTGAGCGCATTGACGTAGTTTTCGACCGGATCGTCTTTCAAATCCGGTTCATTCCCGGGGCCGGAAAAGACGTGCACGCCCAAGTCGATTCCCTTCTCCATGTTGCTGCCATAGGGATAGGTGTAGAGGCCGATTCCCTTGTGATACAACTTCTCAACGATGCGGCGATCAGTCAACCACCAGCGGACGTGCGAGATGCCGGTTTGACCGAGGAGATCCAGGGCAACCGTTTCATAGGCCTCCGCATGGCGTTCCGGATCCTTCTTGCGGTTGGCGCCGCCGCCCCAGAAATGGTTGATCGCGACCATGTCGGAGAACGTGTCGCAGGCCAATGGCAAGGGCATGGCGCATTCGATCGACTTGACCTTCGGGTTCTCGCCTTCGTTAAAGACCGCGCTCACCGCGAGGTGATAGGTCCGGCCCGCCTTCAACGGATAGACCGGGGCGCGCCCTTCCTTCCCGTCGACCGTTTTGAGGAGCTCGACGCCGTCCTCCTGGATCGAATCGAAGGGTTTGGAGCTGCGGTAGAGGGTCCAGGATTTCACTCCGGGATTCAGTTTCCGGTAGGCACTCCAGTCGATCACGGCCACGCCAGCCTGAACCTTTTTCACGGAAAACTCGACCTCCGGACGGTCGGTGGCGGACAGGTATTTTTTCTTGCTGTCCGGCTTGCTTCCCCAAATGGCAATGTCCGCGATCTGTTGTTGGCGGGCGCTTTTCTTCCGGCGAATTCGCAGCTGCAGGTACTGAGCCAGAACCGGCTCCTCCAGGCGCAGGGGAATCTTGACGAAGTTCTTCGATTTCAGCGGCACATCCGGCATCTCGGTTCGTTGATGCGGGATGTAGCTCTTCCCATCCTTACTAAAAAGGATCTCCACGTATTCCGTATCGCGAGTCTCTTCGTGCAGCGCCCAAACATCGACCGCCCGGATCAAATACGCTTTCTCAAAGCTCACGTTCAACGTCGCCCACTGGCCGCCACTCCATTTGCTGTAGGAGATGCTCTTCCAGTTACTGCCCGTATTGCCATCGAAGAGAACGCGCCCTTTCCCGGTCTTCATCGCCTCCGCGTCAGAAGCGAACTCTCCTTCCGTGACCCACTCGACGTTCATCTTCGTCCTGAGACTCTGAGGCCACTCGCTAAAGGCCTTGGGGATACCTTTCGTGCCTGAGAGATTATTGCTCAGCAGGAAAGTTTCCTCAGACCATGCCGACGCTGCCGATCCGGCAATCGCCAGCGAAATCAGGAAGAATGGGATTCGGTTTCCGATCATTTTTTTACGCTTGATAGGGGGATGATGGTGATGATTCATCTACCTAGCCGCCTTCCTCGCGCCACGTCTACCGAAAGAATCCTGGGCGGGCTGGCAGTTGATCATCCGCGACTTCTTGCCTAGTTTATCGCCACAGGCGTGTAGCCAACGCCAAGAATTTTCAATTCTTCAAGCACACCTCGAAATCGCTGCGAAACAATCACGCTAGGAAACGAGATTCTTGGGCCATTCCCAGTTCGCTCGGCCGAAAGCGCCACGTCAAAGGCACCAAGGGAATCGAGGTGGTCTTGTGTGAACCGAAGTACAGGGGGATCGTATCCGTCATCGTAGAAGAACGCTGACTCCCAGCGATCAGACCAGTCATCAAAGGGTTCTTTGTCATGCCCATGCTTGTTGATGAATCGTGTTTGCGTTCGTGGTAGCACAATGGAAGACGACAGGTTCCAAATCGGCTTCTTCGGTCTCCGGGTCTTCGCACCTACAGTGATCGGCTTGAACTCAAGCCCAACCAGGGAGTGTCTCTCGAGCTCTTCCTTCAACTGGTGATCGACGCCGATGGGTGGGAACGGCGAGAGGAATCCAAACTGAACCTTCGTTCCTTGCTTGTTATTATTCTCAACGGCGTAGACTCCTCGGGAATACTGATCATCCGTAGGTTGAAGCCATGTTCCGATCTGGAACTTGGTCGCATGAATCTGGAGATACGGTGCGTCCTCGATCTGAGCCTTCGTGAACTCACGCTCCTTGCGAATGCAAAAGAAGTAGCGATTGCCGTTTGGGATCAGCGAATCCCGCGCAAGATCAATTCCATAGGAAGATCTAAGTCCGGCAATGATCTCCTCAAGAGCCTTGGAGTTCTCGGGCTCACGAACTTCTAAATATGTATGAACAGGAAATGCTCCGTCCCGCTCGACCGCCAACTTATCTACTTTGCTTTCTCTTACCTTGAGACTGCTTCGCTCTGCGAGTTCGTGTATCTCCTCGGCTGTATCCGTGTAGAAGATCGAGCCACATGCCCTAACGTCTTCATCGGGGCGCTCTTCGTGCGAAATAGTGAATTCCCATACCGCAGGTTTCGCGGAGGATGCGACCAGAGGCGAAGTCATTTTTTAGCAGAACGACCCAAGCTCAGCGAACCAGCCCACGGGACGCGATGATTGCAAACCACGACGCCATTCCGGGTTCGCTGCAGCGCATGGTTAGGCCGCGTTGTGTGTCTAGTCTGAGCCATCTGTCGTAACCTCAAAAGTCTCGTCGCCAATGTCCAAGCCGCGCCAAATCTCCAACTCCTCCGGCTCGGTGCAACGAATGCACAAGCATGTGTCCTCGTGTCCGCCCAACCGCCGGGCGAACTCAATGCAGTCAATGCGTGCCGTCATCGCCGTGCTCGAATTGAAAGGCACGCGCACAAACATGCCGGGGCGAATCTCGCCCTCCACGATAGAGCCAGCCAACACGAAATGCGGTCTGCCCTCAATCGTGAACGTGTCTTTGACGTGGAACTTGGGCATGACGGGTGGAGCGGCCTAGACAATATGGCTGCCTCTGAAGCATTCAACCGCATTCTGGCAGCATGTTAGTTTCAAACGTGAAGCGGCGTGTTTTGAGGTGAACCGTGGGCTATTCCCGCCATAACAGCGGGAACCTATCCACCTTGTCATTCGTTGAGAAAATAACAAAAATGCACTCAAAACACGCCTCCCAAATCAAAGCCTTTATCGGGCTCGATGTCCACAAAGATTCCGTCTCCGTTGCCATTGCCTTCAACGACGGTTCCGATCCCGTCCACTACGGAAAATGGGGCGGCTCCAACATTTGCTCCGAGCGCGGCCTGCTCAAGCTCATGAAGAAGCATCGACTCACTAATCAGATAGAAGAGACAGTACGTAAGGTGTTACAGCACCAATCGTATAGAAAACGGTATCCTGCAATACACTAGGCCAGAATTTACGATCAAGCTCCTCACGCAAAACCGCACGAAACGCTTCTGGGTCGTTTTTCCGTTTACCGAATCGAAGAGAGAAGGAGGCGAACGGGAAGAGCGCGCCAGATGATATCGGAGCGAAGAATTCTTCATTGATCTGCCTCGAGATCTTGTTGGTAGCTCTTGCTGCCACAAGCCTTCGAAGGTATCGGATTGAGATACTCAAAAAAAGAAGTGTTACACACGCAATGACGACAAGATAGAATTTCGGCATTGTTCTCGATCAGTTTGTAGGAAGTTTCGATTTAGGGGTTTTGAAGAGCCTGGAACAATGTGGTTATTGAGGTCGCGAATGGCCGGACCACGGAATTAGCTGGTCGGGGATCAGAGCTCGGGGTGCTGGAAGTATTTGCTTACACAAGACGAACTGGGGCTATCCTGCAGATTTGCAGGGATATCCTTTTGTAGTCAACATTCGTGCAGGGAGAATTGGATATTGAGAGAGGGTTGCGGAGGCGGGGGAAGTTGAACTTTCATGAACGGATTTTGTGGATGAACTGCTGCCTGAAGTGGGAATTCTATTGCGGTGCGAGGCGATGTCAAGGGTTGGGAATCGATCCTAGCTGAACTCGCCAAATGGGCGATCAACGGAACATTCCCGGAAATTATCCCTGCAGATTTGTTAAAATATCACAGAAACTGTGGTGAGATTAAAAAATCAGTTACCCCGTCGCGATAGATGTTGGTTTGCGTAGTTCAAATGGACACCCCTGAAACCCGAAATCGACACCAACCGGAGTTGCAGCCGTGGACGCTACACCGCGGCGCTACCCGTTTGTTTTGCCACATCGGCCGCCACGCGTCAGTTCATCCATTGCCGTCTTCCGCTTCCTCCAGAACGCCACCGGAATCGCGAACAGCGCTGAAAAAGGGTGGTCGGAGCCGAGATCACGCGATGCCGTAGACGAAGTGAAAATGCCCAAACGTCCCACGCATCACCCACTCGCTTGATGCCACGCCAAAAACGCTTCATCGAAGTCCGCAAACGACTCAAAGACTCCTGCAAGGCGGTGGGAGGCCAGATCTCCGGCTGTAAGTTCACCCAACCATTCCGATACCGAAAACTCCTCAATCTCCGTTGAATCATCATTCGACTCTCGCATGTCAGCGGTCGGAATGTCCGAGACATCGAGAAATAGCACCTGCCCTGTATCAACGAGCATGAAGAGATAGTCAGCCCCAACCGTGCCGCCAATTTCCAGAAGCCCCAATCTCGATAGCACTTCACCGTCATCCCAGTTATTCTCTTTTTCGATTCTCTCGGCAGACAGCAAGATGAACGGCCCCAAGTCGATTGACGTCTTGGGCAAGTAGGTGTCGGCGTAGTGTTCCAGAGCTGGGCTTGCCTTCCATTTGTCGGTAACAAACTGCTTCAGCCGTTCGGAGTCACCAGGCGCTTCGTATTTATCGAGCCAGCCCTTTTGTGTCATCAAGTAGTCTGCAGTCTTCATGATACTCACTTGTCCCTTCGGTAGCGGAATAACACTGAGGGCCCCGGGGAGGAAGCAAGAAAAACTCCTCACTGACGTCAATCACGGTTCCCCTCCTGCGATTTGCTACGTCGTTGTGTTTCGCGGATTAGTGTTAGGTATTTTGGATAGGACTGCTTTTCGTCGTTTCTTGTCCTTAGATTTTCGCCCTCGAATTCCAGGAGAGTTGGGCCGACTTCGTAGCGGCATACAAGTTCTTTTGAAGTGATTTCGAATTCTGCTGGGTAGGCAATTTCCTCTCGCTCTCCCTTTGATTCCAAGATCACTATCAACTTGTTGGGAGGGGAAATGGTGAAGCCCATTCTTACCTGTAGCTCCTTCATCATTTCAAGCATCACCGCCGCCTCTGGGGATTTGACAAGTATCTTCTTGGCTTCCTCTACTGACATTTGTTCGATGCTTGGGTGCCTTCCCGCAGCGATGTCAGCAACCTGTTCTTGGATTCCTGCTTCGAAAACCTTATCCATTGTGGCGGTCATCCACGTGCCCTCAAAGTCTTCCAATGATCTCTCTTGAGCCCAAACTGATGCTACGGACAATAGAAATGCGATACATAGCTGAGGAGTGTTCATCACTTTGGGAATTAAATGTCTTACAAACAGAGGCTTTCTTGGACCAATTCCCTATTCAAACGGGAATTCCCATGCTGTCGCCGGTAGTAGCCCACTCCAGATTGCGGTGCGCAGTTTGCCTTCATGTCGCAGAGGGAATCAGGTTTCGGCACGACCGTCAAGAGGATTGGTGTGAGAGGGTGTGAATGAAAGTGGTGGGCAAAATGGGGCTGAAAGTCCCAACGCACAAAGCCCAGGCGTTCACGCCTGGGAAGCTTCGCACGAGAAAATGCGGCCTGACAGGTCGCGAGCGAAAGAGAATTTGTGAGATTGCTGGCGACCTTGCCGACCGCTTGGATTCAGGGTTCCGCATTCACAGGACTAAAGCCCTGAGCGTTGCGCGGTGGGGACTTCAGCCTGTCGTTGCCCACCAGCCCCGGGAGGAAAGCAGCAGTCGCCCATCACTTTAATTCACACCAGACCGCAGCAGGAAAGGTTTCCCGGTTCCCGTTAAAGCGAACAAAATCTTCCGGCGTGCACGTGTGTTGGTAGTGTCGCCATTCAAATCGAAACCAACCATGCCTTTGCCCAAATTCCTGATCTGCCTCTTCCTCACCCTGCCCGCGATGGCTCCAGCCGCTCCTTGGATCGTCCACCATGGTCAGCCGAATGCGGAGATCGTGATTTCGGAGAATCCACCGCGCCTGGTTCGGCTGGCGGCAAACGAACTTCAGACATTTCTCGAAAAAATCAGCGGAGCGACGCTGCCCATCGTGACCGAAACCGAGGCAGCTCCTGACGATCGGGTTCAGCTTTACATCGGGCGCAGCAAGGCGACCGACAATCTGGGCATCGACGATTCGGGGCTCCGTTACGGTGCCTACCGCCAGGTTTCCGGCCCCGGCTACCTTGTCTTGCTGGGACACGACGCCGATTTCGTCCCGGTCGAGCCGTATGCGCACGACCGCGGGGATCAATCCCGAGCTGCGCGCGATTGGGACGCACTGACCGCCGACAAGACCGACAGCGCCTGGGGTTTTCCCATGTCCTCAATCTACCGCGCCTACAATCGCGTCACCGAAACCTGGGCGCATGACCAAGGCGGCTCCCTGCAGGCCGTCTACGGATTTCTGCGCCAGCTCGGCGTGCGCTGGTATTGGCCCGGCGAACTTGGCGAGGTCGTGCCGAAGCTCGATTCGATCCCCCTGCCTGAGATCGACGAAACCGTGCATCCTGATTTCCCGGTTCGCCATTTCATTGGGCCAACCTGGCAGAACGCACCGGAGGAAGCGGTGTTGTGGGCCTTCCGGCTTGGTCTCAATTCCGGCTATGCGCGACTGGGTCTCGCGCCGAAAACGCATGGATTCAGCCGGATCCATGCCCGCCCGGAAATGCAGAAGGCTCATCCCGACTTCTACGCCGTCATCGGGGGCGAACGCGACGTCAAGACCCGCGGCACGGGCCACGCGTGTTGGTCTTCCGCCGGATTGCAACGCGAAGCGGTGGCCTACGCGCGAACGATGTTCGACCACTACCAGGTCCCGACGCTCCAGCTTTCGCCGCAGGACGGTTTGCGCATGTGTCAGTGTGAGGATTGCGCCCGGCTTACGCCGTCCGATGCGGTTTGGGGACTTCTGGACCGGGTGGCCCGGGAGACGATTCAAACTCACCCGGATCATCACTTGGTCGGCGCCGCCTACACGTCCTATCGCGAACTCCCGGCCGCGATCGACAAGCTGAGCCCGAACATCGTGGTGCGTCTTAACAACGTGGGGCGTCCGAATTTCCGCGAAGCGGAGCATTGGAAATGGTATCGCGATTTGGCCGAGGGTTGGCGGAAAAAAGCGGCGTCCGGTCAGCTCATCCGCGTGGAAAACAACTATTACGACACCGTGATTCATCCCCGCTCCATCGCCCGCGATCTCCAGGGCATGAAAGGCGTCTCCCTGGGCGAAATGAACGAGGTGAACCGCGAATACACCGCCGGGCGCACGGGCCAAACCTGGGGACGCCCCGGCACGAATCACCTCAACCTCTACGTGAATGCCCGCTTTCTCTGGGACGCCGGGCAGGACATCGAGACGGTTCTGGCTGAGTATTACCGGACGTTTTACGGCCCCGCGGCGGAGGCGATGCAACGCGCCTTTGATTTTGCCGAGGCCAACTACTCCACGGACGGCCGCGCCCGCCTGGAATTGCCCGAGCGGGTCCGGTTGTTGGAGCTGCTGCATGAGGCTCGTGACGTCGCGCCCGACGACTCCGCCTTCGCCCAACGAATTGAACTCATCATCAGCGAGTTCGATCGCCTGGAGAAACTCAAGAACATGCTCGCAACTGAGAAGCAGCGCGGCGAGGTGCCCAGGTTTGAATACTGGAACCTGACCAGTGGCAAATGGGACGAAGCCCGCGCTTCCGCGAAGATCGACGGCCGCTTGGAGGAAGCGTTCTGGAATCTGCGCGGCAAACTGACCGGCAGCGGCGAGCCCGGCGCCACCCGTTTCCAGATGATGCTCGCGGACGACGCGCTTTGGGTGGGGATTCGCTGCCGGGGTTCGGCGGCTACCGATGCATCCGCCGCGAATCTGGATGACGACTCGATTCTGGACGGCAATCGCGTCGAAATTCTCCTCGAAACCGACGCTCACGCCTTTTACCGGATCGCGGTAAGCCCAAGTGGCGCCTTCTACGATAGCGACATGGCCGAGGGGAACGAGAACGGCAAACGCTGGAACTCGAACGCGGAAATTGCGGTTCACCGGGAGGCGGATGCGTGGTCGATCGAGGCGCGCATTCCCCTGGTTCCAGAGAGCGAAGGCGCGGGCGACCCGCTGCATCACGTCCTCTTCCGTCGGCCACCAAGAACGCTCTGGCCCTGGTATTTCAACATCGTGCGGTTCGACGCGAACCAGGGCCAACCCGGAATCTCCGGTTTCATCCCGGTGACAGCGGAGAACGCCCACGACCGGCTAACCTTTGGGGAACTAAGCCGCAAATAGGCAGGGATGACACCATCCGTTCCAGGTCATCCTCCAGCTCCCATCAAAATCCTAACATGAATCGGCCCCGTCAGGCCAACCCTACCCAGATGCAGAGCCACAACGTGGTTTGGTCAGCCTGCCGGAGAGCCGCCCGGAATCTGGAGCTCTCATTCGCGACACCTCCCACTTTCCTCGCCTCACTCGACCGCCAGCGACTTGACCGGGATCACCGAAAGGCCGCAGTCTTCTTTCCCAATCGAATACACGACGTAGAGCTGGCCTTCGTGTTCGCAGGCGTACGGGTAGGACCATTGCTTGCTCTTGGCGAAACCCGCGAAACGCGGCGCCTCGGATTTGCCGTGCCGGATTCGCCACATCCGGGAGACCGACAGCTCGCCCGGTTTTCCGGCGGATACGACGAGGGTGTCCCGGTCGCGAAGATTGGACACGATGAAGAGCTGCCCGGTGCTGAGCTTGCCGAGAAACGCCTTGGCCCGCGGCATGGGATAGTTGCTCGGCCCCGCGATACTCCAGGTGCGGCCGCCATCCTCACTTTGCGACACCCAAGCCACGCCGCTGCCGCCGCGAATGACCGCCAGAACCCGATTTCCCTCCGCCCAAACCGTGGTTTCGGCGAACGATGGCCCGAGTTTCGGGTGATAGGGAATCAGCACGCTATCCCATTTGGTGAAATCGTCGCCCTGGCTGATCGCAACCACCGGCAAGCCGTCCCGGTCCTGGCCGCCGGTGATGGAACTCCCATTCTCCAGCTTCACAGGCGGATCGTAGGGCCAACAGTTGTCCATCACGATGCCACGTGATTCCCAACGATCTTCAGCTTCATCGAGCACAAAGGCCTCCCCCTTCAATCCGCGAAAAACCCGGCCCGTGTCACCAACGCCGAAGCGTGCGCAGATCGTCCACAATTCTCCCTGGTGTTCGAACAAAACGCCGTGGCTGTGCCGGTCAGGACCATCGAAGCCGGGACCAATGACCTCAAGCTTCGGCCAGGTCTTTCCCCCATCGTAGGATCGACGCCCCTGCAAGGTTTCGTGCGGACCGTTTTCGTTCACCGGACTATTGGCCCAGTTCGCGTAAAATACGCCTTTGTAAGGCAGGATGGCCGCGCCGTGCAAAAACTGGAACTTTCCCTCCTCGGCGCGATGCAGCGTCCGATTCTCCAATCCGGTAGCGAAGGGAATCTGCTCCGGATCTGACGGCGGATCACCTCCGGTCCAGAGCGGAAACGCCTCGGGAAGCGCCGGGGCCCGGGTTGGTTCGGGTAAATCAGCACCACCACGAACGGTGAGGTTATCGATGAGATACCACGCATCCTCAGCAATGCGGCTCCCCGAAACGAAGCCGATCCCGCCAATCGGCAATCTGCTCCGGTAAGCGATCTTCGCCGTGGGTATCGCGTCCGGCGCAATCTGACTACCCGATTCTGCGAACCAAAGATTGACCGAATTCGCCTCCGCATCCACCAACGCCCGGATTCGATGCCAAACTGGGTTCTCTGCATCCTCAGATTCCGTAAGCCGGATTCCAACATCGGTCCAACTGCCCTCTCCGTAGTGGCGCAGTTGACTGCGATGCGTCGCGAGATTCAACTGGCTGGCATCGCGTCCACCGGGCTCGTAGGTCCAGAGATGAAAGGCGCGCCCCGCACTTTCAGAAATCGCGAGATCAAACTCGATCAGAACCCGTTGCTGCGGGGAATCGAAGTCCCTCGCCAACGCCACCAGCTTGGAAGAATCGCTGCGAACACCGCGGAGCGCCTTGCCGCCGCCGAAATCGAACACCGTCACGTCCGGTTTCGTTCCCGCGGTGAAGCTTCGCCAGTTTGCGGGTGCCTTGCCCGCAGTTTCGCTCTCGAAATCCAAATCGAGGAAAACGTCTTCACCACGTGCGCTACTCCAAGTGACGAACATCAAGGCAATGGTAAGGGGTTGGAACCATCTCATCGCGTAATGATTGCGAGAAAGTTAGGAGGTTCAACGTTCATCAGTCCGCCATATTCGGGAAGGTGATCATTCAACCAGCCTCCCACTTCGCCCGGCAATCGAAGCTTGCCACTGTGTTCGTGCTTGGTAAACGTCACCATTCAGGACCACCGTTCATTGAAGATCTCGCCATGAAGCCCCACCTCATTTCCCTCCTGTTCTCGCTTGCCGTTTTGGCGTCCACGGCGCGTGCGGAAGACCCGCTGCAAATCCCGGAATTGTGGGAATACTCCGCGCCACTGATTTCGCCGGAAGAACGCGAAACGGAACCGAGCCATGCTCAGAAAGACCCCACGGTCGTGTTCCACGATGGAACGTGGCACGTCTTCATGACGGTCAAGCTCGAGGGGCGTTCCGCGATCGAGCATTGCGCCTTCGACGACTGGAAAACCGCGAACGCGTCCAAACGCACGATTCTAACCGTGAGCGACAGCGACTATTTCTGCGCGCCGCAGGTGTTCTATTTCGAGCCGCATCAGAAGTGGTATCTCGTGTATCAAATGGGCGTGCCGAACTCGAACATGATGTGGGTCGCGTATTCGACGACGAGCGACCTGGCCGACCCTGATTCGTGGACGAAAGCGAAGCCCATGCTCGACGGCGGCCCGGACGACCCGAGGGTGAAGGGCGGGCTCGATTACTGGATCATCTGCGATGACGCGCACGCTTACTTGTTCCTGACGACGCTCAATGGAAAGATGTGGCGCCTCCGGACGCAGTTGGACGATTTTCCCAACGGCTTCGGCGAGTGCGAAGTTGCTTTGCAAGCGAAGATCTTCGAAGCAAGCCACACCTACCGAATCCACGGGCAGGATCGATACCTCACCCTCATCGAACAGAACGGCCGGCGCTATTTCAAGGCCTACATCGCCGACCGCCTTGATGGCGAGTGGACGCCGTTAGCCGACACCTTCGCCAAACCCTTCGCGAGCGCAAAAACCGTTCGGCCCGCGGCTGGAATCGAAGCGTGGACGGACAACGTCAGCCATGGCGAGCTGATTCGAATGACGAACGATCAGACGCTCACCATCGACCCGGAAAATCTCCGCTTCGTTTTCCAGGGCATGCTGGAAAAGGACAAGCGCAGCAAAGGCTATGGCGCGTTGAACTGGAGAATCGGTCTCCTGACTCCGGCCGGTCGTGATTGAGATGGGGGCGACCCTCTCAAGGCAAATGGCGCTTGCCAGGTTAATCACATTTCATAAGCCGAAGGCTTTCCAGCCATTAGCTCCGGGGCGAGCGCAAGCGAACACCCGGAGATGATTCGTTTGAGAATGGCCGATCCCGGGAGGGATAGCAGCCACGATGCTGCCATCCCTGCCGGGATGGATTCTGGATTCGATGCCTAACCCCGGGTGGTCGCTTCGCTCGACCCGGGGCTAATCGCTATCAAGCCTCCGGCTTAGATTGTCGAAGCACATTGTTAAGCTACCACCATTCCTCTCAAGGCAGATCAACTTGGAACGGGGCGGTCGGCAGTCCTTCCCGGTTGTAGAGATTGGCGTCGGGATCCGGGGCCCAGGCGTAGCGCACGGACTTCGGAACGGCTACCGGCGCATTCAGCAAAACCTGGTTACCCTCGATGGCGGCATTGGCCGGAATGTAGGATCCATCCGGTCCGGCGACTTCAAAGCCCCGAAGCGCTTCGTTGCTGGGTTTGGCCCGAAATTCCGGTTCCGTGATCGAGCCGGTCATCAGACCGCTGCCTGTGTGTTCGAAGCTAAGCGCGATCGATCCATTTTTGGCATTGGCAGCCTCGATCATCGGTCCCGACGCGACGATCGATTCCCCGTAAATCTGGTTTCGCGCCAGCAACGCGAGCCGTTCGCCGATGGCTTGTTTTTCCGCCGGGTGCAGGTCGTTGGGATCGCCGACATCGTAGGTCACGGCGAGGCCGGTGTTCGGCGTTTCCTGGACCGCGAGACGCTGGGATTCGCGGACGATCGGCCAGGTATCCTTGCTGCTTTTCAGATTGGGCAGTTGGACCACGAAAAACGGAAAATCGCCCTGCGCCCAGAGCACTCGCCAGTCGCGGATCATGGCGCCGAGGTTGTCCCGGTATTCCTCAGCCATGCCGGGATACGAGTTGGCTTCGCCCTGATACCAGAGCGCGCCGGTCAGGGCGAAGGGAGCCAGGGGATGAATCATCCCGTTGTAGAGGGAAGTGGGCTGATGAAAATTACCCAGAGGGTCTTTGGGCCGGTTCGGAGGAACGGGCAGCGGCGCGGGACGGGCCGGAGGTTTCGCGCCCGATTCCTTCGCCTGAGCCACGGCAGTTTTCCAAGCTGTGATCGCCGCGTGGTTTTTCGCGTTGCGTTCCTGCAGGGCTTTTTCCCAGAGCGGCGCGGCCTTTTGGAAATTGGCCACGTCCTCGTCGAGCGTTTTCAGGTCCAGCTCGAACTCCCGGTTCCGCTTCCAGAACAGGCTGTCGCGAGGGGAGCTGGCGAGCGTTTCTCTCGGGACCCACGAGGTGATGTTCGAGCCGCCAACGTAGGTCCCGATCAGGCCGACGGGAATGCCCTGCGATTCCTGGATGGCGCGCCCGAAAAAGTAGCCCACCGCGCTGAAACCCTTGAAGCCGCCGGCCATGTTGATCGTTTCCGGCGAGCAGACGACCCACTCGCCTTGGTCCGAGGCCAGCTCGTCGGCAGGATCGAACGCGACCTGCCGGTTGACCATGAAAAGCCGGATTTTTGGGTGGTCGGCGTTGGCGATGATTGCGTCGGCGCGTTTCATCGCCCCGACCCCCATGGCCATGTTCGACTGACCGGAGCAAAGCCAGACATCACCCAGCAAGATGTCGGAAAACTCCAGGGTCTCGCCTCCGCTGCTGACGGTCATCCACACCGGGTCT
Organism: uncultured bacterium; assembly: GCA_963977015.1. Taxonomy (GTDB): domain Bacteria; phylum Verrucomicrobiota; class Verrucomicrobiia; order Verrucomicrobiales; family DEV007; genus JBCDHN01. Next base: position 9,903 of record CAXBMO010000006.1, on the reverse strand, counting down.
TTGGGAGTGGCAAGCGCCGGAAGCCGAACCCTCCACTTGCCGTCGTCCCCCGCGGTGGTCTGACCGCTTTTGTCCTTGAACGTGACCGTCACCGTGGCTCCCGGTTTAGCCCAGCCCCAGACCGGGATTTCCCTGCCCTGCTGGAGCACCATGTGGCTGCCGAAAATCGCCGGGCACCGGAGCTTGGGCTCCTCGGCTTTCAACGGGAGCGTGAAGAGGAAAAGGAATCCGAGTAAGGTAAGAATCCGGGGTTGGGTCATTTTGATGAGTCTGAACGGCAGGGCTGGAGAGTCAATCATCGGTCGCCTCAACGAAGCGTTTTTCGAGTCGCCAACTCAACGTCGGGTCAAACTGGTCGATGGAATTGAGGAAGGCTGCCGACCCGCGAGGTCCTCCGACCGGGATCCCGAAGGGACCCAAGCCATTAGCCGGTGGTCGAGCGCCAGCGACACCACCGGAAGGGTGGAACGACAACGAACGATCCCAAGAGGGATCGCAGCGCGTTGGCAACCCATTCGGGCGCGTAGTGCGGAGATTTCTCCGCATTGAAATTTCCGGAATTGCGAAATTGCGGAGAAATCTCCGCACTACATTTCGGGCTGATTGGCCACCTCCTCTAAAACCGATCAACAACGCGGAGCGCGTCCAGACTGTCCGGATCCGCCACCAGGATGCGTTTCGCTTTCGTCGGGGCCTTGAAGGTAACGAATTTTTGGCCGTTCTCGGTCACCTCTTCACACGGAAGCTCTTCTCCCTCCGCCTCCACCGCAACACCAGACCATTCCGGGGAGACGAAGCATCGCATCAACGCCTTCTCCGGGGGCTTGGCTCGGCTGTTGCCCCGAATTTCGAAGATGTATCCTCCGCGCCGCACATGGGCAACGTGGAGTTTGGCGCCACCGAGCGGCTCGAGCGGTTTGATCAATTCATAGGACTGTTCGGCACTTTGGGTTTTGACCTCCCCGTCCTTCACCGCAAACGGGGAAGCAGGGATGCGATCCCTGTTGAACAAGGTTTCGTGAGGATTTGTGGCATTGCCATAACCCACGGTTTTCAGGGAACCGCCGCCGGGATAAGTCACCTCGACGGTTTGTTGATCCAGCAATTTCACGTCGCCCCAGGCCGGAGTTTTGCCGTCGAAAACATAGAACCCGCTGATCCCGTTGATCGTCGGCTCGTAGATGAGGCCTTCGCCGATGTGATCGAATTTCAGGATCGCCTTGCCGCCTTCGATCGAAGACTCCACGAGGCGCGGAGCGGTGTAGAGGACATCGTTCTTCCCATAAACCTGGGACAGCGCGGCCAACGCCATGCGCCGCCCGCCTTCGGCCTTGAGCGCGAAGTGGGTGTCTTCGTTCCCCAGATCATAGAGCTCCACGAATTCAACGTTGGGATCGTCACCGAACACCTCCAGTGCCTTTCGCAGGCTCCCGTTCTGATTCGAACGGTAAAAGCTGCCTTCCGCCGGAAACAGAGGCGGCTGGCCGGAGCTCGATTTGCTGAGAGTTCCCCAGATGTAATGGAAATCCTGACCAAAAAGCTTCCGCCAATGCTCGACCTTGGCCACCATCCGTTCGGCATAGGGACCAAATGGGCCGCCCTCGCCCTGGTGCCAGATGACCCCGCGAATGGCATAGGGCGCGAGGGGATGAATCCGGGTGTTGTAGAGCGCAGTCGGGAAATTGGCGTAGGTCATTCCACGGCCCGGCCACAAGCCCTCGGCGCCGTTCTCCGCCCATTCCTTCTCCACCGCGAGAAAATCGTCCCAACTCTTGATTTTGCCCTGCAACTTGGACTCTTTCTCCGCCAGGTATTGTTGGTAATAGTTCTCATGCGGCGCTTTGCCGGGAAAGGTTTCCAGAACTTCCTTCGGCATCCACGCCGTCTGGTTGGTCCCCGACACCGCCACGTGAATGATCCCCACCGGCACCTTCAGTTCATCCCGGAGAACCCGGGCGAAATACTGGGCCATGTTCGTCGAGCTGCCTTCCGGATAGTCTTCCGTTTTCTCCCAACGCGCATCCTCAGCCCGGAACATGGCCTGGACATCGTCCTGTGGTTCCAGCGAGGCCCCATAACCAAATCTGCGATGACGCACCCGGGGAAGTTCCGCTTCGTTTTCCGGCGATTGGTAGAACGGGTAATAGCCCGTATCGCGATCCGGTCCGCCGTGATTCATGTTCGATTGCCCGGCCGCGATCCAAACCTCGCCCACCACGACATCGTCGATGATCAGGCTCGTTTCGCCGGATCTCGCCGTGAGCGGCTGCCCTTCGGTGTTCGCCTTCATCGGATCGAGTTCGACCTTCCAATAACCGTCCGCATCCGCGCGGCCCACCTTCTTCTGACCAGCAAAGGTCACCTCCACCGCCTCGTTGGCCGTCCCCCATCCCCAAACCGGAACGGGCTTGTCCCGCTGCAACACCGCCCCGTCCCGAAAAATATCGGCGAGCCGGAAATCTTCGGCGGCGGTGAGGTTCAATGACAGGACCGAAAGCGCGGCGAGGAAAAGCAGGGACATCTTCTTGCTACGAATCATGGGCTTCATCCTAAAGTGATCAATCATGGGGGTTATTTTCAACGAGCCGGAAAATGGATTATCGCTCGCACCGGTCCGTGGTCAAGAGCGGTGCTGGCTCGACGGAGAATAACAAAAAAAGCGCCCCCTTTCGGAGGCGCTTTCAGAAACTTAGAGGATTTTTGGCGGAATCTCCGATCAGTTGACCTGGAGAATCGGCATCCCAACGCGTTTGCGCTCCCAATGCTCATCGAGGAGCAGGAAGGCTTCCACTGCATACTGCCAACGCTTCTTGGTCGCGTTCCAGTCATCACCCCGGCTGTAAAGATTCGCACCGACCACGGTCACGTTGACGTTCTTCTTGGTATCAGGATTCTTCACCTTGATCGTATCCACCACGATCGCGGCGAGACCAGGCTGCGCCCAGTGCGAATGACCCGTAAAGTTAGTCGCTGGACCGCTGATGATTCCCCAATGGCAATTCAGCCCGAAGGTGACGAGGAGCGTTCCCTCAGCCATCATTTGCTCGTACTGAGTGCGGTTTTCGGCCGACTTGAAGAGAGCCGTCTCGCTCGGGCCTCCGTCGTAGATCGGCACCTGCAAAGGAAAGTCCGGGCTGCCCAGAGTGGAACCACTGCGCGAGATGAAGAGCGTTTGACCAGGGTCGTCCGCGATCTTGCTTTCGTGAACCTTGATCACTTCGATTGGGTCGAGTCCGCCCCAGAGATACTGTGGGCCCTCCGGATCGGAGCTAAGCGGTGCGATGTAAGGGGTGGCAATACCGTCGGCGACAGCGTCTTCGTAGAGTTCCTGGGCTTCAATCACCAGCTTGCTGTCGTCGCCAGCAACGGCGTTCAGAACTGGAAGCGCGACAAAAGCGAGCGCGGCGGCGGCGGTTTTTAGAAAATCTGTGTGTGTGGGTTTCATTAGTGTGTGTATTGCCATTGGGTGGATTGGTTTCTTTCGGTGGTTCGGATACGGATAGTTGGAAGTCAAACGTAAATTGCCGGGCAAACGTAACGTTTTTGCAATGCAGTCAGCGAAAACCGATGACGCACAACAACCGCCTGGCGCCGCAAAACTCAGCGTTTCAATTTATGGTGTTTCTTAAATTTTCACAGCAAAAACAAGCCATTTTTGGGAAAACTTTCTCTTTTTGCTCTTATTTATGAAACTTATCACCCCGTCCACCTCTCTCGACGAAACGTTGATGAGCAACCGATAAGCCCCTTCACTTGGCGAGCCAGCCAAACGTCGGCGATCGCGAGACAAGGGATTAGAGATTCATGGAGAATGCCACGTTCTGCCGATTGAGGGGGATGGAGCTCGTTAGAGAATTGCCTTGGGGCGCCAGGCTTTTTTCCTTCGATCATTAGCCGGACGGAACCCTTTTTTTCCAACCGCTTCATGCCAACAAACTGCCCGCAAGAACCTTACCAATTTCCTAGGTTGCATTCTCCGTTTCCTGCCGATAGTCCGACGTACATGAACAAACCCCTCTGTTGTGCATTCCACTGCCAAATCCTCATTTTCATTGGAATCGCAATTCTGCCAGCGGCTGAGTTTCCGCTCCCGGGAAAAGCGACCAACACGCCCATCCGGGCTGAACTTTTTGATGCAGATTCCTTCGCGGAATGGGATGGGGGGCGCGAACAGAAAGTGCAGGATCCAAACGGGGCGTCGAGGGGGCCCGGTTGGGTCATCTGGACGACGAACTCCAAACCCGGCCACAGTGGGATCGCGTTCGGAACATCGAAAACGCCCGGTCTGCGCCATTTGCGCATTGGTTTTACCGAGACCATTCCGGTGGGCACGGTGTTGACGCGGGGAAACATTCGCGTGAGCGCGCTGAAAGCGGATGCGGGTTATCCGGCGAAACTGGACAACGACGATGCGTGGACTCCCGGCCAGCGACTCGCTGGAAACGCGGTCACGACCGCGCAGGCGGAGCGGGACGAATACGCGCTCTGGGTTTTTCCGGCGGGAACGACGGCCCGCGCGCTGCGTTTCTCCCACGAAGCTGAGCCGGCCGACCCGGTTTACGATGGCTGGTTGGGCGGCGCGGTGGTTTTGCAGGAACGATTGATCAACCTGGCGGCCCAAGCGATTCCCGCGGCGAGCGCCGATCAGAAGCACGCGAATTTGCTGAACAACGGATTGCGGGATGGCTGGGGCAGTTGGCAGAACGTGGAGGAAAACAGCCCCTCCTTGGAAACCCTTCCGCTGGTTTCCGCGGAGCAGGCCGAGTGGATTCTGCTCACCTGGGCGGAGCCGGTCGATCTGGACGGAGTCGCGGCGCTTTGGGCGGGATTCGGCGCAGCGGAGATTCAGGCCTATCGTTGCCCGGATGAACGGCATCCACGCGATGCCTCGAGCCAGGATTGGGAAACGGTGAAATCGGTGGCAGGATTCGAATGCGGCTACCCGGTATCGCTCTGGCCGAACGTGTTCGCGTTCGACGAAACGGTCCAAACCCGGGCCCTTCGCTTGCGCATGACCGCGGTTACCCCGGTAAATCACCCCCACGTGCAACGCCGCCCCGCCGACGGAAAACGCGTCTGGCTCGGTGAGCTGATGGCGCTGCAGGATTTGGGCGATGGGGCGATCGCAGCCCCGAGCGTCGAGCAGGTTTCGGTCGAAGGACCGCATCCGCCAATCCCAATTCGCTTCAACCTTCCGGAAGCTGGTTACGTGACGCTCGTGATCGAAGACTCGACCGGAAAACGGGTGCGGAACCTGGTATCGGAAACCAGGTTCCCGGCCGGCGACAACACGGCCTGGTGGGACGGAACGCACGATCTGGACCGCGATCTCGGCGCCGCCAACCACGGGCTCTATAGCATCCCGGCGCGATTCGTTGAACCGGGAAAATACACCGCGCGCGGACTTTGGCGGAAGGAGATCGAGGCGTTCTATGAATTTTCGGCTTACAATTCCGGGAACCCACCCTGGCCCTTGCCGGACCACACCGGAGGCTGGCTCGCGAACCATTCCGCGCCGTCCGCTGCGGTGTTCGTGCCCGCCACACATTCCCCGACTGGCGAGCCGTCAGTCTTTCTGGGCAGCTACATCACCGAAGGGCCTGACGGGTTCGCCTGGGTCGATCTCGACGGAACCAAACGCGGCGGGATGAAGTGGATCGGCGGAAACTGGACCGCGGCGCCGCACCTGGGGCGCGATACCGGTCCGGAGGCAGATGCCAATATCGCGGCTTACGTCGCTTCGCCATGGGAAACCGGCAAAGGCACGGGAATCATGGAATTGCGGGTCAGTGCGCTGGAATTGGGATCCGGGAACCAGCTCAACGCCCGGCAGGTTTACAAAGGGATCCTCGAAGGGGAGCCGGAGGAAGCGTTCGAGCACAAGCTGGAGTCGGTCGGCGGCATCACCGCCCACAACGGGATCATCGCCTGCGCGCTCCGGTTTTCGAACCGGATTCTGCGAATCGATGCGGCTTCGGGCGAGATTTTGGGTGAGCTGAACGTGGACAACCCGCGCGGGATCAAATTTTCGCCGGACGGACGCCTGTTTGTGATCTCGGAAAACCGGGTTTTGCAATTGGACGGGGACAAATCGACGACCGTCGTTTCGAACGGCCTGGAAGATCCCCTCGGCCTCACGCTCGACGCCGAGGGCCGGATTTACGTCAGCGACCACGGCGACAGTCACCAAGTCAAAGTGTTCTCGCCGGACGGGAAGCTGGTTCGCGAAATCGGCAAACCCGGCAAGCCGAAAGCCGGTCCCTACGAACCGCACCACATGAATCATCCCGCTGGTCTGGCGATCGATTCGAAGAACCAGCTTTGGGTCACCGAGCACGATTACACCCCCAAGCGCGTCAGCGTTTGGACGCTGGACGGTAAATTGGTCAACGCCGTTTACGGCCCCGCGAAATACGGCGGCGGGGGAATGCTCGATCCTCGGGATAAGTCCAAATTCTACTACGCCGACGAACACCGGGGCACCCTGGAGTTCCGGCTCGATTGGGAAAAGGGCACCTCGGAGTTAACCAACATCCTGTTTCGAACGGGCCCTGACACGCTCCCCCTGAACACCCGCATCTGTGCCCCCGAAACCGCGATTTACCACGAGGGTCGCCGCTATTTCACCAACTGCTACAATAGTAGCCCCACCAATGGATCTTCCAATGTGCTCGTCTTTCTCGATCGCGACAATGTCGCCCAACCAGTTGCCGGAATGGGCGTGGCGAACGACTGGCCGATGCTGCTGGAAGAACGGTTTCATCCCAGTTGGCCGGAAGGAACCACGCCCTCACAGGATCGTGGGAGGGATGGGATCAATCAGGCAATGTATCTCTGGATGGATCAGAACGGCGATGCGTTGATGCAACCTGAAGAGATCGAGATGACCCGTGCCCCCGCGCGAGGCTTCACGGTGATGCCGGATCTGTCGTTCTGTGTCGCGCAAGTCGATGGAGAACGGGCCCTGCGATTCCGTCCCACAGGCTTTTCCAAAACCGGAGTTCCGGCTTATGATCTGAAAGCAGGCGAAGTGCTGACCGAAGGGGTGCAGTCCCCGAAATCCACCGGCGGCGCCCAGGTTCTGGCCGACGACAGCGACGAAGTCATCATCACACTCGGCGTCGAACCGTTTCACAGCCACTCGATTTGCGGCACGAAGGCCGGCAAGCCGGTCTGGAGCTACCCCAATCCCTGGCCTGGCCTGCACGCCTCGCATCATGCGGCGAAACCGGATGCGCCTGGACAACTCATTGGCCCGACCCGGCTCATGGGCGGATTCATCGAGCCGAAAGGCGCGGAAGTCGGCCCGCTCTTCGCGCTCAACGCCAACATGGGGAACTTCTACCTCTTCACCCGTGACGGTCTCTTCGTCTCCACGGTCTTCGCCGACTCCCGCCTCGGTAAGGCGTGGAAAATGCCGGTTGCCGAACGCAACATGAGCCTCGAAGGCCTGACCCTGCACGACGAAAACTTCTGGCCGTCGATCAATCAGACGCCGGACGGCAGGATCTATCTTCTGGATGGCTCAAACACGAGCCTGCTGCGGCTCGATGGACTCGAATCCCTGCGCCCGATTTCTCGGATGAGCATCGACGTTACCACCAGGGACCTGCAGGACTCCCAACGCTTCGTCGAGGAGCGCGAAGCTGCCCGGCAAAAGGCTTTCGGCAGCGGAATCCTCCACGCCGCGATCCGCGAAACGCCCCCCAACCTCGATGGGAAACTCGACGACTGGACGACCGCGGAATGGGTCGAGATCGACCGGCGCGGCGACGGCGCCAATTTCAACTCCAACTCCAAGCCCTACCACATTCAGGGTGCGATCGCCGCGGACGAAACCCACCTCTACGCAGCCTGGGACACGCGCGACGGCAAGTTGCTGCAGAATTCCGGTGAAATCCCCAACACGCTTTTCAAGACCGGTGGCGCGCTGGATTTGATGCTCGCCACCGACCCGGCAGCCGATCCCAAACGCCAGCAACCGGCCGAAGGCGACCTGCGCCTGCTCATCACCCAGGTTGACGGCGAAACCCGCGCGCTTCTCTACCGCGCCGTGGTTTCCGGAACCGGTGAAGCCGCGAAGATCCCCTTCGTCTCACCGGTCTGGAGCCTGACCTTCGACCGCGTCGATGACGTCAGCGATCAGGTCCAACTCGCCGCCAACGAAAGCGGCAACTACGAAATCTCGATTCCGCTCAGCGTGCTCGGCCTCAACCCCAAACCCGGCCTCAAGCTCAAGGGCGACATCGGCATCCTGCGCGGCGAGGGCTTCCGCACCACGGCCCGCAGCTACTGGAGCAACAAGGCCACCGCCATCACCGCCGACGTGCCCTCCGAAGCGAAGCTGAGCCCGCATCTATGGGGGACGATCGAGTGGGAATGATGGCGGTTCTCCGCGTTCGGCCCTTGAATCAAATCAGGAACTAAACAAGCATCCTGCGAACAGCCTGATGCGCGAAGGCTGATGCGCGAAGGACACCCTGGAACTCCCGCAGGAAATCCGGCAAGCCGATAGGCTTTCTCAGCAATTAGCCGTGGGTTGAGCGAGGAACGAGCGACACCCACGGAATACAGAATCCCATTTTCGCATCCCGAAGGGATGCTAGCACCGAAGTCAGTCCAAGTATTTCGGGTGGTAGTCCACCCCAGCCTCCTTCAAAAACTCGACGAATTCTTCGCGAAACGAACGCGTTCGATGATGCTCGGCTTGGTTCGCGATGTATTTCTGCACGCCGACCCTCGCGGTAGGGCTGACGGTGAAAGCACCATAGCCATCCTGCCACCCGAATTCAGCCAATCCGATTTCATCATGCACCCAAACGGATGCGGTCTTCTTCAGTTCACGCAGAAAGTCCGCCAAGCAATGGGTCGATTTCAATCCAACGAGGAGATGAACATGGTCGGCGATTCCGCCAACGCCTTGGGATTTTCCGCCCAAACCATTGACCGTTCCTCCCAGATATTCGTGGAGGCGGCTTTGCCAATCGGCGTTAATCATTGGTTCGCGGTTTTTCGTGGAGAATACCAGGTGGTAGTGAAGGCTCAGGTAGGTGGACATGTTTCTGGCGTTGTTGATTTGCTGGCATCCTTCCAGGATGCATGGATTTGCATTCTAGACCGGGGGTGTCGCTTCGCTCAGCCCCGGCTAATGGCTTTCAAGCCTTCGGCTTGCCGGTCTTACGAATCTTGGGCTTCGGCTGAGGTTCTGTAAATTGTATTCGCGGTTCATTCCATTCCCTGATCCAACCGATGCCCAAAAGTTCCGCATACGCCACCTCAGCGAAGGGCTGGAAGTGAAGGCTCCGCTTTCGAACGCGATACGACTATCGCGCTGTTATTGCGGTGATTGCGAAACTTGGTCGGCGAACTCCGCGCGCGTGGCGGAGATGGCGCGGCGCCACAACCTTCAATCAGCCGGGAGTATTGGGTCGACGAGTTCACTGCCGTCTATGCTAACCACATCGACCAGCGGTTGGGCAAATAAATCTGAGCCCGCATCTGTGGGGACGATCGAGTGGGAGTGACCGCGGTTCTCCGCGTTCGGCCCTTGAATCAAATCAGGAATCAAATCAGGAATCAAATCAGGAATCAAATCAGGAATTAAACAGGCATCCTGCGGGCAGGCTGATGCGCGAAGACCACCTTGGAACTCCCGCAGGAAATCCGTCAAGCCGATAGGCTTTCTCAGCAATTAGCCGTGGGTTGAGCGAGGAACGAGCGACACCCATGGAATACAGAACCCCATTTTCGCATCCCGAAGGGATGCCAGCACCGAAGTCAGTCCAAGCATTTCGGGTGGTAGCCCACCCCAGCCTCCTCCAGAAACTCGACGAATTCTTCGCCCAGGGAATCCGGCAAGCCGATAGGCTTTCTCAGCAATTAGCCGTGGGTTGAGCGAGGAAC